>JBBQZY010000010.1:0-157417 GCA_038207305.1 Chitinophagales bacterium
TAAGACATATAAAGCGCAATAGCCGACCCTACTCCTCCTCACAAAAAAGGCGAAAATAAAAAAGCGATTAAGCTAAAAATTGATTTTAACTTAATCGCTTTGCAAGTTCTATTCTAAAAACAGAACTTTTTCAGTGCCCCCATCAATATCGGGGTCTTTCTATTATTATAAGAATGTTATTGAGTTATTAATTATCCATAATTCAATTATCCATTTAAAATCCTTCCTGTTTGTTCCAGCATCAACATATCTGCCAGAACAAAAGCAGTAACGGCTTCCAATACTACCGGCACTCTTAATGCAATACAAAGATCGTGTCGGCCCTTCACAGAAAAATCTTCCATAGCCCCCGATTCAATATTTAATGAATATTGTTCTTTTGGTGTCGAAGATGTTGGCTTAACTGCTACACGGAAAATCAATTCATTGGCGTTGCTCAAACCGCCAACAATGCCTCCTGCATTATTGGTCACTGTTTTACCGGTTTCATTTTCCAATGCATCATTGTGGTCGCTGCCTTTCATCCGGGCTGCCGCAAATCCGGCTCCGAATTCTATGCCTTTTATTGCAGGAATAGAAAACACTGCATGACTGATCACAGATTCAACTGAATCAAAGAATGGCTCTCCAAGTCCGATGGGCAATCCTGTCACCCTGCATTCAATGATGCCTCCAACACTGTCTTTCGCATCAATGGCTTTTTGCAGTCCTGCTTCAATATTTTTTTCTCCACCTACTTCCAGTATTGTTGCATTACAACGTATTTTTTCGCGGCTCGCTAGTATTTTTTTTGCCACTACTCCTGCAGCAACAAGGCAAACTGTAAGCCTACCACTAAAATGCCCGCCGCCTCTATAATCTTCATAACCTCCAAATTTTTTATCCGCAACAAAATCTGCATGCCCGGGTCTGGGGATACTTCGTTGTCTTTCATAATCTGCGCTTCTTGTATTGTTATTCTCAAAAATAATTGTAAGCGGTGCACCTGTAGTTTTATCATTAAAAACGCCTGACAAAAAAATGGGCGCATCAGCCTCCTTTCTTGGCGTAGTGCCTTTTTGCATGCCACCTTTTCTTCTTTCAATATCAACATCAAAGTCGGCTACCGTTAATGGCAAACCGGCAGGGCATCCATCGATTGTTATTCCAACAGATGGGCCATGCGATTCTCCAAAAATACTCAGCCTGAAAATTCTTCCAAAACTATTCATCCGGTAATTTTTATTTTAAGATAAAGATACAGCAGCGCCCATCATCTGCAATTGATGATAAAATTCGGGGTAAGATTTATTGATCGCTTCTGCGTTTTCAATTTCAATATTTCCATCCGCATTCAATGCTGCAATGGCAGAAGCCATAGCAATACGATGATCGTGGTGGGAAGATAGCTTTGCCGAATGAACACCTGTTCCTCCTCTTATGATCATATTATCATCGTCCAACAGAATGTCTATGCCCATTTTACCAAATACATCCATCAGTGTAGCAGCCCTGTCACTTTCTTTTCCGGCAAGCCTGCTTACACCATATATTACCGAAGTGCCTTTGCAGTATGCTGCCAATGCAACTAATGGAGGGAACAGGTCTGGACTATCAGTTGCATCAAATTCAAATGGCCTCAATGACTGTTGATCATTTACGTGTACACAACTTCCTTCTGCCGTAATTGCTGCACCGGTTTGAAGCAATACATCCATAACAGCCCGGTCGGCCTGCGTTGAGAAAAGGTCCAATCCTTTTACCTTGATATTTCCGGCAATAGCCCCTGCAACTAACAGGAATGCAGCTGCACTCCAATCGGCTTCTGTTTGATAGAAAATGTTTTTTTGTATGATAGCAGGAGGCTGTATAAAAAATCTTTTATGATCCTCATGCCTCAGTTTGTAACCAAAAATTTCCAGGAGTTGTAAGCTAAGGTCGATATAGGGTTTACTTTTTAGATTGTGAACTGTAATGACAACTGGATATTTTGCCGACCTGGCAAATGCAAATAATAATCCTGTAAGGTACTGAGAACTCATGGAGCCATCAATATTTATATCCGCTGGCAGCAATGGCCCCCTTATGGTAATGGGAAGAAATCCATTCATTGTTTTTGTTGATACGCTTAATGCAGGAAATACTTCATCAAAAAAATGCATCGTCCTTTTTAATAAACTCCCTTCACCCGTCAAAATAATTTCATGTTTACTTAAAGCCGCAATGGGCGCAAACATCCTGAAAGACAACCCACTTTCACCGCAGGAGATGGTGCCACGGCCATCAACAATTCCTTTGCTGTTTATAATAATACTATCCCCTCCAGCTTTCAATGCTGCACCCAATGCCTGGATGATACCTAGTGCAGCCTTGTCATCATTGCTAGTACCGGGATTATGAATGATCGTTTGTCCATTATTCAGCAATGCCAGTGCACAAGCCCGTTGCATGGCACTCTTACTAGCGGGTGCGGTAACAGTTCCACTTATCCTGCCCGGAGATACCAGTGCGATCATTATAAAATATTTTGAAGGTTTTCGTGAAGGTATTGCATGCGTACCGGTTTTGCTTCTGCATTTCCAATAGCATTCAGTAGCACAAATTGCATGTTCTCTCCTGCTCTTTTTTTATCCATTTTCAAAACCTCAAATACTTTTCGATGATCGGTTTCAATATCTACCGGTAAATGGTAGCGTGCAAGTAATCTTACAACGCGTTGAGCATCTTCAAAATGAAAACCATTTATTTTTTCAGATAAATTACAGGCCGCTACAATTCCTATACTCACAGCCTGGCCGTGAGGTAAATGATGCAGGTTTTCAATAGCATGGCCAATGGTATGCCCGAAGTTCAATAATTTTCTATCCGCTTTTTCATATTCATCAAGTGTAACAATTTCCATTTTTATCGTAACATTCTGTTCTATCAATGAAGCGATCAGGGTACAGTCAGTTTGTATTGCTTTCAACGTAAAACGCTCCAGCGTATTGAATAACAATACATCTTTTATACAGGCGTGTTTAATGATTTCTGCAAAACCATTCACCCATTCTTTTACCGGAAGTGTTTTCAGAAAACTATAATCATATAAAATAAATTCAGGTTGGTAAACAGTGCCGACCATATTCTTATATATGCCTACATCCACACCATTCTTACCGCCAATGGCTGCATCAACCATTCCAAGGATAGTTGTTGGCACAAGCGCAAGTCTGATACCCCTTTTAAAGATACAGGCAGCATAACCCGCCATATCTGTTACAACGCCTCCCCCGATACCGATAATCATTGTTTGTTTATCAACTTCCATTTCAAGCAACTGTTGTATGATACCATCAATGGTTGATTGTGTTTTATTTTCTTCTCCCGGTTTTATTTGAATAATCCTAAAGCCATTCATTTTTTCTTTGTGCTGCTTATAAACATTTTCATCAGTTATGATAATGGCATTTTCCTTCTTGCACTCAATGGTTACTTCATCAAACACTTCGTCAAAAATGCAGCTCACTTTTCGTTGTGAAAATATGTATTCAATTTTTCTCATAACCTGTTTTAATGATCATTTCTTAAAGGGTTACTCATTCATCACCTTATTCTGGTGATTGATACTTTCCATGTGCACTGCATCAAAATAGCGAACGATGAACTCGTTGCTAAGTCCTAATTTTTCTCCTTTCTGATAAGCACGGTCGAGTATTTCGTTCCAGCGGTTTGTTTGCAGGATGGTGATATTGTTTTCCCTTTTATACTCCCCGATTTTATCAGCAAGTTTCATTCGCTGACCGATAAGTAAAAGCAATTCATCATCTACCTGGTTTATCTGTTCCCTTAAATGTGAAAGAGCTGTAATAAATTCCTGCCCGGAGGTGTTTTCCATCCTCCAGATCAATGACTCAATTATTTCGTTTAGACGTTCAGGAGTGACTTGTTGCTTTGCATCGCTCCAGGCATTATCCGGATCAATATGGCTTTCCAGCATCAAACCTCCAAAATCCAGGTCAATACTTTTTTGTGCTACCTGTTGCAACATCGTTCTGTTACCGCAGATATGCGACGGATCACAAATGAGCAACATCCCAGGATAGCGTCTTTTCATTTCGATAGGAAGATGCCACATGGGCGCATTCCTGTAATCAGTATTGCCATAAGAAGAAAAACCACGATGTATCATACCAATATTTTCCACTCCGGCCTTTTGTAAGCGTTCAATAGCGCCGCTCCACAATTCAAGATCGGGGTTTATAGGATTTTTAACCAACACCGGGATATCTACTCCACGCAATGCATCTGCAACCTCCTGCACACTGAAGGGATTTACCGTTGTGCGGGCTCCTATCCATAACACATCAACCTCATGCTGCAATGAATCCTGAACGTGTTTTGCTGTAGCAACCTCTACTGTGGTTGGTAAACCTGTTTGCTTTTTTGCTTCCTTCAACCAGCCCAATGCTTCTACCCCTATACCTTCAAACAGCCCTGGTTTGGTACGTGGCTTCCAGATACCAGCACGAAGCATATCTATCTTATTGGTCGCTGCCAGCCGTTGCGCTGTTGCCAATACCTGATCTTCCGTTTCTGCACTGCATGGGCCACTGATGATCAGCGGGCGTTTATTCCATAATTCATTTAGGTGTTCATTCATTCTATACCATTTCTTTTGTAAAAATAATTTTATGTAGTCATATTAGCTAATAGCGATTAGCATTTGTTATTAGCCAATCAGCATAAGTCATTTCAAATTTTATTTCCTTTCCATGTTTCCCTGTTTCTTTCCAACCTTGTTTCCTGTAAAATTTTTCTGCCCTTGTATTTGGAGCTGTACCCAACCATAACTTCTCTTTACTTATTTTAAAGTACCATTCGAGCATGACATTATGCAGTTTTTTACCGATGCCTTTCTCTGCATATTCAGGTTGTACAAACAATGCCCAGATATTATTTTCTTTCAGATCAACATAAGCAAAACCGACTACCCTGGTTTCAATCTCACAAACCCAGGCCTTTCCTCTTACCGTCATATATTCCTCGCAATCTTTATCAGATACTAACGCCGGATCAGAAAGCATGTTCTCCTTAACAGAATTTCTTACAAACTGTATTGGAGGAATGTCGGTTATATGTGCTTCTCTAACGATCATGTTGTTTTTTAAGACTGCAGAGGCTCTGTGTCGCTGAAAAAAAACGCCTTACTACCTTAGCTGTAAGTCATTATTTTAATATTCGTTTAATTGTATTTGCATGCTGAATTAATTCAGCCAGGTATTCATAATTCTCTTTCTCCAGGCAACTTTTAAATTTTTTAAGTTGGGAAATATGCTCATTCAACACATCCAGCACATTTTCTTTATTTTGTTTAAATATGGGCACCCACATTTCTGAATGACTTTTTGCAAGCCTTACTGTGGTTTCAAAACCAGCACTTGCCAGTTCAAATATCTTGTCGTCTTCTTTTTCCTTTTCTAAAACGGTATTTGCAAGTGCAAATGAAGTAATATGAGATACATGACTTATATAGGCAGTATGCAAGTCATGCGCTGTAGCTTTCATATAAACTATGTGCATGCCAAGATGCTTGTAAATATTTTCTACCAGTTGTACTGCATCTTCGGCCGATTCCTCCCTGTTACAAATTACTGCAGCCTTATTTGTAAATGCTTCCTTGCGGGCTGCTGATGGGCCACTGAATTCTGTTCCCCACATAGGATGTGAAGCAACGAACCTTTCTCCCTTCGGATGATCTTTCACCGCATTACAGATAACCGCTTTGGCCGAGCCTACATCCATTACCACCTGCTTATCTGTATAATTCAATATTTCAGGCAATAGTTTTTCAGTTGCATCTACAGGTATTGCAACTATTACAAGGTCAGCAAACCTTACAGCTTCCTCCAGGTCCATTATCTGGTCTACCAATCCAAGTTCAAGCGCTTCTTTGCAATGGTCAGGGTTACTGTCTACCCCTACAACTCTAATCGGCTGGATCTTTTCTTTTAACGCCATCGACATAGATCCGCCGATTAAACCCAACCCAATAATACTTATATTCATTTTTTTTGCTTTATAAACAAAGATCCCGGCTATATAGCCGGGATCTTTTATGTAAATCTGATATGATATCCTTTCAGTTTATACAATACATCCCGGGTTATTACCAAAGTAATAATAATATTGCCAGTTGTATGTATTTGTTTGCTTCATTGCAGATACGAATTTAAATACATCTGTTGTAAATACAAAAAATAAAAAAGCCATCCCGGAGAACCGGCATGACTTGTACGATTGCTTGTCAAATAAAAATTTATGCTTAAAAAACCGGCTGACAAGTGCCAATTTACAAGACAACAACTTATTTCTTAGTTGAATCTACTGCTTTTGAAGTAGTTGTTGTTTTAACTGTAGTATCAACTACTGTAGTTTTAACGGTATCAGGTGCTGTTGTTGTTGCTCCTGGAACTACAACTGTAGTTGAGTCAGTACCAGCCGCTTTTTCTTCAGTTTTTGTGCTATCATTACATGCAGTAAAAGAAGCAGCGATCAAGGCAATTGCCAATAATTTTTTCATTTGATTGTTTTTAATTTTAAATTATAATTTGACATTAATACCCCGATCAAAAAAAGGTAACCCTGCTTTTCTAAAAAACTTTATTTTCGTTCTTTTGGGTTACCATATGAGCCTAAAACGTATTAATACAAGATAAGTGAGTAATATATCACAGGAAAAAACTTTACTGGATGGCCTGGCAAAAGAGGATAAAGCCTCAATTGAGCAGATATATCGTGATAATTACACTATGATTCAATCACTTATACTTAACAATAGTGGAACCACTGACGATGCGGCTGATATATTTCAGGAAGCAATGATCGTTCTTTTTGAAAAATCAAAATCCCCGGATTTTGAGCTCAATTGCCAGTTAAAGACCTATATATATTCTGTTTGCCGGCGCTTATGGCTAAAAAAATTACAACAAATGCAGCGGTTTGGAAGGCAATTTGACAGCTTAGAGGAGGTAGTTCCCGTAGAAGACGACCTGGAGATACATGAAAAGAGGCAGCAGGATTTTACGATCATGGAATCGGCCATGAATAAAATCGGGGAACCATGTAAAAGTTTATTGGATGCATATTATATACAAAAAAAACATATGCTCCAGATCGCTACAGAATTTGGCTATACGAATGCTGATAATGCAAAAACGCAGAAGTATAAATGCCTGGTAAGATTAAAGAAATTGTTTTTTGCTCAATATAAAAATGGACAATAATGGAAGACACTTTACTTATAGATGCGGCTGAAAGATTTGTCAGGGGTGAGATGACCGCTGAGGAAAAGCTATTTTTTGAGGAATTGAGAAAGCAAAATCCGGAGTTGGACCAATTGGTTGTAGAACAACTTTTTTTTCTTAATGAATTGGAAAGATACGGCAGCACCAAAAACTTCAAACATATTTTACAGGAAACAGAAGGAAATCTCATCAATGAAGGGTTGATAACAAAATCTCCGTTGCAAGGGAAGTCGAAAGTTGTTTACCTGTGGAAAAGATATAAACGTACCATTGCCGTGGCTGCTTCTATTGCAGGTGTTGTTTCTATTGTAAGCGTCAGTTTAATATCGGCATATCACAATAAGGAGGGCAATAATTTAGATTTACTTGTTGGCAAAATAAAAGAACAGGATAAAGAGATACGAAACATTAAAACCACAACAGAGCAACTTGTTAAGGAAAAAGAGACAACTAAACCCGTTGTGTTGCCAAAACCTGCAATTGATGCAAAATTCAGGGCTACCGGATTCTTAATTGATGCAACCAATAATTTTATTGTTACCAATGCACACGTGGTAAATGAGGCAAAGAATCAACTGATCGTTGAAAATAATAAGGGCGAGCAATTTAGCGCAGAAGCCATCTACGTAAATACTGTTACTGATCTTGCGATATTGAAAGTGACCGATAATACTTTCAAAAAATTACCACCAATGCCCTACTCAATAAGAAAAGCAAATGCTGACCTGGGCGAACAGGTATTCATGTTGGGTTTTCCTAAACAGGAGATCGTTTATGGCGAAGGTTATATCAGTGCGAAGAATGGTTACTTAATGGATACTATTTATTGCCAGTTAAGTACTTCTGCCAATGAAGGTAACAGTGGTTCACCTGTGATCACCAAGAATGGAGAATTGCTTGGTATCATTACAAGCAGGGAAACAAGTTCTGAAGGTGTGGTTTTTGCCATTAAATCAGCTAATATCTTTAAAGCTGTTGATGAAGTAAAAAAAATGAAAGAATACCGCGACATTAAGATCACTTCTCAACCTTCATTAAAAACTGCCGACAGGGTTATCCAGATAAAGAAAGTGCAGGATTACGTGTTTATGGTGAAAGGCAATTAATGCAGGTTTAGATAAAGATAGTTTACAAAACTGATAAAGTCAAATAAGAGGCTGTCTCAGAAAGACAGCCTCTTATTTGACTTTATCAACGACATTAATAATAAACAATTATCCTCCCCACAAAGAGACTGGATAAACTTTATCAGCTACCAGTTTATCAATACTGTCTTTCACAGAAGGTGCATCTTCTTTATACGTAACACCAAACCATTGTGATAAAGTGGGTATTACCTTAATAGTATTTTCAGGCTCTTTAATGAATTCATCGGCAATAATCGGGATAAAGAATTCTGCCTTAATATTTTCTTTGTTTGCAGGTACAAATGCTGCAAATAGTTCCTTTGTAAGTCCGAATAAAGATGGATGAAAGGCCCAGAAGTTCATAGATACACTTGAATTGGCCGGCACTTCAAATTTCAGTTCATCTTTTTCATATACAACCTTATGGTTCTCGGCATAAATTTTTGTACGTTCATTGATCGATACAAGGTTTCCGTTCTCATCTACTTCACATACTCCCCTGCTCACTGTGCCATGTTCACTCAGGGTTTTATCGAGTTGGTAGCCTATCACAGCATTTCTATGTTCGCTGCATTCGCGGTTTAAAAAATCAGCTGCTTTTTGAAATGAATCAACGCCATAATAATCATCCGCATTGATCACTGCGAAAGGTTCTTTGATAGCATCGACAGCACAAAGGACCGCATGGCCTGTACCCCAAGGCTTTGTTCTCCCTTCAGGAATATTTTCCTTCCCCACGAAAGAATCCATTTCCTGGTATACATAAACGGCATCGATCTTACCCTCCAGTTTTGCATCAAAACTTGCTTTGAAATTTTCTGCGAATTCCTTCCTGATAACGAAGACAACTTTTCCAAATCCTGCCCGGATAGCATCATAGATTGAATAGTCCATGATCGTTTCTCCCGACGGGCCAAACCCTTCCGTTTGCTTCATGCTACCATAGCGGCTTGCCATTCCTGCGGCTAAAATTAAAAGCGTTGGTTTCATTAATTACGATATTTAAAAATTATGATCGATTTTTGCAGGGCAAAAATAATGTAAACTCCCATAAATAATGAAAATGCTTTTTGAGGAAAAAGAACCCGAGTTTAACCAATTAAACAGCCCACTATTCAAAGAAAAAGGAATATCGGTTATAATTGCAAGGCTTGATAAGATTCACCCAATTATTTCCGGGAATAAGTTATTCAAGCTTTATTATTTCCTGCAGAATTCGCTTAGGCAAAACCTGAAGCCGATACTGACTTTTGGCGGAGCATATTCCAATCACCTTGTTGCTACTGCCTATGCCTGCAAAATAATGGGCATCCCTTCCATCGGCGTTGTAAGGGGCGAAAGATCATCGTCCATCTTTCCCACACTTCTACAATGTGAGTCATACGGGATGCAATTACATTTCATTTCAAGAGAAGCATATCAACTGAAAAATCTAACAGGGTTTCAAGATCAGATTATCAGCCAATTCGGTGATTGCATCATTGTTCCTGAGGGAGGATATCATCCTTTAGGCGCTGAAGGTGCGTCATTGATCATGGGAAAAATACAGTCATGCAACCCAACGCATGTCGGCACGCCTGTGGGAACTGCTACTACACTGGCAGGATTATTAAAAGGCAGTACTGATGAAGAAAAGATCATAGCTATTCCTGTTTTAAAAAATATGAATGATCTCCCAGAACGACTGTCATTCCTTGGATGCGGAGAATATTTAAAAAGACTGGAGATATTTGATCAATATCATTTTGGAGGTTATGCAAAGAAAACAGCATCGCTAATTCATTTCATGAATGATCTTTTTTTGATCCACCGCATTCCAACCGATTTTGTTTACACTGCAAAAATGATGTACGGCATTTTCGATAAAATACATACCGGTTACTTTCCCCGCGGAAGTAATATCGTTTGCATACATACTGGCGGACTGCAGGGGAACGCATCATTACCTGCGGGAACATTAGTTTTTTAATTCATTTAACATCCTGCTATATTTGTGCTATTGATCACAGGCTATATTTGCGGCAACCGGTTTCAATAACTATGAAGAAATTCAAATTTCTCGTTTTAATTTTTTACATTACTGCTGTTCATCATGCATCGGCACAGCAGGTATTACCGGGAATTACTGTTAAGGATTTTAGTGGGAAGATCGTTGTTAGCTGGAGAAATGAATACAGCGTTCCTGTTACTACTATCAACATACAACGGTCGTTCGACAGCGTTAAAAATTATACTACGATCGGTTCTGTATTAAATCCTCAAAACCTCGAAAATGGTTATGCCGATGATAAGCCTCCATACACTAAAATGTATTACCGCTTATTCATCAGTTTTGAAGGAGGATCTTATTTATTCAGTTCGATTGTCAGGCCAGTGAGGATCATACCGGTTAAAGACACTGCGACAGCTATTAACGAGGTCACCAAATATCCCTGGCAGGCCAACCCGGTTATCGCAACTCTTACAGACTCAATTGTTGCAGGAGTAAAAGAGCCCACACTGCCAGGTGTTAAAGTAAAAGTTGATCCATTGGAAGACCCCAACCTACGTGTACCTCCCCGCCGCGACAGTATCATTGTAAAAAATATTCCTGAAATAATTATATACCCCAGCCTGCGCATCTTTGGTTCAAAAGATAACAACATAGTAATTCATTTACCCGATGCTGCGATAAAAAAATATACGGTTAAATTTTATGATGAAGACGATGTTTTCCTATTTGAACTCAGCAAACTAAAAGAAGAATACCTGATCGTGGAAAAAGTGAATTTTGTTCATGCAGGATGGTTCCATTTTGAATTATTTGAAAATGGTAAACTGCTTGAAAAAAACAAATTCTTTATTGGTAAGGACACTAAACTCAACGGAGATAATAGCAGGAAAACAGGTACCAACAAATAATCAGTTGAATTCCACTTCAAATACTTTTTCGAAATTTTTTTTCAATTTATTTTTTACTTGTTGATAGTCAACCTTGCTACCTGTTTCTTTTTCGATTGATGTAACCTGCTTATTGTGTATTCCGCAGGGGATAATATTATTGAAGTAATCCAGGTCTGTATTTACATTTAATGCAAAGCCGTGCATGGTTACCCACCTGCTGCAACGAACCCCGATTGCGGCTATTTTTCTTTCATTGCCTGCAATTCCCGGCTCTATCCAAACACCGGTTTCTCCCTTACTGCGGCTGCCGGTAATACCATATTCTGCAATCGTTAAGATGATGGCTTCTTCCATATTGCGTAGGTATTTGCCAATATCGGTGTAGAATTTTTCAAGGTCAAGGATAGGGTAACCTACAATCTGTTGCAATCCATGAAATGTAATATCACCTCCCCGGTTAGTTTTAAAAAAACTGATACCTCTTTGTTCCAGTTCCTCACCCGTAAGTAATACATTTTCCATACTGCCACTCTTACCCAATGTATATACGGGTTCATGTTCACAAAAAAGGAAATAATGCTTTGTAGGCAGCGATTTTGGAGGCTGTAACGCGCCGTTGATCCTTGCCGCTGCTTTAATGGCAAGATTCTCCTGTAACAGGCTTTCCTGGTAATCCCAGGCTGATTGGTAATCTATAATACCTAAATCTTTAAATATCACTGGCTGCTTATCCACTGCAATGTTTTAATTTGCAAAGTTAAAGGAAGATCACGGGATACGGGATACGGGATACGGGATACGGGATACGGGATACGGGATACGGGATACGGGATACGGGATACGGGATACGGGATACGGGATACGGGATACGGATCAATCAAAAAATCATATGACAACAGAAAAAGATATAGAAGAAGAATTATCGGAATCGGAAGAGCTTTATGAAAAGCTTTCATTGGTGATAGCCAAAGGCCAGGAACCCCTGCGCATTGACAAATTCCTGATGAACCAGCTTGAAGGTGCTACCAGAAATAAGATCCAGCAGGCCATCGAAAATGAACTTGTGCTGGTGAATGAAAAGCCGATCAAAAATAATTATAAAATCCGTGGTGGCGATAAGGTAGTCATATACGACACCAATACCCCTGAATCTTCTGAAATAATTCCTCAAAATATACCATTGAATATTGTTTATGAAGACGAGGATATCTTCATCATCAATAAACCTGTTGGTATGGTTGTGCACCCCGGAAGCGGGAACCCAGATGGAACGTTGATCAACGCGGTAGCATGGTATATGAAGTACAATTGCCCGGAAATTGATGAAAGTGAATTACCAAGGTATGGACTTGTACATAGGATTGATAAAAATACCAGCGGTTTGCTTGTTATGGCGAAAAAACAAAAAGCCATGAGTGAACTCGCAAAGCAGTTCTTCAATCATACAGTACACCGCAGATATGTCGCATTGGTTTGGGGCGATTTTGAAGAGAATAAAGGCACCATCGTTGCGCATGTAGGCCGGCACCTTAAACTCAGAAAATTATTTACTACTTATCCTGATGGTGATCATGGTAAAGATGCAATAACCCATTACAAAGTATTGGAAAGATTCAACTACGTGACCATGGTTGAATGCAGGCTGGAAACAGGCCGCACACACCAGATACGTGTGCATATGCAATCGATTGGTCATCCTTTATTCAACGATGATTTCTATGGCGGCGACAGGATCGTAAAGGGAACTGTTTATACAAAATATAAACAGTTTGTGGAGAACTGCTTTACTATTTGCCCACGACAGGCACTACATGCAAAAGAGCTTGGCTTTATACATCCAACAACAAAAGAGCCCATGCATTTTACCAGCAATTTACCGGATGATATGAGCAATGTAATTGCAAAATGGAGAAAGTATAGTCTGTTTAAAAATGCAGAGGATTAAACCTGGCGTTGCGCAGCGTCTTTGTGAATTCGTGAAAAAAATTATCCACAAAACACTAAGGCTCAAAAATCCAAAAAGAAGAAATTATTAAAGCAAATTTTTATGCTAAAAAAAATCACATTAATTATTTTATCGGTTTTTATAGGAAATTTATTAATCGCACAAACAAGTATAAAAAGAGACAGGGAAATTGAAGAGATGGTAAATGACATCTCTCGTGATTCATTAAGATCTTACATTAATTATTTAGTGGCCTTTGGCACCCGAAATACTTTAAGTATACAAACAAGCAACAAACGTGGCATTGGCGCTGCAAGGAATTGGGTACTGAATAAATTCAACGAGTTTGCAATTGGCTCTGCAGGACGATTAACTGCCTTCATCGATACCACAACGCTACAGGCAGATAAAAAAAGAATGGATACTACCACTTTATTGGGCAACGTGGTAGCTACTTTGAAAGGTACTGATCCTAATGACAAAAGGATCTTCATCATTAGCGGGCACCTCGATAATATGCGTACCAATGTGCTCGACCGGATAAACGATGCCCCCGGAGCGAACGATGATGGCAGTGGAACAGCCGCAGTACTTGAATGTGCAAGGATCATGAGCAAACATAGTTTCCCTGCTACCATAATTTTTGTTGCAGTGAGTGGCGAAGAACAGGGATTACTGGGTTCTACTTTTATGGCCAATAAAGCAAAAAAAGAAAACTGGCCCATTGAAGCAGTGCTGAATAATGATATTATGGGTAGTAATAACAGCAATGAAACTAATATCATCAACAATACCAAAGTGAGGGTTTTCAGTGAAGGGTTACCTGCCTATGAACTTGATAAAAATGCAAAAATGATCCGCCAGTTAGGATTGGAAAATGACGGAAGATCCAGGCAACTTGCACGCTATGTAAAAGAGATAGGAGAACGTTATGTGGATAATCTTGAAGTTGTATTGGTTTATCGCAATGACCGTTTCCTGCGTGGGGGTGACCATACACCTTATGTAGAAAATGGTTTTCCTGCAGTGCGCATTACAGAGATGAATGAAAATTATACAAGGCAACACCAGGATGTCAGAAAAGAAAATGGTATTCAATATGGCGACCTGCCTGAATTCATAGATTTTGAATACCTGCGAAAAAATACTGCATTAAATTTATCAACCCTTGCCAACCTTGCAAAAGCTCCTTCAATACCGGAAGAAGTAAAAATTGATGTAAAGAAATTGAGTAACACTTCCTATCTCTATTGGAAAGGTTCTTCAACCGGAAAAAGAACAGGTTACTATGTTATGGTGCGTGAAACGACGAGTGCATTCTGGCAAAAAAAGATATTTACAAGTGCAACAGAAATTACTTTGCCTTATTCAAAAGACAATTATTTTTTTGCAGTCCAATCGGTCAATGAAGAAGGTAATGAAAGCCTGCCGGTAATGCCGGGGATAGGAAGATAATAAGTTATTGGTTTTAAGCAAAATTTTATGGAAAATGTTCCGATGGCAAATGCTGAATTGCTGGTTCAATTAATAACCATGCAAATGCCCTTTGGAAAATATAAAGGCCGAATATTAAGCAACCTCCCGGTAAGCTATCTGGAATGGTTTTCGCAGAAAGGATTTCCTGTGGGAAAACTCGGTATATTACTGCAAACATTGTATGAAATAAAACTCAATGGGCTGGAATATTTGCTGGACGGAATAAAGAAACAGTATTAATTATTCATGCTCATTTATTTCTTCTTTACACTCTTTTAATGCCACTTCGTTTATATTTGCTTCTATCCTTTCCTTCTTTAACCCAATTCTCACCAACCCAAATATGCTCATATAAATATTGGCGATCCATACAAGTGCAAATCCTCCTACCAGGTAACCACGGCATCCCTCATAAAGTAAATGATATTTTGTGATGACGAGGAACAGGATTGATACATAATGGCTGAAGCAATATTCACAGGTAAAAAGGTAAAAGAATTTGCGCTGGAATAATTTGCTGCAATTTTTCGACTTTCTTTCGCAAAATTCCCGTGGTTCCCTGAAAACTTCCTCATGGGTTACAGTCCAGGCAATACATGCAATGGGCAACGCCAGTATAAAAAGATAAATGATCTGTTGCTGAAGGCTCATTGGGCTTAATTTTTATGCTTGTTTTGTTTTCACTATAAATACAGGCAACAAAAATCCAACCAAAATATCATTATTCGAAATCAAACAGTGTTGCAGTAAATACTCCCCGTTCTCTTTTTTTAGTAATAGCTTTCCAGTTACCATTGTAGCGGATAAGAACCGGAATGGTAAGATCCTTATACCTGCCCATCTTTACTTCCATAGTTACTTTAAAATCGTAAACGGTTGCATCATAACTCAACGAATAATTCCTGGCAACCACTTCGAATGTACTGTCATTGAACCAGGTGGTCATTTCATCGATCACAACATCATCTTCTGATCCCTTCTTAACTGTTTGTTTAAAAACATAACAGGAAGTGTTGTTGTAAAGATCCATATCAATACTCATATCGTATTTTTCAGCAATTTCATCATCAAAGATGGGAGTCTTGCTGCTCATAAATGGCAGTCCATTGATCTTTCTACCGGGATTAAAGAAAAGCATTTTCAACTGTTCCTTATGTTTCTCAATACCTGTTTTATCACTGGTAGAAAACTCAGTCCCTTTTACAATATTATCTTCTCCGCAAATACTGTCTTTTGTAAAAAAAAGAGAAGCATACATCTTTGCGGTATAGTAATTAAATTCATGGGATTCATCGTACATGTCGCCGGTAGTAGTTTCTTCAAGCACCTGCATGGTCCTGCAATTATTGGCTCGTAATTGTTTTGTTTTACTGCGAAGAGAGGCCTTCAGGTTGCCTGATTTATCAACCATCCTGATATCATTCAACGCTGTGAAGCCGAGAATGTGAAGATTGCGGAATGCCTTGTAAAAACTGGTATCACTTTTAATGCGTTTGATGAAAGCTGGGACATTTAAATTCCTGTCAACTACAATTTCTGTAAGAGTGATCATCTTTTTTCCAACTGCAACCGTCGTATCTTTGTTTGACTGCGGGAAACTGCTGAAACAGCAAAGTAACAAAATGATAAAAAATGAAAATGGTTTCATTGTAGTATAGCGTAATAAAACCTTGACTTAATAACTATTTAAACCTATTTGGGAAATACCATTCTGTAATCAACATTGATCTTTCCCTTGCTAATATCATCGAGTTTACGTTTTAACAATGTACGTTTCAATGGCTTTATATGATCGATAAATAATTTACCATCAATATGGTCATATTCATGCAGGATGATTCTTGCAGTTAATCCTATAAAAGTAGTTGTATGTGAAACAAATTTTTCGTCATCATATTCCAGCGTTACGGATTCATCGCGTATGATATCTTCCCTGATCTTAGGTATGCTCAGGCAGCCTTCATTGTAACTCCATTTCTCGCCATTCAATTCAACTATATGAGCATTGATAAATGCTCCTTTGTAACCAGGTTCATCCGGGTACTCCCCTTTCTCGTCTTCTTCCTGGTTAGCAAATATCTGTTCGCTATCCATAACAAATAAACGGATCTCCTTATTGATCTGCGGAGCAGCTAATCCAACGCCATTGCTGTTGTACATGGTCTCCCACATATCGGCAAGCAGTTTTTCTAAACCGGGATATCCGGGGGTAATATCAGCACATACCTTTCTCAGAATCGGTGAACCATATGCAACTATTGGAAGGATCATTCAGAATTAATGTTATTATTTATTGAATTGTGTAAAGTTAATTGATATCAGTTTATCTGCCAACATGCTAAAATGTTTGTAGTTTATAGTTTCTGCCCGGGCTACAATTAATTTGAAAACATAACCATTTCAAAAACCATGAACTAAACTTTAGCTTAAGCTAATGCTTTGTAAGTATTCCTGCAGCATGATAGTAGCCGCTATTTCATCAACAATCTTTTTATCCCGACGGTCCTTCTTCTTCATGCCCATTTCAAGCATGGCATCTTTGGCCATTTTTGAAGTATAGCGTTCATCCACTTCCCTTAAAGGCATAGTAGGAAATTCCTTTTTTATTTTTTTGATGGCTTCTACTACCAGCGGCGTTCCATGTGTGTCAGATTCATCCCAATTCTTTGGCATTCCTATCACGATCAGTTCAACAGATTCCTGCTGCATGTATTTTTTTAAGAATGGAATTAATTCAGGTGAAGCTATGGTTGTTAACCCTGTTGCAATTATTTGCAAAGGATCCGTTACGGCAATGCCGGTTCGCTTACCTCCATAATCTATTGCTAATATTCTTGGCATAATTATTTATTTCAAAAACAGGTCTATTAAAACAAAAACTGCAAATACAATGGATGCAATACCATTGGCAGTCATGAAGGCAATATTTACACGGCGAAGGTCTGTAGGTTTTACAATGGAGTGCTGGTAAACAAGCATCCCTAAAAATACAGCAACGCCGATCCAGTACCACAATCCAAAACCTCCATAGAAACCTGCTACAATAACACAGGCTGCCGATAACGCGTGCAGCAATTCAGAAATATGCAATGCGTTTTTTTTGCCAACTGCTGCAGGGATAGAATGCAATTGATTCGTTCTGTCAAATTCTTCATCCTGCAATGCATAAATAATATCAAAACCACTCACCCAGAATAAGACAGTGAAGGAGAAGATGACGGGGAGCATAGAAAAACTTCCTGTTACGGCAAGGTAGGCTCCGATGGGTGCCAGGCTCAACCCCACGCCCAGTACCAGGTGGCAAAATGCAGTAAACCTTTTCGTATAACTATAAAACAACACCACAAAAAGTGCAACATAACTTAAATAAAAACAGAGCCTGTTGATGAACCAGCAACAAACAATGAATGCGATACAATTGATGATCACGAATATCAACGCATTGTTTGCTTTGATGATACCAGCAGGGATTTCACGAATGGCAGTACGTGGATTTTTTGCATCAAAGTTTTTATCCAGCCAACGATTGAAAGCCATGGCTGCACTGCGTGCGAAAATCATACAGCATATTACCAGAAAGAATTTAATTACCCAGAACTTCAAAGAAAAAAAATCGGTTTGGGCAACAGGGGCTATTTTTGATTTACTAAATGAAAACCATTCATATTCGTTGTTAAAAAATGATGACAAATTGAAATAATAATCAAGTCCGAGAAAAAAGCCGATCAACGCAAATGGCATTGCAAAAATGCTATGAGAAAATTTTATAAGAGAGAGGTATTTTTTTATTGTTGTCATTTTAAATAATCATTTCCTGGTTTTGATTTGTTAAGAAGTAAAATTCACGATATCAATCAATGTACAAGGGATTTCGAATTATGACGTTAACGCTCCGATCTACATTCAAAATGCCTTGTTAGTTGATCAATATTACGATTAGTCAGCATGAGCGGTATTCATTCTTCCACGGATAATTTCCCACAAAACCACCCCTGCCGCCGTGGCGATATTCAACGAATGTTTCATACCAAGTTGAGGTATTTCAATACAGGCATCACATTGTAAAATTGTTTCCTGTTCTACACCGTTTACTTCATTACCAAAGATGACGGCTATTTTTTCATTGGGATCGAAGTTTGCCTTTTCAAGTGAAAGACTGTTTTGCACCTGCTCTACGGCATAAACTTTATAACCTTTCTCTTTTAAATGAATGATCGCCTCAGTAGCGTTTGAAAAATAGCTCCATTCAACGGAATCTTCCGCACCAAGCGCCGTCTTCTTAATTTCTTTATGAGGTGGTTGGGCCGTGTAGCCGATGATATAGATCGATTCCAGTAAAAATGCATCTGCCGTTCTGAACAAGCTGCCTACATTGTAAGCACTCCTTATATTTTCTATTACAGCTATGACGGGTGTTTTAGTTGACCGCTTGAATTCCTCGACTGTTTTGCGGTTCAGTTCATCCATGCTTAATTTCTGCATGGCGCAAAGTTAAATGGTTTTGGATAGCCGGGAAGATGTGAAGGCGTTTAAAAGTAAAATGATTTTTAAAACATCCTTCTTCTTTATAGGCAAAAAATGCTACGCAGTCTCCTTTTCCATTTTCACTGCTCTGGAACCTGCCTTCAATTCTGCATGGTATTTTGCGGCTCCAACAAAGTTTACAAATAATGGATGTGGGTTTTCAACCGTGCTTTTTAATTCAGGATGATATTGCACACCTATAAAGAAAGGATGATTCTTCAACTCAACAATTTCGATCAGCCCGGTTTCCGGATTCTTACCACTTGGTACCAATCCGGCATTTATAAAATCATTGAGGTAATTGTTGTTAAACTCCCAACGATGGCGGTGGCGTTCACTGATCATAGTGTTATCGTATATCTTGTGCGCAAGGCTTCCTTCTGCGATTTGGCATGGGTAAGCACCTAAGCGCATCGTTCCGCCTTTCTTTTTAATTTTCTTTTGCTCTTCCATCAATGCAATAACCGGATAAGGCGTCTTTGCTTCCATTTCGGTTGAATTGGCATCCTGCCATCCCATCACATTTCTTGCGTATTCTATACATGCCATTTGCATTCCCAGGCAAATGCCAAAGAAAGGCAATTGATTCTCCCTTGCAAATTTCACAGCAGTGATCTTTCCTTCTACACCTCTTGAACCGAAACCAGGCGCTACCAATAACCCATCCAGGTCTTTCAGTTTTTCTGATACATTTTCTGCAGTAATGAATTCACTGTGCACATTTACGATCTGCACTTTGCACTGATTGATGGCACCTGCATGAACAAATGCTTCCAGGATAGATTTATATGCATCCTGCAATTCAATATATTTTCCAATAAGTCCGATGGTAACACGACTCTTGGGATAATTTAATTTATCAAGAAATTCCCTCCATTTCCCAAGGTCGGGCGCTGAATAACCATTGATTTGTAATTTCTTCAAAACGATCACATCAAGTTGCTCCTGTAACATCTTTAAGGGTACTTCATAAATTGTACTTGCATCCATTGCTTCAATTACAGCATTTGGTTTTACGTTACAGAACAGGGCTATCTTTCTTTTTATCTCGTCAGAAAGCGGGTGTTCTGTTCTGCAAACGATCACGTTTGGACGAACGCCCTCCTGGCTTAGTAAACGTACACTGTGTTGCGTGGGCTTTGTTTTTAATTCTTTAGCCGCTTTCAGATAAGGGATCAATGTAAGGTGAACTACCATGCAATCTTCTTCCGGCATTTCCCATTGCATCTGGCGAACGGCTTCTACAAACGGCAGACTTTCAATATCGCCTACAGTGCCACCCAATTCGGTAATAACAATGTCAAAATTGCCAGATTCGCCCAAGAGCATCATCCTTCTTTTGATCTCATCGGTTATATGTGGGATTACCTGTACAGTCTTACCCAGGTATTCACCTTCTCTTTCTTTATTGATAACAGTTTGATAAATGCGACCGGTGGTAACATTGTTAGCCTGTGAGGTTGGCGTATTAAGGAACCTTTCGTAGTGCCCAAGATCAAGAT
Source organism: Chitinophagales bacterium (assembly GCA_038207305.1). Taxonomy (GTDB): domain Bacteria; phylum Bacteroidota; class Bacteroidia; order Chitinophagales; family Chitinophagaceae; genus Ferruginibacter. The sequence continues at coordinate 20,723 of JBBQZY010000010.1, forward strand.
CGGTTTCTGCCCCGTCGTCTGTTACATAGCATTCGCCATGTTCATAGGGGTTTAATGTACCCGGATCTACGTTAAGGTAGGGGTCAAATTTCTGAATCGTTACTTTCAATCCCCTGCTTTGAAGCAGTTTTGCCAGGGAAGCTGCAATAATACCCTTACCTAACGAAGAAGTAACACCACCGGTTACGAAAATATACTTTGCCATTTTTATAGAATTATATATTTAATACCAACAAAATCGCAACTTCTGCACATGGATAATATTCAAATAAAATACCTGCATTTCCCAGTTTTATGGGATTGCACTCATGTACAGCAAGACAAAAAATCGTCGTTTATCAAGAAAAATCACAATTGAATAACTATGACCGGCGGAAAATTGGATTAAAGAAAAATCCGGGAGGTCGTGCAAAGATAAAAGGAATATTTGGGAGGAAGAAATTAGTACGGATATTTTTAAAAAAAGAATTCATAAATGTAATTTTATAATATTGTATGGGTTCCAATGATAATAAAATGAGCACTATTTGAAACAATTACTTATTTGCTTGCTTTTGGTAATGCCAATCAGGGGATTTTCGCAAATAGCTCCAGTTGATCTTGAAAAAATATCATTTATTAATTTCCCCTTAAATCCCGACAGCACCCAACTTTCAGATAAGATCAATCGACCGGTTTTTTCCAGGCTTGATGCACGGGATGATACCGGAAATATTGGTTATTTTAAAAAAACTGAAGCTATTACAAAAACCATAATGGTAAAATCATGCCAGTTCGATTCCGGGTTCAGCAATTCTGTTACTGTCTGGTTTGCACATTATCTAAATGCTTTTGAAAAGAATAAAACGGGTTTTTCCATTTTTGCTAATATTAAAAAGTTCAGGTATTCATCCGAAGCAACGCCTGTAAAATATGACAATAGCCACGAGGGACAACCAAATAATGGATGGGAAGAAGGTGTTATATGCAAAATAGAATTCTTCCTGCAAAAGGACAGTCTTTTTACGCAACTATACATGTATGATTCAATTATCACGATCCCAGAAAAAAAATATGTAAATATAAAAGAGCCACATGCAAGTTCCGAAAATAAAATAGCGGCCCTTTTTGCTACGGCCCTTAAATATTCATTGTCAAAATTATTCACACTTAACCTTGATTCATCCCTTTCAACCGGCCGTAAAATTCATTTTAGTGATATCAAACGGGTGAATAATAAACGATATGAATTGCCTGTTTATACGGCAGGCAGTTTGAATAAGGGAGTATATAAAACTTTTGAGGAATTTAAGATGAATGCACCTTCTATACAGGAATACGAATTTAAAAATGGAAAGATGGGAGATATACTTTACGTAAAAGAAAATGGAGAAGAATATCCTATGCGTAGTGATTGGGGATATTGCGATGGCAAAGGTCTTTTTATTAATTCCGGTGATAAATATTCAAAGCTGGCAAGGTCGGGAAATGGCTTTTATTTTAAAGGAATTAAATCGATAGTAAGGAATCAGAAATATGTGGTTGGTGGTGATCTAAGTGGATCATCCTATGATCTTTCAAAAACAAAATTCAAAAAGAAGTTATTCTTTACCAGGTTGATATGGAAACCGGTGAAGCTTATTAGCCTTTTACGATCTTATTATAACTCGTAGCGATCCCTTTTATCAATGAAGAACTGAAACCCTGGTGTTCCATTTCATTTAAACCGGCAATGGTACATCCTTTTGGCGTTGTTACTTTATCAATTTCCTGTTCTGGATGCGAACCTTTTTCCAGTAATAATTCGGCAGCGCCTTTTACAGTTTGTGCAGCAATAAGACTTGCAGTAGCTGCATCAAAACCGATCTCGATACCACCCTGTATATTGGCACGGATATAACGCATGGCATAAGCCGTTCCGCATGCACCCAACACAGTAGCGGCATCCATCAGGTTCTCGTTTATAACAGCGACCTTGCCAAGAGTTGCAAATAATTTTGTTACAAAATTAACCTGCGTTGCTGCTGCATTATTGAAACTTAAACAGGTCATGCTTTGCTGAATGGCAATAGCCGTATTGGGCATAGCACGAAAAACCGGTAACTTTTTTTCTATAGAAGATTCCAGGTCTTTTATAAGAACGCCTGTAACAACAGAAACAAGTGTATGTTTTGAAGACAATACAGTTTTAAAACTGCCAAGTACTTCACTTACCTGGTAAGGTTTAACAGCAAGGATGACGATCTCAGATTTACTAACTGCATCACTATTTGCAGCAGTAACTTTTATACCACGTGCTTCCAAATGTTTTAGTGTTGTTGTATTCCTTTTGGTGATAATAATATCCGATGCCTTGCAGAATTTACTCTTCAACAATCCCTCTGCAATGGCTGAACCTAAATTTCCGCCACCGATGATGGCAATTTTTTTACTCATAAGTTATATTTAGATCTTTTGATTATAATTTTTACCGCGGAACAAAAGAGAATTGTTTTCACGGAGTTTAAGAAGTTATTGTGATTTTGTAAAACAACTCAGTATAGCTCTATGGCTATTTAACAGAAAATATTTTTAGAAAGATAATTCTTTACATAATCTCCTACGCCTTCTTCCAATGAATAGAATGCTTCTTCATAACCTGCATCATTTAATTTCTTCATATTGGCTTCGGTGAAGTACTGGTATTTGTCGCGGATATCTTCAGGCATATCAATGAACTCGATCTTTGACGGGATATCCAAAGCACTGTAAGTTGCATTTACAAGGTCGGTAAAACTTCTTGCCTTCCCCGTGCCGAGGTTATACAATGCTGATGGAATAACCTGGCTCTGACTTAACCAATAGCAAACCTTTACAATATCTTTTACATAAATGAAGTCACGTAATTGTTCTCCATCATTGTAACCTTCTTTATGCGACCTGAATAATTTTACTAGCCCATCTTTCCGTATCTGGTTATAAGAATGAAAGATCACACTGGCCATTCTCTTTTTATGATATTCATTGGGACCGTATACATTGAAAAATTTCAGTCCTGCCCAAAAAGGTGGATGGTCTTCCTGGTGCAGCACCCATTTATCAAATTCATTTTTTGATATCCCGTAAGGATTCAATGGCTTTAATTGTTCAACAACCACATGATTGTCATCATAACCAAGTTGTCCGTCACCATAAGTAGCTGCAGAAGATGCATAAACCAATGGTATATTATTGATAGTACAATAATTCCATATTTTTTTGGAATAATCTACGTTCAGGTGCTGGTGTATGGCATAATTGAATTCGGTTGTGTCGGTCCGTGCACCCAGGTGAAAAACGAAATCAACTGTTGGTTTTTCCTTACCGATCCATTCAAAGAAATTCTCCCTTTCTACTCTTACTAAATAATTCTTATGAAGAAGATTCAATTCTTTTTCTTCATTATCAAATTCATCTACGAGAATTAAATTTTCAAAACCGTTATCATTCAAAAAGCCAACTAGGCAACTGCCAATAAAACCCGCGGCACCTGTAACAATTATGGTTGCATTCACTTTCATAGTAGTTCTTTTAAATTGATGTCAATGCCGATTCTGCTTCATTTGCCTTCAACAGGTTTGTGATCGCATCATCATATTTTTCCTTCCACTCACTTACCCGGCCCCAATTCTCATTGTCAATGATAATTTCATTGGCTGTTACTTTGCCTATTTCCGAAAAAGGAACATTTGTGGTTTGTATAAAATTCACGAAGGCGTGTTTTGCTCCTTCGCTTACAGAAACAACTATTCTGCCCTGTGCTTCGCCAAACCAATAAGCATCTTTTCTTATGCCTAAGGAGTGTTCAACAACTTCAAAACCGAGGCTACGGTTAAAGCCGCTTTCTGCAAGGGTAATAAACAATCCGCCTTCGCTGATATCGTGTGCCGAAACGATCAGTTTATTTTTGATAAGTTCCAGCACAGTTTGCTGAACATTGTATTCTTCATCCAGTTCGAAATAAGGTGCAGGTGAAAATTCTTCGCCAACGATTTTATGAAGATATTCGGATGAACTGATATCATTCCTGCTTTTACCGACAAGATAAATAGCATCATCTGCACTTTTAAAATCCATCGTCATTTTCTCATCCACGTTATTCAGCAAACCCACCATGCCAATTGTTGGCGTAGGATAAACCGGGCCATCAGGTGATTGATTGTAGAAACTAACATTACCACCTGTTACCGGCGTACCAAATTTCACACAGGCTTCGCCCATTCCTTTGATAGCATTTACAAACTGGTAATATACTTCAGGGTCATATGGATTACCGAAATTAAGGCAATTCGTAACGCCCAATGGTTGCCCGCCGCTGCAAACAATATTCCGTGCTGCTTCTGCGACTGCGATCATAGCGCCTTTGTAAGGATCTGCATAAACATAGCGGCTATTGCAGTCTGTAGTTAATGCCAATGCCTTGTTGGTTGGCTTTGCAAGCACAACTGCCGCATCGCTGGGCCCGTTGGTACTGGTATTCCCTGCACCCACCATACTATCATATTGTTCAAACACCCATCGTTTGCTGGCAATATTCGGGAGAATGATCAATTGTTCGGCAACCGCTTTCATATTTTCAGGAACCGGAACAGCAGCAAGATCAAAAGCGTTTACCTTTTGCAGGTAAGCAGGTTCTTTGTAAGTACGGTCATATTGAGGAGCACCACCACCCAATACCAATTCCACAGCAGGCAGGGTGGCTTCCAATTGATCACCCATATAAAAATGAAGCAAGCCATCATCGGTAACATCACCAATATGGCTACAAGGAAGATCCCATTTTTCAAAAACTTTTAATACGACATCCTCTTGTCCTTTTTTCACAACGAGTAACATACGTTCCTGGCTTTCACTTAACAAAAGTTCCCAGGCCTTCATATCTTTTTGCCTCGTTGGTACTTTTGTAAGATCTATTTTCATCCCCGAATTTCCTTTTGCACTCATTTCGGCAGTAGAGCAGATGATGCCCGCTGCGCCCATATCCTGCATGCCAACTATGGCGCCCGTCTGAATAACTTCAAGGCATGCTTCAAGTAATTTTTTTTCCTGGAAAGGATCGCCTACCTGAACAGCAGGAAGATCTTCCGCACTGTCTTCTGTAATTTCTGCACTTGCAAACGAAGCGCCACCGATGCCATCTTTTCCAGTTGCACTTCCCACAAAGAATACCGGGTTCCCGATTCCTTCAGCAGTAGCTGAAACAGTTTCCCCGTTCTTTAAAATACCAACACTCATGGCATTCACTAACGGATTGGTGTGATAGCAATCTTCAAAATATATTTCACCACCAACGGTTGGTACTCCAAAGCAATTACCGTAATGGCCAATGCCATGTACCACCCCTGCGAGCAAATGTTGTGTTTTTGCATCATTGATATTACCAAAACGCAATGAATTTAACGAAGCGATAGGCCTTGCACCCATCGTAAATATATCGCGGTTGATACCGCCAACACCGGTCGCCGCTCCCTGGAAGGGCTCTATCGCCGACGGATGATTGTGTGATTCTATTTTAAATACAACACCATATCCGTCACCGATATCCATCAACCCTGCATTTTCTTCACCCGCTTTCACGAGCATTTTTTTACCATCTCTCGGCAATGTTTTCAGCCACTTGATGGAATTCTTATAACTGCAATGTTCACTCCACATACCACTGAATGCACAAAGTTCTGTGAAGTTGGGTGTGCGCCCGAGCTTTCCGATGATGAGGTCGAATTCCTCTGTGGTTATCCTTAACTGGGCTGCTGTTTGTGCTGTAATTTCCATGATATTGACTGGAGGATGATTTGAAAGTACGAAGTTACAAACTGCAAATCTTTATGGAGAAATTGATAAGCAAATATTTTAACTAACTTCCCACATCTAAATTTTTGCAAGTTTGTATTACCTGTTATTTACATTTTACCTGGTCATCGGCTGTATATCAATAACAAAGATTCCGTTTATCAAAAAAGCGGGATTGGGCAGCAGGCTTGTATTGATGCTATTTCTTATAAAGATCGCTGCAGGTGTTTTGATCGGGTGGATGTCGCAACACTTCTATCCACAGGGAAATGATTACTGGGGATTAAATGATGCCGGTTGGAAGGAATACCATCTAATGCTCACCGATCCTGAATTATTTTTTAAAGATATCTTCGTATCCCGCTATGAGAATGGTTATGCTGGCTTCTTTAATTCGGTCGGTTACTGGAATGATCTTAAAAATACACTGATCGGTAAGTTACTCGGTGTTTGTAATATTTTTAGTGGCGGAAAGTATTATATTAATAGCCTTTTCTTCAATTTTGCCGGATTCTTCGGGCCGGTAGCATTGTACCGGGTATTTTCAAAAATATACACCCAACAAAAATGGCCGGTTATCATTGGCTGCTTTTTATTGCCATCAACGCTTTATTTTTCATCCGGTATACATAAAGACCTGATTGTATTCACCCTGTTGGGAATATATAGCTATGCATTGTATTTCTCTGTAAATGATAGATTAAAAGTCGGCTATATCATATTACTCTGCGTTTCATTGCTCGCATTATTATTCATCCGGAATTTTGTAGTCATAGCTATTCTACCGGCATCTGTTGCTTTTATTATTTGCAGCAGGATAAAATGGAATCCATTGATCATTTTTGCTGCTGTTTATACCATTGCATTTTTATTGATTGGATCCCTGCAACTGGCAAAACCATCCTTTCAACCTTTAAATATCATTATCCATAAGCAACAGGATTTTTTTGAACTCCCGGTTGCTTCGTCGCAGGTAGAAACTCATGTATTAGAACCAACAATACAAAGTTTCGTAAGGAATGCTCCGCAGGCGATAGACCATTCATTCCTTCAGCCATATATCTGGGAAACGCCCACAAAATTCCTTTTCCCACTTGCCATCGAATTATGCTTGTATGAACTTTGCTTTTTATTAATGCTCGTTCAGTATAAAAAGATCATTTCCCTGCCTGGTTCATTCCTGTTGTTTGGCGTACTAATCAGCTTTTCAATGCTGATTTTTACCGGATACATTGTACCCAATACAGGCTCCATCGTACGTTATCGCAGCCTTTACCTACCCTTTTTAATTACTCCCTTACTATGTAGTTTGTTTGCGAAATCCAGTAAAAAAAAATCATATTAAAATATAAACTATGTATTTATTTTTATTTGAAAAATAGAATATTTTATGATTTATAATGAGAAAAATTATTTTATTAGGATAATTTGTTCTTTTTTTGCCATATAAAACTAAAATAAATGAATTCTTTACGTTTTAAAGCGATTGACAAACTAAGTAAAAGTGTTACAAACGACAATCCGGGCTCCCCTGCCAGGATCACTGCAATTTTCAATGAAAATGTTTTTACCTTAAAAACAGCCAGACATTATCTAAGCGATGATGCCTATAAAAGCTTATTGGCTTCTACCCTTGGCGGTAAAAAGATCGACCGTTCTATGGGCGGTAATATTGCAAATGGTTTAAGGGCCTGGGCCGAAGAAAAAGGCGTAACCCATTTTACGCATTGGTTTCAACCGTTGACAGGTTTATCAGCAGAAAAACATGATTCCTTTTTTACCTTAAAAGGAGATGGAACACCAATAGAGGAATTTGAAGGAGCAGCATTGATACAACAGGAACCGGATGCATCTTCCTTTCCAAGCGGCGGCTTAAGGGCAACTTTTGAAGCCCGTGGCTATACTGCCTGGGATCCATCATCACCTGCTTTCATCATGGAAATAGGGCATGGTAAAACACTTTGCATACCTACGATCTTCGTTTCTTATACCGGTGAATCGCTGGATACCAAAACGCCTTTGCTGAAAGCCTTGGTTGCGTTAGATAAAGCAGCTGTTGATGTTTGCCAGTATTTTGACAAGAACATTTCGAAAGTAACTGCAACGCTTGGATGGGAACAGGAATATTTTGTAGTAGATTCCGGGCTTGCAACTGCAAGGCCGGATCTGTTACTTACCGGCAGAACTGTTTTTGGGCATGCTCCGGCCAAGGGCCAGCAATTGGAAGATCATTATTTTGGTGCCATACCTGAACGTGTGTACGCATTTATGAGAGATTTTGAACAGGAGTCTTATAAGCTGGGTATTCCATTGCGTACTCGTCATAATGAAGTTGCACCTGCACAGTTTGAGTGTGCACCTATATATGAAGAAACAAACCTTGCGGTTGATCACAATACCTTGTTGATGGATATTATGACAAGGGTTGCAAAGCGCCATAATCTGTTGGTATTGCTTCATGAAAAACCATTTGCAGGCATCAACGGAAGTGGTAAGCACAACAACTGGAGCATGAGTACTGATACTGGCGTAAACTTATTGGGACCGGGTAAAACACCAAAGACCAACCTGATGTTCCTTACGTTCTTTGTAAATACCATTAAAGCTGTGCATGATTATGCAGCATTGATAAGGGCATCTATTGCCACTGCAGGCAACGATCACAGGCTTGGTGCCAATGAAGCTCCACCGGCGATCATTTCTATTTTTATTGGTAAATACCTGACAGATGTTTTGAACCAGATAGAAAAAAGAGTTGGGGGAAATTTTGACGAGCAGGACGAAGCTATTTTAAAATTAGATATTCATAAGAGTATTCCTGAATTGATGCTGGATAATACAGACCGTAACCGTACTTCACCGTTTGCATTTACCGGGAATAAATTTGAATTCCGTGCAGTAGGTTCGTCAGCAAACTGTGCCGGACCAATGACAACACTCAATGCAGTTATGGCTGAAACACTAAAGAATTTTAAAATTGAAGTTGATGGGCATATTGAAAAAGGTGAAAAGAAAGAAGTAGCTATTATGCAGGTGATCCAGAAATATATTGTTGACAGTAAAAAGGTATTGTTCGAAGGTGATGGTTACAGTGATGAGTGGGAAAAAGAAGCAGCAAAAAGAGGGTTGCCAAACATTAAAACTACCCCGCTTGCATTGGATGCGTATTTAAGTGATAAAGCAAAAAAATTATTCACCGAGAACCTGATCTACAAACTGCCGGAACTGGAAGCCAGGCACGAGATTATGCTCGAGTCGTACATCAAAATGGTGCAGATAGAAGCCAGGGTAATGGGTGATCTTGCTTCAACTTATATTATTCCTTCTGCCATTAAATATCAGAATGTACTTAGCGAAAATATTCGTGGGTTAAAAGAAGCAGGGCTAGGTAAAGAGTCTTATGCAAACCAGGTGCAGATCCTGGAAACGATCAGTAAACACGTTAATATAATCAGCGACAGTGTTGAGAAAATGATCGAAGAAAGGAAGAAAGCCAATGAAATTACCCACAGCAGGGAAAGAGCCATTGCTTATTGTGATCATGTAAAAGAAAAATACTTTGATGTGATCAGGTATAATGTTGATAAACTTGAATTGATGGTAGACGATGCCTACTGGATGCTGCCAAAGTACAGGGAAATATTATTCCTAAGATAATTATACCCTTTGAGACGAAATCCCCCGGAGTTTCGGGGGATTTTTTTTCTGTACACCTCATTAAACTTTATCATATTTACTGTATCTATACAGCGCTTAATAGATCATTATGAAAAAATATACTTGTATCTCCATCCTGTTGCTTATGGTTTATATGTCAAGTGCACAAGTTCAACGCAGGCCGGTAAAACAACAGCCGGATTCCGCCACAGTTTCGCCGGTTGCCGAGAAGAATAAGGACAACCGAAAGGAAATATTCCGGGAACTCAATTTGACCCGGGAGCAAAAAGGAAAAATGAAGGAGATTAACCAATCAATGAAAGCATCTAAAGATGCTATTGAAAATGATACAACACTATCCGAAGCTGAAAAGAAGGCAAAACTAAAAACGCTCAGAAACGAACATACCCGCCAGGTACAGGCAGTACTAACCGAAGAACAAAAAGTTAGGTTCAGGCAATTAAAAGACCGGCAGGATCCGGAATAAATTTTATATTCATTAACGTAAGGTTCTTTATTTTTAAAGCATGAAAAATCTCTTTTTAATTTTTACGTTATTGTTATCCGTTACAGGCTCAAAACTTTTAGCGCAGGATAATTTTTCAGCTACAGATGAATATGTTCAAAAACTTGGTTCATTGGAGAAGTTGAATGTTGCTAACATTACAGACACTATCACACGAAATTTTCCTGATAAAAAAAATAAAGCCCGGGCCATCTTCTACTGGATAGCTAATAATATTTCCATTGATCCGAAAGCCAGCAAGACCAATGAGAAAAAAAATACAGAACCGGAAAATGTAATTCAGCTTCGAAAATCCACGGCATTGGGTTTTTCATTACTCGTGCAGGAAATGTGCAGCCTTGCAAATATTCGCTGCCTTTCTGTAGATGGTTATTTAAAATTTAAGGCGGAAGATATTAATAACAAGGCAGATGAGATCAATCATTCATGGAATGTGGTTCAGTTAGGCCAAAGCCCTGACCAATGGTATTATATTGATGCTGCAAGAGCCAGCGGCTTTACCGATGCTAAATTCACCAGCTTCACCAAACAATTTACAGGTGAGTATTTTTTTGCTGACAGGGCCCTCTTCAACCTGGATCATTTTCCAGACAATGATGCCTGGCAACTAGGAAGTGGTGGACCGAAAAGTATAAATGCCTTTTATGCACTACCGGTGATCTGTAACGCATCGTACAAATATGGTTTACAAAAACCTATGCCACAAAATGGGTTCATCAAAGCAAAAATAAAAGTGCCTGTGAAGTTCAGCTTTGTTTATAATGCTGCAAAGCCAATAAAAAATATCTTTCTTGTTATGGGCGAAGAAAAAAAACAATTCAAACCAGAGGCAATGAATTTCACTGATAATGGCGGCATCGTAAATTTTAGTTTCCCATTTAGGGTAGCAGACACTTATCCCGTAAAAGTGATTGCAGACGGCCAGGAGTTATTGCAGTATTATATAGAAGTAGAAGATTGATCATTTGTTCTTTTGTTGCTCACGGATCATTTCGGGAAAACTCATCTTCCTTGAAAAGGCATTTATGCATGAAGTGATGCGCTTGGTTTTCGTTGCATCTGTTTTGGCGCTTTCGATCCATTTTGAGTAATATTGCTGATGCGAACCCGGCAGCCTGTTAAAATAGGTAAAGGCTTCGGGGTCGTCTTCCATACAGGCTAACAAAGCAGGTGAAATTTTCAATAACGTTTCATCAACTTTCAGGGCCAGTTTAACCTTATCCCCTTTTCTTTTCATCAGTACTTTACGCATGGTTGCATTCACTGCCATAATGAAATCACCTCCACCCATGGGTAACAATGCAACGGTTTTGATTGCATATTCATCAATGTTTCCTTTCACCCGGAATGATCTTTTATTACCGGGTTTTAATTGCTGTGCGATCTTTCGAGGAACAGCTATATAAGTCCAGCCGGTCTTTTCTCCCTGCTTATCAAATCTTAATAAAGTTGTTTCAAATTTAATCACTACCTGAACATTTGTATCAAATTTACTAAACTGATCATTAAGTGAAAAACAGCGGCATAACTTGTGTTCGAATAAATCCTCCCCAATAAAATTTCAGGGCTAATTCATAACTAATTTGATCAGGCCCATGAAGTATTTTTTAACCAAGGTTTTTTTGAATAATCCTTCATAATAAAAAAATGCCTTATAAAAACAAGGCATCAAATAATATTAAGGCTATTTATCTACTAAGCAGCTTTCTGCTTAACAGCAACTTTCTTTTTAACTTTTTTAAGAGCAGCTTCAATTGCTTTACTCAATTCTTCATAGGTAGCTTTACCGGTAACTCTTTCACCATTAACGAAGAATGTTGGTACATCTTTTACTCCACGGTCAAGCCCTTCTCTAAGATCGCCCTGTACCTGCCAGCCATAAGTTGCGTTTACGAGTTCATCCAGGAAACGTTTGTTATTTACACCAGCTTCTTTAGAATGCAATTTTAAACTGGTCGTTCCAAGGTTCCTGCGATTTGCAAAAAGTATATTGTGCATTTCCCAGAATTTTCCGTCCTGCGCAGTTGCTACTGCAGCTTCACCGGCTTTTAAAGCCCGCTGGTGAATATTAGTCAGTGGAAAATGCCTGAAGTTAAATCGGATCTTACCATCGTAATCTATCAGCAATTTTTTCACGATCTCATTTGCTTTCGCACAGGCTTCGCTTTCATATTCTCCAAATTCTTCTAAAGTAACTTCCGCCTTAACATTGCCAACAAATACATCTTTTGGTTCTATTATTTCAACAACTTCTTTTTTGAATGCCATATTTTTCCTTTTCTTTCTAGTGTTCGTTGCAAAAGAGCAATAAACATATTATTAAAACTAATTAATTATTCAATATTTATATCTGAACGAGATGAAGATAGTATTTTTTAAAATGCTATAAAAACCGTCTGCAAAATTTTCATTAAAATTCTATTTTTCAATCTGATAATCAATGTAATAGGAATTGTTATTTATTTATCCAGACTCATAATGCCGGCTCTTTGGCAGTTACTTCATTCCTAAAAACGACCGTTCCGTCAAATACATCTACCAATACAGGCTTAGTTTTATCTATATCGCCTGCCAGGATCCTCTTACTTAATTGGTTTACAATCTCTTTCTGGATAAGCCTTTTTAAAGGCCTGGCGCCAAATTGGGGGTCATACCCGTTTTCAGCGAGGTAATCAAGTGCATAATCGCTGAATTGGAGATCGATGCCTGTGGAAGCCAGTAAATTCCTGAGACCATCCAGTTGTATTCTAATAATACCTTTAATCTCCTTTTTCATCAACGGTTGGAACATGATCACTTCATCGATCCTGTTTAAAAATTCGGGACGGATCGTTTGTCGCAATAAATTGATCACCTCAACTTTTGTCCTTTCTACTACATCCTCTTTATTTTTCTCGGTCACATTTTCAAAATTATCCTGGATGATCTGGCTGCCCATATTACTGGTCATGATGATGATAGTATTCTTAAAATTTACCACCCTTCCTTTGTTATCGGTGAGCCTTCCATCATCCAGTACCTGTAAAAGAATATTAAAAACATCGGGATGCGCTTTTTCAATTTCATCCAGTAAAACAACCGAGTAAGGTTTACGTCTTACTGCTTCGGTTAACTGCCCACCTTCATCATATCCGATATAACCAGGAGGTGCCCCCACCAGTCTGCTTACAGAATGTTTCTCCTGGTACTCACTCATATCAATACGCGTCATCATGCTGTCATCATCAAATAAATAATCAGCCAATGCCTTTGCCAATTCTGTTTTACCTACACCCGTTGTACCAAGAAATATAAATGATCCGATCGGTTTGCGGGGATCCTGTAATCCGGCACGACTGCGCCTGATCGCATCTGATACTGCTTCTATCGCTTCATCCTGGCCGACCACTCTTTTATGCAATTCTTCTTCAAGCTGCAATAATTTCTCACGCTCGCTTTGCAACATTTTCATTACAGGAATGCCCGTCGTTTTTGCTACAGCCTCTGCAATATCTTCTGCATCCACTTCTTCTTTCAACAATCGCTTTTCAGATAATCCATCCAGCTGTTTGGTAAGTTCTGCGATCAGCGTTTCCTGCTCCTTTACTTTACCATAGCGGATCTCAGCCACTTTCCCATAGTCGCCATTCCTTTCTGCCTGCTCTGCTTCCTGCTTTAATTTTTCAATAGCAGCCTTACCATTTTGTATCTTTTCAACGATCTCTTTTTCCTGTTTCCACTTCGACATATAGGTATCTCTTTCTACAGAAAGGTTCGCAATGTCTGTATTTAAGTTTTTTAATTTCGTATCATCATGTTCACGTTTGATGGCTTCCCTTTCAATTTCCAATTGCCTGATCTGCCGTTCCAACTTATCAAGTTCTTCAGGCATAGAATTCATTTCAAGCCTTAATTTTGCTGCACTTTCATCAATAAGATCAATCGCTTTATCCGGCAGGAAACGATCAGTAATATAGCGATGCGATAATTCAACTGCCGCAATGATCGCTTCATCTTTTATACGAACATGATGATAGGTTTCGTACCGGTCTTTCAATCCACGCAAAATAGATATAGCATCTTCGGTGGTCGGTTCATCAATCATCACTTTTTGAAAGCGACGCTCCAGTGCCTTATCCTTTTCAAAAAATTTCTGATACTCCGATAATGTAGTTGCACCGATAGCTCTCAATTCTCCCCTAGCCAATGCAGGCTTTAAAATATTTGCTGCGTCCATAGCACCATCGCCACCGCCTGCACCTACGAGTGTATGTATCTCATCAATGAACATGATTATCTCGCCGTCTGCAGAGGTTACTTCTTTGATCACTGATTTCAAACGTTCTTCAAATTCACCTTTGTATTTTGCACCGGCGATCAACTGCCCCATATCCAATGCGTAGATGATCTTTGATTTCAGGTTCTCCGGAACATCCCCGTTGATGATCCGCATGGCAAGTCCTTCGGCAATAGCTGTTTTACCTACACCTGGTTCACCAACAAGAATCGGATTATTTTTTGATCTGCGGCTAAGTATATGCAATGTTCTGCGTATCTCTTCATCCCGACCAATAACAGGATCAAGTTTTCCTGAACGTGCCAGTTCATTAAGGTTCTTACCATACTTATTCAATGCATTGAACTGCGTTTCCTGCGTTTGAGAAGAAACAGTTGTTCCCTGGCGTAATTCTTTTATCGCGGTTACCAATCCTTTTTCTGTGAGACCGGCGTCTTTCAATAATTTAGCTACGTCATCATTCCCCTGAATGATAGCCAATAAGATATGTTCAGGCGTTACAAATTCGTCTGAAAAAGTTTTCAAAACAGCACCTGAACGTAACAGCACATTATTGGCTTCACGTCCCATTGCCTGTGCAGGTTCACTGGTGGTGGTTGGAAGCTTTTGTATTAGTTCATTGAGTTTATTCTCTACAAGATTAATGGTTACATTGTTTTTCTTGAGCAGGTACTCGATCGGAGAATCCTCCATATCCAACAAAGCTTTTAATATATGCGCTGTTTCAATGGTTGGATTTTTTGCATTAAAAGCCAGTTGCTGTGCCTGTTGCACAACTTCTGCTGCTTTAATGGTGAAATTATTTAAGTTCATATTTGAAGTTTGGTATTAGTAATTTTAAACTTAGTCTGCAAATACATATCCAAAAAAATAAATGGAAAATATGTCATACAAACCTTCTAAATACTGTCTGCATAGCAGTCTCATAATAGCTTTCATGCTATTGTTACATGTTTGTAATGCGCAGTATGATTTTACCAGGACAGATGCCTGGCTAAAAGAAAACCTGAAAGAACTTGGTGGCAGGGCTGTATTGATGATTTATAAAGACGGAAAAATAATACACAGTACTTCAGCAAATGAGCTTAGCAATAAACAAGCGAGGGCAGGGAAAATGCTTGCCCGAAAAACAGGTAAAGATCCTGAAACGGTAATGGCTGAACTTAGCCCCGTTTCCAGGATCAATATTGCAAGTTGCAGTAAATGGCTTAGCGCTGCATTGATAATGACTTTTATTGATGATGGCAAGTTGAGGCTGGCGGATAGCATTGGTAAATACCTTCCGAGTATGACGGCAAATGGAAAGGGTAACATCACGATCGCCGATTGCCTTTCCCATCAAACGGGAATTAAATCTGGCAACTTAAAAGAAAGCAGGGAATTTTCTAATAATGCAAAAAACATGGATGAAGCCATGGCATTTATAGCAGTATTGCCGGTAGAATCCATGCCGGGAACTTCCTTTCATTACAGCGGGATAGGCTTGCAAATTGCTGCAGCGGTTATCGAAAAGATCAGCGGGCAGAATTTTGAAAAACTGTTTAAAGATAGGATCGCCGGCCCCTGCGAAATGATACATACAGATTTTGGAAATAAAGTTGTTCCTATGGCAGCAGGTGGGGCTATGAGCAGTGCTGCTGATTATTTGAATTTTTTAAAAATGATCCTGGCAGATGGAGTGTTCAAGGGCAAGAAAGTACTATCTAAAGAATCAGTAGATCTGATGCAACAGAATTATTCATCAGGAAAAAAAATCATCTACTCTCCTGCAGAGGCAGGTAACTGGGGCTACGGATTTGGAGAATGGATGATGGAAAACTCAGCCAATGGAGAACACGCCGTGGCTGTAACCAGTCCGGGTTTATTCGGAAGTTTCCCATGGATCGATCATAAACACAACTATGCTGCGGTATTGTTTACTTTTAACTTGAAAAGCAAAGGCAGGCATGAAAGATATACAGCCCTCAAGCAACTGATTGATTCAGCGATAACAATTAATTGACCATATATTTCCTGTATTGACGTAGCTTTGCGGCAGTTACAAAAATTTGTATGAGGAAATTTATTTTACTGATCTTATTTACTGCATCAGTTACATCTTTACTTGCCCAGAAAAAACACAAGTTGATCGACGGTATGTATTTTCAGTGGGGATATAATACAGAATGGTACACGAAAAGCGATATTCATGTGATCATGCCCAATGGCAATAATTTCAAATTAATAAATGCAAAAGCACATGACCGTCCTGACCTGGATGCGATTCCCAAAAAGCCATTGGATATTTCTATTCCCCAATATAATTACCGCCTCGGTTTCTATTTGAACAAATCTCACAGCAAGGCGATTGAATTGAATTTCGATCATGCAAAATACATTGTTACAGACGGACAAACGGTTCGTGTAAAAGGAACTATTGATGGCAAGCCGGTGGATGCTGATAGTGTACTGAATCCAACTACTTTTTTGCATTTTGAACATACAGATGGTGCAAACTGGCTTCATTTGAATTATGTACAGCAACACACGTTACTATTAACTAAAAAGACAAAACGGCCATTGATAACCTATATCTGGAAAGCTGGCGCAGGTATCAATATCCCCCGGACAGATTTTACGTGGAGAGGTGATCGTTTGAACAATGATTTTCATGTGGCAGGCTATAATATCAGTGTAGAAGGCGGCGCAAGGATCTATCCATTAAAAAGATTCTTTTTTGAATTTACCGGCAAAACAGGATATGTGAAATACCTGAATGCATTGTCTAACTACAATGCCCAAAAAGGCATACGGGTGCGTCATAGCTTTGAATATTTTGAACTTATCGGACTTGTCGGGTATGATATTAAATTTTAAAATGAACTTATCATTTCAAAGCCCTGCCTTTTACGCAGGGCTTTTGTATTTTTAACCATTCAATGAACGAAAATTCCAAACATACTTTCTTTATCAAACAGGCAGCTAAGCGGCTTGGATTTGATCATTGCGGTATATCCAAAGCTGTTTACCTGGATGAAGATGCAAGGCGGCTGGAAAGCTGGCTCAACAAAGGCATGCAGGGTTCTATGAAGTATATGGAAAACTATTTTGATCTCAGGGTTGATCCAACAAAACTGGTTCCGGGAGCAAAGTCAGTTATCACATTATTATTAAATTATTTTCCGGAAGAAAAGCAGGAAGCCCATTCGCCCAAAATTGCAAAATATGCTTACGGGGAAGATTATCATGAAGTGATCAGGGAAAAATTGAAAAGATTTATGGAGTTGATAAAAACTGAAATTGGTGATATTCATGGAAGAGGATTCGTTGACAGTGCACCAGTACTTGAAAGAACCTGGGCACAAAAAAGCGGGCTTGGATGGATAGGCAAAAATGGCAATCTTATCAATAAAAAAGCCGGATCATATTTTTTTATTGCAACACTTATCGTTGATGTCAAACTTGATTATGACGACAGTTATGCAAAAGATTATTGTGGTAGCTGCACCAGTTGCATTGATCATTGCCCAACTGATGCCATACTACCAGACAAAGTAATTGACGGAAGTAAATGCGTTTCGTATTTTACCATTGAATTAAAGGATGCACTGATACCTGACAAAATGAAGGGACAGTTTGATAATTGGTTGTTTGGTTGCGATGTTTGCCAGGATGTTTGTCCATGGAACCGTTTTTCGAAACCAACATCAGAAATAAAGTTCAACCCATTACCGGAGATATTGAATTTTACCACATCAGACTGGGAATCGCTTACCGAAGAAAGTTTTAAGCTCATTTTTAAAGATTCCCCTATCCTAAGAACAAAATATAAAGGCATCAAACGTAACCTTGCATGCATAAAAAAATGATGAATAAAAATATAAAGCACTTAGCGGATATTGCTGAGAAAGGATCACGCGTCATCATCGGTTTAATGAGCGGCACTTCTTTGGATGGACTGGATGTCGCTTTGTGTGAAATAAAAGGAACAGGCTTGGAAACAGAACTCAGTTTAAAGAATTTCCGCACGATAGCCTACGATGACGAATTTAAAAATTCGGTGAAAGAAATTTTCTCGAAAAAAATTATTGAACTCGAAAAACTTTGCCTGTTAAATAAATGGATTGGAACCATACATGCTGCGATGATAAATACATGTTTAAAGGAATGGGGTATAGGCAATAATTCCATTGACCTCATCGCCAGCCATGGGCAAACGATCTACCATGCACCTAAGAGTTTACAGCAACAGAAAGAGTTCGGAAATGCAACTTTGCAGATCGGTGATGCCGATCATATTGCAGTAGCAACAGGAATCATCACCCTCAGTGATTTCAGGCAAAAACATATTGCTGCCGGCGGTGAAGGTGCTCCATTGGCTGTTTATGGCGACTATCTGCTTTTCAGCAAAAAAGGAGCAAACAGGATAATGCTGAATATAGGTGGCATTGCAAATTTTACTTTTCTACCAGGGAATTTAAATCCGGCATTAGTCTTCAGCACTGATATAGGACCAGGCAACACTATGATGGACGCATTCACACAGCAACATTTTCCTGGAGAATATTTTGACAAAAATGCCGCAATTGCAAAACGAGGAAAGGTAAATATGGAATTGTTGAATGCCTTAAAGGAGAATAAATTCTTTCAACTTCCCTTTCCTAAAACAACAGGCCCTGAATTATTCAACCTGGGTTACCTAGAGGATGCGACAAAAAGAGCAGGCATAACTGAACTAAGTTCAGCAGACTGTATGAATACGCTCAATCAGTTTTCAGCTGATATGATCATTGATGCCATCAACAAAAATTCTAAGGATGTCAATGGCTTTGGTATCTATTGCAGCGGCGGCGGCATGCACAATCCTTTATTAATGGAACGATTGAAAAAACAATTACCGGATTGCAAATTTTATACAACCGGCGTATTGGGAATAGATCCTGATGCAAAAGAAGCCGTGTTGTTTGCGATATTGGCAAACGAAGCCGTAGCGGGAGATCCGAACGTATTTAGTTCAGGAAATATGCCGGCTATATCTATGGGTAAGATCAGTTTACCCTCCTGATCATCAACGTTTCCCTTCTATCAATATTTTTAAATTATTCAATGCGGCTTCATAACCGGGGCCTGTCATCTTATCTACAAAAATGCCGGAAAATTTTTCCCATGGATACCATTTTAACCTGGTAAGCACTCGCCATTCTACCTGTATATTGTTGCTATCTTTTAATGCTGTAACAGCAATGATATTCGGTAGCGTGTTTTCCCCTGTGCGGCTTAGTTCAGCTGTTAGTTGTGTAGAAGCAACCTGGGTGATCAATAATCTATTTGTTTTTCCTTTTGTCTCCCATTCAGCAATAGCATTCACACCAAAAGAATGGCTGCTGATTCTGATCGAATTACTATCGTGCATGAACACCGGATGCCAGCGTTTCCATTTATTAAGATCTCCGATCTCCGCAAAAACCTGTTCCGTTGTTCCATGTATAACAACAGATCTTACTGTCATAACCTTTGAAGGCATGAGTAAGGAAAACAATGTTACAACCACGAACAAACCCGCTATCGCAAATACAAACCCCTTTATAAACTTCATATCATTCCCATTTAAACACTTTGATCGCAACCGTATAAATTATTACCGCCCAGATACCCAATATGCCAAGTTCCTTCCAGCAATCCCATAAGTGTAATCCTGTAAACGATATTTTGCGAATGGCATCATTGTATTGAGTTAAAGGCAGTCCATAGAGACATATTGTTTGAAGCCATTTTGGAAATACTTCAATTGAAAAAAAAGTTCCTGCCAGTAGCATTTGAGGAAACGCAAATAAATTAATGAGCAACGGTATCGATGTGTCTGACTTAACAATACTGCTGAATATCAGTCCTACTCCCAATAAAATCAGCAGCATAAAAATAGTAAGCAGGGTCATCTCAAGAAAAGTAGCAAATCCATGTATCAAGGTAAAATGCAGAAAAAAGTATCCAAGGCCGATCAGCATCATCACATTGATCAGTTGAAAAACGAGGCGGCTGATACCGATGCCAAGTAAAATATTCATCCTGCTAACCGGCGTAGCATAAAACCGTTTCAGGATGAGTTGTTGCCTGAATTGAAAAAAGATGAATGAGATACCAAATAACGTTGAAAACAATACTGAAAAACCAAGCATGCCAGGCAATACAAAATCTATATTACGATACTCCCTAACCGAATAAACATATGGAATTACTACTGGTCTTGCTTGCTGTGAAATGCTTTTTAATGCAATGGTATTCGTTATGTTTGAGAATATCTCCTGCAATGCGGCAATTGCATTTCCACTGGCGTTTGTTGAAGTATCCCGAACAACATAACGGTTACGTCCCGAAGAATCCTGCGATTTCTGAATACTAACAATGGCAGATATTTTGTCTTTAACAAGGGCTATTCTCCTGCCTGCGGTATCGATCTTCCCATCAGCGGTTTTAAACGAAACAATGGAAACTAGCGGATTGGCTTTGATACTATCGTACACTTCATTTAGCGTATCGCTATTTTCTGACATAGCTACCTGGTAATGCATCCCTCTGCCTTCACCAAAAGAGCCAAAGATGAAAATAAAGATAACAGGGAATAAAAAACTAAAGAACAAAGCGCTTGGCGTACTGATAATAGAACGGAAACTTGCCTTAAGAATTGCTAGAAATGCCTTCAACTGACTGTATCGCTGCATGAACTATTGTTTTGAAGCATAAAGCTATTGCAAAAAAAATTAAAATACTTCGAGTAACTTCATCTATGTAAATACCTTAACTAACATGTCATATAAACTTAAACAGGCAGCTCAACAGGAAGTGTCTGTCAATAAAGTTTTTGGAATTGAAAAAACACCTGAACCAACACATGAATAAAACTTACTTACTACTTGGCAGCAATATGGGCAATAGCCAACAACAATTAAAGAAGGCGATCAGTTTTACAAAAAAAGAAATCGGCAAGGTTACCCGATTGTCAGGACTTTACCAAACAGCAGCATGGGGTAAAACAGATCAACCGGATTTTTTAAACCAGGTAATTGTGGTTGAAACGATCCTTGCTGCAAATCAACTCATGCAGGTAATTCTATCCATTGAAAAAAAAATGGGAAGAATAAGGACAGAAAAGAATGCCCCACGTATCATTGATATCGACATCTTGTATTTCAATAAGGAGATCATACATGAAAAATATCTAACCGTGCCCCACCCCGCCATGCAATTGAGGCGTTTTGTATTAGTGCCACTGAATGAGCTTTCACCGAATTTTATTCACCCTTTATTGAAAAAGACTAATCACCGGTTATTGTTGAAATGCCCTGATAAACTAGATGTGAAAAAAATTTAATTACCGGTAGGTTCTTTCCACTTATTTTGCAGGCCGATGAAATATAATTTTGTTACTATTGAGGGGAATATCGGTGCCGGCAAAACAACGCTGGCACATTTACTTAGCAAACATTTCCACGCAAGGCTGGTGCTGGAAGAATTCGCCGAAAATCCCTTCCTCCCGAAATTCTATGAAAGCCCGGAGCAGTATGCATTCCCGTTGGAATTATTCTTCATGGCTGAACGATACAAGCAATTGAAAGACCTTTTACAAACAAAGGATATGTTTCGAACGATCACTGTATCGGATTACCTCTTTACAAAATGCCTTCTTTTTGCCAAGGTGAACCTGCCGGATGAAGAATTCAGGCTATACCAGAAACTATTCGATATTATCAATCCACAAATTGTACAACCCGACATACTGATCTATCTCCATTCACCAGTAAATAAACTGCAGGAGAATATTAAAAAGCGCAACCGTTCTTACGAACAAAGTATCCCCAATGATTATCTATTCTCTTTGCAGGAAACTTATACCGCTTATATCAAACAACACAATATAAAAACGCTTTTTGTAGATACCAGCAATGCCGATTTCCTGGGAAATGATGCGCATCTAAAAACCATCGTGGATGCCCTGGACAAAGAATATGACGATGGACAGCACTATATCAGTCTCCCATAATTTTTTTCCGGCTTTAAATGAATTTATATTTGCAAAAACTTAGAAAATTTATTTGTCCAAAAACACCGTAAATAAAAATCCATACGCAGCTTTCAGGATACGGGAGTTTAAACACTTCATTGCCGGGCGTTGTCTTTATATAATGGGTTTAAGAATGACCGGCACAGTTATTGGCTGGTGGATCTACCTGCTCACAAACAGTAAACTTGCCCTCGGCTTTGTTGGTTTGGCAGAAGTAATACCGGCCCTTTCACTTGCATTGTATGCCGGCCATCACATTGATATCAATGAAAAGAGAAAATTATTACTCCGTTGTGTACTTTGTTACGCGGCATGCATAATACTACTTATTGTTCTTTCAATGAATTTTACTGCATCCCGCTTACATCATTGGTCGATTGCTGTGTTGATCTGTACCGTAATTGGCATAACCGGCGCCATCAGGGCTTTTTCGGGACCAACGTTTTCTGCGCTTATTTCGCAGATCGTTCCGAAAGCAATACTACCCGGCGCTGCCTCCATCAGTTCAGCCACATGGCTTGTTGCTTCTATCTGCGGTCATGCAAGTGCAGGTTTCCTCATTGCATTCCTTGGCATCAATAAAAGTTTCTTTGTGATCTTCATCATGATAGCCGGTGGTTATTTTTTTCTTAGCAAACTTTCTGTTAAACCCGTTTTTGTAACAATAAAAACCAAAACATGGCAAAGTGTAAAGGAAGGCCTTAGTTATGTTTTTAAAACGAAAGAAATACTCGGTGCACTATCCCTCGATCTTTTTGCGGTACTGTTTGGAGGTGCAGTTGCATTGGTGCCTGTTTTTGCAAAAGATATATTGAATATAGGCCCTATTGGTTTTGGATGGCTAAATGCTGCTGCCGATATCGGCTCCATCATAATGGTTACAATACTTACCATTCGTCCCTTACATCGGCAACAGGGCCGCATCTTATTCTTTGCCGTAGGAGGATTTGGAATATGTATCATTCTTTTTGCCATATCAAAAATATTCTGGTTATCCTTTGCAGCATTGCTTATGAGTGGCTGCATGGATGGTGTAAGTGTGATCGTACGCAGCACCATACTTCAATTGAAAACACCCGATGAATTAAGGGGCAGGGTGATGTCTGTAAACAGTATGTTCATCAATTCATCCAATGAACTGGGCCAGTTTGAAAGTGGCGTAGCGGCAAAATTAATGGGCACCGTTACTTCTGTTGTCTTCGGTGGCTGCATGACCATTGCCGTTGTGATCGCAACCTGGTTCAAAGCACCTTCGCTGCGAAAGATGGAATATTAATTATTTAGCCATCAGCTTAATCTTTTTGCAACATCTTTGTGTCACTCTCTTGTACGTCATACCAATTTTCAACACCGTTTTGCTACGACGACACGAATAATCCAGGCGGTGTTCATCTGTACAATTATCAGCTTCAGCTTAACTCGTTCAACATTGTACCTCCGTTTGTTGTTTTAAGTCCTAACTTAATTGTGTCAAAAATCAATCATATGCAACGCAGAAAATTCCTTCGCCATACCGGCCTAACACTAGCCGGTATGGCTTTTTTAAAAAAAGAATCATTGGCAGCATTTTTAGCCGATCCCTCCTGGAAAATAAAAATGCTTACAGATGACATTGGCGTATTTTCAGAAAAAGGTGGCACGATTGCTTTCCTGCTTTCAACGAACGGAACAGTTGTGGTAGATGCGCAATTTCCCGACAGTGCCGCACATTTAATAGACGAAATAAAAAAGAAAACTGAGAAGCCATTCAGTTTACTGATCAATACCCATCACCATGGCGATCATACTGCAGGGAATATTGCATTTAAAGACCTCGTAAAACATGTATTGGCACACGATAATTCTAAAGCAAATCAGGAAAGAGTGGCTAAAGAACAAAAGAAAGAAGATGCACAGCTATATCCTGATCAGACATATGCATCCACCTGGTGCGATGATGCTGGTAAAGAAAAAATATGTCTTTCGTATTTTGGTGCCGGGCATACCAATGGCGACAGCATTGTTCATTTTCAGCATGCCAATATTGTGCATATGGGCGACCTGGTTTTCAACCGTCGTCATCCATTTATTGATAAAACTGCCGGTGCAAATATTTCCAGTTGGATAAAATTATTGGACAAAACCGTTACTACTTTCGATAAGAAGACCCAATACATATGTGGCCATGCGGGCGATGGATACGATATCACCATTAACGCTGATGACCTGCAAGCCTTTAGTGATTATCTTGGCAATGTGTTGAAATTTGTCGGAGCTGAGATCAGGGGCGGTAAAAGTAAGGAGGAAATATTGAAAGCCACTGAAATACCAGGCTCTCCTGAATGGAAAGGTGCTGGTATCGATAGGCCACTTACTGCAGCATACCAGGAACTGAGCAGCTGATCATTTTTGAGTATCTATTAATTTTTCCAGGACAAAATATGTGATCGGGCAAAATGTTGCATTCTTTAAGGTGATGGCGGGCCTTTTGATGAGCACATCTTCATCAGTATAAGGAAAACGTGCACAATCTGAAGGCCTGACCTCATAAATACTGCAAAAATTATTTACGCTCAGGAACGGACAGGGCTTTGATTTTACTACATAATCTCCCTCATTATCTATGACCAGGTATCTGTCAATAAAATCGCCTTCCTTTAGTTTGAGATGTTTTGCGATCCTTTTCAGGTCGGGCGTTTTAAATCGTGGCGAGTAATTCTTACAGCAGGCCGCACAATCCAGGCAATCAACTTTACTAAATGCTTCTTCGTGCAATTCCGGCAACTGCTTCAAAATTTTGTTCTTGTCGGGCCGTTGCAGGAATTTTTTGTATTTTTTATGATTATCGGCAGATTTCTTTTGCCAGTTTACCAGCATGTCTTCGTTCATGTGTTGAAGTATAATATTATATTTATTCCACATTTTTCCACAAGACAAAACTAACAAACTTATGGGTACCGTAATGTTGTTGTCTTTACGTAAATTTGCGGCGGTAAATCATGCGCTTCGCTGAATAATGTTTTGAAGTACAATTGTGCGACGCCCATGAAGTTGAAACAAGCGTTAATGCCGGTTAAATAAAAAAATATGAACCTTTTTGAAGAGCAACAACATGAATTTGCCGACAGGCATATTGGTACAAATAATCCGTACGATACAAGTGAAATGCTGAAAGTAATTGGTGTAACATCACTTGATGAGCTTATCAGCAAAACAGTTCCTGATTCTATCCGTTTAAAAAGCCCATTGAAAATTCCTGCAGCACAAAGTGAGTTTGAATATCTCTTTGAATTAAAAAAAATTGCAGCAAGGAATAAAGTGTTCAAAACTTATATCGGACAGGGTTATTACAATACGATCACGCCGAGCGTAATCTTAAGAAATGTTTTTGAAAACCCGGGATGGTATACACAATACACCCCGTACCAGGCAGAGATATCGCAGGGCCGCCTTGAAAGCCTGTTGAATTACCAGACCATGGTTTGCGATCTTACCGGTTTGGAATTGGCCAATGCCAGTTTACTGGACGAAGCCACGGCAGCAGCTGAAGCCATGGCCATGTTATTTCACCACAAAAACAAAACAGAAGACATAGGTTCTCCGAAGTTTTTCGTAGATAAAAATGTTTTTGAACAAACCAAAACTGTATTGCTCACAAGAGCAACCCCCATTGGAATAGAACTGGTGCATGGTGATTATGCAAATGCGTCATTGGATGAAACTTACTTTGGTGCTATCGTTCAATATCCAAACTGTGTTGGATCTGTCGAAGATCACCGCAATTTTATTAATAAAGTACATGCAGTTAATGGCTACGTGGTAATGGCGACAGACCTCCTTGCATTAACACTGCTAACCTCGCCTGGCGAATTGGGTGCAGATGTTGCCATCGGTTCCGCACAACGTTTTGGTGTACCGTTAGGATATGGCGGACCTCATGCTGCATTCTTTGCAACAAAAGATGAATTCAAGCGTGGCATACCAGGCCGGATTATTGGCGTTAGTATTGATGCGGAGAATAACCGTGCATTGCGCATGGCTTTGCAAACCAGGGAGCAACATATAAAAAGAGAAAAAGCAACTTCTAATATTTGTACAGCCCAGGCATTACTGGCAAATATGGCAGCTATGTATGCTGTTTATCATGGTCCCGCAGGATTAAAGAAAATAGCGCAGCGCATTCACATTCTTACGGTTGCTGTTGCAAAAGCATTGAGCAATGCAGGTATAAAAGTATTGACCAGCCAATATTTCGACACGATCAGTTTTGAAGTTGCAGATACAGTAAATTTCAAAAAAGTTGCAGAAGCGAATGGCGCTAATTTTCATTACTCTGGTGATGGAACAGTATGCATGTCGATTGACGAAGTAGCATCCAATTATGTTGCTGAAACAGAAAAAAACCTTGCAGCAATTTTTAAACAGGCGGAATCAAAAGATATTTTATTGGTCATCGATGAGTCGGCATCCTTATTTGCTGATAGACATTCATTGCAAAGGATTTCTTCCTATTTAACACACCCTGTTTTCAACACCCATCACAGCGAAAGCCAGATGATGCGTTATATAAAATCTTTAGAAAATAAAGATCTTAGCTTAAATACTTCCATGATCTCGTTGGGAAGCTGCACCCTGAAATTAAATGCTGCAACTGAATTAATACCGGTGAGTTGGCCTGAGTTCGGCGGTATTCATCCTTTTGCACCTGCATCACAGACGAAGGGATATCAATATATCATTTCAAAACTAGAAGATTATTTATGTAAGATTACCGGCTTTACGGCTTGTTCCTTACAACCAAACAGTGGTGCACAAGGCGAATATACAGGATTGCTTACGATAAGGGCTTATCATGCCGATAGAAAGGAAACGCATAGAAATGTAGTTCTGATACCAATCTCAGCACATGGCACAAATCCTGCAAGTGCTATCATGGCAGGCATGAAAGTAGTGGTGGTAAAGAGTGATGAAGACGGCCACATTGATGTGGCTGATCTGAAGTCAAAAGCTGCTGAACATGCAAATTACCTTGCTGGATTGATGGTAACTTACCCGAGTACACACGGTGTATTTGAAGAGAGTATTAAAAAAGTATGCAAGATCATTCATGATAATGGTGGATTGGTTTATATGGATGGAGCAAATATGAATGCACAGGTTGGGTTAACCAGTCCGGGCATGATCGGCGCTGATGTATGCCATTTGAACCTGCACAAAACATTTGCAATTCCGCATGGTGGTGGCGGACCAGGCGTTGGCCCGATCTGCGTGAATAATAAATTAAAACCATATTTGCCCGGACACAATGTTAAGGATACTTTGCAGTTACCAGGTTCAGCTACTACGGCTGTTTCAGCAGCACCTTATGGAAGTGCCAGTATTTTACTGATTAGTTATGCCTATATAAAAATGCTGGGAGCAGCTGGCGTAAAAAGATCAACAGAGTACGCCATACTGAATGCCAATTACATGAAGGCAAGCCTGGAAAAACATTACCAGGTATTATACACAGGTACCAACGGTTATTGCGCTCATGAATTTATTGTTGAACTGCGCCCTTTTAAAACATCTGCAGGTATTGAGGCGGAAGATGTTGCCAAGCGTTTGATGGATTATGGTTTCCATGCGCCAACGATGAGTTTTCCCGTGCCGGGTACGATCATGATCGAACCCACTGAAAGTGAAGATAAAGCTGAACTAGATAGGTTCTGTGAGGCACTGATCAGCATTTACTATGAAATAAAAGCCATCGAGGAAGGAAAAGCAGATAAAGTTGATAATGCTTTGAAGAATGCACCTCACACACAAGCTGTGATCTGTGCCGATGAATGGACTCATTCTTATTCAAGACAGGAAGCTGCATTCCCGCTTGCTTATGTTACCAAGAATAAATTCTGGCCTTCTATTGCTCGTATTAATAATACATTCGGCGACAGGAATCTTGTCTGCACCTGCGAGCCAACCAGCAGTTTTGCAGAAAATGCTTAATTCAAAGCTTCAATAACTTAACAAAAAAAAGTTCAGCAAAATGCTGAACTTTTTTTATTGCTTTGCTGATTATACTTAAATAATGCTATTGCTCTTTTGCAACGGTAAGGCGGGTAAATTCAGATCCGCTAAATATCTTCGACAAGCTGTTGTCATTTGTCTTTTTCCATTCAGGTATCTTTATTTCAGATACGATCCTCCAGAAATTCTTGGACTTCAGATCTTCATAATCATTTGACTTCACAAAGATGCCAACCATGGAATTCCTTTTTTTAAACTCGATCTTTACAGCCAACTTTTCAACATTTGTTGGCTCCAAAAATTTAGTTATCATTTCGTTTACCATATTCAATTTTTTTGCAAAGCTAGCCTATTTCAGGGGCATAATGGGTTATTTTTTTACTAACACGGCAGTGAACGGGAAATTAGTCATTTACATCCTGTAACAAACAGCGTTTATATTCATTCCTGCGCCGACTGAAGCAAATAAAACCAGGTCGCCTGGCTTTAAGGAATGCTCGTCCATCTGGTTCTTTAAAACCATGTCAAATAAGGTTGGCACCGTAGCTACCGAACTGTTTCCCAATTTATGTATGCTCATGGGCATAATAGATTTGGGTATTTCATAGATGCCATATAATTTATACATCGCCTTAATAATGCTCTCATCCATTTTCTCATTCGCCTGGTGCAGGAAAACTTTCTTCAGGTCTTTAATATCAACAGCTGCTTTATCAAGGCATTGTTTCATGGCCATGGGAACGTGTTTCAACGCATACTCAAATACTTTTCTGCCTTTCATTTTTATGTAACGAACACCGGGATCTGCATCGGGATGGTAAGACCTTCCAAAGAAAAGATAATTCACTTCATCAATACAATGCGCCAAAACTGCTGTTGCTAAAATTCCAGATTGAGTTGTATCTGAGTCTTTTGCTTCAAGCACGCAGGCACCTGCCCCGTCAGAAAAGATCATGCTATCCCTGTCGTACTCATCCAGTACACGTGACAAGGTTTCCGTTCCAACGACTAAACATTTTTTCGCTACACCGGCTTTAAAATAAGCATCGGCCTGTATCACGCCTTGTATCCAACCTGGGCAACCAAATAAGATATCATAGGGGATACAGTTTGGATTTTTTATCTGCAACGCATGCTTCACTCGTGAAGCCAATGCTGGCAATACATCTGTTTGGATAGTATGTTTTACAACATTTCCGAAATTATGGGCAACAATGATCTGGTCGATGGTTTCGGGATCGCAAGCCGCATCTTCCAATGCAATTTTTGCTGCAATAACAGCCATCCCGGAAGCATTCATGTCTTCAGTTGCATACCTACGTTCATCAATACCGGTGATCTGTTGGAATTTTTCAACAACTACCTTTGGATCGGTTTTTATCGGGGAATGATCTTCGCCATAAAAATTATGCACGGCAAAATCTTTGTTGGCTTTAACAATTGGAGGAATGAAACTGCCTGTTCCGGTGATTACGGTTTTTATAGATTGCATTCTGTGTTATTTAAAGACCTTAATAATAATTGATCAATATTTGATTTATATAATAGCTGATCAACCCTGGAAACATTATTAAAATGCATCAGATATGTTGAATATTTAAAATAACATATCCGAATCTTAACTCAATTTACAAAAAACTACTCTTTTGTTGAAAGAATTTAAATTGATTGAGGTTATTAACCATTAAAACCTTACCTTTGCGCTTTATTAATACAATACAATTAAAAAAATGGACACTAAAAATCAAGGCACCGTAAAGTTTTTCAATTCAGAAAAAGGTTTCGGTTTTATTAAGCACGAAGATTCTGACAAAGAAACTTTTGTACATGTTAGCGGCTTAATTAATGACATCAAAGAAGGCGACAAAGTAGAATTTGAGCTTCAAAATGGCAAAAAAGGAATGAATGCTGTTAATGTAACAGTTATTGGATAAATTAAAGTCATTTAAATTTGTATGGGTTATTGTTTCAAAGCAATAACCCATTTTTTATGCTGGCTATTTGCCTTTATTTTTACAAAATATTTAAAAAGAAATAAAATATGAAAACGGTTCTATTTTTATTAGCCATTACGCTGACACTAAATACAGTTGCGCAGAAAAATAATGCAAAGGTTGTTTTGACAAAAGGGCAAAAGATATTGGTTAAAACCACCAGTACCCAGGAAGCAGATATGGGCATGGGTATGGAGATGAAAAATTTCTCAACAATGGAGAATAAACTCGTTGTAATTGCTGCAAGTGATGCCAGCGCTACAATTACCAATACACTCACAGGGGTTAAGCTTTCAATGGACCTGATGGGCCAGTCAACAACTTACGATTCAGATAAAAAAGAAGACAGTGCTTCAGAAATCGGAAAAACAATGCAGGATCTGAACCAACCGGATACTTTTATATTAAACAAATACATAGCAACAGTTACGGCTAACAAAAAAGAAGTTCCTGTTTTAACGGAACAGGCAAATCCTGTGGAAGGTATGTTTCAAGCACTTGGCAACAACAAAGACAATCTTGTTGAGCATGCATTCTTCCTGATACCAAAAGACAAAAAACCTGGTGATAAATGGGAAGACTCAACAATTACAAAAGATGTAAAATCTTATAGTAACTATTTTTTAAAGTCGATTGATAAAGGTATTGCAACTATAGCTGTTGATGGAAAGGTGCAGAACAATACACAAACTGAAATGCAGGGAATGCAGGTTACCGTTAATATGGCCATGACCTCAACAACGGAAATAAATGTAGATACCAACACAGGAAATGTAAAAAAACGTGATGCCAAAGCTGATATTACCGGAACCCTTGAAATGATGGGACAATCTCTTCCTGTTACAGGAAAAGGAACAAGCCTTACTACTTATGAATATTAATATGTATTAAACGTTCAAAGTGCTTTCTGTGCAGCAGCTGTGATTTTTCCGGAAGCATCATCTTGTGCATACAACACAATAGTAAAATCTTTTTCATTAAGACCTGCAGGTATATTAAGACCGATTGATAAGTTCTTACTGCCAGCAGGTACACTATTAAAATCTCTTACTACGTTATAATTTATCAATTGTATACCAATATTCTCTCCCCTAAGAATATTGGTGGATACCTTTTTTTGTACCAACGCGGCTTGAATAGTCGTGAATTTTATTGTTTTATCAAGGTTGAAAATCACGGTAATAAGTTTATCATTCGTTTCTATCTTATTGATGGAAATATGTACTGCGGGGCTGATCATTGATTCACTTTTTACAATAGCCGCAATGTTGGCTTCATCACTACCAACCAATTCTTTTTCACCATTAATAACAAGCTGGGGTGTATAAACCGAAGATCCGTTGATCAATATTGAATAGTCACGCTGGCGTTTGCTGAATTTAGGAGAACTAAATGGGTCTGCCCAACCCAGCCGGTTCCAGTAATCCACATGAAATGCAAGCGGTATAATATGATCATCCCCCGCCATTGCATATTTACCTAATAACTTATCTGCAGGCGGACAACTGCTGCAACCCTGCGAAGTAAAAAGTTCCATCACAACGATCCCGGTTGAATCAACAGCATCCATAGTTTTTTTTTGTGTTGGCTTATTTTGACAAGCCATGGCGATGATCAAAATAAAAAAGGTGATCAGCGATAATATGATTGTAAATTTATATTGCTTCATATATTTTATTAAAAATACGTTTGAGCATTTGCAAAAGATTTCCAGCTGCAGCAGATTAACTTTTCTTTTGGAGCCAATAATATCCACCGGCTGTAAGCAGGCATACTACTCCAACCAATAGCCACAGATCAAAAAATCCTAATGAAGCTGCAATGAGTGCGCCGCAACTACTGCCAATCACTTGTGCAACACTCCACGACATAGTGTATAAACCGGCATATTGCCCTCGGTTTTGATCAGAACTCCTGCCAATATAATAACTATTCATAAATGGCATACCTACCATTTCGGCGATTGTAACCACTAGCGTAGAAAATACTGCAATGATAAAACCGCTGGCAACAGGAAGGTTTAACAATAAAAATGCGATGCCCATGATTACCGATCCATAGCACATCAACATAAGGTATGGCCTTTTGCCTTCAAGTGTGAACACGAGCACCATTTCTACCAACGCAATCAATATTCCATTCAATGACATCACCACGCCGATCCAGAATTCATTAAGCTTTAAACCTTCTTTGAAAAATACAGGTACCGTGGTGAATAGCTGGAAAAAACAAGTGGCAAATAAAACAGTAAAAATTAAGAACAATAAAAATTCCTTGTCCTTATACGGAGATGCTGCCATCAACTTTTCTGTAGCATGCGGCTTTACATTTGTTTTTTGTTGTGACAAAGAAACTTTAGGTAAAATGATAAGCAGTGAAAGAGCCGCCGCAATATTTGTGAATCCATCTGTCCAGAAAAGCAAATGATAATTGAACGATGCTAAAAAACCACCCACCGCTACTCCTATCCCCCATCCTATATTAACTGCCAGCCTTACCAATGAAAATGATTGTGTTCTGTTTTTTGCTGTGCTGTAATGTGCGATAGCAGCTGCATTGGCAGGACGGAACGATTCATTTACCATGCTCAGGAAAAAAGTGCAGATGCATATTGCTTCATAGCTACGCATTTGTCCGAGCAGGATGAACATAGTTCCTCCAAAAAATAATGACGCAAACTGCGTATAATAAAATCCGAATTTATCCGTAATCTTTCCCCCAAAAAAAGATCCCGCTATGGAACCCAGTCCATAGATCGCAACAACAAGTCCGCCTTGCCTGGTTGTAAAACCAAGATGCCTGCAATACAAGGTCATAAAGGCAAGTACCATCGTACCGCTTCTATTGATAAGCATAACAATGCTCAGCAACCATATGCGGCGTGTTAAGCCGGCGTATGCATTCTTATATAATCGAATGGCAGGAGTGATCATGAAACTTCAAGGGTATTATTTTATAATGAGTTCGGAATTTGATGTTCTTCGCATAGCTTCAAAAATTTCTCCAATCGGTGCAGTCGGAATCATCAATTTTCTCTTTTGGGTATCCATCCAGGCACCATCGATGTTCATCGTTGCTGAGAGGATATCGCCATTTTTAAAAACTTCGTGTTCCATACTCCATCGGGCATAATTTGATGTCATTTTTGAAAGCTTAAGGTTGACTGATATTTGATCTTCAAATTTCAGTTCTCTTTAAAAAAGCATTATTCCCTGAAAAGTATAGGCCGATATGAAGTTGCTTCATCAATTCTGCTGTTAGTTCATGTTGCAATAAAAATACCATGCGGCAATGAACTCCGAAATCGTAGTACCTGGAATGCAATACATGAAAACTGGGATCAAGGTCTGCCCATCTTACTTCAGATGTTGTTATAAATTCTTTCACTGATAAAGTTTTAGCAAAAATAAAAAATCCTTTGCGCTTATGACGAAAAGGATTGATGAATGGGTTTGCTCCTATAATTATTTGTACATGATTTCATAATACTCTTTCGCCATACGATTGCTATCAAACTGCCAGCGCACATCTCTCATACCGTTCTTAATAATCTGGCGCCAGATATTCGGATTGTCGTAATACATCGGCAATATCTGGTTCTCCAGAATCTCGTAAACTTTTTCGAGGTCATATTCATCCTGCTCATGAACATTCATCTTATCATAATCCGTCATCGGAACAACAAATCCATTGTTACCATGGTTGATAAATTCGCAAATCCATCCATCATTGGTACTGAAGTTAACCGAGCCATTCATAGCTGCAGTCATACCACTTGTTCCGCTTGCTTCTCTCGGAACCCTTGGGTTATTCAACCAAACATCCGATGCCTGTTTTAGTCTTTTGCTCAGGGCAAGTTCGTACCCGGTACATACTGCAACATTGCTGTATTTTTTGCTAAGGTTTACCAGGTAATTGAAGTCACTGATCGCCGGGTAATCTACAGGGTAAGGTTTTCCTGCCCAAATGATCTGGATAGGATATTTTGTACTACTAAGCAATGCTTCGAAACGTTGCTGATCCCTTGTTATCAATTCGGCTCTTTTATAGCCTGCAAACCTGCGTGCCCATACAATGGTAAGTATATCAGGGTTAAACAATTTACCCGTCTGATCTGCCACGATATCCATTGCCCTTTTCTTCAAAAATCTTTTTCGGTCTATGAAGGCATCAATATTATGATCATCTATAAAATGATACAATTGTTTGTCGGCCCAGTATTGCCAGTTCTGTGCGTTTGTGATGGCTTTGATCTCACAAATGTCTTCATATTTGGCCCACATCTTCCTGCTCACCTCACCATGCAACTGGCTTACACCGTTCGCAAGTTTTGCAAACCTGAGAGCAGCCAGTGAATGATTGAATAAATCATCTTCAATTCCTGTAAGCTTCCTCACTTCTTCGAGTGGCACACCGCAGAAATAACTCATTTTTTCGCAAAGAAAAATATCATGTTTTTCATTACCAGCTTCTTCCGGTGTATGTGTTGTAAATACAAGGCGCTTTCTAACCTCGTCTTTACTTCCGTATTTTTTATACAGGTAGAAGGCTGCACTTACTGCATGCGCTTCATTCAAATGATACAATTCAGGATTAAAATTCAGCGCATCGATCAATTTAGCACCACCCACTCCCAATAAAATAAACTGGGCAACTTTAGTAGCAACATTTGCATCATACAACCTGTGTGTGATGGTTTGAGATACATAATCATTCTCCGGAAGATCGGTGCTCAACAGGAATAGGGGTGCACTTTTGAAAGTCTCGGGATTTAAGTAATATGCTTTAACCCAAACCGGGTTCTCATGAATATTGATCTGGAATTTGATCCCTGTATCTTCCAGGAAATTGTAAATTTTCTCGTTCCACTGCACCTGAAGAGTCTGATCCTGGTTGCGTGCCTGGTCGTAATAGCCGTATTTCCATAAAATGCCGATTCCAATAAGGTTCTGTCGCAATTCATAAGCACTTCGTAAATGTGATCCACTTAAAAAACCTAATCCCCCGCTATATATCTTCAAAGGCTGATGAACAGCAAATTCCATAGAAAAATAAGCAACACGTTTAGCATAAGCATGGTCTGGAGTGTAAGGAACTTCATACTGGGTAAAATCCATATCTGTTTTTTTTCAGGTGCAATATAAAACCGTTTTTTTTAATCACCGCAGGTAATAGAAAATATTAATAAACAGGGAAATCATCATGAACAGCGGCTTATGAGCACTACTTAGGTAAATAGAAAAATTTATTTTAGATTTGTCTAAATTTATTTTTTGATGACCCATACAGCTACAGAAGAGAACTACATCAAAGCCATTTACCATTTGCAGCTTGCGAGTGATACTGTAAGCACTACCCTGCTCTCTGCTAAAATGAATACGAAGCCGGCTTCGGTGACCGATATGCTTAAAAAGTTACGCACAAAAAGAATCGTTCATTACCAGCGTTACAAGGGTTTTAACCTGACAGAAACAGGGAATAAAACTGCCCTGGTTATTATCAGGAAGCACAGGCTCTGGGAATATTTCCTGGTAAACAAACTTGGTTTTGAATGGGATGAAGTACACAATGTAGCAGAAGAACTGGAACATATCAGCAGCGAAGAATTGACAGTCAGGCTTGATAATTTTTTAGGCAACCCGGCTTTTGATCCGCATGGCGATCCTATTCCGGATCATAAAGGAAAGATCAAAGTGCTGAAACAAGCAAGCCTTTTAGCCATACCTGTAAAGAAAATCGCAACGGTAAGTTCTGTAAAGAACCAAAGCAGGGAAATGCTTGACCTGCTCAATCACTTCAAAATCGGCATTGGAACCAAACTAAAAGTTACCAGGCGTTTCGATTTTGACGGATCTGCAGAAATTAAAATTGATAAACAACCGGCAACAATTGTAAGTAAACAGGTTGCTCAAAATGTATTTTGTATTTTATGAATCATACCAAGAAAAACATTTCACTAAGTGAAGTACATGGCACCGTAGATACTACAAGTGGGAGGCAAACAGGGTGGAGAAAGGTATTTTCATTCTTAGGCCCGGCCTACCTGGTAAGTGTAGGCTATATGGATCCAGGTAACTGGGCCACCGATCTTGCAGGAGGTAGTAAATATGGGTATTCATTGATATGGGTATTGTTGATGAGCAACTTTATGGCACTTCTTTTACAAGGGCTTTCCGCAAGGCTCGGTATTGTGAGAGGGCGTGACCTGGCACAGGCAAACAGGGAAGCTTACCCGAAATATGTCAACTTCGTTTTATACCTGTTGGCAGAAATCGCCATAGCTGCCTGCGACCTCGCCGAAGTGCTTGGTATGGCAATAGGAATTCAACTCTTAACCGGCTTGCCCCTAATATGGGGTGTAAGCATTACTGTATTAGATACTTTCCTGTTACTTTACCTGCAGAAACTGGGTATGCGAAAAATGGAGGCTTTTATTATTGCACTGGTTGCTGTAATTGCAATTGCATTCCTCATCGAGATCATCCTGGCAAAACCGAATGCACTTGAAGTAGCCAGTGGTTTTATTCCTTCGTTCCCGAACGATGAAGCACTTTATATTGGTATTGGTATCATCGGTGCCACCGTAATGCCTCATAACCTTTACCTGCATTCTGCATTGGTACAAACAAGGAAGATAGATCGAACAGATAAAGGCATACAACTCGCTATTAAGTTTAACCGCATTGATAGTACCATTGCATTGAACCTCGCATTCTTTGTGAATGCTGCAATACTGATCTTAGCCGCCACAGTCTTTTTCAAAACGGGCAATTCTCATGTAGGTGAAATAAAAGAGGCACACAGGTTATTACCAGGCTTTCTGGGAAATTCGGCTCCTATTCTTTTTGCCATTGCATTGATAGCCGCAGGACAAAGCAGTACCATAACCGGAACACTTGCTGGGCAGATCATTATGGAAGGTTATCTTAGCCTGCGCATAAATCCATGGGTAAGACGATTGATAACCAGGTTACTTGCCATCATTCCTGCGCTCATTGTTATTATTATTTATGGAGAAGAAAAAGTGGATTCACTGCTGGTACTGAGCCAGGTTATTCTCAGTCTACAACTCGGCTTTGCCATCATCCCACTGATTCATTTCGTAAGTGACAAAAAAACAATGGGCAAATTTGCGATCAAACCTATCACAAAAATAGCCGCCTGGCTTATTGCATCTGTATTAGTATTGCTGAACCTTAAAATGCTGTTAAATGAAGTTATGCCTATCCTTTCGGGACCGGCATTTATACCCAAGGCATTGTTATTCTTAACAGCTATATTTTTTGGTAGCATTCTTGCTTATATAATACTGCATCCATTTATTACAAAAATCGAAAAAATAAAATCCATTCAACTGCATAATTCTGATACCCATCTTGCTGCTTTCAAAGTCCCTGATTATAAAAAAATTGCTATTGCACTCGACTTTAGCGAGAACGACAGTAAAATATTATCTTATGCATTCGGACAAGGAAAGCCAGGTGCATCCTACCTGCTGTTGCATATTGTAGAAAGTGCGTCAGCCAAATTACATGGTACATTAAGCGACGATTATGAAACGAAGAAAGACATAGAACGTATGGAAAGCTACGTCCAGCAATTAAAAGAAAAAGGATACGAGGTTGCGGGTGAAATCGGTTACCGCAGCCGGATAAAAGAGATCGTAAGGATCGTAAAAGAGAGCGGCTCTGATATGCTCGTGATTGGTGCGCACGGGCATACAGGATTAAAAGATATTATTTATGGTGAAACTGTAAATGGTGTAAGGCACGAATTGAAGATACCGGTACTGGTAGTTACTTTGTGATGAGATCGATTTTTGTATCTATGAATTTATTCCACTTTTCCTGTATTTCTTTTTCCTGTCCATTCCTGGTCTGGTTATCATAATCGTCCTGCATTTTATTCATAATATCGATGCACTCATTGTAAATGCGGCTTAGGATGAAATTATAGTTGGAAGTTGTAATAGTGGCACTTTGTATTTTATCGACAAAAATATTTGCGGCTATATAACTTACATCAAAATGATGCTGTTCATGGGTGAGGATATAATCCGTTTTTTTGCCCGCCCTTACCCATGAATTATTTTTATTAAAAAAGCAATACACCTTTACATCAAGTTGGCCTTTTTGCCCGGATGAACGCATACTGGCATTATATCCAAAACCTGACATGGTTATAGCCGCCACCCTGCTGGCATCCCCTGGCTTACCCCTGAAATTTTCCCATACCAGTTTATTATCAGGGTTATAATAGATAACATCTGAAGCAGGCATCGAACTATGTTCTGTCCACTTCACTTTTGTAAGCAATTGGGCTGATAAATGTTGGTTAAACAACGAAAGTAACAGTAGCAGAAATAATTTCATTTAAATAACAGGTTTTCAATGATTAAAAGAACTATCATTCCTGCA
Source organism: Chitinophagales bacterium (assembly GCA_038207305.1). GTDB lineage: Bacteria > Bacteroidota > Bacteroidia > Chitinophagales > Chitinophagaceae > Ferruginibacter. The sequence goes on from JBBQZY010000010.1 coordinate 59,406, forward strand.
AATAAAACATTAAGAAGAATAGAATTACAAAAAGCTTAACAAGTAGGCTATTGTATGTCGACGAAGTAGAAACCTGTTCGAGCGCAGTACGAATACCCGCATGATCCTACCTGGCTGACCCAGGATGAAAACGTTATTTCCCCAGGCGATGGTGAACCAATTGAACCAATGAATCAATGTCCTGCTTTTCCATGCAGTTAAAATGTTCAAGTGGACATTTATTGTAGCCGATCTTACTACAGGGGCGGCAACGAAGTGCGCTTACTTCTACTGAATCAAATTTCAAAGGCGAACTGTTTCCATAATAAGGATACATGCCAAATACCGGAGTAGTATTACCCCAGATCGTGATAATCGGTTTTTGTAAAGCAGCTGCGATATGCATGAGGCCGGTATCGTGCGACACTACAAGTTTTGCCTGCCTGACGAGATCGGCAGATTCATTGAGGTTAAACTTTCCGCAGGCATTGTAGATTTTCACCGGGTCAACTGAAGCAATCATGGCTCCATCATTGCTATCTTCCTTTCCGCCCAACAAAATGATCGGATGGTCAACCCTATAACAAAGTTCCTGTAACTTATGCACCGGAAGTTTTTTTGTATTATAAGTTGCGCCAATCACAATAGCAATAAATCCCGCCGAATGAGCTGTAGGAATATCATGCTCGTTTACAGTATCCTTTTTGGGAATAAAATAATCAAGTCCCGATCCATCATCCACAATCCCCAAAGAAGAAACAGTGTCCAGGCTCCTTTCGGTAATATGTTCCGAAGGCATGATATTGATGTTGAGATTTGTCAACAAGAATTTTTCAATATTTAGTTTATCGACCGTAAATGATCTTTTTTTCAATGCTCTTTTGATACGGAAACTCCTCACATTGTTATGCAAGTCTACTACATAATCATACTTTTCTTTTTTTAACTGTTTAATAGTTGCCGAAAGATCATCTTCGAGGTAAAAGAATTTATCTATGTAAGGATTATTTGCAGTTACGATTTTGAAATTATTCTTTGTAACAAAGTGTAGTTCCGTTTCAGGCAATTGCTTCTTGATGCAGCGGAAAACAGGTGTTGTTAAAACAATATCCCCGATTGAAGAAAAGCGTATGACGAGTATCTTAGTCACTGAATGAATTTATGATTCAACATAATTTAGATCCTTACCAAACGTTTCTTTGATAAATATGAGGGCAATGATGGCAATTGTAAATACGATAACAGCAGTGATCCACCCGCCGGTATAATAATCAGTCACGTTCCTTATTGCTTTGAACACCGGCAACGTAAATATTGCAAGCATTCCCCTTGCCATATTAGGAATAGTTGTAGCCGCCGTGGCACGAAGGTTCGTACCAAACTGCTCGGCACCCATAGTTACAAAAATGGCCCAGAAGCCAGTGCCGAACCCAAGGCCTGCACATATCCAATACATACCATCGGCAGAACCGTTCCATTGTGCTGTAAAGAAAAGAATAATGAATACGATCGTAATAAAATAGAAAATTGTCAATGCTTTTTTCCTGCTTTTAAGCCACTGACTGATGAACCCGATCAATATATCGCCAATCGATATTGCTGCGTAGGCATACATAATTGCTTTGCCCGGATCTATTTTTTCTTTGATACCAAATTCTTCTCCAAACTTATCTGAGAAAGTTATCAGTACACCAATCACAAACCAGTTTGGCAACCCGATCAATATATTAAAAATGTATCGCTTAAATCTATCTGCATTGGTAAACAACATTAAAAAATTTCCTCGCTTAACTTCCGTTTTTTTAACCTCGTGAAACATCCCGGACTCAAAAACACTGATACGCAGTACCAATAGCAACAACCCCAGGCCGCCCCCAATAAAATAACAGGTACGCCAGTCAAAATACTGCTTCATGATAAAAGCAAATACAGCCCCGGTTAAACCGATACCAGCAACCAATGACGTTGCTATGCCTCGTTTTTCTTTTGATACCAATTCCGAAACAAGAGTAATTCCGGCACCTAATTCGCCCGCAAGGCCTAACCCTGCTACAAATCGTATCAATTTATATTGTTCAACATTTTGTGCAAAACCATTTGCAATATTGGCAAGTGAATACAAAATAATAGACCCAAACAGCACACTCAATCTTCCTTTTTTGTCGCCCATCACTCCCCAGATAATGCCACCGATAAGTAAACCGGCCATCTGCCAAATAATGATAACTTCCCCATCTGTTGTAATCTGGTCTTTATTCAATCCAAAAGATCGAAGGCTTGGAACCCTTACAATGCTAAACAGCAACAGATCGTATATATCAACAAAATAGCCCAATGCTGCCACCAATACAGCAACAGTAAAAATGGAAGTATTTGAAACGGGAGATTTATTCATTGAAGAAAAATTACAAAGGAATGTCAACTTTTTTCTTACCAAAAAATAATTTTACGAGCACAGGAGCTGTGGTAACCAAAACGATCGCTATTACGATTATCTCCAGGTGCTTTTCTAAATCTAGGCCAAATTGCTTTTTAGTAAATGCATTCAGGTAATGCCCGATAAAAAGCATTGAAGTAACCCAGGCAATACAGCCAATGATATTATAGAAACCAAATTTCTTTTTATCCATGTTCACAATACCTGCAACAATGGGTGCAAATGTTCTGATAAACGGAAGGAACCTCGCAAATACAATAGCTCCACCGCCATGCTTATCATAAAACTCCTTTGCCTGGAATAAATATTTTTTCTTGAAAAGAAAACGATCACGCCAGTTAAACATGGCCGGACCAACCTTGCGCCCGGTAAGATATCCAAGTGTATTACCAAGTATCCCTGCAATGGTGCACATACCTGCAATAATGAGCAGGTTAAAAAAGTCGTTGCCGGTGTTTAATGAAATTGAATCAACCAATGGAGTACTTAAAATACCTGCTACAAATAACAATGAATCGCCCGGAAAGAAGAATCCGATAAATAAACCGGTTTCTGCAAAAATGATGATCAACAATAACCAGATACCACCATAGAGTATGTAGAACATTGGCGTCAACAGGTCAGTCCATGAAAATTTCTTATCCATTATTACCGGCGCCTGTGCGTTAATATTTGTAACTGCAATGGTTCTATCTGCATAACCTTTTTTAGTTATGGTTACGGAGGCTGCAACGTTAGACGGAATTGTTATGTCGCCCGCTTTATCGGATTTATAACTTATGCTATTTACAATTATTTCAGCCTCGGATACCTGTTGCTTATATTGGTTGGATAATTTTATTGTTACAGAATCCTGTGCAACCAAGTTGAATATCCATAAAGAAAAAACCAGAAAAAAAACAAATTGCTTCATAATAATTTATTAGCTGATAATAACCTGCTGTTATAATTTTTCATGCTCCAGTTCACCTTCCCATTTACTTACCACGGCTGTAGCTATGCTATTACCAACAACATTTGTAGCACTGCGACCCATGTCCAGTAAAGGATCGATCCCTATCAACAACGCAATACCTGCTTCCGGAATATTGAAAGTTGCCAGTGTTCCTGCAATTACAACCAATGACGCCCGGGGCACGCCTGCAATGCCTTTGCTGGTAAGCATCAGTACCAGTAACATACTAAGTTGGGTAGGAATATCAAGGTGAATACCGAAACTCTGTGCAATGAATATGGAAGCGAAAGTCATATACATCATGCTGCCATCAAGGTTGAAAGAATAACCAAGTGGTAAAACAAAGCTTACGATCTTATCCTTGCAACCAAAACGTTCCAGTTCCATCATCGTTTTAGGAAATGCGGCTTCACTGCTTGAGGTACTGAAAGCAAGCAATATCGGATCCTTGATCCTTTTGATCAATTTGAACACACGTCCTTTCAAAACAAAGAATCCAGCAAGGATCAACAGCATCCATAGCAATCCCAAACCAAAATAAAATTCGCCGATAAAAATTGAATAAGTTTTAAGTATGCCTAATCCCTGTTTTGCAATAATAGCAGTCATTGCTCCAAATACAGCTACAGGCGCAAACTTCATAACGTACCCCGTAACTTTTAATATAATGTGTGCGATCGCATCCAATGCTTTGATAACCGGTGCTGCAATATCGCCCAATGCTGCAGCAGCCACGCCAAAGAAAAGCGAGAAGACGACGATCTGCAAAATCTCGTTCTTTGCCATGGCGTCAACAAAACTTGCAGGAAAAACGTGGTAGAAAAAATCTTTTAAAGTAAGTGCTGCTTTATCAATGCCGAGGTTTGCAATATTATCGGGTAATGGCAGGTGCATGGAACTTCCCGGCTGAAAAAAATTAACCAGTACCATACCCACCAGCAAGCTCATCAACGAAGCACTGATGAACCATAGCAATGTTTTACCACCGATACGGCCAACAGCATTGATATCACCAAGTTTAGCTACACCAACTACCAGCGTGGTAAATACAAGGGGTGCAACGATCATTTTTATCAGGCGGATAAATATATCGGCCAGCAGGCTGAACCAGTCCAGCTTTTTATCCCTCGCCTTCAGGCTTTCAGCCTTTTGAACATCAACCAGTTCTTTTTCTTTCTGAAGTGACTTGTATGTTGCATTGGATGTATCCAGTAACAAAGACATCCTGCCGGATATGCTTTTAATAGAATCAGTATAAATAAGCAGTTCATCAACACCATTCGTATTTGTGTTGTTATCCAGGACAGCCCTTTCTGCTGATTTCTTTTTTTCAATAACAATGTCTTTCAACTTCGCCAACGCATGGAAAAACATTGTATCCTTAGGCGATTCAAACTGCTTCATTTTATCCCTCAGTAATTTCTGCTGCGCCTCGGCATTCATGATACGTGTATTCTCTGTACCAACATATTGCCTGTTTAAAATAAACCCCGTTAGGATACCAATAACCAATGCAATACCAATGTATAATGTAAGCCTGCTTTTGTGGGATTTCTCCTGATGCATAGATGAAAATTAGTTTTGCAATATATGATTTAATGCTTGTTGTGCACAAACGGCCATGTAAAAATGTATCAATGGTTGCTTTAATAAGGATTTATTGCTTATTTTTCCGAATATTTTTTAAATTAAACCAACCAACTGTATGAGTTTATTTGTCAGAAAACCGATGGCTGCTTTGATGAACGAAGCCGAGGAAACAGGCACACATACCCTTAAAAGAACCCTTGGCGCCGGTGGCTTAATTGCATTGGGAATAGGCGCCATTATTGGTGCGGGCTTATTTTCGATTACGGGTATGGCAGCTGCGAATCACGCCGGTCCGGCAATTACAATATCATTTGTCGTTGCGGCATTGGGATGTTTATTCGCAGGTTTATGCTATGCAGAATTCGCATCAATGATACCCGTTGCCGGTAGTGCATACACTTATTCTTATGCAACTATGGGAGAATTTATTGCCTGGATCATTGGATGGGATCTTGTACTTGAATATGCTGTGGGAGCTGCAACTGTTGGTATTAGCTGGAGCCGCTACCTGGTAAAATTCCTGGAAGGGTTTGGCGTTCATCTTCCACAAAGCCTTACTGTTGGCCCTTGGGATGGTGGGATCATTAATTTACCTGCGGTATTCATCATCGTATTGATGAGTTTATTATTAATTAAAGGCACAAAAGAAAGTGCAACTGTAAATGCTGTTATTGTTGGATTAAAAATTACCGTGGTACTTGTTTTCATTATCCTTGGATGGAAATACATCAATAACACAAACTACCATCCATATATTCCGGATAATAGCGGAAAATTTGGCAACTTCGGATTTAGTGGTATCATACGTGCTGCTGCGATTGTGTTTTTTGCTTATATCGGTTTCGACGCCGTTAGTACAGCTGCACAGGAAGCAAAGAATCCTAAAAGGGATATGCCCTGGGGCATATTAGGCTCCCTGGCCATATGTACGGTATTGTATATCCTGTTTGCACATGTAATGACAGGAGTTACCAGTTATCAAACCTTCGCAGGAAAGGATGGTATTGCCCCTGTTGCGATCGCTATTGATCATATGGGTACTGCAAACTCATCCGGTGTGGTAATACCTGATTATCCATGGTTAAACAGGGCCATTGTTGTAGCCATTCTGGCTGGCTACGCTTCTGTAATTCTTGTAATGCTAATGGGACAAACCCGTGTTTTCTTCAGCATGAGCAAAGATGGTCTGATTCCTAAAATTTTCTCGTCAGTAAATCCTAAAACGCAAACACCGGCAAAAAGCAATCTTTTATTCATGGTTTTTGTAAGCTTGTTTGCCGCATTCGTACCCGCCAGGGTTGTTGGTGAAATGACAAGCATAGGAACCTTATTCGCTTTTATTCTTGTATGTATCGGTGTATGGGTGATGAGAAAAAAAATGCCCGAACTACCCAGAGCATTTAAAACACCACTTGTTCCATTGGTTCCGATTTTAGGAATTGCGGTTTGTTTATTCATGATGGTATTCCTGCCGATGGATACATGGATACGCTTACTTGTTTGGATGTTGATCGGTATGGATATTTATCTTGTATATGGTGCTAAACACAGTCACCTGGGCAATGGCACAGATAATAGAAAAGGTATGAGAATAGCCCGTTACACCAGTTTGGTTCTTTGTGTATTATTGATCATTGCAGGACTGTTACATCAATATACTGTTGGCTTTGAAAATGACAGAACATTATTATATATTTCAATTGCTTTTGCAGCTGTTCACCTGGTAGTTTTTTCACGGAAATTAGGCAGGGTTGAACCGGAAGTGTAAAACTTATGATTGTGTTATAAAAAAATCCCGGAAATTATTTCGGGATTTTTTTATATGTATACTATCCTTTGTATGGTATAGCAATGATCACAACTTTTACTGATAAGATTGCTTTGCCCTGCATTAACATTTATGCTGACCTGTGTTTGGGCAGGCGATCCTACGTGAGCAATCTGCAATCACGATTTTTTATTTTTTTATTGCACCTGCACCTCATCTATAAAAATATGCGTATCACCTCCTGCCCCTTCATGCCATTCGGGTAATTTGCCATACTGAACGGCTTTTATTCTCACATACCTTGCCGTTACGGGAACAAAACTTGGCTCTACCTCCATGATCTGGGGTTCGAGGTTACTAATATAAAGCAGCTCTTCGCCTTTGTATAGTTGCTTAAAATTTATCCCATCTGACGAGGCTTCAATAATAATTTGTTTAGGCATTACGATCCATGCTTTGGTATCCTGTAAAAAGCGTACGCTAACTTTTGAAACAGGTTTTATTGTTTTAAGATCAACGACAATATCTACATTGGTTTTCTGGTATCCCTGCCAATTGCCTTTCCGCCAGTCGATGGTTCCGAAAACGCCATCAATAAGTCCATCGGCCCCTCCTCCATCATATTGCTTTTCATAGCTTGTTTTGTACTGCACAGTCCAGCTATGTGGTATCTTTTTATAAATGGCTGTAGTTACAAAACTTTTTATCCCTTGATTATTAATTGCGATCGCTTTTAAAACTACTGACTTATCAATATTCAGCGGTCCTATATATCGTTTACTCTTTGCAGTGGGTACCGAACTGTCCATGCTGTAAAAAATGGAAATATTCTTTTGTGCTGATGAGATAGTAACCTGTTTTCTATTTTTAAATGGTACTGGCCCTCCATTGATCACCGGGTTGATCACGATAGCAAGATCAGGCTTGATAGCCGAAGGTTTGGCTTTGGAAGTTTTTGAAAATATAGCAGATGGCTTGGCACCCATCATGAATGTAACCAGGCCACCATTGGCAATATCGCCTTGGTTAAGAAAAGCCGAATCCCATGTTTTGGGCCGTAAAGATGCTGTTGTACTTAATAAAGCACTTTGAATGTAATAATTGGTATCACTAACACCGGGTGCATTGATGATAAAATTCTTTTCATTTTCCAGGTTGATGGTAGCAAGGTTAAATTCAGGCGTCCCGATCATATAAATGTTCAGGCCCGGTGTAACAGGATAAAAACCCAGTGCACTTAATACATACCAGGCACTCATTTGTCCACAGTCTTCATTGCCGATCAAACCATCGGGCGCATTGTGATACATTTCGTTCATCACTTTATGAACCAGTTTCTGTGTTTTAAAGGCTTTGCCTGCATAATCGTAGAGGTAGATGATATGGTGGCTCGGTTCATTGCCATGTGCATACTGGCCGATCAAACCGGTTATATCGCTTTGATCCCTGCCGGTAGTTTGTTGCTGTGCTGTAAACAATCCATTTAGTTTTTCCTCCAGTTTTTTTGTACCACCGTTCATCTCGAAATAGCCTCCAATATCCTGCGGGAAATAAAATGAATACTGCCAGCTGTTGGCTTCTGTAAAATTATTATTCACTTCTCTTGGATCAAATGGTTTTAGCCAGTCGCCGTTTTTTCTCGGGCGCATGAAACCTGTTTTTGTATCGAGCACATTTTTATAATACTGCGAACGCTTTATATACGATTTGTAATCTGCTTCATTGCCAGTCATCTTTGCAAACATGGCAATGCACCAATCGTCATAAGCATACTCCAATGTTCTGCTAACATTTTCAGCCTCATCATCTACTGTTATCAAACCATTTTGCATGTATGCATTCAATCCAAAATGATTCCAGGTAGCACTTTTTTTCATCGCTTCCAATGCAAGTTTTGTATCAAAATCTCTGATACCTTTTGCGTATGCATCCACCATAACAGGTATGCTGTGATAACCGATCATGCAATCTGTTTCACAACTGGCCAGTTCCCAAACGGGCAGCCGTCCGCCCTGCTGGTATTGAACAAGAAATGTTTTTATATAATCCAATGTTCTCTTGCGGTCGATAATTGTATATAAAGGATGTGCAGCACGATAGGTATCCCAAAGAGAAAATACAGAATAATAAGTGAACCCTTCAGCAGTGTGAATTGAATTATCCATTCCGCGGTATTGGCCATCTACATCCATATTGATATTTGGAACGATGGCTGTATGATATAATGCTGTATAAAATATTTTTAACTTATCCGTGTTATCGGATTTCACATCTATCTTCCCCAATTCTGTTTCCCATTTTTCTTCCGCCCTTGCTTTAATTTCTCCAAAATTCCAACCGGGTATTTCTGCCTCCATGTTTTTCTTTGCCCCTTCTACACTCACCGGTGATATAGCAACTTTTACATAAATATCTTTTGAATCAGCCAGGTTAAATTGAAAATATGCTTTGATATTTTTGGATGCTGAAGATTTAAGATTTTCTGTGAGAACTGTATCCTGCCAGATACCATTTTTTATAACCGGTTTTGAAAATTTGATTACAAAAAAAACATACTGATTGGTTGCCCATGCTTTGCTCCTGCGCAACCCTGTTACTGTAACACTGTCTTCCAATGTCATGTATGATTCAATGACCTCATCTCTATGCTTAAGATCAAGAATAATATTATTTTGTTCCGCCGATGAAAAATTATAATGATGGAAACCTACTCTTTCAGTTGCAGTGAATTCAGTTGCAATATTTTCATCATTGAGTTTTACACTGTAATAACCTGCAGATGCTTTTTCATTTGCATGACTGAACAACGATCCATAAATTCTATTATCTGCCGATGGTTTTCCATTCATGGGCATTAGAAGGATATCTCCATAATCACTCACACCGGTCCCGCTGAGGTGTGTATGAGTAAATCCATAAATAAAACTATCCGAATAATGATAGCCGCCACAGCCGTCCCAGCCATTCAGCCTTGTATCGGGACTCAACTGTACCATTCCATGCGGAACAGTTGCACCCGGATAAGTATGTCCGTGCCCACCTGTGCCAATGAATGGATTTACATATTGCACATAACCTTGTTGTGCATATAACATTGCCTGTAAGAAAAAACAAATAAGGATCGATATGTACTTTTTCATAATTGGAGATAGGTATAAATAAAAAAACTTCCCGGAACCGGGAAGCTAAGTTAACTTAAATAAAATATTTTAGTTAGAACGGGAGGTCATCTTCAACAGGTGCATTTTGCATAGCAGGCTGTGTCCTTACAGCCGGAGCGGGACTATGACCAGCATTGGTAACATTACCCTGGTTATAACCCTGGGATGATGGCTGTTCATTATTACCACCAAGCAATTGAATACTCTGAACACGCATACGCAAAGTAGCTGCCGCCTGTCCATCTTTGTTGGTATAAGCATCGGCTTCAGGCGAGCCTTCTGCATAAACTGTTTTGCCCTTTGTCAGATATTGCGCCACAGCCGTTCGGTCTGTCCAGTAAGCACATTCCACCCAGGTTGTTCGTTCTTTCGGATTGCCCTGGGCGTCTTTGAATTTTTCGGAATGAGCGACGCTGAAATTGATAACATTTTTTCCATTCACTTCTTTTACTATGCAATCCTTACCCAGGTTGCCTACAATTTGTAATTTGATCATAACATGTGTTTTTAATTATTAATCGATGTATCTGTTTGCTAAGGTTATGAAATATAATTACGCAGTTTAGTTCATTTTCTTTTTTAAAGTACTAACCTGGTCCTGCAAGTTATTAACAAGATTTGCCAATGAGTTCACGTCCCATCTCTGTTGCTGTGCAACTTTGCCGATCACTACCTGTGCCTGCCATAATTCTGCAATGTCTTCTGCATTCACCTGGTAAGGCTGGTAAGTAGGGTTATCACTCACCAATGAAACCTTGCTCTTGCTCCTGTTGTTCTTTACGATCCTTTTATAAACGATGCCTTCACTACGGCTCACTACTATATATGCCAGGTTATTTTTTACGTCGTCCATAGATTCAACCTTTTCTCCTACGATGATACTTCCACTTGGGGTTGGTAACATACTATCGCCAATGATCTCAAAAGCCCGGTAATTTCCACCACTGAGCATCGGCAAGGTAAATGTATTAAGTTCATCAATGAACTCACTGTCGGCATAGCTGGTCAGATAACCTGCAGCTGCTTTTACCGGCACAAAGTGAATAACATTTCTTTCGGCGGACAACATTTTCTGTTGCCTGCGCTTTTGCAAATAACTGCTTCCGGCACTTGCGGTGTCGCTGACATCCTTTAATAGTAATTCATCAAGGCTTAATTTGAACATATCGGCTATGACCTCGAGTACATCCAGTCTTGGATCTGCACGCTCTTCTTCATACGCACCGATCAGTGAACGCTTGATGTTTAGTTTGTTTGCAAATTCTTCCTGTGTCCAACCCCGCAATTTGCGAAGGTATTTTAAGTTTAATCCGGCTCTAGACATGACTTAACTAATTTGATTAGTACAAATATACTAAATAAATTAGTTTATCAAAATTTATTTTTCTACCTGGTAAAAATGAAGTGAATTAATTCAAAAAAAAGCATGTTGACTACCATTCCTTTTTCCTGTTTTTTGAGACAGGCATAATGACGAAGTAATAACCTTCTGCCAGCGTAGTAGCAATTACACTTGCGCTAATACACGGTTGTTTAGAACAGCAGCCCACAATGGGCAACCATTTTCCCGATAAATATAAATGATTGATGTTTTCACCCCGGTAAAATATATACACCACTTTATTTTAAATTCTCCTTCAACGTCTGGCCTACAGGGTATTAAGCCGCCTTTAGTTAAGGTATTTATAAAAAAAATTATAACGGACAGGTAATTGCATTTGAATGGAAAATAAATAACCCACATATGAAAAGAATATTAGGACTGCTGACTATTTTAACTTGTTTTAGTGTAGTCAGGTCCCAGGCACAGATTTTTCCATCTTACCGCACAGATAATTACAATGGGGTAAATGGCGTTTTATTTAATCCGGCTAACATAGCTGATAACCGATACAAGTGGAGTATTAATCTTGGATCGGCAAATGTATTTGTCGGAAATGACCAGACCGAATTAGGTTTCAGGGATATTGGCCGCTCTTTTAAAGCCGACTCTCTAAAATCAATTTTGTTACGTGGTGATAAACCAAATCTAAAATCACTGGTAATGGCAGATATTGTTGGACCATCTTTTATGTTCAATACAAAATCGGGGTCAGCTTTTGCTTTCACTTCCAGGTCGAGGGTGTTTTCCAATACTTCCGGTATTGATGGCGCTCTTGCCAAAGCTATGATAGATGGTGGCAATGCGCACGGTTCTGCATACCCTGCAAATTTTAATTCATATCCTAATTCAAAACTTAATACAGTTGGCTGGACAGAACTGGGTTTGTCTTATGCAATGATCCTTTCAAAAAAAGACAGCAGAAATTTCTTTAAAGCCGGATTGACGGTTAAATACCTTGCTGGTACTACAAATTCATATTTAACATTACAGAATCTTGATGGTACTATCAACGACGGTGTTAATGGAACTTATTTAACTTCCACTACCGGTACGGTATCGATCAATACCACCGGTGCAGATTTCAATAACTATAAGATCAAGGATTTTTTTAACTTCAATGGCCATGGTGTTGGCGGCGACATTGGCTTTGTATATGAATTCAGGCCTGCATCGATAGCCAATGCCGATACAAATTATATTGATAACAAATTTGCCAATAAGTATAAATTAAAAATTGGTATCTCCGCGACCGATATTGGTAGCATCCGTTTCAGAAGGGATAATTCTTCTTCTGCAACCTATGCAGTGAATATCCCAACCGGCCAGCAGTTCCTGCTCAACCAGTTCAATGATAAATCGGTCGCACAGTATAAAAACATTCTCGACAACAGCCCGTATTTTACACAGGTTGCATCTGGTGACGCGAAGTACAACACAACCCTACCGGCAACGGCGCGTATAGATATCGATTACAGGATCGCAAAAGGCTTTTACACTTCACTTAGTGGACAGTTTGGCCTTACAAAAAATAACAGCAAGTTAAGCCTGTATAATTATAGCAGCATTTCTCTTGTTCCAAGATATGAAACAGGCTTTTTTAGTGTAGGTATTCCGTTTAATTATAACCAGCTTACCGATTTCAATGCAGGCTTATCTGTAAGAGTAGGTCCGGTATTTTTTGGATCGGGCAGTTTGTTCACTGCTATGTTTGGCAAATCTAAACAGGCCGATGCGCATATTGGTGTAACATTTGGCATGCCTAATAAAAAGAAGATGCGCCCTGATACAGACAAGGACGGCGTGTTTGACAACATCGATGCATGTCCAACAATTGCAGGTCCGAAAATGTATAGCGGTTGCCCGGATACAGACAATGACGGTATTATCGATATAAACGATAAATGCCCGACTGTTGCAGGTACGGCTAAATATCAGGGTTGTCCAATTCCGGATACTGATGGCGACGGACTTAATGATGAGGTTGATCAATGTCCAACAATTGCTGGTATTGCTAAATACAATGGCTGCCCAATTCCCGATACCGACCATGATGGTATCAATGATGAAGAAGACAAGTGCCCTACGATTGCCGGAACGATCAAATACAATGGTTGCCCGGTACCCGATACTGATGGAGATGGTATCAATGATGAACTTGATAAATGTCCAACGATTGCAGGCACGCAAAGCAACCAGGGTTGCCCGGTGATCTCTAAAGAAGTTATACAGAAGATCAACTTTGCAGCAAAGAACATTTTCTTTTCTACCGGAAGCGCCAAGTTGTTACCTAAATCATTCAAAGCATTAAATGATGTGGCTTCTGTTTTGTCTGCAGACAAGACCATCTTCATCACTATTGATGGCCATACTGACAACATGGGTACCCCGGCTAAGAACCAATTACTTTCCCTGGCACGTGCAAACGCTGTCAAAGCGTACCTCGTTAACAAAGGCCTGGAAGATAACAGGGCAAGTGTTAATGGTTATGGAGATACAAAACCCATCGCTGATAACAAAACTGTTGCAGGTCGTGCAAAAAACAGGAGAACAGAAATGACTGTACGGAATTTTTAATAAACAAATCACCTGACAAAATAAATGGCTGTCTTTAAAGACAGCCATTTATTTTTTATTTTGGGCCCGGCATTTTTAGGATTTAAAAAGTTTGCCTGCTATATGGTTTTCATCCATATTCAGGTATTTGAATTGTAGTCCTTATTTTTGCAGCAAATATATTTATATGCAAACACTTCTTGTTTTACACAATATTATGCGTTGGGCCATTTTATTTTTTGGCTTGTGGACACTGATCAATGCCATTTCCGGGGTAACCAGCAAACGGGCATACAGTACAAACGACAACCGGAGCAATTTGTTCTTTATGATCAGTTGTGATATACAGTTATTACTCGGATTAATATTATACTTTTCGAATTCATGGTTTGATAAACTGAAAAGCGGCATGGGACAGGTAATGAAAGTACCGTTTTTAAGATTTTTTACCGTAGAACACACACTCATGATGTTGCTTGCATGGATACTCGTGCATGTAGGAAGAACATCTGTAAAAAGAGCTGCAACAGATGCTGCAAAACATAAAAAAATGCTGCTCTTCTTCGGATTAGCCTTGTTGCTGATACTGGCTGCCATACCATGGCCTTTCCGTACAGAAATTGCAAGGCCCTTGTTAAGGGGATTTAATTAATTATAAGAAAACTTAAGGAAATTTAATGGCGAAGAAAAAAGAGCAACCTGTTATACTTATTACCAACGACGACGATATAACATCACCGGGTATACGAAATTTAGTAGAGGCGGTAAAACACCTGGGCAAAGTAGTTGTGGTGGCACCCGATAAACCGCAAAGTGGTATGGGACATGCCATCACCATTGGATCGCCGCTGCGCATGAATAAAATGCATTTGTTTGGTGATATAGAAGCATGGCAAACAAGCGGCACGCCGGTTGATTGCGTTAAGCTTGCTGTAGACAAGGTATTGCATCGCAAGCCCGACCTGTGTTTGAGTGGTATTAACCATGGCGCCAATCATTCTATCAATGTAATCTACAGCGGCACCATGTCGGCAGCCATGGAAGCTTCTATTGAAGGAATACCAAGCATCGGTTTTTCATTGCTTGATTATGACTACGAGGCAGATTTTACCGGTGCCAGGCAGGTTGTTACAAAGATCGTAAGCAAATTACTCGAGAAGAAAATGGATAAGCATCTTCTATTAAACGTAAATATCCCATCGGTTCCTCCTGCCCAATTAAAAGGCATAAAAATCTGCAAACAGGCTTATGCGAAATATGAAGAAGACTTTGATGAGCGCCTTGATCCGCATGGTAAAAAATATTACTGGCTCACCGGCGAGTTCGTCAATTTTGATAAATCAAAAGATACGGATGTATGGGCACTGCAGCATAATTATGCCAGCGTGGTACCTGTACAATTCGATCTCACCAATTATACCTTAAAAAAACAACTGGAAAAAAGCAACCTATTCAAATGATATTTAAAAGAGATAACCTGGGATTAGGACTTATACTTGGAATGATCGCCCCTTTGTTAGGCATACTGTTATTTAAGATGTATAAATTCGGGATATTCACTTATAGAGAAACGTTCGACTTCATGAGACTTGAACCGGGACATAACACGCTGTCAGTTGCGCTTACACTTTCCTTATTATTAAATGCCACGTTGTTTACGATCTATATCAACACGTCAAGGGATAAAACGGCAACAGGTATCTTCATATTTACCGTATTGTACGGTATTGCTGTTTTACTGCTTAAAACTTTTGGATAAAAATTACAGGCGATTTCTTTAACAGTGATTTAAAAGAGTATTGGCCTTTTCTTAACAGCCAATGTCATCGTTGTGTGCGTACTTTGTATAAGAAAATTGAAAATTAAGAATTTCTCATAAGCAGTTAGTTTTGGTAAACGGAGCCCTTAGTCTTAGGGGCTCCTCTTTTTTATGTAGATGCCATGAATGCAACTACCTGCACGAACTTTGGAATAGATATTCGTTCATCTGTTGTAAAAAAATTATTCAGGCAATGCAAATAATCCTTCCACGAATTGCTGTTTCTCGAACACCAGCAGGTCAGTCGCTTTTTCACCAACACCGATAAATTTAACCGGAATCTTAAACTGGTTGGCAATGGCCAGTACCACACCTCCTTTAGCTGTACCATCTAACTTTGTAATGGCAAGTGCAGTAACGTCTGTGGCTGCTGTAAAATGTTTGGCCTGTTCCAATGCATTTTGCCCGGTACTTCCATCAAGTACCAATAACACTTCATGCGGCGCATCGGGAATAACTTTCTGGATAACACGCTTAATTTTTGTAAGCTCATCCATCAGGTGCAATTTATTGTGAAGGCGCCCTGCCGTATCAATCAGGATGACATCTACATTTTTTGCAACGCCGCTGATCACGGTATCATAGGCAACGGAAGCCGGATCGCTGCCCATTTCTTTTTTTACGATGGGAACATTTGTTCGCTCACTCCAGATAGTTAGCTGGTCTACAGCTGCCGCTCTGAATGTATCCGCAGCACCCAGCAAAACCGATTTCCCTGCCAGGGAAAAATTATGCGCAAGTTTTCCGATAGTCGTTGTCTTTCCAACACCATTTACACCCACCACAAGTACTACATGCGGCTTATGTCCAGCCGGCAATTCATAATTGATGTAACTGCTGTCTTGCGGAGCAGCTACCAGCAGGTTTTGTATCTCCTGCTTTAATATACTATTGAGTTCTTTTGTATTTAAGTATTTGTCTTTGGCAACACGTTTCTCCAGCTGGTCAATAATCTTTACCGTTGTATCAACACCCACATCTGCACTGATAAGGGCCTGTTCTACATTATCCAGCACCTCTTCATCCACGGTGCTTTTACCTGCAATAGCTTTGGTGATCTTGCCAAAAAAACCTTCACGGGTTTTCTGCAAACCCTGGTCTAGTGATTGCTGTTGCTCTTTCTTTCCGAATAATTTGTCGAAAATACCCATAGCTGATTTTTAACTGTGATAAAGGTTAGGTCAGGATGCAAAGTAAAGGCATAACATCCGTGTAAAGGGCCAGGAAGTTGAAGGTTTAAAAACGTTAACGATTTAAACGTAACATGCATTTAAACGAAAAAATTAAACCTTATTAAATAAAGAAAGCCTCCCGTTGATCGGAAAGCCTCTCTTATAAAAAATTTGTCAACACAATCTTAGCTTGCCAAGAAATCTTTGATCTTATCTTTATGTATGATCGCTTCTTTAAAAGTGTAGGCGCCTGTTTTCGGACTGCGTACAGTTTTAATAACTTTTGTCCAGTTCTTAGCATCTGCTGCTGCTTTCTGGTCTTTGGTCTTAATCGCGGTTTTAGCTGCTTTTGCCATGTTGCTAATTTGAAAATTTGGAAATGAGACAATTTGGAAATGAGTGCTCACCGGCACATTTCCAAATTACCAAATTGGTTAATTATTATTTGATTTCTTTATGAACAGTAACTTTTTTAAGAATCGGGTTGAATTTTTTTAACTCCAAACGCTCAGGAGTATTTTTTTTATTTTTGGTAGAGATATAACGGCTTGTACCTGCAAGACCACTGGTCTTATGCTCCGTACATTCCAAAATAACCTGTACCCTGTTTCCTTTCTTTGCCATTTTATGATGTTTTTAAAAACGCTTATTAAATTTTTACGCCTTCAGCACGCAATTTCTTTACTACTGAATACAAACCATTTTTGTTGATGGTCCTGATTGCTTCGGATGATACTTTCATGGTTACCCAAACATCTTCTTCAGCTAAAAAATAACGCTTCGTCTGCAAATTGGGCAAAAACCTGCGCTTTGTTTTAATATTTGAATGAGAAACCTTATTACCTGTAATTGGCTTCTTTCCTGTTACCTGACATACTCTGGCCATATTCCTAAATTTTGGACGGCAAAGGTAGGGATATTAACTGATTTTTGATCAGATTTTTTTAAAGAATTTATAAAACCCAAAAAAGGCCGGCTTTAGGCCGATAAATAGCGGGGTAAACCGAAGCCTCCAGACATCTTTTATCGTAGTCTACATCACAATAATACGGGGTGCAGACTTCGCCGGCATTTTGTGCAATTTTTTTTGTGCAAAAATAAAACTGCACAAAAAAAATTGCACAAAATAAAACATAATTGTTCCGGGCACCTGTGTTCGTAATGAATAAGACGCTTCCCTGGCCAAATGTTCATTAATTTTACAGGAAATAAATAAAATGGATACACATCATATCAGTTCCGCGTTTACACATGGAATGAGCTTTAAGGCCAATATAAACGGCCATTCCTTAACAACCGATACAACGGTGGATGGCGGTGGTAACAACGAAGGGCCCAGCCCCAAAAGGCTCATGCTGGCATCGCTTGCCGGGTGCACCGGTATTGATGTGGTCTCAATCCTCAACAAAATGAAAGCCCCGTTCAGCGATCTTTCCATTGATGTGAATGCCAGTCTTACAGATGAACACCCGAAGATCTACAAAGAAGTAAAGATCACTTATAAAATAAAGATCGGGGATGCCGACAGGGCAAAAATGGAAAAAGCAGTCAAACTATCGGAAGAAAAATATTGCGGGGTGAGTGCCATGTTCAGAGCTTTTGCAAAGGTGGAACATGAGATCGTTTATCTATAACGTGAAATGAATTCTGTGAAATGGATAATTAATGATAGATAATGCTTAAAAACTGCTAAACCATTTAAACATGCTAAAGCCACACTACCAAACCTTGAACTTCTAAACCCTCAGATTCTTTACAAACCTCATTAACCATGGCTTACTTATGCCCTTTAACCACCCTCCCCATCTGCAATAAAATTGCCAGCAGGATAAGACCCAGCCCGGTAAAGAATTCGTTGTGAAATAATTTATTTTCGTGGAAGAAAATAAAGGCAAGTATAATTCCATAAAGAGGTTCCAGGTTATAGGTAAGGTTTGCCGTGAAAGCAGAGATCTTTTTAAGTGCATTCAACTGAAGATCGAAACTTACTACGGTGCAAAGTACCGCCAATACCAGTAACCAGCCCCAATCGCTCCACGTAGGCAGGTAATAACTGGCAGCATAACTATTCAGGTAAAATGGCAATACAGCTGTCAATACCAATAACCCGCCACCCAACTCATAGAGCGCAAGTATCCTGGGCGAAAACTTCAGCAGCAATTGTTTATTAAAAATGGGGAAAATAGCACTGCCCAGCGCTGCAACGATACCGAAAGCAATACCCAGTTTATATTGAGGATGAAAATCAAAAATGATATAGATACCGGAAATAGCGAGCACACCAAGCGCCAGCTCTGCCGGCACGATCCGCTTCCTCAAAAAAAGCGGTTCCAGTAAAGCTGTAAAAAATCCGGTGGCCGAAAAGCAGACCAATGCCACGGAAACATTGGCATATTTCACACTACCATAAAATGTTACCCAGTGAATAGCAATGATGGCGCCTACCCCAACGATCTTCAGCAGGTCTTTAAACGGAACCTTCTTTAACTGCTTCTTATAAACCATGATGGCACCCAATACTACCACTGTCAATAATAAACGGTACCATACCAGTATTCCTTCATTCAATTTGATAAGTTTGCCTAATATAGCCGTAAAACCCGCTAAAAAAACAGCAATATGTAATTGAAGGAATGCTTTTCTCATTACTGCAAATATAGATAGGCTTCCGAAAGTAATAGTCATACCTGTTGGATTATGAAGCTCCCAGCCTAGCTGATGCTTAGTCTTATTTTTTAGGCAATCAATGCAGTGAAAAATCTGAAGTTCTTCCCAGATAACTTTTAATGTAGAGAAGTTCAACACATTGCCATTTACTTTTTGTGTAGGCCAACAACCTTCTTCCTGCAGGTTTTTATGAGTAAATATCTCTACACACACCTGCTAATTCTCCTATAAAATTATTTGGTACAGTTTTAAATATACTTTAGATGATACCTTCGACTTTTATATCACAGGACTTGGACATTATAGCAAAAAATAAAAGCTAAAGAAATGGATGGGAAACCCTTTATGATAAATATGGTTCCTGCGTCTTTGGGATTATTTGTACGCAAAACCCAGATCAGTCTTTGAATGAAAATATCTTAATTATACTTCTTTGTTAACCTTATACATACCGCCAGTCACTTCATTCAGTGTAATAATATGGAAGTTCAGTTAATAAAGCACAATAGTATTAACGACTGATATGTCAAAAGCTGAGGGCATAAACTTTGATTTCAATGGATAGTTCCTCCAAAAATTATCGCCCGGCTTTTGAGCCTGGAACATAAGATGGAATGTGAAGATGCAGGATTGAAAATTGATGAAACAAAAAATTATGATCATTATTAGCCGGCAATGTATTGAAACCATGCTTATATAAAATCACTTAACGGGTTGTAACGTTAATTACCAGTACCACACTTAATAACCTGTTTCTTTTATTTTTTCAACTCTACAATTATGCAAAATATTCTCTTGGTTGAAGATGATCCTGAGATCACCAGACTTATAAGCCTTCACCTGGATGAAGCTCAATACAAACTTACCTGTTGCAATACTGGCAAGGATGCAATGGAATTTTTAGGAAATTCGTCCTTTAACCTGGTGATGCTTGATATAGGCCTGCCCGACAGCAATGGCATGGAAATTTGTAAACAATTAAGATCAGGTGATAACCAGACACCGGTAATGATGTTGACTTGTCATAGCGAAGAATCTGACAAAGTACTGGCATTGGAGTTAGGTGCCGATGATTACATAACAAAACCATTTGGCATCCTGGAATTGCTGGCAAGAATTAAAGCAATGATACGCCGGGGTAATTTTGTTACCAGTAAAGACCAACGCAATATTTCATACGCCGAACTAAGGATCGATCCTGTAAAAAAGAAAGCCAGCTTAAACGAACAAAGACTTGACTTAACAGTAAAAGAGTTTGATCTTTTGTTTATACTTTCATCGAACCCGGGGAAGGTATTCACCCGCAAAGAATTGTTGGAAATAGTCTGGGGCGTTGCATTTGCAGGATATGAGCATACAGTTACTTCACATGTAAACAGGCTAAGGCTAAAGATTGAAACTGATCTGAATCATCCTAAATATATATTAACCGCCTGGGGTTCAGGTTACAGATTTGCAGAATGAAAAATATGAGGTTCACCATATTCAGAAGGTTTGCAATTTTTCTTTTTTGTATTATAACTGGGCTGGGTATTTTATTTATTGCCATCACGTACCTGGCAACTACTTACTACCATGAGGCAAGTACCGAACTATTAAACAAAAACGTTGCAGCACATATTGCAACCTTCACTTCACCATTCACTTTAACTGGAATTAGTAAAGAAAAAGCGGATACGGTTTTTCAAAATGCAATGGTATTGAGCCCGGGCTCTGAAGTTTATTTTCTCGACACAACCGGCAAAGTGATCTATTTCCATGCATCTGAAAAGGAGATCAGGCAATGGCAGGTAGATCTAAAAGCTATTGCAAAATATATCGAGCATAAAGGAGAAAAATTCATTAAAGGCTCTGACCCTAAAGATGCCTCCGGTAAAAAAATATTTTCGGCAGCAGTTGTAAAAAATGCAGGCAGGAAGCTTGGCTATATTTACGTTATCCTTGATAGTAAACAATCGGAAAACATCATGAAGCTTCTATTTGGAAGCCATATCATTAAACTAGCATTACAGGCATTGATCATTATTATATTGCTTACATTGTTATTCAGTTTGCTTTATTTACAAAGAATAAGCAGGAATTTTCAAGCTATGATCGAGGTACTCGAAAAGTTTGAGGCGGGCGATTATACAGCTCGTTTTGAAACAGAACAAAAAAATGAATTACAACCGGTGACACATGCATTTAATAAGATGGCCACACTGCTATCTCTTTCGATAGAAAAATTAACTATTTCAGAACAGGAAAGAAAGAATTTTATTGCCAATATATCACATGATCTTCGAACGCCACTTTCTATTGCCCGGGGATATGTAGAAACGCTCATGTTGAAAACAGAAATTAATAAGGAAGATTATGATCATTACACGCAACTTATTCATAATAAATTATTGCAGATAGAGAACCTGGCAAAGCAGTTATTTGAGTTATCGAAAATGGAGTCGGTCGAATTCAAGCTAACCAAAGAACCTTTTGTTTTTACGGAGATAGTAAGAGAATCTGTAAATACTTTTCAAATGCTTGCAGCTGAAAAGAACATCATACTTCATTGCTCAGAATGCCAGGAACATATTTGGGTAAACGCAGACATTGCCTTGATAGAACGCGTTGTACAAAACCTAGTAGATAATGCCCTTAAAAATACAAATACAAATGGTATAATTGATATAACTATCAGTGTGGACGATACCAAGGTTATTTTTAAAATTGAAAACGAGGGTAATGAACTTTCAAATGATCTTTTGCGTTGGATAAATGATTTCAATGAAAAGAATACTGTTACCGGAGAGCGGCCTAAAAAAGCGGGATTGGGGCTTATGATCGTGCAAAAAATTCTACAACTTCATCATTCATCGCTGAAAGCACACACTTCAACAGGTAAAAATATTTTCTCATTTGCAATTCCCCTTTATGAATTCCCTTCTTGATTTATTTTACCTGTAAAATGTTATACTTCTGTGAGAATTAAAAAGGCACATGGCTTAATAGTTGTCAAAACCTTTCTTTTAAACCGGCATATCAATTAACAGATGATGCCACAAACCTTTTTATATGAAAAAGATTATGATTTTAGCCTTAGGCCTAACTATAAGCCTGGGAGTATTTGCGCAGGAGGAAAAAATGGAAAAGAAAACAGATCATACGATGGCGATGAAAAAGGATTGCGTTATGATGAAGGATGGTAAAATGATGATGATGAAAGACGGTGCCACAATGGCCATGGACCAGGATATGACCATGTCGAATGGCACAATGGTTATGACAGATGGTTCTGTGAAAATGAAAAATGGTAAAACAATGAAGATGAAAAATGGCGATTGTATGTACATGGATGGGAAGATGATGAAATCAAAAAAAACGATGCAATCAAAGATGTAAGCACCTCATCTTATTTTAAAGAGCCGTTGATCATTCAAACGGCTCTTTTTTATGAATAAATATTGTTAGAAGTTCCATAGTTAAAATGAAATAGAATTGTTATACTTCTGTGATAAAATATTGGGGGCATGGAGCAGTTGTTGTACTTGCTGCTTTAGCTGTATTTTAATTCATACTTATCATTTGTAAGGAATATTGTGTTTTTACTACTAATTAGAAAATCAGTTGTTTAACCAGATGTTCTTAAACCGCAATGTCATTATTTAACCAACTGTATAAAAATGAATACCAAGGAGAATACACTTACTAATCCATCTTTAGAACGACTGTCACCACAATACTGGGTTGCGAAATATGCAGATTACCTTTATTGTTTTGCTATGGCAAGAATTAATGATGGAGACCTTGCAAAAGACCTGGTACAGGAAACTTTTTTATCAGCGCTTGAAAAAGCTGAAAAGTTTGAAGGAAGAAGTTCTGAAAAGACCTGGCTTACGTCTATTTTGAAATATAAGATCATTAATATATACCGTTCCAGGCCTTTCACAGTAAATAATTTAACAGACGGCAATTCAATAATCGGCTTTAAGGAATTTTTTCAGCAACATGATGGTCATTGGAATGTAGAGGATAGGCCAAAAGAATTTGTTAGTACCGATGTGAATATTGTTGAGAATAAAGAATTCCATTCTATGCTTCAGCAATGCATGAAAAAACTGCCTGTTTTATGGATGAGCATATTTAAAATGAAGTTTATTGATGAGGAACTTACAACGTTTATTTGCGAGGAGTTAAAAATAACTTCAGCAAATTACTGGGTAATCATTCACCGGGCCAAGGTAAACCTAAGGGCATGCCTTCAGAAAAACTGGAGCTAAACACGAACAAGTATGACTAAAAAAAGGAAAATTGCCAATAACTGCGAGAAAGCGACGTTCCTTATTGAGAAAAAGCAATTCGGTAAAATAACGTTAAGGGATAGATTAGAACTGCAAATACATCTTGCTGGTTGCCAGGTCTGCAGAACATATCAAAAGCAAAGTAAGCTCATTACCAAAGTATCTCAACAAGTATTTAATGAGCAATTGAATTACAGGTCAACCCTGGATGAAAATTCAAAAATACATATGCAACAGCTGATCGAAAAAGCTATCAATAAATAAAAATTTGCAAGCTTGGATTTTTTTTTAATTTTTTGTAAGGTTTTTTCCAACATCACTACTAAGTAAAAAAGAATTGCGGAATTCTTTTAAAATTTATGGTGATGAAAAATAACAACAACATTCAACCTTCGGGTAATTTAGAAAAATACGGTTTAAAAATTACACGGTATGGCCTTGCCGTTGTTCTCATCTGGATAGGCATACTGAAATTTGCTTCTTATGAAGCTGCAGGGATCAAACCACTTGTTGAAAATAATCCATTGTTAAGCTGGCTTTATGCTTTTTTTGGTATAGAAGGGGTTTCAGGATTATTAGGTGTTATAGAAATACTATCCGGGGTTTTGATATGTCTAAGGCAGTTTCTTCCAAAGGCTTCGGCTTATGGAAGTATCGGGGCTATAGTCATTTTCGCAATTACGCTTACATTATTGTTTTCTACACCCGGTATCGTGCAAAACGGGTATTCGTTCCCATTCATTTCACCCATGCCGGGCCAGTTTATTTTAAAGGACATCGTTTTATTAGGAGCATCCATCTATACAGCAGGAGAAGCTTTTGATGCTGTGAGAATGAATAAGCTCTCATTGTCATCAGGTTCAATTCACCGGTTATAAGATTTATACGCAGTCATACATTATCAATCAATTTTAATAAATAAAAAAACAACCATTATGAAAAATAAATTCAGCCTTTTGGTGATATTAACTACCATCAGTATCATAACATTATCAAGTTGCATAAAAGACCATGACGGCAACGGTGGCTCAGGTAATAATGTAAAAGGATACCTCTACACTACCACGAATGGCGAATCGGTGAATAAAGTAGTGAGATTTTCAAGACATGCTGATGGTTCGCTTACAGATGAAACTTCATGGCTTACCAACAGCAACGGTGGTGCCAATATTGCAGCAGGCGGTGATGCACACGGAGATTTCGATGCACAGGGTGCAATACAGATCATTGATAATTATTTATTGACTGTAAATGCAGGAGGAAACCAGATATCGGTTTTTTCGCTGGATAAAGCGACAGGTAATCTTACTTTTAAAAATAATGTAAACTCAGGTGGTACCAGGCCGGTAAGTATTGCTTACACAAAAAAATCAGGCACCAATGAATATTGGGTTGTAGTTGGCAACCAGTGGAACAATCCGAATGTTCAAAAAGACGGAGATAGTATTGAGCGTTATCCTGATAATGCTTTTCATATGCAGGACCTCACGTTGCCTGATGTAACGGATAATGAGAGAAATATCCAGCTCTTTACTTTTAATAGCAGTAATGGGAACCTTACTACTGTTGGCCAGCTTGATAAATATGTAAGAGAAAATGGCGGTCCTACTACTGTTAGCTTTAGTAATGATGGAACGAAATTGGCTGTCAGCACATGGGGTATTGCACATTTTGACACACAAAATACCTCCCTGGATGAACAACATCCTAGCCGTGTATTTATATATAATTTCTCCAACGGAGCTATCACAGGCAAGCGATATTTTGAAGAGGCTGGGATTGCAGGAACCATTGGGTTTAACTGGGAAAAAACAGGTAATTCTAAATTATTTGTCTCAAATTTCAACCTTATTCCTTCAAAACTTGATAATAGTGTTACCGTGCTAATGGATAACGGATCATCTGTAAATAAAACTGCCAATTTTAGTACAACGCCTGCTCCTGGTATCAATGAAGCATGCTGGACCGTGTTAAATCCTGCAGGCAATCAATTATATGTTACTAGCTTTCAGACAAATATCGTTTCAGGTTTCGTTATCAATGGTAACAGTCTCAATTATGTATCAAATGCAGTAAGGGCAGATGTTGCACCACATGGAGATTCGAAAGAACTTTGGGTTTCGCCGGATAACAAATTTGTTTATAATACCGGGGCCTTTCAATCATTTTCTATAAATCGCTTCAACATAAACGTAAACGCAGGATCCATCACTTATAAAAAGCAAACTATTTTAAGTACAACTGCCGATGGCCTTGGCATAGCCGGTAAATATAATTTTTTGGGATTGATGGGATATGATATTCCATAAGATCAAGTTGAAAGGTTGATTTATTTAACTCCGTAAGATTTTCCTAAAATATAGGAAAATCTTACGGAGTTAAATTGCGTATTTTCCATTAATTCCACAAACAGGACGCTGGTACGTAGTTAAGCAGAAACCAGGTTCATACAATTTTTGTTTTCCTCCTTTCCTCATTATTGCAAATATTTCAGTTGGGTGAAAGATAAAAGGATACCGCGAATGCACGAATAAAGGCAAAAGAATTATCAGCCTAAATTTATTGGTGCATTCGTGGCAATATTCGCATCTGCTGTAAAAAAACAGCAAAAAGTTATAAGAGGTAGCTTCTCAAAAGCAAACATGATTATATTTGCCCACTTATAACCAACAATCATATGAATTTTAAGCGTATCAACAACATTACCGGATGGGTGGTTTGTATCATTGCCTGTGCTGTTTATATCATGACAATGGAAGCCACCGGCAGTTTCTGGGATTGTGGTGAATTTGCATCCAGTGCCTATAAATTACAGATTCCGCATCCTCCGGGAGCTCCTTTATTCGTGTTGATCGGCCGGCTTTTCATGGCTCCGTTCGATCCCCAACATGCGGCTACAGGTATCAACCTGATGAGTGCACTGGCAAGTGGTTTCACTATTTTATTCCTGTTCTGGACCATCACCCATTTTGCCCGTAAAATCGTGCAGAAAGATGGTACGCCACTGACCAATGACAAGATCATAGGCATCATGGCTGCCGGTGTTGTTGGCGGACTTGCTTATACATTCTCTGATTCATTCTGGTACAGTGCCGTTGAAGGCGAGGTGTACGCCATGTCGTCATTCTTCACGGCCATCGTATTCTGGGCCATGCTTAAATGGGAACACAATGTTACGGAGGAAGTAGAACAGGGTGTAAAAGGACATTTTACCAAAGCAGACAGATGGATCATACTTATCTTTTACCTGATGGGCCTGTCAATAGGTGTGCATTTATTAAACCTGCTTACCATTCCGGCCATTGTAATGATCTATTATTTCAAGCGTTATAAAGTAACCAAATGGGGAACTTTCTTTGCATTCCTGATAGGTTGTTTTATCACCGGCCTGGTACAAAAAGCCGTGATCGTATGGACCATCAAAGGCGCCGGTAAGCTGGATATTAAATTCGTGAACGACTTTGGCATGCCATTCTTTACAGGCTTTGCATTCTTCTTTGTGATGATTGCGGTACTTGTATTTTTCGGCCTTCGTATTGCAAACAAAAAGAACTGGAATTTCTTAAAACTTGGTTTGTGGAGTTTTGTATTTATGCTGTTAGGATACTCAACTTATTTTACAACGATGATCCGCAGCAGTGCCGACCCTTCTGTAGACATGTTCAATGTAGATAATCCTGTAAGTTTGGTAGGATATGTAAGCCGTGATCAGTATGGTGATTGGCCTATACTATACGGACAGGATTTTACGGCAGATGTAAAAAGAGGATCAGATGGCTATCCCGATATGAACGATGATGGCCCTATGTATGTAAAAGCAAAAGATAAATATGTAGATGGTGGCAGGAAAAGATCTTACCAGTATAATGACGAAGACATGCATTTCTTTCCACGCATGTGGGACCAAAGCAATGACCAGAACCATGCTGATTATTATGCAAGCTGGATGGGCATGACAAAGGATAAGAACGGACAATATGTAAGGCCCGATGGCGGCGATCCAAAACCTACCATGCGTGAAAACATCGGCTTCTTTATGAGCTACCAGATCAACTGGATGTACTGGAGATATTTCATGTGGAATTTCGCCGGTAAACAAAATGATCTGCAGGGTGTGAACATGGGCAATGTAAGAGATGGTAACTGGAAAACAGGCATCGGCTTTGTTGACCAGATGCGCCTTGGCAACCAAAGTGCGCTGCCCGACAGCCTGAAAAACAATAAAGCCAACAATAAACTATTTGCATTACCACTGATACTTGGATTGCTTGGGTTGTTCTATCAACTTAAAAAAGACAATCGTGATGCACTTGTAACAGGTCTGTTATTCTTCTTTACAGGTTTTGCAATTTGCCTTTACCTTAACCAGGCGGGCAACCAGCCACGTGAGCGTGATTATGCTTATGTTGGATCATTCTATGCTTATGCTATCTGGATCGGACTCGGCGTATTGTATGTGGCAGACCTTTTATTGCCATACCTGAAAAAATTAAGTACAGCTAATTATGTTGCGGGTGCAATTTGTGCATTGCTGGTTCCTGTTTTAATGGCAAGCCAGGAATGGGATGATCATGACAGGAGCAATAAAGTATTGGCAAGAGACCTTGCTACAGATTATTTAGAAAGCTGTGCACCCAATGCTATCCTCATTTCATTCGGCGACAATGATACCTACCCGCTTTGGTATGCACAGGAAGTGCAGGGCATCCGCCCCGATGTAAGGGTGATCAACAGTAGTTTGCTTGGCACCGATTGGTATATCAATGAATTAAGATACAAAGTGAATGAAAGCGATCCGATAGATCCTATCTGGACGCCGAAACAAATTGAAGGCTCCAACAGGGATGCGATCTTCAATGCTGCCAGGCCGGGCATTGATCCCAATCAGTACATGGATCTTTATACCATGATGAAAGATTATGCAGGAAGTGATGATCCTTCAAAAACAGAACAGGGAAGAGATGGTAGTACACACAATATTTATCCTTCAAAAAAAGTATCTGTGCCGGTTGACATAAACCTTGTACGTCAAAATGGAACTGTGAATGCTGATGACAGCGTTACATCAGACGTCCAGTTTGATATCCCAAAAACTATTCTTTATAAGAATGATGCCGCTATTTTAAACATGATCGCTGCCAATAAATGGAAGCGCCCGATCTACTTCACTTCTCCGTATGGCGAACTTGGCTTTGGAGATTATCTCCGCCAGGATGGCCTTACTTACAGGCTTGTACCGGTTAAGAACAGTGATGTAAATAAAGACTGGGTATTTGACAAACTGATGAAGAAATTTGTGTTCGGTAATGCGGATAAGCCAGGTGTGTATTTTGATGAAGAGAACCGCCGTCACCTAAACAGCATCCGCCTGGTGTATGCGCAGGCTGCAGGCAACCTTGCAGATGCAGGAAGAAAAGATGAAGCAAAAAAATTACTCACCCGTTGCGATAATATGATGCTTCAACAAAACTTCCCATATGGAATGGTGAGCCGCGGACAACAGCAGAACCAGATATCCCTGCAGTTCCTATATGCAGCTTACAAAGCGGGCGATTTGGCCCTCGCACAAAAAGTTGCCGCAGCAATTCAAAAAGATATTGAGCAACAGGCTGCCTATTATCAAAGCCTCAGCGATGACAGACGGGATAACCTGGAAGAAGAAGAAAAGCGCAACGATAATATGCTGAAAGGATTGTTGAGCCTGGAACAACAATACAAGAACCCTCCCCCACCACAGGAAAATGCAGGCCAGCCGGTTCAAACCGTACCAGTAAAACCCGACAGCCCGGCAAAATAATAGTTGAATTATTTCCAATAAAGTCCCGTGAAGATCACGGGACTTTTTTATTTAACAATGCAACCAAACGGGCTTGTTATTTGTTACGTAAATTGTGGGGGCAAGGTTGATAAACGCTTTACCTGTTTCAACGTTATTAATATTATCAACTTTGTAAACTATATCAACGCCTTTAATAATTTCCACCATGCGCAGTTTCAATTTCTCAAAATACGATCCTTCAGAAAATGCTAAAAGCGACTTTGAGAAGTTGTTGGATCTTTTCATGCAACTGCTTACCCATACAAGTGGCGATTTCAATGAAGCCATGCAATGGCTGAATGAGTTAGACAAAGAATACAAACTGACGAATGATGACTATGGTATTGGCGATTTTTTAGAAGACCTAAAAGACAAAGGTTATATAGATGAGAACAAACAGAACGGTGAGATCAAAATAACATCCAAGACCGAGCAGGGCATTCGCAAGAAAAGCCTGGAAGAGATATTTGGAAAACTTAAAAAAACCAAGCAGGGTAACCACAGCACTTTTAA
Organism: Chitinophagales bacterium; assembly: GCA_038207305.1. Classification (GTDB taxonomy): domain Bacteria; phylum Bacteroidota; class Bacteroidia; order Chitinophagales; family Chitinophagaceae; genus Ferruginibacter. Next base: position 89,499 of record JBBQZY010000010.1, read on the forward strand.
GCCGGGTGGTGGCGATGAAATAAATCCTGAAACAAGACCCTTCCAGTTTGGAGATACCATGGAGCAGATCGATTTTACTGCTTCCATACGCAATGCACAGATCAATCATGGCATCGACAGTTTTCGTATGCATGAAGATGACCTGGAGATCAGGGAAACAGATTTCAAATCGCAGACGTCTACTGTGCTGATGATCGATATCTCCCACTCCATGATCTTGTATGGTGAAGACAGGATCACCCCGGCAAAAAAAGTTGCCATGGCATTGAGCGAACTGATACAGACAAAATATCCCAAAGACACATTGGATATTGTAGTATTCGGCAATGATGCCTGGACCATTGAAGTGAAAGACCTTCCGTATTTGCAGGTTGGGCCTTATCATACAAATACCGTTGCAGGATTAGAACTTGCCATGGATCTTTTAAGAAAGCGACGCAACCCTAACAAACAGATCTTCATGATCACCGATGGTAAACCTACCTGTTTGAAAGTTGGTAAAAAATATTATAAGAATAGTTTTGGTGTAGACAGGAAAATATTGAATCGTTGCCTCAGCCTGGCAACACAATGTAAAAAATTAAAGATACCTGTTACTACCTTTATGATTGCCAGCGACCCATACCTGCAAAGGTTTGTACAGGAGTTTACTGAAACAAATAATGGAAAAGCCTTCTTCGCCTCGCTGGATAAATTAGGTTCATTTATTTTCAAGGATTTTGAGAGCGGTAAAAGAAAAACAGTGTATTGATTTTTCACGCAAAGATACAAAGAACTGCGAAGGCATGAAGAAAACACGCGCTGAATTAAGCCTTTGCAATGCTGCTTTTCACCTGAGTACCATGGCGTAAAAAAATACTTACAGATGAAAAAACTGCTTTTAGGAATGATACTCGGTGCCGCCATCACAAGCGGAATATTCTATTACATCAACAAACAAAATGAAAATGAAGCAAGAGAGAATTTGACAGCATTACTTGTTTCGGCAAAAGAATCAAAAACAACACAACAGAAATTAACAGAAGCATTGAATGATCCAAAAGCTGAATTGATAATACCCAATGCGCTCACAGTTATAGGATCTGCCCGGGACCAGCTTTTTTATTACAAAGGAAATGATTGCAGCAAATTGCTGCAAACGGATTTCATCAATATCAAAGAAATATTGAACCAGGAAAAAAAACAGGTTCCTGCAAATGAATTAATGATCATCATAAAAATGATGCCGGGTGCATCTTTCAGGAATTCAATAGATATCCTGGATGCAATCACAACAGCAGGAATACCTGCAGGGCATTTTGCAGAAGTGAACCCTACAGAAAAAGAAAAAGATTGTTTACAAAATTATAAGCATCAATAAATGACAAAGAACAAGATCAACACATTAGGAGCATTAAAAAAGAGCGGTTATATTTCAAAATCCATTAAAGACGAAATACGTGATAACCTGGTAATAAAGATCAAGGCAAAAGAAAATGCCTTCCCGGGTATACTGGGTTATGAAGACAGTGTAATCCCCGATACGGAAAGGGCATTGTTAAGCCGGCACAATATCTTGTTTCTTGGTTTACGCGGACAGGCAAAGACGCGTATGGCCAGGCAGATGATTGCATTGCTGGACGAGTATATCCCGGTGATTGCAGGAAGTGAAATCAATGATGATCCATTAAAACCTATCTCCCGATACGCTATTGACCTTATTGCCGAAAAGGGAGATGACACGCCCATCGACTGGCTACACCGCAGTGCACGGTATGGAGAAAAATTAGCGACACCTGATGTGAGTGTTGCAGACCTGATCGGTGATATTGACCCAATCAAAGCTGCCAATTTGAAATTGAATTTTGCTGATGAAAGGGTTTTACACTACGGTATCATTCCACGTAGCAACCGCTGCATATTTGTTATAAATGAATTGCCCGATCTGCAGGCGAGGATACAGGTATCATTGTTTAACATTCTGGAAGAAGGCGACCTGCAGATCCGTGGTTTTAAACTAAGGCTACCACTCGACGTTATGTTCGTGTTTACCGCCAACCCGGAAGATTATACAAACAGGGGCAGCATTGTTACACCACTCAAAGACAGGATAGAAAGCCAGATACTTACGCATTATCCAAGATCACTGGAAACATCTTTGGCCATTACCGCACAGGAAGCATCTATCATTGAAGCGCAGCATGAAAGAGTAAAGGTAAGTGACCTTATCAAAAGGCTTATTGAACAGGTTGCTTTTGAAGCCAGGGAAAATGAACTGGTAGACAAGAAAAGTGGCGTAAGTGCCCGCCTTACCATTGCAGCTTATGAAAACGCCGTAAGCGCAGCAGAAAGGAGGGCCATCATGAATGATGAAAAAACAACGCAGGTATGGCTGAGTGATCTTACAGGGATCATTCCTTCCATTACCGGTAAAATAGAATTGGTGTACGAAGGTGAGCAGGAAGGCCCTTACCAGGTTGCGTATAACCTGCTTGAAAGAGCAATCAGAACACAGTTTATACAATACTTTCCCAACCCCGACAGCTTGAAGAAAAAGAAAGGGAAAGAACAGGAAGTTGAAAATCCTTACAAATCAATTTCAAGATGGTTTGATGCGGGCAATAACCTGAATTTATTCCTGGATACATTGGACGATGAAAAAGTTCAGTTGCTTTACAAGGTAGATGGATTGCATGCACTGGTAAAAAAATATTTCAATTCGGCAAGTGAAAAAGAAAATGCATTGCTGATGGAATTTGTGTTGCATGGACTGTCTTCTTATTCACTCATCAGCAAAAAGATACTGGAAGGAAAGATCGAATTCAAGGACCTTATGGGCAGTATGCTGAACATGGGTTCGCAGCATTATGGAGAAGATGATTTTAATGAGGAGGATTTTAATTAAACCAATGATGATAAAAACAGCTTTGCCAAAGTCACGGACTTTGGCAAAGCTGTTTTTATTCGCTATCAGATTATGTTTACTTCGCGTTCAAGCAAAACATTAAATTTTTCAAATACAGATTTTAAGATCGCTGTACTAAGATCATAAATTTCCTTCCCGCTGGCATTTCCAAAGTTCACCAATACAAGTGCCTGCTTTGCATGGCAACCGGCATCAGCTTTTCGATAACCTTTCCAACTAGTCCCGTTTTCGGGGCCGCATTGTTCTATCAACCACCCTGCTGCTAATTTCACATGGCCATTTTCCAATTTATATCCAACAATATCGCTGAACTCAGCTTTCAATTGTTCAAACCGGCCATTGCTGACCTCGGGGTTCTTAAAGAAACTTCCTGCGTTGCCAATCAGTTTAGGATCGGGTAATTTGCTGCTGCGGATATTGATCACCGCCTGCGCAATAGACTGTATAGTCACTTCAGAAACTTTCATTTTTTCCAATTCCGTCTGTATAGCCCCATAAGAAGTGTTTAGAAGTGGTTTCTTTGCCAGCTTATAAGTTACAGAGGTAATTACAAACTGGTTCCTGTACTTATTCTTAAAAACACTTTCCCGGTAACCGAATGCACAATCAGCTTTATTGAAGGTGATCATTTTCTTTTCATCGACATGAAACGCTTCTAAAGAATGAAAAACGTCTTTTATCTCTACACCATAAGCACCGATATTCTGCATAGGTGCTGCGCCCACATTGCCGGGGATCAATGCCAAATTCTCTACGCCTCCATAATTATTTTCCATGCAATATAAAACGAATTGATGCCATCCCTCTCCTGCCCCTGCTTTCAAATACACATAGTCATCATCTTCGCTGACCTTTTCTATACCGCTGATCTCATTTTTTAAAACGGTTGCATCGATGTTTTTGGTGAAGAGGATGTTGCTGCCACCACCCAATATTAGCGTTTGAGGTTGAAAACTGGAGGTTACGGGTTGCGGATTGATGAGTTCGAAGATCTCCAGCAACTGATCGGTGCTGCTAAATGTTGCAAATTGTTTTGCATACACATCCATTCCAAATGTATTCAGCTTTTTTAATGATACGTTCGTTTCTAAAGTCATCTGTGATTCGATTTATGATCGATGAATTTTGATTTTTGATTTTGATTTTGACTTTTTGATTTTTCACAACCAGCCGTTTCCACATATCATACAATTAATTAGGGTCTACATCTGCAATGACCGAAACCGCCCTAAAATGCTTTTCGGCCAGCAATAAATTTATGTGATTCCTGATTACCTTTTTATACGTAAGGCTCATACCGGGTTCCTTGGGTAATTTTATCAGCAGCTCCATATGGTATTGGTTTCTTATGCGGGCAATTACCGGTGTTGCGGGGCCAACAACATAATCTTTCAGGTCTTGCCGAAGCAATGCCGCCAGTTTCTCTGCGGCTGCATCTATAACAGCCTTATCCTTGTGTTTCAATGTAAGCAGCACGATCCTGCTGAAGGGCGGATAAAAAAATTCTTTCCTGTTTGCAATTTCAAAGCTGTACATTTTTTTATAATCGTGTTCCTGCACCAACCCGATTATAGGGTGCTTTACATTCACCGCCTGAATGATCACTTTACCCTGTTCATTTTTTCTTCCTGCCCTGCCGCTTACCTGTTCCATTAACTGGAAGGCACGTTCATTTACCCTGAAGTCGGCAAAACTCAACAAACCATCTGCATCTAAAATACCAACAAGGCTTACATTGTCAAAGTCGAGCCCTTTAACCACCATTTGAGTACCCACTAAAATATCCAGTCTTTTTTGTTCAAACAATTGTATCAAACTATCATGTGCTGTTTTGCCCCGGACACTGTCAACATCCATTCTTGCGATCTTATAATTCTTAAAATCGGATTCCAGTTGTTCTTCTATTTTTTCTGTTCCGAAATTCTTTTCCAGCCAGGCATTGGTACCACAGGCCGGACAAGTAATTAATTTCGGATAGGTGCTTCCGCAATAATGGCAATGTAACTTATTGCTATGCTTGTGCAATGTCAATGAAACATCGCAATGCGAACATTGAGGAATAAAGCCACAGGTACCGCAGATCAAATAAGGATTGTATCCACGCCTGTTTTGAAAAAGGATCACCTGCTTATCTGCATCCATCGCCAGCTGAATTGCTTCTTTCAGTTGCGGACTGATCATCACCTTTCCTTTCTGAACAACCTGTGCGGTATTTACAATTTCAATTTTAGGCAATTGAATGCCGCCAAATCTTTCTGCCAGGTAAACCAATCCATACTTATGTTGCATGGCATTGAAATAAGTTTCAAGTGAAGGTGTTGCACTGCCCAATAAAACCTTTGCGTTAAATAAGGAAGCATAATAAACAGCTGCATCCCTGGCATTGTATCTTGGTGCAGGATCCTGCTGCTTATAGGAAGCATCGTGTTCCTCATCGACAATGATGAAGCCGAGTTTTTTAAATGGAAGGAAGATAGCACTCCTTGCCCCTAAAACGATCTTTAATTCACCTGTTCTTATCTTGTTCCATATTTCTATTCTTTCCTGGTCGTTGAACTTTGAATGATAGATGCCGATATTGCCGCCGAAATGTTTTTGCAAGCGCCGGATAATTTGCGCCGTTAATGCGATCTCCGGCAATAAATACAATACCTGCTCTCCCTTGCTAAAATGTTCTTCTATCAGTTTTATATACAATTGTGTTTTCCCGCTTCCTGTTACGCCATGCAACAGGCAAACATTCTTTTCTTTAAACCGGTCATGCAATTCATCCAGGCTTTGCTGCTGCGAGCTGTTTAACTCAAAATCGATGTCAACAGCTTTTGGCAATGTGCGAATCCTGTCAACATTTCTTTTTTCAACAATAAGAATATTTTTATCAGATAAGCCTTTCAACTGAGCAGCAGTGGCACCCGATTTTTTTAACAAAGCAGTTTGTGTTACTTCGCCTTCCGTTTTATAGATATGCAGGAAGGATAGCAATAATTCCATTTGTTTGGGAGCACCTTTCCAATCATTGAGTAAAACACTGAGGTCAGCTTCATTGTCGAGTTTCGGATTTATGATCACGTAGTTTTCTTTCTTCGCCTTATAGCGTTCATTCAGTTTCTCCCAGATAAAACAGATATTTTTATCTATGAGTCTTTTGATGACCGGGTAAACATGAGTTGCATCCAATATTTGCTGCACTTCTGTTAGCTGCAATTGCTTTTTCATCAGCAATGCTTCTGCTACCAAAAATTCTTCATCACCCAAATTAGAAAAATCTTCACCTGTTTCTTCATTGAATATAAGAATGGTCTCGCTGCTTAATTTAAAATTCGTTGGCAATGCTGCTGCCATCACTTCACCTTCTGAACACATATAATACTGGCTGATCCAGTTCCACAATTTCAATTGTTGTTCATACAAAATAGGCGAATCATCCAATACATTTACGATCGATTTAGTTTTATAAGACGGTGGTTTATCTGTGATCATTTTTATGATGCCGGCATATTTCTTATTTTTTCCAAAAACAACTTCTGCCCTGCAACCGGGTTTTGCCTGGCTTAATAAATGTTCTGGTATTGCATAGGTATAAACTGTAGGCAATGTCAGTGGTAAAATAATTTCGGCCCAGTAGCCAGTTGTATTTTCTATGAATGCTATTTCGTTGCTTTCTGTCATTTGTTCGTTTATTCTCCTATCCAGCTTGCATGGTATCTTATGAGTCCTGCTTCCATCACATCATAAACCTTTTGTTTCAATTCTGTAAAGTTCTCGATGGTATAACCAGTTACATCAATCTCTTCCAGGAATACCGATCGTGACCTACCGGGCGTTAATGAAAAGATGCTTTTATAACTGAGCCTGTCGTAAGTATCAAGGAAAAGTACCGGCTTGATGGGGGTTTGTGTTTCAATGGCGATCCTGAAAGCCCCGTCGTAAAATTGTTTCAATGGTCTGCCCGTCATATTAAATGTGCCCTCCGGTGCAATGACCACCGAAATATTCTTTTTGAGAACTGCTTTCAGTGTTTTTACACTTTGTGCACGTTTTTGGGAATCGGCCCGGTTTACCATCACCGTAGCAAACCTATATATATAACCAAATATTGGGATCTTACCCATTTCTGCTTTAGCTAAGATGCGGAAAGGCTGTTTCCTGAATGTAAGCATAATGATGGGAATATCTATAAAAGATATATGATTAAACACTAAAACAGCAGGATGTGTTGGGTCGTGAGGGGCTTCATATATGTTTTTATGAAAAATGCCCCAGCAAAAAGTAGCCACGGCCGACCAGAACCTGCATATATGATAAACCATATTCCCGCCCCTGATCTTGCCAAAAAAAGAAGCCAGCACCACAAAGGGGAACAGGACGAACATTAAAAACAGGAAAACCGCAAAAGCATAGATACTATATATATATTGTACAATCCTGAGTAAGTACCGCATAAATTACCACGAATATATACAGATTCTCAGTTTTTGGGTGTAAAGCTGCCAAATCCCAGACCACAGAGGGCTATATTTGCGCCCTGGGAAAGGAAATATAAAAAAGATTCAAAAAACTATGCCACAGTAACGAGAAATCCTTACCTTTGCCGTCCTAAATTTAGGTATGATATGTTAGCAATAGTAAAAATCGCAGGTCAGCAATTTAAAGTAAAAGCAGGAGATAGCTTATACGTTCCCCACATTGAAGGGAAAGCCGGAGATTCAGTAGAATTCTCTGATGTTTTGATCACACACAATGGTGATACCGTTGTAAGTGGATCAGATGTAAAAGCAGTTGTAAAAGCTGAAATATTGAGCGACCTTATTAAGGGCGACAAAGTGATCGCTTTTAAAATGAAAAGAAGAAAAGGCTTCCGTAAAAAGCACGGACATCGTACGCAGTACACGCACATTAAAGTAACTGCTATAGCTTAGTAAAAGTTCATTGGTTTAATAGCTGGCAGGTTAAGGCTTATTCGGTAAACAAGTAAACCAATAAACAAGTAAACTAATAACAAATAAACTAATTAACAATGGCACATAAAAAAGGTGAAGGTTCCGTAAAAAACGGTCGTGATTCACAAAGCAAAAGATTAGGTGTAAAAATATTTGGTGGACAGGCAACTATTGCCGGAAACATCATTATTCGTCAACGCGGAACAGTTTATCACCCTGGTAAAAATGTTGGTATCGGAAGAGACTTTACCATTTTTGCATTGACTGATGGTGTAGTTGAATTCAGAAAAACCAAAGGCGATAAGACCTTTGTATCTGTAAGTGAGGTAGTAGCAACTGCATAATTTTTTTAATATTTTTTTTGGTAGTTTCAAAATAGTATTTATTTTTAAGTATTATTTACTAACCAATTAAATTTTAAAAAATGGCAACAAAGAAAAAAGCAGCTCCAAAAAAAGCCGCTGCAAAAAAAGCCGCTCCTAAAAAAGCTGCTGCAAAGAAAGCTGCTCCAAAAAAAGCTGCTGCTAAAAAAGCTGCTCCAAAAAAAGCTGCTAAAAAAGCTGCTCCAAAAAAGAAATAATAAAATTCTTTTAATAGAGCGAAAAATAATAAGTCCCGGTTTTCCGGGACTTTTTTATTTCCCATAAAAGCATTGTCCCTGCTGTATTACAGCTTGTCTCCACTCAAAAAAAATTTGATAAATTCAGTTATGTTTTAAATTTTAATCAGCTAATTATTACATTTGATCCATGGACAATTATAAAATGGCAGACTCCTTTTCATTGCTTGCAAAGCTGATGGATATACATGGAGAAAATAGTTTCAAATCGAAATCGTATGCAACTGCAGCATTCGCAATTGAGAATTTACAGGTGCAATTAATTGACCTTCCTGCAGAAAAAATTACCGGGTTAAAAGGCATCGGAGCATCGGCTGCACAAAAAATTGACGAGCTGTTAAAAACCGGGAAATTGAAAATTTTAGAAGAATTGATCATAAAAACGCCTCCGGGGGTTTTAGAAATGTTAAATATTAAAGGCATCGGACCGAAGAAAATTAATACCATTTGGAAGGAAATGGAGATAGAAAGTATTGGTGAGTTATTGTATGCGTGCAAAGAGAACCGTTTAAAATTATTCAAAGGGTTCGGAGAAAAAACACAGCAAAATATTATTCACACGATTGAATTTTATTTTCAGCATAAAGGAAGTCATTTGTATGCACAGGTTGAATTAATTGCTTTGGAAACAGAAAGCTTTATCCAAAAAATATTCCCACAAAAAATGGCAGCCATCACTGGCCTTTTCAAGCGCCAGTTTGAAGTAATAGATGAATTGGAATTCTTAGTTGAAACAGATGAAACAACATTGGAAAAAGTGATGGCAACTGTTGATGGATTTACCGCAAAAGAAAAACCGGAAGACAGCTTTCTTTATTCAACCAGTATTGGTGTAGATGTAAAATTATATTTGTCGGATAAGGATCATTTTATTGAAAATCTTATCAGGACATCTTCTTCCAAATCATTCTATGATTCATTTACTTCACAGATCAAAAACCCGATCCAGGGTGTGGCAGACGAGCAGGCTTATTTTGATACTGCAGGGATCAGTTATATACCTGCTTCATTAAGGGAAGATCCGGCATTGGTTGAAGAGGCCAAAGAAGCTGTGATACCCGCCATTATCCAGCCCGGGGATATCAGAGGTATCATTCATTGCCACAGCAACTGGAGCGATGGCAGCAACACCCTGGAAGAAATGGCCCATGCGGCTATTGACCGTGGCTTGGAATACCTGGTGATCAGTGATCATAGCAAAGCTGCATTTTATGCCCAGGGGTTGAGTGAGGAAAGGATCAGGGAGCAGCACCGGCAGGTTGATGAACTGAATGAAAAACTAAAGCCCTTTAAAATATTCAAGAGCATTGAATCGGATATTTTAAATGACGGAAGCCTGGATTACAGCGATGCTGTACTGGCCACTTTCGATCTTGTGATAGCGTCTGTACATAGCAATCTTAAAATGACAGAAGAAAAAGCAATGGCCCGTTTATTAAAAGCAATTGAGAATCCTTATACAACGATATTGGGACACATGACGGGCCGGTTGTTATTAAGCAGGCCCGGTTATCCTGTTGACCATATTAAGATCATCGATGCCTGTGCTGCCAACCAGGTTGTAATAGAATTGAACGCACATCCAAACAGGCTTGACATGGACTGGCGCTATATTCATTATGCGATTGAAAAAAATGTATTGATATCCATTGATCCTGATTCGCACATCACTACTGGGCTGGATGATACAAGATATGGAGTACTGGTTGCTCAGAAAGCCATGCTTACAAAGGAACATAACCTGAGTAGTTTTTCTTTACTGGCATTTGAAGAATATGTTGGTAAGCGAAAAAAGTTGAAAGGTATAGCGTAGTTGATCCGTCATATCAATTAGACTTTGAATATTGTCAATAGGTTTCACGCAAAGATCGCAAAGGGGCAAAGCCTCAAAGAAAGAGATAGGCGATCATTAATTTTCTAACAGGTATTAAAAGTTGAAATAGTAGAATAGGTTAATAACGGTTATGCTATTTTTAACCGTCTTAATTGTTTCTAACAACCGGCAACTTCACATAAAACACACTCCCCTCTCCTTGTTTGGTTTCAAACCATATTTCACCTTTTGCCTGTTCCACCATACGCTTACACATGGCGAGCCCGAGGCCTGTCCCGGAAGTTTTTGTAGTGAAGTTTGGTGTAAATATTTTTGAACGTACATCTTCTGCTATTCCCATTCCATTGTCGGAAATACTGATGATAACTTGATCGCCATCTATGTATTCATTCACATGAATCCTGGCCTTGTTGTATTCAGGTATTGCCTGCAGTGCATTCAGGATGAGGTTTGTAAACAAACGGTTGATATGCGTCTTATCAGCGTCAACGATCACCGGCTCTGGTAAAAGTTGATAAGCAAGTTCCAAGCGGTCGTTAGACTCATATAGGTGTATCACGGTCATCAGTGCTTCGTTTATATCAAATTGTTCCTTTTTCTGGTTCTCGATATTTGCAAACTGGCTGAATTCTCCGGCAATATGATTGAGGTGATCCATCTGCTCGATCAATGTTTTTGCAACGCTCTCGGTCAGTTCTTTCACATTCGGCGCATTGTTCTCTATCGATTTTTGCAGGAACTGCATACTCAGTTTCATGGGAGTAAGCGGGTTCTTGATCTCATGCGCAACCTGTCGTGCCATTTCGCGCCAGGCACCTTCCCGCTCTGTTTTCGCAAGCGCCACAGCACTTTCGTCAAGTTTGCTTACCATTTTATTATATTCTACAACCAATGCACCTAACTCATCGTTGCGATGCCATTCAATGTATTCATTCCTTTTTTCAAGGTTTATTTTTTTCATCTTATCACTAATCACAGAAAAAGACTTTGTTATCCTGTTTGCAATGAAAAGCGCTACGATACCTGCTATTAAAAAGATAAATGCATTGAGGTTTATAATGGTAACAAGAAAGTTCGATATCTCATTCTTCAGATTGCTTTCTGATGTGAAATAAGGAATGTTGAGGTAAGCATAATTGTTACCGGCAGGATCGATGACGGGGATATAGTTGCTTACAAAAGTCAACCCGCCAATATGTTCCTTTTGAAAATACTGTACTTCTTTCTGTTTATTGATATGATAAAAAGCCATTGGTTCCATCTTGGTGCTGATCACACCTTTGATATAAGGCAATGGAAGTGATGATACAGAAAGGTTACCCTGCAGGTCATAGAGATTCACGTCAATGCCATGTATCTCTGAGATCTTATTGATGGTGCCTTCCAGGTTATCCTGGTTCGCCTTATCGATGGCATTCGAAGTATCAGCTATTTTCCAGCCGCTATTGATGGAATTTTTCACCTCGTTCTCCATGATATGAATGGTACGGCTAAGCTTTTCCCTGTTATTCGTTTCATACCTGGTAATAAAGAATAAAATTGTTGCAGCGCCAATAACCAAAAAAGAAATTACGCTAATGAATATAATGGTTCCGTGTATCTGGTTACGGATAGATAGTTGCCAATAACTTCTTAAACGTTGAAATCTAAGCCTGGATCGTATGAGGATATTGATTGTCCAGAAAACAGCCGTAAGCAATAGGAATCCACAAAATAAGTAAGAGAATAAGGTTATTGATTCTATAGAGAGGCTGTTTTTTTTTGCAATGACGACCATCTTATCAGCACCGGCATAATACCAAAGTTCGTTGTAATCTTTCTGTTGCCTTGTCAGGAACTGGCGGTTTGGAAAATCCTTTTTATTCAGGGATGTAGCAAAAGGATAATCATTGTGACTGGTAATTAATTTCCATTTATTATAAATAGCAAACGCATACAAGGAGGAATTTTCAATTGAATTACTTTGCCCCCTGCTGAATAATTGTGGCGAAAGTGCATCACCTTTGAATTTCTTCGGGCTGGCAAGTATAAATACATAGCCCAATGTTCTGCCGGCAGTATCCGTTAATATTTTTTTACTGATATAACTAAACCGGTCATAAGCTTCATCATAATAATAGAGATCAGAAATTTTTGTTGGCTTTGTCTGTGTTTTAAGGATGGTATTTAATTCATTGTATGCGGTTGGCTCTTCATTAAACAGCGGGCGTTCATCAGCAGAAAAAGTAAATATCCTGGTATCGTATTTATTGGTGTATCCTGAAAAATTCCCGTTCACCAGGCTATCCTTGAAATTGTGGTTCGATTTTTCGGAACGCAGCCGTTCATAATTCGATGAAAGATAGTCGGCCCTGAAATCGGTGAGCATCGTATTGATGAGCGTTTCCGTTGATGGATCTGATTTGGTAGACAATATTTCTGCGTAATGACGGCGGTTACGCAATTCTTTATCCGTATTCTCAACAATTATGATGGTTGATATAGACACCGAAAAGAAGAAAAGCCAAAAAATAAGTTTTGAAGAAACGATCTTAGAAGCAAGCAGGTTCAGGTAATTGCTATTAAGCAGTAGTAAATACAATAGCACCCAAGCAAGTACGCCTATTTCAAATTCTCCTGAAAGATTGCCGATATTAAAACTCAGCATCAACAAACCTTCGATGGTAACAAATAAATAGATGGGTATGAAATTGCGGGAAAAGAATGGCCTTACCAGGAAAACCAATAGCTGGCACAAAAAATAATAACCGATGGCCATGCAACAAAGCACAATAAAACCTACGGCACTGTAAATACTTAGGGAAAAGAAGTTGATGACATCAAATGATATTTGCGAATCTGCCACCATGGAACGGATGATAAAACTCCCTTCGAAGCTTACGAGCAGTAAAAAACTACTGATCACGGCTAGCAACAACCATTTCGTAAGCGGAAAAACCTGCTTCGTTAACACGAATTGCTTTTCCTGTAACTGGTCGCGTAAAAATAAAATGAACCAAACAAACAGCAGTGCATTTATCAGGAGATCACCCAATGAACGCAATATATAACCGGAGCCATAAACAGCCGGATCAAATAACTCAAACTGCCTGAAGTTTAAAGGCAATGGGAAATAATAACTGGCAACCCTTAAACCAATAACTGTTACCAGGAAGAACACTATCCCTTTCCATAATTTCTTTGATGCAAAAAAGAAGGCACAAAAATGGATGAACATCAATACACACAATGCAGCTAAGATCCTTAATGCCACTGAAATAAAATTATTCCTGTAATTACTGCTGCCGGATATCTGTGTAAGGTAAAACAGGCTATTCCCTTTTATCGACTTAACCGAAACGCCTGAAGCAGGGTTAGAGGTAATATCGTAATTCAATGAGAACGACTGATCATCCGCAAAGCCATTCTTCAGGTAATCGTTTGTAATAATATAGTTCCATTTTACCGGTACCAGGCCAAGCACTTTTACCTGTTGTAACCGGTAAAGATTCCAAACATAATATCCATTCTCCAACTTTATAAACCCTGATCCAGTCCTTTGCTCCGGCAACGAAGCTGGTGGAAGTACCTGTTGGGTATTCCAGCTTAGAAGTTTATCCTGCCCTGAAATATCCGGCACATAAAAGAAGATGAAATATTTCTTTTGAATCAGTTCGTCCAGAAAAGGCTCTGAATAATTGCCCTGAACTATTTTTTTGATGACAGCTGTATCATTTACCAGTGACTGAATTTCTTTTTCCTGCTTGTGCACATAAGTGCTGAGTTTATTTTGTACCGAATGAATAGATGAATTTGCGGACCAGTAATTATCTACAATAAATGAGAGGGTTACAAACCACGCAGCCAGCAATAGCAGGTAAGCATTTTTATAAAGGAAGCGCTGAAATGTCATTGGGTTTTGAAAATATGATTACTGATTTTATAAGTACCTTTTTTATAAACTTTCTTTCTTGATCCTGGTCCAAAGTGCATCCATTTCGTCAAGGGTCATGTCGTGTAAGAATTTATTCTCCAAAGCTGCTTCTTTTTCCATGCTGGTAAACCGGCTGATAAATTTTTTATTGGTATGCTCAAGCGCATTTTCAGCATCTAACTGCAAAAACCTTGCAAAGTTTACAAGGGAGAAAAAAACATCCCCTAATTCATCTTCCATTTTGTCTTTATCGCCTGATTGCACTGCTTCTTGCAGTTCTCCCAATTCTTCCGTTACCTTATCCCATACCTGTTGGGTATTATCCCATTCAAAGCCTACCTGCTTTGATTTCTCCTGCAAGCGCATAGCTTTTACCATAGAAGGCAGGGATTTTGGCACACCGCCCAATACGGATGTTTTGCCTTCTTTCAATTTTATTTTTTCCCAATTTTGTTTTACATCTTCCTCGTTTTCCACTTTTACATCGCCATAAATATGCGGATGCCTTACAATTAATTTTTCGCAGACCCCGTTGATCACTTCCTGTAGGGAAAACTGCTGTTGCTCTGCACCAATCTTTGCATAAAAAACGATGTGCAATAACAGGTCGCCCAATTCTTCTTTAATACCTGTCCAGTCTGATTCAGAGATTGCATCGGCCAACTCATAGGTTTCTTCGATGGTAAGGTGCCTGAGTGTCTGGATGGTTTGCTTTTTATCCCATGGGCATTTTTCACGCAATTCATCCATGATGGCTATAAGCCTGTTAAACTGAATATCTGCGGGCATTTTATTAAATATTTAGTAAGGAGAATAAAGAAAATATCACAAACAAAATCGCTATCAGTATCCACAGCATTATAAGCAGGAGCAGGAACTTTAAAATGGTTTTTGCCCTTCGTTGCTGGTAAAAGTTACGCATTGCTTTATACAGGTAATAAAAAATATAAGCCCCGGTGATAATAAGCAGATAATCGATCCAGTGCCAGCCTGTATATTCCTTTAGCTGTGAAAGGCCAATGGCCAGCAGCAATGCAATAAAAACAAAAACATACAGGTGAATGCTGAAGATGGCATGGTTGGTATAGTAAAAATTCTTCCGGCGGTAGTAGAGCATTTTCAGCATGAAAGCAAACAAAGGCAAAGAAATAAAGAGCATCTGTGGAAAGCTATGCTCCAGGGCGTTGATGAAACTGGCCAATATCTTATTCCCGTCGCGCTGGTATTTTTCATTTAATTCTATTTGCTTATACACCAACCTGCGTTCTAACCAATTGTGCTTTTTTACACCGGCCTTCAATAAAGAATCATATTCTTCTTTACTCTTGTAGTTTCCAGGGGCTATTTTAAAGGTTCCGAGTTTTCTTACTGTATCTACGTAATGAGCAAACTCATCCCTTGTCATGGGTTTCCCATGTATCTTTTTTGTAAAAGCGCTGAAGGTTGCACTATCCATTTTCTTCACAGTTTCAACATCTTTACCGTTCACATCTGTCTTCACATTCTTTGCATCGAAATGATTCAGTGAAAAAAATATCAAAAAGAAAATGGCCGAAGTAAAAACATACATCCTCACCGGGTTCAGGTAGCTGGCCCTTTTCCCAAGCATATATTCCGTACTTACAAAACCGGGCCTTCTGACCAAATACTTAAGGGTGTTGAAGAACTTACCATCGAAATGGGTGATATCATTAAAAAAATGAGTAACCAGGTGCCAGGCACTTTCCTTTGGTTCTATATTTTCCTGCCCGCAAACATGGCAGTATTTGCCCTGCACTTCCGTGTTGCAGTTAAGGCAATTTTTTTCATTCCGTTCTTTTAAATGACTCAAGGCGGTTAATTTTGTTAAAAATAATAAAGTTTGGGCGCATGTTCATTAAAGACATAATTTACGGGCTAACTTTGAAATAATAAATTGAAATCTGGATATTAATGAAAAAAACAATTGCATTTGCATTTCTAATGATGATATCTGTTTGTGCTGTAAGGGCACAATTTTATTACAAGGATATCCTGAGCAATAAAGACCTGCTTACAGAAATGGCTTTGTACAGGCAAAATAAGATACATACCATCAAAGTGAAAAGCTTTGAAAATGACGGCAGTGAGAGCGAAGGTTTTTTCTGTGAAAAGCGTATTTCCAAAGATTATCAAAAGGTAGAGTTCTTTACCAATTCAGATGTTTCCGGTACTTCTCTCTTTACTTCCTGGTTCAATGATAAAGGGAAGCTGATGCAAACAAATGACAGTTCAGCCTTATCAGTTTCAGTTAATACTTATTCTTATGATGCGTCGGGCAGGATCAAAAGCATCCTTTCTTCTATTAAGTCTTCTGATGATGATTTTACCAACGAAATAGCGGAAGCGCATATTTATATTTACAATGAAACGGCGTTGCCCGAAAAAATGATCCGGGTTAAGAACAGGCACGACAGCACTACCATACTTTTTGGAACAGATGACCACAATAATATCGGCATAGAAAAAGACACAAAGACTGCAGGTAAGTATTATTATTACTACGATGAAAAGAACAGGCTTACAGATATTGTTCACTTCAATGAATACAAACAAAAAATGTTACCCGACTATTCCTTTGAATACAATACAAACGGCCAGTTGGCCCAAATGACAACAACTGAAGAAGGCGGTGGCGATTATTATATATGGAAATATACTTATGACCAGGGCTTGCGTAACGGGGAAAAGTGTATTTCCAAAGAGCGGAAACTGATGGGGTCTATTGAGTATGAATATAAATAAGATCTTTTACACCAGGTAGACCTGGAGTATTGTCCATAAGTATCACGCAACGATCGCAACGGAAAAGATAGACCATCATTATTATCATTGGAATTAATAACCACTGCAGCGGCTGGGGCCGCAGAGCCGGAACACCCCGGACAGGTTGATCACCTGCTCCTTTCCATCCAGTCTTTTTCTTTTGCAGTTGTAAATGCCTGCATTAACCCTATTAAAAAAAAGCAGGCCACATTGGCTGCAAGGAATACCATATCATAACTATTGTACATACCAATAGCAGGGTAAGCATGTTTGAAAAAAATTATCATATCCAACACAAGGAACACAGACCAGGCAGCGATCATACCGGAAAAAATAATATTCGATATCCACCTTACCTGTTTATTGGGATGTGAAACGGTACGCTTCAAATACACTACATAAGCAGGGATAAAAAGGCCCGATGGAACAAGGATGATAAAGATCATATACACATACGTGAACCAGGGGACATAGCTCAATAATCCAAACAACAAACGGAAACCCAGCAGCAGTAATATAATAGCAACAATAAACCCGATTACCAGAAAAAATATACTGCCGAACAGGCGCAGGTATTTTCCAAAATGATCTTCCATGGGTGCAAGTTAGGCTGTTAACAGCACGAATTAAAAAAACGGCTTACACTGGTAAGTTTTATTTAAAACAAGAGCCCCTAACTTTATAGTGAAGGGGTAAGTTATGGTTAAAAATAACTAAGGTTTGTTTTTGGTGTAAGTGCCAGTAAACAATCATATATCAGTTTTACTGTATTTTCGATATCATCTTTGTGCAGCATTTCCACCGTTGTATGCATGTAACGCAGTGGAATAGAAATAAGTACTGATGGACAACCATCATTTGCATAAGCGAAAGAATCAGTATCAGTGCCTGTACTCCGGCTCGTAGCTCTTAGTTGAACAGGTATCTTCGCTTTCTGAGCAGTATTTTGCACAAAATCCAACAGTTTATTGTGCACTGCCGGGCCATAACATAGTGCAGGGCCTTTACCGCAGGAACAATCACCTTCTATCATCTTGTTTATCATGGGTGTGGTACTGTCGTGGGTTACATCGGTAATGATAGCAACGTCGGGCTTAATTCTCCTTGCGATCATTTCCGCACCTCTCAATCCAATCTCCTCCTGAACTGCATTAACGATGTACAATGCAAATGGCAATTTCTTTTTATTTTCTTTCAACAGCCTGGCAACTTCTGCGATCATGAATCCTCCGATGCGGTTATCAAATGCACGGCCGATAAGGTAGCCATGCGCCAGTTCATCATAACCTTCTTCGTAAGTTGCCACCGCCCCCACATGAATGCCCAATGCTTCTACTTCTTTCTTGCTTCTTGCACCACAATCCAGGAACAGATTCTCTACTTTGGGTTGTGTTTCTTTCTCAGCATTTCCCATCCTTGTATGTATGGCAGGCCATCCGAATACCGCTTTTACAATGCCTTTTTTTCCCTGAATAAGTATCCTTTTGGAAGGAGCTATCTGGTGATCTACGCCACCGTTGCGTTTCAGGTAAATTAAACCATCGGGTGAAATATAATTTACAAACCAGCTGATCTCATCGGCATGGGCTTCTATTACTACTTTAAAGGTTGCTTTCGGATTGATAACAGCAACTGCCGTTCCATAAGGATCAGTGAAGAATTCATCTATATATGGACGCAGGTAGTTCATCCATAGTTTTTGTCCCGTGCTTTCGAAACCTGTCGGAGATGAATTGTTGATATAACTTCTTAAAAAATCATAGGAAGCTGTTGTAATAAGAGATTTACTTTTTGCCTTTGCCATAATTAAGTTTTAGATGTAGCAAAATAACTAAATACTTGCCACAAATGTTGCAGCTGCCGAAAACAACATCAATCCATCTACCAGGAAATAATAAAAAAAATAACCACGCTGCTTCAATGAAAGACGGTAAACCAGCAATGTAACCAGGCCGGTGATGAAAAAGGCTATCACCTGCTCAACGTCATCAAAGTAATAGCGCAAAAGAAAACCGGTGACTATATAGCACGTAAATACAATAATCATGATCAGCGAAAGCGCTTTCCTGCTTACGTCTGTAGCGAGACTGCGCAGTGAATGTATCTTATCTACATTTATATCCCTTGAATCGAAAATGATACAAAGCATGAGCATGAATAAAAACCTTGCGGTAAATAAAAGTGCAACTGAAACCGATTCAATGAATATTCCCTCCTGTGAAGGTACGATCACCGTTACGTAGGTCCAGGTAAATGCCAGCAAAACCGTTTTTATAAACCCTGCCTTTCGTGTAACTGCCAGTAGCTTCACTGGCCAAAGAGGAACACTGTATAAGAGCGTTAATAAAATTGCTATTATTACTGGAGGTAAAAGTAAGGTGCGCTCATATAAACAAGAAAGAAGTCCAATTGCCGCTATTACAAAGAAGAATACATTAGAGAAGTTTTGCTGTAAAAGTATTAACAACCCACGCTTATCACTGAAATGATATTTACTGATGAGCCAGTAAAAATTATAACTGCTAAGTGTTGCAAAAAAAATGAGCAGGCAAATTGTATAGTCAATTGTAATATGAAGCAACAGGAAAGATTGCCAGCATAATGCAAATGCACAAAGTGAAATGAATACAGAATGAGACAAGATGAATTGAAGCCATTTCATCAGAAACACCTGAAATAAACCGGTTCGGGAGTAGTGATCACATTGCTCTTATTCCCCGCAAAATCCCTTACATAGATCTCATAATAAAGGGAGTCTGTTGTATTTGTACCCGGAACGCAATTATGATTTAAATTCAGCTCTAATTCCACATCTGCCTTAAAATTATTTTTGGATGATAAACTGATATCCGGAAAGGGAATTGAATCGAACCTTCCGGTTAATTTATTGGTCATATACACCCATGCTGTATCAACTAACGGCTTTAAGCCAACATCACCTTCCTTGTCAGTGATAGAAAATGTGAGCCTTGGAACAGCGCCGGTAAAATTGGGATATTCATTCGGGCTGATAGACTTATACTTTATCTGTGGTTCAGTAGTATATTTATCTTTTTTGCATGCAGAAAAGATAAGAATAAAGCAAGCCAATATAAATGTAATGCGCATATTTTTCGTTTGATACTCAAATTTAATAATAGAAGTCCATATATCCATCTTAAATACTTGAACTTTGCAACAGGCTCATGAAACAATTAACAGAACATAAAGACATTCGAAAAAAAATATTTGATGTGAGCAGCCAGGGCTTCGAATCCCTGGCACTGGAAGTATTTGATTTTCAATATGCGAATAATTCTTTTTACCGGGAATATTGTGCTGCCATTGGCATAAATGCAACAGCGATAGCATCTTTGCAACAGGTGCCATTCCTGCCCATCCAGTTCTTCAAATCCAAACTAATAAAAAGCACATCATTTGAACCGCAGGTAACGTTTGAAAGCAGTGGCACGACTGGTTCGGTAAACAGCCTGCATTGTGTAAAAGATACTGCCATCTATGAAGAAAGTTTTTTAAAAGCCTTCGATATTTCTTATGGTGATGTAAATAAATACTGCATTATCGGTCTGCTTCCCTCCTACCTTGAAAGGCAACATTCGTCCCTGGTGTTTATGGTAAATGAACTTATCAAAAGAAGCAACCACCCGCAAAGCGGATTTTACCTATATGAGCATGAAAAACTGAAAGATGCATTATCAGCAAATGAACGGAAGGCACAAAAAACCATCTTAATTGGTGTAACCTATGCGCTGCTTGATTTTTTTGAACAATATACCATGCAATTGAATTATACAATCATCATGGAAACAGGTGGTATGAAAGGAAGGAAAGAAGAATTAACAAGACCTGCTGTACATCAGCAACTATTAAAAAATACGGCGGTGAAAGCAATACATTCAGAATACGGAATGACGGAATTACTTTCACAGGCTTACTCAAAAAAAGATGGCATTTTTTCCTGCCCGCCCTGGATGAAAGTAGCAATGAGAGCCGAAGACGATCCATTTGAGGTCATGTTGCCGGAAAAGCTAACTACATCAGTAAATTCAGGAGCTATCAACGTAATAGACCTTGCAAATCTCTATAGTTGTTCTTTCATTGCTACCGATGACAGGTGCAAGTTATACAGCAACGGCGATTTTGAAGTATTGGGAAGGCTTGATAATAGTGATATAAGGGGTTGTAGTTTGATGCTTTAGCTGGAAGTTACAAGCTCAATATTATTGATTGTGCCAGTTCTTTCAATTCGAATAACAATTATACTTACCATACTATTTATGCATTTTACGCAAAGATCGAAAAGGAGCAAAATTGCGAAGAAAAAAATAGATAATCTCTAATTTCTAATATGTTTACGGGCGAAGCAGCTCCGTTGCTCAGAATCGATAATAGTAGCATAAGAGATTGTAGGTTGACAATATTCGAAGCTGCAAATTTATAGCTTGTAACTGGAGGATTATAACTTTCAGCTTGTACCTGATAGCCTGCGGCTTTCACAAGTTAAAAGTCGATGCCAGTTCCTTCAACTCCAGCAAATTTTCTACAGAAAGTTTCTCAAACAACCGGTGCTTATGGGTACCAACAGTGGACGTTTGTATATTCAATGATTGTGATATTTCTGTGAGTGTTTCGCCCGACAAAAGCAATCGGGCAATTTCAAGTTCTCTCCTGGAAAGCTGATCGAAAGGATTGGCAGCTTTTTTTGAATAAGCATCTTCGGCAAGCATTCCGGCAATCGCTTCACTAATATATATCTTTCCCGACAGGATTGTTTCAATGGCTTTGGTGATCTCCTGTAATGGTGCATCTTTAGAAAGAAATCCCATAGCACCCGATTTCACGAATCGCCTGGCATATATTTTCTCAGCGCTCATAGAATATATTAACACTTTGGTACCTGGATAATTTCCCCTGATATGCTCCATCAACCCCAAACTGTCTGTATCAGGCATCTGGATATCCAATATTACAAGATCGTATTCGCGCTCGGAAAGCAATTGCATGGCGGTTTCTCCGTTATATGCCTCGTAGATCTCAGCAGGACTGTATTTTTCATAAAGAAGGAACTTAACACCTGTACGTATAACAACGTGATCATCAATGATTAAATATTTTTTCATGGGTGGTACGGTTTATATATAAGTCGCTCGTAATGTTATAGTACTAACGCTACATAATAAAAGTTTTTTACACTATAAGTACTTAGATATGTTGGGTTACTTTTACGGATTGTGTTATTAAATTCCTAACGGACATAGGAATAATATTCAAAACTATAAAAAAACGAACAATTAATCCTAGAAGGAATAAAGAAATGATGATAAATATTGACCAGCCATATCATGATAGTGATCCTTTTCTCTCCGATCGTGATAAATTTCAGCAGCATGCCGGAGGATATATAAGTGCTGCAGAACAAAAAAAACCGAACATAGATTTCAATTCCATTGTTGAAAATATTACAGATATTTTTTTCATCCTTAACAATGAATGGACAATTACCTATTGGAATAGAGAAGTAGAAAATATCTCTGGGTTGACAAAAGATCAAATCACCGGTCAAAGCTTTTTTTATTTCTTTTCCAATCCTGGCAGTTTCAAATTATACGCAGCCTGTCGTCGTGCCAAATACGAACGTGCAACGATCCGTTTCGAAGAATATTATGAATCTGCCAATGTTTGGATAGAAGTGCAACTATATCCTTCGGAAGATGGCTTATCAGTATTTTTCAAAAATGTGACTGAAAAAAAGATAGCAGAGGCTGCGATGAAGCTAAGCAATGAGCGCTACGACATGGTGGTTAAAGCTACCAATGACCTTGTTTGGGATTGGGATATACTGAAAGGTGAAATATATCGAAACAGCACAGGTATTGAACGCGTATTCGGGCATAGCAGCAATGATCATATTAAGACAAATCAGCAATGGCAGGAACATATTCACCCTGATGACAGAAAAGCAATTGATGAGCTGATTGCATATTATATTTCTTCAGAAAATGAATCATCTTTTAATTTTGAATACCGCTTCAAAAGAGAAGATGGGAATTACAATTACATAAACGACCGTGGTTATATCATTCGCAATGAATTGGGCATTGTAACCAGGATGATCGGCGCAGCAAGAGATATCACCGGGCAGAAGCAAATAGCCCGCAACATTGAAGAAAGCGAACAGCGTTATAAAATGTTCGTACAGCAAAGTACAGAAGGCATCTGGCGTATTGAATTAGACAAAGCCATTCCTGTTAGTACAACTGTTGACGAAATGGTAGCTTA
Organism: Chitinophagales bacterium; assembly: GCA_038207305.1. Taxonomy (GTDB): domain Bacteria; phylum Bacteroidota; class Bacteroidia; order Chitinophagales; family Chitinophagaceae; genus Ferruginibacter. Next base: position 112,773 of record JBBQZY010000010.1, read on the forward strand.
CTGTATGAAAAATGCATATATAGCAGAATGCAATGATGCATTTGCAAAAATGTATGGATATGAAAATGCTGCAAATATCATCGGCATGCCATTGAGTAAATTGTTGCCCAAAGAAAATCCTGCAAACCTGGGGTATCTATATAAATTTTTTACAAATAATTTTAAAGTATCAGAAGAAATCAGCTTTGAATATGACCAGGCTGGCAACCAGCGTATCTTCAGCAATAATATGCTCGGTATCGTTGAACATGGTTTCATACAACGGGCATGGGGTATACAGCGGGAGATCACCAATCAAAAAAAGGCAGAAGAATTATTGCTTGCTTCAGAAGAACAGTACAGGCATCTCTTCAACTTCAATCCTTCCTGTATTTTTATCTGGGATCCCGAAGATTTCAACATACTTGAAGTGAACGAATCTGCAGTGGCGCTTTATGGATATTCGAGGGAAGAATTCAAATTTATGTCGGTACTCGACCTTCGGCCAAAGGACGAACATGAAAAATTTATGAAGCTTGTAGATGTGGTAAAAAAGAATGATGATTATAAGAAGACAAGGATATGGAAGCATATTAAAAAAGACGGAGAAACGATCTTCATGGAAATTTCGTCGCATGCCGTGCAGTATAATGGAAAAAAAACTGTGTTGGCTATCGGCAATAACGTGACAGAGAAAGTGCAACTCGAAAACAGTTTGAATGAAGAACGACAGATCAGACAAAAACAGATCACAGATGCTGTAATTACCGGGCAGGAGAGAGAAAGGCTCGAATTAGGCGAAGAATTACATGATAATATAAACCAGATACTGGCATCTACAAGATTATACATGGAATGTGCTCTTACCGACGATAAACCAAGGAAGGACCTGTTGGAAAAAGGAAGGGTCCTGTTAGATTCGGCAATGGCTGAGATCAGGAAGCTTTCAAAAACACTGTTGCCACCTTCATTGGGTGAAGTGAGTCTATTAAACGTTATCAGTGATCTTGTAGAAGACGTCCCATTGACACATCCGATGGAGATCAAAAAAGATTGGGATGGTTTTAATGAATCAGGGTTGGATCATAAATTAAAACTCACCATTTTCAGGATCATTCAGGAGCAGTTGAATAATATTTACAAACATTCAAAAGCAACCCAGGTGAAGATATCTTTGCAAAAAAACAATAGCTGTATTCTGGTATCTGTCAAAGATGATGGAATCGGATTTAATACTACTGCTAAAAGGAATGGTGTAGGCTTAAGGAATATCACAAGCCGTGCAGAAGTAAATAATGGCTCAGTGAATATTTTATCAGAGCCTGGTGAGGGATGTGACTTGCAGGTGATATTCCAGCTAGCTGAAATATAATAAATGCGTGAAACGTTGAAACTGATTTTCATTAAAAAGGTTTAAGCATATTTTCAACAAGATGTTACCTATACGGTAAAAGCTGTCTTTTAATTTAGGCAGTTTTTTTATTGCTTCGCCGAAAAGGAAAGTTGCGAAAAATGCATAGCATTACCAGCAACCGGCTCAAAGCCCGGCCAACCTTTAAAATATATCATCCCAAAAAAATAAAACAGCTGTTGAAATTATCGGAATAAAATAAAAACAGAAACTAACTTCGCAAGGATCATTGTTTTTCTGCTAAATGTGTTACATGTTAAACAATTATCATTTACCTTTCATAAGTATCGCAGCTACCGTAATATTTTTTTAAGTTTTGTTTGGGAAACATCATAATAATAAGGGCATTTTTAGGGTAAATAAATGTGTGAATCATACAATAATCACCAAAGGAGTTTATGATAATTGCTTGGGTTAAAAAAGTCATCTTCACCTGTACATCAAAAAAAGGATATAAAAAACCGAATGAATTTACCCTACCAGTTAAGTGCGCAGGAAGTATTAGAGCGGTTTAAAACACCCGCTTCAGGCCTGCGGAATGAAGATGTGCTTCTATTACAACAACAATTTGGAAAAAATATTTTAGCCGCTGCCAAACAAAAAAGCAAATGGACAATACTGGCGGCACAGTTTACCGACCTGATGGTTATAATATTAGTTATTGCAGCTGGAATCTCCTTTTTCTCAGGTGAGCGTACAGATGCATTTGTAATCCTGGCCATTATTATTGGAAACGCCTGGATGGGATTTGCACAGGAGAGCAATACAGAAAAATCCATGCAGCTATTACAAGCAATTTCGCCGCAATATGCATTGGTAATACGCAACAATAGTACTGCAAAAATTGAATCATCTTCGCTTGTTCCCGGTGATATTATTTTGCTTGACGCAGGGGATATTATACCTGCCGATGGAAGATTAATTAAGACACACTCCTTCAAAACAAACGAAGCTTCCCTTACCGGCGAAAGCGGTGATGCGGAAAAGAATACAAAAGTAATCCATGATATTTACCTGGTACCCGGAGACCAGCGCAATATGGTTTTTAAAGGAACACATGTAAGCAATGGTTCCGCAAAAGCCGTGGTAACAGCTATTGGCATGGATACCGAGGTGGGAAAAATTGCAGGCTTGCTAAAAATGACGTCTCAAAAGACACCGCTCCAAAAAAGGCTTACAATATTCAGCAGACAATTAGCCGTTATTATCATATTGATTTGCGTGGCTGTTTTTTGTATTGGATTATGGAGAGGAATGCCTGTTTTTCAAATGTTTCTGACTGCACTATCGCTGGCGGTAGCCGCTTTGCCGGAAGCGCTGCCCGCGGTAATAACGATAGCGTTGGCGCAGGGTGCAGCCAGGATGGTAAAACTAAAAGCATTGATGAGGAAGTTGCCTGCTGTGGAAACCTTGGGGTCTGTTACTTATATCTGCACCGATAAAACCGGAACCCTAACAAAAAACTGTATGGCGGTTGAAAAAATCCATACCGTAACAGGGAAAGAAGAATTACTAATGCACTCAATGTTACTAAACAATGAAGTACGTTTTTCAAAAGAAGGTTTGCTTGGAGATGCTACTGAAACTGCGTTGGTTGATTTTGCTATAAAAAATGAACAGTCAAAAGAAGCTGTAGATGAAGTGTTTCAATTAATAGAAAAACTTCCGTTCGATTCAGAAAGAATGCGAATGAGTACCCTATACAAACATGACAATAAATGGATTTTGTTTGTAAAGGGAGCCCCGGTAAAAATGGTAGAAATATTTGCAAAAAAATATGCAGCCCAATTACCCGTATGGCTTAATATAAACAGGGATTGGGCGGCAAATGGATTAAGGGTTTTATTTTTTGGCTATAAAGTTTTTGAAAGCGATCCTGGTGAAATGAAAGTGGATGCAGAAAATAACCTCGATTTTTTAGGTATTGCAGCGATGATAGACCCACCCCGCGAAGAAGTGATAGAAGCTATCCGACAGTGCAAAGCAGCAGGAATAAAAACCGTAATGATTACCGGCGACCAGGCCCTTACTGCAGCCGCTATTGCTAAGCGCCTGGGGATGATGGAAGATGGCGACATGGACGTAAAAACAGGCGCAGACCTTAACAACTTAACAACCGAGGCGTTGAGTAACATTGTAAAAGAGACCGCTGTTTATGCCAGGGTATCGCCGGAACAGAAATTAAATATTGTAAAGGCTTTGCAGGGTAATGACGAATTCGTTGCAATGACAGGCGACGGTGTAAATGATGCACCTTCATTAAAACAAGCTGATATCGGAATAGCAATGGGAATTACCGGAACAGGCGTGTCGAAAGAATCTGCAGACATGATATTACTGGATGATAATTTTACCAGCATTGTTAAAGCAGTAAAAGAAGGGAGAAGAATTTATGATAATATCAGGAAATTCATTTTGTACATACTCTCCTGCAACCTGGGGGAATTATTAACAATATTACTTGCCTCATTGGCAGACTTACCCATTCCATTACTGCCGATCCATATACTTTGGATAAATCTTGTAACAGATGGTTTACCGGGTTTGGCGTTGGTTGCGGAGCCAGCCGAAAAACATATTATGACTCGGCCGCCACGGCCGCCAAAAGAAAATTTATTTGCCGGTGGCCTTACTATTAAAATAATACTGGCCGGAATCATCATTGCAGCAGCAGCCATCTTTATTCAACATTGGTCTGTTATTCAGGGCTACAATACACAAAAACAACAAACAATGGTTTTTACAACACTGTGTCTTGTACAGTTGGGTAATGCCCTGTCTGTCAGATCCACTCATCGATTCATTTTCTCTTCAGGCTTATTCATAAATAAACCCATGCTGGCATCCGTTGCGGGAACAATCCTGCTGCAGTTAGCCATTATCTATGTGCCTTTTTTACAAACTATTTTAAAAACAACTTATTTAGAATGGAATGCAATGGCAACAGTTATTATGGTTACGGCAGGAGCACTATTTTGTATTGAACTCCTAAAATTATTGAACAGGACAAAGAAAGTTTTACCTCATTAAGGGCAAAGTTTTTATCTTTTTTTAAGCAAGTACATGAGCGTCGTTCCAATGACTTCATGGCTGGTTAATAAACATATGATCTGCCAAATTGTACAACCGGAACGGGAGTCAAAAATTGATGACGCAGGAGTTTGCCAGAAGAAAATGTATTACATTCTGCACACGCAAGAGATCATGGTGCTTTTTTTACCAGTCATTGTTATCGCAGCGAAAAGTCAAAACTGAAAGCGGCGCACAGATTTTAACTTGTATAGCCTGACCAATCCCAAGTCATATCAACTTATGATTATCTTCATTTTTACTAAGAATAGTACAGAATATTTTTTTGATAAATATTTTTTTGCAGCGCAACGAAATTTTAAAATAATATGAAACTACATATCAAGTCTATGGTATCGCTTCGTTGCAAAATGGTGGTTAAGGCAGCGTTGGATAATATTGGTCTGCATTACAGAACGGTGGAATTAGGCGAAGTGGATTTGATTGAAAATAAAATTACTGCACAGCAACATGATTTACTTAATGCCACCCTAAAAAAGTCGGGGCTGCAATTATTGGATGATATAAAAGCTGTGGTCATTGAAAAGATCAAAAACCTTATGGTAGAAATGGTACATTATGCTAATGAGCTTCCCAAAAACAAATATATCTGTGTACCCCAGCGAAAAACTCCATCATGACTATACTTATCTTGCCAATCTTTTTTCTGCATCTAAAGGCATAACCATTGAACATTATATCATAAACCACAAAATTGAAAAAGCAAAAGAATTGATTTTGTATAACGAACTGAATCTTACCGAACTTTCTTACCTGGTGCATCACAGCAGTGTTGCGCATTTATCAACCCAATTTAAGAAAGTAACTGGGCTAACGCCAACTTTTTTTAAAAAAGCTACATGCTTATAAAAAGAGAATCGTGATTGAAACAGTGTAAAATATTTCATTTAATTTATTACTGCAATACTATTTTCTATAAAACAAACTTCCGGATGTTGTATAAATTTAAAATTTTTTCGAAGCTTTTACATTCAATAGTTTTAACTGCACAATAAGATTACAGTATTTGTCTATCTATCATAAATAGATAATTATCATCTTTATTCCTTTATCCACTTCCATATCTCAAGCTTTTATTGGTTAAGTTAATATGAATAGATATTTGCAAGAAAAATATTTTCCTTTAATTAGCTCTATACTTTTTAAAAAACCAAACCTTCAATATATCAGCCGTGATAATATAAAAGAATACAATGAGCAGCATAGCTCCAATTTGAAAGCAGGGCAAAGGAACCAACCCGGTTTCCGTAGCAAAAAATGGAATATAAGGCAACGTAATTGTGGAAATAAAACCAATGATACTAAGTATAAAAAGGTATTTACCGGGCATACTTTTAAAGAAATTTTTATGTGTGCGGATGATGAAGAGGATAAAGAGTTCAGATAAAACAGATTCTATAAACCAACCCGTTTGAAAGGCAGACTCTTTTACTTTTAGAACATACAATAACATCAAAAAAGTAATGATATCAAACAAAGAACTATGGATGCCAAACACTACCATGTAGCGGCGTATCAATGTTATATCCCACTTGCCGGGTTTGCCAAGCTGCTCTTCATCCACATTGTCGGAAGCAACAGTCAGGTATGGAAAATCGGTAATAAAATTGGTTAACAAAATCTGCTTGGGAAGCATGGGTAAAAAAGGCAGAATCAGCGAAGCAATCGCTACACTGCACATATTTCCAAAGGTAGAGCCAGTACTGATGAAAATATATTTCAACGTATTGGAAAATGTTTTACGGCCTTCCTTAATACCATCCACCAACACAGACAGATCTTTTTCCATCAAAACAAAATCAGCGGCTTCCTTTGCTACGTCAACTGCATTTTCTACAGAGATACCAATATCTGCCACGTTAATGGCAGATACATCATTGATGCCATCGCCCATGTAAGCAACAGTAAATGCTTTTCGCAAAGCCGCTATCAGCCGTCCTTTTTGTTGGGGTTCAATTTCAGCAAATATGTGTACTGATTTTACTTTTTGTTCCAGGGCCGGCTGGCTTATATTAAATAATTCTTTACCCGTCATCACTACCGGGTTATCAATGCCGATACTTATGCCTATTGACCTTGCAACATTTTTATTATCTCCTGTAATAATTTTTAACCCTACATGCAATTTTCTCAATTCGTTGATCGTATCAATAATACCTGATTTTACTGGATCCTGCAACAAAATAAAACCCGCAAATATCATAGCTCTTTCATCCTCCTTTTCAATGGAGTTTTTTGTGATGGTTTTGTAGCATAAGGCAATAACCCTGGTGCCTGCAATACCATATTCCTCAGATTGCTTTTCTATGGCTTGCTGGTAATCGGTAAAGTTCTTTATGCTATTGTCTGCAACACGTATTTGTGTGCAGATAGACGTAATTTCAGAAAATGCGCCTTTGCAAATCAATATTTTTTCAGTGCCTGTATCTATTGCGATGCTTAGTCTTTTCCTTATAAAATCATAGGGAATTTCGCCAAGTTTCCGAGGTCTTTTCAGGCCGGATATGGTTAACATTTTTAATGCGCTATCAATAGCGTTGGTATAACCCAGCTGCAGCTCAGCGTTCCAAAAAGCCAAGGTTTTTACATACTCATTATCTCTACCTGTATTATCGACAATACCTTGCACGTTGATCGTTCCTTCGGTAATAGTACCGGTTTTATCAGTGCATAACAGATTTACTTCCCCAAGATTTTGAATAGATGATAATTTTTTTACAATTACTTTTTTTACCAGCATTCTTTTTGCGCCGGCACTCATGGCAATGGTAGTAATAGCAGGTAATAATTCCGGTGCCATGCCAACCGCCAATGCCAATGCAAACAAAGCAGATTCAATCACACTTTTATGGTTGAGCAAATTGACAGCTAAAATAAAAACAGATAAGATGACGGTGATCCTCATTAAGAAATAACCGAAGTCCTTAATTCCTTTTTCAAAACTTGTTTCAATATTCTGGGAAGCGCTTTGTACAATACTACCGAAAATAGTTTGGCTGCCCGTGTTTATAACAACTGCTTTTGCGGTACCACTTACAATATTAGTTCCTTCCCAAAGACAATTGCTTCGTTTGTTCAATACTGTTTTTTCATCTACAATACCAGTTTGTTTTGCAACAGGATAAGATTCGCCGGTGAGGCTTGCTTCATTTACAAATAATTCATTTGATTCTATCAGCAGACAATCGGCAGGAACCATATCGCCTGCGTTAAATTCAATGATATCGCCTGCTACAATATCCCTGTTTACAATGTCTTCTGCAGTTCCGTTCCGGATAACCATACTTTTTAATGCAATCATCGATTGCAGTTTTTCTACCACCCTGCCTGCATTTCTTTCCTGGAAAAAACTCAGCAACCCTGTAGATAATACAATAAATAAAATAATAAATACATCGGAGGTATCACCTAAAAAAGCGGATATAATAACAGCACCAATGAGCAGCCACATCAAGGGGCTTTTGAATTGACCTAAAAAAAGTAGTGCTTCCTTTTGAAAACGCGATCTCACCTTCCCTGTGTAAAGAGTTTTTTGTAAAATGTTTTCTGCTGCTTCTTTAGTCAACCCACTGGCTGAACTGTCTAGTTTTTTAAACCAATAGCCGGTATCAAATTGCCAGAAATTATTGGGGGTCGTTGCTTCCATTAAATTTAGTTTTTTTTATGTTACTCTATAATGCTCATATGAAACCTTGCATAGCTGAAATCGGCTTCCTTTAATCTCCAAAATATTTTTGCCCGGGTTGAAATAATTATGCCGATTTTTTCTTCAAATCCGGTTGGTTTTATAAACCATGTTTCTAATCTCTTTTCATCCATATATCGCCTCGTCTCCATTTGTACCATCTCTCCTTTCTCATTAAAATTAATAATATATAATAGCGATAAACCATTATAGTAAAAAATTAGTTTTGCGGACGAGCTATCAATAGCTGCTGATTTAAATTTTTCGGCTGCCAAAGGAGTTGATGAAAACCATACACTTTCGGAAAGCTAGCGCAATAATTCACTTTCATTATATTGTTGTTTGCCATGTATGTCAATCGCGTTAACAGTTAATAAAATTTTTGCGATTAGTCTTCCTTCATTACTTCATATCGGTTGCGTTGTTTACAAATGCAAAGCCTACCATATCAGCATATTTCACAATAAAAGGAAGGCACTTTTCGTCAAAGCCGGTAATGGGATCTATTTGAAATATGGTATCGGGGAAATTTAAGCCCTTTTCATTTTTAATAACCGGCTTTTTTGCGGAAATGCGAATGATCTTGAGGGTAGCCTGCTTACCAATAACGCTCTGTACCACCGCTTCAAATAATCCGTCATCAATATAAACCCGGTGTTCCGGTTTTAATTTTTCTACAATACCCGGCAGGGTGCAACCCATAATTTTATTTCCTTTTCCCTCTTTATATTCGGGATCGGTAAAGGTAATCTCATCGCCTATGTGTACTTTTAATTCGCCATTTTTGTGCTTCCTGCTGATAATTTGTGTGCGTATTTTAGGCCCGGCCAGGTCCATACAAAGCTTACAAGGCAAGTTCATTTCAGCAACTGCCCTTTTTAGGTTTTCAATCATTTTCATCCAGGTATACTCATCATCATGGGCGCAATTAATCCGGGCTATCTGCATGCCATTCTTCAACAGGCCGCACATCAGTGGAAAGTCTTCTGCAAAATCCGTATCAAACGTAACCATTATTGGCGGTGCTTCATCCATTTCGGCTTTTCCTAAAAAGTGTAGCTATGTTTTACTGTAATTGATCAAAGCCACTTGAGGCATCTATCTCATGAGGGAAAGCTTTTCGTTGCCAAGCCAGTGCATAATATTAATAACCTGGGTTTTTATATGGCTCTCACTGCTTGCCAAAGATGACAAACCAACATAATGCAGATGTTTTTGCAGAAGCACAATATTTTGAGAATGAAGTGCCAAATAATCAACCAGATTGATGGCGCTATTGCGAAAGTCAGCTTTAACGGCATTGATATAAATCTTCTTTTTTTCTTCGGCTATGAGCATCCAGTTAAGAATGCTTTTTAATTCCTTAAGTAAATTCTCTTTTGTTTTCATTTTTTTCGTTGAAGTAACTTGATATCCGCTATGGTCGCAGGAATCAGCATTATAAACTTCTGGTAAACCCAATTGTGTTGCCACGCCTAATACCATTGTTGAGCATTTAAGGGTGATACTATTAGTGGGATACTTTTATATTTTTATTAAAAGAAAAACACTCCCCAATCTGCCAACCGTCATAAAAATCCAAATAGGCAGCAAAAGATCATTGCCGAATCCTTTTTTAATTATTAAGATTGTCCCAAAGGTCAAAACCAATCCATATGTAAAACATTTCACCGACAGAATAATACCCCACCTTTTGTTTTGCCAAAGTAAAACAAAATATAAAACCATTGCAGGAACTACAAAAGATAAGTCCAACGCATAGATGATCCTTGTGTGAATTTGTAAATTCAAAATTATTTCGGATATCGTATCTTTTGTAATAAAAAAAATACAGGGCTGGATTTTTACAACGCAAAGGATAATTGACCTAAGAATTAAAAAAAACTTACTCCCTTGAATATTTTGGAATTAGCAATTATATTTTTAACAGGCAATGAAATTAAACCTTTTATTAATGCAACGAAAGACAGTGTATATATGGCTACATACAAAAGAAACATCTTATTAAAAGCCTCCCCAAAAAGGTAAAACCCATAGCTTTAAAACAGATATCTATGGCCCTCCCAATCACCAGGAAAAAACCATCAGGAAAAGCAAAGAAGAAAATGAAAGAAAAGATGAAGTGTTTGATGGAAAACCAACTGAGTAAACAATAAAATGCGAGACCTTAAGCACCTCGAATTTGTTGCAGTTAATTCAAAAGAAATTATTGAAAAGCACGTCGATTATTAATGAAACCGCATTTCTATGACGCAATGAATATTCGCATGATCAAGCATGTGCAGACAGCTTACTTTGTGCATTGAGACTTCAAACGTTCATTACCAGCAGCATTGGTCTGCTATTTCCCTGCGCCGTAGGTCATATTTATCCTTTTCCCATTTCTTCCGGGGAAGTTGCCGGAGGATGAGTTTTTTTGGGCATTTCTGATAAACTGCCTGAAACATGTGTTTAAATCATAGGGCTTCTTAACAGCTTTCCTTAAAAAAGAGATAATTTTATAGAACAAATAAAGTGACTTGTTATGGAAAAGCGCTGTTTTCAAATTTTATTAATGGGTATACTTATGCAATCCTGCAAAAGTAAACAGGAAAAAATATTGCCTTTGCAAGAGGCAATCACTGAATCTGTTTATGCGTCGGGGATTGTAAAAAGCATCAATCAATACAATGTTTTTTCTGCTGTTAACGGCTTGGTGGCTGCTATATTAGTTAAGGAAGGCGATGTGGTAAAAAAAGGCGATGCGATCATAAAACTGGTAAATACAAATGCGCTCTTGAATACTCAAAATGCTGCATTATCCGCCGACTATAATTCGGTAAATGCCAATGCCGAAAAGCTAAATGAATTAAAAAGTAATATAAATTTTGCCAAAGCAAAAAAGGATGCAGATGCCCTTTTGCTGAACCGACAACAAAATTTATGGAATGAAAATATTGGCACAAAAAATGAATTGGAGCAGCGCCAGCTTGCTTATAAAAGTGACGTAACTGCATACGAAGCAGCTACACTTCGCTATACGCAATTAAAAAAACAAATCAATTTCCAGGGCAGCCAGTCTCAGCGTAACCTGCAAATAGCCAACGCTATAAAAAATGATTATACCATAAAAAGCGATGTGGACGGAAAGATTTACCGGATCATACTGAAACAGGGCGAAATGGTAAATACGATCAATCCGGTTGCGGTTATCGGTAATGCCGGCATTTTTATTACAGAATTACAAGTGGATGAATATGACATCAGCAGGATAAAACTTACACAAAATATCTTGCTGAGCATGGATAGTTACAAAGGACAGGTTTTTGAGGCTACTGTAACTAAAATTGATCCGATCATGAATGAGAAGTCAAAATCTTTTACCATTGAAGCCGCATTTGTTAAACAACCTGTAACGCTATATCCTAATCTTACCTGCGAAGCCAATATTATCATACAACAAAAAGCAAAAGCCATTACCATACCCAGAAATTATCTATTAACCGGCGATTCTGTTATTGTTGAAAAAGGCAAAAAAAGAAAAGTTATTACCGGGTTAAAAGATTATCAAAAGGTAGAAATAATAAGTGGTGTAACCGTAAACGAATATATTTATAAACCTGCATTATGAATATGAAACTAATCCCCAGTATAGCTAAAGCGTTGTTGTTAGCCCGGTGGAAACAAACCATGGTAGCTGCCATTGGCGTTACGTTCAGCATCACCATGTTTATTACACTGCTGAGTTTTATGGCCGGGCTTAATGATCTGCTTGATGGCTTATTACTTAACCGTACAGCGCATGTCAGGTTGTACAATGAAATACAGCCCAGTAAAGATCAACCGGTCAATAATTCTCCTGTTTATAATAATAAATACAACTTTATACACTCTGTAAAACCCGCTGCTGCCCGGCAACAGATCTATAACAGCGGTGCCATTTTACAGGCATTGGAAAAAGACAATCGGGTGCTGGGCCTTGCACCGAAAATAATAACGCCTGTTTTTTTTAATGACATGAACATTCATGTGGCAGCAGTCATAAATGGTATTGATGTAAAAAAGGAAAGCAAATTATTTTATTTTAATGATTATGTCATAGAAGGCGTTTCTGCTGATATAGAAAAAATACCCAACAGCATTGTATTAGGAAAAGGTTTGGCAACTGTACTTTCTGCTTCTGTAGGCGACAGGGTGCAGGTATCTACTATCAGCGGCGAAATATTTCAACTGAAAGTAACGGGCTTATTTCAAACTGGTGTGCAGGAATTGGATAAAACACAGAGCTATGCTTCCATATCTACTGTACAAAAAATAATGGGCCAACCAAGTACTTATATTACTGATATCCAGGTAAAACTTAAAAATGTAAAAGCATCCCCGGCCATCGCCAAAGAATATGCAGCTCTTTTTGATATTGATGCTGTGGATATACAAACTGCTAATTCACAATTTGAAACAGGCAGTTTCATACGTACCCTTATTTCCTATACGGTCGGTATTGTATTGCTGGTAGTAGCGGGCTTTGGCATTTACAATATTTTAAACATGATGATCTATGAAAAGATGGACACGATCGCTATCCTCAAGGCAACAGGTTTTTCGGGCAGGAATGTTCAAAATATTTTTCTGGTAATTGCCCTCAGTATTGGTATGCTTGGCGGGGCGCTTGGCTTATTGCTGGGCTTTGGCCTGTCGGTCATTATTGATCAAATACCTTTTTCAACGGCATCGCTGCCTACCATAAAAACCTATCCTATCAATTATAACCCTGTATTTTATGTGATAGGTGCCATTTTTTCATTGGTCACGACTTTTTTTGCGGGGTGGTTTCCGTCGCGCAAAGCAAGCAAAATAGACCCTGTAATTATCATCAGAGGTAAATAAAAATGAACGAAATTATTTTAGAAGCAAAGGCAATCAGTAAAGAATTCAATGATCCTGTAAAAGTGAAAGTACTTACAGACATAAATATAGCTATTGCCAAAGGAGAGTTCGTGGCGCTTACGGGAAAATCGGGGTGTGGCAAATCTACTTTGTTGTATATTTTATCAACCATGGATACGGATTATGAGGGCGAATTACTGATTGATAATGTTTCAATGGTACATAAAAAAGAAGCCGCATTGGCAAAGGTGCGCAACGAAAAGATTGGATTTGTATTTCAGTTTCATTATTTACTGGAAGAGTTTACGGTTTTAAAAAATGTAATGCTTCCCGGTTTAAAACTTGCCCGGCTGTCTGAAAAAGAAGTAGAACACGCTGCGATGGATAAACTGAAAGTACTGGATATTGATAAGCTGGCTATGAAAAAAGCCAATCAATTATCAGGCGGAGAAAAACAACGGGTAGCAATTGCAAGAGCATTAATAAACAATCCGGATATAATAATGGGTGATGAACCCACCGGTAACCTTGATAAAAAAAATAGTGATATAGTGTTTGACTTATTCAAAAAATTATCAGCAGAATTTAACCAGACACTATTGATTGTTACACACGACCAAAGCTTTGCTGATAGAACACACAGGATAATAGAAATGGAAGATGGCAAAATAATTATTTGATAAAAAATAAGCTATATGGACTTTATTGACTACTATAAAATTTTAGCGATTGAAAAAACAGCCTCTGAAGTTGATATAAAAAAAGCATATCGAAAACTGGCAAGGAAACTGCACCCTGACCTTAACCCAAACGATAAGGAAGCACACAAAAATTTTCAGGCAATAAATGAAGCACACGAAGTACTGAGTGATCCGGAAAAAAGAAAGAAGTACGACCTGTACGGTAAAGACTGGCAGCAAGCAGCGCAGTTTGAACAACAATCACAACAACAACGGCCAAGGCAGGGAGGACAACAATTTACAGGTACTGAAGAAGGAGATTTTTCCAGTTTTTTTGAATCTATGTTTGGCGGTTCTGAACGCCCAAGGCAAACACAATACAGGGGGCACGATTACAATGCAGAACTTACACTCAGCCTCATTGATGCAATGGAAACCCATCAACAAACGCTTACTATAGATGGCAAAAATATCCGTATTACTATCCCGGCAGGTATTGAAAATGGACAGGTTATAAAATTAAAGGGATACGGTTCCGCAGGCGCAAATGGGGGTCCGGCTGGTGATTTATATATTAGGTTTATAATTACGCCTAATAATGATTTTAAGCGGCTGGGCAACGATCTATATACAAGGGCAACCATAGACTTATACACCGCCTTGCTGGGTGGTGAAACTGTTATTGACACGCTGAAGGGTAAAGTGAAATTGAAAGTAAACCCTGAAACGCAGTATGGTACAAAGATACGGCTGAAGGGAAAAGGTTTTCCTGTTTATAAAAAGGAAGGTGAAGCTGGAGACCTTTATGTCACTTATGAAATAAAATTACCAGCTAACCTTACAGAGCAACAAAAAATATTGTTTACTGAACTGTCTAAACTGAAATAATTATGGAATCAGAAAACATGATACCAGTAAGTGAATTTTGTATTTATCACAATATTGAACTGTCATTTATCTATTCACTGAATGAGTCGGGCCTGATAGATATTACATGCATTGAAGAAAACATATTTGTGCCTAGAAGCCAGTTAAAACATTTAGAACAACTGCTGCGTTTAAAACAGGAAATGGATATTAATATAGAAGGTATTGAAACTATAACTTACTTATTGCAACGCATAAAGGCTTTGCAATTGCATATTGAACAGCTTAATAACAGGCTGTCGTTTTATGAAACTATGTAAAACTGCTGCTAGCTTTCAAGCATAAAAATTTACGATGTGTGAATGATACAACTCTTTTATTTTATTGTATAACAATTCAGAATATTTAATTACTCAACTTTATGTAGTTAAAATGTTTGCTAAAAATCGAAACATGATACCTGAGAATAAAATGTACAAAAAATCTTGCAAACTACCACTTGAGTTTCCAGACAAAGTAGCGAAATTGCCAATTGCTGAACCCAAAATACAAGAAATGACTTTGGTGGAAGTAAGACACCCAATCACTTACGTACTTCCTGACGAATAGGTTGAATTAGTGAACCATTTAGTTGCAAAATATAGAAATAAGTAAAAAATTAATGCTTTATAATATTAAAATGATGAAAACAAATCCAATAGGAATCTGGACGGACCATTCAAATGCTCAACTGATCGTATTTAAAAGTGGTGCAATTGAAACAAAAATAATTGACTATGAATTTACGCATGAAGATAAAAGGGACACATTGCATAAAGGCCAAAAAGCCATGCATCATAAGGAACAACATGAGGAGTTGGCTTATTATAAAGCAATCGCTGCAGAAATAAAGCAGTATCACGAAGTGCTGTAGTTTAGTCCTTCAGATGCAAAGACTGAACCATTAAACTTATTGAAGGCCGACCACCAGTTTGATAAAATTAATATTGAAACCAGGCAGTCTGATAAGATGAAAGAAAACCAGCAACATGCTTTTGTAAACGAATATTTTTAAGCATTTTTCAAGTATCGAATCAATAATAATTATGAAAAAAATATTAATTGCGCTGGACTATGATCCCACTGCACATAAGATAGCAGAAATTGGTTTTTCACTTGGTGAAAATCAACGTGCCGAAATAACATTACTCCATGTTATTGGCAATCCATCCTATTACAGTTCTCCAGTATATGACCCCATTATGGGATTTGGTGGTTATGCGAATATGGACTTGTTAGGACCTGATATTATAAATGAACTAAAAAATGCATCACTTGATTTTCTTAAAAAATCGAAAAAACACCTTGGTGATGACAATATTAAAATTATGGTTAAAGAAGGTAGTATAGCAGAATCAATATTAGATGCTGCCAAAGAATTGAATGCTGATATTATTGTTATGGGCTCACATAGCCACAGATGGTTGGAGAATATTTTAATCGGAAGCATAACAGAATATGTTTTACAACATACTACGATACCGCTTTTTATTATTCCCACTAAAAAGCACAAATAGGTTTACGCTTTGTTTTAATAGCAATACTTTACAAAAGTGAAAGTAAAATCAGAAGTATTACCACGCTAAATGATGAATGAGAGACAGCTTAATTATTATACTAGTATTAGCACAATCACTTGTAAAATAATAAAAATGAGTATAGTAAAATATCAAAAAGTCAGTGATGCTAAGGAATTAAAGAAAAGCACAATTCAGATCATTTAAGAAATCATTCATTACCTGGCACATTGCGTTTTAAGCAGGACAATCATAAAAAACAACCGGCAATCTAACTATTTCATCCTTTGCTGCCGGCAAGGAATTAGCAGAGGAAACGTCCCCATTTGATAATTATATCCAGATCATTGATGGTGCGGCAGAGATTACTATTGATGACAAAATCTATAAGCTAACCATTTGAATTGGATAATTATCCTCGCTCATCCCAGGCACTCCATTAATGCTGAAAAACAATTTAAGATGATTTCAACTTTAATAAAAACCGGTTACGAGGATTAGAACCTTAGTCCAGTATATCATTTATTAAAAAGAAGCCACTGCAAGATTTCTTTATGTAATTCTCCGTTATTTGTAAATTATCCTTTGTTACATACTATGCAAATAACTGCTTTTCAGCAAATGTATAATGAAACTCAGTGGGGTGGCATATCTCTCCAGCCAATTCAAAAAAGTACCCGGATTAACATCTTCCTTTTTTAAGACACTAAAAAACAAGAAACTCAATTTGCAGGAAGATCTTTGATCAAACTTCTGATGTATTTAAAGGTTTTCACAACTTACAAAAAAAGCCAATTCATTAGAACAGCATTTCCTTCACAGCATAACATTATACTTAAATTCCATGACGAACTACTATTTCCCTGGGATAGATTGATTAAAAAATTTTTAAAAAAAACCCGACTGTACATAGCATTTTACAATTGCTTTTTCGCCCGAAATAAGTCCAAAAAAATACCTAGCATACTTTAAGCTAATAATCGTACCCTGTAAATTGAAAAATTTTAAAAGGACAGTTCCGCCAATTAACGACTGTTCGTTGATAAAATGTTATCGTACTGAGGCTTTCGAGAAAACCGGGTTACCAAAAATACCAATCATTGCTTGTAACCAGCGAATTGATATTTGTCAGTTTTTTAGCAATGAACGAAATAAAAAAACGCTCAAACTGGTTAGTTTAATCGTTCTTAGTAACGTTTATGATAAATAAAGTGAACTTGCCGGGACTCTAACATAGTGCAACAATGCTGTTCTGTATTGCAATTCAGTGGGACGTGCATCAATAACTCCCGAGTTACTCACATACTCCTTATATCAGCCTGATTTAAATCAGTGGATTTAATACATTTGTCTTTCATTGGCTGGTTTCAGGCTTTATATGGGTGTATTTTTATCACATAATATAAGTAGCTTTTGTTATTACAAAGTAAATTTAACGGTGCAGCTGACTTTACTGAGCAATTTTATGCTATTTTCATGCCTACATTATAGCCTTATTAAACACTTATAATCCTCAACCCCATTTTAAATAAATTTCTCCGTTCCAATTGGGTGGATAAAAATTTCATAATCCTGGATGCTACAAGATTATGGTTCAATAAAAGGTGACTACTTTTTAAAATTATGCATTTAGGAATAAAATCTAAAGTTTTATGAAAAACAAATTCCCATTAATTCATTGTACTGTCTTTTTGATGCTGTTGCAAATGACTGGCAAATGTCAAATAGTACCTGTATTTTCTCATATAGTTGTAGTCATTGGCGAAAACACTGCTGCAGGTTCTGTATTTGGAAATGGTAATGCACCTTATATAAATTCACTTGCCACGGCAGGAGCCAAATTCACAAGTTCCTATGGTATTACACATCCAAGCCAACCTAATTACCTGGATTTATATTCAGGAAGTAATCAAGGAATAATTAATGATAACCTAATTGCTACAAAATTTACTTCTGCTAATTTAGGTGCTGAACTGATCAATGCCTCTAAAACCTATACAACGTATTCAGATGGGTTGCCTTCGGTAGGATATGATGGAGCGACCAGCGTGAAATATGTAAGAAAACACAATCCGGCAGCAAACTGGATGGGAACCGGTGTAAATCAAATTCCTATAACTACAAACCAGCCATTTACTGCTTTCCCTACTAATTATGATAATCTTCCAAGCGTTTGCCTGGTTGTTCCGGATCTTTGCCATGATGGCCATGATGTTTGTGCGCCTCTGAGTAATTCCGTAAAGCAGTATGACACCTGGGTACAGCAGAATTTAGATACATATAAACAATGGTGCATAAATAATAATTCTTTGCTCATCGTTACTTACGATGAAGATGATAATTCCGCTTCAAATAAAGTAGCTACAGTATTTTATGGCGCTCATGTTGCTGTGGGGGCTTATTCGCAAACTATAAACCATTACAATTTGCTCCGAACTTTGGAAGAAGCCAATAGTTTGACTTCACATGCAGGAGCTGCTGCAAGTGCTACCCCAATAGATTTTGTGTGGAGTGTTGTACTTCCACTTAAATTAATAAGTTTTGCAGTCAACAGGGAAATGGCTTTTGCGGACCTTCGTTGGGAAACAGTAAATGAAATAAATTTTTCTGGTTTTGAAGTTGAACGCAGCTGTAACGGAAGCAACTTTATATCTCTTACAAAAATAAAATCTACAGGTCCGGCAGGCATAAACAATTATTTGTTTGTTGATCAAAACCCAATGATGGGAGTTGATCTTTATAGATTAAAACTTATCGATATTGATGGAAATTTTACCTATAGTAAAGTAGTTTCTGTTGATTTCCGGAACAAGCTTTCAGTAAGTATTTCACCAAATCCAGTTCATGGAATTATGAATATTAATACCAAAAAGTCTATTAATGAAGTAATGCTTATAGCCCCGAATGGAGTTGTAGTAAAAACCTGGAAAAACGTAACAAACTCTTCGAAACTCGATTTGTCGAAAATTCCTACGGGTGCTTATATCCTAAAATTACTTTCGGAAACCGAAACACTAACTCTTAAAATTTTGAAAGATTAATAGTAGCATTAACATTTTGATAATTCGCCCATTACGTTTCAAATAAATGTAATGCTGAAACCGAATTAATTTTTAATCGCTCAAGGTTTAATCATTAAGAAACTCACTAACACTTTCTATCTGCAAACTTGTGAACGCAAAGCATTCAGCTATTAAGAAATATTCGTTCTGCCCTTTTTGTATTTCTTTTTAATTTTGACAAGCAATTTCCTTTAAATAGGAATTCATTCTTTGACTTGATAAAGTCGTTAATAAATTCATACCTGAGTTGGTTTAAACTTAAATCTGAATTGTTATACGTCTATTTAATAAAGCCTGCCCCGTGATAGATCATTTGTCGTTTTGAACCTGGTTATTGTTTTTCAAGGAAATCTATACCTGTCAATTTTACCATATTTTGATGGCAGGCTAAAACTATATCCAGTAAATCCCTGGCTCGCTCATCTTCCCGGTTAAACCTACTCTTTAACAAAGCTGCATTAACAGTCATATTAGCTTGCAATAGCTCTGAATGGAAATCACAAAGCCTTTTTGTTAAAATATTTAAATAGAAGTTGACAGATTTTGCAGCACCAGAATTTCCATTATCGCTGCCGACTTTAGCACTGCATAATTGAGGGCCGCAAATTACGCGGTTGCAGTTTCAAATCTTTTACCAGCATTAGTTATCCTTAAAAAAAATCTTACAGGCCGCCCAGTAGGTTTTTGGCTTCCCTATCGTGAAACCATAATCAAAGTTCGCGGCATGTTGACGACGTTTGATTGGCTGCATGGATAAACAAAACATAATTTGCACTTTTTAGTTACAAAAATTCATATAAACCTTATGCCGTACTGAATTTCATCGAATGGAAGATAATTGGTGAAATAAGTAGAATAACGCCCGGATTACGCACATTATATTTGTAATTCAATGAATATTTTAATAAATACTCCCGAACGCAAAAGCCCACAAACATTACATTTGTGGGCTAATATTATTTTTTGGCTGTCGCCTTGTGAACTGGCTGGGACTCGAACCCAGGGCCCATACATTAAAAGTGTATTGCTCTACCAACTGAGCTACCAATTCTCCTGTCCCTTTTTTAAAGGGAGTGCAAAAATAAGGCAAAAACGTATTGCATCAAATTTTTTTAAAAGTTTTTCAGCATTATTATTTATTTAATCTCCTATTTCTTTGTAAACAGCGGTATAAGTACCCTATTTTTGCCATGAATTATTTTTTTTATGAGTGAATTCTTCAAAAATAAAGTAGTTGCCATTACAGGAGGCAGTGATGGAATAGGGAAAGCACTGATTGAACAACTTTTACCCTTGGGTGCAAAAATTGCTACCTGTGCACGTAACCAGGACAAATTATACGACCTGCAGCTACGCCATTCTACTTCTCCGCTGCACTGCGTTGTGGCAGATGTAAGCAATTACAACGATTGCCAGCTATTCATCGATTCTACTATTAAACAGTTTGGGGGTATTGATATCCTCATAAACAATGCAGGTATCTCCATGAGAGCATTGTTGAAAGATGCTGAACTGGAGGTTTTCAGAAAAGTAATGGATATAAATTATTTTGGAACTGTTTATTGCACCAAACTTGCACTCGCTTCGCTCATAGAAAGAAAAGGAACGATCGTTGGAGTAACTTCAATTGCGGGTTACCGTGGATTGCCGGGCCGGAGTGGTTATTCTGCAAGTAAATTTGCAGTAAATGGCTGGCTTGAAGCGATTAGGACAGAACTGCAGGATGAAGGGGTGAATGTGATGTGGGTCAGCCCTGGTTTTACAAGGAGCAATATTCGCAACGCTGCGCTGAACAGCAAAGCGCAGGCACAGGGAGAAACACCGCTGAATGAATCGGAACTGATGAGCCCGGAAGCATGTGCAAAATATATTTTAAAAGCAATTGAAAAAAAGAAAAGAACATTGGTGCTTACATTCACAGGCAAGCAAACTGTTTTCCTAAACAAATTTTTTCCTTCGCTGACTGATAAATTCACAAAAAAGTTTTTCTTCAAAGATGGCAGGCTGATAAAATAATTCTCGCCACGCAACCAGTTTTTTTACAACACATATAATCTTTCTGATCATACATGGCTTTACTAACTCTTACAAGTGATATTGGCGAACAGGATTTCCTGGCAGGCGCTATTAAGGGTCAGTTGTTGCAGGCAAACGAGCATTTCAGGATTGTAGATATTACCCATTCCCTCTCCCCCTTTAACTATCCACAGGCCGCTTATGTATGCCGCAATGCCATCAAAAATTTTGCGCCGGGAACCTTTCACCTGGTATTGGTAAATCTATTTGATGAAAAAAGAGAGCATCTTTTATTGGCTGAACACAACGGACATTATATAGGTTGTGCCGACAATGGATTGCTTACTATGATCCTGGAAGAGTTACCGCAAAAAGTAGTGGCGCTTAACCTGGGCAAAACCAATCAAAAAAATACGCTTTTCTGCATAAGTGTTTTTGCAAAAGCATTCAGTGAACTTTTGGTTGGAAAAAAATTAGAAGAAGTTGGAGACCCGGTTATTGATATCCAGGTAAAAAATCATTTACGCCCTCTGCTTGGAAACGACTGGATTGAAGGCCAGATCATTTTCATCGATAACTTTGAAAATGTCATCGTAAACATCAATAAAGAAGAATTCGAAGAACAGCGTAAAGGGAGAAGCTTTACAATTGTTTTTAAAAGGGATGAAGTGATAGACAAGATCAGCGAAACCTATGCTGATGTAAATGAAGGAGAAAAACTTGCACTCTTTAATGCTGCGGGTTATTTAGAAATTGCCATTAACAAAGGCAATGCTGCAGGACTTTTCGGGTTACAGGGTTTTTCAGAAAAACAGCAGATGCATGCTCAACAGCAATTCTTAAATCATCGTTTATTTTACCAGACAGTAAAAGTCTATTTTCAATAATATAATTTAAAACTAAAAAATGAAAAAATTATCTCTTCTTACTTTACTCACTTTTGCTTTCATGGCAATGAATGCACAGGTAAAAATGCCTGCGCCATCCTCTACCCAAACTATTAAGCAGGATTTTGGTATGGGCACCATTGAACTTACTTATTCAAGACCTGGTGCTAAAGGAAGAAAAATCTTTGGAGACCTTGTTCCTTTTAACAAAATATGGCGTACAGGTGCCAATGCTGCTACCATCATAAGGTTTTCTGAACCGGTAGAAATAAAGGGCAAAAGAATTGATACCGGATCGTATGCATTGTACACTATACCTGGTGCAGAAAGTTGGGAGATTATATTAAATAAAGGAATCAAGAACTGGGGCGTTGATGGCTATAAAGAAACCGACGATGTTGTAAGAATTAAAGTGGACCCCATCAAAACGGAATCTAAAATAGAAACATTTACCATGCAGTTTACAGATATCAAACCAGAAAGTTGTGAATTACATATTATGTGGGAAAAAACAGCTGTGGCCATACCAATAACAGCGAATATAAAAGATAAGATCAAAGCTCAGTTAGATGCTGCTTTACAAGGTGAGAAAAAACCTTTTTGGCAGGCAGCACAGTTTTACAATGAATATGAAAATAATAACAGCAAAGCGCTGGAGTATGTAACCAAAGCACTTGAAGTTACACCTGATGCATATTGGATGTGGATCTACAAAGCAAAGATCCAGCAGGCAATGGGCGATAAAGCTGCTGCAATGATCAGTTCTAAAAAATCGTTAGAACTTGCTACAAAAGAAAAGAATGAGGATTATATTAAAATGAACGAGGAGTTGATGAAGAAGTTGAAGTAACAGTAAAAAGTTGAAAGGGTTGATAAAGTTAATAGTGGTAGTACATTCGCTAGCTTTATCAACTTCTTTAACTTTTAAACCCCTTAAAGAACGGTTGTAATACCAGGCACAAAAAGATCACCAGCAATGCCCCGATCACATTCAACCAAAGGAATGAAATAATATCCATTTTATAAATGGTAATGATTAGTATTTCTGATACGATTGCTGCAATAAAAACCGCATTTCCTCTCACCTGCTTCATCCAGAACGCCACTAAGAATATTCCAAGGATAACCCCGTAAAATAAAGAGCCAAGTATATTAACTGCTTCTATTAAACTATTACCAATGTTTTGGGCAAACATGGCGATCACAATACAAAACACTCCCCAGCCAAGTGTGTACCATTGAGAAGTTTTGTAATCCTCAAGCGGGCTTTCATCCTTTGAAATGAATTTTTTGTGAAAATCAACCACGGTACAGGCAGCCAATGAATTCAATGCAGCTGCAATACTTCCCCAGGCAGCCAGGAATATAATGGCAAAAATGATCCCGATCAATCCAATGGGTAAGTTATCTTTAACAAACTGTAGAAAAATATAGTTGTTATCATTTACGTCTTCGCCAGGCAACGCTTTTTTTAGCAGCAATTTATATTCGGTTCGCAATGCAGTTGCTCCATCGGTATTGCCGACAGACAAAGCCGCATTGTACTTTATTTCCACCGCCAGCAATGAATCTTTATAAATGGTCTGCCTGGCAGCGATACTGGTGGCGGGTGCAAAATAAATGGGCGCCTTATGATATTGATAAAACGAGAATATCAATATTCCTATCAATAGAATAAAGAATTGCATAGGTACTTTCACCAATCCGTTCATCAATAAACCTCTTCTACTTTCTGTAACATTCTTTGCTGTCAGGTAACGCCCTACCTGGCTGTGATCCGTACCAAAATAACTGAGCGCCAGGAAAAAACCGCCAATCAATCCACTCCAGATATTATATTTATCCTTCCAATCGAAGCCTTTGTCTGTAAACCCCGATGTTATAATATTCATCTTCCCCTTTTCCCCCGCCATCTGTAATGCTCCATTGAAACCAACCGCGTCGGGTAATAGTTTAACAGCAAGATATCCTACGATGAATAATGAAATGAATACGATGATCATTTGTAACTTCTGCGTATGTGCTACAGCCTTTGCACCACCACTCATGGTATAAACGATAAGCAATCCGCCCATTACCAGGTTTGTGAAATAAATATTCCAGCCCATTAAAGAACTTAATACCAATGATGGTGCATAGATACTTATGCCGGTGCTTAATCCACGGGAAAGTAAAAATAAAAAAGATGTAAGTGTTCTTGTTTTGACATCAAATCGATGTTCTAAAAATTCATAGGCAGTATAAACTTTAAGTTTGCAGAATACAGGAACAAAAAAAATGCTAATCACGATCATCGCAAGCGGTAAGCCAAAATAATATTGAACAAAGCGCATCCCATCGCTATATGCCTGGCCGGGACCGGTTAAAAAAGTTATCGCACTTGCCTGCGTACCCATGATGCTTAACAATACAAGGTACCACGGAAGACTACGGTTACTTAGAAAATACCCTTCCAGGTTTTTAGTCGTACGGCTTTTATAGATACCATAGATCATGATACCAGCCAGCGTTGCAATCAATATGAACCAATCTATCTTACTCATGATACTGTTTGGTAATAAAGTAAAATAGTATGATCTGTAGTATTAAAAAAATAAATACTGCCAGGTACCATTTGTTCCAATATGATTTTTGTTTTTCCATGTTGTTTAACGCAAATCGCCAAAAGCATTATTACCGTTGCATTTCATTTGGAATATAATTTTATAATCCTTTATTTATTTTTTTGTAACCCAATCAAATTTGCCATTAAACGATAAGCTCCGGGAACACCGGCTGGCATTTCTCGGAAGAACACCAGACTTGCATATACAAAATTCCCTTTACCATATTTTGCGATCGCAAGACTTCCGTTGGTTTGTTTATCAGCTTTATCATTCATTCCCAATGGCATTTCAAAATGCTCATCCACTTTCACAGCCTGGTAAGTACTACGTTCCTGCACCCATCCTTCAAAATCCTTTGCAGTGATCTTATTAGGATAACTCAACACCGGGTGCTGTGGCAATAAAAACTCTACCATTGCATCTTCTTCGGTAACTCTCGTTCCTGCATCAATAGTAAAAGCATATGGGCCAGCAACAATTTTTTTCTGTCCAACCTGGTTCGATTTTAAATACTGAACGATCATGTTCCCTCCATGCTCCACATAACGTTTCAATACTTCATTTCTATTAGTGAGATATTCATTAATATTATAAGCACGGATGCCGGTAATGATAGCATCAAACTGCTTTAAATTATCATCATTCAGATCAGCTTCTGTAAGAAGCGTAACTGTGTAGCCCATTTGCTCAAGGGCCTGGGGAACTTTATCACCTGCACCAACAATATATCCTATTTTCTTACCTACGATCTTTATATCAAGTTTTACCAGGTTGGCTTTTGCTATAGGAAAATAGGTGATTACCGGTATATGATCATACATGATAGTCTTGGTGTAACTATCGAATTTACTGTTACTGGTTTTTAAATGTATCTCCTCGGTAGTATTGGTTTCATTCGACAAGGAATTAAATTCCGTTGTTTTATAATTCGCGGATTGATCTTTTGAACTGTACTGAAAAAAAGGATGGTCACTTTCCCAACTCTTTGAATACTGCTGCACAAGCGAATAACGGGTTGAATCGGTTGGCTTCGCCCTTATTTCCATTTTTACTTTTACAGGCAATGTATTCACAGAAATAAAATTATCACTGGCATAACTCAGTTCAAGTTTTGGTAATACTGCAATCGGCTGATAGGTATCACCCTTTACAGGATCTGTAACTCGATACAACACCGGCCTTTTAATGATCATTTCTTCACCGCCGATATTTACCTCCATAGTCATTTCAAATGAAGGATCATTCTCGGCCTTACCGATTTTCAGTTGATCTCTTACTTCAAAAGTACCGCCCTTTAACGGGTACTCAAGCCAGTAAGGTTGAGAGATCGGTTTATCAGCAACTAAAACAGATTGATTGATCGTAAGGTTTTGATTTTGGGCTAACGCAGTTGAATAACTATTTTGAAAATTTTCAATACGGATCGTTCTTAAAACAACATTAACCCCCGTTCGCTCATTCAATAAAATATTGATGCGCAATGAATCTCCCTGCACCACATTTTGCTGACTGGAAGTTGCCTCTACATATAAAGCGCTGCAGGCTTCTATCAATTGTTGAACTTCTGCTAATTTTTTATTGCGCCAGTTTTCTGCTGGTAAATTCTTAATCGTCCTATATAATTTCAACAAATCCGGAACAGATAATTCAGGCTGCTCGGATCGGTATTTCGCAATAATATCATTGATCAATGATTGTATTCCTTCTCCGCCGCTGAACCTTTTCCAATCAATTACAATTCCATCCATGAGGTCATTCTTCGGTGCCTCGCCACCGGTAGTAGCAAAATATTCAAATATCTGTCCACGCCTCCTCGGCCTTCCCTCGCCCTGGCTCTTGTGCATAGTTCTTGCCTCTGCGCCTATTTCCCCGTAACTTTTTCCCAAAAGAGGATTGTAACCGCCAATATCAATTTTCAACTGACTTTCACTCGTTGTATTATTACTTCCAAAATTGAACGTATTCCACATGATCCTTTTGGCCTGCCATGGTTTAACACCATATTGAAATTGTTCGGGAAATCTTGTTGAATCAGCAGCTGCAATATATGCTTCATCTGCAAGAATTGCAGAAGCTGCATGATGGCCATGCCCTGCCCTTGCATCGCTGGGAAAACGTTTGATGATCACATCGGGCTGGTATTGCCTGATCACCCAAACAACATCAGCCAGTATCTTTTCCCTGTCCCATATTTTCAATGCTTCATCCGCACTTTTACTAAACCCAAACTCATAAGCCCTGCTGAAATATTGCTCGGCACCATCTATCTTTCTGGCGGCCAATAATTCCTGCGTTCTTATCAAACCCAGTTCAACACCTTGTTCATCGCCGATCAGGTTCTGGCCGCCATCACCTCTCGTTAAACTTAAATATGCAGTCCGGTATAATTTCTCATTTGCCAGGTAAGGCAGCAAGGTATTATTTTCATCATCCGGGTGCGCCGCGATATACAGCACCGAACCCAGCACATTCAGTTTTTTCAACTGCAATAATATCTCGGAAGAATTAAATGCTTTAGGAGTTTGTGCATTGGAACTAAAAACAATGATCAACGATAAAATAATCGGAAACAATTTTCGCATATAGAGTTATTATGATACGAATTTACAGGTTTGAGCACAGCTTCGATTGCCGGTTATAAAATAAATCCCAGACTGCTATAAAATTTAGATGATAGAAATGTAATGATACAATCTTCATAAATGATCAATCCAAAAAGAAAATTTATATTTGGCAAAAGCACCTTCAAATGAATTTTAAAAACTGTGCCTTATTATTTTTAGTTTTAATAGCAGGTATTTCCGGCCATGCGCAGGTTCATCCGCTTAACTATACTCAACAAAAGAAAGTAACCTGCAGCAAAGCTGCCGTTGTATGCGCACACCCGCTTGCCAGCAAGGCCGGCATAGAAATGTTGAAACAGGGTGGCAATGCTTTCGATGCTGCAATAGCAACCCAACTGGCGCTAGCCGTTGTTTACCCCGGTGCCGGAAATATCGGAGGAGGTGGATTCATGGTTGCGCATTTTAAGAATGGAAAAAATATTTCACTCGACTACCGGGAAAAAGCACCCGAAAAAGCATCCCGTGATATGTACCTCGATAAAAAAGGCAATCCCATCCCTGCTTTGGCGCAAACGGGCCACTTGGCAGCCGGCGTACCTGGCACTGTTGCTGGTTTATTTGCAACATTGAAATATGCAAAGCTTGACTTTAAAAAACTGATCGCCCCGGCTATTAAACTTGCTTCAAACGGATTCCGGTTAACTGCTGCCCAGGCTGAAGGCCTGAATGCCAGCAGGGATGCATTTCTGAAAGTCAATAAAAATGCAGTTGCATTTGTGAAAGATGTTGAATGGAAAGAAGGCGACCTATTGGTACAACCGTCATTGGCTGCAACTTTAAGAAGGATACGCGACAAAGGTGCAAAAGGATTTTATGAAGGTAGCACCGCACAAATGATCGTTGATGAAATGCATTCAGGTAACGGTATTATAAGCCTGCAGGATCTCAAAGACTATAAAGCAATTGAAAGAAAAGTGATCAGTTTTGATTATAAAGGATATAATATCATCAGTGCATCTTTACCAAGTAGTGGCGGTATAATTTTGCAACAAATGATGAAGATCGTTGAGCAAAGAAATATTGCGGCGATGGGTTTTCAAACTGCCGAATCTGTTCAATTGATGGTGGAAGCAGAAAGAAGAGCATATGCTGACAGGGCAAATTTTTTAGGCGATGCAGACTTTGTAAAAGTACCGGTTAAAACACTGGTGAGCGATGCCTATCTAAAAGAACGTATGCTTAACTATGAACCGGGAAAAGCAGGTAACAGTAAGTCAACCGGAGCAGGTACGATACATGAAAGTGAAGAAACAACTCATATCAGCATAATCGACAGCGATGGAAATGCAGTTGCAGTTACCACTACACTCAACGATAGTTATGGAAGCAAGACTGTTGTAACAGGCGCAGGTTTTTTACTGAACAATGAAATGGATGATTTCAGTATCAAGGAAGGGTTCCCAAATTTATATGGTGCTGTGGGTAATGCCGCGAATGCGATTGCAGCACATAAAAGAATGCTCAGCAGCATGACACCTACCCTTGTGCTAAAAAATAACAAGCCATATATTGTGGTAGGCAGTCCAGGTGGTACCACTATCAGTACAAGCGTTTTTCAAACATTGATGAATTTACTTGAATTCAAAATAAATCCGGCTGATGCAGTTAACAAACCCAAGTTCCATCACCAATGGTTACCCGATCTGATCGATGTAGAAAAAACATTTCCGCCAACTATCATCACTAACCTTGAGCAAATGGGTTATACAGTCAGGCAAAGGCTGCCCATTGGCCGTACCGAGTTGATCGTAAAGAATCCTTCGGGTAAAAAGATCACAGCTATTGCCGACAGTCGTGGAGATGATGATGCAGAGGGCTTTTAATACTGCTGCACATAAGGCAATTATTTTTACCGTAAACTAAACAAACTATATGAAGTTCTTTTTGGTTGCTGCACTTACGTTAGCATTTTTTCGGGATGCAGCTGCACAAACGCAAATTGCGCTAAGAGGCGGATTCAGTTTTTCCACTACCCGGGCTTATTACAGCGATGTAAAACAACCGGCAGGGTTTGTGCCTGGCGCTAACCTGGGCCTGCAGATAAAAACAGCATTTGAAGGATTGCTGCATTTCTCTCCCTTTATCGGTTACAGTAGTAAAGGCTATATTATTAAGTCAGCAAATGGTGACAAGACCCACAATTTTATTCATTACATAGACATTGTTCCATTATTAAGCATCGATATCAATACTGCAAAGAACAAAAGTCTTGTATTTGGCGTTGGGCCATCAGCAGGATTGGCAATAGCGGGTAAAGAAAAAACAACGGTCGCCGGCATAAGTAGCAGTTCGAAAATGAAATTCAGTACATCGAAGGATTATGGCCTGTTCGACTTTGGTCTTCACAGTAGCATCGGTTACCATTTTAATAAAATCTTTGTGGAAGCCGCTTACCAATATGGTTTTGTAAGCATCAATAACAATGAAGAAAAGGACAAAAAGAATATACGCAACCGTAGTTTCAGCCTGAATATTGGTTATTATATCAAATCGTACAAATAAGACAGTTTATTGCGGCCATTGGCTGTATTATCTTCTTCTGCATAAACTAATAAAATATTTCATAAAAAGAGGCATCGAATTTGCGTATAGAGGCCGATTGGCTATTTTTACAGATAATTATTCCTACTGCACAGCTTTCTAAACATATTGAAATGGCTTTTTCTTTCACTGGTATCCTGGTTGGTACTTGCCATTTTATTTGTTTACATTTTACCCGCTTCAACTTTGTTGTTTGTTATGCTGCTGCTGGGCTGGGCAACTGGTTGGGCCTTCCTGTTTAAAAGGCCCGCTCAAAAGATCGGATTCTTCATTTTTTTACTCCTGGTCTTCCTGATAACATGGGGAACCCTCCAGATACCTCCCATTCAAACATGGATTGTAAGGCAGGTTACCAATAATCTCTCGGAAAGATTGCATACCCGGGTTACCGTTAAGGCGGTGAACCTTGCTTTCTTCAATAAATTGTCTATCGAACAAGTAATGATAGAAGACCTGAAAAAAGATACGTTGCTGTATGCCGGTGCTTTGAAAGTAAATATTACCGACTGGTTTTTTTTTAAAGATAAGATCACCTTGCATTATGTAGCGCTGGATAATGCCATTGTGAATATGAAACGTATTGACTCTGTATGGAACTACCAGTTTTTGGTTGACTATTTTGCAGCACCTAAAAAAGCCAGTTCCAAAGCTAATAGTCTCGAATTTGACCTTAAAGAGGTTCACCTCAACAATATTCATTTCAATAAGATTGATCAATGGATCGGGCAGGACATGAAAGTTGCAATTAAAAAAGCCGATATCGAAATGGATGGCATCGACTTTATAAATAAATATGTTGGCATCAGGGATATATACCTTGAAGATCCGTTGTTTTCACTAGCTGATTACACAGGTAAGAAACCAGCCCAACCCGATCTTACCAATATCCTGGAAAAAATACCTGGCGTTTCTGCCTTTAAATGGAACAATTCAGGCTGGGTGGTGGAACTGAAAAAACTGGAACTAAAGAATGGTGGTTTTAAGAATGATAAGGAAACACTTCGTGATACATATACCGACCGTTTTGACGGACAGCACATTTCATTCAGCGTTATATCAGGAACAATAGAGAATTTGCTGTTTAAGAATGATACGCTTAAGGCCAATGTATCATTATCCGGGCAAGAAAAGAGCGGACTGCAGATTAAAAAGATCCAGTCTTCTATGCGCCTTACCCCTGACATAATGGAATTCGATAAACTCGATCTGGAAACGAACAACAGCCATATCGGCAATTATTATGCGATGCGTTATACTAATTTCAATAAGGATATGAGTAATTTCCTGAAAGATGTAACACTGGAAGGAAGGTTTAAGGATACTAAAATAAGCAGCGATGACCTGGCTATATTTGCACCGGAATTAGCATCATGGAAACGGGTATTTTATGTAGAAGGAAATGCGAAAGGCTCGGTTGATAATTTCTCTGCAAAGAACCTGAAGGTAAAAAGTGGCAACAGTATTGTCGATGGAAATATTGCCATGCGTGGATTACCCGATATCAAAAGTACTTTCATAGATTTTAAAGCAAACAGTTTTCAAACCAATTACACCGACCTTATTACCATCATACCTTCATTGAAAAACATTTCCCAACCGCAATTAAGTAAGTTAGGAACGATTTATTATAAAGGAAATTTTACAGGCTTTCTAAATGACTTTGTAACCTTTGGTACCATTTCTACAAACCTGGGCGTGATTGCAGCAGATCTTAATATGAAATTACCTGAAAACGGTACACCTACTTATTCAGGTAAGATCGTTACCCAGGGCTTTAAGCTTGGTCAGTTCCTGAACGAGCAGCAGGTAGGTAGCGTTTCACTCAATGGTAAAGTAGTGGGAAGCGGATTTAAATTAGACAAACTGAATGCAAATTTTGACGGGGCTATACAGCAAATAGAATTCAATGGTTATAACTACCGGAATCTTTCCGTTAAAGGCGATTTTAAGAAAAATCTTTTCACCGGGCATCTAACGATTGATGATCCTAACATAAAGATCAGCAGCCTGGATGGCACCCTTAGCCTCTCGGGAAAAGAAATTGCTTTTAACCTCGATGCAAACCTGGAACATGCCAATCTGAAGAACATTCATTTCAGCAAAGACAGTATTGAATTGAAAGGACTGTTCAGCCTTAATTTTACAGGTAATAATATTGATAATTTTTTGGGAACTGCCAGGGTCTACAATGCAAGCCTGAAACATGATTCTACGTGGCTTTCGTTTGATTCACTTACACTTTCTTCGTTCATCAAAGATGATAAAAAACTGCTCACCCTTCGCTCCAACGAAATTGATGCGGAGTTAAGCGGAAAGTTTACGATCCTGCAGTTACCTGATGCGTTCAAGGTGTTCCTAAGCAGGTATTATCCCACGTACATCACGCCGCCTTCGTATAATGTAAGCGACCAGGATTTCTCATTCAATATACAAACGAGGCAGGTGAGCGAATACCTGAAGTTATTCGACAATAAACTAAACGGGCTTAACAATTCCACCATTACCGGGAACCTGAACCTTTCTAATTCAGATCTGAAGGTAAATGCCCGAGTACCGGAGTTTGAATATGACGGAAAGAAATTCTTCAACATCGACCTAAAGGGTAACGGTAATAAGGACACGTTAAGGGCAGATATTGCGGTGGATGACGTTTTTATTACTGATAGCCTTCATTTTCCAGGCACCAAATTGCAACTTACCGCGAACAATGATCTATCTGTGATACATTTAAAAACAAGTGCCGGTAACACACTCAACGATGCAGAACTGAATGCCAGTATTCAAACACTTTCTGATGGCGTAAAAGTTCATTTTTCACCTTCTTCTTTTATCATCAACGATAAAAAATGGGAGCTTGAAAAAGATGGCGAACTAACAGTAAGGCGGAAATTTCTGGATGCGAATGAAATTAAATTTTTCCATGATAAACAGCAGATCGTTTTGTCAACAGAACTTTCGCCTGCTACAAACGAAACGAATATCGTTGCCAAATTAGAAAATGTAAATATTGGCGACTTTTTACCCTTTGTCCTTACCAATCCCGATATGCAGGGTTACCTTACCGGTACTGCAACTGTAAAAGATCCTTTTGGAAAATTCGGTATCGAGTTTAAAGGAATTGCAGATAGTTTTTATCTGGATAAGAGATTTATTGGAAAAGTTAATTTGGATGCAGCTGCAAATACGGTAACCGGTGAAGTAAAGATCAATGATATAAGCGCCACGGAACCTGATAATACTTTTAAAATAAACGGAATATTTAATTATAAAGATTCTACCGGCAATGGCATGGACATCAATGCCTATGCTGGCCGCCTGAACCTTAATATACTTGAACCCTACCTGGGTTCAGTATTCAGCGGCATGCAAGGAATTGCACATAGTAACCTGAAAATATTCAGCGAAGCAGGTCATAAATATATAACCGGTGAAGCCACGATAGACAGTGGCGCATTAAAAATTGCTTATACCCAATGTAAGTACAGTTTTAAAAACGAAACGGTAACCTTCAGGAAAGATGAAATTGACCTTGGCACAATCCAGTTAAAAGATACACTTGGCAATGATGGCAGTGTGAGCGGTAAAATGCATCATAATTTTTTCCAGGATTTTGGTTTTGAAAAGGTAAGGTTTGAAACAAGCAAAATGCTGTTGCTGAATACAAATAAGAAAGACAACAGCCAATTCTATGGCGACGTTACAGGCAGCGCATTGATGACATTGAACGGCCCCATTACAAACCTGGTTATGAATATTGATGGCCAGCCAAGCATATTCGACAGCAGTCATATTTTTTTACCAACAGGCACCAGCAGCAGGGAAAGCAAAGTGATAGACTACATTGAATTTATTCAGTTCGGTTCTCTCATGGAAGATTCCATTAAGGCAAACCAGTCAACCAATATCGTAGTGAATATGAAACTTACGGCTAACCCTGCCTGTAAGATAGACGTGATATTGGATGAAGAAACAGGAGATATCATTAAGGGACAGGGCAATGGCACGTTGAATATCACTGTTGGCAATAAAGAGCCTCTGAATATCAGGGGCAGGTATGAGATCACTAAAGGAGAATATACGTTCAACTTCCAGACATTCCTGAAAAAACCTTTTACCCTTAACAGCGGCAGCATAACCTGGAACGGCGATCCTTACCTGGCCATCATTGACCTGGAAGCAGAATACCTTGCCAAGAATGTTGATATCAGCGACCTCAATCCGGTGAGCAGTGCTGGTGCTACCTCCAGCATCAAACAAAAAGCTGATGTTACGATTATCTCACATCTAACCGGCAAACTTTTTAAACCTGATATCAGTTTTGAATTTAAACTGGTTGGCGACCTGAGCAGGGACCCTTTCATTGTTCGGAGGCTGGATGATTTCAAAAGCGATCAAAATGAAATGAACAAGCAGGTAGCAAGCCTCTTGTTGTTCAATGCGTTTATTACACAAGGACAAAATTTCCTCTCGGGAGAAAATACACTTGCCCTTGCTACCAATACCATCGGCGGCGTAGTAAGCGGCTGGCTCACCAATGTATTTAACCGGGAACTTGATAAAGCTACCAAAGGAATCATCTCTACTTATATAGATATCAATCCAACTGTAAACCTGCAGCTAAGCCAGTTGCAGGCAAACGTCAGGGCCGGGCTAAAAATTCTGTTAAGCAAACGTATCTACTTTCTCATTGGCGGCAACCTCGATTACAACAATCCTTATACACAGCTTAACAGGAAGGGATTGCTTACCCCGGATATCACTATTGAGTGGCTATTGAATAAAGATGGATCTTTACGTGTGGTAGGATTTAACCGCACCAGCATCGACATCACCACGGGTCAGCGTAACCGCTCCGGTATTCAGCTCTCCTACCGAAAAGATTTTAATAAAATTTCAGATATATTTAAAAGCAAAAGAAAGATAGAAGAAGAAGAACTTGAATTCTATAAGACAAAAGTAAAAGTGACCACTCCTTAATAAACTAACGATGAAGAAGATTTTATTCCTGGGTATAGTTACCCTTACTGTAGTTGCATCCTGCACACCTGTAAAAAACGCTACCTCCAATGTGGATGATGGCCTCATCACCATAAATTTTATACAGATAAATGATGTATATGAAATAGCTCCGTTATCGGGTGGAAAAGAAGGCGGCATGGCAAGGGTTGCAACATTGAAAAAAAAATACCTTGATAAAAATCCCAATACATTCTTATTGATGGCAGGCGATTTTCTGAGCCCTTCCGTTTATAACAGTCTGAAATATGAAGGTAAGAACATTCGTGGCCGCCAGATGATTGATGCAATGAATTCCGCCGGCATAGACATTGCCATATTCGGTAACCATGAATTTGATATCAAAGAATCAGAATTGCAGGAACGCATAAACGAATCGCATTTCCAATGGATATCATCAAATACTTTTCACAAGCAAAATGGCAGTGCAATTCCTTTTACTAAGGTCGGCGATTCCGGTTCAACAGCTTTTCCGACCAGTTATATTAAAACCATCACCGATGCGGATGGAACCAGGGCACGTGTAGGATTCATCGCCGTAACACTTCCTTTTAATAAAGCAAACTATGTGAGTTATACCGATGCCTTTGCAGCTGCAAAGGAAGTTTATAACCAACTAAAAGATTCTGTAGATGCAGTTATTGCAATTACACATCAAACCATGGAAGAAGATAAGCAGCTTGCAAAAGAAATACCCGGACTTGCCATGATAGTCGGCGGCCATGAACACGATCAGCATTCTGTAAAAATCGGGAATGTTGGTATCACGAAAGCAATGGCCAATGCAAAATCTGCCTATGTGCTCAGGTTGATCATTGATAAAGAAAGCCATACAGTAAAAGTGCGCTCGTTGCTTGAGAAAATTGATAGCAGTGTCGCCGTTGACAGCGAAACTAACGCTGTTGTACAACGCTGGGTAAAGATCGCCGACGACAGTTATAGTTCACTCGGATTCAATGCAAAAAAAACAGTTATAGAAACAGGCGAACCATTAGATGGCCGTGAAACAAGTGTAAGAGCCGGTGCTACCAATCTAACCAAACTGATTGTATCAGCTATGGCCTACTCCGCGCCAAAAGCTGATGTGCTTATTATGAACGGAGGGTCAATAAGGGTAGATGATATTTTACAAATGCCGGTAACACAATATGATATTATTCGTACGCTTCCCTTTGGCGGTGGCATCCGTGAAGTGGATTTGAAAGGGTCCATGTTATTAAAGATATTTAAAGCAGGATTGAAAAATAAAGGAACAGGAGGTTACCTGCATTACAATTCGTCAGTTGTTTTTGACGCCGCTGCTGACAAGTGGAAATTGAACAATGTTGAGATCGATAACCTGAAAACTTACCGCGTTGCAATGCCTGAATTCCTTTTAACAGGTGGTGAAGCAAATCTTGATTTCCTTACGTCAAAAAATACCGAGATCGTAAAAGTGTACGATGCTGAAACATCGGCAGCAGATCCACGTTCGGATATAAGAAGGGCCATTATTCAATATGCAGGAAAAAAATGAGTGAAAATCTCAGATAGTCTGACGCCACTGTCAGAATGGATGGGTTTAGAATCGAAGAATTAAGTCAGGCAAAGGCGCCAAATTTAATTAATTACAATCCATTCAATATCTCATGCCCAAGTTTATCCCTTTTTGTAAAAAGATATTTTTCATTGTGCTGGTTTGGCTTTATTTCGATAGGAACTGTTTCAGTAACTTCTAATCCATAACCGAGCAATCCTGCTCTTTTCTTAGGGTTATTGCTGATGAGTTTCATTTTGCTAATACCCAGTTCACGCAGGATCTGTGCCCCTACTCCATAATCCCTGTCATCCATACCAAAACCCAGGTGCAGGTTGGCTTCTACCGTATCCATGCCTTCTTCCTGCAGTTTATAAGCTTTTAATTTATTAATAAGGCCAATACCACGTCCTTCCTGGTTCATGTACAATACAACTCCCTTGCCTTCAGCCTCTATCATTTCAAGTGCATGATGCAGCTGATCGCCACAATCGCAACGCAGTGAACCCAATATATCACCTGTCATACAGCTGCTATGAACCCTCACCATCACTGGCTCATCTTTTTTCCATTCACCTTTTTTCAATGCCATGTGTATCTCACCCGATGTGACCTGTTTGTAAGCGATCAGTTCAAACATGCCATATTTTGTAGGCATCTGAACCCTTGCTTCTTCAGTTATCAGCGATTCTGTCTTTAGCCGGTAGGATATCAGGTCCTTAATAGATATGATCTTGAGATCCAGTTTTTTAGATATCTCTATCAATTGAAGAAGCCTCGCCATCGTACCATCTTCTGCAATGATCTCAACCAATACACCCGCTGGTTCAAAACCCGCAAGCCTGGCAAGGTCAATCGTAGCTTCAGTATGCCCCGATCTTCTTAATACGCCACCTTTCTTCGCCCTCAATGGGAAAATATGCCCCGGCCTGCCAAAATCTTCCGGTTTGGTATCAGGGTTTATCAATGCCTGTACGGTTTTTGCCCGGTCATGTGCAGAAATACCCGTACTGCAGCCATCACCAAGCAAATCGATACTAACCGTAAAAGCAGTTTCGTGTAACGAAGTATTATCAACTACCATTGGTTGTAGGTTAAGGTCAGCGCAACGGTCTTCCACCAGCGGGGCACAGATCAATCCCCTGCCATGAATACTCATGAAATTAATGATCTCGGGAGTAACATTGCGGGCGGCAGTAACAAAATCGCCCTCATTTTCACGGTCTTCGTCATCTACAACGATTACCAGTTTGCCATTTTTTATGTCTTCAATAGCGTCTTCAATTCTGTCTAACATATTCAATATTTATCGTGCAAAGTTAACAAGGTTTCTATTTTAAGTTTTTAAGTTTTCGCTTCTCGAAAACACAGCAAACTTACCCTGTAAAATTGCCTTTTAAATATATACGTTCAGAATTCAAAAAAGCAGCGATTTATTAATTCAGACTGCCTAACAATTTGTTAAAAGAATGTTAGCCACAATTAGCGAATTATTTGCTTTCTTTGCCATCGTAAAACCAAACGCATATGAACTTTAAGAAAATTTTACCTTTTTTAATCGCACTAATCACAATCCCCGCTTTGATACAGGCTCAGGTTACTACCAGCGGTATCTCTGGTGTTGTAAGAAACAAAAGTGGTAATACCCTTCCGGGAGCTACTATTATAGCGACGCATGTGCCCACTGGTACTGTATATACAAGCGTTGCCCGCACAGGCGGAAGATTTGACATCAGCAATATGAACCCCGGTGGCCCATATACGATATCTACCAGTTTTGTTGGGTTTGATATTGATAAAAAAGACGATGTTTTTCTTCAGCTGGGTGATGTACAAAGAGTGGATGTAGTACTGGCAGAAAAAGCCACCGAATTAAATGCTGTAATCGTAGCGGCTAACCGTACGATTACAAAAAACAACAATGAAACACAGATCGGCAGGGATAAATTAGCCATATTGCCAACCATTGGCAGAAACCTCAATGATTTTGTACGTTATACACCACAAACAAAGATTACTTCTACTGGAGGTATTTCCATTGCTGGTCAGAACAACCGTTACAATGGTTTTCTCATTGATGGTGCGGTGAATAACGATGTATTTGGTGTGAGCGATCAGGCTACCAACGGTGGCCGTGCAGGTACACCACCGATCAGTATTGATGCGATAGACCAGATCGTTGTGCAGATATCTCCTTACGATGCAGCCTTGGGTAATTTCACCGGTGGCGCCATTAATGCGATCACAAAATCGGGTACCAATACTTTTCATGGTTCCGTATATTATATTTTCCGCAACCAGGACATGGCAGGTAAAACACCTGGCCGTGTAGCCGATAGCGTTAAAAGGATAAAATTAACTTCGTTTAAAAACAAGACCTACGGTTTCACTATTGGCGGACCGATCCTGAAGAACAAGGCTTTCTTCTTCTTGAACGTGGAGAAACAGGCCGATAGCCGTCCTCAACCATATACCCCAACGAATATTTTGAATCCTGATGGAAGCGTACGTTTCAATATCGTTGATACAGTTGCTAAACTGGTGAAACATTTAAGTACAAAATATGGCTATGATCCAGGCGATTATTTAAACAACCCGGATGATGTAGATCGTTTGAACATTAACAGCAGGTTTGATTTCAACCTTAGCAGCAATAATAAACTTACGCTAAGCTACCGTTATACAAAAGCAGAAAGAACAAATCCTTCCCGCAGTACCAACAATGCTATTAACTTCCTTAACAGCGCTGAGTTCTTTCCTTCTACCACACATTCGGGTAATTTAGAATTGAATTCTAAATTCAGTAACAAAGCAAATAATAAATTCAGGGTTTCATTTACCGATGTTGTAGATGACAGGGGGCCCAAAGGCAATCCATTCCCGAATGTTTCAATCGCCACCTATGATGGCGGGCCAACAATGACCTTCGGAACTGAGCCAGCTTCGTCAGCAAACCTGTTGAAACAAAGGATCATTAATTTCTATGATGCATTTAAATTCTATAAAGGCAGGAATGCTATTACTGTTGGTGCTGATATAGATTTTAATAAATCTTACAACCTCTTCATCAACAGGGCGTACAGCCTTTATGCTTACAGCGCTTTAGGTCCTGTGGGTGTTGGACAGATCAATCCGTTGACTGCCTTTATTGAAGACCGGGGACCATCACGTATCAGGAGAGGCTATTCTTTGGTGGATGATAACAGCAAAGGTGGTGACGATGCCGTTAACTCTGCTGCTAATTTCAATTCAGTTCGTTTAGGTTTCTTTATCAACGATGATATTAAAGTGAGCGATAAAGTAACAATTACCTTTGGTATCAGGGCTGATAAAACATCATTTACTACTGATGTTCCAACAGACAAATTCTTTAATGATACAGCAAGAGCAGTAATTGCGGGTACTTACGATCTTAAAGGTGCATACTCAGGACAAAAATTCCAACCACAGTGGCAATTCTCCCCACGCTTTGGCTTCAAGGTTAACTTAGATGATGAAGGTGTAGTATTGCGAGGCGGCATTGGTGTATTTGGCGGAAGAACACCATTGGTATGGCCAGGCGGCGTTTATCAGAACAACGGTATCACTATTGGTGCTTTGGATACTGCCCGGACATCTGGCCAGTTAACAGCACCCGGTACACAATACGGATTACAATTGGGTGGACAACCCGTTATTTTCAGG
Organism: Chitinophagales bacterium; assembly: GCA_038207305.1. Lineage (GTDB taxonomy): Bacteria > Bacteroidota > Bacteroidia > Chitinophagales > Chitinophagaceae > Ferruginibacter. The sequence goes on from JBBQZY010000010.1 coordinate 152,859, forward strand.
CCCGATGTTAATAATCAATTTACACAATCTGATTTCGGATTGTCGCCATTGTTGATCAGGCCACAGGGCGATCTTAATATCATTGCAAAGAAATTCCATTTGCCGGCAGTATTGAGGGGATCATTTGGCGCTGATAAAAAATTAGCCAATGGCTGGACGGTTAATTTCGATGTAATGTACACAAAGAATTTATATGAAGTTGACTGGAAGAATGTGAACATTGCTCCTGCTACTGTTATGACAAGCGGGCCCGATGCAAGGCTGGTTCATTCAGTAACTGGTAACCCCGTGAGATTTGTGTACAGGCCTGCAGGTGCAACAGCGGCTATACGTAACCCGTATGGCAATGTTATCCTTGTTCAAAACACAACAGGCCAAAAAGGATTCTCCTACAACTTTAATGTTGGGATTGAAAAACAAACCAAGAAAGGTTTTATCTTCTCCGCTAATTATGGCTATGGTGGTTCCCAGGTTTACAATGAAGCAACCAGTTCTATAAACACTTCTAATTGGGCAAATATGGAAGCTGTAAGTTCAAGGAATTCATTGTCATTGTCAACTTCGGATTTCGATATGGGACACAGGATATTCGCACTCGTATCTAAGAAATTTACGTATGCAAAAGGCCATATGGCCACGACCGTTTCTTTTGTTTACAACGGACAATCTGGTAGCCCTTACAGCTATACCATGAGTGGTGCAGGATTTATAGGTGATGGTGGTACAAACAACGACCTGATGTACATTCCAACAAGCAGGGCCGAAATGGACCAGATGTCTTTTGTTGCAAATGGTGCCATTACGCCAACACAACAAAAAGATCAGTTTGAAGAATTCATCTTGTCTGACAAATATTTAAGAACACACCGTGGAAAATTTGCTGAGCGCAATGCTGCAAGATCTCCTTTCACAAATATTGTTGATGCAAATATCCAGCAGGATTTCTCTGTGAAGACCGGTGCAGTTCGTCATACATTGTCTGTTCGTTTCGACATCTTCAACCTTACCAATTTGATTGATAAGAACGCTGGCCGTCAATACTTCTTCAACTTTGACCAGGCACAGGTATTGAACGTTGCAAATTTTACAGGTACTACCCCAAACTACAGGTTCAATAAACCAAACAATAACAGGGTTGGTGCGATCAGTGATGGTGTATCTGCATTCAACAGCAGCCGCTGGAATGGACAGGTTACGATCAGGTATAGCTTCTAATTCACACTTAATTGTTATATAACAAGAATGCCGCTTTAATGAGCGGCATTCTTGTTATATATAATTTTTTCGTTTAAGGGTTTAAGTGTTGTTTCGAGTTTACAGAACTTCAAACCTTTAAACTTTACACGTTCTTCCCCCATCCCCATTTCAAAAACGTCGGGAACGACCTGGCCCAGGTGGGCACGTCGTGTTTCCCATCTTTCAGTTCCAGGTAATAGATATCAATTCCTTCCTGGTAACCTTTTGCAGTAAGTTCTTTTACGAGGCTTTGGGTATCATCAATAGAATCGATAATGCCATTGTTGTTGCGGTCTGCTGTTTCATCCTTTGTTCCTACCTCAAAGAAGAATTTTAGCCAGGGGTAATATGCTCCATCACGCACCTGCCGGTGCATGATGCGGTCTGTGTCCTCATCAAAGCCTACCTCATCCTGATCCTTATCACGCCACCAGAATGAGCCGCTAAATGCACCTGCAATTAAAAATTCTGATGGGTGGTTCAATACAATATCCAATGCACACAATCCACCCAAAGAAAACCCGGCGTAAGCTTTTTGTTTAAATGAATAAATACTATAACTCTGTCGCAGGTATGGCAGCAGCTCCTCCATTACGAACTTGCTGAACATAGCTGCTTTTGCACCACGGCCTTTATAATCAAGTATTTTGGCAGTGCCATATTCATTCTTACGATCGGGTGCGCAATGTATTCCCACACAAAATAAAGGCTCGAGTGAGCCCGTTTCATTAAGGCTGTCGAGTATCTCTTCAAAATGCATGGTACAAAGATCCTGCCCGTCATTGATAAGCAATAAGCTCAATGAAGAAGGATCAGTAATATTTGGAGGTATATAACAATCAACTTTTACTTCCCGGTCTAAAAATTCAGATGAAAGGATATGATGATCTGTTATGATGCGGTTAGTCTTTTCGGCAAACATGGAATCAAAAATAAGAAAAGGATGACAATAATTTAATAACAGTGAACGGATAAAAACATAATTTGTTTTTTTGATACTTAAAAAATACATTTGATTATAGATCATTTGATTCTTTCACAAAAAATATAAAATCAGCAATATGAAAAAAATAGGTGTATTACATGGCAAGGAAAGGAGTTTCCCTGAGGCCCTTGTGGAAAGGATCAATAGTAAGAATATTCCCGGCATTTTTGCTGAACCTGTAAAAATAGACAAGGTTATGCAGGGTGAGCCCAGTGGTTATGCCGTTATTTTCGACCGTATTTCACAGGATGTACCGTTTTACCGTGCCTATTTAAAAAATGCGGCATTGTGCGGAACAGCCGTGATCAACAATCCATTCTGGTGGAGTGCAGATGAGAAATTTTTCAATAACTGCCTGGCTACAAAAATTGGCGTGCCTGTTCCTAAAACAGTTATACTTCCTTCGCGTGATCTTCCCGCGGATACATCTGATGAATCATTTGCAAACTTATCTTACCCGCTCGATTGGGAAGGTATTTTTAAATACATCGGTTTTCCTGCCTACATGAAACCATTTTCGGGTGGCGGTTGGAAAAGTGTTTATCAATTAAACAGTATTGATGAATTTTTTGAAAAGCATGCAGAAACAGAACAACTCGTGATGATGCTGCAGGAAGAGATCAAGTTTGACGAATACTACCGCTGTTATTGTGTTGGTGGAAAGTATGTGCGTATCATGCCTTATGAACCACGCAATCCCCATCACCTGCGTTATGTAGCCGATTTTAAACCTTCTGAAGAGCGTTATAAATTGATGGAAGACATCGTACTCCGCATTTGTAATTACCTCGGTTACGATTTCAATACCGTTGAACTGGCGTTGCGTGATGGTGTTCCTTATGCGATCGATTTCTGTAATCCTGCACCAGATGCTGAAGTTACCAGTGTTGGACAGGAGAACTTTGATTGGGTTGTTGAAACTGCTGCCATGTTCGCCATTGAAAAAGCACAGGCTCATGTTGAAGGCGCAGACAATTTAACCTGGGGGGAATATATTACGAGAAGCGCAAACAAAAAGAAACTCTATTAAGAATGGATCATGAAATAATTGGTAATATATAATTCAGTATTACAAATCGTTTTATCATTTATCAATTATCAATTAAAAAAGTATCAATTAATAAAAGTATGGCAAATTTATCGTACAAGCATTTTACAATTGGTGTGGAAGAAGAATATATGGTCATTGATCCTGTAACGAAGGAATTAAAGAGCCATGAACAAAAAATTGTACAGGAAGGACATAAAGTCATCAAGGATAAAGTAAAGGCTGAGATGCACCAGGCTGTGGTGGAAGTTGGAACAGATATTTGCGCCGATGTAGACGAAGCCTTTGTTGACGTGGGTACACTGCGCAAGACCATCAGTGGCATTGCGGATGATCTTGGCCTATGGGTAGGCGCCAGTGGAACCCATCCATTCAGTCATTGGGAAAAACAGCTAATCACTGAACATGTGCGGTACGACGAGATCGTTAATGAATTGCAGGAAGCGGCCCGCAGTAACCTGATCTTTGGTTTGCATGTACATGTTGGAATGGAAACGAGAGAGATGGCTATTCATATTGCCAATTCTGCCCGTTATTTTCTGCCGCATATTTTTGCATTAAGTACCAACTCCCCTTTTTGGGAAGGGAGGCTTACAGGATATAAATCTTTCCGAACAAAGGTTTTTGAAAAATTCCCACGCACTGGTATCCCGGATTGTTATGATAGTATTGAAGATTACGATAATTACATAAAGCTGCTGGTAAAGACCAATTGTATCGACAATGCAAAAAAGATATGGTGGGATCTGCGGGTGCACCCGTTTTTTAATACTGTTGAATTCAGGATCTGCGATATTCCGCTGACAGTTGATGAAACCATTGCAATTGCGGGTATTTTCCAGGCAATATGCGCCAAGTTGTATAAACTGCGTAGTCAGAACCTCAATTTCATGATGTACCCAAGAGCCCTTTTAAATGAAAATAAATGGCGTGCCAGCAGGTATGGTATTGACGGCAGCATGATCGATTTTGGTAAAGAAAGTGAAGTCAATACCCGGGTTTTGATATATGAATTGTTGGATTTTGTGGATGATGTGGTTCCACATTTAGGCAGTGCCCATAGGATCGGCCATGTGCATAAGATGCTGGATGCCGGCACTGGTGCTGACAGGCAGTTGAAGGTTTTTGAAGAAACGAAGAACCTTGAATCGGTGGTAGAATATATTCATGGAAATTTTTTACATGGTTTGTAGTCGCCCGCGTTGTAATATTTACTATATTTGCCGTCCAATAATTTTTTCGGCTGCGTAGCTCAACTGAATAGAGCATCTGACTACGGATCAGAAGGTT
>JBBQZY010000011.1:0-145837 GCA_038207305.1 Chitinophagales bacterium
ATATCAGTCAACTTCTACTTTTTAAATTTTAGAATACGCTTTAAGATCCACAATATCCAATTGAAGACCAAAGATCCGGAACTGTGAAAACCAAAACCAATATCCCGCCTATGCCTTAAAAAGCGATGATGGCAAAACCAAGAATGTCCAATTATCCTGCTTATGCTGTAAAAAGCGATGATAGCAAAGAAAGACCGAAGAAAACCAATATCCCGCCTATGCTTTAAAAAGCGATGATGGCTAAAACCAAAGAGTGTCCAATTATCCTAGCCTATGCTGCCAACCACAGCGACGATGGCACGAAAAAAACCAGAGCGACACACTGAAACCAGGATAAACTTATTTTTACTATAATAGTAAAACCCAATCCTGAAAAACCACGCAGTTGGTTAAAAAATTGGCTTCCACAGTTATTTGCGATGACGAATTACTGTGGAGGCTTCTTTGTTTTTATGGCTTTCCCTATTTTTATAGCATGATATTGTCTTCAACAGCACAATTGGATTACATCCCCAGGCGGATCGTTTCGCTCGTACCTTCCCAAACCGAATTACTGCATTGGCTCGGCCTCGAAGCAGAAACAATTGCCATTACTAAATTCTGTATACATCCCGAAAGTTGGTTCAAAAGCAAACAACGTATAGGTGGAACGAAAACCATCAACCTGGAAAAGATCCGGGCGCTTCAGCCAGATCTGATCATGGCAAACAAAGAAGAAAATGTAAAAGCCCAGGTAGAAATGCTTGCTGAAGCATTCCCGGTTTGGGTAACAGATGTAAATAATTTGACGCAGGCTTATGCAATGATCAATGATATTGGCAGGCTTACCGGTAAGGAAATTCAGGCGGCAGGCCTGGTTTCAGGTATCACAACGAAATTTAATATTTTAGCTCAACAAATAAACGCAAAGAACAGTTTATCAGCTGCTTACTTAATTTGGCGAGAACCGTATATGACTGTTGGCGGAGATACTTTCATCAGTGCAATGATGGAAACTGCCGGTTTCAAAAACCTATTCGCCACTGATCAGCGATACCCCGAAATTACACTGGCTCAACTAAGCTCGATGAACTGCAGGCTGCTGTTACTCTCTTCAGAGCCCTACCCTTTTAAACAAAAACACATCGATGAAATTCAACAGGAATTACCAGGCACAAAGATCCTTTTGGCAGACGGAGAAATGTTCAGCTGGTATGGCAGCAGGTTGTTAACTGCCGCGGATTATTTTAAGGGATTGATTCAAAAAATATAACGGTGGAGCTTCTTCTAAATAAGTCCATCAACAGATTTTTAAATCACCCAGGAGTGCATTTCCAGATTAACTCATTTCCAAATGTTCAAATTGATTAATTGATTAATTTTCAAACTTGATTGGTTACTTTTGTACCAATCAGGATTGTTTAACTAATTAAAACCTAAAACTATCTCATGGGCAAATACAGCTCCGGTGTTTTACACGGAAAAGAATTAGAAGCATTGTACAATGATGCAAAAGATAACCAGTTTGCTTTACCTGCGGTTAATACCATCGGTACAAATAGCATCAATGCAACCCTGGAAACAGCTGCAAAAGTAAATTCACCCGTTATTGTACAGTTTAGCAATGGAGGTGCCCAGTTTATTGCCGGTAAAGGAATGCCAAACGACAAAATGCAGGGCAATATATTTGGTGCTGTTTCCGGCGCATTACACATTCACAATGTTGCCAAGTATTATGGCGTGCCGGTTGTGCTGCACACTGATCATGCTTCCAAAAAATGGCTTCCATGGATCAGCGGAATGATAGATGAAGGAGAAAAATTCTACAAAGAAAAAGGCCAACCGCTATTCAGTTCGCACATGCTGGATCTTTCCGAAGAACCGATAGAAGAAAACATACATACTTCTGTTGAATTTTATAAGCGCATGGCTCCCCTGGGCATGAGCATTGAAATTGAATTAGGCGTTACTGGTGGTGAAGAAGATGGCGTTGACAACAGCGATGTTGAAAATAATAAATTATATACTCAGCCGGAACACGTGGCTTATTCCTATACAGAATTGAGCAAGGTTGGTACTATGTTCACCGTTGCTGCTGCATTTGGTAACGTTCATGGCGTTTATAAACCAGGTAATGTTGAACTTCGCCCCGAAATATTACACAACAGCCAGGTATATATTGAACAGCATTTAAAAACCGGTCCGAAACCAGTTTATTTCGTATTTCATGGTGGAAGCGGCAGCCCTCAAAACCAGATCAGGGAAGCTATTGGGTATGGCGCTATCAAAATGAACATTGATACCGACCTGCAATGGGCTTTCTGGGAAGGTGTTTTAAATAATTATAAGCAGCATGAAGGATACTTCCAGGGCCAGTTAGGCAATCCTGAAGGTGCTGATAAACCCAATAAAAAACATTACGATCCAAGGGTTTGGTTAAGGAAAGCAGAAGAAAGTTTCAGTAAGCGTTTAGAAGTGGCTTTTGATGATTTAAATTGCATCAACAGGAACGCCTGATAAAATCCTAATTTCACTATCCAATAATTTCATTGTTCAATGAGACAAGAAGAAGAAGATTTCGACGCCAATCTTGCCGGGGAGGAAGACCCTTCGGAGCAAATAAAAGCAAGTTGGTTCAAGCGTATAAAAAAAGGCATTTTGACTTCTACCAAAGATAAAAAAGATGCACCCGAAGGACTTTGGGCCAAATGCCCGAATTGTAAATACACTTGTACCATATCGGAACTTTCTGAAAATGAGTTTGTTTGTCCGAAATGTGATTTTCACCACCGCATAGGAAGCGAAGAATATTTCGAGATCCTTTTTGATGACAATAAATATGCTGAACTCTTTGCCAATATAAAATCGAAGGATTACCTCAATTTTGTTGACCTTAAGCCCTATAAAAAAAGGCTGGAAGACACTTATGCTAAAACGGATATCCATGATTCCATTACCGTTGCACACGGCGAAGTAAACGGTAACGGCCTGGTTGTTGCCTGCATGGATTTTGAATTCATTGGCGGAAGCCTGGGCAGTGTAATGGGGGAAAAGATCAGCCGGGCCTGCGATTATTGCATCAGGTATAAAGTCCCGTTCATGATCATCAACAAAAGCGGTGGCGCCAGGATGATGGAAAGCGCATTCTCATTGATGCAACTGGCTAAGACATCCGGAAAGCTTACACAATTAAGCGAAGCTCATATTCCATACATTTCTCTTTGCACAGATCCTACTTTTGGCGGCACAACAGCATCTTTTGCTATGCTCGGCGATATCATTTGCGGTGAACCCGGCGCCCTGATCGGCTTTGCAGGCCCACGTGTTATAAAAGAAACAATCAAAAAAGACCTGCCACCCGGTTTCCAACGCAGTGAATTCCTGCTCGAACATGGTTTCCTGGATTTCATTGTTCATAGGAAACATTTAAAAGACAGGATCGGAACATTGCTGGTTCTTTTTAAAAATTAATTAAAGCCATAAGCTGCATGCTTTAAACTAAAAGCTAACAGCTAACCAGGTATGAAAGGTATATCCCCGTTTATCTTATTGCTCCTTAGTTATACCTGCATCGCACAGCAGGATTTTCATTTATTGATCGGCACTTATACCAATGGTAAAAGCAACGGCATTTATGTTTATAAGTTCGATACAGCAAATGCCGACAATAGTTTTGAAAGTTATGTAGTAACATCTAACCCTTCTTTCCTGGCGGTTTCTCCCGATCAGAAATTTGTGTATGCAGTGAATGAAGATGCAGGAACTGAAAAATATCCCGCAGGAGGATCTGTTACGGCTTTTTCCTTTGATACAAAAAAAGCTACACTTACAACGATCAACAGCCAGTTCTCAGGCGGTAAACATCCATGTTATATAGCTATTGATTCTACCGGCAAATGGTTGTTTACCGGAAATTATTCCAGTGGTACCGTGGGTTTGTTTGCTGTTGAGTCAAACGGTTCTATTGATACCCTGAAGCAACTCATTCAACACATGGGTTCGGGTACCGATACTGCCAGGCAAAAAACTGCACATGTTCATTCAACCGTTCTTTCAGCAAATCAACAATACCTTTTTGTTCCGGATCTTGGAATAGATAAAGTAATGGCCTATCGTTTCAACAATAAGAAAGGTTTGCTCAGCCTGGCCACCGTTCCTTTTATTGCATCAAAACCCGGTTCCGGGCCAAGGCATTTTGAATTCGACCGCAGCAACAGCTATGCTTACCTGCTGGAAGAACTCACGGGAACGGTGGTTGTTTATAAGTTCCATGATGGGAACCTGGTGCAACAGCAGCGCATCAGCGCGTTATCAAAGGATTTTACAGGTATCATCGGAAGTGCTGATATACATATTTCGCCTGATGGAAATTTTCTTTATTGCAGCAACCGCGGTGAATCCAATGATATCAGCATTTTCAGCATAAACAAAAAGGATGGGAAATTAATGATGCTTGGCCGTCAATCAACATTTGGCAAAAAACCAAGGAATTTCAATTTCGATCCTTCAGGAAATTTTCTGTTGGTTGCAAACCAGGATTCTGATGAGATCGTGCTATTTAAAATTGACAGGAATACAGGCTTCCTGACAGATACCCACAAAAGAATCCAGGTGCCTGCTCCTGTCTGCATAAAATGGATCAGGTAATTTTAATGTAAGCATGATGCGCGCTCCCTTTCTCATTATTACAATGGCTTTTATTTTCGTTTTGCAAAGTTGCAGGTCAACAAAAAAATCTGCTTCCGCAGCGAACAATAAGACCATAGCAGCAAAAAATATCCCTGCACGTACTACGAATGGAAACAGTAAAGCTGCTGCTGTACTTATTATCAACACAAAGAATGTATCTCCTGCCGAGTTGGTAAAATTCTCCAAAACATTAATAGGCACCAGGTACAGGTATGGATCAGCCATTAAAGAACAGGGATTTGATTGTTCAGGATTTATCAGCTATGTCTTCAACCATTTTGATATAAGGGTTCCACGGTCTTCGGTAGATTTTACCAATGCTGGTAAAACCATATCGCTTGTTGAAAGTGAACCCGGCGACCTGATTCTCTTTACAGGTTCTGATAATAGCACTGATATTGTGGGGCATATGGGCATCATCACCGAAAACAAGCAGGGTGATGTCAAATTTATTCACTCCGCTTCCGGTAATTCAAAAGGCGTTATGATCTCAGGTATGAGCAGTTACTTCACCATCCATTTCGTAAAAGTTGTAAGGGTATTTAATTGAGGCTGGTTAAAAACATGAAAAAAATCAGCTGCGGCTTGCCTATATTATTTTCATTTTTTTAATTTGCATATAGTTTTCATAGGGTACGGATTAAAAACGAACCGGGGTTTCTACCCTGGTTTTATTATATTAAACAACCTTATCAGCCCCCAGTAGCCTTACCTTTGTAAAAAACAGCGCATTGGAACTTAGCAACAGGAAAGCTTATTACGAATATTCATTTGAAGCAAAATATATAGCAGGCATTGTATTACAGGGCACAGAAATAAAATCCCTCCGTGCAGGCAAGGCAAGTTTTAACGACAGCTATTGCATATTCGACAAGGGTGAATTGTATGTAAAAAGCCTGCATATCTCAGAATATGCTTTTGGCACTTATACAAATCATGAGCCCTTGCAGGAAAGAAAATTATTACTTACAAAAAGGGAACTGCGCAAACTTGAATCAAAGATTAAAGAGAAGGGTTACAGCATCATCCCGTTAAAAATATTCATCAGCGAAAAAGGCTTTGCCAAGGTGGAAATTGGCCTGGGTAAAGGGAAGAAAACCTACGATAAACGGGAAAGTATCAAGGAACGGGAAACAGACAGGGATATCAAAAGGAAGTATGGAATATAATTAAATTACAAGACTACTAAACTGTAAGATGCTGCATGAGTTAAAAAACCTGTGTCCAATATCCGGCTCAATGGGTAAGACCATTGAATGCCCGAACAGTATTGCAGAACCAGGCCTGCTAAAACTTACCGCAACCATATTTTGAATGCGCTGCTGATGAAAGATTTATCCGGCGAAAGAAACACATGTTCATACGTGAACCTTTTTTGTGCCTAGCATTCACTGAGGCTAAGGGGCACGTTCACAGCCAGGCCGCCATCCGCCGTTTCCTTGTATTTACTGTTCATATCAAGCGCAGTATCCCACATGGTTTTTATCACCCCGTCAAGACTTACTTTTGCAAAATCAGGCGTGCTTTGCAGTGCAAGCTGGCAGGCAGTGATCGCCTTTATAGCCCCCATCGTATTTCTTTCAATGCAAGGGATCTGAACAAGTCCTCCAATCGGATCGCAGGTCATGCCCAGGTGATGCTCCATCGCAATTTCAGCAGCCATCATGGCCTGCCGTTGTGTTCCGCCAAGGCATTCTGTAAGTGCTGCAGCCGCCATCGCACTGCTGACACCAATTTCGGCCTGGCAACCTCCCATTGCTGCAGAAATAGTAGCTCCCTTTTTAAAGATGCTTCCTATTTCCGATGCCGTTAAAAGGAACTGAATTATTTTTTCATCAGAATCACCATCGCAAAAAAGAATAAAATATTGAAGTACTGCAGGTATCACTCCTGCCGCACCGTTAGTAGGAGCCGTTACTACCCTGCCGAACGATGCATTCTCTTCATTCACCGCCAAAGCAAAACAACTTACCCAATCCAATATATAATTAAATTGTCCACCGCCTTCTTTGATCGCGCTTACCCAGCTATCATAATCATGATAGGATTTATCTTTCAATAATTTTTTATTCAATGCAAAGGCTCTGCGTTTTACCTGTAAACCACCCGGAAGATTTCCTTCGGTTGAACAGCCCCGAAAAATACATTCATGCATCACACGCCATATATTCAACAGGCTTTCTCTGGTGGCTACCTCTGGCCTCCAGGAATTTTCATTTTCCAAAACAATCTCACTAATGCCCATACCGGTTTTGCGGCACCAATGCAACAGGTCTTGTGCGGTGTTGATCGGGAATGGCAGTTCTACCATCGATGATGAATCCTTTAGTTGTTGACCTTCCCTGATCACAAATCCTCCACCAATAGAATAATATGTTTCAGCAAGTGTATCTCCATCTTTAAATCCAACCAGAAAAGTAAGGGCATTGGGATGGAATGGCAATGATTCTGAAAATAAGAACTCAATATCTTCTGCGGGATCAAAATCAATTTCATGCCTGCCGCCAAGCAATATTTTTTTCATGGCCTTAATATCCCTGATCTTCGCGGCAATATTGTTCACATCAAAAGTTACAGGATCATCGGCACTTAAGCCAAGTTGAACGGCTATATCTGTTCCATGTCCTACCCCGGTTTTTGCCAAAGATCCATACAACAAAACTTCCAGCCTCGTTACCTGGTCGAGCCGTCCTTTTTCCTCCAAAGAGTTTGTAAACATTTGTGCGGCCCGCCATGGGCCTAATGTATGACTGCTGCTCGGGCCAATGCCGATTTTGAACATATCAAATACAGATATTGCTTCGTGGCTCAAAATAATAGGATTAAAAAAAGCTTTGATAATATTACCAAAGCCTAAATTAACTAAATAAAACGTTTATTGCACATCCAGTAAATGAATGCTGAATTTTAAATATGAATTCGCTGGTATGGCAACTGCACCATATTGATCTAACCTATCCACCGTGCCATAAGCCAATGAAGGCGGAATATACAAGGTAACTGTTCCACCGCTTTTTACCTGCGGTATACCTTTCTGCCACCCAACGATCAATTGTCCGAGGAGAAAACTTACCCCCGCTGTTGAAGTATTGGAATCAAATTCATGACCATTTGATAATAAAGTTCCCGAATAATTTACGGTAACATTGGAACAAACTGAAGCCGTATTACCAACGCCGGGATCGTTGACCGTATAAAAGATACCGCTTGAATGCTGCACCGCCAGGATCGAATTTGAAGTTATATAATTTTGAAGATATGTTATCTCTGCTGTTGTTGCAACGGCATTGGAATCAGTAAGTCCACATTTATTATCAGATTTAGAACATGCACTCAAAATAGCCGGAACGGTGAATAAAAGAAAGATCCATTTTTTCATTGTGGTAAATTTTTTTTAAATTTCAATAAGAGGTTGCGTATACTTAATTCGTTTTTTGTTCCCTGCTTTTCAATTCCAGGTAAAGTTGCTCGTTCATCTCCCATTTAAAGTGCATGCGGAAATAAGAAAAGAATAAAATGATCATGAATACTGCGGTGATCAGGGTGCCAAAAACGCCACTGGCGGCCGGCGACACTTTTGTATACCATTCAGGTGACAAATAATAAACCGCCACCAGTGAAAGAATGATCGGAAGGCCAAAAAGGATTGCCATTGGCAGGCCCCGGGTAAGTTTACTGAGAAAAAGCCCTTCCGTTTCCCTCACCATTTCCCAGTGTTTCATGAAATCTATTTCTTTTTGCGAAAACATGCCGCAAAATTAATGCAATTGGCTTTATTACTTTGTTATTTTACGAATAACATGTAGGTTTGTTGATATCAAATTTCCTACATGAAAATAGAACAGCTCATCGTCCAGCATTTGTACAACAGTAAAAAAGTCAGCCTGCAGGACATTGGTACTTTCATCTTATCTCCCGAAGCGGCTTTATCAATGGAATCTGATAAGGAATCTAACATGCCTGAAAATGCGGTAAGGTTCGAAGTAAATAAAAAAGCAACACAGGATGAGGAACTGATAAATTTTATTGTTGCACAAACACGTAAGATAAAACCACTCGCTACTTCCGATCTTGAATCTTATTCCATATTAGCAAAACAGTTTTTGAATATCGGTAAACCTTTTCCGATCGATGGATTGGGTGTTTTACTGAAGAACCAGGCGGGCGATTACGAATTCACACAGGGATCGCATGTGAATGCTAAACTGGATGCCGCCCCTGCCCTTTTGAAAGAAAAAGCGAATGAAGAGATCAGTTTTTCAACAAAGGGAAAAGCGCCTGCTGCAGGAAATAAAAAATGGATGATCATTGCAGGATTGTTTTTTATCGTTGCTATTTCAGCAGCCTTGTATTATTTTTTAAAGAAGGGAAACAAGGATGCAAACCTTGAAAAAATTGTGCCGGATACGACGGCTTCGATTATACCTGTAAAAGATACAGCCGTAAAACCGGTTCAGCCTGTAAAGGATACAACAGCAGCAATAGCTGTCATGCCAACAGCAGACAGTATTGCCTTCAACATTGTTATCAGGGAATACTCAGATAAAGCTACTGCAGAAAAGATGCTTGCAAAATTTAGCAGCTTCGGACATAAGCTTGTTGTACACTCAACAGATTCCACACACTACCAAATTGCCATGCCATTTATAAATCCTGCTACCGACAGCCTGCGTGCAAGGGATTCACTTAAAATACTTTTTGGTGGCAAGCCTTATGTAGAAAAAAAATAAACCAGTCATTTCATGTACCGATTGCTTAGGAAAAATATATTCAGGATTTTCTGGGTAATCGTATTTGCAGGACTTATTGTTGTAAGCCTCCAAATCAGCTGGCTGGATTATATCTTCAAACCGCTGATCATACCATTGCTGCTGGCAGCACTTTTCTTTAAAACAGGACAGCCGAAAGGAAAGATGAAAATTGTCATTGCCCTGGTTTTTTCTTTTCTCGGTGATGTTTTTTTACTATTTGAAAACGATGGCCCTTTATTTTTTATTGCCGGACTTGTCTGCTTCCTGCTTACGCATATTTTTTATATTTCCTATTTTCTGCAACTCAGGCAGTCTGGTGAATCACCGGTAAAATCATACCCTTTTCTACCCATTCTGATAACCCTGTACAGTGCAGGATTACTCTACCTGTTATGGCCTGGATTGAAAGACCTGAAAATCCCTGTCATTATATATGCCTCTATTATCAGCGTCATGCTATACCTCAGCCTGTGCATTCCATACAAGGCAGGCAAGATCGCAGGACAGCTCTTCATTACCGGGGCAGTTGTATTTGTTGCTTCCGATAGCCTGCTTGCCATTAATAAATTTTATAATCCCTTCACACTGGCTCCTTTCCTGATAAGGATCACCTATTGCTTTGCACAATATTGCATTGTAAAAGGATTTATAAAAAAGCGCTACTAATCAACCTATGGAGTTAATTTCGTGTAGCGAAAGAAAATACAACGAGCCGGATTATGGAATACATAGATTATTATAAGATACTGGGCATTTCTAAAACTGCCACGCCGGAAGAGATAAAAAAAACTTATCGAAAACTTGCACGTAAATATCACCCGGATATTAACCCGAATGATAAGGAAGCCAACAAAAAATTCCAGGAGATCAATGAAGCAAATGAAGTGTTGAGCGATCCTGAAAAAAGAACCAAATATGATAAGTATGGTAAAGACTGGCAGCATGGAGCAGCGCAGGAACAGGCACGCAGGTCGCAACAGCAGTCCTATAATTTTGGTGGCCAGCAACAATATTCAGGAGATCATGATGACGATCATTTTTCAGATTTCTTTTCATCGTTCTTTGGCGGTGGCGGCAGTCGAAGTAAGTCAAAGTTCCGGGGCTCCGACCTCAATGCATCGATACAATTAACTTTAACCGATACATTCAAAACAGACAAAAGGACCATTACCATCAATGGAAAAAATATCCGCATTAATTTACCGGCAGGAATTGAGAACGGGCAGCAGATAAAATTAAAAGGACATGGTGAGCCAGGAAAAAACGGGGGACCCCATGGTGACCTCTACCTCACTTTTTCTATCATTAACAACACAGTATTTAAAAAAATGAGCAACGATCTTTACCTGAATCAGGAGATTGGTTTGTACACTGCTATATTAGGCGGCGAACTTACGATCGATACCCTGCATGGGAAAATAAAACTTAAGATAAAACCTGAAACACAAAACAACACGAAGATAAGGGTGAAGGGCAAGGGAGCACCCGTGTACAAAAAGGAAGGCGAATTCGGTGATCTATATGTTACTTATATCGTGAAACTTCCCGGAAATCTCACAGAAAAGCAAAGAGAACTTTTTACTGAACTTTCAAAATTGTAACCATGGCAACACAAAAACTTATAGCAGTAAAAGAATTTTGTGGTCATCATAACATCAAAGCTGCGCTGATCCTGGAATTATACAAACAGGAAATGATTGAATTGGTATTTATAAAGCGAACAGGCTTTATCCCTGAAACAAGTCTGCAATCACTCGAAAAAATCATTCGCCTGCACCAGGAACTGGATATAAACATAGAAGCTGTTCAAATCATCCTCTACCTGCTTGCCAACCTCGAAAAAAAGGAAGCCGAGTTACAGCAACTCCGCAACCAGCTTGATTTTTACGCCATCTAATTCTCTGGCAGTCTTACCTGGTAACATCAGCCATTCCCGTTAAAAAATTATTTAAATGTAAAAATTCAAACAATTGTTTGAATTTATCAAACAATTGTTTGAATTTTGTGTTTTATTAATCGATCATGGTCATAACAGAAAAACATATCCAGATAATATCCAAAGCAGAAGAATTATTTGCAACTAAGGGATATGAAGCAACCACCGTGAGGGATATAGCCGATGCTGCGGGGGTTAACCTTGCCATGATATCCTATTATTTTGGCAGCAAGGAAAAACTCCTGGAAGCTCTTTTCCAGGAAAGAATGAATACAACCAAGCACCGCATCGAAACCATTGTAAAAACTGAAACCCTCTCTCCTTTTCAAAAAATAGAGATAATCGTAGATGAGTACATTAACCGGGTTGCAGAAAAGCAGGCTTTTTATAAGATCATGCTTTGTGAACAGGTAATCAATAAGAATACCGTTGTAATGAAATTACTCAAAGACCTGAAGCTGGTATATGCAGCATTGATAAGCGGGGTTATTGAAGAAGGCCAACGTACCAGGGTCTTTAAAAAAGATATTGATGTAGTCATGATGCTCACCACCATGACAGGCACGGTAACAAATATGCTTGTCAACAAAGAATATTACAGGGAATTCAACAATCAAAAAAAAATTTCAAATACATTATTTGAAGAACAACTACAGGTCAATTTAAAGAAGCACGTAAAACAGATATTTAAAGCACTATTAGGTTATGAATCGTAAAGGAATATATATACGCACAGCTATGCTGTTTTTGTTTTTTGCAAAGCAGGCTGCAGCACAGCAAACACTAACACTGCCGCAAGCCGTTGAACTCGGCATTAAGAACAGTAAGAATTTGCGTATTGCCAACGCAAAAATTGAAGAAGCTACAGCATTTGTGAGGGAAGCAACAGATAGCAGGCTGCCCGACTTCAAAATAAGCGGCAGTTATTTAAGACTGAACAATGCAAAAATTGATCTAAAGTCCTCAGCCTCTGGTACACCAGGTGCTGGCGGCGGAGCAAAGATCAACCAGGCGATGTACGGCATGGCAACTTTATCAATGCCTTTGTTTGCAGGCGGCAGGATAAAATATGGTATTGAATCGGCCCGCTATCTTGAGAAAGCCACAAAACTGGATGCAGACAAGAACCGGGATGAAGTGATTTTTAATATAACGAAAGCATACATCAATTTGTATAAATCTTATGAAGCGGTGCATTTGGTCAAAGAGAACCTGCAATCCTCGCTGGCAAGGGATACAAATTTTATGAACCTGGAGAAGAATGGCTTGCTTGCACGAAATGATCTGTTGAAATCACAATTACAATCTTCCAACATTGAATTAGCCGTACTCGATGCAGAAAATAATTACAAACTGGCAACAGTCAATATGAATCTCATGCTTGGCCTGCCTGAAAGTGATCCGGTCGCTTTAGACAGTTCATTCATTGATACAAAACAGGAGCTGAAGAATTTTTCGGATTATGAAATGATCGCCCTGCAAAACAGGAAAGATATACAGGCTATAGGTTTCAGAAAGAAAGCAGCTGCTTCAGGTATCAAATCTGCAAATGCAGAAGCCTATCCAACCATCGGTTTAACCGGGGGTTACATTGCAGCTTATGTTCCACATGTTGTAACCATTGCCAATGCGGTTAATATCGGCGTTGGCATTCAATACAACCTTGCCAGCCTTTGGAAAACAAATACAAAATTAAAACAGGCTACCGCCAGGGAAAAACAGGTTGTAGCTGCCGATGAAATGCTGAACGATGACGTGAAGCTGGAGATAAACCAGGATTATCAAAACTATTTGTTGACGCGGAAGAAAATAGAAGTGTATGAAAAGGCATTGACGCAGGCAACAGAAAATTACCGCATCAGCAACAACAAATATATTAATAGTCTTGTTACACTCACCGACCTGCTGGATGCAGATGTAGCAACGCTGCAGGCTAAACTGAATATTGCTTTTGCAAAAGCAGATGCCATATTGGCTTATAATAAATTATTACAAACTGCAGGATTATTATCAAACTAACATTGAAATTTTAAGCTATTATGGCAACGACAACAACAGAAAATGTACAGGCGGTTGAACCAAAAAAGAAAAAAAATAAAGGCTTCGTCATCGTACTTGCGATCCTCGTGATCGGTGGTAGCTGGTTCGGACTTACAAAATATTTGCACGCCCGGCATCATGAAGAAACAGACGATGCACAGGTAGAAGCAAATATCAGCCCGGTAATGTCAAGGGTTGGTGGCTATATTTTAAGGGTATGCGTAACAGACAACCAGTTTGTAAACAAAGGAGATACACTGCTGACAATTGATCAGCGTGACCTGCATATTATCTTAGACCAGGCAGAAGCTGCATTGGCAACAGCTAAAAGTAATCTGAATGCGGCTGAAGCAAATAGCAGAGCTGCGAGCACAAGTATCAATACAACACATGCGGCCGTTGCAACTGCTGATGCACAAATAGAAGCCGCCAGGGTGAACGTATGGCGTGCAACCCAGGATTATCAACGCTATGATAATTTAATAAAAGATCATTCCATTACTCAACAGCAATACGAACAGGCGCTTGCTGCCAAACAATCGGCAGAAAAACAATTGCAGGTGCTGGTAAACCAGCGTACCCAGGCAACTACTCAAACCGGTGTCGTTTCATCGCAAAGCAATGCAACTGCCCAACAGGTAGGTGTAGCCGGATCTGTGATCAGGCAAAGAGAAGTAGATGTTGAAAATGCAAAACTGAATTTATCATATACTGTTATTACTGCTCCTGAAAGCGGACTGGTATCAAAAGTGCCTATACAGGCAGGGCAGTTGTTACAACCCGGTCAAACATTGTTCAGCATTGTATTGAATAATGACAAATGGGTAGTGGCGAATTTCAAAGAAACGCAGTACAACAAAATGAGCGTAGGACAGAAAGTGGTGGTGCATGCAGATGCTTTTCCCAATCATGATTTTGACGCGATCTTGAGTTCTTTCTCTCCTGCTACCGGTGCAAGGTTTGCTTTGTTGCCACCCGATAATGCCAGTGGCAATTTCGTAAAAGTAGTACAAAGGCTTCCTGTAAAGATCGATTTCACCAATAAGAATGATTCCCTCATAAAAAAACTGCGGCCAGGCATGAACGTTTATGTTGACGTGCATTTGAATTAATTATTAAGAGCGAAAAAATATGAATACGTTACAACAGGATTCCCTGGTTGAATACGGAGCTAGAAGGGTCATCATAACAATCACAGCCATACTGTGTGCATTGCTGGAGATCGTTGATACAACCATTGTAAACGTTGCCCTGAATGATATGCGTGGAAGCCTTGGTGCAACGCTTACTGAAGTAGCCTGGGTCATTACAGCGTATGCAATCGGTAATGTGATCATTGTTCCTATGACAAGCTGGCTATCACAACAATTTGGCCGCAGAAATTATTTTGCAGCATCCATCATAATGTTTACCATCTTCTCTTTTCTATGTGGAAATGCAAGTGGAATCTGGGAGCTTGTATTCTTCCGCTTTTTACAAGGCCTTGGTGGAGGTGCATTGCTGGTAACTTCCCAAACTATTATTACGGAATCTTACCCGGCTGCAAAACGGGGAATGGCCCAGGCTATTTATGGATTGGGCGTGATCATCGGCCCTACGCTCGGCCCGCCATTAGGAGGCTATATCACTTATAATTTTTCATGGCCTTATATTTTTTATATCAATATCCCCATAGGTGTAATAGCGGTATTATTGACATTGCAATATGTAAAAAGTCCGAAGTATGGAGAAAAGAAAGCTGCCAACGAGATCGATTGGCTGGGTATTGCTTTGCTTGCATTAACGGTTGGCTCGCTGCAATTCGTACTGGAACGTGGCCACGAAGAGGATTGGTTCAGCAGTAGTACCATTATTACATTAACAGTGTGCGCAGTTTTTGGCTTATTCTTTTTCATCTGGCGGGAATTGACTTATAAAAACCCGATCGTGGAATTGCGGGTATTGAAAAATGGAAATTTACGGGTTGGTACCGTATTATCATTCATTCTCGGCTTTGGATTGTATGGATCAACATTTATCATTCCGCTTTATACGCAAAGTACACTTGGGTGGACCGCACTGGAGGCAGGTATGCTCATGATACCAGCTGCACTGACTACCGCTTTTATGATGCCGATCATTGGCAGGTTATTACAAAAAGGCATACCCCAACAATACCTGGTAGCATTGGGTATGTTCATATTTTTCATCTATAGTTTTTGGGGATACAAGATTATTACACCAGATACAGGCGCAGATGATTTCTTCTGGATGCTGATCATGAGAGGTGCGGGCTTAGGATTATTATTCATCCCGATCACTACCCTTTCGCTTTCTACGTTGAAAGGCGTTGAAATCGGCCAGGGCGCCGCATTTACAGGTATGATGCGGCAATTGGGTGGCTCATTTGGCGTGGCCGCAATAACAACTTTTATTTCCCGGGAGAATATGGTGCACCGAAGCGATCTTGTGAGTAAACTCGATATCAATAGTGCAAATGTGCATGACCGTATAAACCAACTGCAACATGGGTTTATGAGTAGGGGCATCACAGCCGATGAAGCTTTAAAAAAGGCATACCAGGTGCTCGACCTTACTGTAACAAAACAAGCTACCGTGCTTTCTTACATGGATGTATTCTTATATCTCGGATTGATGTTCCTGGTCTGTGTGCCGCTGGTACTTTTGGTAAAAGGGAATAAAGGTAAAAAGATTGATGTAGGCGAAGCGATGCATTGATCTGCAGGTTGATAAAGTTGCAATGTTTGATGAAGTTAACAATGCAGGCACAACTTATTAATGCTGTTAATTTTATTAACTTCCTTAACCAGCATCAACTAGCCTTTAACCGCCACGACCGCATAAACCATCGGTATCTTATTGCCAAAATGCTTTATCCTGAATTTACCTGGCTCAAATTCTTCTGTTTTATTGAAGCAGTTATAGGGCGAGTAATCATACTCATCCAGTAATTTTATTTGCAGGCCTTGTTTTATTAAACTGTTGATCACTTCGCTGATGCTATGATTCCAGTTTACTGTTTCGGTGGTAATGGGTGCAGACCTGTCGGCATAGGTACCTGTTACTTTCTCAACAATAGGCTCACTCTTTGCATACTTGTATTGTACCTTCTCAAAATCATCATCAAACATCCATATCACCGGGTGAAATTCAACAAAAATAAATTTTCCGCCAGGTTTTAAAAATTCAGCAATAATTGCTGCCCATTTATCAAGGTCGGGAAGCCAGCCGATGGTGCCATAACTGGTAAAAACAATATCGAATTTTTTATTGAGATGACCCGGGAGATCATAAACATCGCAGCATATAAATTCAGCATCCACTTTTGTCTCACTGGCGATCTCCCTGGCTTTGCTGATCGCTTTATCCGAAAGATCTACGCCGGTTGGCTTAGCCCCCAGCCTGCCCAATGAAATTGTATCCTGACCGAAATGACATTGCAGGTGCAAAACAGATTTACCCGAAACATTACCTAATAATTCCAGTTCAATCTCATTCAGGCTACTCTTTCCTTTCAAAAAATTTTCCATGTCATAAAATTCAGATGCTACATGGTAATCAGTCTTGCTATTCCAGGATACCTTGTTCCTGTTAAGGTAATCAAAGTGATCAGACATTTTTTAGTTGGTTTATTGGTTTAACGGATCAATTGCAGCACTAACACGACCCGGAAAATATTTTTTTAAGAAGGTTTTCGGTGCCGTGAACATCCAGGCATTTTTCAACGCATATATTAAAATAGCTTTCCTCACTTTTCTTAATGCGATAAAGGTAACAACTTTGTTTCCCATGCGCCTGGAGCAGGATACCTTTCATCAGGTAAAAGAAGAGGATGAAATTCAATGAACCAGACGTTTGTTTATTAAGTGCAAAAATGTAAAGCATAAAAAACTAAAAATCTTTCAAAGATACTGTGCTATTTTTAACGAAAAATAGCCATCGCATAAGTCGAAATTTATGTTGCAAACCCGTAGCCCTTGTTTTTCGTTAATAAAGATATATGCTCTTTTAACTTTTAAAACCTGCATTATCAAAAACATCATTCATACCGTAATTATAAGTAGCCTGCTTTTGAATTTTAGCAGTTGTGCGTTCAAATCAATAAGCAGGACAAAAAACGTTACATACCAGCAAGCAACTTCTTCAACAAAAGAACAGCAACTAAATGTATTTGCAGCAAAGAAAAGCGCAGTACTGAAAGATGTTTTCATTTTCATACACGGCGGCAACTGGAATTCAGGAAACAAGTCGTTGTACAGCTTTTTGGGATCCAGGCTGGCAAGAAAGAATGTTGTGGCAGTTATTATTAATTATCCATTGAGCCCTGATGCGAAGTATGATGAAATGGCGCTTGCTTGCGCAAAAGCTGTGCAGTGGACAAAGGAAAATATAAAAAAATATGGAGGTGATTCTTCCAGGATATTTATTTCAGGCCATTCTGCAGGAGGGCACCTGGCAGCACTGATTTCAGTTGACAACACCTATTTTGAAAAATTGAACATCACGAATCCCATCAAAGGAACAATCTTGATTGACGCTGCAGGGCTTGATATGTATGACTATCTGAAAAAAGAAAATTTTCATGAAGGCCACACCTATATCAAAACGTTTACGAACGACAGTGCTCAGTGGAGAAAATCTTCCCCTATTTATTTCCTTGACAAATCAGATCCTCCCATGTTAATTTACCGGGGCGGAAAAACGTATCCTTCGATTATTGAAAGCAATGAAAAGTTTATTTTGGCCATAAGGAAATTTGCTCCCGGCACTCCCTATTATATTCAGGAATATAAAAAACATGTGCCTATGATATTTCAATATCTGAATTCTTACAATGTTCATTACAGGGAGATCATTGATTTTATGAATGCAACCAGGTAAATATGCTTATTCAATACAAAAATAAGTTGCCCGGCGAGCAACTTATTTAATGGTAATATTTTTTTTTAATTTGTTGCCAACCCGGTTGTGCCCATTGGCAATCCGGGTTCAGAACCCATCAATTCAAGCCCTCCGAATAGTTTCCTGTGATACGACGTAATGGAATGACCACCCGCATTTACCACATAGACATAGTAGTTATTTTCGGCAACTACAATATCCAATGGCCCCATATCACTCGTCGCTGCGCTGCCTTCTACCAAATATATTCCTCCCCCTGGAGCAACATAATAGGAGGAAATATTATTGCTGGCAGTATTGGTTACAAATGCAAAGCTGCCATGTTTCGTTACTGCTACCCAGCATGGTGCAGCCTGGAAATTTTGTCTGGCACCATTTACAGCCTGAGGTATACCGTTGTTCCCGGTTTTATAAGAAGTTGCGGAACCTGCGCCTGCTGTACCTCCTGCTGCATTTGAAACAATCATGTAATCACCACGGCCAAAAGCAAATCCAAATGGTGTTTGTCCAACGGAATATGTAAATATGCCATTTTGGACTGATCCGTTATTCCGTACTTTAAATGTACTTATTTTGTTAGTGGCTTTCTCGGTAACCACGATCCAATCACCATTAGGTGTAAACGAAATTTGGGGCGCATCTACTGCCGTGCCACTCAATGCTTTTCCCGAACCCGGAATCGGGCTTAGAGCCCCTCCGGCACCAATGTTAAATCCGTGAATATTGTCTGAACCACGATTTAATACATACAATAAATTACCATGTACCGCAAGAGACACAGGTGTAGTACCTCCCGAATTTGTGGCTGATTCAAATGTCAGGCTACCGTTGTTATTTACTTTAAAGGAAGAAATTGAATTGCTTCCTGCATTTACAGCATATAACCAATCCTGTTCGTTGTCGAGTACGACTGCCGCTTGTGAACCCAACGGGCTACCGGTTCCTGTGCCATTTGTTGCTACACTACCTGCAGGCTCCAGCGAACCATTGTTTTCTATTTTAAACAGCAGGATCGCATTACCTGCTGCTGAATTAGACTCTGTATATAAAAAATGTTTGCTGTTTCTAGATTGATCAGAATTTTCCCCTGAACCAGCAATAGCAGCTTCATCGGGATTTGTTCCATTTTCTGCCATCATTTCGTTGGTCACAGCATCTGGATTTGAATGTACATTGAGGTCGCTATTTTTCTGGCAAGAACTGATCCCGAACAGGATACCCGCTGCCAGCAAACTGCTTAAAATGTGTTGCTTTTTCATTTTTATTTTGTTTTAGTGAGTAAAATATTATTGTTTATTATTTAGCTAACATTTGGACAAAAAACTGCCCTACCCTCAAAAAAGGTTCTTAAAAAATGCTGATTTGTGTGATTAATGCAGGCTTCTGGTAATGCCGATCTGAATGCCTGCTGATGTTACCGGAACATTTCCGATTCCTATGCCCTGTATTGGTACTTTCAAATAAGGTTCTATTCGGATAGATATTTTCTTAATTAAACTATGTTGATACACCGCACTGAAACTTGCTACTGCGGGTAATTTTGAAATATTTTTTTCATACTTCCCCCGCATGGTTTCCGAATTTCCATTTAGAGAAACATTGTATGTATTGCTTTCATTCGTTATGATATATTCTGATAAACCCGCAGCAATATAAACGGATGATCGTTTTTGTTGCAGAATCTTATACCTCGCTTTCAGATTAACTTCCGTAACGGAAGCATTACTTTGGAGGCTCTTGATCACCATTCCGGATGGCATAGTTGAACCGACTTTATTTAATGAAAAATCCTTGCCATAGCTGTCATATTTTTTTCTTTGGAAGGCTAAAGATGCTTCTGCAGAAAACTTTTTAGTAATATTATAACCGAACATGAAACCAGCACCGAAACCTATTTTATCAAATGGCATCGATTTTACTTTACTGCCATCAAGGGTTGCAAACATTCCAAAATAAAATCTATCTGCTGTTATTCTACGAAGAGGATGCTTTAGATCCAATAGTATGTTGCGCCCGGTATTTTCTTTTATCTCAGCTTTTGGAGTTTCGATATTGACAACAATCCGGGAATGTAAAAGCAATTTTCTATGTTCATTGATTGAGTTTTGTAAATCAGTTTCATCCTGTATTTCCTCAGCTGACATATCACCCTTATAAACTATAAAACGTTGCTGCATTTTACTACGGAACTGGTTTGCAGACTCTACTGAAACAGAGTCGTTCTGCGTTACAGGTCCGCCTTTCTTTTGGATTATTTCTTCCTTATTTTTCAGGAAATCGTAAAATAATTCATCGTCATTGCCTGTACGTACTATCTCAGGTAAAGAATGGAAAACCGTCTGTTGATCGATAATTTTCTGATAACCGATCCCGAAATTGCTTCGTTCAACCTCACTGATAAATTTCGGACAACAAACACCCATTGTCAAAAATAAAGCCGGCCCCAAACCCAACATGGTTAACCATGACCTGCTTTTGTTACTTGCAGTTTTAGTTGCTGCATGTAAGGAAAGTTTGACGGAGATATTTTCCCAATCGCTTGCTCCGGCATCCAGTTGATAATGCTCAGCTGAACGTTGAAACAATCCATCCATATCGTTTTCTACATACTGCATTTTACAAGTGCTTCTGTTTGGTTTAAATATTTCATAAGCAGGTTTCTTGCTCTTGATAAATTCGATCTTGATGTACTCATTGGGATATTTAGCGATTCCGATATTTGCAGGTGACTGTAGCCGTCGATAACATACATATTGAAAACTATCCGGTATGCGGGTGGCAATTGCTTTACCAGTTTAATCATATCATTGTACACTGCAAGTTGGTCTGCAGATTCTTCGTCCAGTGGAATATCTAAATGGCTATCGGTTATTCCTCCTATTTCCGGCAGGAGCATTTTCTTTCTCAGCAAATCAATTGAGGTATTGATCATTATCCTCCGGAGCCAGCTATTAACAAGATTTTCAACCGAAACGGCTGTTTCATAACGAAATGAATCGATTGATAAAAAAAATTTTACAAACCCGTCATTGCTAACCTCACGTGCCTCCTCGTAATTATAAATGTACCTGTACACAACCTTTAATGCGAATGCACGATACAATTCGTAAAATATCTGTTGATATTTCGGGTCTCGTGCTTTGCACCCATTTACTATGGTGAGTGTATTATCCAACAACAAATGCTATTAACCATTTAAATGAAAAAAACTGCAGCTTTAAACAGGATCGGATCAGGTGGCTTTACTAGTAGTACGGAGAATTTTAGTATTCTGTTGCAATAAAAGTAAAGTTTATTTTTTGCGATAATACTATGCATCAAATCTAAATTCAATTTCAGCGAAATAAAAAAATCCCCGTTAATTAAATAACGGGGATTTGGTTTATATACTTTAGCTGCTTTATTAATAACCCATACCACCCATATCAGGTGCACCATGGCTATGCGCTGCTTCGTCTTTAGGCTTGTCTGCTATTACACACTCTGTGGTTAACAACATACCTGCAATAGAAGCTGCATTTTCCAGGGCTACGCGGCTAACTTTTGTTGGATCGATAACACCAGCTTTAAACAGGTTTTCATAAACTTCTGTTCTTGCATTGAAACCAAAATCTCCTTTACCTTCTTTGATCTTCTGGATAACGATAGAACCATCGATACCAGCGTTAGCAGTAAGGCAACGAATAGGCTCTTCCAATGCACGGCGAACGATTGCCATACCTGTTTGCTCATCAGCGATCTGTCCTTTTACTTTAGGATCCAGACTTGCAACCGCACGAATATAAGCAACGCCACCGCCCGGTACAATACCTTCTTCAACAGCAGCACGTGTTGCATGCAATGCATCATCAACCCGGTCTTTCTTTTCTTTCATTTCCACTTCTGTTGCAGCACCTACATAAAGAACCGCTACACCACCTGCTAATTTAGCAAGGCGTTCCTGTAATTTTTCCTTATCGTAATCTGAAGTTGTATTTTCAACCTGTGCTTTGATCTGGTTCACACGTGCAGTGATATCTTTTTTTGCACCTTTACCGCCAACAACAGTTGTATTGTCTTTATCAATTGTTACAGAAGCAGCCTGGCCCAAATAAGTAAGGTCAGCATTTTCCAAATTATACCCTTGTTCTTCGCTGATAACAATACCGGCAGTTAAGATCGCGATATCAGTCAGCATTTCTTTCCTGCGATCACCAAAGCCCGGAGCCTTAACAGCAGCAACTTTAATAGTACCACGCAATTTATTTACAACCAATGTTGCCAATGCTTCACCTTCCAGGTCTTCGGCAATGATCAGCAACGGGCGGCTTGTTTGAGCAACTTTCTCCAGGATATGAAGAATGTCTTTCATCGCAGATATCTTCTTATCATAAATAAGAATGTACGGGTTCTGCAATTCAGCCTGCATTTTTTCGCTGTTTGTAACGAAGTAAGGACTGATATAACCACGATCAAACTGCATACCTTCTACGATATCTACAGTAGTATCTGTTCCTTTTGCTTCTTCAACAGTGATCACACCTTCTTTACCGACTCTGCCAAAAGCTTCGGCAATTAATTTACCGATGGTTTCGTCGTTGTTTGCAGAAATAGTAGCAACCTGCTGAATTTTCTTAGCATCATTACCAACCGTCTGGCTTTGATCCTTCAAACTTGCAACAACAAGGCTAACGGCCTTATCAATGCCACGCTTAAGATCCATTGGGTTTGCACCCGCAGCAACCATTTTCAATCCTTCGCTGATAATACTCTGCGCCAATACAGTTGCAGTAGTAGTTCCATCACCTGCAATATCTGCGGTTTTAGAAGCTACTTCCTTTACCATCTGGGCACCCATGTTCTCAATCGGATCTTCCAGTTCAATTTCTTTGGCAACAGTTACACCATCTTTTGTAACCTGCGGTGCACCAAATTTCTTTTCAATAACCACGTTGCGGCCTTTTGGGCCAAGGGTTACTTTTACAGCGTTTGCCAGCGTATCAACGCCCTTTTTCATTTTGTTCCTGGCTTCAATATCGAAGAAAATTATTTTAGACATAAATATTAATTTGAAAATTTGATAATTAGTTAATATGACGATTCTTTTGGATTGGAAGGTATCAGTAGTTGACCGGCGTTTATAATTTCCAAATCAACTCATTTCCAAATTTCCAAATTATACTATCGCCAAAATATCACTCTCTCTCATAATGAGATAATCAACCCCTTCCACCGTTATTTCTGTACCGGCATATTTGCCATACAATACTGCATCACCAGCTTTAACGGTTACGGGTTCGTCTTTTTTACCAGGACCTGCAGCCAATACTGTTCCACGCTGAGGTTTTTCCTTTGCAGTATCAGGAATGATAATTCCGCCGGCAGTCTTTACTTCAGCGGCAGCTGGTTTCACAATTACCCTGTCGTGAAGCGGAGTAATGTTTAACTTTTTAGCCATAATTCTATGTTTTGATTTGATTTAAAAATGTTTCCATCCCGTTTTTAGGATTGCGAAGGTACTCTATTAAATATTATACCAAAACTTATAAAAGGCATTGTTGACAGATTATCACCTGCTCTGTCAGGTTTTAAAAAAACAGGCAAGACAATTTTACATTTAGCTAATAATTATAGTGATAATAGCCGCCCGGAAAATTTAAACCCCTAAATTTGCTGCCTGAAATAAAGCTCTTTAGAAATGATCAGCAGAAGAAATATCCGGGTAAAAGTGATGCAGACCTTGTACAGCATTGATACCATGAGCGGGGATTCGAAACCCGGAGAGCCATTGACCATACTCACCAAAAAGATCGAAGAAAGCAGGAATTTATTCACTTACCTGGTTTATTTTATTACGGAAGTAGCCCGCTTTTCCGAAACAGATGCCCGGCAGAAAGCCAGCAAACACCTTCCTACCGCCGGTGACCTTACCATCAACACTAAAATAGCAGGCAACGAGGTACTCTGGAAAATTGTGGAGGACCTGACTTTTAAAGCGGCGCTCTCCAACGCCAAATTAACGCACCTGCTGAACATCGACCTGCTTAAAAAGATATACATCAACCTGATCGCGTCGCCTGAATACAAGGAATACATTGAGCTTCAATCAAGAGATAAAAAATCAGAAAAGAAAATACTGGAATTTATTTTTTCAAGCCTGATGCTGCCAAATGAGCATTTTATCAGCCATGTTGAAGAACATTTTATCAATTGGGATGATGATGCAGAAATGATGGACACACTGGTAACCAATTATCTTTCAAAACCAGGGCAATCGGGCTTTTTGGATATATTAAGCAAGGATAAATGGGAATTCGCCAAGTCGCTGTTGAAAACAGTACTTGATAAAACAGAACATAGCCTCGAATTAATCAAGCCCAAATTAAAGAACTGGGATGCCGACAGGATCGCAGCGCTGGATCTCATCATATTGCAAATGGGAGTTTGTGAATTTTTATATTTTGAAACGATCCCTACCAAGGTTACCATCAATGAATATATTGATATCGCCAAGGCTTACAGCACACCGCAGAGCGGACAGTTTGTGAATGGCCTGCTCGATAATATTCACAAGGAACTTACAGCCGAAAATAAAATTGATAAGAAAAACTTCAAGAACAGTGTTTTATAAAAAATTAAAAAAAGTATCCATGTTGAAAGCATTTTTTTTAGCAGGCAGCTTTTGTGTATTGCTTGCAGGTTGCGATGTACGTAAAAAGGACAAACAGGCTAAGATGCCTCCTGTTCAACAGGAAGTAAAAGATCCCACATCTGTTCAACTGATCGATAGTATTTATGATTTCGGTAAAGTTGCAGAAGGTGAAATAGTAGAATACAGTTATCGCTTCAAGAACACCGGTGATAAGCCATTGGTGGTAACAAATGTATCTGCCAGCTGCGGTTGTACCGTGCCTGAAAAACCTGAAGCGCCGATCCAGCCGGGAGCGATCGGTTTTATAAAAGTAAAATTCAACAGTGAGAACAGGCCAGGCGAGGCACACAAAACAGTAACCGTATCTTCCAATGCAAATCCGCCTTTTACAGAATTATTATTGAAAGGCGAAGTAATGGGCAAACAATAATTTTTATACTTTAACCGGCTGCAGGCGCAGCTAAAAAACAACAACAGCAATGCAATTATTAAGTATTTTTCTACAGGCTGGTCCTGGTACAAGTTCATGGACAACCCCGGTTTTAATGGGTGGTATGATATTGGTATTTTATTTTTTCATGATCCGCCCACAGGCAAAAAAAGCAAAACAACAAAAATCATTTATCACCAACCTGCAAAAAGGCGATAAGGTTGTTACCATCGCAGGTATACATGGTACCATCAATAAAGTAAATGATGATGCTACCCTGATGCTTGAAACAAGTCCGGGCAGTTATATCAAAATTGAGAAAAGTTCTATCAGCATGGAATGGACGGCAAATATCAATAAACCGGCTGAAGAAGCGAAGAAATAAATACAATGTATGATGTATGATGTATGATAGGTGAACACGCCACCGCTCCAACAAAATCATACATCATACATTCCTAATAATCTCCCATGTTAAGAATAGGTATCACAGGCGGCATCGGCAGCGGCAAAACAACCGTTGCCAAAATATTTGAAGTGCTGGGCGTGCCCGTATATTATTCCGATGATGCAGCCAGGCGATTGATGAATGAAGACAGGGAACTGCAGCAAAAGCTCATCAAACATTTTGGCCCGGCTATTTTTGAAAACGGTCAGTTAAACCGCTCTCTCCTGGCTTCTATCGTTTTCAATGATCCTGCAAAATTAGTATTGCTGAATGCTGCTGTGCATCCCGTTACAATTGCGGATGCAGAAAAATGGATGAAACAATTCTCTGCCGGTGGCGGAAAAAATACGCCTTATGCCATTAAAGAAGCAGCACTCGTTTTTGAAAGCGGCGCACAGAATAAGTTAGATTACGTGATCGGTGTTCATGCCCCTTATAAGCTTCGCCTGCAAAGGGCCATGCAAAGAGATAACCTCACAAAAGAAGAAGTTGAGTCCAGGATGGAAAAACAAATGGACGAGACGAAGAAAATGAATCTCTGCAATTTTATTGTTACAAATGATGAGGATCAGTTATTGATACCGCAGGTGATGGAGTTGCATAAGAAACTGATAGCGCTGAATGATAATTAAACTTGGTATCAACCTGATTCAGTTGAGAGTGCCAATCAGGTTAATTAAGGTCGGTTAAACATTATCAAATTCAGGTCTTCCGTGGAAAGTGCAAAGCCTTATTTACGTGGGATGTAACGGGCAGCAAAATCTTCGAATAGTGCTCTTGATTTCCCCGCAAGCATCACAAACGAGCGGCTGGAGGAAACCAAAACCGGCAATCTGTAAGGCAACAATCACAAATCATCGATGGATGCTACCTGTAATGAAGCCTTCTTAGCAATCCAACACAGTAAATCAATTAGAAAAAGAAATTTCAAAGTTTTCAATATTCCTTGCAGCAGAAATAGCGCCAAGTGGGAAAAATGTCATCAAATCGGCCTCCACTTGCGTTGTTAGTCAGGTTTTGAGTTATTTTAATTCAATATTATCCCCAAGAGACCATTTTTAAGATTGTTTTTTTTGAGACATTATTTGATCCGATTTTATTTTTGTCTCAAATTACGCTGACTTGGATTTGAGACATTTTATCAACCCCGCATGAAAAATGTCTCAAAACTAACATTCAATTATGGAATAAATAGAGCCAGTTTTAATGCATTACAAGCCATTTTATTTCAATTCTGGCCATTTCCCGGAGAAATCTGACTTTCCTTCGTATAAATTTAATGATAAAATTGATAAGAAATGAACTTTTCATCAGCCTGCCTTATAGGAGAAGGAATAGAAGTCACTTTCCAGCGATGTATTTCACAGCAGCAGTTGTTTTAAGTTCATTGCGTAAAGAGAGCTAATCAAGCTAACAGCGGTAGATTCAATATTATCAAATCCATCAACCATACTATTTTTGTTATCCATTCCCCCCTATCTAACTCAGCTCAGCCAACGCCTTCCTGATCTTCTCAAACCCCTTTTCAATATTTTCACTGCTGTTTGCAAATGACAAGCGAATGCAATTCGGTTCGCCAAAAGCCCGCCCTGTTACAACAGATACATGCGCTGTATTTAAAAAGTACATACAAAGGTCATCGGCATTATTGATCAGCTCGCCTGCAGGCGTTTGCTTGCCAAAATATGCTTTCACATCCGGGAAAATATAAAATGCTCCCGGCGGTTCATTGCAGATAACTGCAGGGATAGCATTGATCAGCTGCATTACTTTTTGCCTGCGTTTTTTGAATTGCGCTACCATTGCATGTGTAGGCTCCATATTCCCCGATAAAGCGGCTATCGCTGCACGTTGGGTAACAGCATTGGGGCCACTGGTAAACTGTCCCTGTATCTTATCACATGCTTTTGCAATGGCAACGGGTGCTGCCATATAACCAAGCCTCCAGCCCGTCATGGCAAAGCCTTTACTAAGTCCGTTGATGATGATAACCCGCTCTTTTAAATGATCGAACTGTGCAATGCTTTCATGATGGCCTACAAAATTAATGTGTTCATAGATCTCATCACTCATGATAAAGACCTGCGGATATTTTTCAAAAACAGCAGCCAATGCTTTCAATTCTTCTTTAGAATAAACAGCACCGGTCGGATTACAGGGCGTTGAGAACATGAACAGCTTTGTCTTAGCTGTGATCGCAGCCTCCAGTTGTGCAGGCGTAATTTTAAATCCATGTTCCAAAGACGTCTTTACAAGTTTCACTGTTCCACCGGCAAGTTTTACGATCTCACTATACGTAACCCAGTAAGGCGTAGGTATAATCACTTCATCACCTGCATCAACGATGCTGAGCACCGTATTGGCAATGCTTTGCTTTGCGCCTGTGCTAACCACGATCTGGTCGGGGTTATACTGAAGGTTATTATCGCGCAATAGTTTTGTACATACTGCTTCCCTTAGATCAAGGTAACCGGCAACAGGCGTATAATGACTGTAATTGTCATCAATCGCTTTCTTCGCAGCTTCCTTGATATGATCAGGCGTATCAAAATCAGGCTCGCCCAGACTAAGGTCTGTAATATCAATACCCTTCGCTCTTAACTCACGGCCAAGCTTGGCCATTTTTAATGTTTCCGGTTCGTTGAAGCGGGATAACAGGGAAGATAATTGCATAGCTGTTTATATAATGAGTTGCAAAAGTAATTATTTATCGTAGGTAAACATGAATGCTGAAAGATCGGGTATTATATTTTTTTTACGTTTCAGTTCGCGGTTGTAGAAGGCTTTGCCAAGGTTCTTCATGAACGGAAAGCCGATATTATCATAATCATATTCATCGTCATTCAATATTCCATCGGCATTACAATAAATAGTGGCCGAAAGCATGAACTCTATTTTGTTTTCGGGGTCAATTACATAAGCGATATCCGTCAGTTGCCCATAGCCTTCACCGGCGTTATTAAATATACGGATATGCTTTGGCAGGGCACCTTTGTCTGCACCTGCCAAAATATATTTTGAACAGGCATCAAAATAACGGGTAGTATCATAATATGGATAGATAGATTCGCCCGGTAATTCAGACAGGTATTTTAATACAAGGTTCCTGTCATATTCTGTAATATTAAATCGTTGGGCCGCCGTTACTTTCTCCGGGAAAATAAGACTTAACAACATCGTGTGGAGGTCTTGCAGGCTCACTTTATTCTTACCTGAAAAATTCATCGGCTTTTTGATCAATATATCATTGGAATAATAAGCTGTACCGATCGTGTCGTTCCTTTTTCCATATTGTTTGTTGTTGAATAGCATCGGCTGGCTCAATACAAGCCGGTTACTGCTATTATAAAAGTTTACCGGGTTGGTATGGCGGTTCTCATCTTCTGTAAGAAACAGGCCGAGCCGGTGCAGTATCTGCGCATCCTTATATCCTTTCTGCTGTAATTGATCATTGATGTATTCCTGCCCTGTAAATTCATAAAGCCGGTTGAATGCATCGTTGTCATTTACCAGCAATAATTTTTTAATGTATTGTGCGATGGCCGGTTTGCCATTTTGGCTGTTCGGGTCGTTATAAACAGGGCTTTGGCCACTGTAAGCAGCTTCGGTAAGCATGGTGCTGTACCGGTTAATCCCCTTGGTCTTGAATTCATTGAGTTTTTGCAATGCCAGGAGCACAACGGGCAGTTTTACACAGGAAGCCGGGTAGAAATACCGGGCGTTTCTCAGGTTGAAATAATAATTCTTAAGATCCGGGATACCGTTTGCCCCCCTGTTGATCTCTGTATAAATTACCTGAAGGTTCAGCTCGTTGCGGTATTTCAATACTGTATCGAATGCGCCGGGATAAGCCTTAAACAGCTCTTCAAAAAAAGCATCCCCCGGGTCGGGAGCATGAAGCGGAATGGGTTTAGCGGCATTGTGAACCGGTTCCTGGCCGGTTGTAACGCCACCAGTAAATAGTTGAATTATAAATATAAATAAAACGGTATGTATTTTAAAAGGCATGCTGATGATTTGGCTGCAAAATGAACTAAATTCTAAAAATAACAAGCATCAGAGTTCAAATGCTTTTTCCCCTATCTTTGCACACTTGAAAAAAATTAACTACTTAGATTAAAAAAGTACATTAACATGAAACTGAAAGGTTTAGTTTGGTTTTTCACCATTGCTTTAATTCTGATATCTATCTGGGAACTTTCTTATACCTGGGTGGTACGCAATTACGAAAGCAGTGTAAAAGCAACGGCAGAACGCCAGGTTAAGAAATCAGCATCGAATTTATCTGCTGAAGATTACAACAATTTGGTAAAGGCCAAAACCCAACATATCCTTGACAGTACAAGAGATAAAGCTATCTACCCGCTTGTTGGAACTACTTATCAGAAATGTAAGGAAAACGAATTAAACCTCGGCCTTGATCTGCAAGGTGGTATCAGTGTAACCATGGACGTGAGCCTGGAAGGACTGATCAAATCACTCAGCAACAACGCGAAGGATCCTAAGTTATTACTTGCACTTCAAAATGCAACCCAGCAAAAATTAAACAGCGAGGATAACTATATCACGCTGTTCACCGATGCTTATACCAAGACCAACGGGTCGGGAAGCTTAAGTGCATTGTTTGCCGGGCCTAACAAAGACATTAAGATCGGCGACAACGATGCTACTGTTACCAACAAGATCAAAACTATTGCTAAAGGCGCTATCAACCAGACTTACAAGATCCTGGTTAAGCGTATCGATAAGTTTGGTGTTGCACAGCCAAATATCAACCTGGATGAAAATAAAGGTGTGATCAACGTGGAACTTGCCGGTATCACAGATGCTGTAAGAGTTCGTAAATACCTGCAGTCTTCTGCAAACCTCCAGTTCTGGGAAGTTTACCAGATCAATGAACTGGCAACTTCTTTAAAAACTGCTGATGACAACCTGCACAACTACCTGAATGGTGTAAGTGCTGGTGATACAACTGTTGACAGTGCAAAATTGAAATTGAATCAGAACCCTTTCTACCGGGTAATGAACCCGATAGATGTTCAAACGGATAAGAATGGTAAGCAATTCTATGCTGCCGCTATTGGCCGTGTTGCTTTACAGGATACGAGTATGTTCTTAGGCTATATGAACAATGATGTGGTAAGATCTGCTTTCCCTGCAAATGCAAAATTCCTTTTTGGTGTTGAAGAAAAAACAGATAAAGGTAACCAGCGTTTCCTGCCATTGTATTTTGTAAAAACACAACCAGGTTCTGAAAAAGCACCGTTGGAAGGTGATGCAATTGAAGAAGCAAAACAGGATTTTGACGAAGTTGGACGTCCTGCAATCAAAATGCAGATGAATACAACGGGTAGCAAAGTATGGGCAAGATTAACAGGTAAGAATGTTGGCCGCCCGATCGCTATCGCATTGGATGATATCGTTTATACAGCGCCGAATGTAAATGGTGCAATTGAAGGTGGTAATTCTGAAATATCAGGAACTTTTACTGTTGAGGAAGCACAGGATCTTGCCAATATTCTGAAATCAGGTAAACTCGATGCTCCGGCCAAGATTGTTGCAGAACAGGTTGTAGGACCAACATTGGGAGCTGAAGCTGTACGCGGTGGTATAATGGCATTTGCAATTGCATTTGCGGTAATATTCATCCTGATGCTTGTTTATTACAATACAGGCGGATGGGTTGCAAACATTGCATTGATATTGAACCTGCTGTTTACCATTGGTGTACTTACAGCGATGGGCTTTACATTGACTGCTGCCGGTATTGCAGGTTTGGTGCTTACCATCGGGCTTGCGGTAGATACGAACGTAATTATTTTTGAAAGGATAAAGGATGAGCTTACAAAAGGTAAGAGTTACCAGCAGGCTGTGAATGATGGTTACCGTCGTTCATTGGCACCGGTAATTGATGCGCACGTTACTTCATTGCTTACTGCGATTATCCTAGTTTATTTTGGATTGGGGCCGGTACTTGGTTTCGCAACCACCCAGATCATTGGTATTCTATTGTCATTGTTCTGTGGTATCCTTGTTTCGAGATTGATCACTGATTTCTGGACAAATAAAAATCGTCACTTCAATTATTTTACGAATTTTTCAAAGCGCATTTTCAAACATGCCAGTTTTAAATTCGTTGAATACAGGAAAGTAGCTTATGTCATTTCTGCCGTTGTATTACTGGCGGGTGTTGGCTCTTTCTTCCATGGCTTTAATGAAGGCGTGGAATTTAAAGGAGGACGTAGTTATACTGTTCAGTTCCCTGCTGCGGTTAAACCCGACCTGGTAAGAGATGATCTGAAAGCAGCTTTCAATGAGTTCCCGGTGATGAAAACAATCGGCGACGGAAGGCGTTTGAATATCACCACTTCTTATTTGAAAGGTGTTGACAACGCCGACAGCCTTGTTCAGACTAAATTATTTGAAGGATTAAAGAAAGCTTTGCCGGCAAACCTGACTTATGCTGAATTCATGAATAAGTATAAGCAAAGTTCTATTACTGTTCAGCCGACCATATCTGATGATCTGAAAAGAGGTGCTGTTAAAGCTACTATTTTTGCGATGTTGATCATCTTCCTGTATATCTTTATCCGTTTCCGTGACTGGAGGTATTCTGCAGGTACGATCCTTACGTTGTTGCATGATGTATTGGTTACCTTGGCGGTGTTCTCTTTCTTTAAAGATATTGTTCCTTTCCCGCTGGAGATCGATCAGCACTTTATTGCTGCGATTCTTACCGTGATCGGTTTCTCCATGAACGATACGGTGATTGTTTTCGACAGGATCCGTGAATATGCCCGTGATAAAAAAGGTGCAAGCAAAACAGCTATTATCAACAGTGCGATCAATGATACGCTAAGCCGTACGGTGATGACATCAGTTACCGTATTCCTGGTATTGTTGATCTTGTTCATCTTCGGTGGTGAAGTAACACGTGGATTCGCATTTGCAATGTTGATAGGTGTTATAACGGGTACTTACTCTTCTATCTTCGTGGGTGTGCCGATCCTGGTTGACGTAGCAAAAGACAAACCTTTGGGCGCTGCTGATACAAAAGTAGAACCGGTTGTTGCAAGAACAGCAGCAAAACCGGCAGCAAAACCAATTAAATAACCAAGCCGTTAACCGGCTATCATAAGTTTACAATTTTAAAAATATTCCCGGTTGCCACAGGTAACCGGGATTTTTGTTTTTAAATCACGCATGCTTCAACTAATGTCCTGGAGTTTAACGCAACGATCGCAACGGAGCAAAGTCGAAAAGAAATAAGTATAGGATCTCAATTTCTAATTTCTATAATATGCGGCTACAACGTCTTTTCTATATTGCTATTTGTCAAACAAAAAAAATAAATGAACCAAATAGCAAACCAGGGTACATAGAAAAATGAAAAAGCCCATCATTCAGACGAGCTTTTTATTACACTGCTTTTTTTGAGTTGAGAAACTTATGAAAGCTGATCGGTTAAAGAATACAACAACATTATTAACCGTTGATCAATTTCATTAACATACAAATTGAAATCGCTTAAGTGATTTCAGCGGTTCCCGGCACTATACCGCAAAGCTCGTTCCACAGCCACAGGTACTACTCGCATTCGGGTTATTAAATGTAAAACCCCGGGAATTCAATCCCCCTTCCCAGTTTATTTCCATACCTACCAGGTAAATGCCATGTGATTTATCGATCATAAAGGAGATGCCATCCAGTTCAAATATTTCATCATTGTCTTTTACGGTATCAAAGTCCAGCACGTATGTCATACCACTACAGCCGCCACCTTTTACACCTACACGTAATTTTTTTTCCTGGTCAAATCCTTCTACAGCTACCAGCCTTTTGATTTCAGTGATGGCTGAATTGGTAAAACGCACAGGTGCCTTTAAAGTAGTTTCCATGATGAAATTATTTTTACAAATTTACTGATAAAATAAAGGCCAACTTTTTCCTTAATTTTCGAAAGCAGGAATTTGTTGCTGCATCTTGGTTATTTTTGCAGCTAAATACGATGTATGCAGTTATTAGCATTTGAGTTTAAATTTGAATATGTACAGGTTGCGGTGACGATACTGTTCTTTGTTATCATTATGTTGCTGTTGTTTGAGTTCCGTTCTATGAAAGACAATATCCGCGACAGGCTGGGCATAAACAACGACGGGCTAAAATTGCAACTCGAAGCCCTTGAACGGCTTACGCTATATACAGAAAGAGCCGGGCTTAAAAATTTAGTGAGCAGGATATCTTCAACAGGCATGTATGCAGCGGGTGTTCATGCAGAAATGGTGGAAGCACTTAAATCCGAATACGATTATAATATTACCCAGCAGATTTACGTATCTGCAGCAGTTTGGAGTGCAGTTACCAGGCTTAAGGATCAGAATATCTATATCCTTAACCAGTTGGCTGCAACATTGCCGGCTGATGCAATGGGAATTGATCTTAGTAAACGAATTTTAGAATACAGCATGACCAAAGATGCCGAACTCAACAAGATCGTACTGGATGCACTTCAATTTGAAGCAAAGGAATTATTGAAATCTTCTTAACGATCGGCCAGGCAACTGAGCTGATTAATAACCATATCCCATTAATATGTATACAAAAAACATTACCACCGATTCGGGCATCGAGGTTAAAGAAGTTTATACAGATGCCGATAATGTGCAGGCCGATCAATCATTGCCGGGTGAATTTCCCTTCACCCGTGGGGTTCAATCAAACATGTATCGGGGTAAATTGTGGACCATGCGACAGTATGCAGGATTTTCTACTGCAGAAGAAAGCAATAACCGTTATCATTATTTATTGAGCCAGGGTGTAAGCGGGTTAAGCGTTGCTTTTGATCTTCCCACGCAGATAGGTTACGACAGTGATCACGCGCTGGCAGATGGTGAAGTAGGTAAAGTTGGCGTGGCCATCGACAGCCTTGAAGACATAGAAAAACTATTTGAAGGAATCAGGCTTGATGCAGTTTCAACTTCCATGACCATCAATGCAACCGGTTTTATTTTACTTGCTTTTTATGTCGCATTGGCAAAAAAACAAGGTGCAGATCTGAAACAGATCACAGGAACAATTCAGAATGATATTTTAAAAGAGTATGCTGCAAGAGGTACATATATTTATCCTCCCAAACCATCCATGCGTATCATCACCGATATTTTTGAATGGTGCAGTAAAGAAGTTCCGAAATGGAACACTATTTCCATTTCGGGTTATCATATCCGTGAGGCGGGCAGTACTGCTGTACAGGAGATCGCATTTACACTCAGCAATGGAAAAGCCTACGTGCAGGCTGCCTTAAAAAAAGGACTTGATATAAATGTTTTTGGCAAACGCCTTTCCTTCTTCTTCAATGCGCACAACAATCTTTTTGAGGAAGTGGCCAAGTTCAGGGCCGCCAGGAAAATGTGGGCAAAGATCATGAAAGAGTTGGGCGCAACAGATGAAAAAGCCATGATGCTGCGCTTTCATACACAAACCGGCGGAAGTACATTGACAGCACAGCAACCACAAAACAATATCAGCAGGGTAACTATACAAACGCTGGCAGCTGTGCTCGGTGGTACACAATCTTTGCACACGAATGGATTTGATGAAGCGCTCAGCCTGCCAACAGAAGAGGCAGCCAAGATCGCTTTACGTACCCAACAGATCGTTGCATTTGAAAGTGGTGTAACTGATACTGCCGATCCGCTTGCCGGAAGTTATTTTATAGAATCACTCACCGCAGAAGTTGAAAAAGCTGCCTGGCAACTGATAGAAAAAATTGATGTGATGGGCGGAAGCGTAGCTGCCATTGAAGAAGGATTTATGCAGGAAGAGATTGGCCGGAGTGCTTATCAATACCAGAAAAATATTGAAGATGGATCAAAGATCATTGTTGGCGTAAATAAATTTGAAACAGCAGAAACAAGTAATACCCCTGTTTTAAAAATTGATGAGCGCATCCAGAAAATGCAAACAGAAAAGTTACAAAGCCTGAAAGAAAGACGCAACAATATTGCTGTTGAAACATCGCTGAAAAACCTTTCAGCTGCGGCTTCAGGAACAGATAATATCATGCCGTTTGTATTGAATGCTGTTGAAAATTATTGCACACTCGGTGAGATATCAGATACATTGCGCAGAATATACGGAGAATACAAGCAAGCATAACCCTTGCTTGTATGCCTGATGCTATCAGATCAACGTGCATTTCAATGTTGGCACTGGATACCAGCACCTGGTTCAATGTGCAAAGTCCATTTCATAATCCCCTTTGATCCTTTCCATTGATGGATTGAAATAGCCATATTTTAATTTAGGAAACTCTTCCTGTATCAGTTCCATTAGTTGCTTAACGCCAATACAATCTCCTGTTTCAGCAACGTCTATTTTTTCCAGGTACCAATCGGGGTCAATATTAAAATTTCGCCACTGTATCATGCAGAGGTCTGTTTCTTTAATAAAATTTCTTAATGCTTCGTATTCCTCCACACTGTCTGTCATGCCGGGGAAAACAAAATAATTGATGCTTGTCCAGGCACCATAACTACGGGCAACTTTCAAACTTTCTTTCAGATCGGCAAACACATAATTATTAGGCTTGTAATAAGAAGTATAAATTGGTTCACGAACAGAATTGGTACTAACGCGGATACTGTTCAAGCCGGCTTCACACAAAGCCATTACTGCTTTTGGCATGCTTCCGTTCGTATTGATATTGATACTACCCTTCGTTGTATGCTTCCTGATCTCCAAAATAGACTCCCTGATCGTTTCCCACATAAGCAATGGTTCACCTTCACAACCTTGTCCAAAACTGATCAACGGAAATGGTGCCGTTTCCAAATGTGGAACTGTAAATTCGATAATTTCTTCAGCCGTAGGTTTAAAAGTAAGCCTGTCTTGTGTACTGAATATTTCTTCTTCCTGCGGTTGAAAACTGATGCAGCCGATGCAATTCGCATTACATGCCGGCGATACGGGCACGGGGCATTCCCACCTGCCCAATGATAAATTCCTTGCAGCGGGACAAGTATAGGTCATGCAACAGTTTTCCATTAAATGTTTTACGAGCCTGTTATCGGGGTATGCCTTTAATAAATGTTCTGCACCTCTTTCTATTTGATCTTCATCATAACCTGCTGCTTCCTGGCGAATATCTTTTTCTATCCTTACTGCGGGCACATAGGTCTTATCATCCTGCCAGCCAACTGCTGTGTAACAAAACAAAGGAAGTGTTGGGGCATCCGGCAGGGTTTCATAAGCCGCCATGTACATACCCGTATGTGCGGGAGGAATAAAAGCGGCCACGGCCCAGCCTTTTTCGCAAATACGCATCTCTCCTGTTTCCACATCAATGCCAATACCTCTGCGGCCCGGCAATTCATAGAGTTGCCCGCCTTCCGGCAATAATATCCAGTCTTCATTGGCAATTGGAAATGCATCCCAGCCGCTGCGCCCTGTTACATAAAGGCTGGTATCTTCAAAGATATTTCCATTACCATCTGAATACAATAAAAACGGGCATTCGGTGAGTGCTTGCATGCTGCAAAATTACTTTTTTTATTTCAGGTAAAACATGGGGAGAAATACTGCCATTGATTCACTGATGTTTAATGCCACGAATACACGAATAACATCAGTAAATCAGTGGCAATATTTATTAATTATTAATGGCCTTTGCGTGAAATACCTGACTTTTTAACCGTTCACGACAGAATTCATTAAAACTATTTTCATCAACTTGCTCAGCAGATTCTTTTTCGACGACAGATTGGATGAGTTTATTATTCTTCAGGTCAATCGTAAGCACATTATCTTTTAATACCACATTGCTAACGGCATTCCAGCCAAATATTTTTTGTGGAAATGTGGGGTAAGTAATACTATCTTCTGTAAACAACACATTGAATTTTTTTTTTGCGTAGTAACCAATCAATGCAACTAAAACAGTACATACTCCCAGCAGGTAATTTCCCAACATGAACCATAAGATACTAAGTATGATAAATGAAATACCCGGCCGGTAATTTTTAAATCGCCCTGTAAAAAAATTTACCAGAAAGCTTATCAATGAAATGAAACTGCTGATATTTCCAAGCAGGCTTATATTCCTTGCTACCCGGTCGCCGGCTTTAAAAAAAACATAGCCAAATACCAGGCAATTTATAAGCAGCATGAACAAGGTAACATAGCTGTATGTTTTTGCTTTTTCATTCGGAAGTAAAATTATAAAAGATCTCATGCGCTGGTATTACTGGCAATTAACAGGTTGCATAATTTATACAACACTCTTGCACCAACGTTTTCATCCCACTCATCATGGCTCACCCCAACCTCGTTCAGGTCGAACCCGACGATCGTCCTTCCGCTTTGTATTAATTTTTTAAAGAGATAAAATATTTGGTCGGTATCAAAACCTCCATGAACAGGGGTTCCGGTATGCGGACAAAGTTTTGGATCCAGTCCATCAATATCAAAACTGATAAAAACATTTTGTGGTAACCGGCTTACGATGTCATCTGAAATGCTCTTCCAGCTTTCGCCTTCATATTGCCTTTCTTTGATCAACTTATCAAAATAGGTTACAATCCTTTCATTACTCGAAGTAATATAATCAAGTTCTTCTTCACAAAAATCACGTATACCAACCTGCACCAGTTTTTTCAGATTGGGAATTTGTTCCAATGCATTGTACATGATGGATGCATGAGAATAATTAAAGCCTTCATAAGCCTGTCTCAGGTCGCAATGCGCATCTATCTGTAATATTCCGAATTCTTCATATTTGTCTGCAATAGCTTTGAAATAGCCAAGTGGTGTACTATGATCACCGCCAAGGAGTCCAACCAATTTACCTGCATCCAGCAATTCTTTTGTTTGCTGGTAAACCCAGTCATTCAAAAACAGGCTTCCTTCATTTATCTCTTTCAGTGTTTTACACATGAATTTATTGTCTGCCACGATCTCGCCTTGTGAAATGTATTTGATATACAGTTCCGCTTCTTTGCGCAGGTAATCACTCTTTGTTAATATCTTTTTATTGGGCTCCCGCATGAA
Organism: Chitinophagales bacterium; assembly: GCA_038207305.1. GTDB lineage: Bacteria > Bacteroidota > Bacteroidia > Chitinophagales > Chitinophagaceae > Ferruginibacter. The sequence continues at coordinate 38,854 of JBBQZY010000011.1, forward strand.
GATGCCCTGCTGCCATACATCCCTGGATTCAGGATCAAACAGGTCTACCTGGAGGCTTGCAGTGAAAATATGGTCCGGGGCCCTGGCCGTTCCGGCATTGTAACTTACAGTAACTTCCCACGGAATGGGTAGGATAACCAACCTCGCATCCTCTTCTGAAAAGGGTAAGCCGAATATATTGTTGTTAGGATTACCTACTGAGCTAGGGTCGAAATTAGAGAGATCTATCATGCTTTTTATTTAAAATTCCTGCAAATATAGTGATCGAACGCATTCACAGGCTTGATAAAAATCATGTTACAAAATTCAAACCACAAACTGTTTTAGATTACCTTTGTATCTAAATTAATAGGATGAAAAAAACTCATATTGTCATACTGGTAGGTATCGCGGCACTTATAGTGGCGTTATTGGCTTATTCGGTAGATTTTTCTACTTACGATACCATTGCTTCTGCGCAAAAAAAACAAGGCAAGTATGTGCACATGATTGCCAAACTTGATAAGAGCCAGCCAGTTGAATATGATCCAATCAACAATCCTAATTATTTCTCCTTTATTGCTGTTGACAGCCTTGGAGCTCACACCAAAGTGATCTATCACAACAGTAAACCAACGGATATTGAAAAAAGCGAACGGATCGTTTTGCAGGGAAAAATGCAGCAGGATCATTTTGAATGCGAAAAGATATTATTAAAATGCCCCAGTAAATATAAAGACGATAAGAAACAGCTGGAAAAAAGCATGACCGAACAAACTGCTGTTAACTAGTTTTGCAAACCCCAAACGAACCGAATGAAATTTGAAGGCGAACACTTATTGCCGGGACAATTAGGACACTTTTTTATTATTCTTGCCTTTGTTTCTTCTCTGATTGCAACGATCTCGTTTTTTAATGCTTCCAGGCAACAACACTTAGTTTCTAAGAATGATTGGCTGAGACTTGCGAAAAGTGCTTTCTTTATTCAGGTTGCTTCTGTAGTATTGATCTTCTCTATCATTTTCTTTATCTGCTTCAATCATTATTATGAATACATGTATGCTTATAAGCATGCATCGAAAGAACTGGAGACAAAATATTTACTGGCCTGTATCTGGGAAGGACAGGAAGGAAGTTTTTTATTGTGGACCATCTGGCATAGCGTCTTAGGTCTTTTCATCATATTCAGAGCAAAGGAATGGCAGGCACCTGTAATGACTGTATTAAGTTTTGCCCAATTCTTTTTGCTGATGATGATATTGGGTATTTATATTTTCGGAATAAGAATCGGCAATAGTCCGTTCACACTCACCCGGAATGAAATTGTTGCACCGATATTCAGTCAGCCGAATTACCTCAGCTTTATCAAAGATGGTGTAGGATTAAATGTGTTACTCCGAAATTACTGGATGGTAATTCACCCGCCCGTATTATTTCTGGGCTTTGCATCTACGATCATTCCATTTGCTTATGCTTATGCCGGCCTTCAAACAAAACGTTATGGCGATTGGGTGAAGCCCGTTTTACCATGGGCATTGTTCTGTGCAGCAGTATTGGGCGTAGGTATCATGATGGGCGGAAAATGGGCTTACGAATCTCTTAGCTTTGGAGGTTACTGGGCATGGGATCCGGTAGAGAATGCTTCACTGGTTCCATGGCTGATATTGATTGCCGGATTGCATACGATGGTGATCTACAAGGCCACCGGCCATTCCCTGAGAGCAAGTTATCTTTTTGCCATTCTCACATTTGTATTCATACTTTATTCTACCTTTCTTACGCGTACAGGTGTGTTAGGTGATACTTCTGTACACGCGTTTACAGAAGCAGGCAAAGCGATCAATATTATGATTGGCACATTTGTACTTGCCTTTACCATACCAATGCTTTTTTTATATTTTAAAAATTATAAGCATATTCCTGCTATTCATAAAGAAGAACAAACCGGTTCAAGAGAATTCTGGATGTTCATCGGATCGATCGTGTTCTTTTTGTCAGCTATGTTTATTATCGCAATAACATCTATACCTGTTTATAACAAGATACCGCTGCTGAAAGATCTTATTATCAAAATTCACGGCGGCCCGCTTGCTTTACCGCAAGACCCGGAATTTTTGTACAACAAAGTGATGGTACTGGTTGCATTTATTATTGGTTTGATAACTGCCATCGGCCAATACCTTAAATATAAAAGCACAGGCACTTCATATTTTTTAAAAAAGATAGCAGCCCCTACTTTAATAGCAGCCGTCATCACCACCCTGATCATTGTTTTTTATCCCATCAATTTTCATAAACACGGTGCCGGGTTTCTAGGGGCTATTTATGTTGCGTTCTTTGCCGCTGTGTATTCAGTCATCGCCAACGCCATGTATATATGGGTTGGTGTGAAGGGTAAATTAAAAGTTGCCGGTGCATCTATTTCGCATGCAGGTTTTGCATTGATGCTGGTGGGTATCTTATTATCCTCGAGTAACAAGGAAGTGATCAGCAGCAGTATGGTTAATGGTATAAACATGCCGGTGAGCAAAGATCCTATGACCAAACAGGATGATGACCCAAGAGACAACCTTACCCTCTTAAGAGATATTCCCACAAGGATGGGAAGCTATGAAGTTACTTACCTGAAAGATTCAAGCGGACATGAAAAAGGCAGGAAGTTTTATGAATTGCAGTTTGAATCAAAAGATCCGGCAACAAAAAAAGTAACTGAACATTTTACCCTCAGCCCGGATGTGTACATGATGAAGGACAATAACATGAGCAGCAATCCGGACACCAAATCATACCTTACCAAAGACGTATTCACATATATCTCTTTTGCGTTAAGCGATAAGAAAGGGCCTGATACAACTTCTTTCAATATTGTTGAATTGAAAGAAGGCGATACTTCTTTTTTTAACAAAGGTTATATCATTTTAAATAAGATCGTAAAGAACCCTGAGAATGAACGATATCATTTCAGCAGCAATGACGTTGCGTTGATGGCCGATATAACGGTGATGACAAAGGATAGCATCAAACGCAAAGCAATGCCGCTGCTTCAGGTTGACAGTTATGGGGTAATATTAAATACGGATGATACACTTTATGCGCAAAACCTGGTGCTCAGGTTTGCCGGTATCAGTAAAACCAATAAGCTCAATATTGGCATTAAGGAAACAGATAAGATGATCGATTTTGTTACCGTGAAATCTTATATTTTCCCTTTTATCAATCTTGTTTGGTTTGGACTTATTGTTATGGCCATCGGGCTGCTGATGAGTGTGGTAAAAAGAGGAAATTTTTCTACCTCACAGGCTGCCATCAGTTTACTACTTGCCATTGCCGGACTTTTCTATATGTTTCTCTTAGCCAATTGACCCTTTTAGTTCATCTGAGCGGATGATAGATGCACGAATGAGGCAGCTTGAGCAGATCAACACAGATTAAATATATTTTAGGGATCAGCGGAAATCCGTTTAATCCGCATCATCAGGCTATCTAGTCTTCGGTTTTATTTTTTCTGAAACAAAAAATGTAATAACAATAACGATAAATAAGGCATCATGGTCAATCTTCATAAACCCAGGGTACGTAAATGGGGTCGTTCAGCGCCGTAATAATGCATTCAAAGCAGCGTTATAACCCGGTTAAACAGTCTTATTAAAAAGCTTTTTCAGGTTACTTTAAACATTTACCTGTATTAATGGATCAAAAGAACATTGTAAATTACAGGCACGGTATGCAGATAAGCATGAAAATATGGAGATCATTCGGCTGCTTTGCAGTTGCTTTTATATTTATGAATAAGGTTGCCATTGCACAAACAGCAAATGGCAATAATGATACATTGGTTCATGAAGCCGTGGTTTATAATGGTGATACCATTGAGGCCAAAACACTGGGTAACGAATATTTTTATTCAAAAATGTCGCAGGCGCAAATGAGCGCTGCTGCCAGGTATAACCGCCTGCGCAACGCAGTGTATGTTACTTATCCTTATGCAAGAAAAGCAGGTATTGTAATGAATGAAATGAATGACAGACTTGCTACGATCAGTTCTAAAGAAGATAGAAAAAAATATATCCAGTCGAAGGAATCTGCGCTCAAAAAAGAATTCACCGACCCGCTTACCAATCTTTCTGTTTACCAGGGCAAAGTGCTCATGAAACTCATTAACAGAGAAACAGGCAATAATTGCTACGAGATCATCAAGGAATATAAAGGAGGGCTTACTGCACGCCTTTATCAGACCGTTGCTTTTTTCTTTAACAGTAATTTAAAGCAACCTTACGATGAAACAAATGAAGATGTCGTTGTTGAAAAATTAGTAAAAGAAGTTCAGCGGATGTACGGCTATAAGGACATCCGTAAGACCGATTCTGCACTACGTTGACCGTCGTCGTTAGATTATCCCCAAATTTATTGCTACTGTGGGTATTCGACAGCTCCAACCATTGCCATTTTTGACGATTATGATGTATCTTGCAGGCAAAATTTCACCCTTTTTGTATGAAGTTAGACCTGCTTGCTTTTGGTGTTCATCCAGACGATGTAGAATTAAGTTGTGCGGGTGTTTTACTTGTTGAAAAAAGTAATGGTAAAAAAACGGGCATCGTAGACCTTACAGAAGGCGAACTGGGTACCAGGGGCTCAGCAGAAATCAGGTATCAGGAAGCAGCCGATGCGGCAAGGATATTGGGTCTGGATATCAGGGAGAACCTGCAGCTGGCTGATGGATTTTTTAAGAATGACGAAGAACATCAACGTAAAGTGATCCGGGTCATCAGAAAATACAAACCAGAGATCGTTCTTTGCAATGCACCGGAAGACAGGCATCCGGACCATGGAAGGAGTGCAAAATTGGTTTCGGAAGCATCGTTTTTGTCTGGACTGGCGAAGGTTGAAACAAAAGATAATGGGCAGGTTCAAGAACAATGGAGGCCGAAATATGTATTACATTACATACAGGACAGGTATTTGAACCCAGATTTTGTTGTTGATATCACAGACGTTTTTGAAAAAAAGGTAGAAGCTATCAAAGCATACAAAACACAATTTCACAATCCTGCAGTAGATGGGCCCCAGACATACATATCTACACCCGATTTTTTGGAAAGCGTAATATACCGCTATAAAATGTTTGGTAAGATGATCGGGGTGAAATATGCAGAAGGATTTAAAACAGATAAAACAATTGGTATCAGGAGCTTCGACGCCCTGATCAAAGAAAATACTTAAAAAAAATACTATGGCAACCCCAAAATTTGCTAATGTGCAAGGTTCCAATTTTCACCAGGAACTAAAAAAAAGAGTGCAGGATTATTTTGCTGAAGCAAAGTTACCGGCAACAGGTAATTTCGGATTGTATTTTAAAGCGATATTATTCTGGACCCTTTATGTTGCATTGTATGTGCACGTAGTATTTTTTACTCCCCCGAATTGGATAGCTTTACTGGAATGCCTGGCAATGGGCGGACTTACAGCTGCTATTGGATTTAATGTAATGCACGACGGCGGGCATGGTAGTTTCAGTAACAGTAAATTCTGGAATAAGATCGCTGCATTCTCAGTAAATGCATTGGGTGCAAGTGGCATTATGTGGAACAACAAACATAATATCATACACCACACTTATACTAATATTGATGGTGTTGATGACGATATCGAGATCAAGCCAATGTTAAGGATGTGCAGTACCCAAAAAAAATATTTCATCCACAGGTTTCAGCACATTTATGTTTGGTTCCTTTATACATTGTTATTACTGGTATGGGTATTTGAATCAGATTACCGTAAATATTTCAAGCAAAAAGTTGGCCCTACTCCTATTAAGAAAATGAGCACTTTTGATCACTTCGCTTTCTGGATTGCCAAACTTGGATATTATTTTATGATGATCGCCGTGCCTGTTTATATGGTGGGATTCCTGCCGTGGCTTGTTGGGTTTATGGTGTTGGCTATGTTTGCCGGTTTTGTATTGAGCATTGTATTCCAGTTGGCACATACTGTAGAGGAAACTGCTTTCCCTGTACCAAGTGATACCAATAAGATCGAAGAAGAATGGGCTATTCACCAGATTCAAACCACCGCTAATTTTGCTACCAAGAACAGGTTGATATCCTGGTTGGTGGGCGGATTGAATTTCCAGATAGAACACCATTTGTTCCCGAAGATTTCGCACGTACATTATCCTGAGATCAGCAAGATCATTAAAAAAACATGTGAAGAATTCAATGTTAAATACATCGAATACAGGAAAATGAGGCATGCGATTGTTTCCCATGCATTGTACTTAAAGAAAATGGGCAGGGCCTGATAAAACATTTAAAAGATCATAGCCTGTGTTGGAAAGCACAGGCTTTTTTTATGTAACTGCGTTTTGAGAATTGAATTCGTAAATTTGCGTTTTAATAAAGTATATGAGTGAAGAAAAAAGTCTTAATTTTTTAGAAGAAATCGTTGAGGCTGATCTGGAGGCCGGTAAATACAAATCATTGCTTACCCGCTTTCCGCCGGAACCAAATGGCTACCTGCATATCGGGCATTCAAAAGCTATTTGCCTGAACTTTGGTTTGGCAGCTAAATATGGCGGCAGTACCAACCTGCGTTTTGATGATACCAACCCCGTTACAGAAGATACAGAATATGTGGAAAGTATTAAAGAAGATATCCGCTGGCTCGGCTTTGAATGGGGCCGTGAATTATATGCGTCTGATTATTTTGATACACTCTATGAATTTGCCGTGCAACTCATCAACAAAGGGCTTGCTTATGTAGATGACAGCACTGCAGAAGAAATAGCCATATTAAAAGGCACACCTACAGAACCCGGAAAAGACAGCAAATATAGAAGCCGCAGCATGGAGGAAAACCTTCAATTCTTTGCCGATATGAAAGCAGGTAAATACCAGGACGGTGAAAAAGTATTGAGGGCTAAGGTAGATATGGCTTCAACCAATATGCTGTTGAGAGACCCAATCATCTACCGCATCAGGCATGCGCATCATCACCGTACCGGCGACAAGTGGTGCATTTACCCAATGTATGATTTTGCCCATGGACAAAGCGATAGTATTGAAAACATCACCCATAGCATTTGTACGCTGGAGTTCATTCCTCACCGTGCCCTGTACGATTGGTTTATTGAGAAACTCGACATATTCCCATCGCATCAATACGAATTTGCACGATTGAATATGACATACACGGTAATGAGTAAACGCAAATTATTACAGCTGGTGAATGAAGGGCATGTGAATGGCTGGGATGATCCGCGTATGCCCACGATCAGTGGTTTCAGGAGAAAAGGTTATACGCCTGAAAGCATCCGCGTTTTCTGCGATAAGATAGGCGTAGCAAAAAGAGAGAACCTGATCGACCTTAGCTTACTTGAATTTTGTTTAAGAGAAGACCTGAATAAAACAGCAAACAGGGTAATGGCAGTACTTGAGCCAGTTAAACTGATCATTGATGATTATGATGAAGGAAGAACTGAAGAATTAGTTAGTGAAAATGGCCCGGAGGAATCTATGGGAACCAGGATAATTCCTTTCAGCAAGAATTTATGGATAGAGCGCGAAGATTTCATGGAAGTGCCTGCAAAAAAATGGTTCCGGCTTGCCCCTGGCGCCATGGTAAGGTTAAAGAGCGCTTATATTGTAAAATGTGAAAACTTTGTAAAAGATGCTGATGGCAATGTAACAGAGATACATTGTACGCATTTCCCTGAAAGTAAAAGTGGACAGGAAGGTTCGGCATCGATACAGGTAAAGGGAACCATTCATTGGGTATCAGCTGCACATGCTGCTACTGCAGAAGTAAGATTGTACGACCGCTTATTCAAATCAGAAAATCCTGCAGCTGAAGAAGGTGATTTTAAAGATCACATCAATCAGGATTCTTTACATATCATTCAACAGGCATATATAGAACCTTCCCTGAATAATGCAAGAATGAATGAGCGGTTTCAATTCATACGCAAAGGATATTTTTGTCTGGATAAAGATTCTGCTGCTGATCGTTTAGTATTTAACAGAACAGTTACCTTGAAAGATGCGTGGGCGAAGGAGGTTAAGAAGTAGTTCGATGGTTGATGGAGTTGATAAAGCTAATGGCATCAGGGTACTTTTAACTTTATAAACCGGAGGAATTTTTACCAGTTCAATCCATCTATTCCTCAGCATCAGCAACCAGTTTCTCCTCCATTCTCGGAAACGCAGCTGCAACTAACATTACAGCAGAGAAAAGAATGATAAGGTAGATACCAATTTTCTTCTCCACTTCTCCTTCAAATAAAGCGCTGGTAAAAATGATATAGGTGCGAATGCAATAAGCAAACAACAATGCTGCTAAAAAGAGATTTACCCGTTTTGCCCAGATCTTTGGCAGCAGCATTAATAACAGGATGATACCCGCAAAGGTTGTTATGATAATACCTGCCCGGCCATAATAATTCCCCGTCGCAAATTTGGTTACATGAAAGCCTGTAAAAGTTTCATTGATATTGTTGTAATGAACCCACGGTAAAAAACAGGCACCCACAATTGCCAGGCAGGCGATCAAACCAACAGGATAAATAGTTTTAGTGAACATATTTTTTATTTACAAGCTGCAAGGTAAAATAAACAGCCGGAATTATACTTCCGTTTTATCGGTATCCGGTACTTCCCGTGCAACTTCTTCTGATAACTTTAATTTCTTTTTCCTGTTTGCAATTTTAGATATTAAAACAAATAGCACAGGAACAACAAATATAGCCAGGGTTGTTGCCGACAGCATACCACCAAATACTGTCCAGCCAATAGTCTTACGAGATTCTGCAGCTGCACCGCTTGCAAAAGCCAATGGTAAAACACCGAGGATAAAGGCCATGGAAGTCATTACAATCGGGCGTAAACGTAAGCTAACAGCTTCCAGGGTTGCCTGAATAACTGCCATGCCGGCGTCTACTCTTTCTTTTGCAAACTCTACGATGAGGATGGCATTTTTTGCAGCAAGTCCGATCAATGTTATCAACCCGATCTGGGCATAAATATTATTGGTTAGATTGGGCAGAAAAGTTAGTGTAATGATAGATCCCAGTGCCCCGATCGGAACAGCGAACAATACAGAAAATGGTATGCTCCAGCTTTCATACAATGCGGCCAGGAACAGGAATACAAAGATCAAAGAGATGCTGAAAATGATAAGGGTACTATCCCCTGCCTTTATTTCTTCGGCACTGAGGCCTGCAAATTCGTAACCATACCCTACCGGCAAATTTTGTGCTGCCACTTCCTTTAATGCCTTAATAGCCTGGCCACTGCTGTATCCTGGCTTCGGACTACCATTGATTTCAATCGACCTGTATACGTTAAAATGTGAAATCAGCGAAGGGCTTTCTATTACTTTAGCAGTGATCAGTGAACTCATCGGTATCATGTTACCCTGGCTGTTCCGCACATAAAATTTTTCCAAATTAGAAATAGATGAACGATAAGAACTATCGGCCTGCGCCACCACACGGAAATTTCTTCCATACAAGTTAAAATCATTTACATAGCTACTGCCCAATAACGTAGACATGGTGCTGTAAACATCTACCAATGAAACACCGAGTTTCTTTGCCTTCTCCCTGTCAACATCTACCTGATAACTGGGTGTACGTGCATTAAAGAAAGTAAATGCCATTCCAATTTCCGGCCGTTGGTTCACTGCTGCCAGGAATTTTTTAGATACCTGTTCAAATTGTTGAATATTATCTGTGCTGGTTGTTTGCTGTAATTCAAAAGTAAATCCTGCCGTTTGTCCGAGGCCCGGAATCGCAGGTGGAGATATTGCCAACACCCTTGCTTCCTTAATATCCGAAGTTGCCTTCTGTATTTTTGCGATCACCGCTTTTACATGATGCGCATCACCCGTGCGTTCATCCCAGGGTTTCAGCATCACAAACAAAGTACCTACATTCGATTTATTGGAGAAGCTGATGATATTTAAACCTGCTAACCCTCCTACCGTTCTAACTTCAGGTATAGATTTTATTCTTTCCAAAATCTCTTTCAGCATGACAACACTACGGGTGGTGGAAGTTGCCTCAGGCATTTCATAAGTAACAAACAAGCGGCCTTCATCTTCTGTAGGAATAAAACCTGAAGGTTTGCTTTTAAACAGGAAGAAAAGCCCAACAAACATTACGATCATCATCACCATAACATAAGGCGTTCCTTTAATCCATTTTCTTACGCCACGTGTATACGATCTGTTTATTTTATCAAAGCCCCTGTTGAAGAATGCAAAGAATTTTTCCAATAAACTTTTTTTTGCCACTTTTTCTTTAGCAGGTTTCAACATGATTGAACAAAGCGCAGGTGTGAGCGACAATGCCACAAATGCAGAAATGATCACAGACACAGCAATGGTGATAGCAAATTGCTGGTATAACCTGCCAACGATCCCGGGAATGAAGCCAACCGGTACAAATACCGCAGCCAGGATAAGTGCGATGGCAATAACGGGCCCCGATATATCTTTCATTGCCTTTCTTGTTGCATCCTTCGCCGACATTTTATAATGATCGATATTATGCTGAACAGCTTCTACCACAACGATCGCATCATCTACCACGATACCGATCGCCAATACAAATGCAAACAAGGTAAGTGTGTTGATGGTAAAACCAAATGGGATAAAGAAAATGAATGTACCGATCAGCGAAACAGGTATGGCAAGTACGGGAATCAGCGTGGCACGCCAGCTTTGCAGGAACAGGAACACGACAATAACCACCAGCGCCAGTGCTTCCAGCAATGTTTTCAAAACTTCTTCAATAGATACTTTTACTACTGAAACCGTTTCAAGCGGCATCACAAAATCAATGTCTTTTGGAAAGCCTTTTCTTAATTCTGTAAGCGCCTTTGTTACACCTGCATAGGTTTCAAGTGCGTTTGCACCGGGTGCCTGGTATATTAACAGAAATGCGGCTGGCTTACCATCTACAAATGCATTGCCTGAGTAATCAAATTTACCCAGTTCAACACGGGCAATATCTTTCAGGTAAACGATACTTCCTGTGGAAGGAACACTTCGTACAACTATGTTCTCAAACTGTTCCTTGCTATTGATCCTGCTATTCGTTAATACACTATACTCAAAACTCTGCACATTTGGTTGTGGATTGCCACCGATTGTTCCTGCTGCAACCTGCAGATTCTGTTCAGACAATGAGGCAATAACATCTGCCGGGCTCATACTAAGTGCCGCTAATTTTTCAGGGTTGAACCAGATACGCATTCCGAAATCATCACCACGTGAAACGATATCGCCTACACCTTTAACTCTTTGCAGGGCATCTTTCATATAAATGTTTACGTAGTTGCCAATAAAAGTGGCATCGTGTGTACCATTGGGTGAATAAAATGCAAGTGCTACCATAATACTTGGATTACGCTTACGTACTGTAAGGCCTAAACGCTTTACTGCATCCGGTAAAGAAGGTTGCGCAACACTTACCCTGTTCTGTACATCCAGCGCTGCAATGTTTACATTCGTACCTACATCAAAAGTTACATTGATGCTGCTTTGTCCGCTGGATGTGCTGTTACTTGACAGGAAAGACATCCCGGGAACACCATTCACCTGTGTTTCAATTGCAGTAGTGGTGGTTTGCTCAACTGTTTGCGCATCCGCACCTGTGAAGTTCCCGTTGATCGTAACTGTTGGCGGCGTTATATCAGGATACTGTGCAACAGGCAGGGTTGTTAAAGCGATCAGCCCCACCAATACGATCACAATCGAAACAACGATCGCTGTAATGGGCCTTTTAATAAATGTTTCTGCTATCATTGTAAATTTTTTGTTCCGGAACGACCCCGACTATCATATAAGATCAGTTATTGCGATCCGTTATTTCAACAGGTAACTTTGTTATTTTTTTGGAGCAGACCCTGCCGCCGGAGCAGGAGCAGTAGTAATAACTGAACCTTCCCTTAAACTCTGCACACCCTGCACAACGATCTTCTCTCCTTCTTTGAGTCCGTCATTGATGATAACTTCGGTTCCTAGTTGCTTACCGAGCGATACTTTTCGCTGACTAACCTTGCTGCTATCGCCAACTACATACACAAAGAATTCTCCCAGTTGTTCGGATACGGCTTTATAAGGAACAATATTCGATCTGGCTGACGAAATATTCAGTACACGTACCGTTGTATTCATGCCTGCCTTCAGCATTTTCTTATCATTTTTAAATTCCAGTCTTGTTTTAATGGTTCCTGTCTGCGGATCAACAGCACGATCAATCAGGTTTATTTTTCCGTTATACGGATATACATCTTTACCAAATGCGATGCTGAATGTTGAATCATTTGCTTGAGTGCCTGCCTGCTGCAGTTTTACAAAACGATAAATATCTTTTTGTCCAACGGCGAAATCAACAGCAATGGGATCATCTGTTGAAACGGTGTTTAAGATCGTTTGCCCGGCAACAACTGCAGTGCCTGTTTTTACCTGTGATATTCCTATCGTTCCGCTGAAAGGCGCATAAATGCTTGCAAATTTAACATTGGAGGAAACGGCAGCAACATTTGCTCTTGCTGCTGAAACCTGTTTTTTTGATGCCTGCAGGGCTGCATCTGCATAATCAACCTGTTGTTTGGAAATAGCTTCGTTCTTATCAAGCTCATGATATCGGTCTGCATCTTTTTGCGCCTTCATCATATTTGTTTCCACCACTTCCAGGTTTGCCAGTGCCTGCTGATAATTTGCTGAGTAAACCTGTGCATCGATGGAATACAGTTTTTGCCCTTTGCTCACCTGGTCGCCATCTTTAAAATACACAGCTGTAATATACCCGCTAACCTGTGCCGTTAGTTTTATCTCATTCAGGGCTGTTACAAGGCCCGGATATTCATCATAATAAACGGCATCGGTTGTAACAACTGCCTGCACAGTGACTGAAACCGGTGGCGGAGCGCCTTGCTGTACCTGTTGCTGTTTGCTGCCACAAGCTGCCAGGAAAATTACTGTACCGGCAAGCATATTTATTCGTAAAGAGGTTGAAGAAAATTTTATTGGTATCATTTGCTTTATATTCGTTCTGGATTATTTTATCTAATTACCGGGTACCTGGCCCAATGCTTTTTGCGCATCTATCTTACTTGCGAGTAATTGGTAAAGTGCATTAAAATAGTTTATCTCGGACGTACGCAGGTCCGTTTCTGAAGTGATCACTTCGAGGTAGGTTTTAATACCTGATTTATATTGTAACTGGATCACATTGTATATTTCCTTCGCCAGTTCTACATTCTCTTTCAAGGCAAGATAATTGGCATAGTTGCTCTTGTAACCAGCCAGCGCATTCGCATACTGGGTGTTCACGAGGTTTTGCAGGTTACGAATATCCTGGTCAACACGCTTTACCTGCAGGTTTGCAATATTGATCTTTGCCTTTCTTTTTCCACCCTGGTAAATGGGAACGGTGAGTGTCAATGCTGCAAAAGAACCGGGATAATTCCTGTTATACAATTTGGCAAAATCGTTGTTTAAAAAATTGAGGTTGTAAGCACCGTTTACTCCTATTGAAGGAAGATAGCTTTGTCTTTCGTAACGGAAATTGGCCTCAAGTAATTTCTTTTGTGTTTCAAGTAAACGATATTCGATCCTAAGTTTATAATCTGGTGACTGCAAGGTATCAAATACTGCTTCCGTTTCTATTTTCAGGCTATCATAAGCGATATCAAGTTTAACTGAATCTGGATATCCCATCAGGTATTTCAGGTATTCTTTTTTCGCGAGCAATAATTCTTCATTTATTTTTTTTGATGCACGAATATTATTTAAAGTAATAGTTGTTCTTTTATAATCTACTTTATCTGCCACACCAGCTTTAAACTGACTGTATGTATCATGCAGGCTTCTTTCCAGGCGAACAATATTTTGCTCAGAAACTTTTAGCTGCTGGGTAGTTGCAAGCACATCATAAAAAGCTTTTGAAACATTGGCTGTTAGATCTATTTTCCTGTTTGCTGTAGCCTGTTGCGATTGTAATTGTACATCTCCCCTGCTTTTAAGTGCAAGCAACACATCCCGGTTAAAAATACTTTGAGATAAAGTGAATTGCCCTGCCGAAGTATTGTGCACACCCAATGCAACGGCGTTTCCGCCAATAATGCTTGTTTGAACCTGGAAATTATGTTGCAGGTTGTAATTGAAATTCACCTGTGGATACCAATCTGCCAGTTTGCTCCTAATGGTTTGTGTTGTAATCTGCTCATCAATTGCCGATTGACTTATCAATGGATTGTGCTTTTGCGCATAGGCAACGCATTGCTCAATACTTGCATTTGAGGTTAATGTATCGATCTTTCCCTGTGCGAATGAAAAACCGGAAAAACACAATCCGTTTATTAATAGAATGAAAAGAGATTTTATATTCATACTGAATGGCTGGATATGAAATACGAAATTAGGGTTAACCTAATATTTTGCTATGCCCTAAATATTTTTCAAATGCAAATATAAAGTTTAAACATTAAGTTCGTCTGATAATTTAAACAAATGTTTAAATATGGCACAAAAAAATAGATTGCAAATAAATTGCAATCCATTTTGGAGGTCCCTAGCGGATTCGAACCGCTGTAGAAGCTTTTGCAGAGCTTTGCCTAGCCACTCGGCCAAAGGACCATCATTCCCGGTGATAAAACTATTTATATAGGTTCATTTTCAGTGTTGCAAAAATAGGGTATTTTTATCCATAATATAAAATTGTAAAACACAATCATTTAAATTATTTTTCAATAAAACTAAAACCCAATGAGCAGCATTGCAGCATCGGAATTGATCATCAACGACCGGGGCGCCATTTACCATGTGAACTGCAGACCTGAAGAAATTGCCCATACCATTCTTACCGTTGGAGATCCAGACAGGGTAAAAGAAGTAAGCAAATACTTCGATAAAATTGAATTCAGAAACCAGCACCGCGAATTTATTACGCATACGGGTTATATCGGAAAGAAAAGGCTTTCCGTAACAAGCACGGGTATTGGCCCTGATAATATCGACATCGTTTTAAACGAACTGGATGCGCTGGTAAATATTGATCTTGAAACAAGGACAGTAAAAGAAAAACTAACTGCATTAAATATTATCCGGGTTGGTACGTCGGGGTCTTTGCAAAAAGATATACCGGTGGATAGTTTTGTGGCAAGCACCCACGGCCTTGGCCTTGATAACCTGCTTCACTTTTACCTTTATACCAGTAATGAAGAAGAAAAACAGGTACTTCAGGCTTTTAAAACACATACACAGGTTCACCAGGGAATTTCAGAACCGTATATAAATTCAGCAAGTGTATCACTGCTTAAGGAATTTGTCACCGGATTTCACCAGGGCGTAACGGTAACTTGTCCGGGCTTCTACGGACCACAGGGAAGAGTGCTGCGCATGGGGCTGAAGCAGCCACAATTAATAGACCGGTTGACAAGTTTTAATTTTGGACAGCATCGTATCAGTAATTTTGAAATGGAAACGTCTGCCATTTATGGAATGGGAAAGATACTGGGCCATCATTGTTTATCATTAAGTGCCATCGTTGCCAACAGGATCACAAAGGAATTTAGTAAGGACGGCGACGCTGCAGTTGAGAACCTTATTAAAAAAACACTTGAAATAGTTGAAACAAAAATTATCAGCTAAGTCTACATAACTATTTGCTTTCTATGAAAATAAAATTCAATAAATACCAGGGAACAGGAAACGATTTTGTTATCCTCGATAACCGTAACAATGAATTCAGCAGCCTCAGCACAGAACAGGTCAAGCGATTATGCGACCGAAGGTTTGGTGTGGGCGGCGATGGATTGATGATGCTCAACAACAAAACAGGTTATGATTTTGAAATGCTTTATTTCAATTCTGATGGCAACCCGGGGTCGATGTGTGGGAATGGCGGCCGTTGTATGATCAGGTATGTTTTTAACCAGGGAATACATAAATACACGTATAAATTTTTAGGCAGCGATGGTGAACATGAAGGTGAAGTAGACAATCACTGGATCAGATTAAAGATGCATGATGTAAATGAACTGGACGAACATTCTTCTTATGTTATATTAAATACCGGCTCTCCTCATTTTGTGAAGTATGCCACCGATGTGGAAAATATTGACGTGATAGATACGGGGAGGGAGATCAGGCACAGCAAACGATATATGCCCGATGGCATCAATGTTGACTTTGTAGAAAGCACCGGTGAAGATTCCATTTTTGTACGAACTTACGAACGTGGTGTGGAAGATGAAACATTGAGTTGTGGGACCGGTGTGACGGCTGCGGCACTTGTTTCGGCACACAACCCGCGAGGATTTAACCGGGTAGATGTAAGAACGCCCGGCGGAAACCTGAGCGTTGAATTCACAAAAGTTGATGACACGCATTTTGAAAATATATGGCTTTGCGGGCCGGCGGAATTTGTTTTTGCAGGAGAAATAGAAATAAACTGATTGTAAATGATCCAATATTTTAAAATAATTGCGCACAGAACCACAGCAGTTGACAAGCCTGATGCAGGCACATGGGTGAATGTGCTCCCGCCCCTTCGACAGGAAGAATTTTCTGAACTTAGTAAGGCGCTTTCTATACCACTCGATTTTTTGAAAGATTCACTGGATATTGATGAACGCAGCCGCTACGAACTTGAAGATGACGTAAAACTTGTCGTTATCAAAACTCCCACAGAAAATAATTCTTTTAACGACAGTGATGCATTCTACATAACCATTCCGATCTGTATCATTCTTACCGGCCAGCAGGTGGTAACTGTGAACTCATTCGAGAATGAAGCCATCAAAAAATTCCTGAACAGTTTTCAGAACAGGCAGCCTGATAAGCCGAATATGATGGTGCTGAAAATTTTCGAGAAGATTACCATGACCTTCCAGGATCACCTGAAAGAAATAAACCAGCGGAGAAATATGCTGGAACAAAAATTGTACGATTCAATACGAAATGAAGAATTATTACAACTGATGCGTATACAGAAAAGCCTGGTGTATTTTATCACTGCTTTGCGCAGCAATGAACTATTGATGATGAAGCTTGCACGCACAGATTTTTTACACCTCGATCTTCAGGAGAAAGATTTCCTGGATGATCTTGTTATTGAAACTTCCCAGGCGCTTGAAACTGCCAATACCTACACAAATATTTTAAGCAGTACGCTTGATGCGTTTGCAAGTATCATCAGCAATAACCAGAACGAGGTACTGAAAAGATTGAGTACGATCACGATCTTTCTTAGCATTCCGGTTTTAATAGCGAGTATCTATGGTATGAATGTGCCCTTACCTTACCAGCATTCGCCTTATGCATTCTGGCTGCCGGTGATCTTATCTTTTCTTATACTTGCATTTGTTGTATTCAATTATTTTAAAAGAACAAAAAAATAGCCCATGTTTAATATCAGGGTATATGGCATTTTGATCAACGAGCAAAAGCAGGTGCTGGTGAGTGATGAATTTATCCGGGAGAAATATTATACGAAATTTTGTGGGGGCGGACTGGAACCAGGTGAAGGAACCATCGATTGCCTGAAAAGAGAATTCATGGAGGAAATGAATCTAAAAGTAGAAATCACCAGTCATTTATATACAACAGATTTTTACCAGCAGAGTGCTTTCAATCCTGCTCACCAGATAATTTCTATTTATTATTATGTAAAGGCGCTGGAAGAAATTAATGTACCGCTAAGAACTACCGCTTTTGAGTTTGACGAACAACAATTGAATATGTATAGGGAAAAAGGCGAAACAGAAACATTTCGCTTTATTGATTGGAATAATTTTTCAGCCGACTCAGTTACATTGCCGATTGATAGGATCGTCGCCGCCATTATAAAAACGTCTTATGCCACCGTCTGACTTTTTCATGATGCGGGCTTAGCCTGCTTTTTCAAGAGAAATCATAAATGTTTTACAATCCCTTCTTAATTAAAAATATGGACACCAATAATTTCACATTCCAAACAATCATCCTTGAAAATGAACGTGCAAGACTGGAACCGCTGGAAGAAAGACATTTCGAAGCCTTGCTTCCCATTGCCATGGAACGGGAAATATGGGAATTTACCAATGCGGATGTAAAAAAACCTGAAGATTTCAGGAGATATTTTGACAGCGCATTGGCTGAAAGAAAAAACAACCGCTCCTACCCCTTTGCAGTTTACGATAAACTGGAAAAATGTTACGCTGGCTGCACCCGTTACGGAAATATTTCTATGCTTAATAAACGAGCGGAGATCGGCTGGACCTGGTATAAACCTTCGCTGCAAAGAACCGGCATCAACAAAGCTTGCAAATTTCTGTTATTGAGTTTTGGTTTTGAACAACTCGACTTAAACAGGATAGAATTAAAAACCAGTTTACTCAATATTAAATCTCAGGGCGCCATGTTAAAGATTGGCGCAGTAAAAGAAGGAATTTTAAGAAAGCATATGATCGCAGAAAATGGAACAGTGAGAGATACCGTTTATTTTAGTTTTATAAAGGAAGATTGGGCAGGAATTAAGCGCAGTGTTTTTAAAGCGTTTGTGCTGTAGGGATTATGGACGTGAAAAGATTGATTAGTTCCTAACCGCATCTTGCATGCCTCCACAGGTTTCGCTTTCCTTTGTCATCTATTACTTTCAGTCAGCTTGCTGCTTTGTATTAATCGATATTACTAACGGACGTGATCCGCTTTTTTATCATTTGTAGTAAAAATAAAAATCTATCAGCCATAAGCCGGATTCTGTTATCCCGGCCAAGGGTCGGGACGACCATCATTTATCTGGCTGTGTTATTACTAACACAATCTTGCTGCCTACCCTTCAGCTCGGGCGGGCCGCCCTCAAACGCTGATATACGTGGCATTACAGCACACAAGGTTTACCCGTAATGATTGTTACCAACCAAAACCGTGAGCCCTTACCTCACGTTTTCAACCTTACTCTATGTAGGTGTTGCCACCAACATGCAAGCGGTAATTTTCTGTGGCACTTTCTCTTCCCAAATAAATGGGAGCCGGCTGTTAGCCGGTGTGTTGCCCTTTGCTGTCCGGACTTTCCTTTCCGATCTTATCGGAACGATGGTCGGCTGATAGAACTGCAAAAATAGATTTAATTTCTATGCAGTTTGTTATTATAATAATTTGAATGGAGGCGTTAGATCGAAATTCAGCATTTTTGTGTCACTCACTTGTGCCGCATACCTTTCCTGAGCTCTGTTGTAAGATTGCAAGAAAACATCTTCGTAACTTCAGCCCATGACTGCCGCTATCATCATCACCATTTGTACATTATTATTGATCGCATATATTTTTGATCTTACTTCTTCCAGAACAAAAGTACCATCTGTGATCCTATTATTATGCTTAGGATGGCTGGTTCAACAGCTTTCAGAATTGCTCGAGGTAAAACTACCCGACCTTCAACCGCTACTGCCAATACTGGGCACCATCGGTCTTGTTCTGATCGTTTTGGAAGGTTCACTGGAACTGGAATTCAACAAAACAAAGATCCCGTTCATTACAAAATCTTTTGCGATAGCCTTGATACCAATCCTGCTATTATCTTTTTTACTGGCATACCTGTTCATGTATTTCGGCGGCTATTCCTTCAAAGATTCTTTACTGAATGCAATTCCCTTTGCTGTTATCAGCAGTTCCATTGCCATTCCCAGCGTTAGGGATCAATCAGCGGAAAACAGGGAATTTATTATCTATGAAAGCAGCCTCTCAGATATCATCGGGATACTTTTTTTTAATTTCATCGCCTTTAATAAAACGATCGATCTTATTTCTTTCGGAAATTTCGGCCTGCAGTTACTTATAATCGCTGTTGTATCATTTGTAGCAACAATTGGATTGTCTTTTTTACTCAGCAAGATCGATCATCATATAAAATTTGCACCGATTGTGATCCTTGTCATTTTGATTTATGAAGTATCTAAAATTTATAATTTACCTGCTTTACTTTTCATATTGCTGTTTGGGTTATTCCTCGGTAATCTCGATGAATTAAAACGATTTAAATGGATAGATAAATTAAAACCCAATGAATTGAATATCGAGATACATAAGTTTAAGGAACTGATCGTTGAAGCTACTTTCCTTATACGAGCCTTGTTCTTCCTCCTATTTGGGTACCTGATGCAAACTGCTGAAATATTGAATTCAGCAACTTTCAAATGGGCATTGATCATTGTTGCGGCGATATTCATAGTACGTGCTATTTTATTAAGGATCTTCAAATTCCCTATGGCACCATTGGTTTATGTTGCACCAAGAGGGCTTATCAATATCCTGTTGTTCTTATCCATTGTACCGGAAAAAATGATCGGCCTCGTAAATAAATCCCTTGTCATACAGGTTGTATTTCTTACGGCAATTATTATGATGATTGGATTAATTGCAACAAAGAAACCTGTTATAGAAAATGCTGAAACTTAAAATAATATCCCCGGCAATAATAGTTGGATTAGCACAGGTACAGATGCGGGTGAGCACTTTTAAAACGCATCGATGATTCAAACAAACCTGATCGAAGAAAAAGGCAGGATCCCCACAATTGCATTCTTAGGCTATCTTTCTTTGTCGCTGGTCGTGGGAGAAGATCTTACCGATGATCGTTATGCCCTTCATTCAGGCTTTAGTGTCAACATACGGTCTCTTAAAAAGTTTCTTTGGGTTATATTTAAGTAGCGAATGGGATTGATCCATAGCGAACGCAATGTTTCTGAATACGTGTACGTGAGGGTATTGCATGTCTCAAAAGTCGGGAACTTTTATTGAACTATATTGATTTCTGCAACTGCACTATATTTCAGGTATCGCAAGGTTCAACAATTATTTAAACAATTATTTCCGAGGATCAGGATTTTAATTCCGGTTCAAATAAACAACTACTTAAAAAATATTTATCCGTATTTTTAAGCAAGATGAAAAAAACAAAGATCAGCGTGTTAAAAGTCATCTTTAACAGGAAAATTTCAGAGAGTGATCTGAACACATACAGTAATGCCCGCAAGTTGGTAGAATATAAGCTTGTTGTAAAAAAATTATCCATCGATTTCTTTATGATAATTATCGGTGTTCTCTCCGCAGGCTTTGGGCTAAGAGGTTTTTTATTACCCAATAATTTCCTCGATGGCGGTGCCACCGGCATTTCGTTGATGATCTCTGAATTGACGGGTGTTAATCTTTCCCTACTGCTTGTCCTCATCAATCTTCCTTTTGTAATATTGGGCTATCATATTATCAGCAGGCAATTCGCCATAAAAACAGCAGTTGGCATTGTATGCCTTGCTATTGCCGTTGCGTTCATTCCTTACCCGGAGATCACCAATGATAAATTACTCGTTGCGGTATTCGGCGGATTCTTCCTCGGAGCAGGCATCGGCCTTGCAGTTAGAGGCGGCAGCGTAATTGATGGCACGGAAGTATTGGCAATAGCAGTAAGCAAAAAATCAGGGCTTACCATTGGCGATGTGATCCTCATCGTCAACATCATTATCTTCTCCATGGCTGCATGGTTGATCTCTATAGAAATTGCATTGTACGCTATGCTCACGTATCTGTCGGCATCCAAAACTGTTGATTTTTTAATAGAAGGTATTGAGGAATATACAGGTGTAACGATCATATCCATAAAGGCAGACAAGATCAGGCAGATGATCATTTCTAAACTAGGCAGGGGAATTACCGTTTACAAAGGTGAACGTGGCTTTGGCAAAAGCGGTGAAAAATTATACGACATGCAAATCATCTACACCATCATCACCCGCCTTGAAGTCAGTAAGCTAAAACTGGAAATTGAAAAAATAGATCCAAATGCATTTGTGGTGATGAGCAGTGTAAAAGATATGAAGGGCGGCATGATCAAGAAGCGGCCATTGAAATGAAAGCTGAATGCGTTGAAAGTTTTACTTTGTTGAGGAGGTTGATGAGGTTTAGGTTGTTGTCAACTTTATCAACCTGCTCAACTTATTAAACATATTCTCTAAATTCCTACTTAAAATAAATCTCCGTAGCCCCATATCCGTACAACGGATGAAACTGGTTCACGAAAGATTTCACTTCAGTTTTTAGTTTCAATAGCTCGTGGATCTCCTCCCTTAACTTGCCTTCGCCTACTCCATGTATTACGATCAATGTAGGCTGCTGGTGTGCTACTGCCAGATCATAATATTTTCCGAATGCGTTCAATTGTGTTTCCAGCATTTCGAAATTCGACATGTCTTTCCAATGGCTGGTGAGTTTATCAATGTGCAGATCGATCACGGATCTTGCCGGCGCCAGGTTCTCACGCACACGGGATGCATCATACACACGGTAACCGGCACTACCCAGTTTGCTCAGATCAACTTTTTCTTCGTCAACTTTATCAGGATACACATTGAACAATTCGTATGCAAAAGATGCTTCATTTTTTAGCTGTACTTCTTCTATCTTCTTAAAAAGCTGTTTGCCTTTTAATTTCATGGAAGTTTCAAAATATAGAGCCTTCTTTTTATCCCCGGGAACCAGTGAAAATTCAAAATCAAATTTCGGGTTATCACTCATGTCCTCAAAGTCCACATCATGTAAATAAAAATCACTGTTAGGCCTTATGTTATTCTTTAACTCAAAGTGATTTTCACCGGTAAAGAACAATTTGTAATGAAAATTATATTCTTCGTCATTGTGATTGATGAGATATATCTTCAATTTCTCCACCACGTCGTCATCAAAAACATCCTTGTCAAATACCGGAATAAAACTGATCCATACGCCAGTGCCTGTCTTTTCTTTTTTGGCAATGGTTTTCTCCTTTTTTACATTATCTACATATATCTTCTTCTTGTCAACAGGTTTCTTTTGGGTAAACATTTTGAAGTAAGGAAAATCTATCTGGTCCATATAAGCCGGGAATTTAACACCCCGTACTTCAATCATAACCATCTTATCATTCATGAGATCAACTACGGTACCCTCTTCGTCCGTAAGCAACACAATTATCTTATCTCCTATTTCGTATTTCATTTTCTGCAGTTCATTAAATAACAACGGCACAAAGTTAAAACACTTTGCGCCGTTGAAGGGTAAAATAATTTCAGTTGCCACGAATGCCCGATTAAACCCACAATACTTAATAAACAAAAATCTATTTGTATTGGGCACTGCTATTTTTAGAAAAAAAATTCCCACTGGTGGCACTGATCTTAATATAAAAGCCATGAATGCACGAATGAAAACATAATTTATTTTTTGGGTATTCCTGACTGCAGCGCTGATAAAATAAGGTTGCCACTGATGGCACTAATCTTAGTGATAATGCCACAAATGCACAAATAAACACATGATTAATTATTCGAGCATTCGTGGCAACTGAGGTAAAGGAATCAAGCGGAGGGCTGAGCCAATTTGCTTTTCCTATACCCATATAAGAAATATATAATAGCGCCAAGGATCAGCCACCCGATAAACCATACCCAGTTGCTTTTTGACATTCCCGTAAGCAGGTACATACAGGTTATGACGCCCATCAGCGGGATCAGTGAATACTTTTTTATAAATGCGAATATGGCCAGCAGCAAGGCACATATCCAGAATATGATCAAAGAAATATTTGCAGTGGCAACATCCATGAAACTTAATTTTCCTGCAACAAAATCGGCATTGCCGCTAAAATCAAAATTTAACATGTCTGTGAAATAAGTTTTCGATAATACCCTTGCCAATACAATCGAGCCTATTACAATGGCCGGAAAAATGAATTGCCCATTGATGTATGGCAAATGAAACCTTCCACCTATTTTTTCTTTCTGAGGTATCAACAATACTCCACCGCAAACCAATACAAAAGCAAACAATGTTGCAATGCTTGTAAAATCCAACACAAAGGTTTTGTCTGTGAAAAGTATAGGTATCCCAACTACCAGGCCGGTTACGATCGTAGAAAAAGAAGGAGTGTGGTACTTCGGATGAATTTTTTGAAAAACAGGTGGCATCAGTCCATCCCTGCTCATGCTCATCCAGATACGTGGTTGCCCCATCTGGAATACCAGCAGTACGCTTGTCATTGCTACCACTGCAATCACTGCAACAAATAACTGCATCCATCCTACGTTCAGGTTTTGCGGTTCAAAAATAAATGCAAGCGGATCACCCACCCCATCAAATTTCCGGTAATTAACTGCACCAGTTAAAACAAGTGTCAATAAAATGTAAATAACAGTGCAGATAACAAGTGAATAAATCATACCTCTTGGCAGATCGCGTTGTGGATTTTTACTTTCTTCAGCTAAAACGCTCACCGCATCAAACCCAATATATGCAAAGAACACACTTGCCACAGCCATCATTACACCGCTAAATCCGTTTGGCATAAAGGACTTAACGCCTTCATCATTTGCTGGTGTCCAGTTAGCTGTAAGTCCGTTTGAAAAAACCAGGTAACCGCCAACAATAATAATTAAACCTACCACCGCAATTTTAAGCATCACCATGATATTACTGAAATTCCTGCTTTCTTTGATACCACGATACACGAGGTAAGTGATGAGGAAATTAATGATCAATGCAGGAAGGTCTAAAATGATCCTTAATCCTGCTACAACCGGCGCATTTTTCCATGCTGCCAATTCATCTTCATTGGTACTTCCGCGTTCTATGGCATGTTTTGCTTCCATGTAACTGGTAGAAAGGTATTCAGGAACATGAATATGCAGTTTACCCATCAGCGAGGTAAAATAATCACTCCAACTGTAGGCAACATAGATATTCCCGATAGAATATTCCATGATCAAGGCCCAACCAATCACCCATGCAAACAATTCTCCAAAACTTGCATAAGCATAAGTATAAGCACTTCCGGCGACGGGTATCCTGCTTGCAAATTCTGAATAACAGAGCGCTGTGAATGCACAGGCAATACCAGTAATAACGAATAAAAGTATTACACCAGGGCCGCCATGAAACACGGCAAAACCCAGGCTACTGAAACTTCCTGCTCCCAGTATAGCTGCAATGCCGAAAAAAGTAAGATCTTTTACGGTCAATACTCTTTTAAGTCCGCCGGTACCATGTGAATCGTCGCTACCTTCTGCTAAAATACTGGAGATATTCTTTCTCCTGAACAGGGAATTACTCATGCTATGTTAGTTTATAACAGTTAAAATAGGGAAATATATGTTTACAGGGAAAAATTTTTATTATCCGGACTATAGTACTTAGTTCAGCATCGTTGCGTCGCACACTTGTACGGTAAATCATTTATCAGCCTGTCCACAACCTCTCTCGGAAAGAGAAAGAACTTGAATTTGGCAGATTACATTTTCGTGTTTTGCATTGGTCTTCTCCATTTCTGCCCCACGAGAAACGAACTCACTTTACTTATCACGTTGCAATAAATATTTAGCAAGTACTTCCAGTTCTGTTTTGCGGGAAGCCAATACAGCGATATCATCCAAATGCTTCATAGCTTCCTTGTAATATTTATCTTTTAATTCGGCTGCCCATTCATCTACTTTACAATCACGAAATATCTGCAAAACTTTATCAACCTTATTAATTTTATCAACTTCGGTAACAGGAACATCCTCCATCAACTTAGCGAGGATTCCCTTTTGCGAAGCCGACGCCACATCCATCGCATGAATCATTAAAAATGTTTTCTTATTCACAATGATATCACCACCCGGTTGCTTGCCGAATTTTTCGGGATCACCAAATGCATCGAGGTAATCATCCTGCACCTGGAAAGCAATGCCAAGCTTTTTACCGAACTCATATAAATGCTGCTGATTGCCTCCTCCTGCACCACCAAGGATGGCGCCCATTTGCATACTGGCAGCCAGGAGTACAGAAGTTTTCAACGTGATCATACGCACATACTCCTCAAAACTTACCGACTCCTGTTTTTCAAAATCCATATCAAGTTGCTGCCCTTCGCAAACTTCTTTAGCTGTTTTATTAAAAAGCGCAATGACCTTTTGTAGGTGAATCGGTTTTATCTTATTGATATAATCATAAGCAGCTACAAGCATCACATCGCCGGCAAGTAAAGCTGTTGCATCCCCATATTTTGTATGCACAGTTTCCATACCACGGCGCAGCGGTGCTTTGTCCATGATATCGTCGTGTATAAGACTAAAATTGTGAAAAAGTTCAATGGCAGTTGCTACATCGTATGCATCCGCGTCAATATCATCAAAAAGTTCGTTGCCCATCAACACACATACAGGGCGCACTCTTTTACCCCCGATCTTTAAAATATACTGCGAAGCATCGTACAGATTTTTTGGATCATCAGGAAAATGACGCTTATTAAACCGCTCTTCAAAATTTTTTGATAAGACTGTGAAAGGCTGCATTGGTAACTTATAATTTAGGGTTTAGGGTTTAGGGTTGAATACAACTATAAACTTTGAACTATAAACTAATTTTTCTTTTTCGAATTTTTAACTGCCTTCTGTGGCGTTGTTTCTTCAACTACCCAATGATAATCAAGCTGACGTTTGGTAAGGTTTGCTGCTACTACCTTGATCCTTACCCTGTCTCCCATCCTGAATTTCTTATTGGTACGCATGCCCACCAATGCATAATCTGTTTCGTCATGCCTGAAATCATCATAATCACTCAGATCCCGTAAGCTCACCAACCCCTCGCACTTATGTTCGATCGTTTCAACCCAGAAACCAAATGTGGAAACTCCGCTGATGATACAATCGAAATCCTCGCCCAAAAATCGCTGCATGTATTGAACCTGCTTGTATTTATTCCCTGCACGTTCTGCCTCCATAGCCGAACGTTCCCTGTCGCTGCAATGCTTGCATTTTTCATCCATCTTCTTATCGATCTTCAGGTTTTTTTCTAAACATTGCTGCAGGATACGATGCACCAACACATCAGGATAACGCCTGATCGGTGATGTGAAATGACAATAATTTTCAAATCCTAATCCATAATGGCCAACATTCTCAGATGTATAAATAGCTTTGGACATCGTGCGGATACCCAATTGTTCCAACACATGTTGTTCAGGTTTTCCCTGTACATCTTCCAATAATTTATTAAAAGAGCTTGCTATTTCCTTTTCATTTGTTATATCGAATTTATAACCGAATTTTTTTGCATAGGCCGCAAATGTTTTTAACTTTTCTTCATCCGGCGTATCGTGTATGCGATATGGAAAAGGGATAGGTTCTTTGTTACTTTTTATTTTCGATACGTATTCAGCCACGGTGCGGTTTGCAAGCAGCATGAATTCCTCTATAAGTTTATTTGCTTCCTTGCTTTCTTTGATTACAATCCCTACCGGCGCTCCCTTTTCGTCTAATTTAAATTTTACTTCCTGTGAAGAAAAATTAATAGCACCGTTATCAAACCTTTCTTTCCTGAATTTTTGCGCAAGATCATTCAGCAGTAAAATGGGTTTGTAATGAAGCCCGTCTTTTGTTTCAATTGTTTGCTGAACCTCTTCATAAGTGAACCGATGATTACTATGTATAAGCGTTCGCCCGATCCATTTGTGTTTTATCTCAGCCCTGTTCGTTATCTGGAAAATAACTGAAAAAGTATATTTATCCTCATTGGGCCTGAGTGAACAAAGCTCGTTCGAAATTTTTTCAGGTAACATCGGGTTCACCCTGTCTGGCAAATAAACACTGGTTGCTCTTTTATAAGCAGCTTTATCCAGTATGCTGTCGGGGGTAACAAAATGACTTACATCGGCAATGTGAACACCAATTTCGTAATTGCCATTGTCAAGATTGCGAATAGAGATGGCATCATCAAAATCTTTCGCATCTGCAGGATCAATGGTAAAAGTCAGGATATCACGACAATCTTTTCGCTTGCTCGTTTCTTCCCGGCTGATCTTTCCCGATAATTTCAACGCTTCAGCCAATACCTCGGGTTCGAATTGCAATGGGAATCCTGCATCCACCAATATTTCTTTCATGGCCATATCGGCCTCATCTTCTGCTTTTATCACCGATACCACTTCGCCTTGTGGCTTCTTATCCGATTTATCCCATTTCAGGAGCCGGACTAACACCCTGTCTCCATCAACAGCACCATTCAATTTTTCAACCGGAATATAAAAATCTGGGATCGGCTTTTCCCCGCCTGCTACAAAAAATGCAACAGTCTTGTTTGCCTGGATATTCCCGATAAACTCAACCTGTTTGCGTTCTGCAACATCCGTCACTTTACCTTCTATACGCTTTCCCTTACCCGAATCGGAGGAAACCTGCACCCTTACGATATCGCCATGAAATGCTTTTCCAAAATCGTTGGGCTTAACCAATATGTCTTTATCCTGCCCTTCTACAATCACATAACCCATCCCACTTCGGCTTATATCAAGTTTTCCTTTTAAAATCTTAGTTTGAGATGATTTTTTAGATTCCTTTTTTTTCTCTTTACTCATAAATATTTACTTCTTTCTATATATCGTGGCTACTTGTTAAAATAACGGCCTTTTGTCCCTGCAATGTACGCAATCTATTTGTTTTTGAAGGATGAGGCGGCCTGCCACTAAATCTTTAACCGTTTGGATTATACAAAATATATTTACAATTACATAAATGAAAGTTATCACCAAAACAGTGTGGGTATTGTCGCTTGTAAGCCTATTTACGGATATGGCAAGTGAAATGCTGTACCCTGTAATGCCTTTGTTTCTGAAACAGATCGGCTATTCCGCTGTTTTCATTGGAATACTGGAAGGTGTTGCCGAAGCTGTTGCCGGACTCACAAAAACTTATTTTGGTAAAAAAAGTGATGCACTGGGCAAAAGGCTTCCTTTTGTTCAATTCGGTTACGGACTCAGTGCCATCAGTAAACCGCTATTGGCCATTTTTGTATATCCCTGGTGGATATTTTTTTCCCGGACACTTGATCGCCTGGGCAAAGGCATACGCACAGGTGCAAGAGATGCGATGCTAAGTGATGAAAGCAGTGCTGAAACAAAGGGAAGGGTGTTTGGATTTCACCGTGGAATGGATACATTGGGAGCAGTGTTTGGGCCGTTGATCGCATTGGCATGGCTTTATTATCACCCCGGAAATTATAAAACACTTTTTATCGTTGCATTTGCGCCGGGCTTTTTGGCCATTCTCAGCACATTGCTTATCAAAGAATATAAAAAAACTGGTTCTCAAAAAAAGGGAATTGTAAAAGCCAGCCTCTTTGCATTTACTTCTTATTGGAAAGATAGTCCTGCAGCTTACAAAAAATTACTCTTCGGATTATTGTTATTCGCCCTGTTCAACAGTTCTGATGTTTTTCTTTTATTAAGAATGAAGGAAAGCGGGTTGACTGATACTTCGGTGATCGCTGTCTATATTTTTTACAATCTTATTTATGCGTTATTTGCGTATCCTGTGGGAATAATTGCAGACAAGATCGGGCTGAAAAAGATATTCATTTCCGGGTTGCTGCTTTTTTCAATTGTCTATATTGGCTTTGCGATCAACCATAATATCTATGTTTTCATTTTCCTGTTTGGGTTGTATGGATTGTATGCTGCCGCTACAGAAGGTATCAGCAAGGCATGGATCAGTAACACGGTACTCCGAAATGAAACAGCTTCTGCCATTGGTTCTTACAGCGGTTTTCAGAGCATCTGCGCCCTGGTTGCCAGCAGCCTTTGTGGTTTTTTATGGTATGAATTCGGTGCTGCGTTTACTTTTATATTTACAGCAGTTATCACCGTGGTTGCTGCGATATACCTTGCAACGATTCGTTTTTCCAAATCCTGAGTTTATGTATCAATAAAAAGATTGATTAACTTTAAACTAAAAAACCATGTATACATACGACACTGTTGTTGATGCATTGAAAGGCCTTCGGAAAAGAGGCTATACCATTGATTTTAATATCAGCTTCGATCAACTTATTTGCAGTGAGCACAAACATTCCCTTCAACCTGAAGATTTTGAAATAACAGAAACGCATCGTTTTGAAGGTAATTCTAATCCCGATGATGAAGATGTTGTTTATGGCGTGGAATCGAAAGATGGGAAATTAAAAGGTGTTATTACAAGCGCATTCGGCCTGTATGCTAACGCTGCTTCTACCGATATGCTAAAGAAATTATCCATGCACAAAGGGGCGTAATATTGCTATATATCAACTCAAAACTATGTTAAACAGGAGAAAATTCTTACAAGTATCTGTACTTACTGCACCATTGCTTACTGCGAATAGATCATTGGCTAGCGGTTTTGAGGAGACGACAATGCCAATCGTAATCTCTACCTGGGATAGTGGCATGGCCGTAAATGCAGCAGCATGGAAAATATTGTCAACTGCTGGTAAATCATTGGATGCCGTGGAAGCCGGTGCCATGCAGATTGAAGATGAGATTAATTGTTGTGTTGGACTAGGTGGTTATCCGGATCGTGATGGCATGGTAACCTTAGATAGTTGCATCATGGATGAACACGCCAATTGCGGCGCTGTGGCAGGATTGGAAAGGATAAAACATCCCGTATCTGTTGCCAGGAAAGTAATGGAGTTAACGCCTCATGTAATACTGGTAGGCGCGGGTGCACAACAATTTGCGGTTGAGAACGGATTTAAATTAGAAAGCACCGAACTGTCTCCGGATGCAAAAAAAGCTTATGCAGCATGGTTGATAAAAAATGAATACAAGCCGGCCATCAATATTGAAAATAAAAAAACAAATGGCCCCTTTGCACCTAATTTTTTTGAAGATGGGTCTGTAAATCACGATACTATGGGACTGCTTGCCATGGATATCAAAGGAAATTTAAGTGGCGCAGTTACCACCAGTGGAATGGCTTTTAAAGTGCATGGTCGTGTTGGAGATTCACCGATCATCGGGGCAGGTTTATTTGTTGACAATGAAGTAGGCGCAGCAACCAGCAGCGGTGTTGGTGAAGAAGTGATCCGCATCTGCGGCACACACCTCGTAGTAGAATTTATGCGGCAGGGATATTCGCCAGAACTCGCCTGCAAAAAGGCTGTAGAGCGCATCGTGAAAAGAGATAAGGAAAAAGCAAAAACTTTGCAGGTAGGTTTTTTAGCCATAAATAAGAAAGGCCAGTACGGTGCGTATGCTATTCAAAAAGGATTTGTATTTTCGGTGAAGAGCAGGAAGGAGAATATTATACATCCATCGAAATTTCTTCTTTAATTGAATAACTCACGGATTAGATAATTCCTGGCTACAGCCACGGGTAAACAGATCACCTCACAGCGGGCTTTAGCCCATTCAGAATTTCCAGACAAAGTGCTTATGACCCATAAACTCGAAATAATCGGATTCAACATCGAAAGTTGCATCATAGCACAGGCTGCAGGTGCCGACAGGATAGAACTTTGTGATGGTCCATCCGAAGGCGGCACAACCCCATCCTATGGCTTCATCAAAGCCGCACGTAGCATATTACACATAGAATTGTTCCCGATCATTCGCCCTCGTGGTGGTGATTTTTTATACAGTGATGCTGAATATGAGATCATGATATCCGATATTCATCTTTGTAAAAAACTTGGCTGCGATGGAATTGTGATCGGCATATTAAGTAAGGATGGCACGGTTGACATGGAAAGATGCAAACGAGTTGTTGATATGGCTTATCCACTTGGCGTAACATTTCATCGTGCGTTCGACAGGACCGTTGATCCTTTCCAGGCATTGGAAGATATAATTGAGATAGGTTGCGAGCGAATACTTACCAGCGGACAAATGCCAAATGCATTGGATGGAGCGGGGATTATCGCTGAACTAATTAATATAGCCGATGACAGGATCATCATTATGCCGGGTAGCGGTATACGTTCAGAAAATATTGCTGCCATCGCAAAAAAAACAAACGCAACAGAATTTCATTCTTCTGCAAAAATGATGGCTGATAGCAATATGGAATTTCCAAAAACATCTTTAACTGAAAAATTAATTCATGCGACCGTAAATGAAAATGAGGTCAGGGAAATTAAAAAACTATTAACTGAATTATAAATCAATCTAACATGAAAACTTTTTTTTTAATCGTTGCTTTGGTAATAAGTTCTTTGGCCTTTTCACAAAAAGCAGAAAACATTATCATCATTACCACAGATGGTTTCCGATGGCAGGATGTTTTCAAAGGCATGGATACCGCAATCGCCAACGACAACCGGTTTAACCAGGGTGATAGCGCAGGTATCTATAAAAAATACTGGGCAAATGACCCGGCTGAAAGAAGAAAAAAAATACTGCCATTTATGTGGAGCAAGATCGAAAAAGACGGGCAGATCTATGGTAACAGGGATCTCAACAGCAACGTCAACAATGCCAACCCCTACTGGTTCTCCTACCCCGGTTACAACGAGATCTTTACAGGTTATCCCGATACCGCTGTAAACAGCAATTCTTACAAACCCAATCCGAATACAAACCTGCTGGAATATCTAAACAAACAACCAAAGTTTAAAAATCAGATCGTTGCATTTGGTGCATGGGATGCCTTTGACAGGATATTGAATGAACAACGAAGTGGTTTCCCGGTGTATGCTGCATTTGATAAAACGGGTGGTCAAAATCCTACCATCAAGGAAAAACTGATCAATACTATGTTGGAAGATTCTTACAGGCCTTTTGGTGACGAAGAATGCCTGGATGTGTTTACACAATATGGAGCAATGAATTATCTGCAAACCAAAAAACCAAAAATATTATATATTTCGTATGGCGAAACCGATGAGTGGGCGCATAGCGGGCGTTATAAGGATTACCTCGATGCCGCCCATATGGTTGACAAATGGATTCAGGATATATGGGAATTTGTTCAAAATGATCCTCAATACAAAGGCAAGACAGCTTTATTCATTACAGTAGATCATGGCCGCGGTGATATCAAGAAAGAAGAATGGACAAGCCACAACCAGGATATTGCAGATTCTTACCAGATCTGGTTTGCAGCAATGGGCCCTGGAATTAACGCAAAAGGTGAAGTAAAAAATTCAGGGCTATATTATCAGAAGCAATATGCACAAACGATCGCATACTTGCTGGGAGTGGAGTTTAAAGCGGATCATCCTGTTGGTGAAAAGATTGATCTTAATAAATAAAGTAAGCCGGTATTAAAAAATGAAACTCCGCGAAGAAATATTAAAAGAACATTCGAAAGCACAATGCAATAAGATCGTACGATGGGTTGCTGCTGACCAGGGAAGATTTGATGAATTATTTGATCTTTTTTTGCATGATGAATACAGCGTGGTACAACGTTCGGCCTGGCCGGTCAGTTACTGTGTAATAGCACACCCTGTTTTTATAAAAAAACATTGGGATAAATTTATTCAGCAGTTAAAGAAGCCATGCATTCACGATTCGGTGAAAAGGAACAGCATCCGGCTTTTACAGGATATTGAGATACCGGAAAAATACCGCGGTGAAATAATGAACATCTGCTTTAAGTACCTCGAATCGCCGGCAGAAGCTGTTGCTGTAAAAGCTTTTTCTCTGACTGTATTGGGAAATTTATCAAAATATTACCCGGAAATCATTCCCGAAATAAAACTGGTTGTTGAAGATCAGTTACCAAATCAAACCGCGGCATTTAAAAGCAGGGCAAAAAAATTATTAAAGCTGGAGTCATCGCAGCACTTTTTTGTTGGAAACACTGATAGCGGACCCCTTAGCCATAAAAACACTGGTGGGGATGGTTGTTTTTAAAAATGAAAAAGAAGTTCCATATAATTTTTCAAAATCACAATTGATGGAATACGATTTTACTTGATAAACTTTCCAGGATGGATGTTTTACTTCATATTCATTTGTTACGTTATCGCTAAACTTCGAATAACCCCAATAATGTTCAGAAATGAATTGTTCTTCGCTGCCCTGTACCAATGGTTGGGCAATGCTTTCCGTGATCGCTTCAAGCTTATTCCATTTGCCTTTATATTTCCATTGATAGCCAACCTGCATTTCATCTGAATGATTCAACAACGAATTTTTCATGGGCATGCGACAATATTTTTCTTTATAAAAAGTATTGGCAACAAAACTTATGGCAGCTTTCGGTACAATTTCTTTTATAAAAACGACTCCCCGCTTCCAACCATCATTGTCCTTGTAACGCACATAAAAGCGAAGGTTCACTTCTTCAAAATTTACATGGAAAGGAATCTTTATTCCTACAACCTTTGTATTGGCAAACATAAAGCCAACAAGGCTTACGTAAGTATTACCATTGTAATGGTCTAGTTCGGTTTTGTAAGGAAGATAAGGTTTGAGTATAGCAGGATCAACAATATAGTTGGCCATGATAAGGTTTCGCCATTCTGCAGTTAAAAAATCAGATCGCATGGTAGCTTAACATTCAGGAAGGTTGTTTTGTTTCATTTTCCCGGTAGAATTCTTTAAATATAAGCCGCAGGTTCTGGTCCTTGGTAAAATAATTATACACCCAGTTACAAAAAACAAAGAATCTGTTCTTTACACCCAATATGAGCATGAGGTGAAGCGACATCCATATTAACCATGCAAAAAAACCTCTAAAATGCAGTTTTGGTTTTGGCACATCCACGACTGCCAGGTTTCTTCCTACTGTTGCCATGGCACCCTTATCATTGTAAACAAATTCCTCAATCTGTTTACCTCCGCTTTTCATTTCTAAAAAACGAAGATTGTGAGCAAGCATATCAGCTTCCTGTATAGCCACCGGAGCAACCTGAGGGTGTCCGTTGGGCCAGGCAGGTTCTTCCATATAGGCAACATCGCCAATGGCAAAAATATTTTCGTAGCCCGCTACCCGGCACTGCCTGTCTGTTTTAATCCTGTTTCCCCTTGCAATCAGTTCTTTGTTTACTCCAGCCGGTACATTGCCCTTTACACCTGCAGCCCATATAACGAGGGATGTCTCAATTGTTTTACCATCCTGCATCAGCGCTGTCTTGCCATCATATTCTTTCAGCAGCGAACCCGTTAAAACGGTAACGCCAAGCCGCTCCAGGTAATGTTGAGAATCTTTGCTGCTTTTTTCACTCATTGTACCTAGGGTTTTGCCAGTTCCTTCGAGCAGGTAAATTTTCATAGTAGAAAAATCCAGTTCGGGATAATCTTTTGGCAAGACATATTTTTTCATATCTGCAATGGCACCACTTAATTCAACGCCTGTTGGACCGCCACCTACAACCACCACGGTCATCAGCCTTTGCCGTGCTAACGGCTCCTTTACATTTACTGCATCTTCAAAATTATGAAGCAGCCTGTGCCGCAATTGTAATGCCTCCGTTGTACTTTTCATGGGAAATGCATTGGCTTCCATACCGGCATTACCAAAGAAATTGGTGCCCGCACCCGTTGCAATAACAAGTGCATCATAATCAAAATCGCCAATGTTCGTTTTTACTATTTTGTTTTCTGTCTGGATATATTCAACTTCTGCCATTCGAAAACGCACATTCTTACTGTTGTGAAAAACCTTTCGAAGTGGAAAAGAAATATTACTGGCATCCAAGCCTGCTGTAGCAACCTGGTAAAACAATGGCTGAAACTGGTGGTAATTGAATTTATCTATTATGGTAATATCGAATCCCTGTTTATTGTTGAGTTTGCGGGCAAGCCTTAATCCACCAAAGCCTGCTCCTATAATAACTAGTTTCATGACGCTTGATTTAACAATGTAAATTTACAGTATTTTCAATAATTATTGAAAATAAAGAAACATTTTTTTTAACTATCAAAATATTAACACTTACCGTGGCAAATTTTAGCGATTAATAAAGCATTCTGACTTTAATAGTAGCTTTTACTTCTTTCAGGATTGATAGCGCGCTTTTACCAATTCCTTTATCTACATCCAGCACAACATAACCAATGCTGTCGTTTGTTTTTAAATACTGCCCAAGGATATTGATCTTATTCTTACTAAGCGTAGTATTTATTTCGCTCAAAACACCGGGCACATTGTTATGTATATGCAGGATACGATGAGCACCTTCCTGCGGTGGTAATGCCAGCGCAGGTATGGAATGAGAGCCGATACTGGTTCCCTTCTCCAGGTAGTTGAACAATTTAGCACTTACATCCAACCCGATATTACTTTGCGCTTCCTGGGTGCTTCCTCCAATATGGGGCGTTAACAACACATTTGGTAAGCCCTGCAATACGGAATTAAAAATGTCGCCATTTTTTTCCGGTTCTACGGGGAATACATCAATGGCAGCCCCGCCCAAATCTCCAGCCAGCAATGCTTTGCGCAACACATTCAGATCAACCACTTCTCCCCTGGCATAATTGATGAGTACAGCGCCTTTCCTGAAATACTTAATATTATTTTTATTGATTAGGTTTTTTGTGCT
This sequence comes from Chitinophagales bacterium, assembly GCA_038207305.1. Taxonomy (GTDB): domain Bacteria; phylum Bacteroidota; class Bacteroidia; order Chitinophagales; family Chitinophagaceae; genus Ferruginibacter. The sequence continues at coordinate 75,133 of JBBQZY010000011.1, forward strand.
GCTTAATTCAGGTACATGGAGGGTAACCACATCGCTCGCCTGCAATAATTCTTTTAATGATCTGCTATCTGCTGCATTGCCCAAGGGTAATTTTGTTTCTGTATCATAGAACAGTACTTTCATGCCCAGGGCTTCCGCCAATACACTTACCTGGCTCCCGATATTTCCATAACCAATAATACCCATTGTTTTACCACGCAACTCATGACTGCCGCTTGCATCCTTCATCCATTTGCCTTCATGCGCTGCTATATTTTTATCGATCACTTTTCTTACGAGCATGATAGATGCACCGATCACCAATTCAGCAACACTCCTCGTATTGCTGTATGGTGCATTAAAAACGGCCACGCCTGCTTTGGTGGCTGCACCCAGATCTACCTGGTTTACGCCTATACAAAAACAACCGATGGCTTGTAATTTCTCTGCCGCTGCCAATACATTTTTTGTTATAAGTGTTTTACTTCTAATACCAAGCAGGTGTACATTCTTTATCTCTTTAATAAGATCTGCTTCATGGATCGCTGCACTTATCTTTTTTACATTTGTATAACCTGCTTTTGAAAATTGCATCACGGCCACATCACTGATATTCTCTAAAAAAAGAATATTTATTTTTTCTTTGGGATAACTGGTAATTTTCTTCTCTGGCATAATTATTATAGACTTATTTTGCACAAATATATTCTATCAGGATTTAATATTTTTATGATACAACCAATAACGGCGGTAATACAGCGTATTGTACGTTATTTCTTTCAACAGGAGCGCCTTTTCTGCAGTTTACTGATCAGTTGCTTTTTGATCTCCTGTGGCAATGCGTCAAGTTCCAAAGAGATAATCAAACCAAAAGACAGTATTGTTATAAATCTTCCTGCAGCAGGTGCGTTGGCTCCCGGAGAAGCAGCAAGGGTACAGGCTGGCTGTGAGCAATGGTACGATTCCACCCTTCTGCCGGGTAATTTCAATGGAGGTTTGATCGTGGCTCATCACGGCACCATCATTTATGAAAAATACGTTGGTACAGGCCATATTGGCAAAACAGATACCATTACTGCAAACACACCCACACATATTGCTTCAGTATCAAAAACTTTTACTGCCATGGCAGTCTTGAAACTGGTGCAAGATGGCAAGATCGGCCTGGATGATGAGTTGAATAAATATTTCCCCACGTTTAATTATCCCGGTGTAACAGTCAGAAATATGCTGAACCACCGGAGCGGCTTACCGAATTATTTGTATTTTATGGATGAACTTGGCTGGGATAAAAAAGCATACATGACAAACCAGGATGTATATAATTACCTGGTTAACCGCAAAGCTGAATTAAAAAATATCGCTACACCCGATAAACATTTTACCTATTGCAATACAAATTATGCATTGCTAGCACTGCTTATTGAAAAGATAAGCGGCATGTCCTATCCACAATTCATCAAACAAAACTTCTTCGATCCGTTGCAGATGAATAATAGTTTTGTTTTTACACACGCCGATAGTGCAAGGGTAAATCCGAGTTATGATTGGCGGGGCAGAATCATCCCGCTAAATTCACTTGATTATGTTTATGGTGATAAAGATATTTATACAACTCCCCGCGACCTGTTGAAATGGGACAGGCTGCTGGTTAGCAATATTATCTTTAAGCCACCAATATTAGCTCAGGCTTATGCAGCTTATAGCAATGAAAAGGCAGGTATTAGAAATTATGGATTGGGGTGGCGGATGAATATTTATCCCGATGGGAAAAAAGTGATCTATCACAATGGCTGGTGGCATGGCAACAATGCTTCATTCATCAGGTTACTGGATGAAGATGTAACGATCATTGTAATGGGTAACCGTTTTTGCCGTGGTACTTACAAAGCAAAGAACCTTATTAGTATTTTCAATCCAAACCTTGTACAGGAAACAGAAGAAGAAACGGAAAATTCAAATCCAAAATAATTTGCCAATCAACTTCCAAAGAATAAATAAGCCAAAATAATGGAGGTGATGATCCCTACAAGATCGGCGAGCAACATTGCGCCAATTGCATAGCGGGTATTCTTTATTGATACAGAGCCAAAATACACAGCCACTACATAAAACGTGGTATCAGAAGACCCCTGTAATATGCAGGACAAACGCCCGGCAAATGAATCTGCGCCGTATGTCTTCATAGTATCCAGCATCATTCCCCTGGCACCACTGCCGCTCATAGGTTTGATCAATGCCGTTGGCAATCCATCCACAAAACGTGTATCAGTTCCCAATGCGGCAAACAAAGATTTCATTCCGTTAATTACAACATCAAAACAACCGCTTGTGCGAAGCATGCTAATGGCAACAAGCATTCCTACAATATATGGTATGATCTTAACTGCTGTTTGAAAACCACCCGCGGCGGATTGTACAAATGCATCATACACATCTATCTTTTTATAAACAGCTCCAATAACGATCAACAGGAAAATAAAAAGAATTATCCCGTTACTTAACAAGCCGGAGAAAGTCTGGGCATGAATGGGTTCAAGCCTTTTAACATACACTACCAGAAATGTAATAAGCAATGATATGCAGCCTACCCAGGCAAGTATAACCGGCTGAAATAAATTAATCTTTTGTTTGAATGATACAACAAACATTGCCGCCATCGTAGCCGCAAAAGTTGCTATCATGCAGGGAATAAAAATATCTGTTGAATTGGCTGCACCCAAACCCGACCTGTAAGCAATGATCGTTACGGGTATTAATGTTAGTCCGGATGCATGAAGTGCAAGGAACATGATCTGCGAATTGGATGCTACGGCTTTGTCAGGATTTAACTCCTGCAGGCTTTCCATGGCTTTTAAACCAAATGGTGTTGCAGCATTATCCAGGTTCAACAGGTTGGCTGAAAAATTCATCATCATATGCCCGGTTGCAGGATGCCCTTTGGGTATATCTGGAAATATTCTTGAAAAGAAAGGCCAGATGATCTTTGATAAAAGCCTGATACCACCTGCTTTTTCAGCGATACCTAAAAAACCCAAGAACAATACAAGTACACCTATCAACGGAATAATAATATCTATAACTGTATTTTTTGCTGTTTCAATAATACCATCTACGTTTCTGACAAGCCTTTTCTGAACAGAGATATAAGTGAATGGCTTTATCGCAGGGTTGATCGTTTTTATAATATTTACAGAATCATATTGAAGGTCATCTGTCAGTAACACAGTGGCCTGTTTAGCAGAATCTGTTTTGTAATATCCATATTCTTTGAGAAACTCTATATACTTCGGCGAGAGCTTTTGCTTTAATGGGGAACCAAGAGCGTAATAAAAGCTGCTGTCATATTTTTCAGAAGACTTGCCTACCACCATTCGGTTAAATATCTTGCTATCGCCATTTATCATCTTTACTGCAGCTACAAAAACAGCTATGATGATAAACGCAGACCAAATGCGACTTAATATCATTGAGACAAGATTTAAAGTTTTAAAGGTTTAATCGCTTAAAGGTTTATATCGTTCCGTTTAGGTACAATAATTCACCTGTCGAATTAAGTTTTGAAATTACTGTTTTATAATGAATTCCAATATTTCTATTCAAACCTTACCTTTGCAGCCGCTAAAAGCTAAAGGCTGATAGCTAACAGCAAATTAAACCAACAAAAAAATGGCATTACAAGCAGGCATCGTAGGATTACCAAACGTAGGAAAATCTACCCTTTTTAACGCAGTAAGCAATAGTGCAAAAGCGCAGGCAAGCAATTACAGGTTTTGTACCATCGAGCCAAACGTAGGACTGGTCAATGTTCCCGATCCGCGTTTGAGCAAACTGGAAGAATTGGTAAAACCAAACCGTACTGTACCTACGCAGATAGAGATCGTGGATATTGCAGGATTGGTAAGAGGCGCCAGCAAAGGCGAAGGGTTGGGAAATAAATTTTTGGCAAATATCCGTGAAGTGGATGCCATCATTCATGTGATCCGTTGCTTTGAAGATGAGAATATTTTAAGGGAAGAAGGCGCTATTAACCCGGTTGGCGATAAAGAGATCATTGAAACGGAACTGCAGTTGAAAGACCTGGAAAGCGTTGAGAAAAAGATCCAGCGTACTGAAAAGATGGCCAAAACGGATACAAAAGCAAAGGTTGAACTGGAAGTTCTGGTAAGATGTAAAGAGCATCTTGACAAAGGGAAAAATATCATCACACTTGGTTTGACCAAAGATGAAAAAGTTGCTATTGCAGACCTTTTTTTATTGACTGATAAGCAGATCCTCTATGTGGCGAATGTTGATGAAGCAAGTATGCATACCGGCAATAAATTCAGCGCTGCTTTGATTGAAGCTGTAAAGAATGAAGGTAATGAAGTGATCATCATGACGAATGCCATTGAAGCTCAGATAGCAGAATTTGAAAACCCGGACGATAAGCTGATGTTCATGGAAGAATATAAAATGGTTGAGCCCGCATTGGATCGCCTGATTCATTCCACCTATAAACTACTGAACCTTGCAACTTATTTTACAGCTGGTGTACAGGAAGTTAGAGCATGGACCATCCACCATGGATGGAAAGCACCACAGGCTGCCAGCGTTATTCATACTGATTTTGAAAAGGGATTCATCAAGGCTGAAGTGATCGGTTACAACGATTTTGTTAGCTATGGTTCTGAAGCTGCATGCAGGGATAATGGAAGGCTAAGGATTGAAGGCAAGGAATACATTGTACAGGATGGCGATGTAATGCATTTTAGGTTTAATGTGTAATGGGATAGAAGTTTAGATACTTTATTGGCTATACCTTGTGCTGTAAAACCGTAAAAAACTTTTCTTATTCCCCGCCAACCTGACATCACATTTTGTGACATCAAGATTTTAAATGCTCTCCCCGAAAATTTAAACATAAACACTTTGGGAAATCTATTCATATTTAACAAACGACATTTTCGTAATAAAAAAATGGCTTTCAAATTTGAAAGCCATTTTTTATGCTATATTATTTTAATATTTATTGCGGCAATAATACCTGATCGATCTTATGCAATACTCCGTTCAGATAATGTTGATCACTGGTACCCGATGGATCAGGAATAAGCGGCGCAGCATTGATGATTACATTTGCATCTGTTGCATTTCCCAATCCTTTTATAGTTGCAGCAGTTACGAATGGTACGCCAAATGTAGCTTTGATGCTAATCCCCGGGTGAGTAGGTACGCCACCGTTCAACAATGTTTTAACCAATGTTGCTGTTGTAGGAAAGTTATTGGTAAATGCCCTTGTTCCCAGTACATGATATACAACGATACCCTGTACCGTGCGTGCAGTGAGTACACTATACAATAATGGATTGCTAAATACAGTTGGAGATGAAGCCAATGCAGAAGCTGTAGCAAAGGTTGAAGCACCAGCAGGATATCCCGCAGCAACCAAACCCTGGTAGATAGCACCAGTAAGTGTTGCCTGGAATGCAGCATCTGTTGGCGCAAATACAGTAAGATTTGCACCGATATTACTTAGTGCACCCACTAAAGTTCCCGGAGCAATTGTTCCACTATCGGCACGAATGATCGCAGCTTTTAAATAAGTAAGTCCGGCATCTGTATTGATCCTGTCCCATAGGTAACGTTGCGGGGGCGTAACAACAGCTGCTATATGATGGATGACACCATTACCTGCAACTACATTCAAAGCCGGGACAATGGGAACATTATTTAACCAGGCGCCATTGTTTGTTGTTGGAAATGTAGTTAACCTTAACAATGCACTAAGTGTTGGCGCAGGATTAAGAATGGATGGATATTGAAAATTTGGAAATGTTGAGGGTATGCTTGATGAGAACAATGCCTGCGGACAGGTATTATAACTTACAATTCCGGCAGCACTGGCAGCAGGAAGATTAGCAGTGATGAAACCTGAAAAGACAGCATCTGGTGCACCCGGAGGAACCAATCCGCCGGAAGCAGCCGTAATGAATGACCTCATGGCACTGTTACCAGGTACAAACATAGTATAAGTGGTAGTCTTGTTATTGATCGTAGCAAGCAATCCTGATTTTACGATCATCCTGTAATACAGGCTGTCATCTGCATTGGCTTTTATAACATCTCCCAAAGCAGGATCCGTAGAGATACCTGCAGCGGGTGTACCCGGAAATTGTTCCAGGTCTTTATTGCAGGAAGAAAAAACAAGCATAGCCGCCAGGCCCAACAAAAAACTGGTCTTAGTGCTCTTATTAATATATTTCATATTCAATGTTTTAATTTAAAAATTTACTTACTTAACAGTATTAATAAATATTGTACCCGAAACTGAGATAATACAATCCACCGATCTGTGAATTACCTATTGCATTATAATAATATTGATTGAACAGGTTGGTAGCTCCTAGTTTAAAGATAGATTTTGAACTTGGGAATTTATAGCTGATCTGTGCATCCAGTGTTTGAACATCCGGCAGGTTACCAGTTGCAAAATCTCCCTGGTACAAAAATCCTTGCGTCCAGCGATAGGCCATATTAAAACCTAAACGTTTGTTCTTTCCAAAACCTGAGTTACCAAAAGCAACGTTCACTTTATATTTCGGAGCATTGAAATAGGCAACAAAATTTGTTGGTACGTCTTTAAGCACATCAGAAGCAGCATTAACTGCCAGGGTGAAATTCTTTGCTAACCTAAGATCGAAACTTGCCCCAAAGCCATAAGACTTTACTTTATCTGCAGAATTTACAGGAATAGAAAGCCTGTTTCCTTTTGAAGTATCACCTAGAGCGATCGCCACCCCTGAGCCGGATTGAACAGTTACAAGCCTACCAAGGAAATCCTGGTATTGACCATAATATCCGTAAACATCGATCAATAATTTATCATTCATCAACAATCCTTTGTAACCTGCTTCAAATGACGAAATAGATTCAGGTTTAAGTTCAGCAGTGTTAACGGCTACAATATTTCCTTTTCTTAATTCTTCAAAATCATACAATGGATTTCCAGCAAAATTATACCGGGTCGCAAAGAGCTGGTTTCCACCAATCAATCTTACACTACCTACATTCAAATCAATGAATTGTTGCTGGTTGGATGGGAAACGATAAGCGGTTTGATAAGACAAACGGATATTATTATTGTTAGCCAATTTTACCAGCACGGTGGCTCTCGGCGTAAACCTGCCTTTAAAGTTTTGGTTCTTATCATAACGGCCAGATAAGGTCAATGATATACGGTCAATCAGTTTCCTCGAAGCCTGGACATAAGCACCATATTCATTGATACCAATCGGGCTACCGGGTTCGTCAGCAAACAAAGTTCCTTCTGAATTCAATACATATCTTTTGTAATTTGCTCCTACAAGGATGTCGGCAATTTTATGTGTGATGCTTGTAAGGTTATAATTTCCTTCAAAACTATACAGATCAGATTTATCAAGCAACAATGCACCTTGTTCTTTGATAGGCTTTTTGCGTATGGAGTCATAAGCAGCTTTAAAACGATCGCTGCCTGCCAATGGCCTTCCAACATCTGCGGCAGCCCTTGCAGCTGTATGTGCTGCAGCATCTGATAAGCCATTTAATCTTGCTCCAAGATAAGCCTGTGAATAAGTTGCATACCATCCGGTTGCGCCACCACTTGGTTTCCAGCTTTCATTAAAATACTGGGTTGCAACAGTAGTGTTATAGGATTCTCCAGCATTTTCCTGCGTTGTGTATGCACGCAAAGACCAATTTTTGTTATTCAATTCAAGTTTGTATTGGCCCATTTTGAAATCTTTCAGCGAATATCTTTGACTACCCGTATAAACGGTATTACCTGTTCCCCAATAAGCTGCAAAAACTGCTTCTGTATTTTGTGATAATTTGTAGTGTAATGAACCTGCAATTTTAAAATTAACGGTATTTGGATTTGTTACTTCTTTCTCGGTATATCCAGTACGTGATACGTTGATGGCTCTTCCACCATTGAGTGTATCAATAAAATTTTTAAGGAAAGGTGCACTTACCCCGATCGCATTTAAAACTGCACTCCTGATCTCAACACTTGTTTCATCGCCGTACACATTGATGCCATCATAGTTAGGATCTGATTCCCTGGTTCCTGCTTTTACAGCGCCATTCGTTGCCGACCTTCCGTAATTCCTGTAATCTGTTCCCTGCCAGTCTTTGGCCTGTATCAGCTCCATATTAAATTTGAAAGCAAATTTTTCAGATATCTTTTTACCCCATCTCACATTCCAGTTATGATAAGCCGATGCATCTCTTTGCCTTTTATCTGTATGCATGATACCTTCTTTTACAAGGAATGACAATCCCTGGTATTTGAAAGGATTCTTGCTGGTCATAAGTAATGTTCCGTTCATGCCACCAGGGCCATACAACGCAGAAGACGCACCGGACAGCAGTTCAATATTATCTACATCAAGTTCACTCAAACCAATGATAGCGCCCACGGAAAAGTTCAGTCCGGGAGCCTGGTTATCCATACCATCAACCAATTGGTTGAAACGGGTATTTCCGCTGCCATTGAAACCGCGGGTAGTAGGTGTTTTAAATGTTAATGAAGAAGTGGTTACGTCTACGCCTTTCAGCGTAGTAACAACATCATAGAAGTTTGCTACCGGCGATGTGCGGATAGCTGCAGCACTGATCCTTTCAATAGAAACCGGTGATTCCATGATCTTCTGAGGAACCCTGCTGGCCGATACTACGATCTCCTGTCCTAATGCGCTATTGGGCTTAAACGCCACATCAACATGCTGTGATGCGGTTGACACCGTTATTTCCTGGAGTTCATAACCAACAGAAGATATTAATAATGTTACGGGTAAGTTTTTCACGGTAAGCTTAAAGTTCCCCTTGTCATCTGTAAATGTACCTGTACTCAAACCTTTAATTGTAACAGAAACAGCACCGGCAGCTTCTTTTGTATTGCTGTTTTTAACTGTACCGCTGATAGACACATCCTGTGCAAAAGCCGTAAACGTTAAAAGGTTAGCCAATAAAAGAGCAACCAAATGGCTTGTAACTTTTCTCATATAGCATTTTTTTGGTTAAATATGGGGGCAAAATAAGGATAGTTATAATGCTATAAAAATTTAATTTTAAACCGGGTGTTGAAATCTTAATCGCTTCAAACACAGATTTTACGGGCTATGGAATTACTTTAGCTCATGGCTCAATATCTTTTCCCGCAACAAACTTCCTTTTATAAAGGTAAAGTACGTGATGTGTACACGATCGCAAATAAACTGTTGGTTATGATCGCAAGCAACCGCATCTCGGCTTTTGATGTGGTATTACCCCACCCAATCCCATATAAAGGCCAGATTTTGAACCAGATTGCTGCTTATATGCTGCAGGCAACTGCTGATATTTGTCCTAACTGGCTACTGGATACGCCAGCGGCCAATGTAAGTGTAGGAAAAAAATGCGCTCCCTTTAAAATTGAAATGGTGGTAAGGGGAAATTTAACCGGACATGCGTGGCGAACGTACGCATTGGGCAAAAGGAAGCTCTGCGGTATTGCCTTGCCCGAAGGGATGAAAGAAAATGATGCATTTGATTCGCCGATCATTACACCGTCCACAAAAGCATCTGAGGGACATGATGAAGATATCAGCAAAGAATATATCATTGCCCAAAACCTGGCGAGTGCTACAGAATGGGAAAAATTATCTACATATTCATTACAATTATTTGAAAGAGGAAAAGAGATTGCAGCAAACAGAGGACTTATACTGGTTGATACGAAATATGAATTTGGAAAGATCGGCGATGAGATCGTTTTGATGGATGAGATACATACACCCGATTCATCCCGGTACTTTTATGCCGCAGGATTTGAAGATAGACAAAAGAAAGGCGAAAAGCAGCAACAACTGAGTAAGGAGTTCGTGAGGGAGTGGCTGATAGAAAATAATTTCATGGGCAAGGAAGGTCAAACCATACCTGATATGAGTACAGACTGGATACAAACAATCAGCAACAGGTATATTGAACTGTATGAAAAAGTGATCGGTGAAAAATTCATTCCAACCGATCTTAGTGAAGAAGAAATGGTAGCAAGCATTTTAAAGTCACTAAAGAAATTACAGGATTGATCAATGTTCTACAATCTCTCCGTAGTCAATCAATAATTCTTCGCCGGCGCTGATATCCCTCAGTGCAATAAAATCTTCTCCATCGTTGATAGAAGCGATATTGGGATTGGCATCATGGTTTAAAAAAATCACCAGGTCTACCATCTTAAAGCCATACTCCGGTACAAAATAATTTTCCTCATCATAAAGGCAAAAATTTTCCACAACTGCTTTACTATGTTTGGGAAGTGTTTCTATTTCTTTTTTGGGTATAGCTAACCATTCGCTGGTATCATTTGAAAAGATCTGGCGTTGCCCTTTGCTGATAGCTGCAATTGCAAATACCCCAATACCCTGTACCGGCGAAGGTTTTAACATTACAAAAGTATTGTGCATCAGTTCATTTATCAAAGCTGCTTTATTCATATTCCCTGAATTTATTAACGAAGATGATCTGCCATATTTTGTTGCTTCTTTATTGGCATAGCTTTTGAAAATAACAATATTGTCAAAAGGTTTGATATTTAGCCAGCAATATAAACCTTAACTATTTACTCAAACTCAAAATAATCAACATGTCAAATTTATTGTACATCATCGCAGTTATCCTGGTGATAGGCTGGGCAATCGGATTCCTTGGTTTCCATGCAGGTGGAATCATTCACATCCTATTGGTGGTTGCCATCATTGCCATTTTATTGCGCTTGATATCGGGTAGAAACCCTTTGTAATTATTATTGTAAATTTTAAAATTAAGAACATGAGCAAGAAAAATGTATTTATAGGCTTATTGGCTGGTGCAGCTGCAGGCGCAATCGCGGGAATATTGCTGGCGCCGGATAAAGGATCGAAAACAAGAAAGAAAATAGCAGGAAAAACAAAAGATACCGTTGATAGCGTTAAAGGCAATTTCAACAACCTGATCGATTCCATGGTGAACAAATTTTCAAAAGCAACAGATGAAGTCGCAGATAAAATGGAAAGCATAAAATCGGCAGCCACACATGTTAAATAACCTATCGGGATTTATCAATTGTACTGATCTGATTTTTAGAACGAGAGAGCATCCTTTTAAGGATGCTTTCATCTTTAGGGTAATGACAGTGTGAATTTAAAACGGCTCCGTTTCTACAATCACAGTTATAGCGGCATAGGCGGCATTCGTTGTACAGAAGTTACCTGCAATTGAACAGGCCTATAATTTTTCATTTCCCGAAACAAAATCTTTAAGCCGTTGCTTTGACTTATTGAATACCTGCCTTCCTTTATCGATCCCCTTCCTTAATTCCTTTTGTTCCGCTTCAGGCATGGTAAGGATAGTTGCACAGGCTTCACTGCAACAGCCATTGTGGGTTGTTGCACATTCATCGCATTGGATGAATAGCAGATGGCATGCCTGGTTCTTACAATTGGTATGCGTGTCGGCAGGTTTGCCACATTGGTGGCATCTGGATATGATCTCATCCGTGATACGCTCCCCCAGCCTTTCATCGAAAACAAAATTCTTACCGTGAAATTTATTCGGCAGTTCTGCTGCCTTAACATTGTTTGCATAATTGATGATGCCGCCTTCCAGGTGAAAAACATTTTTAAATCCGCGGTGAAGCATATAGGCACTTGCTTTTTCGCAACGGATGCCTCCGGTGCAATACATAATAATATTTCTATCTTTTTTATCATTCAGCATGGCTGCTGCCATCGGCAATTGTTCGCGGAAAGTATCACTTGGTACCTCTATAGCATTTTCAAAATGACCAACCTCGTATTCATAATGATTGCGCATGTCTACTACAATGGTATCTGTATCATTGGTAAGTTGGTTGAATTCACCGGCATTCACATAACGGCCCTTGTTTACCATATTAAAAGAAGGATCACTGATACCATCGGCAACGATCTTCCGGCGAACTTTTATTTTAAGCACCCAGAATGATTTGCCATCATTGTCAACAGCGGTATTAATACGCAACCCATTCAATCCCGGAATACTGTATAAATATTCCTTAAACGATTCGAAATTATTTTCAGGGATACTCACCTGTGCATTGATGCCCTCGTTGGCAACATAGATGCGGCCGAAAGCATTCAACGCGTTCAGGCCTTTGTACATTTCATCCCGGAACGTAGTTGGTGACTCAATTGAAAAATATTGATAAAATGAAACAGTGATACGGTTTGTTGTTTCTTGATACAGTCGCGCTTTTAGCTCCGCCTGTGATACCCGGTTGTGTAATAATGCCATAAGTATAATTTGATCCCGGTACAAGGGAAATCATTTATTAAATGTCAGACGAGGGCGTCAGACATGCCTGATTGGATGCTTGCAGGGCAAACCAAATTTGAAAAGCAAAATTAAAGGAATTATTGTAAATGGATAACTGATATTGGTCATCATGCAGGATGTCATCTTCTGAAATAGAAAATTACAAACTAATACCTGCTCCCCCTTTCTTCTTATTCGTTTGAATACTATTTCCCAGGATACCTCCCGTACCGATACGGATACCTGTGCGGCCACGCTTTCCGTTCTCATAAGCAACTACCACATCTACCCTGAATATTTTCAGTATATTTTCAAGGCCTGCAAACACTTCTACATAATTACTTTTTTCATTTACATAAAAGGCATTACCGCCTCCAGCAAGATACCATCCGAGTCTTTTGAAGAGTGGGATCTTATTGGTGAGCAATCCATTAAAATGATGTTCAACATGCGCAAGGGCATAGAAAGGTGCAATCGTACTGTTGGCATAATATTTTGCCAGTTGGAAACTATTCACGTATTCACTGGCTGCCGCGGCCTGGTTACCATTGAAATGCTGGTAGTCTTGTATAGTAACTTTATTGGTATTTAAAAAACCTCCTACTCCAATCTTATATTTAAGCAATCCCGCCAGTTTAAAATTCTTATCGTCATTAATAGTGAATTTCCACTTATCAAAATCAACATCGCTTCCAAAAACGTTGCGGATACCCTTTGTATAACTGAAAGTGAATGTGGGGTATTTAGAGCCCAGCGGTATCTTACTATTTGGCAACTGGATATATTTTTGCCCGGGTTTATAACTAACACTAAACGATGCGATGAATGCCTGATGTGGAAAGATAGCCGCAGCAGGAACTCTTTCTGCCGGATAGTTAGGCGTTATATTCGCACTGTCTTTTTTAAAGAAAGTAAAATAAGTAGTATTATCTAATGGATGTCTGTCTTCAAACAAAACGCCGGCATTGAAGCGCAGGCCACTTTCAAAACGTTTGGAGAATTGTATGCTTCCAAAATAATTTTCATAGGTCTTGATGTAATTATCGCCATAAAGTAAAATACTGATGCTGTTGATCAGGGGCGTTAATGAATTTTCTTTATTGTATTCACTTACTCTTTTTCCTCCACTGAAAATAAATGAAAAGCGTTTTAATTTTTTATCCGCATCCACGTCCCTGGTTCGAAAACCTACACTTGCCCAGGCATTCAGGTGCCCGTTATTAAAGCCGTACCGAAGATTCGGTTCAAATGAAAAATGCGATTTCATTTTCTTCAGATAGGTATTGAAGGATGTATTGATATTAAGTACAATGCCTTCCACTGTATTATACTCCAGGTTTTGTATGGGCGATTCAATATTCCAGGAATAAGTTTGTTTTGTGCTGTAATGGGTACGGTGAATGCCATTCCACAATGCATCCAAAGGTTTTATTTTACCTTGCTTTTTATTCAATGAATCAACATCTTTCTGGCTCAGGAGCGAATCCTTACGTGCTTCATAAATACTATCTTTAACCTTATAATCTTTCAGTTCTTCCGTTTCCAAAGGCACCGGACGTGTGCTGTCCCAATAAGCTTTTGATTTTTTATTCACCCCGCTATCATACTTTATAACAATGCGGTCGAAAAACTTTTTTGGAAAAACAGGATTGATGTTGTAATTGGAATAAACACTTAAGAAATTACCAACTGCATCTATCTTTAACTGGTTAAAATTAAAATGCAGCAACTGGCTTTTCACCCGCCACACATTTTCGCTGATGGGTACATGCATCTGCGTGATCTGCAGGGTATCCATTAATTCAAGCTGGGAAGTTTTGGTAAGCGTTAAATCGAAACTATGTATGCGCCAATCGCCATCAGTAATATTGATAACACCGCTGAACAGCGGTTCATAAGTTCTTCTTGGTGTTACAAGGATACTGTTGATAGCTTTACCATTCTCAAAAAATGTTCCCAGGAATTTAAATTTATAGAAGCGGATAGCGCCATCTGAGATCGGCGAAATAAATCCGCGTGGATTAAAACGGTCGGTGAATACATTCACATTGTTCGTGTACAATGTTATGAAGGCGGGAAATGTAAAACCGAAATCACCACTTCCGCTTACACGGCTGCTGATGACATCCATTTTAAATTTGTCTGGCAACAGCAGGTTCACTTTTGCAACGGATTCAGACAAATAAATAATTCCTTTACCCGATGAATCAAGTTTCATATCGTTCCTGTCTGCATTTGGTATTTTTCTTCCCAATATTTTATCAGGCAGGTTCCGCAGTTTGATCAAGTCCTTTGTGTAAAGCTCGCAGGTAAATCCATCTACCTGCGAATGATAGTAAGGTCGTTTTTTTATGGCTTGCCGGATGATCTCATAAGCAGGATCTTCATCGCCCGTTTTTACAACCACTTCCTTCATTAATAATTTCTGTGCAGCAAGAATAAAGGTCACTTCTGTTTCCCCTGTAACCGTAATCGTTTTTTCTGCAGCCGTATAACCGATGTGCTGGCATACCAGTGTATAAGTTCCTTTGGGAAGAAAAAATGAAAAGCTTGCCCTGTTATTGGCACTTGCTCCTGTTGAACTACCCTTTACCGTTATAGAAGCGTAAGGTAACAGGTCGCCATTATCATTAAACACCGTTCCGTATATCTTTTGTGCAGATGAATGCAGGGAAAAAAGAATGAAAAGTGCTGCGTATATAATTCTCATAAAACCTTTTGCGTATAAACGAAATTAACCGCCAGAATGTTAGTGAAAAACTAAATGTTTCTTCCGGGTGCACATTATTTTTTAGAACTGTTAAGTAAACTGCCGGCCAATGCGGCAAATCCCCCAACAACAGCGCCAATCATTCCTGTGATAAGGATCAGCATATACGGATTGTCTTTCTTCAGTATCAACAAAGAAATTTTATGTGCAAGAATATGATCATTGTTATTGCTTATCCAAAAACTCAGTCCCGCCCACAACATGAACAATGCAAAAAATCCGCATAAAAATGCAACGCCCGGTGTTTGGCGAATAAATGCCGCAATGATAAAGCAGACAATGGCAATACTCCACCAGGGCAAATAAAGACAAGCAGCAAAACTTAACAGAGCCATTAATAGGAGTGATACTATAAATTTCATGAGTTGATTGTTGGTTGATTTATTAGTTTACTGGTTTACAAGTTATTGAAACAGTCTTCGTTTATAAACAGTTTTGGAAGGTTTTACCGCTGTAGCCTGCATCACTTCCCAAAACTTATCACTCCCTTCACACGCTTATCATTTTGTTCTTCTTTGGTCATCATCCAGAGTGTATAATATTTACCGGCCACCCATTCATCAACAAAGTTGTCATAGAATTTGCTTCCGGGATTGCCGCTTTGTCCGCCTGGATAAACACCATACGCTTCGGTATTTTTCGTTAGGCTTACGATCATTCTCCAACTCGGACCATGATTTTCTTTGGTTGCATTGATGATATTTGTGCCACCACCAATGGGTAAATGGAGCCGGCTGAATTCAGGCAGGCGCAGCAGGTGATTGATACGGGTATCTTTGTATTTTGCCCATTCGAGTTTCCCGGCTGCTTCCGCTTTAGCCAATTCGATGGATGCTTTTTTGAAAGCTGCGGTTGCATCGTCAATCAGCGTTTCTTTTTGTGCAGTGTTAATATTATCCAAGAATTTATAGGCCGAATCCTTTAATACTCCTTCCAGTAAAGTACTCTCAAAAGGAAGCACGATTGCCAAAGGCGCTTTTGCATATTCATCATTGTAAACCGTGTCTTTAAAATATTGCCAAGTCAATACAAATACGGTTGCTCCTTTACTCGTTACATCATTTCTGAGATCCCAATTCTTTAAAAGGTTAAAATATTTTCTTTCTGATTCATTCAGGCTTTGTTCATTTACATTTTTTAAAAAGACAGGCCTTGCCATTTCTGCAAAAACATTATAGTTATCTGTCTGCATATCCATCATATCTTTCGGCGTAACATTTTGCATAGCTGCCAGTTTCCGGTTGATGATAAAACCCCTTGGCGCCGGATATTCCCTTCCCAGATAATATTGATACGTAGAATCGGCCGGCCGCTGGTTGGCGCTGCTTACAAAGCCTCTTTCAGGATTGTATTGAAACGGTGTTTCATCCATCGGTATCATTCCCTGCCACATATAACTGCTATCTATACCCGGCATTACAAAATCTCCCTGGCCATTCCATTTTGCGGGGAACTCACCTTGTGTGCGAATAGCAATATCTCCGTTCTTACAGGCAAACACAACATTCTGCCCGGGTGTATGCAGGTTGGTGACCGCTGCTGAGTAATCAGCATAATTTTTTGCACGGTTAAGCATGCTGAATATCAACAATTCGTTGCTAGGGCTATGTGCCGACCAACGCACGGCATAATTCTTTTGATTGCCCGATCTTTTTCCGCTGTATGATTTATCAAACATCACAGGACCGAATATTGTGTAAGCAACCGTATCCATATAATCAGGTTTACCTGCGATTTTTATTTGCTCAAATCGAAAAGTCGTTTTCCTCCATTCATTGTTAAACCAATATTCTTTCCTGCCATCATCTTTAAATTTGATTTCGTAATAATCCCTCACATCACGGCCGCCATTTGTAAATCCGAAAGCACAACTATCATTGTACCCGATAATAATACTTGGTGCTCCGGGAAAAGTTGCTCCGTATGCGTTGAACGTTGGTGTGCTTATCTGCATTTCATACCAAAGCGACGGGAGGTTTAAACCCAGGTGCGGATCATTACATAGGATGGGTGCACCGCTTTTTGTTTTCGATCCGCTTACAGCCCAGTTATTGCTGCCATTGTCTTTATCGGGTTTAGCATTTTCTTCAACTGCAACTGTATCCCTGCTGAAATACAATGAATCAGCTGAGGCCGGGGCTTTTACCTGTACTCTAGGTTGGGGGTAAACCGTTCCTTTGGGAATGATAGGATCCATCGAATCCTGGTACTGCGGGTATAATTTTGCAAAATCTTCCCTGCTGAAAAAATTCTTTGCATTCGTCATCTCAAAATCATTCTCGTGGGCAGCAAGATCATAAGACATATATTTTAAGAACAAAGCCGTTTTAAGGTTACTCCATTTTTCAGGCTTATAACCTAACAGTTTATATTCTAATGGTAAACTGCTTTCTGTAAGGCTTTCTATGAATGAATTCACGCCTGCAGTGTAAGCATCACATTCTTTTTTTATTGTTTCATTTGCTTCCATTTCACGCAAAGAATTTTCTGCGGCAAATACCATTCCCAATCGCCTGAATTCCCTGTCGTGATTCAGCGCAAGGTCTCCCACCACTTCACTTGCCCGTCCGGCAGCCGATAGTGTTTGTAATTCCATTTGCCATAACCTGAATTTAGCGTGTATATAGCCTTGAACAAAATAAGCATCATTCTCCTGTTCCGCGAAAATGTGCGGCACCAGCCGTTCATCAAAATAAACATTCACCTTTCCTTCCAGCGAAGGAAATTTAAGGTCGGCGGAATAATCTTCATTCACTGGTTCAGCATTTTGCCAGACACCTTCCTGTGGCGCTAACAGCTTACCCAATGGCGCAGGCAACAATGTCTTTGTATTCAGGATAAAACAAAGCGCCGCGGTAAAAGCAGCGATCAATATGGAAAGGATTATTCTCATAAACAGGTTTGTGCCGTGTAAATTAAATAAAATATTGCTTAATGCTTGAACTTTAAAATGAGATCCCGGGCTTTAGCTGGTAGTGACTTTTTTGTATCTTTATTTTTTGTGACTTTTCTGCATTTTTTTTCAAGTGACTTTTTGATTTTCACTTTTGTTCACTTGCACACTTTCCATTTATTTTTTGCTGAAGCGTTTGTGCTGAACATTTTTGGTGATTATTTTTTGTTGCCATAAAAATACCCTGGAAATTTCAAAGATCAAACCCACTGCAGGTCTTTTTTATATAAAGCTGTATTTTTGCTATATGAATGAAACGCTCAGCGAACATACCCGCAACATTTTAGGGTTACAATTGCCAACCGATCCAAGATGGGTTAACCTGGCAGAAATGCAGCTGGAAGAGATCTTAACCGATCATGCTTATTGTGAACAGAAGGCTAGCACCACTTGCATCACGCTTATACAAAAACATTCCGACAAAGAATTGCTGGTGGAAGAATTAAGTCCGATCGTAACCGAAGAATGGGGCCATTTCAGGATGGTATTGGCGGAATTGAAAAAGCGTGACCTGAAACTGGGTAAACAGCGCAAAGATATTTACGTTAATAAGCTGATCGAATTTCAAAAAAGGGACGGTAGCCCGGATGGACGTTTTCTGGATAGTATGCTGATCATGGCCTTAATAGAAGCACGTAGTTGCGAACGTTTCAAAAGGTTAAGTGAAGGATTGGATGATGAATATATGCGAAAATTCTATCGCAGGTTCATGGAAAGTGAGGCGGGGCATTATACGATGTTCATTAGTCTTGCAGAACATTACGTTGATAAGAAGATGGTACGCCAGCGCTGGGCCCAATGGCTTGAATATGAAAAAGCATTAATGGATAGCCAGGAAGTGCGAGGTGACAGGATACATTGATGTAGAACGAGATGACATCTTTTTATCCGGAGATGACATCTTTTTTCCTGGAGATGACATCTTTTATAAAAAAAGATGTCATCTCCAGCTAAAGGAAAAGGAAAATCTCCCAATTACCTGATGTTTTCCCCATTGCAAAAAAACTTAGAGATGACATCTTTGCTGCATAAGATGTCATCTACTATGGGAAAAAATAAATTTAAAGACACATTTATCGAAAATGAAATCTATCATGTTTACAACCGGACCAATAATAAAGAAGTATTATTTAAAACTGAAGAGGACAGGTACGGTTTCTTAAACCGATTCGATCATTACACATCCCCCTTCTTAGATACCTTTTCCTGGAATCTTTTACCGAACCACTTTCACCTGCTAATAAAAGTCAAAAGCTTTGAAGTTATCACAGCATTTCTCAAGAGTAAGCATATAAAAGAACTTTGTTCAACAGAGAAAAAATTCTTAAAACAGAAAGTAACTATTCACGACCTTATAGACAATGTATTTCAACGATTTCTTATTTCATATACTATGAAATTCAATAGCCGTCATGAAAGAAAAGGGAATCTTTTACACCGGCCTTTTAAGCATGTACTGGTTAATAAGGCTGCTCAATTCACACAAACCGCTATTTACATTAATGCCAATGCACAGAAGCATAAAATAGTAGCAGATTTTACCAAATACAAATGGTCATCATACCACACAATTCTTTCAGACAAGCAGACTAAACTTTTAAGAACCGAATTATTGGAATGGTTTGGAGGGAAAACACAATTCATTAAAGTGGTTAAAGAAAAGACTGAATATTATTATAATTGTGATACAGCTATTGAAGTGGATTGAGTGAATTTTTCGAGATGACATCTTTTATGAAAAAGATGTCATCTCGAAAAATCATGGTTATAAATGATAAATAAAGCGAACGGTGGCCGGGAAGTAAGGATACGCAGCTTCTTCGTCGGTATTGGGCCTTGTATCGGGCGCACGATATTTTATCTGGGTATATCCCACAGGCACATTTTTCCGATCGATCATTCTATACTTTACGCCAATACCAATATTCCCTTCCAGCTCAAATTTTCCACTTGCACCAAGCTTAAAACGCTTGCCCCAAAAAATGCCACCACCAATTAATGTATGGGCGGGTTTGTATTTAAAATTGAACAATGAATCCCCTGCCTGGAGATTTTCAAAACTTGACTTGTCATCAAAAGAATATTTTTTTACCCTTAATTCGGCACCAGCAAAAAATCCGTGTTTATTATTATAAAAATATTTGAAACTGGTAATGCTACGAAACCCATGCAAATTCCTAAATTCATCATCCGGGTGAAAGAAACCCCTGAATAAATAATTCAATTCTGTCCATACTTCAATTCGCCTGGTAACCCGATAGCCCACACCAACACCTACAGCCCCTTGCTCAGCTTCTAGTAATGAATGCGGATTGAATGAAATATAAACACCTTTCTGCAATACGGGTGTATGTTTATTGGTTCTCTGTGCATCAAGATTAAGAGAAATCATAATAAAGAAAGCAATCAGTAATGGTTTCATGGGTTTTTATTAAACGGGATGCTTATTGTTCAAAGAACGTTGCTTCTTCCCTGAAATTTATGTACGGATGTTTTTGTTGTATAAGCTTCAATCTATCGAGGTTAACCTGCAGGAATTTTTTATGTTGTTCAGAAGCCGGGTTGAATGCTTTGTGGTTTTTTGCAGCAACGATCACGGCTATTTCTTTCATCAATTGTTGGGAGGGTTCATCAACACAGATTGCAATAAATTTTTCCCAGACATAATTTGTAGCAGCATAATTCGGATGAACCATATCTTCTGCATAAAATCGGTAATCACGCAGATCATCGATCACCAGTTCGTAAGCAGGAAAATAAAAAACATCCGCTTCATCCGATAACGCGTGAACAGCTTGTATCAGTGCTGCCTTGCTGCGGTTATTCTCTATAAATCCCTCCCGCAGATGACGCACAGGGCTTATCGTAAAAATAAAATTCACCGTAGAATTTATCTTCTTCACATCCTGCATCATTGATAAAAGCAGCTTTTTTATCTCATCAGTATCAAGCAGCCTCCGGTTAAATTTATCTGCCGGAACTTTATGACAATTCGCAACCACATTTTCATAATCCCCTGCATGCTGAATACCAGTATCCTCGTAAACAAAAGCAGAACCCAGAGTAAGTAATATCCAATCGGCATCCTTCACCAACGCATTCGCTTTTTGTTGTGAATGATTGATGGCATCCAAAGCACGCTCTCTTTCTATATTAGAAAATTTTGTATGGTGCTTCCAGCTTCCCCATAATTCATTGTAATAAAAAAGGTCTGCGGCAGTGTAAACTTTTCCTGCTGCGTAAGACCCTACCGCATGAGCAATGCTTACCGGGTTAAACAAAATACCATTCGGGTTTTCCAACACCGCAAACTTATGCTGAGTGAGTTTATTGCCGATCTGTTCTGTAAAACAGGAGCCTACCAGCAATAATTTATGCCGGTGATTTATCTTTAAAGGAAAAGCTTTAGGAAAAAATTCTGCGTGAAAATCCATTTGATTAATATTGCTGCCTGTTATATGAAAATACCTGCAGCCAACTGATTACAGGTTGCCAGTTGCTGCAAATTAAGCTTAACGTCCAGACCTGTACTTTTAAAATGTTCTACCATAATTTCTGTATCCATATTTCCAACCAGTTCATCGCCTGCCATTGGACAACCACCAATACCTTTAATGGCCGAATCGAATCTGATACAACCTGCATTCAATGCGGCATCGAGTTTTTGTGTGCGGTTATGCGGGGCAGAATGCAGGTGAACACCTATCTCTGTTGATGGAAACGCTGGTATTATTTTATCCAGTACAGATGTTACCTGTTCAGGTTTTGCAAGGCCAACTGTATCGGCCAATGATACTATCTTTATATCAAGTTCTGCCATTTTCCCTACCCAATGCATTACGATACTTTCATTGTATTCATCGCCGTAGGGATTGCCAAAACCCATGGATATATATACCACCAGTTGCTTTTGATTTTTGATACAGAGGTTGTGTATTTCACTCACCGCATCAAATGATCTGAGTATGGATGAATTGGTATTGCGTTGTTGAAATGTTTCTGAAATAGAAAACGGGAATCCCAGATAAGTAATCTCATCATAAACAACGGCATCTGTTGCACCACGCAGGTTTGCAACAATGGCCAGTAATTTTGTTTTGTTTTTTTCAACTTTTAGTCCTTTCAGCACTTCTACCGTATCGGCCATTTGCGGAATTACTTTTGGAGAAACAAAACTGCCGAAGTCAATCGTATCGAAACCAACTTTCAGTAATTCATTTATATAGGAAATTTTTTTTTCGGTTGGGATAAAGTGTTGCCAGCCCTGCATGGCATCACGTGGGCATTCTACTAGTTTAATGGCAGGTTTTATGGTTGAAATTTCTTGCATGGTTACAATTTATCACAACGACTGATCAATATTCCGAAGGTTAATTTCTTTGCTTCATCACTTCATACAATACAATCCCTGTAGATACCGATACATTCAAAGAATCGAATTCGGCGATCATAGGTATCTGGAACTGTCCATCGCATATTTTTACTAATGCCGGGTAAACACCATGTTCCTCTCCACCCATTACAACCGCACAGGGTTCAGTAAAATTGCAGTCGTATATTTTTGTGGAGGCCTTCATTTCACTGGCATAAACTTTAATGCCATTCATGTGCAGGTCATCCACTGTTTTCATCAGGCTGGTTACCCTGCATACGGATATTTGTTCCAGGGCTCCCGCAGAAGTTAAAATGGCATCTTCATTCAATGCCCCCACACCTTTATCAGGTATGATGATCGCATTTACGCCAAAGCAAAAAGCACTGCGGGCAATACCACCGATATTCCTGATATCAGTGATCCCATCCAGTATAAGAAATAAAGGAGTTTCTCCCTTATCAACAACAAATGAAATAATATCCTGCAGGTCCTGGTATTGAATTTTAGATAGCTGCGCCACACATCCTTCATGGTTGCTGATATTAAAACCATTTAGTTTTTCGACGGGCACTTTATTGATTGGCACATTGTTATCTGTAGCAAGCTGCTTGATCTCATCTATTACAGGACCATGTACAGTCGACTGTAGATAGATCCTATCGAGTGCCTTCCCTTCTTTAATGGCCTTTATTACTGCTTCACGGCCAATGACCAACGTGTTTTTTTTGGGGCGCTGATGCTGATGCCTGAAATTTTTCATCATTTAAAGTTAGTTTAAATAAAAAAGTTTACAGCTATTTAAAACTGTAAACTTAAATAAATGAATTCTTTTTAATCACTGAACATTGATTGTTCAATATTTAAACATAGTAGTTTTAATTATTCCGGAAAACTTATTTCAACCCGAAAACCTTCTTTACATCTTTAACAGCATCCAGCTTTTCCCAGGTAAATAATTCCACCTTCTTTTTAATTGATTTTCCATAGGGTGAAGTAAAGGTTTTTTCAACCACTTCATTCTTACGGCCCATGTGACCATAAGCAGCTGTTTCGCTGTACATAGGGTTACGCAGTTTCAATCTTTGTTCAATAAAATAAGGACGCATATCAAAGCAAGACATTGCCATGACTTTTTTAGCGATCTCCCCATCGGTCAAATTCACTTTTGCTGTACCGTAAGTAACCACGTTGATACTTGTTGGTTGAGCAACACCAATTGCATAAGAAACCTGAACCAATACCTCATCACACAGGCCTGCAGCTACAAGGTTCTTGGCTATATGCCTGGTTGCATAGGCAGCAGAACGATCAACCTTACTTGGATCTTTACCACTGAAAGCGCCACCACCGTGTGCACCTTTTCCACCATAAGTATCAACGATGATCTTACGGCCCGTTAAACCAGTATCACCATGCGGGCCACCTATAACGAATTTCCCTGTCGGATTTATATGGTATTTTATTTTGTTGTTGAAAAGATGATTGTATTTCGGATACTTTGCTTTTACCCTTGGTATTACTATGTTGATGATATCTTTTTTGATTCTGGCCAACATGATGTTATCACTTCCGAAATCATCATGCTGGGTAGAAACCACGATCGCATCAATTCGAACCGGGCGGTTGTTATCATCATATTCCAATGTTACCTGGCTTTTTGCATCCGGGCGTAAATATTTTATTTGTTTATTTTCCCTGCGTACTGCGGCAAGTTCGATCAATATATAGTGTGCCAGATCGAGTGCCAATGGCATATAATTTTCGGTTTCATTGGTTGCATAGCCAAACATCATTCCCTGGTCGCCTGCACCTTGTTCTTCTTTCTTTTTGCGGTCAACACCCTGGTTAATATCACCAGATTGCTCATGGATTGCCGAAAGGATACCACATGAATTTGCTTCAAACATGTATTCACTTTTGGTATAACCAATCTTGCGTATAACGCCCCTTGCAATTTCCTGTACATCCAGGTAAGCCTTGCTTTTAACTTCGCCGGCCAACACCACCTGCCCTGTTGTTACAAGCGTTTCACAGGCAACTTTACTGGTTGGGTCGAAAGCCAAAAAATTATCAATAAGTGCATCACTGATCTGGTCTGCAACTTTATCCGGGTGTCCTTCACTAACTGATTCTGATGTAAATAAATAAGGCATGATATTTTTTTTAAGATTGCAAAGATAAGGGTGTAGCCATTAAAGAACAAAGTCCTTCTGCACATCTGCAAAAGGACTTTGTTGAAAAAGCTGAAAATTTATTTTATTTTGGAATAAACGATTCTTACACGCATCGGGTAATTTGGATTACTACCGCTTCCTACTTTCACCCTACCCAGTGCTACATTATTATTGTATGGAATATAAGACCTGTACTGCCCATAATGCATAAGAAATGCCGGCCACAAGCGCAGTTCATAATTGGCACTATGATCTATTACCATTCGCTGAACATACCTGCTGATATTTATATTGTAATAAACAATACTTCCAACGGATGGAATGGTTCGCCTTCTTGCGAAACCACCAAAATAACCAAAGTCAACCATTGATGGATAGAAGAGGCTGGCGTTATCCGGAAAATATGTTTGGCCCGGGTTAAGGTCAAAATACAAAGGTTTATACTTAACGGTTGAGCCGGTATCCTTAATGTCGACGTATAAATAATTCGGTGCTGCAAAAACACTATCAAAGAATGGGTCTGTTGGTACCTGTTCAATGATCAATTCCGCACGGTGTATAATCCTGTTACTATATCCGGTTAATTGCGGGATAGTCAAACTGGCATAAGTGCCAGGCTGGCCCTGAAGGTATATCGCGTCGCCTGTAGGCAAAGAAGAAGGCGATCCGGACCGGTCACGGAAAATATGATTTGCAGATGTGGAAGGTCTTGCAACCGCCGACTTTTCAAAACCAAAAGATTGGTATGTTGTATCGATCTTGCCATTATTGGTTCTACGATAATGAAACTCCAGTTTTGTGCTGGTATCGGCAAGATTTACGTACATTAAAGCATTGCCATTGCCTACTGCCTTTACAGCAAAACCCTTGTATGCAAGCCGAAAAAGACTATCGTTGCGAAATGCATGATTGCCGCCACCTGTTGCAGCGGTATCACTGTTGAAAAAAGTTGCTGCAAAAACAGGGTCCAGTTTTATCCTGATCTGGTCTATATACTTGGCTTTTATATACCGGTAGCTGGTGGAATCAGAAAGTCTCCTGATATCTACATTGGTAGGCTGACTAATTATGTTACCAGTAACAGGAGCTGTAGCGAGCGTAGGCCAAATCCTTGAAGTTGTATCGAACCATGGATCAGTAACCTGACTCACCTGCAAGGTTTGAATAACATTGCTATCACCGTAAAATCCTTTGTAATGAAGGCACAGCACTACAGAGTCAAGGCCTTCGATAGAATCACCAAAATTAACAGGATAAGATGGAGGTTTTAGCTGTAGGTAAACATCAGCTGTTGTTTTACCAAATAAAGGGTCAATGCTAATATTGCCCAACACATGGTTTTCAGTTCTGCCTACGATTGTAGTATCCAGATAATCATTTTGTGTCGCGTTTACGAAAAAAGTATCAGCGAAAGTATTCACATTGTCTACAACTGGTATCAGGTCGCTTCCGAGGTTAGTAGTATCTAATTTTGTACAGCTCCAGTTGATGATAACAATACCAAGAAAACCTATTAGGGCAATGGATAAAATTCTTCTATGCACAAGCGTAATTTTTAAAAAAATGGGTTTGTTATTTTCTATTTGGCAAGGTCGGCATATAATTGTAAATAGTCTGTTAAATCACTTTCTGCATTATATTTCAAAACCTTTTTTCCTTTTACTTTTGAAAATTCTTCCACTAATTTTTTATCTATGTTCTCTGCACCAAAAGTGATGGCATCTGCATAAGTTGCACCACCCCTGAACATAGCCACATTGTTTGCTTCCTTAAATGGCTCCAGTTCTTTCTTTGTTACATGATCATTGATCGAGGCAAGTTTCAAAAAGTCAGACCCTAATTTTTCTTCAAACGTTGTCTGCCCGATTGTAAATACTACTTTGCTGTTGCTGAATACAGGTTCCTTTTTATATGCGGCTCTTATGAACATGGGTATCAGCCCGGTCATCCATCCGCTGCAATGAATAATGTCCGGAGGCCATCCGAATTTCTTAACTGTTTCCAACGCTCCTTTACAGAACAAAACCGTTCTCAGGCCATTGTCATCGAACCAGGCATCTTTTTCATCTGTAAAAATTGACTTCCTTTTGAAGAAGTCTTCGTTATCCAGGAAATATATCTGCAACCTGGCATTGGGCAAAGAAGCCACTTTTATTACCAGCGGATAATCATCATTGTCTATTGAAACATTAATACCAGAAAGCCTCACTACTTCATGCAGCCTATGCCTGCGCTCATTTATAACCCCAAACCTTGGCATGATACACCTCACTTCCAGGTTATTATCATTTGATAAAACAGCCAGCTTATTCACAATCTCAGCAAACTCTGTCATCTCCAGGTAAGGCGACATTTCATTGGCTATAAATAAAATTCTTTTCTTTGTTGACATTTGCGCTTGGTTAAATGCACTAATAGTTTTTTAAAACGGAGTGCAAAGGTACAGTTTTTTTATTGAAATTGTTATTGGTCAAGCCTTTGAACGCATTTAAATTCGTGAAATGATCCTGATAAAATCAGCAGCTGAGCTTACAGCTTATATAAAGAAAGTAAATGCCAATGGGGTATTCGTAGGATTTGTGCCTACCATGGGTGCACTGCACCAGGGCCATATTTCATTGATAGAGCGCTCGAAAAATGAAAATGGACTGACTGTTTGCAGCATATTTGTAAACCCTACCCAATTCAATAACCCGGAAGATTTTAAAAAATACCCCATTACCCTCGAAACTGACATCGATCTGCTGGAAAAATGGGGCACAGATGTTTTATTCCTACCCGACGTTGCAGAAATATACCCTCCTGGATTTGTAAAGAAACATTATGAATTGGGCTTTTTAGAAACAGTACTCGAAGGTAAATACAGGCCCGGCCATTTTCAGGGTGTTTGCCTGGTGGTAGACAGGTTACTGGATATTGTAATGCCAAACAATCTGTACCTCGGCCAAAAGGATTACCAGCAATGCATGGTTATTTCAAGACTTATTGACATTACCGGCCATCAAACCAATATTGTTATTTGCCCAACATTGCGGGAAACAGATGGTTTGGCCATGAGCAGCCGCAATATGAGATTGGATGCTTCACAACGAATACTTGCGCTAGACATCTATGAAGCGCTTTCATTGTTAAAAAAAGAAATTAAAAAAGGATCATTAACCGAAATAAAGTTGAATGCTCGTGAAAAACTTACTGCTGCAGGTTTTAAGGTAGATTATGTAGAAATAGCTGATTCCGGTACACTTCTTTTGCAGGAACAATGGGATGGCAGTCAAAAAATGGTTGCACTTGTAGCTGCTTATTTAGGTGATATACGACTGATAGATAACCTGGTATTAAACTGAATTCAAAAACAGATTCTACGTCATTATCAAAAGCCTTTGTAACTTGTAACCGATTATGCGTAAACGTCTTTTCTCGATACTGCAATATGTGATTTTCCTGGGTGCTGGCGTTTTCCTTATATGGTGGCAACTCAAATCATTAACCCCGGAGCAGAAAAAGGCCTTTTTAGATGCTTTTCATGAAGCAAATTATTGGCTCATACTGCCTGTTGTAATGCTAACCCTGCTGAGTTACCTGAGCCGGGCAATCCGCTGGACCCTATTAATGGAGCCACTGGGTTACAAGCCTGCACTAAAAAATGTATTCGCCGTAACCATTGTTGGTTATTTTGCCAATGCAGCTTTTCCCCGCCTCGGTGAAGTATTGAAATGCACGTTCCTTGCCCGCTATGAGCACATGAAAGTTGATAAACTCGTAGGTACAATCATCGTTGAAAGAACATTTGACATCATTTGCTATATCATTTTTATTGCCATCACCGTGCTGATACAAATAGATGTGGTTGGTGATTATACAAAACGAACATTAGAAGAGATCGCTGTATCGCCAGGTTTCCCGCTGTGGGCAAAAATTGCTATTGTTGTTGGATTGATGGGTGGCATGTTCCTGTTAATACGATTTCTTTTTAAAAAATATCCGGGTAATAAGATCGTTCGGGCCATTAACAGCTTTTTACTTGGAATTCTCGAAGGTTTCAAGTCTATCAGGAATCTGAAACATCGAAAAGCTTTTATCTTCCACACAATCCTGATCTGGGGTTTATACCTGATGGAGATATACATTGCATTTTATGCCATGAATGGAACAAGTCACCTCACGATAAAAGCTGCGTGTTCAGTTTTAACCCTGGCAACCCTCGCCATGATCGCAACACCGAACGGTATTGGTTCATTTCCTTTCCTGATACAAAAAACTTTGCTGATTTATGGTATTTCGTCTGCATTGGGAATAGCATTTGGTTGGCTGATGTGGGGAATTTCAACAGGCATTGTCATTGTTGCAGGACTCATAACACTGTTACTACTACCGTATATGAATAAAAATAAAAGAAATGAAGTCAGTGCAATCAATCCCAACGAAAATATATGATCTCCCTTCGCTCAAACAAGAACTAAAAAGGTGGAGGATCAAAAACAAAACGATCGCGTTTACGAACGGCGTATTTGATATTTTGCATGAAGGGCACATTGCTTCGCTTTCACAGGCCGCAACTTATGCAGATGTATTGATCGTTGGTGTGAACAGCGATGCTTCTGTGAAACGATTAAAAGGTGAATCACGACCGATAAACAACCAACAGGCAAGGGCACTGTTACTTGCTTCGCTGCTAATGACAGATGGCATTATCATATTTGAGGAAGATACACCCCTTAAATTGATAAAAGCTATCATGCCGGAAGTACTGGTGAAAGGAGGAGATTATACCATTGAACAGATTGCTGGCGCCAAAGAAGTGATAGCAAACGGAGGTGAAGTTATACTTGCCGATATGGTGGAAGGTATTTCAACAACTGCCATCATTGAAAAAATGAAAACAGCCTGAAATATTTCACTATTATTTAATACTGGAATGACATTGCCGTGCAGTTGAGCAGTTAATTTTATTAAGTACCTGGAATTAAAATGATCATTATCCAGCGTTCAATATTCCATTTGCGTTTTCATTTGAGAAAATTGTGCTGAATTGAAAATTGAATATTGATTGTGAATATTGAACATTAAACCACTAAACAATCTTGCAGAAAAGAAAAACGATTATACGGGATATCAGCTGGCTGGCTTTTAACAGCAGGGTATTGCAGGAAGCTGCAGACGAAACTGTTCCGCTGAAAGAACGCATCAAATTCCTTGGCATATTCTCCAATAACCTTGATGAATTTTTTCGGGTAAGGGTAGCTGCACTTAAAAGAATGATATCGCTGGGCAACAAAGCCAAAATGCACCTGGAAGTAAATCCCGAAAGCATACTGGAAGAGATACAGGAAAAAGTGATGATCCAGCAGACAGCTTTTGAACGCATCTGGAACGAAATATCCCGTGAATTAAAAAAGCAGCGCATTTTCCTGGTTGATGATAAAAAACTAACCGCCATTCAACAAAAATTTGTTTTACAATATTTCAACGAAGAAGTAAGAAGCTATATCGTGCCGTTGATGATAGAAAGCATCCAGGGCTTCCCGGTACTCAATGATAAATCTATTTACCTGGCATGCAGATTATCCAAAACCGATAAATCGATACCACAAAAATTTGCATTGGTATCGGTGCCTACGAGGCGCTTACCCAGGTTTTTAATATTACCAGCAAAACCAGGAGAACACTCCATTATTTTACTCGAAGACGTTATCCGGTATTGCCTTCCCAATATTTTTTCGTTCTTTGGTTATGACAGGTTTTCTGCTCATACGATTAAGCTCACAAGAGATGCAGAAATAGATATTGATAATGATGTATCTACTTCCCTTATTCAAAAAATAGAAAAAGGACTAAAGAACAGAAAGAAAGGCAAACCCGTAAGATTGGTGTATGATAAAGCAATCGATGCTGTGCTGCTTAGTTACCTCATCAAGCGGCTAGGGCTTTCACACAAAGACAATATTATTGCGGGAGGCCGTATTCACAATTTCAAAGACTTTATCAATTTTCCCGAGGCGGTATTCAAGCAAGGAAGCAGCCGGAAAAAACCTTTTACGCATCCCCTGCTGAAACAGACGAACAGTGTCACAAACGTTGTGCTGGAAAAAGATGTGATGCTTCATTTCCCTTATCATTCTTTCGACAGTGTGATAGATCTTTTACGGGAAGCTGCTATTGACCCGGATGTAGTAAGCATCAAGGTAACCTGTTACCGCCTTGCAGAAAGATCGAAAGTGATCAACGCACTTACGAACGCAGTAAGGAACGGAAAACAAGTAACCGCCATGGTTGAGTTAAAAGCAAGATTTGATGAAGAAGCAAACCTGGAATGGAAATACGAACTTGAAGAGGCAGGTGTTAAAGTGCTGATCGGCGTTCCCGATTTGAAAGTACATGCAAAGCTATGCCTCATCAAAAAAAGGGTGAACAATGTAACCACGCACTATGGTTTTGTGAGTACAGGCAACCTGAATGAAAAGACGGCCCAGCTTTACAGCGATCACTGCCTGCTAACATCCGACAGGAATATTATGGCCGATGTGAACCGCATATTTACGTACCTCGAAAATCCGAAAACAAGGGAACATTTTTTAAAAGCATGCAAAACGCTGATCGTAAGTCCGGCTGATATGC
The DNA here is from genome assembly GCA_038207305.1 of Chitinophagales bacterium. Lineage (GTDB taxonomy): Bacteria > Bacteroidota > Bacteroidia > Chitinophagales > Chitinophagaceae > Ferruginibacter. The sequence goes on from JBBQZY010000011.1 coordinate 106,332, forward strand.
GCAGGCTTATTTCTCTTTTTATCAACAAAGAAATTAAAGCCGCTCGGAATAACAAGCCTGCTGCCATCACCCTGAAATTAAATTCACTTAGCGATGAAATGCTGATCGAAAAATTGCATGAAGCCGCAAAAGCCGGGGTTGAAATAAAAATGGTTATCCGCGGAATATGCTGCATGTACACAGAAAGTAAAAAATTCAAACTACCGGTACAGGCCATAAGCATTATTGATGAATACCTTGAACATGCAAGGGTAATGATCTTCCACAACGGCGGAAAAGAAAAAGTATATATATCATCTGCCGATTGGATGGTACGCAACATTGATCATCGTATTGAAGCCGCCTGCCCGATCCTGGAAGAAGATATGAAGCAGGAAATAAAGAACCTGCTCAACATTCAGCTTAGTGATAACATAAAAGCGAGGGTTCTCGACAATGACCTTAGCAATCAATATATCAATCCACGCAATACCAAAAAAGTGCGTTCGCAGGTAGAGATCTATAATTATTTGTATAAAATAGATAAGCAAAAAACAACCGCCAATGAAAGTATTGATAGAAATGCACAGTCATAAATTTATGTAGATAAAATTATGCAATGAATGGACTTTATCAATAGAAGCATTTGCGGGCATTTTAATGCGATACTTATAAACCAATATACAAGCACGCATAACTGTAATAGAATTTTCGTGTAATTTGTGTACTTAAAATATTTGCTTTTGAAACTGGCAGCAATTGACATAGGCAGTAACGCCGCAAGGCTTTTAATAACCGAAGTAACACAGGTTAACGGCGATAAGCCCTTGTTTACAAAAATGAACCTGATCAGGGTTCCGCTCAGGCTTGGCTTTGATGTTTTTGAGAACAAACTTATTTCCCAACAAAAAACGGATATGCTCATCCAAACCATGAAAGCATACCAGCACCTGATGAAAGCATACAAAGTGGATGCGGTGAAAGCATGCGCCACCAGTGCCATGCGGGATGCTTCCAATGCAGCTGATATAATTGAACAGGTTAGAAACCAAACGGGTATCGAAATAGAAGTCATCTCAGGCGATACGGAAGCAAATCTTGTTTACGAGAATCATGTGGCAGAGAATATGGACAAGGATCATAGTTATATGTATATTGATGTTGGCGGTGGCAGTACTGAATTATCATTCTTCAGCAATGGAATACTCGTCTTTAAAAAATCTTATAATATTGGAACCATTCGTTTACTAAAAAATAAAGTGACAGAACAGGATTGGGATGAAATGAAAGAGACCATCAAAGCCGTAACAAAAGGCCATAATGACGTAGTAGCCATCGGCAGTGGTGGAAACATCAACAAAGTATTTTCTTTAAGCAAAAAGAAAGACGGCAAGCCTTTGCCATTGGAATTATTAAGAGATTATTACCGAGAACTGGAAGCTACCACACTTGAAGACCGCATATCAAAATACAATTTAAGAGCAGACCGTGCAGATGTGATCGTGCCGGCGCTACAGATCTATATCAATGCGATGAGATGGGCCAATGCTGCAGAGATATTCATTCCTAAAATTGGATTGGCTGATGGATTGATACAGCATTTGTGGGAACAACTTAAAGGTTAGGCGGTTAGTTGATAGCTAATATCTTTTTCCCTACATTTACAGTCCCAAGCGAACGCTCCCGGACTTGTTTTATTCTAACGCAGAGCCATCTCCCCTACTTCGCTATTAACAAACCAATAAATTATTTTTATGTCAGTTAATAAAGAAGTCAAAAAGATCACCACCAACACTTTACAGAAAATGAAAGCAGGTGGCGAAAAGATCTCCATGATTACTGCGTATGATTTTTCTTTTGCAAAAATATTTGATGAAGCAGGAATCGATATCATCCTTGTAGGCGACAGTGCCAGCAATGTTATGGCTGGCCACGAGACCACCCTCCCTATCACACTTGACCAGATGATCTATCATGCACAAAGCGTGGTACGTGGTATCGAAAGATGCCTGGTTGTTGTAGATATGCCATTTGGTTCGTACCAGGGCAATTCAAAAGAAGCACTGAATTCTGCCATTCGTATTATGAAAGAAACAGGTGGCCATTCTGTAAAACTGGAAGGTGGCGAGGAAGTCGTTGAATCTGTAAAAAGGATCACAAGTACAGGTATTCCGGTAATGGGGCACCTCGGACTTACGCCTCAAAGCATTTATAAATTCGGGACTTATACCGTAAGGGCAAAAGAAGAAGCAGAAGCAGAGAAATTAAAAAAAGACGCCCTGTTGTTGCAGGAAGCCGGTTGTTTTGGAATCGTTTTAGAGAAAATCCCTGCAACATTGGCCAAAGCTGTATCAGAAAGCCTTACCATCCCTACTATTGGTATAGGAGCGGGTGGCCATTGCGATGGCCAGGTATTGGTAATGCATGATATGCTTGGTATCAATACGGAATTTAAGCCCCGGTTCTTAAGGCAATACCTTAATATGACTGAACAGGTTACAACTGCGGTTCAACATTATATCAAGGATGTGAAAAGCAGTGATTTTCCAAATGAAAAGGAACAATATTAAAAACCGATACGAGATAGTGGATACAGGTAGCAACATTTGACATATCCGAATATCATTTATACTTTATCCTGCTTAATTTTTCGTGTTGACACGAAAAATTAAGCAGTAAGAATTTCATTTTGTGAAGACACGAATCAAGGCTTTGGTAGGCAGCTGTTATCCGGTATCTTTATTAAAGTCAATTTGGTAACTTGCACCCGCAAATAATCACTATATAAAAAATAACCGAATATGGATTTTCTAAAAGCACTTGGCGTAAATGCGCAAAACCCGGGCGTTTCAACAGGCTCCACCTGGATAAAAACAAAAGGAGAAAAAATAATTTCTCATTCACCGGTAGATGGAAAAGTCATTGGAGCTGTTACTGCAGCCGACAGAAATGCCTATGATACCGTTATTACAAAAGCACAACAGGCTTATACGGAATGGCGTACCTGGCCTGCACCAAAACGGGGCGAGATCGTGCGACAGGTTGGTGAATCCTTAAGAACAAATAAGGAAGCATTGGGTAAACTGGTAAGCTACGAAATGGGCAAAAGCTTACAGGAAGGTATGGGCGAAGTTCAGGAAATGATTGATATCTGTGATTTCGCTGTAGGCCTCTCCCGCCAGTTGCACGGACTGACGATGCACAGTGAACGCCCCGGCCATCGAATGTATGAACAATATCATGCCCTTGGACTTGTAGGAATTATATCAGCCTTTAATTTCCCGGTAGCGGTATGGAGCTGGAACAGCATGCTGGCATGGGTTTGCGGCGATGTTGCCATCTGGAAGCCAAGTGAAAAAACGCCTTTGTGTGGTATTGCCTGTCAGAAGATCATTCAATCTGTTTTTAAAAAGAACAATGTTCCAGAAGGTGTAAGCTGTTTGATTGTTGGTGGTCGTGAGGTAGGCGAATGGATGAGCAGCGATACCCGTATTCCTTTAATCTCTGCGACAGGAAGCACCAGGATGGGTAAGGCTGTTGGGGCTGCCGTTGGACAAAGGCTTGGAAGAAGTTTATTGGAATTGGGTGGAAACAATGCCATCATCATTTCAAAAGAAGCAGATCTTAATATCGCCATGATAGCGGCTGCGTTTGGCGCTGTGGGTACCGCCGGCCAGCGTTGTACTTCCACACGGAGATTGATCATCCATGAAAAAATATACAATAAGTTCAGGGATAGTTTGGTGCATGCATACAAACAATTGAAGATCGGCAATCCACTGAATGAAAAGAATCATGTGGGCCCGTTGATAGATAAAGATGCAGTGAATATGTACCTGGCGGCCATAGAAAAATGTAAGGCAGAAGGAGGCAATTTTATCGTTGAAGGCGCTGTGTTAAAAGGAAAAGGATATGAAAGCGGTTGTTATGTAAAGCCGTGCATAGCCGAAGCGAAGAACCATTTCGACATTGTGCAGCACGAAACCTTTGCTCCTATTTTATATATCATGAAATACAAAACACTGGATGAAGCGATCGCAATGCAAAATGGTGTGCCACAAGGCCTTTCTTCGTCTGTGATCACAAATAGCCTCCGCGAAGCAGAACAATTTTTATCGAACGGCGGGAGCGATTGCGGTATTGCCAATGTAAATATCGGAACATCCGGTGCAGAGATAGGTGGTGCCTTCGGAGGTGAGAAAGAAACCGGTGGCGGACGTGAAAGCGGCAGTGATGCCTGGAAGGTTTATATGCGTAGGCAGACTAACACCATTAATTATACCGACAAATTACCGCTTGCACAGGGTATTAAGTTCGATTTGTAAAGTTTAGCAAATACTTACAAACGGTCAAGACGGTTTATATATAATCAGTATTTTCGTTTCTATATTAAATAAAAAAACATAATGAACAAGAATTCAAAACTCTTTTTTGCAGCCCTCCTCTTTGGCGGAACCGCATTTGCACAACCTGATGCACCAAAAGAAAAAGAAAAGATACCTAACAACTGGTATCAGTTAGATGCTACAGCTACCGGGTACAACGGTATCAGCCTTGATAAGGCCTATTCCCTTATCAAATCAAAGAACCTTAAAAGTACCCGCATCGTGGTAGCTGTTATCGACAGTGGTATTGACACCTTGCACGAAGACTTAAAACCAATATTGTGGACCAATCCAAAAGAGATTCCCGGAAATGGTATTGATGACGATAAGAACGGATACATCGACGATGTACATGGCTGGAATTTTATCGGTGGCAAAGATGGCCGCAGTGTAAAAGAAGATAGTTATGAAGCATCCAGGGTTTACTGGAAATTGAAGTCAAAATGGGATGGCAAAACAGTTAACGAAGCAAGCCTGGGCAAAGCTGATAAAGACGAATACATCACTTTTAAAAAAGCACAGGAAAAAACAATTGGTGACGACAAGAGTGGTGGCGCTCAGCTTACCATGCTGAAACGGATACAAACAAACCTTGCGAAGGCCGACAGTGCCCTGAAAATTGCCCTGGGAAAAGCGGAATACACCGGAACAGAACTGGATACATTCAAGGCTCAGAATGCCGACGACAAAAAAGCAAAAGCATCCCTGATAGGCCTGATGAAAGGTAACGATGCCCTGGGACAAACAAATAAGGAATTTTTAAACGGACTGGACGAATACATTGCAGGGGAAGAGAAAAAAGAGGAAGCAAAAAAGAATCCTCCTAAAGAATACCGCAAAGAGATCGTTGGTGATGATGAAACAAACGTTGCTCAACGCAATTATGGCAACAATGATATCATGGCATCTACTCCGTTCCATGGCACCCATTGCTCAGGCATCATAGCTGCAGAAAGGAACAATGAAAAAGGAATAGACGGTATTGCCGACAATGTGCGTATCATGATGGTACGTGCAGTACCTGATGGTGATGAGCATGATAAAGATATTGCCAATGCAATACGCTATGCGGTTGACAATGGTGCAAGAATCATCAGCATGAGCTTTGGTAAAGATTTTTCACCTGAAAAAAATTGGGTAGATGATGCATTCCGTTATGCAGAAAACAAAGGTGTTTTGCTTGTTCATGCAGCAGGTAATGATGCAAAGAATGTAGATACTGCTGATAATTTCCCTAACCCTGTTTACAGGGATGGAAAAGGAAGGGCAAGTAATGTTATTACTGTTGGTGCAAGCGGCAATATGAACAATGGTGGTATCACTGCTTCTTTCAGTAACTATGGTAAAGCGGAGGTAGATGTATTTGCACCTGGTGTTGGTATCTATTCAACCATACCTGGCGGAAATACTTATGGCAACGCAAGTGGTACAAGTATGGCATGCCCGGTTGTTGCCGGTGTTGCGGCTTTGATACTGGAGTATTATCCAAATCTCACACCGCAGCAGTTGAAATTAGCTATTGAAAAATCTTCTACTGCACCTGCTGATAAAGTAAATATTCCGGGTACAGAAGATAAAGTTAACCTGAGTGATATATCTAAAACCGGCGGACTTGTGAATGCTTATGAAGCAGTAAAATATGCTGGTACGCTGAAAGCAGAAAAACCAAAAACAAACCTGCCTAAGCCTAAGATGAAGAAAACAAAAATGGGATAATACCATCCTGAATAATATGTTGCCGCAGGTAAAAGTTTTTTGAAACTTATTTACCTGCGGCATATTTTTGCAATAAACTTTAATATGCCAAAACCAATCGAAGGGACCTACCCGGCTTATTTTGATAATTATATTAGCCAGGTTAAAGAAGAAGATCTGAAAGACGCTTTTAGGAACCAGCAGGATATTGTGGATCATTTTTTTTATTCCATTCCGGAAGAAAAAACAATGGTTGGTTATGCCACTGGCAAGTGGACGTTGAAAGAAGTATTGCAGCATATTATTGATACGGAAAGGATATTTAATTACCGTGCACTTGCATTTGCCAGGAAAGAAAAAACGTCTCTTCCGGGTTTTGACGAAAATAATTATGCTGCCAATTCAAAAGCAAATGCAAGAAGCTGGAAAAATTTATGCGATGAGCTGAAAGCGGTGAGAAGTTCAACAACTTTTTTGTATGATAGTTTTTCAATGGAGATGTTGAATCACCCGGGCATTGCAAACAATAATCCAACTACAGTATTAGCGATGGGATTTATTAATGTGGGGCATCTTACGCACCACAAAAGAATTGTTGAAGAAAGATATTTGTAGTTATATTACAGCTGAGGCACAGAATTTATTTCGTTACCCATTCGCGTCTTCATGCTTAAAAATAAAAAAAATCATTGCCCCTGCTGTTGCATATTCTGCATATTTTCCAGCTCCCCTTTCATGTTCTTGCGCTTGAATAAAGCCACGTCAAATTTTCCAAAGCGCCAGTTGAAATTGAGTTTTATGTATTGTGGATCCCTGCGGCGCGAATTATCCTGAATGAAAAAAGATGTTTCAGCATGTGTTTCATAAACTTTAGAACGGAATATATCGCTGAACTGCAATGTTAAAGAAGCAGCATTGTTCTTAAGGAAATCTTTCTTTATGGCAATATCAACCCCATAGATAGGTTTAATATAACCCTGCGCTGTCGGTTGTGGGCCGCCACCATACATTCCACGTCCGCCACTGTTGATCGGCACCAGTGTTCGGGATTGATAGTCGCCTGATAATTGTATAGAGAAATTTTTAGGTAGCTTAAAGCTGTTGTTGATCTTTGCAAACCCGCTAAACTGGCTGTTATCTCCGCCACCTGCTAAATTACCTGCCTTGATCGTTGCGCTGAACAGGTTAACATTCGTTGTAAGGTCCCACCACTTTGCGAGCTTATTTTTTCCGGTTAATTCCAACCCATAAGTATAACTCTGATTTGCATTTGCATAAGAGGTAAACAGTACACTGTCAGTTTTTGTGGGGTTCGGATTTGGAGCCCTGTATTGATACCTTGAGATAAGATCGTTGGTGATTCTGCCATATATAGTTGCCAAAATAGAATTACCAGCCTTGAATTGATTTTGGTAAGTCAGTTCAAGCAAATTGGTAAACTCGGGCACCAGGTCGGGGTTTCCTACGCTTAGATTAAGCGAGTCTGAAAAGTCTATAAACGGTATCAGCTGAAAAAAATTAGGCCTGTTTACCTTCCTGGAATAATTCAACTGAATATCTTCTTTCTTATTGACCTTTTGTGTAAGATAAACACTGGGGAACAGGCTTACAGGGTATTGGTTGGAAAAATGCTGTCTAGTGTTTGTAAGGTCGCCATTATATTCCGAACTTTCCAATCGTAAACCCAATTGAAAACTAAAATCCTTAACCTGTTGCGAGTAAGTTCCATAAGCGGCATACACTACATCATCATATTTATATTTTACGTTCAGGGAACTGATATAAATATAATTGCCTGAAAGGTCTTTAATAAAATTATCATTGTTACTGGTATAATTGCGGAACGACATTCGCACACCTGCCTCTATCTTCTTATTGGCCGTAACCGGGTTATCAAAATCGCTCTGTGCCGTAAAGAACCTGGATGTGCCACCACCCGAAGATCTTTCTACAGCCAACAGTGATTTGGGAACCATATTCGCATCGTAATACAGGCTGCTATAATCAGAGGTATTAAAATTATTGCTGTAATTAAAATTTGCATCTGCAGTCAACTCTTTGCCAGCTTTGGCAAAATTGTGCTTAAAGCTCAGGCTGGTTCCATAATTCTTAAAATCATTCACAGCCGAGATGTTCCTGGTACCGGTTTCGATGATCGTTTCTGTTGGCTTTACGGTATCGCGGTAAATATAAATGATGTCTTTGCTCTTAAATCTGCCACGAACGATATTACCGCTAAGCGTTAAGGTATTCCTGTTATCGATAAAATAATCAAAGCCAAGCCTGCCAAACGCAAAAAAACCGTTGTTCCTGGGGTTATTGTATTGGTTAAGATGTGCCATATTTGCACCTGTAAGATCTGTACGCAGACTACTTACCGTACTGATCGATTTTCGCATGTTAAACATACCCGAAGCAAATACATTTATTTTGCGTTGTTTTAGGTTTATATCTCCTCCAAAACCGGGCCTTGCCCTTGAATCTATACTGGCACGTATGTTACCGTTATAACCCGTTTTACGGTTCTTCTTGAGTACAATATTTAGTATGCCTGATCCGCCACCACTTGCATCATATTTTGCCGAAGGGTTTGTCATAATCTCAACAGTAGCGATCTGGTCGGCAGGTATCTGGTCCAGTGTTAAGGTAGTAGGCCTGCCATCAACAAATATTTGTGGAGGAGCATTGCGCAATGAAACGTTTCCATCAATATCAACACTCACCGAAGGAACATTCTTCATTACATCCACAGCTGTACCTCCTGTGGCGCTGATGTCTTTTTCAACATTGTAAACTTTTTTATCGAGATAAAGTTGCAGAAGTGGCTTTGATGCATTCACAGTTACAGCCTGCAATTGTTTGGCATCTATGGCGAGTTTTATATTGCCGAGGTCTTTATCAACACCGTTCAGTAAGCTACTGAGATCACCATTCTTAACCGAAGCAAAATTCAGATCAAATGAAATTTTTTGTTCGTACAAATTAAATCCAACAGCAGATATCTTTAATCTGAAACTAGCCATTACAGGGAGGTTCTCTACACTGAATTCTCCTTTCTTATCAGATACTTTGATAGACACTACATGCTCTACCCGTTTTCTCAGCACACTGTCAAATTTATTCTGGATAAGCTGTACAGAAGCACCTTCGATTGGCCTTCCCGTAGATTCATCGATTAGTTTACCATAAAAATGCCCCACATTCATATTTTGATTACCACCCGTGCGACCATTGCCACCGGGCATCTGTGCAAGAACGTTACCAGCGATATTAATGAAATAAAACAATATAAAGAAGGAAAGAAATGGTTTCATTGATTAAGCTTGTTGGCTGCGGTTTTGGCGTGCGCAAAGTTGCATTTTTTTTCGTACTTATTTTGATTTTTTTTAATCGATGCCATCCTTACATATTAAATAAAAAAAGAATTAATAATGTTAACATGCCCATTATAAAACCAATAAAAGTGCAGCCCAGTTTAAAAAGATTTAGCTGCCTTTGTGCATTCGAATAAAAAAAGTGCTTCATTTGTTTTACCTGCATTGCATTGATCCTTTCTTCAACAAGCTTATCCAGTTTTAACCCAGGTTTGAGTCCTGCAGCATAATCCCTTAACAAAAGAGGTAACAGTTCATCTATTTCAACCAATAACGCTGTTTTGAACTGGTTCATTGTTTTCTCTCCCATGAATTGTGCGATGATGGGGAAAACAACCTTTATTTTTTCCTTTAGAAAATGATCGATATGCACTTCAATCCGGGGCTTCAATGTTGCAATCAATTGCGGGTCTGCAATTACCTCTTCAATTCGCTGGAATGATATAAATTCAGACTGAACAAACGATCCTGCTTTTTTTGCCAACTGTTTTTGGGTTGCAGGAAATAACCCCTGTAGCTTAAAAATACCAACGCTCAGTGGAACAGCTGGCCAGAATAAAAATTTAATGATGAACCATGCGATCAGCAAACCCGTAAATGAGAAAAATACCAGTATAATCAAGCATTGTATGGTTGTCATGCAATAAAATTAGGCTGCAAAAGTAGTGGAATAAAACAGGCTGCTCAAAATGTAATTTTGAACGAGTGTAGTTTTTATATACTTTTGCGGCAATAAGAAATGGTAGTCGTAGCTCAGTTGGTTAGAGCATCAGATTGTGATTCTGAGGGTCGGGGGTTCGAGCCCCCTCGATTACCCCAAAAAAGTTCCGGATTAATTTCCGGAACTTTTTTTTGCCATCAAAATTGGCCACTCATCCCTATTATCTCGCATATGGGCTGTTTAACAAAACATTATTGAGAATAATGCGTTAACCCTCAACAGAGCCGTACTATTTTACGTTATTTTTACAACATGCAAAAAATTGCAGACTTTATGATGAGCAAAAAATTTATTCCAGTAGCACTGGTGCTTATTGCTACCAGTTTCTTTTTCGCCTTTAAATCACAGGGCAAATCAGAAAATGAAGACAATCCTAAAAGCAGGTACGCCAGGATATTACGCAACGTAGGTGTACTGCTGGAAGAAGGCCATTTCAGTCCTAAGAAAATTGACGATGCATTCAGTCAATCTGTATTTAAAAAATTCACTGAAGACCTGGATGGCGAAAAAAATATTTTTTTACTGAGCGATATTGAAGGCTTTAAGAAAAAATATGCCAATAAGATAGATGATGAGATCCATGGCAGCGACCTCGAATCTTTCTTTGCCATCAACGAAGTTTATCTTAAAAGATTGAGCGAAGTAGCTGGGCTGTACACTAATATCCTCGCCACGCCTTTCGATTTCACAAAGAACGAATCTATACAGCTTGAGTCGGAAAAAGTAGATTTCCCCAAAACAGAAGGCGAGCGGCAGGATATCTGGAGGAAGCGCCTTAAATTCATGGCACTTGGAAGATATGTTGATGCACAGGAAGAACGAGAGAAGAACAAAGACAAAAAGGATTATAAAGTAAAAGCAGATTCAACCCTCGAAAGAGAAGCAAGAGAATCTACACGCAAACAAATTGAAAGGTTTTTTTCCAATAAAAAAAACAGGGAATCTGACGATGAAAATTTCAGCACATTCGTAAATGCCATTACCGGCACTATGGATCCTCATACAACTTACTTCCCTCCTGTTGACCTGAGGTCTTTCAATGAATCTATGAGTGGCAGATTTTTTGGTATCGGTGCTCAATTAAAAGAAGACGATGGAAAAATAAAGATCGGCAGCCTTATAAGCGGTGGCCCGGCCTGGAAGAGTGGCGAGTTGAAAGAAAATGATGAAATCATAAAAGTTGCACAAGGAAAATCAGAACCAGTAGATGTAACAGGATATGCAGTTGCAGATGCCGTGAAATTAATTCGTGGTGCAGATAAAGGATCAGAGGTGAGGCTTACCATCAGGCACATTGATGGAACAATTAAAGTGGTGACAATATTAAGAGACGATATCAAATTAGAAGACACTTATGCTAAATCTGCCATCATCAAAGGCGAGAACAAGATCGGGTACATATACCTTCCTGAGTTCTATGCAGATTTCGAAAGGCCAAACGGTGCACGTTGCGCAGCAGATGTGGCTAAAGAAATTGATAAACTAAAAGCTGAAAAAGTAGATGGTATCATTTTAGATCTACGCGGCAATGGTGGTGGTTCATTATACGATGTTGTACAAATGGCTGGCTTGTTTATTGAAGATGGCCCTATTTGCCAGGTAAAAGGACGTGATGAAAAAGCAAATGTTTTGAGAGACAGGGATAAAACAATTCAGTATGATGGCCCGTTTGCCGTAATGGTAGATGAAACGAGCGCCTCTGCGTCAGAAATCTTTGCAGCAGCTATACAGGATTACAAAAGAGGTGTGATCATCGGTAGTACGTCTACTTATGGTAAAGGTACGGTTCAACGCAACATTCCCTTAAATCCTGAAAGTGAGAATACATTGCTTGCTCCAAAAAAATCTGATGACCTTGGTACCGTAAAACTCACCCTTCAGAAATTTTACAGGATCAATGGCGATGCTACCCAATTAAAAGGTGTAACACCAGATATCGTACTTCCAGACAGGCTTGAGTACCTTAAGTTCAGGGAAAAAGACAATCCGAATGCATTGAAATGGGATGAGATACCAAGGGCTGATTATAAGACCTGGACAAGCAATGTCAGCGAGCCGGCAGTTGTAACAAGTGCTAACAATGATATTAACCAGAGTTCAACTTTTGGCAAGATCAAAACAAATGTTGAGTGGCTTGGTAAATACAACGACAGGGAATATTCACTCAACATCACAAAATACAAGCAGGAACAAAAAGAATTAAAGGATGTAGTTAAGCAGATAGAAACATTGTACAAACTGCCAACACCAATGGTTATGACAAATATTACATCAGATACTTCCTCTATCAACAGCGACCAGGATAAAATAGATAAAAACAAGCAATGGCTGAAAGTAAGGGCGGATGATATTTATATTGACGAATCGGTGAAAGTGCTCAATAAAATGATCACGCAGAATAACACCGCAAAAACGAATTAAGCACATTCCTTCAAAATAACCAGGCAGCACAAATTAATGTGCTGCTTTTTTTATTTATAAAAATTATAAACCTTAATTTGCTACCCGTTACATTATAAGCAATTAAGCATGAAGCATTTCAATTTTAAAAAGCTATTACCGCATATCATTGCCATAGCAGTTTTCCTTGTAGTAACCCTTATCTTTTGCAAGCCTGCGTTGGAATCCGGTATCGTGATGAAACAATCAGATGTTTCGGGTTGGCAGGGAATGAGCCATCAGTCTTACACATACAAGGAGCAACACGGGCATGTGCCGCTTTGGCTCGTAAGCATGTTCAGTGGCATGCCTGCTTACCAGGTAGCTTTGGAAGGTTCCTGGTCGCCGTTGGGGATCATAGACCATGCCATGCAATTATGGTTACCGGAACCCATGAATTTTTTCTTTCTTGCCTGCATTTGCTTTTACTTTCTTTGCGTTTGTCTTCGTATAAAACCCTGGGCAGCCATATTGGGAGCGTTGGGTTTTGCGTACTGTAGCTTCTCTCCCATTATTATTACGGCTGGCCACAACACGCAGATGCTTGCACTGGCTTATGCTCCCGCAGTGATCGGCGCTGTAACACTCATCTTTGATAAAAAATATTTTGCAGGTTTTACATTGACTGCCTTATTCACCGCACTACAAATAGCGCAAGGTCATCAGCAGATCAGTTATTACCTGTTTTTGATATTGGGCATTATGACCATTTCCTATCTTATCTATTTTATCAAAACAAAACAAACTAAGCACCTGCTCAAAAGCGTTGGGATGATGGTTGTTGCGGGTGTGATCGGAGTTGCTGTAAATGCTATCATCTTACTAACCACTTATGATTATTCAAAGGAATCCAAACGCGGAGGCCAACTGGTGATTGATAATCCAGCCAACAAAAAAGACATCGTATCAAGTGGAAAAACAAAAGGATTGAGCAAGGATTATGCGTTTCAATGGAGTTATGGAAAAGCAGAAACACTGAGCCTGATGTTCCCCGGCGTGCAGGGATATGGCTTTCACCAGGCTGAGCGGGATGGCGACGTTTATCAATTTCCATTGCTGGATGAAAACGCAAACTCAGTTAAATTCCTTACCGAAAAATTTGGTGCAGGCGACCAGGCAGCTGGCTATGCGAGCTCCAGCTTATACTGGGGAAAACAACCCTTCACCAACGGCCCTGTTTATTTAGGCGCCGTGATCTGCTTTCTGTTTATCATGGGCATGTTCTATTTAGATGGTAAGCACAAATGGTGGATACTCGCTGCAAGTATTTTTGGCATCCTGCTTTCGTGGGGACAAAATCTTCCTTCGCTGAATTATTTCATGTTCGATTACTTTCCTTTCTATAATAAATTCAGGGTACCTACTATGACATTGGTAATACCGCAGCTTCTGTTTCCGATCCTAGCGGCAATGTTTATCAGCAAGGTTTCTGATGCCGATGATGAAAATGCCTGGAAGAAAATTAAGATGGGCGCCATTGCAACAGCACTTTTATTTGTTGTTGCACTGGGATACTATGCAAGCAGTGATTTCAGCAATGAGAACAAACTCCGCACAACAAAATTCAATGAACTCTATAGTGCACAGGATCCTGCTCTTCAGCAAAAATTATATCAATTAGGCGAGACCTTTAGTGCAGAAAAAGACAACCAGGTTTATGAAGGAATGGTCTCTAATTTACGTGGAGCACCTACAGCACAAAAAGAAGCGAGAGAATTTGTCAGTGCTTTGAAAAAAGACAGGGCTGCTGTTTTTCTTGCTGACATTTTCCGTTCGTTCCTGTTTGTATTGGTAGCAGCAATATTCATTTTATTATTCCTGAAAAAGAAACTCAATGCAACGGTCATGATCGTGGGTGTAACATTGGCTTCCCTGATCGATCAACTTAATTTTGGAATGAAATACCTGAACGACAAGAGTTTCGACAGCAAGGATAAATATGAGGCTTCAGAATTTCCGATGTCGGATGCTGACAGGGCTATATTGGCAGACAAGGATCTGAATTACAGGGTATACAATACTGCGAGCCTGGAAGAATCGAAAACATCTTATTATCACAAATCAATTGGAGGTTACCATCCAGCCAAGCTTGGTATTTATGACGACCTGATGGCTTATCAGTTAAGTGGCTCGCCTAACCCGGCTGTAATCAATATGCTGAATGCGAAATACATTATTCACCAGGAAGGCAATAAGGTTGAAGCAACCCAAAACCCCGGTGCACTGGGCAATGTATGGTTTGTAAACGCTGTAAAGTTTGTGAATGGGCCTGTAGAAGAAATGAAGGCGCTTACAGATTTCAGTCCGAAAGACACCGCCATCGTTGATGCAAAATATCGGAATCTGGTTACGGCATACACAGCAGCCGATAGCAGTTCTTCTATTAAAATGAAAACTTTCGATAACGATGCGATCACGTATGAAAGTTCTTCGAATGGCAATCATATAGCCGTGTTCAGTGAGATCTATTACAAAGACTGGAAGGTTTATATAGATGGAAAGCCGGCAGATTATTTTAAAGCAAATTATGTATTACGTGCCATGGTTGTACCAGCAGGTAAGCATACCATTGAATTTAAATTCGAGCCAACCGTATTCTTCCTTGGAAGGAATATCAGCAATATTTCTGTGTGGTTGTTGATGGTAATACTTGTGGGCTTCGTTGTTTATTCGGTGAGAAGAAAACAAGCAGATGCATAGGCTGGTAATAAGCGAATGCTAACTATTGAATCCTGGAATGCATTGAATCGAGAACCCGTTAAACTTATAGCTTATTGCTAAAGGCAAACAGCTATTAACTATAAACGATGAACATCAAAATTTGAACTCCCATACGCATATAGCTGCACTTGTTTCTTATAAGATCTTCCCTGCAAAAATGGGCGGACAAAAAGGTATCGCACTTTTCTATCAATACCTTTCAAGGTTGTTGCCGGTAACGATCATTTCTACAACGAACAATGAAATGCCTGCAGGAATGGATGCACAGTTTCTGCCAGTGTTGGGCAATTCCAAATTCCGCTATATAAATCCCTTTCTGTTTTTCACCATGAAACGGTTGCTCCGTGAAAACAACTGCACCCATTTAATACTTGAGCATCCTTACTATGGCTGGCTCGGAATACTATTGAAAAGGTTTTGCAACATAAAGCTGATCATACATTCTCATAACATAGAATCACTTCGTTTTAAAAGTACCGGGCGTTGGTGGTGGCCGGTATTGTGGCGCTATGAAAAATTTACGCACCGCAAAGCTGACATCAATTTTTTCATTACTGTTGCTGACCGGGACTTTGCGATCAAAAACTTTTCACTCGAACCACAAAAATGCCATACCATCACTTATGGTTTTGAAATAGACAAACCGCCATTGAAATCTGAAAGGCAATCTGCAAAAAAAAGGTTACAAAGCCTTCATCCTATAAATGAAGATGAAAAAATTTTATTGTTCAACGGTACACTTGACTATAAACCAAACCAGGACGCAGTTGATACGATCTTACATCAAATCAATCCTGCCCTGTTGTCCAGGAACGATTTTAAATACAAGATAATTATCTGCGGAAAAGGTTTGCCGGCCGGTTACAATGACCTGAAAGCGTATCAAACGCAGCATATCATTTATGCAGGTTTTGTAGATGACATCAATGTATATTTTAAAGGAGCGGATATTTTTATAAATCCTGTTACAGACGGCGGCGGCATCAAAACCAAACTTGTTGAAGCATTGGGTTTTGATCTTGCTGTTGTAAGTACTGCAAGCGGCGCCATTGGTGTACCTTTATCCATTACAGGAAATAAACTACAGGTGATAGCAGATGGCAACTGGCAGGATTTTTCAAAAGCAATTTTATCAGTTGATCCGCTAGCCAAAATTCCAGCTGTATTCTTTGATCATTTTTTCTGGGGGAATATTGCAGCAAAAGTTAAAGCACTTCTCTAAAATCATTTTCGCTTAAATTTGTTTTCATGAGAATGATCATCACAGGTATAAACGGGTTTGTTGCTCTACATTTTTTAGCTTTTCTTGCGGAGCAAAAAGAGCCATTTACTATTCTAGGGCTTGGAAGATCAGCGCCAACTTTTGATTCGAAAAAATTTGCACCATTACAAATCGAGTTTATCCAGGTTGACCTGTTGAACAGGGAACATGTTGGAGAGATACTGAAAAATTTCAACCCGCAATACCTGCTTCACCTGGCTTCTTACAGCAGTGTTGGTCATAGCTGGAAAAATCCGAATGACAGTTTTGTAAACAACACCAATATTTTTCTCAACCTCGTAGACCAGCTAAGGCTGCATCATATTCCCTGCCGTATTCTATCTATCGGCTCCAGCGAGGAATATGGAAACGTAGATGCATCTATGCTGCCACTTACCGAAGAGAGCCCGTTAAATCCGATCAGTCCTTACGCAGTTGCAAGGGTAGCACAGGAAATGATATCCAGGATATATGCAGATGGTTACGGAATGGATATTATCATTACACGTTCTTTTAATCATATCGGCCCGGCACAAAAAAATGTTTTTGTTGTTTCATCCTTCGCAAAACAACTGGTGCATATTGCAAAAAATCCCAATGCTGATAAAAAAGTAATTACCGGCGATCTTAGTATTATCAGGGATTTTGTAGATGTAAGAGATGTGGTGAAGGCATATTATATGCTCTTAATGAATGGAAAGAAAGCGGAGATCTATAATATCTGTTCAGGAACCGGCACATCATTGCAGGAAATCATGGATAAGATGTGCCGTATTTTAAATATTGATATCATACTTGAACAAGACCCAAACCTGATTCGTCCGAATGACAATAAGATAATTATCGGAAGTGCAGCTAAGATAAAAAAATCACTGAGCTGGTCACCTGGAATCAGTATAGATAAAAGCTTAACAGATATCATCAACTGGTGGAGGCAACACGATAACTGATCACTTCACCGCTTTAACCATACTTTCCCAAAGCAGTACCGCCGTTCGATCCCAGGAAAATAATTTCTTTTGTTCAAAACCTTTTGCAATCAAGCGGTCGCAAAAGCCATCTTTGTTTTCATAAAGTTTGGTCATACCCTCAACGATACTTGCTACGTCGAATGGATCGGCATAAACAGCTGCGCTTCCTGCAACTTCGGGAAGGGAGGTAGCGTTGGCTGCAAGCACCGGAACCCCTGCTTCAAAAGCTTCTACAATTGGTAAACCGAACCCTTCAAATATTGGTACGAATGTTAGTGCATAGCCAGCACCCAATGCCTGTTTCAGCTCATCATCACTTATCCTTCCGGTAAAATTTATATCGGATTTATAGGGACTGTTTTCATAAACGGCAGTAATTTCAGATTGATTCCAAACCATGGCGCCGGCGATCACTAATTTAAAATTACTTCCAGTGCTTTTTTTGAATTCATTGAATGCTTGTAACAACCGGAGCATATTCTTCCTGGGGTGCATAGATCCTACAAAGAAAAAATAAGGAATGCCTCCGCTGAATTTTTCGCGGGCAGCCAACCGTTCTGCTTCAGGCAATACATAAAAATTACTGTTGATACCACAGGAAACATTGTCAACTTTTTCGGGTGCTATTTTATACAACTGAACTATGTCTGATTTGCTGTATTCAGAAATAGTTGCAATGCGGGTTGCTTTCTTCGCAAAGCGTTTGAAGAAAAAACGAAAATACACCCTGTTCTTAAATGCAAGATTTTCGGGGTAATGTTCAAAATTCAGGTCGTAAATAAGCGGCAGTTGTCTGCAGGAACTTAAGAGCGATAAAAAACCTTCCGCAGATACAAAAAGATCCGGCTTCAGTTTGCGTAATACAAAAGGCAATACAAACTCCATATAAAAAACATACAACAACGGGTGCCGGTATGGAGGAAAAACGCTTTGTATCGTTACGTTCTTAAAATCGAAATAGGATTCTGTAAAATTCTTATCCGCTAAAATAACAAATGAAACTTCGGGATGGCTTCGAATAATTCTTGACAGCGTATTGATGGTAAAATAACCAATACCATCCAGTTGTTTATTGCGCAAAACCCAGCAGTTGATTACGATCTTCATGGATTCGTTTTATTTAGAAATCAGGATTATCAGTTGATCTTTTTTCCGATGAACCGGTTAAGAAAATATGATACCGACATGAACAGTTTGGAAAAAGTACCCAGTTTTAAAATTCTCAAAGGCAGGCGTGATTGAAAAGCGACCATACTTTTTATTGCCGCCGGCAGTTTTGCCGCATCGTAGTATGCGGATATATCAGCAAGGCTCCTGATGCCCACATTTCTTAAAAGCCTCCAATAATAATCATAAACAATAATATTTTTCAAAACGGCTGTACCTAATTTATTCAGCAGGTACATATTTTCAGGTATCTCTATTTCAATTTTCCTGAAAGCTGTTTTAGTAATTTGTTCACTGCCCAGGCCAATATTGATCAGCGGCATTTCAATTGCATAAAATTCCTGTGCCCGCAGTACCCGGATATAAAATTCAAAATCAACTACCCATTTGATCTGCTCATCATACCATACCGGCAGGTCATTCTTAATTAAAGTGGTGCTTGGATGCCCGATATAATTCTTTGCAAAAAGGTTCAACGGCGATCTTTTCAATTTCTGTTGAATAGCCGCATCGGGAATGAAAGTATTCTTAAGTTTCCCGTATTCGTAATTTGTATACCCGGAAAATATAAAGCCCGACGTTGGATTTGCCCTTGCAGCCGCTGCAAATTTTTCAAGGCTGTGCGCATCGGAAAACCAATCATCATCGTGCATGATCTTTATCCACTCGCCTTTTGCAAGTGCAATGGCTTTGTTCCAGTTCGCCGGAGAGCCCAACACAGGCATATTTTTGTGATAGGTGACCAGAAATTTCGACTTGTATCCGTTACATAATTGTTCCACCTCGCTATCAGGGCTATCGTCGGTAACAATTACTTCAAAATCCCTGTAAACCTGCGATTCAATTGACCTCAGGAGGATATCCAGGTACGCCGTATTCTTGTAAGCCGGTATAGAAATTGAAATAAAAGGATTCATAATTTGCTGCAAAGATTATGCATTATCTGATTTTTCCGCTATTTTTTTCAAAGACTGAATCTTTTCTTAAGATTAAATTATTCTCTAACTTAGTTGCATAAAATATAAATACTTAACTACGAACCAGGATAATGCAAGGTACACGGCAAATTTTCGAGACGCATCAGGGTAATCTTTTACATAAATGGGATCATTATTTTGACATCTATGACAGGCATTTCAAAGATTATATAGGTAAAGAAGTAGTAATACTGGAAATAGGCGTTTCGCAAGGCGGTTCTATTGATCTTTGGAAAGCGTTTTTTGGCGATAAGCTAAAATACTATGGCATTGATATAAATCCAAAGTGTAAACAATTTGAATCTGAAAATGTAACAATATTCATTGGTTCACAGGAAGACAGGGTTTTTCTTGAAAATATTAAAGGCCAAATACCTGACCTCGACATTCTAATAGACGACGGTGGGCATACGATGAGACAACAAATCGTTTCGTTCGAATCGCTTTTTCCAAAAATAAAATTAAATGGGATTTACTTATGTGAGGATAACCATACCTCCTATTGGTTCAATTTTGGTGGCGGAATGAAAAGAAAGGGAACCTATATTGAGTATGTAAAGAATCTTATTGATGTTATGCATCTTTGGTATGCAAGCAAAGGAACCTACATCAAAAATTACCGGTTAAAGGAATTGTTATATGCTATCCATATTTATGATTCAATTGTAGTAATCGAGAAGAAAAAGATAACGCCTCCCTTTAATACCCAGGTAGGGCAGTTTACCGTTGGCTATGTTGACGAGGATAAAAAGCCGCCATTTTACGACATTAATAATTTCATTTTCCACGTTAAAAACCGGATAAGGTCAGCTTTTTATAAATAAGGTTTGTGTATCACACCGGACAATTGAGATAAGCTTATTTAATTTACTTTTGCGGTTAAATTTAAAAATTGAGAAATCTAGGTTTACAGGTAATAAAACTTATCAGCCTCATCAGGTATTATAAATTGGGCGCCGGGTTGAAAATTTTCTTTGACCTTATTTTACTAAGGAACAATTTCTATATTATCAAGAGCAGCGTATTTGCCAATAATATTTTTTTAAGAAAAGATCAATCTGATCCCTTTATTTTTGAACAGGTCTTTTGTGAACAGCAATATAATTTTGATCATCCTGCACCGAATGACGTTAAGTGGATCATAGACGCGGGTGCCAATATTGGTCTAGCTGCCATTTATTTTTCAGCAAAATTTCCAAATGCAACTATAATCTCAATCGAGCCTAATAAAGATAATTTTGAGCTACTTCAAAAAAATACGATTAATTATAAAAATGTACACTGTATTCGTGCAGCACTTTGGTATCAAAAAGAAAAACTAGATATTTCTAACAAAGAAGAGAAAAGCGCTGGTTTCATGATGGAGCCTAATTCAAATGATTCAGGTGAGCTCATCGATGGTATTACTGTTAACCAAATAATGGAAGATTTCAAAATAGATAATATTTCGATTATAAAGATTGATATAGAGGGTTCCGAAAAAGAGGTATTTATGTATAATTCTTCTACATGGCTGCAAAACTGCAACTGTGTTATAACAGAATTGCATGATTGGTTAAAACCAGGAACATCAAAAACATTTTTTAAAGAAATGGCCAATTTTGATTGGATGACCTATGTAAAAGGCGAAAATATAATTTGTTTAAAGTAAACGCGCTGGCCGACGATGATAAAAAAAATAGAATCTGTTTATAGAAAATTTTTTCCGAAGCGACTGGCCTGTTACAAACTATACCAGGAAAAATTATATGGATTATGCGGGCTGGAAATTGGTGGACCAAGTTCGATATTTACTGAGAAGGGCTTTTTACCTTTATATGATGACATTAAGGGCCTGGATGGTTGTAATTTCAGCAGTGACACTGTATGGGAAGGTAAAATTTCGGAAGGGCTCAATTATCAATATGGAAATAAGAAAGGATACCAAATAATATCAGATGGATCGAAATTAGACCATATCCCGGATGGCAAATATGATTTCATACTTTCCTGTCATAGCATCGAACATATTGCAAACCCCATCAAAGCATTAAATGAATGGAAAAGAGTAATAAGGAAAGATGGAACTTTATTGCTCATTGTGCCGCATAAAGACAATACATTTGATCATAACAGGCCGGTAACTACGTTGGATCATCTGATACAGGATTTTAAGAATAATACTGAAGAGAACGATAATACGCATTTTGAAGAAGTAATTTCCCTTCATGATATTTCAATGGATGCCGGTATCAATAATAAAGAAGACCTTAAATTAAGAACTGCAGATAATTTCAACAACCGGTGTGTTCACCAGCATGTTTTTAATACACCGCTTGTTGTAAAAATTGCTGATTACCTGGATCTGAAAATATTAAATGTAGCCCATTTTAATCCATTTCATATTATTATACTTCTTCAAAAACCTGCAAACGGAAAACCTGATAATAGCAATTATATGAACCCGGCAAATGCGATCTACCAAGAAGATAAATTCCCCTCAGATAAAACCTGGTAGATGAATAAAAGTATAGCAGCAGTAACTGTTTTATATAATCCCCAGGAAGTATTTATAAAAAATATCTACTCCTACAGCAATCGTGTTTCTTTATTAATACTGATTGATAATTCTGAAAACCCATCCCCAGCCTTATATGATTGTTTTAAAAATGATCCTACAATTAAGATCATTTTTTATCACAGCAACAATGGCATCGCTAAAGCGCTTAATGACGCAGTTCGCCTGGCAGCAGCAAATGGATTTGACTGGATACTTACGATGGACCAGGACTCGTGGTTTGAAAGGAAAGACCTTGAAAATTACCTGGCTGCTTTTGCTCAACTTCCCAACAAAGAAAAGACAGCAGTCGTTGGACCGGAATTTGAAAATAAGAACACATCAGGAATAAAAAAAGTGATCAGCGTTATTACTTCCGGCAGTCTCGTAAATATCAAAGCCTTCGGGTCAATTGGGGGCTTCAATGAAGATCTGTTCATAGATGAGGTGGATCATGAATATTGTTATCGTGCAATCCTCGATGGGTATGCCGTGTTGCAGATCCAGCAGGGTTTTCTTCAACATTCGCTGGGTAATTTAATAAATGTAACTACCATTTCCGGCAAAAAAAATAAAGCGAAAGCATTACATGCGCCTATCCGACTGTACTATATCGTTAGAAATTCTTTGTATGTTATCTCCAGGTACAAAAATTCATTCCCGGCAGAAATGAATTTCAAACGAAAGGATGTACTTATAAGGATTAAGAATAATTTATTTTATGGTAAGCATAAGCTATCTATTCTTAGGTATGTCGTACGTGGTTATATTGACTATAAAAAAAACAGAATGGGTAAATACCGGGATTAATACATATAGCTTTTCCGGAATCATATTTTAGAAAGAAAATACTGAAGAGCATCTCTTTTCATTTCATCCAGGTCGTATTTAATATAGGTTGTAAAGTATTGCTTTAGATCGAAATTTGTGGATGGGTAAGCCAGCAATATTTCATCCAGGTTTGCCAAACTGTAGTTATTTGCATTATTAAATTTCTCGAGGAATAAAGGGCTCAGTTGCTTATTACTAACCCAGGCTGCGAAAACAAATGGCATGCCTGTCATGTCTTTCCAGGCCTTCCCAAGGTCATAGACGTAGGGTGATCTTGTTCGTTGAACAAAAGCACGGTCACCGATCACAAGGCCTGCAGTGGTTCCATTGATCCTTTTTTCGTAATCCTCCTTTGCATCAACCAACTCAGGCGAAAGTTTCCAATGGTCCTTTAAAAGTAATTTCAACAATGCCACGGATGTCCTGCTTTGATAATCTAACAGGATCGTTTTGATCTCATCAACCGGTACATCACTAAACAAACAAACCGTAGCCACTTCCCCATCGCAGCCAATACAATAATCAGATACAATGTAATGTTCCTTTAAAAAAGGAATAATGGCAACAGGCACCAGCCCGATATCGATTTTATCTTCTATCAATAGCCTGGCTATCGCCGATGGATAATCTATGAACAGTTCCAAATCATCTTTCATCAGCCCTTGTTCAAAACCATATATCAAAGGTTTGGAATTCAAATAACTCACCGAACCTACACGTACTTTTTTCTTATCCATGCTTTTATCCCGTTACTCACCCTTAATTAGGCGTATCACAATTAAAATAATTACTTTTAGGGTTGCAAAAATACGAACCTAAAGCAACTTTAGCCGCAAATGGGAATAATTCAAAAACAGGGCACGCGTTCTTCCATATTTTTATTGATCGGCTTCTGTATCGGCGGTATAAATTTATTGTTGCTTTTCCCCAAAATTTTCACGCAGGAAGAAATAGGATTAACAAGGGCAATTATTGATACCGCCACTGTATTATCCATGCTTGCCACATTGGGTACAACACCCGTTATTTATAAATTTTATCCTTATTATAAATCGCTAACCAAACCTAAAGACAATGACCTTCCATTTATTACATCGATCGTATGCCTTTCGGGGTTTTTGATGATCTGCCTGGCAGGTTTTATTTTCAAGGACTTTATTATAAGAAAATTGGGAAAGGCTCCACTTTTTGCGGAATATTTTTACCTCGTTTATCCTTATAGTTTTTTGATGTTGACCTATGCATGGATGGAAGCCTATGGCTGGTCGCTGAAGAAAACTGTGCTTACTAATTTCCTAAAGGAAACATTGATCAGGGTACTTACTACCTGCTTTATTTTACTGGTATGGGCCGGATTAATAGGAAAAGAACTTTTTATCCAGCTTTTCAGCTGGATATATTTATTGCCAGTGATCATTCTCCTGATCGCATTGATAAACACCCATGAATGGAAATTTAATTTTACGATCAGTAATGTTACCAAACGCTTCAAAGGCAAGATGGCAACTTTTGGCATGTTTGTATTTGGCGCTACTTTTTTAGGGGTGGCTTCCCGTACAGTAGATTCTTTCATGATCATTGGTATAAAAGGACTTGAAAAAACCGCGGTGTTTACCATTGCAGCATACCTGGTAACATTCATGGATCTCCCGTTGAGAAGCATAATTTCCATTGCAACACCTATTCTTTCAGAATCATGGAAAGAAAAAAACTATGCAAACATTCAGAATATATACAAGAAAAGTACCATCACGTTACTCGTAGCAGGATTGTTCATTTACTTAATGGTTCTACTGAATATCAATAACCTGGTTGTGTTTTTAAATGCTTCAACATGGGCGGAGGTTCCGATGGTTGTACTCATCATGGGATTGGCAAAACTTGTTGACCTGGGCTCGGGTGTAAATGGCCAGATCATTGGCACCTCTGTCAACTGGCGTTTTGATTTTTTTACCAATGTATTGTTGACCATAATGGCCTTCCCGCTTAATTTTATTTTGATAACCCATTTCGGTATCATTGGCGCAGCCTTTTCAAACCTTATTGCACTAACCATTTATAACGTAGTACGTTTTGGGTTTATTTATAAAAAATATGGCTGGCAACCCTATAGTTTTGCACACATAAAAGTGGTCTTCATTAGCCTGCTCATCTTCCTCGCAGTTTATGCTATTCCCTTTGTGATGAATATATACGTTGATACCGTATTCAGAACAGTCCTCTTTGCAGGCCTGTTCGTTCCCGCGATGTTACGAATGAATGTATCAGAAGAATTTAATGCCACTGCTAAAAATGTACTGAGCAAAATTGGCCGAAGAAAATAATCAGTAACTGGCAGGGAAATACCGTAATTTTTTTGTCCAATTGCTTTAGGTTAATTTTGTTCAGAAATTATTTCAACCCCAATTCACAACATGCCACTATCAGCACTTACTGCGGTTTCGCCCATTGATGGTCGTTACAATAATAGTACAAAACAGCTGTCTACTTATTTTTCAGAATATGCGCTGATCAGGTACCGGTTAATCGTTGAAGTGGAATACTTTATCATGCTGGCAGAGAAGAAATTCTTTAAAGCAGATATCAAATTAAAGAACAGGTTGAGGGTGTTGGTAGATGAGTTTTCAATCGAAGATGCACAGCAGATCAAGGATACAGAAGCAGTCACCAACCATGATGTGAAAGCAGTTGAATACTTTTTGAAACATAAACTGGAAGAATACGGCGCTGGACAATTAAAAGAATGGGTTCACTTCGGGCTAACTTCCCAGGACATCAACAATACTGCTGTTCCCATGCTTTGGAAAGATGCCATAGAACTGGAATACCTGCCTGCCATACTGAACCTGCAGATGCATATCGGCAAGCTCGCAGCCAACTGGAAAAATGTTCCGATGCTTGCTCGTACCCATGGCCAACCTGCATCGCCTACCATGCTTGGAAAAGAATTATTTGTTTTCGTAGAGCGGCTGGAGAACCAGGTACAGCTTTTCAGTTATATTCCTTTTACCGCAAAATTTGGCGGTGCCACTGGTAATTTCAATGCCCACCACATTGCCTACCCGAAATTTAACTGGTTGAAATTTGCCGATGAATTTGTGGAAGACAGGCTGGGACTTCAAAGACAACAATACACCACGCAGATAGAACACTATGATATTCTTGCTGCACATTTTGATGCCATTAAAAGGATCAATACGATCTTTATTGACCTTTGCAGGGATATCTGGACCTATATCAGCATGGATTATTTTAAACAGCAGATTAAAAAAGGTGAGATTGGCAGCAGTGCAATGCCGCACAAGGTAAACCCAATTGATTTTGAAAATGCAGAAGGCAACCTCGGCATTGCAAATGCTTTGTGGGAACATCTTTCAGCGAAACTACCAGTGTCAAGATTACAACGCGACCTTACAGACAGTACTGTACTAAGAAATATAGGTGTTCCAATGGCACATAGCATTCTTGCGGTTAAGTCGATGCAAAAAGGCCTGGGCAAGATCATCCTCAATGAAGCTAAACTGAAAGCTGATCTTGAGAACAATTGGGCGGTGGTAGCAGAAGCCGTCCAGACCGTTTTACGAAGGGAAAATTATCCAAAGCCTTATGAAGCTTTGAAAGAACTTACACGGGGTAAAAATGCTATCGATAAGAAATCTATACATGATTTCATCAATAGCCTGAAACTGCCTGCAGCAATTAAAAGAGAACTCAAAAAAATTAGTCCACACAATTATACAGGGTTGTAAATAAACGTTTCAAAAGCCCGTTTTTAGATGGCCTTTTGAAACGAATCTTCTTACTGTATCTTCTATTTACCAGTTTTATTACTTACGGGGAACAATACTTTAAACCTGGATTTATACCCTATTACCCCATAGCAATGCCAATGATGGTGGTTTCAATTTTTAATGCACTTCTGTTAAAGTAAAAGTACCAGAATCAGTGCCGGATGTATTATTAACCCATGTTCCATTCGTTAGAATGCCTGTTGTTAAATTATAAGTAGCGGTGAAAGTTTGGCTGACACCAACATTTTGAGGAAGTCCATAAACACACACTGTAGTGAAAAACAAGGCTGTGTTAGATAATGTCCATGTACCTACACATAATTGGTTGGTTCCAGAAATTACATTTTCATAAGACATCGTCCCATCGGTTTTAATTGATACGGTAAAATTTTGGCTAGATGATGCATTTTGTTGTGCCCCAATCCATAGGCCCTGAATGGTTGGTGCACACATGAATACCGTATCAGTCGCTGTTATATTATTAACTGTCTCCTTTTTGCAACTTGATTGAGATGCAATCATAAAGGTGGCTAATGTCAATATTGAAAATGTACCTAATAATATTTTTTCATTTGTTTTTTAATTACGGTTAATATTTAAGATGAAAATAAAAGTAAGCTAATTTCAAAATTTCGGGATAAAAAGTAAAAAAAATCTACTTGGCTTAGTAATTAGCCTCGACCAGTAAATGACTCATAAATTACAACTAACTGATAATTACTTATGTATCTCACTAGTAAAGTGAAACTCAATATCCGGGTTATTTGATATCTCTGTATTTAAGAACCATTCACTTTGGGCCAGGTAAACAATATGGCCATCCTTATCTTCTGCGATATTTGCCTGCTTGTACTTTGTAAAATCTTCCAGTTTCTTAGGATCCTTGCTGGTTAACCAACAGGCTTTAAAAAATGGCAGACTGTTCATTTGAACTGATGCACCATACTCCTGCAGCAGGCGGTACTGGATAACTTCAAACTGCAGTTCACCAACACAGCCAATGATCTTTTTATTGCCGCCAAACTGGGTAAACAATTGGGCCACACCCTCATCTGTTAATTGTAATAATCCTTTTTCTAATTGTTTGGTTTTCATAGGATCCTTGTTAACTACCTCTTTAAATATCTCAGGTGAAAAACTTGGTATTCCGGTGAAGTAAAAATTCTCTCCTTCGGTCAATGTATCTCCAATTTTAAAAGTGCCGGTATCGAATAAACCCACTACATCACCCGGAAAAGCTTCTTCAATAACGTCTTTCTGGCGGGCAAGAAAACTGTAGGGATTACTAAAACGGACATCCTTATCAAGCCTTACATGATGGTAATAGGTATTGCGGGAGAACCTGCCGCTGCAAACCCTTAAGAAAGCTATACGGTCGCGGTGTTTAGGATCAAGGTTGGCATGTATCTTAAAGATGAAGCCACTTAGTTTATCTTCCGATGGCTCAATATCCCGGGTGGTTGTATGCCTTGGCCTCGGCGTTGGCGCAATGCGGATAAAAGTATCCAGCATCTCCTTCACCCCGAAATTATTTACTGCACTGCCGAAAAATACCGGCGCTGTTTTGCCTGAGAGGTAATCGGCTTCATTTAATTCTCCATAAACGCCATCTATGAGCTCCACATCTTCCCGAAGGGTTGATGCATTCTTGTCGCCTATTTTGGCGTCAAGCATTGTATCATTCAGATCTTTGATCTCGAGTACATCTTCATCGTTCGCCTTTGTTCCGGCTGTAAACAATACAAGGCTTTTTTTATGCAGATCGTAAACGCCTTTAAAATCCTTGCCGCTGTTAATAGGCACGGTCATGGGGTGCAATTGTATCTTGAGTTCATTTTCTATTTCTTCCAGCAGGTCAAAGCGGTTCTTACCATCCCTGTCCATCTTATTGATAAAAACGATCACCGGGGTATTGCGCATGGCAATTACTTCCATGAGGCGACGTGTTTGTGCTTCTACCCCATTTACGCTATCGATCACCAATACAACACTGTCCACGGCGGTCAGGGTACGGTAAGTATCTTCGGCAAAATCCTTGTGGCCCGGCGTATCCAGAAGGTTTACCAGGTGTCCGTCGTATTCAAAGGTCATCACACTCGTTGCCACACTGATACCACGTTGCCGCTCGATCTCCATGAAATCACTGGTTGCATGCTTTTTTATCTTATTGCTTTTTACCGCGCCGGCAGTCTGGATAGCACCACCAAACAACAGGAATTTTTCTGTAAGCGTAGTCTTTCCCGCATCCGGGTGAGATATAATGGCGAAGGTTTTGCGTTTGTTTATTTCGTTGATGTACTTCATAAAGGGCGCAAAGGTAAGAAGTTCCATTTTAGTTCATAGTTCTTTAGTTCATAGTTAACCTGCATACCGTAAAACTATGAACTATAGCACCGTGCACTATGAACTGCGAATTGAGCACTGAGCATTTACAACTCTATCCCGATCTTCCTCATCAAGATCGAAGCATTCAAACTTGTACAGACCCCGGGCTTTAGTTTATAATCGAAATATAGTTCTTCATTGTTTACCTCCACATCAAAATGATAGTTGAGGATATGGTTTGGAAATTCCTTTTTAAGGTCTGCAAGGCCAAGGTCATGGGTGGCGATGATGGCGGCTGCCTGTTGACGGATCAATTGTTTGATGAGTGCTTCGGATCCGGTATGGCGATCCAGCGAGTTGGTACCACGCAGGATCTCGTCCAGCAGTATGAAAACTTTTTCACCGGCGTTCACTTTATCGATCACGGATTTTAGTTTCTTCAGTTCTGCATAAAAAGTTGAAGTGCTTTCTTCGAGATTATCGGCTATGCGCATGCTGCTGATAAGCTGCACCGGCGACAGGCGGAATGAAGTTGCACATACCGGCGCCCCTGCCATTGCCAATACGGTGTTAATACCTACGCTGCGGAGATAAGTGCTTTTACCGGCCATATTACTACCGGTTACGAGCATCAGTTCTCCTCTACTTTCTATATCGATATAATTATTTACTCTTTTTGTTGCATTGATCAACGGGTGGCCAAGCTCTTTAGCAGCTATGAAAAAATGCTTTTCTTCCAATGTCGGGAAACAGCAATCCGGGTTATTGAAATGAATGGCAGCAAAACTATTCAATGCTTCAAATATACCCAACGTACGGAACCAGGTTTCAACGTCGGCATCGTATTCCTTTTTCCAATTTTCAAGGTCTAGTGCCTGTTGAAGATTCCAGAGAAATAATAAATTCAGCGGGGCTGATAGAACGATGTTGTAACGCATGTCGAGCCGGTTGAGTATCTTTTTAAGTTTTCCCGTCTTTACCGATGCGGCCATATTATTTGAAAAGAACTGTTGTTGCAAACGTTTGGTAAGTGCTGTATTGAATTTCTCTTTTTCTATGGTTGCAATGCTTAAGGAGAGCACATCCATTTCATCTACGATCTTAGAAAGTTTTTCATGCAGGGGCGATACAATTTTATTTACCTGGAAGGCAATGACTGCATATAACAACAGGAAAACATACATCACATTCATTGAAATAAATCCTGCGATGGCAGTGGTTACAACAGTTATAATGATCACAGGTAACACAATCCGCAACCATTGCCAATGCCTGAATTGCAGGAAAAGTGTAGGCTCGTGCAGCCATGCCATTAATTTTTTAAACGTGCTGTTGCGGATATTTGTTTCACGGCCAAAAGCCTGTATATCCTGCCGCCAGTTCATTTTGTCCTTGAGTTCTTTAACAGCATCCTGCCTTTCAATAATGGCTTCAGGGGTTGCAGGTTCAAGCAACCAGAAAGCCAATTGAGCTGCGCCCATATCAGAACCCGTTCTGTTCATAAATTGGTACAGCGACGCATGGCCGAAGATATCCATATCTGCGGCATAAGCATGTTCTTTGGGAATAAATGCAGCCCCATCGGCAAACTGGTAATACTCCCCTGCCACTGCTCTTATCTCTGCTTCATTTATACTGATCAAATGGCCAAGATGCCTGATAGCCGATCTATTGGCAAGGTCTTTATAAACCAATTGTATAAAAATAGCCAGCAACAGCACAACAGCAATTACTACATAAACGGCACCCAATGACCACAAAAAATAAAACGCCGTAATGATAGCTGCAATGGAACCAAAGCGTAGAATACCAAAAATGGATTTTTTCTGCTGCAGTTTTTTTTGCTGAGCCAGCAGGTCGTTCAGCCGGTTTGTATATGTTGTTTTTGGATCCATTACTTTGATTAAGCGTGCGCAAAAATAACATGAATGAAGTTATTGCATGTAAATATTCAATACACAATGATGAATGCTAAATATTTAACAGGAATAGCTGGTAATCAATGCCCGATTGAACATTGAATGTTGAGTAATATCATTAAAAAAATCGCCGAACTGCGGCTCCCGTCCTTACTATAACGCTTCTGAAGAATTTGAATAAAACAAAAATTGCAGGAACCTGGTAGCTGATTGGCTGCGTAGCAATATCCCGTCTGTAGAATTAGAGGTAAATACCCAATTTAACTCAGTAGGAATTCCCTGTATCCAGGACACTCCCGGCTGAGTCAAATAAATGACGTTGATCGATCTGCGATAAACAGAATGCCACTTCCTGGCATGTGCAGGATTAAAATTCTTCCGAGCATGTATACTGTCTTTATAAACTAATGTTAATCGTTCGATATTGATCATAGAAAATTTACGCAACCCCCCATATGCAATATTCCATTACCCGGATTTGAATTCTTTTAACGGTTTCTATAAAACAATTTTTAGAAATTATAATTTCAGGCAATGCGAGTTTTGCAGTTGATTCAACCAGGTTGCTGTTAGGGGATGCTTCATTTTTAAAAGCCAGCCTCAGCTGCTGCTCTATCAATAATGCATCGCCTTGCTGACCGGCTTTTATTTTCTGCATAGATAAAGTGATGGCTTTGTTGTAACACTGTGCTTTCTTCTAATACGTTTTTTCCACTCTGCTTTTTTAACCGGGTCGGCGATAACAGTTTTAGCATAGGCCACCGCTTGTTTAAATATATTTATGCACCTGCGTTGTTTTGCCGAAGCAATAATGCGGCTTGCCAGCAGTCGATAGTAGATGATAGTATCTGATAGTAAAAATGGAAGCTCTGTATTAGCTAGCGTCGCAAAATTAACGAGTCAGGTAAGAGACAGGGACGGGGCTTCCCGGGGAGCGCAACGAAGGATGCCGGGAGAAGTCCGTTGTGTCTTGTGTTTGTTTTGCATTAAAAAAACTTTACACGCTACGTTGATATCTACTGATCTGGCTTTACAGTTTTTTTGATCTATATCGGTATAACTTTACATTAGCGAAGTATGGTAATCTGGAAATCAGCGATGTTTACGTCAGTAGTACCATGATATTGCGCACTCATGGATTTTAAGCGCTTAACATATAGTTTCGTATTTTTGCAATCATTACGCGGGGCTGACCGGTTTTGACAGCATAGATCTTTGTAAGTGTAAGCATGTAGTGCGTTGGATAATTAGCACTTAAATCTGAATATTCAAACTTTTAAATGGCAATACTCAGTATGCCATGGCTGCCTAATTATTAATTAGACCGTCATTAGGGCCGTTGAACGGGCTTGCCTGTTGCCAAGTTCCTCCGCCGACTCAAACAGAAAATGGGCCGCTGTAACCGAATGATGTGACGGTTGCCTAAGATCATTCTTCTAAGGAAACGATTGGTTTGTTATGCTCCTGCTGTTTCCCGACAATCAATGCATAAATAAACATGTAGAAAGCTTATGACGAATATGTTTGGACCAGGGTTCGATTCCCTGCAGCTCCACTTGAATACCTAATATTTAATTGATAATCAATTAAATATTAGGTATTTTTTTAGTTTTTATTCCATATTTAGAACGGCATGTTTTGTATGTAGACACTCACCAAATCTCAATAATATCTTCGCGAATTATTGCTGATGCTAATTTTAGCACCGGCAAATCGGAGTATTAATTAGAATGATAAAATACATCATCTCAAAAAACACTAATTCAATATTTTTCCTTTTCTTTCTTTATATAGAGTTATATTTATATGGAAGATTTTTAACCAGCCTACGCACCTAATTAATAACCTTAGCCAATTAGGATGCAGGATAATAAAAATACTACCCACAAAACAGGCAAAGACTCCCAGGAAGTTTTTAAAACTGATGGAGGTAAAACAAAGTCCAACGCCATTGATATCCCTTCTATTTCATTACCTAAAGGTGGCGGAGCATTGAAAGGTATTGATGAAAAATTTACAGTTAATGCGATAAATGGTACTGCTTCATTTTCTATTCCGCTTCCATTCTCCCCTAGCCGTGGTGCGGCGCCGGCATTAAGTTTATCTTATAATTCAGGTTTAGGCAATGGCCCGTTTGGCTTAGGTTGGGATTTAGGTCTTCCTTCTATAAAACGAAAAACAGATAAGGCACTTCCTACTTATTCAGATGACATTGATACCTATATTTTTTCGGGAGCCGAGGACCTCGTACCACAATTCATAAAAAATGCTGATGGTAGTTTTCCGCAAGATCAAAAAGGGAATTATATCCTCAAAGAAGACAACTCTTCTCATCCACAATTTGCTATAAGGTTTTACAATCCCAGGATTGAAGGGCTTTTTGCAAGGATTGAACGCTGGACTGAAAAGACAACAGGTAACATTAAATGGCGTGTGATCACAAAAGATAATATTACTACTTTATTTGGCTGGAGCGAAGGTTCAAGGATCTGTGATCCGGCTAATCCCAAAAAAATCTTTGAGTGGTTCCCCGAATTTATTTTTGATGACAAAGGCAACTGTTCCCATTATATCTATAAAAAGGAAGACGATAAGGGTTTTATTCATACTTACCTGCATAACAGAAACCGTTTTGTTAATGGCAAAATTACTTATACGAATCTATATATTGAAAAGGTCCTTTATGGAAACCAAACAGCCTATCAGAAATTCGACAGTGCTTTTCCTCCGGAAGAAAATTATATATACTCAACTGTATTTGATTATGGAGCCTACAGCCAAGTTTCTCCATACAGCAAAATAAATGATTGGGCTTTCAGACCAGATGCATTTTCGGAATATAAAGCAGGATTCGAGATCAGAACAACAAGGCTTTGCAACCGTGTTTTATTTTATCACCATTTTGAAGAATATGATGGACTGGTACGATCATTGAATTTTAAGTACGATTTTACTTTCAACGATTTTACTTTTCTGATATCCATCAAATCACTTGGATATATCAAAAGATCGGCAACTGCATATTCATCTAAATGCCTTCCTCCCATTGAATTTAAATATCAAAAAAATGATTGGAACAAGGATGTAAAAATAATCGCTGATGATGATTTGGTTCATTCTCCTTCAGCGATTGATGAACAGCAATACCAGTTTACAGACCTATTCAATGAAGGATTATCAGGTATACTAACCGAACAGGCAAACGGATGGTATTATAAACATAACCTTGGTAATGGAAAATTTGAACACGCAAAATTAGTCACCCCAAAGCCTTCATTCATAGGATTGGGAAAGCATTTGCAGTTGGCAGATTTAGATGGCGATGGCGGTAAACAATTCGTCAGTTTTGGAACAGATCCGAAAGGTTATTTTGAACTGGATGATGAAAATGTATGGCAGGGATTCAAAAACTTCAGGCAACTACCCAACATAAATTTTGGAGATCCCAATACCAGGATGATGGATTTGAATGGTGATGGAATACCGGAAATTTTAATTTCGGAAGAAAATGTTTTTACATGGTATGCAGGTGAGGGTAGAAATGGCTTTTCAGCAGCCCAAAAAATAACCAAACCATTTGATGAAGAAGCAGGCCCCTATATTGTCTTTGCAGATGAAAAACAAACCATCTTTCTTGCTTCCATGTCAGGGGATGGAATGACCGATATTGTAAGGATCAGGAATGGAGAAGTATGCTATTGGCCAAACCTGGGTTATGGAAAATTCGGAGCGAAAGTAGCCATGGATAATGCTCCAATATTTGATAGCCCTGATTTGTATAATCCTGCATGGTTGCGCTTAGCAGATATTGATGGGTCAGGTACAACAGATATCATTTACCTGGGCAAAAATAAATTTACCTGCTGGATGAATTTAAGTGGTAATTCCTTTAGTACAATGCCATTTGAAATAGATGCATTTCCTGAAATACACGATCAATCCAGAATTACGGTAACCGATATATTAGGCAATGGTGTTTCATGTATAGTCTGGTCCAGTTCGCTTTCCAAAGATACCTATAGCCCTTTGCGTTATATAGACTTAATGAATAGCAAGAAGCCGCATATTATGGTTTCTTACAAAAATAATTTAGGAAAAGAAGTATTTCTTGAATATATACCTTCTACAAAATTTTATATAGAAGATAAACTGGCTGGAAATCCCTGGCTCACTAAACTACACTTCCCTGTACATTGTATTGCTAAAACAGTAACCATAGATAAAATTTCCGGTTATCATTTTGCAAGTTGTTATAAATATCACCACGGCTACTATGATCATACAGAACGGGAGTTCAGGGGCTTTGGAATGGTGGAACAAATTGATACCGAAGACTATGAACCCGGCAAAATATCCGCCACTAATATTACAGAAGATACATTACAGCAACCACCCGTTATTTCCAAAACCTGGGCGCATACTGGAGCTGTTATTAGCAGGAAAAATATAATGAACCCATTTGCAAAGGATTATTGGCAGGAAGAAATGAATCGCCATGGCTTTGCAGTAGATGACCTGGAAAAAAAATTTCCCGATACAGTTATAGTGGATAAAGCAGGGAATGACATCAGCAATACCCTTACAACAGAAGAATGGCTGGAGGCAATCAGGGCCTGCAAAGGAATGGCTATTCGTTCAGAAGTATTTTCAAAAGAGAAGCTGACGACAGAACCAACTCCCGGGCAATTAATTAAAATATTGACCCCATACTCCGTATCAACACATAACTGTATCATTGAAATGCTGCAGCCCCGTGCACAGAACCGTCACGCAGTTTTTATCGTAAAAGAGCGTGAAGCTATTGAATATAGTTATGAACGTGATGCAACTGACCCAAGAATTGTTCATAATATAAATATCCTGCTGGATGAGTACGGCAATATACTCGAAGCCGCCGCGATTGTATATCCAAGGTTAGAAAATAAAATACAGGCAGAAAGTGCTTCCTTACCGGAAACAGCTATTAAAGCTCAGCAAACAACTTTGATCAGTTTTATTGAAAATAAATTTACAACTGATGATATATGGGGAAATGATGCCTACCGGTTAAGAATGCCCGTAGAAACAAAGACATATCAATTAAAGGGTGTTGCCAAAACAGATGACTATTATCTGCCGAGCGATTTTAAAAATATTCTCGCCAGAGCTGATACTGCGTTCTTTCATGAAATTGATAAAGAACCGCGTACAATTACTCCAGGCAATAAGTACATACCGCTTAAAAGATTAATTGAACATGTACGCACCGTTTACAGGAATAATAACTTGATAGACCCATTACCAAATGGGGAATTCGCATCCCATGGATTGGTCTATGAAAACTACCAATTGGCCTATACCCGTGAATTGCTAAATGATATTTATGGTCAAAAAGCATCAGCTACCGAAATTGAGTCAATGATGCAGGCTGGAAAATTTATTCCGCAAAATCTAAATAAAGAATGGTGGATTCCTTCCGGCAAAATTAATTTTATTGATACCGGTGAAACCATTGCAACCGCACAGCAGCGCTTTTATTTACCAATATCCTATACTGATCCTTACGGAGCGACCAGTAAGGTGCAATATGGAAATTACTTTCTTTTTATACAGGAAACCAAAGATGAATTTTTAAATACAACAACTGTACGCGAATTTAATTACCGCACGCTGTCTCCAAAAAAAATGGAAGATATTAACGGAAATCTTTCAACAGTAATTGCTGATGAGCTGGGACTGATTAAAGCAATGGCCCTCATGGGCAGGTTAGATGAGGCCGACAACCTGGATGGCATAGAGGAAATAACGGAAAATGAAGAACCTGTCATCTCTCGATTTTTTCAAATAGCAAATGACACCGGAGTTTGCGATGCTGCAATTTTATCTACCAATGCTAAGCAATTATTAAAAAATGCGACTGTCCGGTTTGTATATGATTTTGAAGTGTATCAAAATTCAGGTGGCCCGGTAGTCGTCGCATCTGTAATAAGAGAGGAACATCATAAAGAAAAACCCGACTCAGCTGTTCAAATTAGTCTTGAATACAGCAATGGATTAGGCCAGGTAATTATGAAAAAACTTCAGGCTGAACCGGGAGATGCATGGCAAACTAACGGAACAGGAGTTGCAATAAGTACCCCAACAGGTATTAACCTGCGCTGGATCGGAAATGGAAGGACTATCTTAAATAACAAGGGCAACCCGGTAAAACAATATGAGCCTTATTTTTCTGTTTCACCCCGTTTTGAAAATGAAGCCGAATTAACAGATACCGGGGTAACTCCTGTTATGTATTATGATGCTATGAGCCGGCTCATTAAAACTGAGATGCCTGATGGCACTTTTTCAAAAGTTGAATTTGATTCATGGAAACAAGTCAGTTATGATACAGTTGATACTGTTATGGATAGCCAATGGTATATTAATCATGCATCTCCATTACCAACAATTAGCGAACCTTCCGATCCATTGCAACGGGCAGCATGGCTTTCAGCAATAATTGCAAATACCCCTTCCACTGTTCATTTTGATACCCTTGGAAGGCCATTTTTATCTGTTCAACACAACCGTTCTTTTAAAATTGATGAGTTAACAAAAAAGGTAATCACTAATCCCGACGATCGATACAATACCAGTACAGGAACAGATAT
The DNA here is from genome assembly GCA_038207305.1 of Chitinophagales bacterium. GTDB lineage: Bacteria > Bacteroidota > Bacteroidia > Chitinophagales > Chitinophagaceae > Ferruginibacter. The sequence goes on from JBBQZY010000011.1 coordinate 144,053, forward strand.
GGAAGGCAATCTTCGAACTGTTACCGATGCAAAAGGCCATACGGTAATGCAGTATAAATATGATATGCTGGGCAATATGGTTTATCAAAACAGCATGGATGCAGGCGAACGTTGGCTAATGATCAACATTGCAGGAAACCCATTGAACAGTTGGGATGTTTACAAACCCGAAGACACAGGAACTATTGAAGAAACCCGTTTTTATTCAAATAAGTATGATAAACTTCATCGCCCAACAGAGTTATGGTTAACAATAAATAATAATAGTGCAATCCTGATCGGGCGCTTTGAATACCAGGATGCTCAACAAAATAATACCAATAACCTCAACGGGCACCTGGTAAAACATTACGATTCAAGCGGATTAACTGAAACAGTTACTATGGATTTTAAAGGCAGGCCCCTCGAAATGCATCGCAGGCTGGTATTGGATAACCAATCCATGTTTACAGATTGGCAAACGGGTCTGCATGCTAAATTAGAAGCGGAAATTTTTATACAGATCACAGAATACGATGCACTAAAACGTATGACACGGTTGTATAACTGGCATCGTGGCACCGGCAGCAAAGTTGCAGTGTATGAACCGAAATACTGTGAACGGGGCACATTGCAAAGTGAACAATTGATCGTACAAGCCAACCGAAATAATGTAGCTACAGGTAAACGATATTATACCGATAGTAAAACAGAAATCAACAATGCAATTGCTGCCATCAGCTACGATGCTAAAGGACAAAGAGAATTTATTAAATTGGGTAATGGCATAATTACAAACTACACTTACGATAAAAATACATTCCGTTTAAAAAATCTGCGCTCCACAAGTCCAAATGCTGAAACATGTAATTCGGACACTAAAAATACATTTAAGGATAGCCATATCATACAGGACCTCGATTATTATTACGACGCCGCAGGTAATATCACTGAAATTCATGACCGGGCATTTGATGATTTTTATTTTCAAAATCAAAAGGTAGCGCCGGTAAATAAATATGAATACGATGCTTTATACCGGCTTACAAAAGCAACCGGCAGGGAAAATGGTTCTGTCAGCGGCGCAGTAACGCAGCAAGGAGGCCAATTATTACCAGGTAAATTTCCCTGCGTGGCCGCTGATGCTTTTAGAAATTATTCCCAGTCTTGGCAATACGATGAAGTTGGGAATATTTTACAAGTCCGCCATAGTGCAGGTACCGGGAGTTGGACACGTGATTATGCTTATGCGTTTAATGATCCTAGGCAAAAAGCAAGCAACCGCCTTTGGCAAACCTGGACCAGCGGAGACCGGAAAACTGCAGTCACTTATCATTACGACAGTCATGGAAGCATACTTAACCTGGGAAATGTACCCGATGAATTCCGTATTCAATGGGACCACAATGACATGATAACATCCATTTATTTAGGAGGCGGTGGAGTTGCACATTATCAATACGATGAAGGCAAACAACGCACCCGTAAAACGATCGTGCGTGCCGGTATTACTGAAGAGCGGATATACTTAGGCGGGATGGAATTATACCGACGCAAAGCGGCTAATGGTAAATTGCTGGAAGAAATAGAAACCCTCCATTTATTTGATGGTACCCAACGCATGCTAATTACAGACCAGGTAATTAAAACAGATAACAATAGCCTGGGCATTGGTAACCTTTACCGGTATACATTAAGCAACCACCTCGGTTCTGCAACATTGGAGCTGAATGAAAAAACAGAGATCATTTCTTACGAAGAATATCATCCTTACGGCACAACTGCTTACAGCGTTAAAACTGCCGA
>JBBQZY010000012.1:0-136604 GCA_038207305.1 Chitinophagales bacterium
TTGCCTGGCCTCAAAGCAAAACCCCCGTCCCATTTCAACCAGAAAATTCTGCAGGTTGGTGATGATACTTTCTTCCAGATCGGATTCACTGTACGAAGGCTTTTCCTCCAGCCCCAGGAACTCCAGCAAATAAGTATTGCGGAATACATCTTCTGGTTTCACATCATTTTGCACTATATGTTTTTTAAGGGTAGCTTCCTTATCGGTACTAAGTCCGGTTCTTTCATACAAAAGGCTTTCAATAGCTCGTTTTAAATCTCTCACGCCCCAATTGCTTTGAATTGCATGTACTTCATAGAATCGGCGTTTAGTATCAGTATCAGCTTTCAAAAGCTCTATAAAATGGGAAAAGCTGAGGTTAGTCAGCAATAGATTCAAATTGGCCGATTCATCCGGTTCTGGCAATATTGCAGACACTGTCTGCAATATTGCAAATGGCTTAAAATCAACTAAATACGACTTTGCAGACAGTGTCTGCAAAATCTGTGGGTAGGCCCTGTAGAAATCCCTGCATAAGTAAAGGTTACGTTCTTGTAACGATTTTACTCCCATTTTTATAAGCCTTTTGGCTATTGCCTTGAAGAGCCCTAATCCATAATCTGCCTTGTCTTTACCAGACTGCTCATACTCGACAATGTAATATCCAATAATCCAATTTCGAAGGGTTAAAGCCGTATTAACCTGCCTCTGAACTTTATCCAGGAAAAATGAATTAGTCTGTTGGATAGTTGTTGCCAGGCTTTCAAAATTGTTTACAGAAGAAGTATTTTTCAATGTTTTCATCTTTAAATTTTTGGAATAACCCGGTTTCTTATTATGCAATATTTTCTATTGCTCGTAACGTAACTCCAGCTTTTGCTTAAGTAAAAGCATATCAGCACTAACTTTCAAATCCAATATTTTAGCATAATGCTGAGTCTGCTTTATTGAGGAATGCCCAAGCATTTTAGAAACCGTTTCAATAGGTACACCATTGCTTAATGTAATTGTTGTGGCAAATGTGTGTCGGGCAATGTGTGAAGTCAATATCTTATCTATCCCACAAATTGCTGCTATCTCTTTTAAATACCCATTCATCTTTTGATTACTCGGTACAGGTAAAGGCATATCCTTACTAATACAGAGCGGATGTTTTGAATATTTCTCTATTAATTGTATAGCGCTCGTTAACAAAGGAATGGCAGATCTGGAATCTGTTTTTTGTCTATTGGTAAAAATCCATAATCCACCATCTACCCCTTTGGAAATTTCTGAGAGTTTTAGCTTTTTAATATCCACGTAAGCAAGGCCGGTAAAACAACAAAATAAAAACACATCACGAACCTGGCTTAAGCGATCAATATCAAAACACTTATCAGCCATCCGCTGTAGTTCATCTTTAGAAAGATAAACCCGATCTACAGTTTTAATTTTTCCTTTATAGTTTGCAAACGGATCTACTGTAATCCAGCCATTCGATAAACATATCCGAATTATTTTGCCGAAATTACTTATGTATTTAACTGCAGTATTATTAGCGCAGTTGTGGGTGCTTCTTAAAAAGAAATCATATTCAGCAATAAAAGAATGATCAATCTTCTTTATATCTATATCGGAAATGTTGTATTGAAAACGTAGAAAATCCTGTGTATGACTCAAAGAGGTTTTATATCTTTCCAAAGTTCCATCTGCAAAATCTTTGCCTACCAAAGCGGCCATCTTACTATTATGTTCTCTGAATATCTCAATTAGCATACGGGCGTTTTCTGATTTTCCAAGCAATCGGTGCTTTATTGTTTCTGCCGTAATCAATTTTTCATTTTCCGAAAGATAACTATGGGCTTCATACACTTTGGCTTGCAGATTATCAAGGAAAGCGTTAAAGCTTTTAATGTCTTCCTTAGTTCCGATAAGTCTTCCTGATTTGCCATTCCATTTTTCAGGGTTACATTCCCGGTTGGTAGTTATCTCCGAGCGTTTACCGCCAACCGTTATTCGTAGATAAATGGGGGCATCTCCCGATGTGTAATTCTTTTGCTTTTTTACATAGAAAAGCATGCTAAAATTTGTCTTCATGATTTAATCATTTAAAGTGTAACAAAATTAGCATTGCAGCCCTGGCGAAACAAGATGTTCATTTAATGAACATCTTGAAAAACAATGTGTTAGGTCATTCCTGGTGAGTAACATTTTGATGAACACTTACTCACCGAATCACTCACCTTTTTTTTGAGCTTATATATGAGTTTTAGCGTCTTTTCAAAAACAAAAAAGCCTGCAAACATCGCGTTTGCAGGCTTTTAGCGTAATTTGATATTGCTTGTTGCGGAGAGTTAGGGATTCGAACCCCAGGACCTGTTACAGTCAACAGTTTTCAAGACTGCCGCAATCGACCGCTCTGCCAACTCTCCGGCGCAAAAGTAAGGGTATACCGTTTTAGTAACAAAAAATATTTGAAAGTATTTAAAAATGCCGATCCAGATGACCTTGACAACATGGATAAAATATTTAGGTTAATGGTTATATTTATGAACTACATGTGCCGCTATTTCAAAAACACCGGTCAGCACAAGGCAATTTTATAAAACAAGGATTGTAGTTATTCATTCATATTCCGGCAAATGGGAAAAGCAAGCGTATAATAATAATTACCCGAAAGCTTTATAATTATGCTGACGGTGTATCCTTATCAATCACTACAACAAGGTCGTTCAACGAAACGGTCATGGGCATGATTCCTACCTGCAACAGGGCTTTTTTTCCCCTTAACTCTTTCACTATGCCTACCTGCCTGTTTTGTTTCATCTTTACCTTATCACCAACCTTGATGTCTCCTCCCACTTCATCAAATTTCTCATTAAGCTTTTTTTGCTGCTTTTCGGTTTTAAATCTTTCCTTCTGATTGAACAATAAAGCATGGATCATTTTCACTACACTATCCTTTTCATCTGTTCTGCGCCATTCTATAACCATGGCTTTTAAGCGGCGTTCCATGTCTTTCAGGTAGGTCATTTTATCTTCAGAGATCTTATTCTGTTGTTTTAATAATTCGAGTTCCTGGCGGTGCCGCTCTTTATTCATCAATTGTTGCATTTCCTTTTTCAATTGCTCATTTTCTTTGAGCATTTTCTGAAGTGTGATTTTTTCCTTATCGAGTTGCTGCAGGTCCTGTTCCGTACTGTTCAATAATTTATCCAATTGAAAATGATCCTCATCTACCAGTTTTCTGGCTTTGCTGATAAGTTTTTTATCAAGCCCAATTCTTTCTGCGATGGAAAAAGTATAGGAACTTCCGGGTTTACCGATCTGGAGTTTATACAATGGCAACAGGTTCTTTTCATCAAACTGCATGGCGCCGTTTATGATACCCGTTACTTTATTGGCCATCACTTTCAAATTCAGGTAATGCGTTGTTACAATACCAAAAGCATGTTTAACAGCAAGCTCCTCCATGATCACTTCTGCAAAAGCACCGCCAAGGTTAGGGTCACTGCCACTGCCCAATTCATCAATAAAGAACAATGTTTTACCATTTGCATTTTCAATAAAATGCTTCATATTCTTTAAATGAGCGGAATAGGTACTCAACTCAAATTCCAGGCTTTGGGTATCGCCGATATGGATCATTAATTGTTTAAAGACACCCATTTCACTATCGGGGCTAACCGAAATCAGGAGTCCGGACTGTAACATTACCTGTAGTAACCCAACAGTTTTCAATGTTACAGTTTTGCCGCCGGCATTCGGCCCGCTGATGACCAGGATCCGGTTTGTTTCATTTAAAACCAGGTTTACCGGTATGGTTGGCTTACCAACTTTTGAATTATACAATAACAGCAAAGGATGAAACGCATTGATCAGCTGCACATGGGCCCTGTCTTTTAACAACGGATAGTTACCACCGATATCGATCGCAAGTTTTGCTTTTGCTTTTATAAAATCATATTCGCCCGCTATATCATGATAAGTTTTCAACAAGGGCGCATATACACTCAATTGCTGTGTAAGCGCACGAAGAATGCGGTATACTTCCTTTGTCTCATCATATTCAAGTGAAAATATTTCATTGTTAAGCTCTGTAGTTTCTTCAGGTTCTATAAAACTCGTCTTGCGACTGTCGCTTTCAGCATGCAGGATGCCCTTTATCATACGCTTTTGTTCTGCAAAAACAGCCAGTACCCTCCTGCCATTCATAAAGCTTTCTTCAATGTCTGCCAGATAACCCTGCTTATTGAGTTTACTTACAATGCGGTCGAATACCTTGCGCAATTCATTCCGCTTCCGGTAAAGATTCATCCTGATCTTTGCCAGTTCTTCACTGGCATTATCTTTCACTGTTCCTGTTTCATCAACAACTTCATCAATGAGTTGCTTAATTAATTTTTCGTAATAAGTGTCTTCAATAACTTTGGTAAGTGCGCTATAAACATTTCTTCTTTCAACATCAAACCACCTGAAGATATTACTGGTATTGTCTGTTAACCTGCGTAGCAATAAAAATTGTTCCCCACTCAACGATGCACCCTGTATGCCCAGAAGTTTTATTTCGGTGGAAATATTGATATGAAAATCGCTGGGCAGGTATTCCCCGCTTTGAAGAATGATCTTATATTCATTTGTCTGCTGAAGCGCTGTTTCTATGAATGAAAGCTTGGTATGTATACGAAGCTGCTGGCATTTATTCCTGGCATATTCTGTACGGCAATGTTCTGCCAACAGGTCTTTTATTTTGTCAAACTCGAGTTGATGTAAAGTAGATTCAGGGAAAAATTTCATGGAGGCAAAGGTAAATAAGATACGCGATAACGGATATCTAAGAACGGACACAGGACACAGGATGAGGGATACCAAAAGGCTACATCTTCATTAACTTTATGAACCTGTCAACCTTATCATGTCATTTTTGTTGATATTATAACTCAGGTTACCATATGCCCAATAAAAAATATATTCTTGTAATCATAAGTTTCATCAGTCTGTATTCCTGCCAACATAAGTCAACAACCGAAATGTCAAACCTACAAACCTATGCCATCAGGTTAAAACCGGGGGCCGACCTTAAAAAGTCTATTCAATCTTATATAACTGACAAAAAAATACATGCAGCATGGTTAGTGACCTGTGTTGGCAGCCTGACCGACTACGGCATACGGTTTGCGAATCAACCAACAGCAGGTAAAGGCACGGGGCATTTTGAAATTGTAAGTCTTACAGGAACTTTATCTGATAATGGTTCTCATTTACATCTAAGTATAAGCGATTCCACCGGTAAGACAATCGGTGGGCACCTTCAGGAAGGTTGTATTGTTTACACAACCGCTGAGATCATTATTCAAAGTAGTAATAAATTTGTATTCAAAAGGAAAAAAGACGGAACCACGGCTTGGGAAGAATTACAGGTTGAAGAAAATTAGTTTAACGTTGCGGTTTTAAAGTTAACAGGTTAGAAGGTTAATAAAGTTGAAAAAAATAATGATGTTGCATCCTGTATCTCAGATCTGGTATCTGCTATTAAAAAATCAATCAAAATCATGAATAACATTCATTCAGTTTCTACACATACCGTATACTTCGGCAATGGTTGTTTTTGGTGCACAGAAGCGGTGTTCCAGCTATTAACGGGCGTTATTGCGGTAAAAAGCGGTTACAGTGGCGGCGATACAGCCAATCCCGATTATAAATCAGTCTGTTCCGGCTTAACCGGCCATGCCGAATGCCTCGAAATAACATACGATTCTGCCCGTATAAGTTTTGAAGACCTGTTGGAAGTTTTCTGGAAGACTCATGACCCAACCACACTAAACCGCCAGGGAAACGATGCCGGCACACAATATAGAAGTGTAATTTTCTACCAAAATGAAGAAGAGAAAGTAATAGCAGAAGCCTATATGGAACAGTTAGATAAAACCGGCCTCTTTGCCGGTCCCATCGTTACAACACTGGAACCGTTCACCAAATTTTACCCGGCAGAGAATTATCACCAGAACTATTACCTGCAAAACGGAATTGCACCGTATTGCCAGTTCGTAGTGAGGCCAAAAGTGGAGAAATTCAAAAAAACTTTTGGAAATAAACTTAAGCAAACACTGTGATAATCAGTGTTTATATGAAACAAAAAAAATAAAGTGTAAAAAATGTTTTGAATTCTAAAAAACTTATTTACTTTTACAGTGCTTATTACTACTTCCTCTGGTAATCACAATTCCCCTGAAATTTCCTCCAATTAATTTATTGTTGTGCCTATGCACTAAATAATTCCGTTTATGAACTATTTCCGGTTTGCCGGTAACTGGTACGTTATACCTCTGTAAATATCCTTTTCGAAGACCGAAGATTCCATCAATGCCTGTGAGCCATTTTTTAAACCACAAAAATTAAAAAAATGCTTACAAAAATTACCCACAGCGTAAATCTTTTAACGCTTGCACTAACGCTGCTGAGCATCTCAGCAATTGCGCAACAGAACCCTCCCATTCGTGCCTACACACAAGTGTATTCCGATAACCTAAAGGGTGGTTCCGTCATGTTTGGAAATACCAGCATGCACATTCTAAATGGTGATAACCTGATGAATGATCTTGGAAACCCGGCGAATGGATCGGGTGGAATTGGATTCACCAGCTATGGTAACGATAACCAGAACATGCAGTTCACGGATATTGATGCTACGCCGGCAAACCTAACTGTTTTTAGTTTGGGTGCACCTGGCTGGAAATATCTGGCCGACGGTTCAAACCAGGGAACTGCCTGGCGCACGCTCAACAACCCAATCGCCCCATGGACCGCCGGTACTGCAAGTTTAGGCTATAACGCCAGCCAGACAACTTCCATACCTACAGGTGCCATCACTTCATACTTCCTCAAAACAGTTACGGTTGCCGATCCCAATTTATACAGCAGATTCGATTTCGTATATGGCTATGATGATGCTATCGTGATATATGTAAATGGCGTGGAAGTAAATAGAACAAATTTGCCGGCAGGTACGATCGCATATAACACAGTTGCTTCGGCCAATGGCTCATCAACCAATGCAACTTTCTCTATCCCGGCCAACTACTTCGTTGCCGGTAATAATATCATCGCTGCCGAAGTTCACCAGAGAACGGCCAATAACAGCGACTGTTTCTTTAACATGAGCATTACAGGTATCGGGCAGGCAACTGCAAACTCTTCTTCAGCAAACCTGATACTTCCTGCAGGATCAAATACGATCAAATTTGCAAGATTATATTGGGGCGGAAGGATCAGCAGGTCTGCCGTTACAACAACTGCTGATACGCTTCGAAAAATAAAGATCCGTAAAGGAACTACTGCCGGTTATTCTACAGCAGTTGCGCCGTTAAATAACGTCGATAGCTTCCCACTAAACGCAACCGATGAAATGTACCAGGCATACGTTGACGTTACTTCATTTGTGCAGGCCAATGGTGCCGGTACTTATACAGTAGCAGATGTTCCTGCCACACCGGGTTCTGTCGGTGGTGGTGGTAAATATGCAGGCTGGGCAATGGTAGTAGCATACGAAAATCCGGCTTCAAATTATACGAGCGTTCGGGTGTATGATGGCTATTCACAAATATTTGACAATGGTACACCTTCAACGCAACAGGTAACTTTATCTGGTTTGAACGTACCGAATAATACACTAACAGCCACAGACGCAGTTATGGCTACCATGGCCTGGGAAGGCGATGGAAACCTGGGCGCGTCGGTAGCAAACCCGGCAGGCGATTATTTGAAGATCAATGGCAATAACGTAATCAACGCGGTTAACCCTGCAGGCAATTTCTGGAACGGAACGATCTCAAAGAATGGTGCTTTTGTAACCGGTACAAAAAACCCTGACTATTTTAACCAGATGGGAATTGATATCGATGAAGTAAATGTAGGAACAGGTTATGGGATCGCAGCAAATGCTACCAGTGTAAATATTGAATTTGGAACAGAAGCTGATCAGTATTTCCCAAGCGTATTCACTTTTGCGATCAGGATGAAAGATCCGGTTATTACATTGGATAAAACAGTAGCTGATGCCAATAACAATCAATTTGCTGATGCGAATGAAATACTTACCTATACGCTAAGTGGCACCAACATGGGCCCGGGCACAGCGTATAATGCAACAGTAATTGATTCTTTACCAAATAACATCACTTATGTACCAGGCTCACTGGAAGTAGTAAGTGCTCCTGGTGTTACCCCTGGTATTAAAACCGATGCACAGGATACCGACAATGCCATGAAAGGTGTGAATGCAGGAAGGACTTATATCAAATTTTATATAGGAAACGGTAGCACAGGAGTTGCGGGTGGCGAATTGCCAATTGGAAGTACCTATACATTAAAGTTTAAGACACAAACAGGAGCAATACCGGGTAGTGTTACAAACACTGCAAGGATCACCGCTAACTCACAGGCCGGAGACCAGTTCATTGACGATGGAACCGCAGTGATCTCTCCTTCCGGAGGACCTGTTGATGTTAAACTAAGTTCATTTACTGCCCAGCTGGTGAACGGTAATGGTTTACTGAATTGGGTTACGGAACAAGAGATCAATTCAAGCCATTTTGAAATTGAAAGAAGCGATGATGCGGTGAAGTTTGAAACACGGGGCAGTGTGAACAGTGCAGGCAACTCATCATCCAGGAAACTTTACACTTATACAGATGTTCTTAATACAAGCTCTAAGATCGTTTACTACAGGTTGAAGATGGTTGATGTTGATGGCAAATACAGCTACTCAAAGATCATCGCTATCAAATTGAACGGATCTGCCAGCGCCGATAACTTCAGTGTTTACCCGAATCCTTTCATTACAGATATTAAAGTAAGAATGTCGAGCCAGGAAGATGTAATGGGAACATTCAGGATAATATCTTTCGACGGTAAAGAATTATTGAACCGTAAGATAGCAGTTCAGAAAGGCGAGAACATCGTAGTAATTAAAGACTTTGGAACTTTACCGAGAGGAAATTACATTTTAGAAGTAACTACTCCAACGGATAAGTTCATCAATAAAATAATGAAAAATTAATTTTTGTGGGGGTTTAAAAATCATGGCTGCCTTTTTGGGCGGCCATTTTTTTTCGAAGAATTTCACGCGAAGACTCAGAGGGTTTTCTTTTTGTGTGTTGTAATTGATATTTTAGATTTTTCACACTGTCAATTATACATTATTGCTTTTTGACAGTTCTTAATTCAAGCATATTTAAGCTATTGGGGTAAAACCCTGTTATGTTGGTATGTACGAGGTGCAATACCATATCATACCACAATGGTACAACCGGCGCCTCTTCAATAATGATACGGTCCATGCGCCTGTATAGCTCATAACGAGCTGAATCGTTGATCTCATTCAAAGAACTTTCGTACAATAAATCATAATCACGATTCTTAAACCTGGTATAGTTGGGAGGCGCCGGGTTATTGCTGTAGAATACACTTAAGTAATTTTCAGCATCCGGATAATCTGCTATCCAGCTTCCTCTGAAAAACAACGCCTGCGACTTACTGGTTTGTTCCAGCAATAAACTTTTCTGGATTACTTCTACCTTTATATTGATGCCTGCCTGTTTCAATTCATTGGCAATATAAGTAGCAAGGTTTGCATAATTTGGAATGGTAAGTAATTTTACCTGGGGCATTTCATTTCCTGTTTTATAACCTGCCTCTGATAATAATTGAGTTGCTTTTGCAGGATCATAAGCATACCCTATTACTTTAACGGGATCATAAGATGGCAGTCCGGCAGGCACAAAACCACTTTCAGCAACTGTGCCAATTGAATTGCGCAGGTACAACATCATTTTTTTTCTGTCGATGCAATAATTGATCGCCTGCCGTATTTTTTTCAGGCGCAAGGGAGAACCTTTTAAAAGCGGGTTTGATGTATCAGCTAAAATGCCGAGATATTCTATGTTCAGGTATGGATGTTTATGCAGCAGCAATTTACCCGCCCACTCCTTTTTTAAATTACCGGTTTTGGTAAGCACTTCATCTTTGAAGGATGCATCAATATCATTGATAAAATCCAGCCGCCTTTGTTGAAACTCTAAGAACTCAGTAGCCCGGCTCTCATAAAAACTTATCCGGACCCCATCTAGATACGGCAAGGCATGGCCGCTGTTGTCTTTTTCAAAATAATGATCATTTCGTTTTAAGATAAGTGCCTGCCCCTCCTCCCAGGCAGTAAAACAAAATGGACCTGTGCCTACTGGATGACGCCTGAGATCGGTTCCGTATTTTTCTACTGCTTCCTTCGATACAACAGAACAATACTGCATACTTAGTATGCCAAGAATGGGTTGAAAAGGCTTGAGTAATTTCAGTTGAAAGGTTGTATCATTCAATGCTGTAAAAGGTAAAATGCTATCAACCCTGTTGTTAAAGATCCATGCACCCGGGCTGGCGGTTTTTGGATCAATGATGCGCTGAAGACTATAAGCTACATCTGCAGCATTCATTCTCCTGCCCTTTGATCCGGGAAATACTGCATCATCATGAAAAAAAACATCATTGCGTAAATAAAACAAGATCGTTTTTTTATCAGCAGAAAATTCCCATCTTTTCGCAAGCGAAGGTTTTAATTGCATCTCTTCATCAATTTCCAGGAGGGTATTGTATAATTGATGAACGGGCCACATCACAGACTGGTTCTTGGCAAATGCCGGATCCAGGCTGGCAATTCCGGTAACCTCGTTGTAGCGGAATATTTTTTTGTCGGGATGAATATGGTCATTACAACTTCCAATAAGAATAGATAATGGATAATTAATAATTAATAATTTGAAGCACAGCGCCAAGCTTTTATAAAACCTGTTTTTTAAACTCATATTATTTTTTGTACCATGAAATTAAACAAGCTCCTTCACAATCAGGTATTCGCTATACGGGACCTCCTATCCCGGTATCATACATCCCGTATCGTCCTTCGGTTAAATAACCTCCCCCAATTAATCAATAATAAGTAGTTTTAACACACAAAATAATATCGATCCATGTACAAATATTCAACAAGGTTCTTACTTGTATTATCCATTACACTATTATCCATTATGCATTCAGCAGCCCAGCCGTTGGGTAAGAAAGTACAATACAGCCATGCCGATACACTCCGCGGCAGCAACGGCCCCGGGAGAATGTATTGGGATGTATTGCATTATGAAATAACAGTAAAACCCGATTATGCAACGAAGACAATCGAAGGAAAGAATACCATCAGCTATATGGACAATGGTGTAACGACTATGCAGGTTGATCTGCAGCAGCCGATGATCATCGACAGTGTTGTAAAAGATGGACAACAATTCCAGTTTACAAGGGATGGAAACGTTTACTGGGTGCAGTTAAGAAAAGAAACCGGTAAAATAGCTCCGGCAAAAACGGCGCTTACTGTTTACTTTCATGGAAAGCCAAGGGAAGCCATTCGCCCGCCATGGGACGGTGGATGGATCTGGAAGAAAGACAAACAAGGCAATCCCTGGATGAGCGTTGCCTGCCAGGGCCTGGGAGCCAGTGTTTGGTATCCCTGCAAGGACATACAAAGTGACGAACCGGATGATGGGGCCATCCTTCACATCATCGTTCCGGATAGCCTGGTGGCTGTTGGCAACGGCAGACTGAAAGAACAACATGCAATGCCTGCAGGAAATTATATGTATACCTGGGAAGTGGTATCTCCGATAAACAATTACTGCATCGTTCCATACATAGGTAAGTATGTGCATTTCTCGGAAATTTACCAGGGCAAGAAAGGTAAACTTGATATGGATTACTGGGTATTGGCCGAAGACCTTGAAAAAGCAAAAAAACAATTCACCGATGCCCCACGTATGATGAAGGCTTTTGAGTACTGGTTCGGCCCCTACCCGTTTTATGAAGATGGCTATAAACTGGTACAGGCCCCTCACCTGGGTATGGAGCACCAGAGCGCCACCGCTTATGGCAATCAGTTCAAAAATGGATACCTCGGCAGCGATTTCTCAGAAACCGGCTGGGGAATGAAATGGGATTTTATCATCGTTCATGAAAGTGGCCACGAGTGGTTCGCAAATAATGTTACCTCAAAGGATATTGCGGATATGTGGATACATGAATCATTCACAAACTACAGCGAAACCCTGTTTACCGATTATTATTATGGAACCGCAGCCGGTGATGAATACCTGGTAGGTACCCGTAAAAAGATTTCCAATGACATTCCCATTATCGGGATATATGGTATCAACCAGGAAGGCAGTGGTGATATGTATGCCAAAGGCGGTAATATGATCCACATTATCAGGCAGGTTGTAAAGTCTGATAAAAAATTCAGAAAGATATTAACGGGCTTAAACAAAGATTTTTATCATCAAACTGTAACTACTGCGCAGGTAGAAAATTATATCAGTGAAAAAGCCGGCTTTAATTTCTCTACACTGTTTGAACAATACCTGAGAACAACAAAGATCCCAAACCTGCAATACAAAGTGGAAGGCAAAACAGTTTCATACAGGTGGACCAATGCGGTACCTAAATTCAATCTTCCTGTAAAAGTATCTTTTGGCAAAAAAGAAAAATGGATCACTCCAACAGAAGAATGGCAGACAATCCATCCTGGTGGCGGATACGACGGAATTACATTTGTTCCAAATAAGAATTTCTATATTACAACGGAGAAATTAAACTAACGATCGAACATCAGTATTGCAGCAAAAAACTATAAGATTAGTCGGTCGGATTATTCAATGGCCTTCCGCCGGAAATAAACCTGCTTGCATAATAAGAGTCATCAAGGCTGCTGATCATGACGCCGTTGTTGGTACTGGCATGAACGAAATAACTATCGCCAAGATATACGCCCACATGGCTTACACCACCCCTTGTATTAAAAAATACAAGGTCGCCTTCCCGCATATCTTCTTTATCTAATTTTTCAGTTTCGCCATACTGCTCCCTGGCTGTACGCGGAAGTTTAATACCAAATACAGAACCTATTAAAAGACCGGTAAAGGCACTGCAATCAATCCCTTTCTTAGTGCTTCCCCCATAGCGGTACTTTATACCCCACCATTCATCAATGAACCTGTAAAGGGAAATATTTTTGAGGAATTCTACATTGCGGTTAAGCAATTGCGCATATTTGAATTGAACGGACGAGATATTTTCGATGTTAAGATCTGAACCAGTAGCTAATGAATGATCAACAGGCCCGTTAAACGGTAACGCTACCTGCGCTGCTTTGTGCATAGAAACAACTGAACTACGATCGGCCCTGATCTCAATGTCATCTATGAATTTGGGTGATGGCTGGCTGGCAATACCAATATTAACGGCATTCTTTATTCGCTGCGCTGATGCAGTAAAACTTGTTCCCGTTAGTATGCAATATACAAGTGAAACAAAAAATAAGATCCTCATACGTTAAATGGGGGTTTACACGTATGCAAGACTTAATCTTGTGTTATCTGAGCTTCTTTAATTCCTGGTTGATCTGTCGTTGATTGCCTTTCTCTGAGTCCTGTCCTACAAACAATTATTAATAAGTTTATCCGGATATTGTGGCGCAAAGGTAAAGCCTATTGCCCAGAAATGCAACCTTTGATGCAATATTTTAACATAACAGGTTCATATCCAACAAATAACGGAAATTAAAGGGTTTTATTGCGGGAGCATATGTGAGCTACAAATACTGTTTAATAACCATGCAAGAAGCAATAATGCCCCAGCGATGTTTGTGGAAAACCGGCTCGACAGTTCTTTTTAGAATGAGCGATATTTGTAAAATGAAAAACAGGTGATCGTGATCCAGGAGATAATCATGATTTTAATCTGCATAAAATCATAACAACCAGATGAAGTTTTCGCATTTACACGTACATACCCAATATTCATTGCTCGACGGTGCAGCATCGATCAAAAGTCTTTACAAAAAAGCCATTGCCGATGGCATGCCTGCCCTCGCTATCAGCGATCACGGCAATATGTTCGGCGCTTTTGAATTTGTAAAAGAAGCTTATAACAATCTCGACGATAATGGCAAGCCGAAAGTAAAGCCCATTGTTGGCTGTGAATTCTATATAACGCAGGATCGCACCAGAAAAACGTTCAGCAAGGAAGAGAAGGATCCACGGCATCACCAGATATTATTGGCAAAAAATGAACTCGGTTATAAGAACCTGGTAAAGCTTACTTCATTGGGATACATCGAAGGAATGTATTCCAAATATCCACGTATTGATAAAACACTGATCCATAAATACCATGAAGGTTTGATCGCAACCACCTGTTGCCTGGGCGCATTGGTACCACAAACTATTTTAAAGAAAGGCGAAGAAGAAGGCGAGAATGAATTCAAATGGTGGCTGAATATTTTCCAGGAAGATTATTACGTGGAATTGCAACGGCATGGTATCCCCGAGCAGGAAAAAGTGAATGAGATATTGTTGAAATTTGCCAAAAAGTATAATGTAAAAGTTATTGCGAGTAACGATAGCCATTATGTAGATCAAAAAGATTTTAATGCGCACGATATTTTATTGTGCATCAACACCGGCGAAAAGCAAAGCACCCCTGCCCTGCGTGAATTCTCGGATGATGATGTGATGACAAAGAATAAACGCTTTGCATTTCCAAACGATCAGTTCTTCTTAAAGACAACGGAGGAGATGACAAAGGTTTTTCATGATCTTCCGCAAGCTATTGACAACACCAACGAAATCGTTGATAAAATAGACCTGTTGAATTTAAAGCGGGAAATATTACTGCCGTTCTTTGAGGTGCCGCCGAATTTTAAAACTCAGGATGATTACCTGGAACATCTTACCTGGACCGGCGCTAAAGAACGCTACAAAATCCTCACGCCTGAGAGTGAAGAGCGCCTGAAATTTGAATTGGGCATCATAAAAAAAATGGGCTTTGCAGGTTATTTCCTTATCGTAGGAGATTTTATTAAGGCAGGTAGAGATATGGGGGTATTCATCGGTCCCGGCCGTGGTTCTGCTGCTGGCAGCGCTGTTGCCTATTGCATCGGCATCACCAACATCGATCCTATTAAATATAATTTACTGTTCGAAAGATTCCTGAACCCCGAGCGTAAATCTATGCCGGATATAGATACCGATTTCGATGATGAAGGCCGTCAGAAAGTATTGAACTATGTTGTTCAGAAATATGGTAAGAACCAGGTAGCCCAGATCATTACCTATGGCACGATGGCAGCAAAATCAAGTATCGCAGATGTGGCCCGTGTAATGGACCTTCCCATTGCTGAAAGCAGGGCTATTTCGAAACTGGTTCCTGAAAGGCCGGGCATCAATTTAAAAAGATTGTTGCACGCTCCTTTTACTACCAAAGAAGCAAAGAATGGTGAGAAGTCGCTGGAAGAAAAAGAGCAATTGCAGGGAGAAGATATTGAGAATGCAAAAAAATTACGTGAACTCTATGCCGGCGATGATCTTAACAGCAGGATATTACATGAGGCAGAAATATTAGAAGGTTCTGTCAGAAATACCGGCATCCATGCATCGGCCATCATCATTGCACCAAGAGACCTTACAGAATTATTACCGGTAGCTACTTCCAAAGAATCTGAACTATGGCTTACCCAGATTGAAGGCGGTTCTATTGAAGAAGCAGGTGTAATTAAGATGGATTTCCTGGGATTGAAAACGCTTAGCATTTTAAAAACAGCGCTTCAATTAATTAAACAAAATCATGGAGTTGAAATTGAGATCGATAATATTCCGCTAGATGATGAAAAGACTTACAAGCTATACCAGCAGGGTGATACAAATGCAACGTTCCAGTTTGAAAGTCCGGGCATGCAAAAATATCTCCGTGAATTAAAGCCTGATAAATTTGATGACCTGATTGCCATGAACGCATTGTATCGGCCGGGTCCGATGTCTTATATCCCCCAGTTCGTTGCACGTAAACACGGAAGAGAGATCGTTAGTTATGATCTGCCGGATATGGAGGAATACCTGGAAGAAACCTATGGTATCACCGTTTACCAGGAACAGGTGATGTTGCTTTCACAGAAACTGGCCGGCTTTAGTAAAGGTGATGCTGACGTGCTGCGAAAAGCAATGGGTAAAAAACAACGCTCTGTATTGGATAAGATGAAAGTTAGTTTTATCGAAGGCGCTACCGCCAAGGGGCACCCGAAAGGTAAACTGGAAAAGATATGGACAGATTGGGAAGCATTTGCGCAGTACGCTTTCAACAAATCGCATTCTACCTGTTATGCATTTGTGGCATATCAAACGGCTTATCTAAAAGCGCATTACCCAAGCGAATATATGGCGGCGGTATTGAATCATGCAGGCAGTATAGACAAGATCACTTTCTTCATGGAAGAATGCAAGCGCATGGGTTTAACAGTACTTGGACCTGATATCAATGAATCAAACAATGGCTTTGCCGTAAATAATAAAGGGGAGATTCGTTTTGGCTTCAGCGGTTTAAAAGGTGTTGGCGAAGCAGCGATTGAAAATATCGTGGAAGAAAGAAGCAGGCATGGACATTTTAAAGACGTATATGATATTGTAAAAAGAGTGAACCTGCGTTCGGTAAATAAAAAATCGATCGAGAGCCTTGCGTACAGTGGCGCGTTCGATTGCTTTAAAGATGTTCACCGGGCACAATATTTTTACCAGGTTCCCGGCGATATTCCTGGTATAGAAAAGATATTGAAGTTCGGCGCTGTTTTTCAATCACAATCTGCCAGTTCTGCCAACACTTTGTTCGGCGACCTGCAGATGCCTGAGATTGTAGCACCCAAACTACCCATTTGCACCCCCTGGCAATTGATAGAGCAACTTGATTTTGAAAAGGAAGTAACCGGCATGTATATGAGCGGCCACCCGCTGGATAATTTTAAATTCGAGCTAAAGTATTATAACATCACAACATTGGCAGATTTCAACGATGTAAAAAATGCAGTGGGTGTTGTTCCTACTTCTAAGCAGTTCAGGTTGGCCGGGCTGGTCATAGACGCCCAACACAGGCTAACTAAAACAGGTAAGAATTTCGGCATCCTGCATGTGGAGGATTTTAGTGGCAAATCTGAATTCATGTTATGGAGCGAGGATTATGTAAAGTATACCAATTACATGGAAAAAGGTATGATCGTATTGATCGAAGGTGCTTTCAAGTCAAGATACAACAGCGACCAATATGAATTCAAGATCGTAAAACTACATTTGCTCGAAACGGTCAAATCATCGCTTACAAAAGAAGTAATCATTGACATATCTCCCCAATTCATAAATGAGGAGTTCGTAACTTTTATTGATAGGAACGTAAAAGAACACCCGGGCAGAACGGCTATCAAATTCAATATCAGCGATGCTGCCAGGAAATGCAAAATCAGCATGCGTTCACTGGAGAAAGGTTTTACTATGAATGATGAAATGGCGGTTTACCTCAACGATCATCAACACATTGATGTCAGCGTATTGACCGTTTAAGGCAAAATTATCATTAATAAAACCAATTGCTGGGTTTACCGTACAAAGCAGCAAATTCAAAACAGCAAGGGTCTAAAAAGTCATTGTTAATGATAGCCGGGTTTTTACCATTGTGCCGGTTTCCATGCAAAAGAAGTATATCTTCATTGATTCTAAACACTACTGTATGATGTCGGGAATAAGAATTCGTTTTAAATTAATCTGCATGTTAATACTGGCCGGGTATATTTCCAATGGGCAGATTCTTTTAAAGGAGAACTTCGAAGGGGCTTCATTTCCCCCAAGCGGCTGGACTTTGCAAAATGGCAGTGTTGGAAATAACTGGTCGCAAAATACCTCCTCGTTAAATGCTGTCAGCGGTACTAAAAGTATGCAGGTTTTGCTGGGAGTGAATTACCCCAATGCATGGGCAATAACGCCTGCCTTGACTTTATCCGGTGGGTCTAGTTACAGGATATCTTATTGGTATAAAACGAACAATGCCACCTATCTGAAAAAACTGAACATTACTGCGGGCTATGGAGCCTCTATTGCCGGGCAATCAGTTCCGCTACACAGTTATACCGCTATCAATAATACCAGTTTCGTGGAAGGGGTAGACACTTATACTGCTCCATATACCGGTTCATTTTGGTTTGGATTTAATGGAACTTATCCATGGAATTCCGGCGCCGGAGACCTTTTTATTGATAGTATTGTTATTCAAAAGCAAGTGCTTCCCTGCACAGCCGTACCATCAATTGGTGCTGCCACAGGTCCATCAACCATATGCTCGGGCGCATCATTCAATATAAGTCTTCTAGGCGTATACGATGATAGCGGGTTGAGTTTTCAATGGCAGTCATCCGCTGCAGGAGCAAATTCATTTACAAATATCATCGGTGCTGTTACACAGACCATCAGCTTAACTCAAAATGCCAGCAAAGATTACCGCTGCATACTTACCTGTTCCAACAGCGGGCTCTCTGCAACATCAAATGTATTACCGGTTAACACTCCGGTTTTCTGTTATTGTGCTCCCACCTCTTTTTGTAGTGGCAGTTGGATCATTACTAATGTAAATTTTGCTGGTATCAACAATACGACTACATGCATCAATAACGCTTATGGTGATTATACTGCCAGTGTACCGGCAGGAAATGTTACTGGAGGTACAACGGTGCCGGTATCCATTACCGTTGGCCCTGGCGGACCTAACTATGTAACTGCATGGATCGATTATAACCAGAACGGAACTTTTGATTCTAGTGAATATAAATATATCGGCTCGGGAAATAGTTCAACGTTCAACGGTTCAATTTTTATACCTTCTACTGCTGCCGGAGGTAACACGCGTATCAGGTTCAGGCTGCAATCAGGCTCACCCTTTGCCGCAACTGAGGCATGCACGGCCGGGAGTTATACTGAAACGGAAGATTACAGCTTAAACATTACTCCCGCTAAGATTGCTATCATTTACACCCCTTTTAAAGATACCTTGTATGATCCCACCGTTACGATTACTGCAAATATTAAACAGATCGATGTAGGTATAAACACTGCGGCCCCGTTGATGCCAAGGATATGGGCAAAACGGTATGGAACTACCACCTGGAAATCATTTAAAGGGATGCTGGCTAGTGGTAACCCAAACAATGGGAACTGGAAGTTTGTGGTTAACCATGATACGTTGGGGGTTCGCAAAAATGGCTGCGATTCAATTTTATATTATTTTGTTGCGCAGGACCTTAATACCCCCATCAATCTCGGATACCTGCCTGAACCCGGTGCCCTGCATACAAGTGTAGCGAACCAGGTTACCGCTGCTCCTGTTCCTTTTGGGTACAGGATCAAACCGCGGTTAAAAGATACTATATATGTAAGCCAATCCGACTGCAGGTACACATCACTGTCAAGTGAGAATATGCTGTTTGAACAGATCAATGCCAGGAAACTTGAAGGCAACCTGACGGTGATCCTTGAAGGTGATATTTATGAGCGGGGCGTTAACGATGTAAAGGGTGTAAGCCTCAATGGCTATTCGCTTACTATCAGGCCCGATGGTAATACGGTTCGAAATATCTACTCCCAAGTAGACATATCTACCGGGTATGGGAATATCTCGGCCATAAAGCTCAATGGAGTAAATAATGTTACAATCGATGGAAGTTATAACGGTTCCGGCAGGTTCCTAAAGTTTATCAATACTTCATCAACTTACAATTTGCCTGATACCAGTTGCAATATCAAAGTATTTAACTCATGCAATGCTGTTGTTATAAAGAATATTTCTTTCCTGCAGGATCGCTATTCGCAAAATGATGGTGAAGCTTCTATTTTTCTTGCACAAGGAGTTAATACAAATATTTCAATATTAAACAGCAAGTTCTCAAATATCACTGCAGCTTCTATGTCAGACCGGCATATTTCAAGCCTGAATGGTAACAACACGGTAACCATCAGGGGCAATGAGTTTGATAATTTTAGGGAATCGGCGATCAGGATATTTACTGCCTGCGATAATTGGGTGATTGACAGCAATCATTTTTACAGAACAACTGTTCCGTCTGATTATAGTTATGACTGGGCAGCCATTCATGTGATCGGTGGTGGCCATATTATATCAAATAATTTTATAGGTGGGCAGGCCCCTTTTTGTGCAGGGTTGATGACCTTCGTAGATAACCCTTCCGGCCTTCTGGCGCCAATAAAAGTATTAGAACCCGGCGGAACCAATCCAGTCATTATTTCAGGCAACAGGATAGACAATATTAAAACAACCAATACATACTCAGCACAATCTTCCATGTTTTCAGGCATTTATGCCTATAACAACAATTGTATCATCAGGGATAACGTTATCGGCAACCCGCTAAGTACCACCCCTACCATTGCAGCTTTTGCAAATGAGGTTGATGGAATAACCAGTATTGGTGACAAGCCTGTAGAGATTCGCAATAATAAGATCAGCGGGTTAACAACAGTGGATGATGTAAATGGATTCCATGGGGCTGTTAATATGTATGGTATTTACAGGGCTAACAATGGAAATGGCTTTTATGTATATACTTCTCCTTCCATTATCAGTAATAATACAATTACCAACCTGCTTAACCTTAGAAATAAAGCTGCATACAGCCAATATGAAGACCTTGGTGGCACAGCTGGAATATCAGTAAATGGTGGATCACAAAATATCATTGAGCAAAATGACCTGCATAATTTCACCATCGCAGATAATGTACTGGGAGGGATCGTTTTCACAGCCGGTTACAGCACTATTCCTACTGTTATACAACGCAACAGGATATACGACCTTGCAAATACGACTTATGGGCTTATCAGCGGTATTGGCATTGATGGAGATACTGCAGGTGTTAATATCATTAATAACCAACTTTCACTTACCAACAGGAATATCGCAAACTATGTTGAGATCAAAGGCATATATGAAAACTATAACTCAGGCATAACTCCAAGACAGCGTATTCTATACAATTCAATTTATATTGGAGGAACTGCAAACGCAGCATCTACATCAGGCAGTTGCGCATTCTATTCACGGTATTTACCGGTGAAAGAAATCTATAATAACATTTTTTATAATGAAAGAACCGGGGGAACAGGCCACTATGCCTATAGATTCTTTGACGGGCCGTTTGGCGAGCATTTTAATTATTTAAAAGCAGGAAATAATTTATTCGTAGTTACAGACACTGCTTTTTTTGGGCAAACATCTGAAACAACTCACAGGGGTTGGTTGCCCTGGAAATCATTTACACAAAATGACAGCAGCAGTTATGTAACATTACCCGTAAATATGCCATCTGCTCAGTTTTTTTCCGATAAGGATAATGGCAACCTGGATGTGAATACTTCAAATGATATCTGCTGGTATGCACATGGAAAAGCAAAACCATTTATCGGTGTTGCGGATGATTTCGGCAGCAGCAATATCCGTTCCGTTTCAATTGCAACGGGCGCTACAGATATTGGTTCAGACGAATTTATAACGGCAACTACCCCACCCATATTAACTGTTTACGGAAAGCATATCCCCGGGGGTGCAGACACGTTATCCTGCAATGGAAGAATAATGGGCATCATTAAATGGGGCAATACCGGCACCTTGCCCACATTGGGTAATTGCAGGTGGTACAGCGGCGAATGGCCCAATGATCCTACCAATAATGGCACGGTGCCAAATGCCAGGTATATGAATACATATTGGGTTATACCGGTAACGGGTGGTAGTGGTTATAATTACAGCCTTACTTTATCGTATGATTCTTCTATGTTGGGAAAGATCATCAGCGCACAGGATATGATCATTAACAAAAAACAGATTGCTGTTCCGGGAACCTGGAATGTTGTAAGTCCTACCCAGGTTAACAGTAACGATCAAACGCTAACAGTCAATAACCAGGCTTCTTTTTCTGAATTCACCGGTACTGATCTGCTGGCGCCGATTCCCCTGGATCTGATTGTTTTTAACGGCCAAAGATCAGGTAAGGATATTAAGCTAAGCTGGGCAGTGGAAGATGCTTCTAATAATGATTACTTTGAAATAGAAAAAAGCGTTGACGGCACCAATTTTTATTTCATCGGTAAAGTATTCAGTAGTAATAGCCTCGATTATTATTTTACTGATAACGGGGCGTTGGTTTCCGGTAACGCGGCCATCTATTACAAACTGAAAGTTGTAACAAAATCTAATAATATTTTTTACAGTGCTATCCTCCGGTTTAAAATGGAAACAGTGACTGAGCTTGATATCAGCTCAATTTATCCAAATCCATTTACCAGTAATATCGGAATTGCAATAACTTCTCCCGAAACTCAGCTGTTAACGCTCCGTATCATTGACAAAGGAGGGCGGGAAGTAATTCGTTCCAATGTTAAGGTATTAAGGGGATCTAACTCAATTAACATAAATAAATGTTCCGGCCTTGCAAAAGGAAGTTATATCCTGGAAGTCGTTTCGGCACATCAAACATATCATTACAACATTTTAAAAATGTAATAAAGCTTAAGGAATCAAAAAATAATATACCAACGTTTTAGGCAAAGCTGAAAACTGATCAGTAGTTACCTCTATTTATCCCTTGAATCTGCATCTATGTAAAATCAGAGCAAATTATCTACATATCGAGCATTCCGGCAGTTAATGCATAGGCCATACAATCTAATTTTTACATCTGCCCACCTTTAAGGCAGTAAAATCTGCCGTTTTGTGCAATTAACATTCTGTTGCACATTGTGGATATGTCAAATAAGCAAGATTGCATGAATGGCTATAAATTTGCTTATACAATAGAACAAATTGAAATTACATTTTAAAAAAAATACAATATGGCACACGAATTCACAGACGCAAACTTTAAAACAGACGTATTAGATTCTGATAAACTAACAGTTATAGATTTTTGGGCAGAATGGTGCGGCCCCTGCCGTGCAATCGGACCGGTTATTGAAGAACTGGCAAAAGAATATGATGGCAAGGTAAATATCGGTAAAGTAAATGTAGATGTGAACCCACAGGTATCTATGAACTATGGTATCACCAGCATCCCTGCCATCCTCTTCGTTAAGAACGGACAGGTAGTTGATAAATTAGTGGGTGCACAGCCTAAAGCTAATTTTGTAAAAAAGATCGAAGCACATAAATAAACAAGCCCGTTTTTAATAAAAAAATCCTCCATTTAAGTGGAGGATTTTTTTTGTACCAATGAGATCCAACAATATTAATGTTGCACATTTTCAATCGCTTTTGGATCGTGCTTGTGTTTGAAGAATACGAAGAACAACGCGGCAACTACCAATACATATGCTGAGAACGACAGCCATATACCATGCCAGTCGCGGTTTCCATCAGCAGATGTAAAATATTGCTGAATAAGCCATCCGCTGATCAAAGCACCCAACACTGC
The DNA here is from genome assembly GCA_038207305.1 of Chitinophagales bacterium. Classification (GTDB taxonomy): domain Bacteria; phylum Bacteroidota; class Bacteroidia; order Chitinophagales; family Chitinophagaceae; genus Ferruginibacter. The sequence goes on from JBBQZY010000012.1 coordinate 23,342, forward strand.
TCCTACTCCATTTGTCATCATCATAAAAAGCCCCTGTGCACTTGAACGTATTCTTGAATCGGTAGTAGTTTCAATAAATAAGGAGCCGGAAATATTGAAAAAATCAAAAGCCATACCATATACGATACAGGAAAGTATGATCATCCATAAGCCGCTTGCAGGATCGCCGTAAGCAAAAAGTCCGAAACGTAACACCCAGGCCAGCATGGATATCAGCATTACATTCTTTATACCAAAACGTTTTAAGAAGAATGGGATTGCAAGGATAAAAAGTGTTTCTGATATCTGTGATATTGACATAATCAATGTCGATCTTTTTACAACGATCGAATCGGCATAAACAGGGTTCTTTGCAAACTCAGACAAGAACACATCGCCGTACATATTTGTCAATTGTAAAGCAGCTCCTAAGAACATGGAGAAAAGAAAGAACATAGCCATTTTTGAAGACCCAAACAATGCGAACGCTTTCAGGCCCATCTTTTCAACTGTAGTCGCATTTTCATCAATAAGTTTTGGAGGCGGGCATTTGGGAAGCGTGAAAGAATAAATACCCAGCACCAGTGCCGATGCTGCCGATATGTAAAACATATTGCCAGATGCCTTATTGCCCGTGAGATTGGTGAACCACATGGCCACAATAAATCCAATTGTGCCCCAAACCCTGATCGGCGGAAATACTTTCACAACATCATAGTTGCTATTCTTTAATATACTATATGAAATAGAATTAGAAAGTGAAATGGTTGGCATATAACAAAGCATAGCGGCGAATATTACCCACCAAAATGTTCCCGGATCCTGAACAGAAGGAATATAAGCCAAAAACAAAGCGCCTATAATATGCAGTATTCCATATAACTTTTCAGCATTGATCCACCTGTCGGCTATGATACCTGTAATGGCTGGCATTATCAAAGAAGCAAATCCCAGGGTTGAAAAAATAGCGCCGAATTCTGCGCCACTCCATTGTTTGGTTCCAAACCAGTAATTACCAACCGTAATTAACCATGCACCCCATACAAAGAACTGCAAAAAACTCATCAAAGTGAGCCTGAACTTAATACTCATATACTAGCTTCGTTTTATTAGAATTAAAATGACGCCCTGTTACCATTGATATACGGTAAACAAGCAGCCGTTGTTTTATAACGGAAGATAACATTTATAAAGAGATGCAGGCAACCTTCTGATATCTTTTTTTGTTATTCAATTGCAAGAGTTTTAACAATTTAACCAATGAAGGTTAATACCTTTGTAAAAAATCTAACCATGTCCTCTTCCATCGATATTTGTATTCAATCTACACCGGATAAAGAACTAAGATCAATAGCCGAAAAAGTAAAAGCAGGAACCCGTATCAGCGATTCCGAATGCCTGGTTCTGTTTAATAAAGGAAGCCTTGCATTTGTAGGCGTATTGGCCAATTATATCCGGGAAAAACTGCATGGTGATAAGGTTTATTTCAACCGCAACTTTCACATCGAGCCAACGAACGTATGTGTATTCAGTTGTAAATTCTGTTCTTATTCCCGCTTATATGCAAACAAGGAAGAAGGATGGGAATTGAGTATAGACCAGATGCTGGATATCGTAAAAAGCTACGACGGAAAACCAATCACCGAAGTTCATATTGTTGGTGGCGTTCATCCGAAAATGAACCTGGCTTATTTTATTGAATTGATACAGAAGATACACGCACACCGGCCCGATCTGCATGTTAAAGGCTTTACTGCTGTTGAACTGGATTACATGTTCAGGAAGGCAAAGGTTTCAGTAGAAGAAGGCATGCAAACACTTAAAAATGCAGGCCTGCAATCTTTACCTGGTGGCGGTGCAGAAATATTCCACCCCGAAATAAGAGAACAGATAGCTGCTGATAAGGTAACAGGCGAAGGCTGGCTGCAGATACATGAAACAGCTCATCGCCTTGGCATGCATAGCAATGCCACCATGCTGTATGGCCATATTGAAAAATACGAGCATCGTATTGATCACATGCGCAAACTCCGCGACCTGCAGGATAAGACAAAAGGATTTAATACTTTTATTCCGCTAAAATTCCGCAATGCAAACAACGATATGAGCCATATTCCTGAATCAACGATCGTTGAGGATATGCGCCTCTATGCAATCGCCCGCATCTATATGGATAACTTCCCACACATCAAAGCCTATTGGCCCATGTTGGGCAGGCAGAATGCCCAGCTATCACTTTCGTTTGGTGTAAATGATATTGACGGAACCATCGATGACTCTACGAAGATCTATTCTATGGCAGGCAGCGAAGAACAAACACCTGCGATGTCAACAGAGCAACTGGTTACCCTCATCAAACAGGTAAAGTTAAAACCCATTGAACGTGATACCCTGTATAATGAGATCAGGGATTATTCGAATGAAACCTCATTTACAGATATTTCACTGAACTGATCTTACGCAAACAATCTGCCGAATAGAAAGGGGCGCTTGCCAGTGACAAAAAAAGGCCCGTTTTTTCATAGGCACATTCTTGTGACAATTTCTTTACTATTATTTTGTTGTCACCGGTCTGTGACAATTTTTATCTGAGTTTTAAATTGTCACAACCCATACATGCCTGCCCCTTATTTAACGCTTACTGCTACTATTTCCCTGGATTTAGGCAAATGGCCATCTTGCTTAAGCACCGCTTAATTTACATTTAAATCCACATCCACTTCTTTAAAATGATGAGCCCCGGAATAAATTCCGGGGCTCATCATTTATAATCCGAGATAATTATCAGAAGTTCCTTACGGTCAATTCTACTCTCCTGTTCTTGGCACGGCCTGCTGCTGTTTTATTGTCAGCAACTGGTTTTGTTTCGCCATAACCTGTTGAAGCTGTGCGTGCTTCAGGAACACCTTTGCTGATCAGGTAATCCCTAACTGACTTCGCACGGTTTTCAGACAAGGTCTGGTTCTTTGCATCATCACCCTGAGCATCTGTATGACCATCGATTTGTATTTGATACAGATCATCAGATTTCATGATACTAGCTACTTCATCCAATGATTTGAAAGACTTAGGTAACAGTTTGAAGCTACCTGTTGCAAAGAAAATATTCTTAGCTGCAACGTTGATTCTTTCAATCACTTCTTTTTTGATTTCAGGGCAACCAGAGTTGCTTGCAGGACCTGCACGGTTTGGACATTTATCTTCTTCATCGTTTACACCATCTCCATCTGTATCAGGAATCGGACAACCTTGATAACGTGCAAAACCTTTTACAGTCGGGCATTTATCCTGTTCGTCGTTGATACCATCACCATCTGTATCAGGTATAGGGCAGCCTTTGTATTTAGCAACACCTGCAACATCAGGACAAGCATCATCGCCATCTGCGATACCGTCGCCATCCTTATCAGGGCAACCTTGCAATGCAGCAAGGCCTGGAGTATCAGGGCATTTGTCATCTACATCATTCACACCATCTCCATCACGATCCAATACTGGTGGCGGTGGTGGCGGTGGAACCACTTTTGGAGCTTTCTCCTTACCGAAGTTCTGAGCCAAACCAAATGAATAGAAAAGGTTATTTTTTACTTTTGCCTCATCTAAAGTCCAGCGATATTGAGCCTGGATAATCAAATAAGTAACGCTGTTGAAGTTAAATTGAACACCTACGCCTGTAGGTATATAAGCACCCCATTCGCCGGTGTAATATCCACCACCAATACCAACAGTTAAGAATGGATTTACAAAGTTATTATCTTTCAATGCCTTCACATTCAAAGTTGGTTCAAGTTCAATTCCAACTTCAGTTTTTGTAGTTGCAATATTTCTATCTTCTGAAGAATAATTGTGAATCAGTGTGTTCACTTTTGTAGAGAAATCGATCCTTGATGTTAAACCTTTCCAATAAGAAATAGAAAAGCCGAAATCCATGTCTTTAATACCAGCAAAATCCCTCGAACTATTGGCATTTTTCCATGTAACAGGAGTTTTGAAATCTATGGCATCAAAGTGAATTCCGAATAATGTCCCTTTCTTTGCTGACGAGTAATCATTAACCTGAGCAAACAGGCCAGATGATATTAACACCAAAGAAAATAACAACACAAGTTTTTGTTTCATAAACGCTAAGTTTTAATTTAATAATTATCTCATTTAATTGTTCAGAGAATATTTTACGGTTTTATTTTAGCAAATGTAATGTCTAAAAGCATACCAATCAAGCATATTTTAACAAAAATATAGTTTTATTTTTAGATACAGGTGAAAAATAAATATTATATGTATTAAATACGATTTCCGGAAAGGAGTTTTAAAAAAGATAGAAACAAAATAAAAAAAGCCCGTTGTGCTGTTTTTTTTAAAGTGATCCCGATCGGATTCGAACCAATGACGCCCCCGATTATAAATCGGAATTGTATATAAAACAGCACTAATAAGCGTAATAATGAATTTACTGCTTTTCTATTTTTTGTTATAAATTTATCGCTGCATGCCTGCTAAGAATTTAGCAAGACGCTCCTTGTAAACCAGATCCCATGCAGTTCCACAGCATGTAAACTTTTCTTTCACCCTGCTAGGTTCGGGTAAACGTCTGTCCATATCGGTAGTTGAGCTGACGTAATATTTACACAATGTAGGGGTATAAGCCAATATGTTTTGAATGAAGCGTTCAATCAAAAATATTTTGAGCTATATTTGCTGCCCAAATTCGGCACCAGCCGAAAGTTGGTCCGGTAGCTCAGTTGGATAGAGCATCAGCCTTCTAAGCTGAGGGCCATTGGTTCGAATCCAATCCGGATCACAAAGAAAGCCTGTCATACAGGCTTTCTTTTTTTTATGAGTACTTATTATTACATTCTTTTTAGTAAAAAAAATGGTTTTCTTTGAATTAAAAGCACAACGCATTAAAGCTAATCTTTGTAAGTTGCAGCATTACCTGGTTTATTTTAAATATGCGGATTATGGATGTACAAATTCATGCCGGTTGGAAATCAGTTTTAAAGGAAGAATTCAAAAAAACTTATTTTCAGCAGATCGTTACTTTTCTGAAGACAGAAAAAGCACAGGGTAAGGTTATTTACCCCCCGGGCCCGCTTATTTTCAATGCTTTTAATCAAACGCCTTTTGATAAGGTTCGTGTGGTCATTCTTGGACAAGATCCTTATCACGGAGAAGGACAGGCCCATGGACTCAGTTTTTCTGTTCCGACAGGAAAGAAACCGCCGCCCTCGCTTGTAAATATCTTCAAAGAAATAGAAAGCGATATCGGCGTGCAGATGCCTATGCAATACGGAAACCTTACAAAATGGGCAGAACAGGGAGTTCTTTTGCTGAATGCCGCATTAACAGTGCGCGCAGGCGAACCATTCAGCCATGCTAAATATGGTTGGGCCGACTTTACTGATGCTGTCATTCAAAAAATCTCTGATCAAAAGACAGGCGTTATCTTTTTACTGTGGGGAAAATTTGCACAGGAAAAGCAGGCATTAATTGACGAATCAAAACACTTCGTTTTAAAAGCAGCACACCCATCCCCTTTTTCTGCTGATAAAGGTTTTTTTGGCTGCAAACATTTTTCAAAAACAAACCAGTTACTGATGAAAGAAGGACAACAACCCATCGACTGGAAATTACTTACACCTTAACATGAAGCTGATCAAAGATATTTTTGCGCGAATTTGGGCGTTCTGGGGACTCATAAGTTTTACAATTACGTTCCTCATTATTTTTCTGCCGTCGATGGCAGCCTATTTAATGAAAGGGCCTGGGGCACAATATTATTTTATCAAAGTTTCAAAATACTGGATGAACTGCTGGCTGTTCCTCGTTGGCTGCCCGGTGAAAGTTTTTGGTAAAGAGAATTTCGCACGGGGCAAGGCTTATGTGATCGTGTTTAATCACAATGCGTTGCTGGATGTGCCGCTGTCGGCACCTTATGTACCCGGCCCGAACAAGACAATTGCCAAAGCTTCATTTGCCAAAATACCATTGTTTGGATGGTTCTACCGAAGGGGGTCTGTTTTAGTTGACCGTAAGAATGATCGTAGCAGGACAAAGAGCTTTGACCTTATGAAGCGCGTACTTGCATCAGGTATGCATATGTGCATTTATCCCGAAGGAACCCGTAACAGAACGGCAGAGCCGATCAAACAATTTTATGATGGGGCTTTCAAGTTAGCAGCTGCAGCAAAAAAAGATATCATGCCCTGTGTGATCATCGGCACAAAAAGAGCTATGCCAATTGATAAGCCTTTTTATTTATTCCCTACCCGCTTAAGAATGTATTTCCTGCCGCCTGTTTCAGCCGAAAATATAACGGTGAATGAATTAAAAGATAAAGTTTATGAACAGATGAAGGCGCAGTACGTAAATGCAGACAAGGATAGCCGATACCAGATCAACAACATCAGCGCTTCAACTTCATTTACTGAATAAAACGAACCAATTAAAGATCATAAAAATACCTTGTCCTGTTTACCTTAAGATCTCTCAGCAATCCTGACTTAGGACTGATATTAATGGTAAAGAACCTGTATTTCCCAACAGGTGAAATATTAATTGCCATCTGCCAGCAATGCATTTCTCTTGAAAGAAACATGCTGATTGTTCCCAATTCCTTCGCAGTGATATTATAAAAACCGTTTAAACCTATTTTCCATTTGGGTGTAAGGTTTACTGAAGCATTCCAGTTTACGTCCTGGTTGAAAGAAGTTTTAAACCCACTGTTGTCAGCCCTTCTCACCCTAAAAAAACGCATAGAGTAAGAAAAATCAATACTCCATGGAATAGAAAAATCTGCAAACTCACCTGGATTATTACGGATATAAGCAGCTTCCTGCTGCGCTTCATCAAGCGGGTATCCATTGCCATCAACGGTTTGCACCGGCGTATTGTTCAGTGCATTCGGATTTGCTGAAACTTTTGATTTATCTCCTCCCCTGAATGAACTCTGCAAAGAAATACTTCCCGATGTTAATGTACCTACAGAAAACTTTTTCGCCCACACAAATTTATCAATGGCTTTTCCTGATGTATCGGTTTGATAAGGATCCAGGATAGCGTTTGCCGTTATGTTCACTTTATCAAAAAGATTGCTTCTTGCCGATAGTGCAAATGGATCCAGTTTAAATGATTTCCTTAAAAAATTATAAGCGCTGGTGATACTTAACCCATCCAGTAAACTAACTTTTCTAAGAGCCGCTTCACCCGTATCTCTTTTGCTTCGTACTTTCATCTGGATATTATTATCCAATCCAAAATTTATACCTGCAAATTTTTGCTCACCGAAAGGGCCGTAGATACTGTTATTGTATACAGAATAACGATTGGTATTACCAAATGAATCTACCTGGGCTGTGTAATACGATCTGCCACTAAAATCCGGTTTGTAATTCACCGATAAGAAAGGCCTTACTTCATGCCTGATGGCCTGCACTTTGCTGCTCTTTCTGAAAGTATATAAACCGAATATCCTGGTAGTAACGCTCACGCCAAAGTTCATATCCCTTGCTGCATAAAATCCTTTCCTGATTGTAGTATCAACCTTTTGCTTTTGGTCATTCCACTTCTGCGTTAATTTTTGCTGGTACCATTTTTCCTGGTAAGTGATACTTGGTGCAAACTGAAATGCTCCTATGGGTGGCAATGATATAGAAAGTGGTACATTGTGGCTTGCACCCCATTGCCAGCGCTCCACGAGTTGCCTGCCAATATTTCGGGCAGTATCATAAAAAGATGAGAGGCTTCTTACATTTGTATTAAGGGCAATACCGATATTCTCATACCATTTCAATTCCCCTATCATTTCTTTTCTTCTGAATGGGTATTGCGTGTTCACATTAAAGGCAATATCAGGAAAATTAATATTGATAATTTTTTGGGTGGTACTTTGGTTATGACTTGCCCCAACAGATATATTAAATGGCTTGTTCTTCCATACCTTGGCGTAAGTAATAGATGAATTCAGGAGGTTTGTGAAATTCCTTGCCGGGCTATTGGGAACCTGCGAATTGAATTTACTGCTACCTGCATTTACAAAAGCGCTAAAAGTTACGCCGGGCCTTGCTTTGGTATCAGCAGTATGGTTCCACCTGAAATTATAGGCGTTGGAAGAAGTATAATCAGGGTCGCCCTTAAAATTGGTTTTAAAATGCTGCACATCTATGGCTACACTTCCCTGGTAACGGTACTTTTTAAAATAACGTGGATTGAGGTTTGCCGTCCAGCCCCCATAAGAATAAACCGTTCCCCGAAGAATCACATCCCATACGGGTCCAAGTATTTTGTAATATCCAAGTCCTTCCAATGCAAGTCCTTGTTGGTCATTTGCCGTAAATGAAGGAGCAAGTAAACCCGAATGCCTTCCCTGGCTCATCGGGAATATTCCAAATGGTAAGTATATAGGAATGGGCACACCCTCAAACTCCGGATGAACCGGGCCACTGTAAGCTGTTTTTTTATTTATGAATTTAATCTTGCTGCTTACAAATGCAAAATGCGGTGTATCCAGGTTACAGGTAGTGAACCTTCCCTTCAATGCATAAAAAACATCCTTGTCAACTTTTTTGATCCTTTCGCCGTACACATACATTTCACCCTGTTGGGTATAGGTTCCCTTGGTAAGTCCCTTCTGTGTTGCCATATTAAATTCTATGGTATCGCTCTTTGATTTAAAATCTCCCTGGTTATATTCAGGATAAGCGATCACATTTCCCAGGCTGTCTTTTTTCAGGTATGCTTTAACGAGGTTGGTTCTTTGATCGTATTCAATTAATGGAGCCGTAAGGTCGTTGTCCTCATAATGAACTTTAGAAACCTTCCCGTAAAGTACCAGCTTTTTGCCGGGCACATCAAACACCATTGAATCATCTGCATGGTAAGTAACCGGTGCATTTAATGAATCCTTTGATCTTTTAAAAATAATGGTATCATTCAAAGGTTGTTTGGTGGTATCTGAAAAAGAATTTGCAGCTATTGATTTTTTTACGGCTTGATTTTTCTGAAAAGGAACCTGCTTTGAATCTTCGTCGGCAAGCGGTAGTGTAATAACCGGTGGTGGACTGTCTCTCGTTAAACTAATGTGAAAACCGATACCATGCACCCCTGCTGCATTGCTGTACATCGTTATCACAACCAGCAGCGTTGCAGATAGCCAAGCCAATATATATTTTGCCTTACCTTTGTAGTGATGGTTCATAGCTGTGAGCGACAAAAATAGCTATAATACTATAATGTAATTGTGAATAATTATACAATTACAAAACCCCAAAAAATTCTGAATAGCCATGTTTAAAAACAAACTTGTACTGTTATCACTTTTTTGTTTGCTTTCTGTTTTCATTTACAACAAGGTTGATGCACAAACCGGCAAAACCATTAAGACCATTGTGGTGGATGCAGGCCATGGCGGCCACGACGGAGGTGCCACAGGCCAATACGAAAATTCACTTCGTTCAAAAGAAAAGGATGTAACCTTAGGCATTTCCTTAAAACTTGTTGCAGAATTAAAGAAACAATTGCCAGGTATTAATATTATTCCTACAAGAACAACCGACGTATATCAGGACCCCAGAGAAAAAGCAAAGATAGCCAATGAGAATAAGGGCGACCTCTTCCTTTGCATACATGCAGACTCGGGACCACTCAAAACCGGGCGCAGGCAGATAGGTACACGCACGGTTACCCGTTATAAGATAAGCTATACAGGAAAGGGCAAAAAGAAAAAGAAAAAAAGCACCCCTTATGAAGTTGTTGAACCTGTTTATGAATATTTCAAACTTCCATTATCGATAAAAGGAACCACCGTTTATCTGTTTGCTGCACATAAAACCAGTGATAAATTAAAAGCTATTATGAAGGATAAGGATATTGCTGAATTTGAAATTGAAACAGATTCAGATTCTACCTACAGCAGTTTCGATTTTAATACACCGGAAGGAAGAGCGCTGGCACAGATTTACGCTCAACGCTACCAGCTTAAGAGCGATAAGATAGCCACCATGGTAAACGATGAAGTGGAGAAAACGGGACGCCCCGCACTTGGAGTGAATCAGCGCCAAAAAGGGATCTGGGTATTACAAGCCACAAATATGCCTGCCATTTTGATTGAAACAGGCTATATCAATAACCCCGAAGATGAACGCTACATTAACAGCGATGCCGGGCAGCAGGAACTGGCAGAAGCTATAACCAAAGCGGTTCTTCGTTATAAAGCGCAACTCGAAACCCCGCAGTCGGGAACCAGGTAACATGGATAATTATATGTTGGAATGATTTTTGGCTAAATGATTAGGGGTATTTATTAATCAGGTTATGTAAATTCATACAGTATTGAACCCCTGTCGTTGCAGATGAACTTATTCAATAAAGAAGTGTTGAACAAATTATTAATGAAAATTTTTTACCAACGTGAAGATATCTAATGAAACAAAAGTGGGTGCTATTGCTATAGTATCTGTGACCTTATTAATATTGGGATTTAATTTTTTGAAGGGGAAAAAATTATTCAGCGACAGCAAATCTATTATTGCTCAATTCGGTAATGTGCAGGGACTGGCTAATTCAAACCCTGTTATGGTAAATGGATTGCAGGTAGGTACTGTTTACAATATTACGCCCAGCAAGGATATGCGGCAGATAATGGTAACCCTTACCATTACAAAGGATATCAATATTCCGGATAATTCTGTCGCTATTATCAAACCCAACTTATTAGGTACTACCGCTCTTGATATCAAACTTGGCGACTCTCGAACATATCTAAAAAATAAGGATACTATCTTCACCGAAGCAAATGCAGGTATTTTGAATGATGTACTAAAAAAAGTTGATCCTGTATTGTACCAGGTAACAAATGCAGTAAGTTCTATTGATACCTTTCTCAGGAACCTCAACACAATTGTTGACCCTCAGGCAAAAGATAACATAGGTGCTACGTTGGCTAACCTGAATAAGATCACGGGCTCATTGACCCTGTCGGCTGCAAATCTGGAAATACTATTGAATACGCAGTCTGGAACATTGGCAAAAACGCTCAATAACCTCAGTTCCGTTACCGGCAACCTCGCTAATAATAATGATAAGATCACCGGCGTGCTCACCAACCTTGATAAAACTGCCACCAATCTTTCGCAACTTAATCTTAAAAAAACGCTCGATTCTCTGGATGCTACCATCAATAACCTGAAATTGCTCGTAAATAAAGTAAGTAACAACGATGGTACGCTTGGGCATTTGATCAACGACCCAAGCCTTTATAAGAACCTGGCTTCTACTGCCAATAAATTAAACGTACTTATCGATGATATCAGGGTAAACCCAAAACGATATGTGAACATATCTATCATCGGCAGAAAGAATTCAAGTACTCCTCTTGCACTTCCATTGCCTGATACGTTGAATTCCCCCTACATTCTCGTTGAAAAAGTAAAAAACTAAAAAGCTTTGTGATAGCTTTATAATTAAATGCTGCACATTTGCAGTCTTACTGATAAGTATCATACATGCAGTTGCACCCGTTTTATAAGTTATCAATACTGGCTATCTTTTTATTTGCAGTTCAAACCGGCATTGCGCAGGTTCAACCGGCGCCTGCAACTGATACTTCCTCCCGGTTAATACAGATCATTCGTGCAAACAGTTTCAGGCAAAAGAAAATAGATTCGGCTACAACACTGGTAACACTTGCGGGTGATGCGGTCGTTAAGCAAGGTAATACCATTATCAGCGGAGATAGTATCGTAGTAAACCAACTCACAGGGATAGCCGAAGTATTTGGCAGCGTACATATAAATGATGCCGATAGCGTGCATACCTATGCACAATACCTGAAATATGTGGGCAATGAAAGAGTTGCATACCTCAAAAGAAATGTAAAGCTTACAGATGGCAAAGCCGTGTTGACCACGAACGAACTTGAATACAACCTGCAGACCGGCATTGCCAAATATAGCAAAGGAGGTAAGGTAATAAACGGCACAACTGTGTTAACCAGTGAAGATGCAACTTACTATTCTGATACAAAAGATGTTTTTTTCAAGAACAATGTACACCTGGTAGATCCAAAATCTGATATCATTGCTGATAGCCTTCGATACAATACTTTATTTAAGGAAGCCTATTTCATCTCTCCTACCCGCATTAAAACAAAGAGTGGCATTATCAATACATCATCAGGAACATACAATGTGGAAACAGGTAATGCTGTATTTCTGAACCGTACTTCTTTTAGTGATAGCAGCATTTTCATAAGCGGCGACAGAATTGCTTCAGAAGAAAAAACGGGCATGATACAAGTTGAAGGTCACGGCAAATTAGTAGATAGCACCAATGCCCTGATTGTATTGGCCGACCAGATACTACTCGACAGAAGCAAAAATTCATTTCTTGCAACCCGTAAACCGGTAATGATTTTATATAAGAATAACGACAGTACTTATATCGCAGCCGATACCCTTTTTTCGGGCATGCGCAAATATGATACGTTGCAAACAAAAAAGCTTGGTGCAAATGATACGTTGAAAATAAAAGCTGCTTCAGAATTTGTTATTGCAGGAACCGATAGCTTGCCTAAAAAACAAGGGATGGCTTTTTCTCTGGCAAATGATAGTACAAAAAAGCAGGTAAATATCCGTGAAGCTGAACAAAAAGATGCGCTCCATGCAACAGCCGCAATAGATATTTCTGCGAAGAAAGACAGTATCCGTTATTTTATCGCTTTCCATCATGTAAGAATATTTAATGACTCACTGCAGGCGGTAAGTGATAGCCTGCATTATTCAACGGAAGATTCTACATTCAAACTTTTCAAAGATCCTGTTTTCTGGAATGACCAGACGCAGGTAAGCGGCGATACCATGTACCTCTTTACCGAAAATCAAAAAGCAAAACGACTGTATGTTTTTTTCAATGGTATGGTGGTTAACCGCACAAAAGAAGGGCTGTTTAACCAGATGGGCGGAAGAACCATCAACGGATATTTTAAAGACGGCGCTGTAGATTATATACGTGTAAAGGGTACGCCTGCTGAGAGTATTTTTTATCCTTATGATGACGACAGCGCCTATATTGGCATGAACAGAAGCAGCGGTGATGTGATTGATATTTATTTTGTAAAAAAGGAATTGAATAAGATCAAATTCATCAACGACGTAAACGGAACGATGTATCCATTGCAACAAATACCACCCGACATGAAATTTTTGAAAAGGTTTGAATGGATGGATAAAAGAAGACCAAAAAATAAGCTAGAATTATTTGAATAAGCTATACAATCAACTTTTAATGGCCGGTAAAAAACTAACATTCCTGTTTTTTGGATTATGTTGCACAGTGATATCAGTTGCACAGTCGGATCCCTTTGCCGGCACCTGGTATATGCAATACCAGCCAGATGGAAAAACGCCTCCCATTGAAGTAGAATTAAAGATCGCTTCCCCTGAAAGAAACCAGCTCTATCCTGCTGAACTCAAACTCCACTGCGATCGTTTTAATACGGTATTTAACCTCTTGCTGGTAAAAAGAAACAGCCGGCAACTGGGTATCGGCAGCAATAAGATCGTTATAACAGAAAATGCTTTCAGTATTGGTAACTGGACCGTATACCTGAACGGCAGTTTTGATTTTGGTAAAGACAATAAAGGCAATCCTTTTTTATCGGTAAGCAGGATCATCACCAAACAATACGGCCTTCGAATGCCTGACCCGAAAACATTCATCAGTTCTGATGCAACCATTGCGATCGAACTAAGGAATTTTTTAAAAGACACAGAGATTCAGTTAAAAAAAATAAACAATGAAAACTGGCATGATCCTCATGCCGACAGCATCTTACATTCTCCTGCCTTAGGCAAATATTATGGTATGATTGATACGGTGCATGTACAAACCAGAGATTGCAATATCAGTTTCCCCGGAAGTAAAAAAACATCCAATGGAGTTGTATCTGTAATAAGAAATGGCAATACCGTGATCGACCTCGCCGATCTCAGTTATAAAAAACCTGCAGAAGAGATTGTATTGGATACAGGATTAAATATTATTGTATTTTTTGCCGATAATTATGGAAAGTCGGCTGCCAGTACGGGAAGATTAAATCTTGATTTCGGGAAAAGAAAAATCAGCCTCGATTTTTCAGACGACAAAGATGTTGCATCCAGTTTTATTGTTGCAAGGGTATACTATTATCCACCAAACGAAGAACGCAGTGCTTCGGAAAATGAGCTTTCTAAACTTTCGCCGGAATACCGCACCCAAAATAATGACAATGTATTTTATTTTCCCGATGAAAAAAGGACCAATGCTTTGAAACTCCGCCCCATCGATCCTTTACAGGAAAATACACTTTTACGGGAAGCTAAATTGTTGGGAAATGTAGAAGTAAATTCAAAGCAGATAACCATGGCAGTTTGGGATGATGCTGTAGAAGATGGTGATAGCATTTCGTTAAGCATAAACGGTAAATGGATCGTACAGGGGCTTGCAGTAAAAAAACGGCCACAGTTTATTGTTGTTACGCTGGAGCCCGGACAAAATAAGATTACTTTTATTGCAGATAACCTTGGCTCCATTGTACCCAATACTTCCGTGCTGGAGATCATCGATGGAAAGAAAAGAAGATCGTTTATGATCGATACTAACCTCAGCCAGAACAACCTCGTTAATATCATTTACGACCTGAAGCCAGGCGAATAAGAAAGAACCAGCACCTGATACTATCCCAACTTTTACGTTCAATATTTTACATTCTTTATTTTGCATTGATGCCTTTTGCCTATGTATTAAAAAGATTAACTTTAATACATGAAGGTTTTTTCATCCGCTCAGCTAAAGAATTGGGATGCAGTCAGCATCCGGGAACAAAATATCAGTTCCGAAACATTGATGGAAAGAGCAGCCAACGCCTGCTACCACTGGCTTTTAAACAACTCATTTACCAACGGCCCCATCAGCATATTTTGTGGCAAAGGAAACAACGGTGGCGATGGCTTGGCCCTTGCCCGGATACTGTTGGAAAATAAAATACCTGTAACAATTTATATACTTGAACTCGGTAAAGCCGGCAGCGATGATTTTCAGTTGAACCTGCAAAAGCTTCATCAAATAACCACTGATATACATTTCATCCAGTCGGATGTTTTTATTCCGATGCTCGAAGAAAAGGATCTCGTTATAGATGCATTGTTTGGCGCGGGACTGAACAAACCATTAGACGGAGTAGCATTAAAATTGGTTGAATACTTAAATAACAATGCAGGCCTGATAATCTCAATAGATATTCCCACTGGCTTATACAGCGATAAAAGTACAAAGGGAAATACAGCTATTAAGGCCACACATACGTTAAGTTTTCAACAGGCAAAACTTGCCTTCCTGTTTGCAGAAAATGATGCCTTTGTTGGAAAATTCCACCTCCTTGATATAGGGCTCAGCGAGCATTTTGAAGAAACAGAAACGGCCGCTTATGAAATAACAGATGCGTCCATTATCAAAAGCATCATTAAAACCAGAAATAAATTTTCGCACAAAGGAACTTATGGGCATGCATCTCTGCTGGCTGGCAGTTATGGTATGATGGGTGCAGCCGTACTCGCGGCAAAAGGTTGTATGTATAGCGGGGCAGGTAAACTCACCTGTTATATCCCGGCCTGTGGTTACGACATTCTGCAGGTTTCTTTACCCGAAGCGATGTGCAAAATTGTTGGAGAAAAGTACCTGGCGGATACTGTACCGGGAACTATGTACGATGCGATTGGAATTGGGCCAGGCATTGGAATTGAGCAGGAAACTGATTCTGTGCTTAGACAGCTTTTTTTATCGGATGTCAAAACATTGTTGGCAGATGCAGACGCATTGAACCTGATGGCAGCTGATGAACAACTACTTTCACTCTTGCCGAAAGGATCGGTGATTACGCCGCACCCGAGAGAATTTGAAAAACTATTTGGTGTATCACCCAATGAATTTGAAAGATTAGAACTTGCCCGTCAAAAAGCGTCGACCCTTAAAATATATATTGTCCTGAAAGGCCATTACACAGCCGTTATTACGCCCCTTGGCAAGGTTTACTTTAACCCGACAGGAAACGCAGGAATGGCAAAAGCAGGAATGGGGGATATACTCTCGGGCATGATTACAGGTTTGCTGGCACAACAATATTTATTGCCTGAAGCTGCTTTACTTGGAGTTTACCTGCATGGTTTGGCAGGTGATATTGCAGCATCAAAATACTCCCAACAAGCAATGCAGGCAAGCAACCTGCTGGAATGTATTGCCGATGCATGGAGATCATTGCTGCAATAAAAAAGCACTCCCTGAGAAGTGCTTTAAAAATTCATGTTATTTTAAACTTACTTTTTTTGTGCTGCTTTTTTTGACTTGGATGGATTGCTTTTTTTCGACGCCGGATCATTTTCTTTCCTGGCTTCATTGTCAACCGCTGCTTTAGCCTGCTCTTCTGACCTTTGTTTTTCTACATTGGCTTTTTCCTCCATTTTCTTTCTCTCATCAGTACTTGGTTTTGAATCTTCCATCTGGTCAATTCCTACAACTGCGTTGGCAGGTTTTGTACGGGCCTCTTTCTCCGCTTTTTCCTTTTCAGCCCGGCCTTTCGCTTCTCTATCCTCTTGATCTTCAGACTTTACTTTAGTTGCGGCCTCAGCTTTTACCTTTTCGGCTTGACGCTTTTTATTTTCATCATCTTTCTGAGCCTTTTCCTTTGCTTCAGCAGCCCGGGTACTTTCTGTTTTTGCAGGCTTTTTATCCTTCGATGCTGTTTTTTGCTGCGCCGATGCCATGACGGCAATGCCCATAAAAATTGCTGTGGATAAGAATACTTTTTTCATAATAACTATTTTTAATATTTAATTGTGTGCTAAATTATGCGGGATATTACGACTATACTGCCCGGAACCTGTTTAAACAACAGCTATGCAATATAAAATATATTTTCTAATCCATTTTAAAAAGATATGGCAAAATACCATCGAAGCTGGTTACTCATATTCAATATCCCGAAAAAAACAGGTGATATTTAAATTACATAGCTTATAAAACGCTGATTTGGCGGTTTTACCCTATTTTTGCCGACCAAAATTTTAGTATTACAATATGGAAAATTTGATTTATGCAGTTCCGGTAATGGGCTTAATTGGCCTCTTATACACTTTCATTAAGTTTCAATGGGTATCTAAACAGGATGCAGGCACAGACCGTATGAAAGAGATCAGTAATTATATTGCTGAAGGCGCCATGGCCTTTTTAAAGGCAGAATGGAAGGTACTTGGCTATTTTGTTGTGATCGTTGCTATCCTGCTTGCTGTAATGGCCCAGGCTAACCCTCAGTCGCACTGGAGTATAGCTATTGCCTTTATCCTGGGAGCCATTTTAAGTGCTACCGCTGGTTATATTGGCATGAAAGCAGCTACCAAAGCCAATGTTCGTACTGCACAGGCAGCCCGCACCAGTTTAAGTAAAGCTTTGAATGTATCATTCACAGGTGGTGCAGTTATGGGTGTGGGTGTTGCCGGTCTCGCTGTATTGGGCCTTGGCGGATTGTATATTGTATTAAAACACTTTTTTGCGCCGGGAGCCGGCATTAACTCTGAAGAGATGGTAAGAACCATTGAAGTACTGACAGGCTTTTCTTTGGGTGCAGAATCGATTGCGTTGTTTGCCCGTGTTGGTGGCGGTATCTATACAAAAGCTGCCGATGTAGGAGCTGATCTTGTTGGTAAAGTAGAAGCTGGCATTCCTGAAGATGATCCACGTAACCCTGCTACCATTGCAGATAACGTAGGTGATAATGTAGGCGACGTTGCGGGAATGGGTGCCGATCTGTTCGGTTCTTATGTTGCAACTGTATTGGCTACCATCGTTCTGGGCCAGCAAACAACCATCGTTGGCGGTACTGACACATTGGGTGGGTTTTCACCCATCATCTTACCAATGCTTATTGCCGGAGTAGGTATCCTGTTCTCTATTATAGGAACCTTATTTGTCCGCATAAGTGAATCAGCCGGAATTAATACTAAAACTGTTCAGAATGCATTGAATATGGGCAACTGGGGGTCAATGATCTTAGCCGCTGCTGCTGCTTTAGGACTGGTTTATTGGTTGTTACCTGAAAACATGGAATTAAGAGGCATTCCATTTACAAAATGGGGTGTAATGGGCGCTATTCTTGTGGGGCTTGCTGTTGGTGCATTAATGAGCATCATTACAGAATATTATACTGCCATGGGCAAACGCCCGGTATTGAGTATCATACGCCAATCCTCTACAGGGCATGCTACCAACGTTATTGGTGGATTGGCTGTTGGTATGGAATCTACTTTCTTACCAATATTGGTTTTAGCTGGTGGTATATGGGGTTCTTATGAATGTGCAGGTTTGTACGGTGTGGCAATCGCTGCCGCAGGTATGATGGCTACAACAGCCATGCAGTTGGCGATCGATGCTTTCGGACCTATTGCCGATAACGCTGGTGGTATTGCTGAAATGAGTGAGCTACCTCCGGATGTTCGTGAAAAAACAGACGTATTGGATGCCGTTGGTAATACAACAGCAGCTTCAGGAAAAGGATTTGCGATAGCTTCGGCTGCCTTGACTGCCCTGGCTTTATTTGCTGCTTTCGTAGGTGTGGCAGGAATTAGTGGCATCGATATTTATAAAGCAAACGTATTAGCTTGCCTCTTTGTGGGAGGCATGATCCCTTTCATTTTCTCATCACTGGCCATTCGTGCAGTTGGTGAAGCGGCTATGGCGATGGTAGAAGAAGTTCGCCGCCAGTTCCGGACCATTCCTGGAATCATGGAAGGTACCGGCAAACCTGAGTATGATAAATGTGTGGCGATCTCTACGCAGGCTTCATTGAAAAAGATGATGTTGCCAGGTGCAATTGCTATCATATCTCCTTTGATTATCGGATTTATGCCAGGCCTGGGTGCTGAAGCATTGGGTGGATTCTTAGCAGGTGCTACCGTTAGTGGCGTACTGATGGGAATGTTCCAGAATAATGCAGGTGGCGCATGGGACAATGCTAAAAAATCTTTTGAAAAAGGTGTTGAGATCAACGGACAGATGTATTATAAAAAATCGGAGCCGCACAAAGCTTCTGTTACCGGAGATACTGTTGGTGATCCATTTAAAGATACTTCAGGACCTTCGATGAACATCCTTATTAAATTAATGAGTATTGTGAGTTTGGTTATTGCTCCTACACTCGCTGGCATGCACAATAGCGGTAACGCTAAAGCGATCATGCCTGTTAAGATTGAAAAAACAATGACCATCAAATCGGAAACTACCACTGCCGGTAATGACATAAAAGCAAATTCAGATAAGCTCATCGCTGCGTTGGCTTCTGATAAACTGCTTAATGAGGCTTCCTATTCTTTAAAAGTGAACAACGGTCATATTACCATTAATGATGTTGAACAACCTGCTTCAGTGAATGTTAAATTCAAATCGCTCACCGATCCTTTTGCTGAAAAAACACTGGAACTTAAGGTATCAGATAAATAATACATTTCTAATATAGATCTTATAAACCGGCTTTTCGCCGGTTTTTTTATGCCCCGGCTTTTCTACAATTTTTTATTGGCTTTAAAATTGACTTAATCTTAACATAACTACTATGAAATATTTTTCGAATGAAAATAATATTTACACTACTTATACTTACTGGAATCAATCTTACAGCCTATAGCCAGACTGCCGATTTTACGTTTGCCAGCACAAATGGCTCCTTTTGTGCGCCTTCAACAATAAAATTTACGCAAACAACAACGGGCAATCCAACGGGTTATGTGTGGATATTTGGTAACAACAGTGGCAGCAACAGTGGAAATCCCACCACTGTTTTCAGAACTTCGGGTACATTCACCGTTAGGTTAATCGTGATCTATAAAAAATACACTCTACAGGTTACAAAAACAATTGTTATCCATCCAACTGTCGTGGCAAGTTTTGAATTCGACAGGAACAATCTCTGCAAGCCTGGCAATATTAATTTTACCGCAAATGTTCAGGGAACAATTTCAACCTACCAATGGAATTTTGGTGATGGATCAGGAACCATCAGCACAAGTTCCCCTCTTATCAGTCATTACTTTGCTGATTACAGAACATATCCTATTTCATTAAAAGCAATATCTACCACCGGTTGTTCCGGAGAATCTTTTACAAGTATTTCGGTAAAAAAACCTGAGATAACTGGAACGGTTACACCAGTTTCAGGTTGCGTACCAGCAATTGCTGCTTTGCAGGCCGTGGTTACGATGCCTGCGCCAGGCAACGTTACAAGTTATGCATGGAATTTCGGTGATGGTATACAGGCAACTACTTCTGGCCGTAATGCAACACATGCATACAACAATACAGGTACGTTCACGCCTAAAGTACATATTGTAACCAATGAAGGTTGCCGCAATGATTTTACATTTGAACAGGTTGCATTCGGTATTCCTCCAACAAACCACATTGCCTACCCAAAAAAATTAATCTTCTGCGGTTCAGAATCGGTTTCTTTTGTTTCAAAAGCTACCAATGCAAATAAATATTTGTGGGATTTTGGCGAAGGGGATTCAACGTACGTAACCGATACCGTTACGCAACACAGGTTTAAAACCCTCGGTGTAAAAACCGTAAAAGTTACTCCATTGTTCAATGATTGTCCTGGTAATCAGATCAGTTTTACAGTTGAAGTCATAGGTGTGATTGCCGGCTATAAATATTCAAATACCTGCATCGACAAAAAGGTCTTTTCTTTTACCAATAACTCACAGGGAAACCTTTCAACCTATACATGGAACCTGGGAGATCAAAGTCCCGGTCCAGCGGCAAATAATTTCGTTCACAGTTACCCCGACACCGGAACTTTTACAGCTTCGTTGTTTGTGACCGATAGTTTAACAGGCTGTGCCGATACGTATACAAAAAATATTTATACTGCAAATCCTTTACTTTTTAACCCAGACAGTTCTCTTTGCAGGAATAGCAATACCAGTTTCAGCATCCCGCGCAATTATAACAATCCTGATGCAGTCTATAATTGGCAAGTGATTGGGTTACCGGCAACCCAGGGCAGCACAGTTCCTTTTGGTGTAACTGCAAATGTTTTCGGACAATTTAATGATAATTTCGTCATCATCGACAATGGTCCTTCCTATTGCCCGGATACGATTCATTTAATAAATGATATTATTGTACGTGGTCCGATTATGGATTTTACCGCACCTGCTGAATTGTGCATTTCAAAGCCATACAATACAGTCAATTTATCCAGGTCTTATATAGCAACAGATGTTATAAATGTATGGGATTGGGAATATGGCATCACACAGGATAAAGACAGCGTATTTCAACCACAACCCTATTATTTTCCTTACTGGGGAACATTCAGCGTAAAACTTACTGCGGTAGATATGAACGGGTGTGTAGATAGCCTTGTAAAAACAGTTACAGCTTTTGATATACCTTTCCTGAGACATATACCTGATCTGGATACTTTATGTGCAGGGCAACCAGATACACTGATCGCATTTAACAATGATCCGATTACCTGGTCGCCGTCAAATACGATCAGCTGTACTACCTGCGATACGATTGTAGCAAGGCCTGCTGTCACCACAACCTATTATGTAAAAGCAACAAATCGCTTTAATTGTACCGTAACGGATAGCATCCCAATTTTTGTGTACAGCCCATTCACTGCGGTAGCGGCCAAGGTTGATAACTATATCTGTGCACAAAAATCTATACAACTGGAAATAACGCCTGGCGGAAAAGTGGTAAGCTGGTCTCCCGTAGCAGGATTATCTGATACTACCAAACCTAATCCAGTTGCTTCTCCAAAACAAAGTACAGCCTATACCGTTACTTTAACAGATTCAGCCGGGTGTTTTAGCAGCAGTACGAATGTAAATGTATACGTCAAATCGCTGCCTGTTGTCGACCTGGGAGCAAACAAAACCTATCCATACAACACGAATTTTTCTTTCACACCATTTTACAGTAATAATGTAAGAAGTTATTTATGGGCTCCGGCAGACCAGTTGAGTTGCAATACCTGTGCAGTACCTACTGCCGTATCAAACGGTTCTCAGAATTACACAGTAACGGTAACTTCCGACAGTGGTTGCGTGGCTACAGATGAAATAAGTATTTATGTGGAATGCAATGGAGCTAGCCTGTTGTTGCCTACTGCTTTTACGCCTAACAATGATAATTTAAATGACTACTTCTACCCTATAACACGAGGCATTCAAAAGATCATACGTTTTGCCATTTATAACAGGGAAGGCCAATTGGTTTACGAGGCTAAGAATTTCGATGGAAATCATAATCGTTCAGGATGGGATGGAAGGTATAAGGGAATGCCGCAAACTTCTGCAGCGTATGTATATACCATAGAAGCTGTTTGTGAGATAGGTGAAAGAATAGATAAGAAAGGAAGTTTTATGTTAATCAGGTAATCAATTAAAAAATATCGACTATAAAAAAGATGCAGGTAAAATTTACCTGCATCTTTTTTATAGGTTGTTACCATTATTTCGTTTCCAGTAATTTGAAGAACTGGTCGAGTTGCGGAAGGATGACGATCCTGGTACGACGGTTAGCCGACCTGCCTTCAGCTGTTGCGTTATCTGCAACAGGTTTGTATTCACCTCGGCCGGCTGCTGCCATTTTACCAGGATTTAGTCCGTACTGATTTTGTAAAACCCTCACCACAGCCGTTGCACGTTTTACACTCAGGTCCCAGTTATCCTGCAATACAGCATTGCCCTTGTAAGCAACATTGTCTGTATGACCTTCTACCATGAATTCAATATCCGGTTGATTCTTCAACACCAGGGCAACTTTACCCAATACTTCTTTTGCCCTGTCGGTAATATCATAGCTTCCACTTTTGAAAAGCATTTTATCGGAGATATCGATATAAACAACACCTTTGTCAACTTTGATATTTACATCCTTATCATCCAGGTTCCCAATAGCACCTTTCAGATTCATCACCAACGCCATGTTCAATGAATCTTTTTTGTTCAGGGTAGCCTGGAGGTTTTGTATATAAGCGTCTTTAGAACCGATATTATCAAGCGATTTTTTGATACTTTCTGCCTGTGAACTGGAGATCACAGAAAGGTTTTCCAACTGCTTTACTGCCTGGTTGTTATTGGCATTCAGGTAATCAATCTGCTTTTTCAGGTTTTCAACTTCAGATTCAAGTGAAGCTTTTTTGCGGCTGCTTTCATTTGTAAGATCATTACAGTTCTTCAAGTCGTCTTGTAATTTATTATATTGGGATTGAAGCATTTCATAACGTACTTTTTCTTCCTTCATGACCTTTTTACTCACACAGGAAGTAAAAATAAAACTGGCGGCCAACCCTGCTAACAGACTATTTTTGAAATTCATATAGATGATTTTTGCTTAGTAGCTGCAAAACTATTTTAATACCATTTTAATATCAGGGAATTTCACAAGTGTTTTGTTAATGTTTGGAGGTGGACAGTTGAGGGTTACCGGTTTTGATTGAATGGTTTATCGGTCTATAAGTTCACTCGGAAAGTTCCTTGAACCCTTTTTGAGGAGTTGAAATTTTTCTATTAATAATTTTTTCTAAAAATTTTGCAAATGGTATCCTGAATTACGAATTATTTCTTACATTGCCTTACGAAATAAATCGTAAATATGCTCAAAATCAAAATTTCAAAGCCGACGGAAAGTGAACTCGAGATACTTTCGGTATTGTGGGACAAAAAGGAAGCTTCAGTAAGAACTGTTCATGAAGAACTAAGTAAGACAAAAGATGCAGGTTATACCACTACACTGAAACTGATGCAGATAATGTTTGAGAAGAAACTGGTAACAAGGGATGATAGCAGTAAGACACATATCTATGCCCCAGCTGTTACCCGCGAAAAAACGCAGAACCAGTTTCTAAACAGGATGATAGATGGTTTATTTGCAGGTTCAGCAACAGAACTGGTGATGCAGGCGTTGGGAAACAACGATACCAGTAACGCAGAACTTGATAAGATACGCAAACTCATAGATGAACTGAAATTAAAAAAATAATATCCCATTTCGATGGTACAGTTTTCTTACTGCTTTTGTTTAACATTGATACATAGCCTTTGGCAGGCTGCCTTATTGTTTGCACTGTACCTCGGTTTCAATTCTATTATTAAAAAAAATAGCCCTGCAACAAGGATCAATTTATTACTCAGCCTGCTACTTGTTCAGTTATTGCTTTCTATATCCACATTCTGTATTTATTATACAGATGCAGTTTCGTACTACACAGATCTTCTTCAAACAAATTTTTCGGGTATTGCAGCCGGTAAACCTTTTTTCGAAAAGCTTGCTCCCTGGCTGATAAGCGCTTATGGTTTCATATTGATATCCCGGTCGGGCTATTTGATAACTAACTGGATACGTTTCAAAGCTGGTATTAAGACAGCTCTTGTAAAACCTTCCATTGATCTGAAATTATTTACAACAGTAAAGTCTTTTGAATTTGGTATCCACCGGAAAGTAAACCTTTGGTATAGCAGCAAAATAAGTACGCCGATGACATTTGGTTTTTTTAAGCCTGTGATCTTATTACCGGTTGCCCTCCTGAATAATTTATCAATGGAAGAAACTGAAAGCCTCATCATACACGAGCTTACCCATATCAGGAACAATGACTACCTGCTCAACTGGATGCTGGTGGGCTGCGAAACAATATTTTTCTTTAATCCATTCCTGCAGGCACTTGGAAATAAGATAAGGCTTGAAAGGGAAAAAAAATGCGATACACAGGTGCTGCAATTCAATTTTCACCCGATCAATTATGCAGAAACGCTTTTGAAAGCAGCTTCTTTAAAAGCAACGCCGGTATCATTCTCCATTACTGCGGCTACGCGTAACAAAGAATTATTAAACAGAATAAAGTTTTTTACAAATGAAGATAACCTGCGTTTCAATAAACGTAACTTTTCCGGGATCGCACTCATTCCGGTAATAATGATAGTTGCACTGAATACTTTTTTATTGAATTTGATGCCTCAAAAAAAAATAGTGATACCGTATGCTGAATCTACGCTTGCACCCTATGTAATGGGACAGGAATCAGTCGCAGACTTCAATAACAACAAAATATCAGTAAATATATCTGCACAAAAATTAACCAAGCTTGCTGCAGAAGTTGCTGAAATGGCGAAACAGGAAAAGAATAAAGCGCTGGTTTTAAATAAAATGGACGAATCTCTTAAAAAGCAAATACCGGAAGCTATTGAAACTGAACCCGCCGGCATTGCCATACCCGTTTCTATCAACGAATCTGATAATACAAAAGAAGTTACCCTAAAGGAAGAAAGCTTCGGAAGAACACTTACCAGAGTATATAAGATGAAATTTGTAAATAGCGAATGGAAAGCCGAATTACTTTGGACCATCACAGAAAAAAGAGTCGGAAATGACAGCAATAAAGTTGTAACAGATACTGCACATTATTTCAACATTGTACAGTAATATTCCTGCACTTACAAACATCACCAGATATTCCGCGGGCAGGTATCTCCATATTTATTACCGATGATAAAGCCGATCATTAACTCATGCGTATTGCCCGTGTAGTTCTTCAATCTGCTGGTAGTTGCAACCTCATAAGAATAACTGATGTTGAATGTATTGGAAATATTCACCCCTGCCATGGCTGAGTAGCCAGATATAAGATCAGAATACCTGTAACTTCCACCTACCCAAAGCTTATCCATATATTGGAGTTTTGCATTTAGATGAGCGCCGGTTAATTGAGGTTGCCAATATTGTATCATGAAGGAAGGAAGCAGGTATAGTTCATCCCCTAGCTGTATGCGGTAGCCGCCAGTTAGAAAATAGTTGGGGGTATAATAAGTTCCGTATTTATCGTTCTTTACAAATTTTGCTTTTCCCGGAATAATATTCAATACAGAAAGACCCAGGAAATACCTCGATGAATAAAGCCATAGTCCTACTCCTATCTCAGGTTTTATTTTTTTTAATTCGCCGGAGCTATAACCTATGGCAGGATCATTTGGATCCAGGTTGCCCCATACAATCTTCGACCTGTCTAAATTAACGCTTGTCATTCCCAATGAAAAACCCGCAGCCAATGTTGTCTTTACACCCAGGGGCTTATGGTATGCATAAGAAGCGGCAATAGACCAGCGGTTAATATAACCTGCCTTGTCATTCATAACATTAAGTCCCAGCCCATGATGCGCAGCGGGCGCTACATATTCGTTCCAGTATTTTTCCCCCCTGGGATTATAGCCTGGCACAGCAAAAGAGGTAGCATTTGTTCGCATGTCCTCCTTACCGATCGGGCCATGTATTGAAACATAAGTTGTAACAGGTGCACCTTCTATGCCTGTCCATTGGTTGCGGTGACTTGCCTTGATGTCAACATAATTCTCAATACCCGTTAGGGCGGGATTCAATATATAATTATTGAGGATGTATTGCGTATAGGAAGGCTTCGCCTGGCCAAAAGCCAGCATCGATAAAAAAATACAGGTTAATAATAAATTAATTTTCTTCATATCCTGGTGTTCCAGATCAGCGGCCATCTGATATTAATCAACTTAACAGTTAAAAAACAAAACAGTTGCGTTGGCTTTTTATTATTTAACAATGGTAACATAACCGGTAATTGGTTTTCTGCCACTTTCTGGTTCTATGATATAATAATATGTATCAACCGGCAACGGCTTACCATTCAAGGTGCCATTCCACGGAGTTTTATATCCTCTTGATTCAAATACCAATTGGCCCGTACGGGTAAATACCTGTACCCTGTTGGCAGGGTACGTATCAAGGTATTGAATATCCCAAAGATCATTGATACCATCATTATTTGGAGAGAAGGTATTTGGTATTTTTGGTGCTAACAATACTTTTATATAAATATCATCTGTGGATACGCAGTTACCCCTGCCTGTTACTTTAAATGTATAAGTAATATCTCTCAACGGTGTGCAAACTGGTTCCAGTACCGTATTGCTGTTGAGGTACATATTTGGCATCCATAAATATTGCAGGTCATTACCGCTAACTACAGGCTTAAGCATAGTATTTTCGCCTTCCAATACAAATTGATCAACGCCTGCATTTACCTGCGGATAAGGGTAAACATTGTAAGGTTTGGTAATGGTATCACTGTTGCAACCAAAGCTATTGATGGTAAACAATGTAACATCATACTTACCGATCGCAGCATAAGTATGAGAAGGATTTTGCAAATAAGATGTGAGGTTATCACCAAAATCCCAGCTCCATATATTGCCCACCCCGTCTTTATAGTTGGTAAGGTCGCGGAAAATAACATCCTGGCCGATACAAACACTTGGCTTATTGTAATCGAATGCTACTTTTGGTTGTGGATGAATTGTATTTAATACAATAATTGTATCAGCAATACAACCTGCTCCGCTGGTTACCCGCAATGCTACATTGTAGGGACCAACTGCGGCATAAGTATGTACAGGATTTTTTGCAGTGGAACTGTTATTCGCAGTACCCCCTGCCGGATCGCCAAAGCCCCATAAGTAGGTAAAGGCATTTTCAGTTCCGTTTGCAATGGAAGAAGTATTATTGAACCTGATCTTCGCATTAGGCAGACAAGTTGTATCATCAAAAGTAAAATTTGGTTTCGGCTGTGGGTTAACAATTACAGTCCTGACTTTTACGAGGCTGTTGCAACCATCTGCTGTTGTAACAAATAATTTAACCTGGTAAGTGCCTGCAGCCAAAAATGTATGGGTGAAAGATGCTCCCGTGTTTCGTATAACCAATGGCGTTGCATCATCGAAATCCCATGTCCACGTTGTTAGTGCTCCAGCTGCTGAACTGGATGTATCCGAGAATAACAAGGTCTTTGTTTCACATGCGGGGCTTCCAAATCCAAACCTGGCAACTGGAGCAGTCAATACACGGATCTGTTTTGTTGCAGAATCCCTGCAGCCCATGTTGGAAGTAAATGTATAATGAATTGTGTAAACACCAGGGCCAACAGAAACCGGATCAAATATTCCTGTTGATGAAACACCAGGACCTGTAAAAGCAAAGGTGCCCGGTACTCCACCTAATTCACTTGCCTGTGTAAGCTGGAATGCTGCAATATTCAAACAAGTATTAGGTATTGTATTGAACTGTACTTTCGGCGCTGCATTTACAGTGATCATTTGAAGTTTGTCATTCATACAAACACCGCCTGAATAAGAACGAAGCCTTATCGTGAAATTCTTTGTAAGCGGACTTTGGAAGTTCGGGTACAGGTGAGCATAGACACTTCCCAGCGATGGGTTATTGTCTGTTTCAAATACACCCGGCTGCCCGATATCATCCCAGAAAATTTCAGTCTTGGTAATAACACCCGGGAAAACGGTAGAAGTGTTCGTTATACGAACAGAATCATTTGCACACAATGATCCCGGATTAATAACGGAAAAACCCGCTACAGGAAAACTTCCGTTAATGAATAAAGTGTGGTTGATAGTATCCTTACATCCCAATGCACTCGTAACGATCAGTTGAACGTTATTTGTGCCCGTTGCAGAATAACTATGAGTTGGATTTTGCAGGTTAGATGTGTTGGGATTTCCTGCGGTAGCATTCGGATCACCAAAATTCCATACCCATGTAACAATGCTGCCGTCTGCTATACTACTTGTATCGGTAAACTGTGCATAGGTATCATTCAGGCAAACTTCCGGAACGATAAATCCTGCCTGTGGGCGGGCATTGATCGTAACCGGTCTAGTGATCGATTTTGTGCAACCTTTGCTGGTAGTGATAGTGAGCTTTACATTATAAGTTCCTGAACCGGCAAATGCATGTGCAGGATTTGCCAGTGCTGAAGTATTGGCAGTGCCACTGGTTGGATCGTCGAAATTCCACGCCCAGGTACTCAAGGTTCCAACGTTGGCAACTGATGCATCTGTAAAAATGATGGTCCTGGTTTCGCAGGATGGTGTATTGAAATTATAATTTGCCGTTGGTAATGGATGGACAACTACTGAATGTGAAGCGGTATCGCTCATACAATTATTCACTGTTTTAACCCAATGTTTGATCGTATAAGTTCCTGCACTGAGATAAGTATGTGAGGGATTTTGAAGCGCGGATTGTGGCGTTGCATCTCCAAAATCCCAATAGTAATTTGAAATGGCTGAACCGCTTCCTGTACTGGTACTGGTGAAAACTGTAGGATCATTTAAACAATTTTCCGTGTTCACCGTAAAAGCACCATGTGCCTGTGCATAAATATCAGCAATGCTGATTGTTGTATTGCTGGCACATCCCCCGGCATTCGTAGCCGTTAGTACAACGCTGTAAGTTCCCGTTGCTGTATATAAATGTGTTGGGCTTGTAGCCGTTGTTGTATTTGCTGCTGCACTTCCAGGATCACCAAAATTCCATAAGTAAGTCATAGCGGCAGCATCAGCAACTGTTGAGGTATTCGTAAAACTTACCGATTGGTAAGGAAGACATGCCTGTAAGTGCGTGAATTGTGGAACAGGTACTGCATGAATTACAGTAGTCTGACTGGTGACTGTACTTTGACAACCACTTTGTGTTTCAACCTGTAATGTTACAGTTCTTGGGCCCCAGGGCGTATAAGTAACCACCTGCGCATTTCCATTGAGTGAAGTAAACGGTGGATTGCCATCGCCCAAATTCCAATACCACTTTGCCAATACACCCGGCAAAGATGCAGTAGATGCATCCGTTATTGTAACGGGCCGGCCGGCGCACAATGGCGAACTGAAATTAAATGCGGCAACCGGGATATTGGTTACGGTGATCTGTTTACTTAATGTATCACTCAAACAACCCGGCGTTGTAATGTTGCTGAAGCGCACGGTATAGGTGCCGGCAGCAGAAAATAAATGTACCGGGTTTGGTAACCCGGAGGTATTATTTGCTGCTCCACTTGCAGGATCTCCAAAATCCCAATACCAATGATAAAGAGGTTTTACTGTATGCGTAGTATCTGTAAATTGAACAGCCTGGTTTACACAACCATTGCTGGTCCAACTAAACCCTGCAACCGGTGGATCAGAAACATCCAGGTCGAAAGGAATGTCTTGCTGGTTTCCACATCCTTCTGTATTCGCAGTGAAAGTACTTATGTTTACTGGGTATACCCCAACCACATTAAATGTATAATAGGTAGGTAATGAATACCAGTAAATCTGTTTACCATTAACAGTAGTGGTTGAATCTGCATCTGCCGCAACCGGCGGATGAGAATAATTCATCAAAACATTTGCCGGTGAACCCGGCAATGCGCTTAAATCCCAATAAATAGAATCTGTCAGGTAAGGAAGCGATATTTTAAATTTAAAGGGGGAACCTGTACATACAGAAGGGCTTGGTTCGATTCCATATTGGGAAGTTACACCAACCTGCTGGTAAAGATCCATCACATTTGTTCCTGCTGAATAGGCATAAGATTCAACACCGCCAAAACCATAAGCGATGGCATTGAAAGAACTGTCGGCATTTATCCTTGCAGAAGATACCCCTACCAACGACTCCCGCAGGTACGAGTAACCAGGCAAGGTTGGAAAAGGCTGCCATAAACCTAAAGGCAAAGCTCCGTTGATCCTGAAGCTAGGTGTAGCAACTGTTTTTAATAAAACGTTTACCCATTGACGGGTAATCGCCTGTTGTGTGGAAGAGAAAACCGTAATGTCTTTAATATTCTGTTCAATCGGATTTAAGATAACCATGTCAGGATCTCCCACCTGGTTGGGAATAGCACCTGAGCAGTTTTGCCTTTGAGCATATTCGGTAACACAGATAGGTTTATCAGCGCTTATACTTGTTGGATTTGCCAAAACTGTTGGAGTGGAATTAAATGTTTGGGGATAAATCTCACCAGCATTCAATACAGCTACAACTGACCCATCCATTGAAACAGTCGTATTGTCTTCTGATGCTAAAACCCTATAAGGAACACCGGCAGGGTAATCCTGGAAAGGAATCAATCCAAAATTCTTACCCCAGGTAGAAACCGGGTATGCCTGCTGCCACAAGGGATCATAAGAACCACCGGTAAAACAACTAGATGTACCCATGGTAACATTAGAACTACCGGAGAAAACGGCGATGGGCAGACAACCGCCCGAACCTGAAGCGACTGATTGAATTAAAGAACCGGTAAGATCCTGGTCTGACTGGTATTGATAAAGATCGCCCGCCAAAGGAAAATTCACGGTAATGGCAGGTTGTACTACCCCGTTAAACCTGGGAGTGATGACCACCACCGAATTGTTTTTGGTTGCAATAATCTGGAACTGCGATTTTGCCTGGTATTGCCCCTGGTTTACGCCATTCTGCGTGTAATTGATACTGTAATATTTTTTTCCCAATACATTTACCGGCAACAACAATGTTGCAGCACTTCTTGCTGCCCCCCATTGCTGAGCATATGCAACTACAGCCGGCTGGCCTGCATTTACTTTTATCCTAATGGATTTTTGAATGATCGTAAAAGATTCGGCGTTGCTGATATGTGCCAGGTTATGGGCAATCTGTATCTCCTGGAAATAATTATTGCCAGCATTGATATTAAATGTTGCTGAAAAAGCCCCATTTCCCATCGTGATGGTACCGGTACTGGCCCTATCTGAGGTTATGTATATACTTAAGGTGGCAAGGCTGTTCCCGCTGGGTACATGCTGGGGAAAGCATAAATAGAAGTCCTTACCTTTATTTGAAAAATCCTGCGAAAATGAAACGACGGAACTGCAAATGGTTATAAAGAGAAGTAAATATTTCTTCATCAGTTCTGGTTAATTGATTTATAGCATTAATTTCGTATTTCTACAGGTTACAGAGTATCATGGGAGCGGAAATGCAGCCTGTAAATTACGAAAGAAAATCGACTATTTTACACTGCTTTATCTTTTCTTTATACAAGGAGTTGAATTGGTTGCATTTTGCGACAAAAAAGATAAGAGCCGCATAGAAATGCAGCTCTTGTTAAGAATCTCTCGATTCTGTAACCCCCAAAGAAAACATCTTTATAGAGATGATAGCGGTTCTTTATTCCTGCGAGCTTGGAGAAAGTAAAGAAACTTGTTCCGCCATCTGTATAATATCGCTTTTTTGTTCCTGGCCGGATGGATCAATATGAACAACCCGGTAATAATTATTTGTCTTGTCTAGTTTCCCTTTAAAGGCATATTGTTCGCCTGTTTTACCGGGATCAGGGCCCAATACGATGGCAATGGTTGAAAACTTTTTCCCGTCAGCACTTCCCTGAACCTGCCAATAATTTGATTCATTTCCTCCATCTGCCGACCATTCAATATTGAGCCTGTTAGCTTTTTCATATACACTTAGTTTAGTTATGCTGATCGGTTTCTTTGCAGTGGTTGATTGCCCTTTTACAAGCATTGATGCCATCAACATAAAAGCAATTAAAAGATTTAGTTTGTTCATTGCACTTTGATTTACTCCTGGTAAATTTTAAGATCTTGCAATGAATAATGGATGGAATTTTTTTAAAGAAGCTGCCTGTTGTAATTGGAAGGCAGCTTCTTATAAATTGTCAGGCAATTAGTCTTTTACGATTTTCTGGTTGCTGATAACATTGCCATTTAACAGTAACTGAACAACATATAAACCCGGGCTTAATTTGCTTAAACCATCGATCTGCAGGTTGTTGTAACCTTTAACTATGATAGATTGTTTGGAGAACGCTTTTTGACCTGATACATTCATGATCCTCATTTCTGCAACACCAGATTCAGTTGCTTCAAAACGCAGGGTTACTTTTTCAGTGAATGGGTTTGGAGCTACAGTCATTTTTACGTTATCATTCTGCTGCGACTGTAATTTCATTGCAAGGATAGTACTGTAAGAATATTTACCATCCTTATCAACCTGCTTTAAGCGGTAGTAAACAACTGTTTTACCTTGCAGCTCGACTGAATTGTCTTTTGCTTTATAAGTTTTTTTATCGCCCACAACATCCAGTGCATCCATAACCATAGCGATTGATTTAAAGTTGCTGCCGTCAAATGAACGCTCAACTTCATAATAGTTGTTGTTGATCTCAGAAACAGTAACCCAGTTCAATAAAACTGTTTTTGCAGATACAGCACCGTCGAACGACAGGTATTTTACTGGCAAAGGAGCTGCAAATGGCATAGTGATCATTTTGAAATATCCGCAAGAATACCTGTCTTGCACAGTAAAGCTTGCATCAGTAATACTTCCGATTCTCACTTCATCAATCTTTTTAATATCACTGAAATTGAAATTGATATTTGTCTTGTAAGAAGCAGTATCAAGACCTGCATAATTAACGTAAGTTCCAACTGCTTTCAACAATGTGCCAGACCCCTGGTTGATGTTTGAAAGGGTTAAAACTGTGTTGCTTGCTACTGTATAGGTTGAATAATTTCTTACCCCAACATATTCCTTAACGTGTTGGCCATCACCATCAACGTCGATGAATGATAACTGAGCACAATCAAATTTATGATCGCTGTTATCCGAAGTATTGAAGAACTCAACCTGGAAACTTACGTACGAATCGCTGGCGCCCTGCACTGTAGGTGTTTTAACTACCGGCTGCCATGCTGCGCTGTAACCAAAGGTCATATCATCGATGCTTGTAAGTGTAGCACCACCAACAACAGCAGTGATGGTTACCTTTGCATAAACACCGGAAACAACATTTGGGAATTTGTAAGTTGCGCCAACATTACCAGCAGTCGCTGCAGGGCTTGTTAAAGACGCATTCTGCCATACCATTGCAGGCGCTACGCACTGAGATTTGGCAGCCAATAAGATCAGGGAAAAAACAACGATTGCTAATAAAGCCTTAATTACGAATGTAGAATTACTTTTCATTTTCTTTGTGGTTTGAGGTTTCAGAATGTCGGCGAGACATAGGAGCGATCATCGGTAAGAATGAATCTGAATTGGAGGTGGTAATTCTGGGACGCTGGAGTTAGTTTGAAGGTAGGGATGACCGAGGTAAGGTTCATTTCCTATTTCAACACAAACATAGAAACTATTTTTGAAACGTCAAAGCTTTTCCACAGTAATTTTACCATCTTTCGAGTTTTTATACCTAAAACCCCTCTGCCGTAAAAATTCACAATGGATTACAACTTGCTTTATTTGAAATATTCTAACGAATAGACCATTTTACTGAATATGCAATGCTCAATGGCATTTTTCGTGCGGAAATGCCATATAAAACACGTGTCTACACCTATTCAATCAAATATGCTATATATATATGCGTGAATTTAACCTTTAGCAGTATTTAAAACAAATAGCTTCCTGATCTCCTGACATTATTTCCTTCCTTTTTATTCATAAGCCTTTTACATACTGTTTTAGCCGTGGTATTTTTTTACCTGCTTATGCCAGGAGATGTAAACAATAAGCCAAATTTGGCAAAATTGTCTTATATCAAATGAAGATTATTTACCAATTGATATTTAAAACAACTATCTAATTCAAATAAAACTCATAAAACGATATAAATCAGAGTTATAAAATAATAATTTATAAATACAAATTATCGACGATGAAAGAGCCAATTATGATGACAATTATTTATAAATGTAGATTTTTATCCTAAATTTTTTAATTAACTAAAACACTTAAACACTTTATAAACAATAATTTAATAAAAATTTTATTAACTAACTGTTATAGTGTACTAAATTTGTCTTTTTGATTGTTCTTTTTGCAAAATACCTAATTTTATTAGCCCGAAATTTTACTGTTGGTAAAATAAAGTTTCTATCAATAACCTCCCTTTCCATAACTTTAATCAATTCAATTATTAACATGAAATCATTTCGCATAACCCTCCTATTTACTTTTACCGCAGCGATCCTTTTTATGACATCCTGTCGGGAACCCAAAGACCTTGAATTTAGATCGTTCAGTAATCTAAGCCTGGAGAAAATCGGCTTTACCGGTGCAAATCTGAAAGTTGACCTGGTTTATTACAACCCCAATAATTTTGGTTTGGAGTTAAATCGCACCGATCTGGATATTTATGTCGACAGTACTTTCCTGGGCCATTCCAGCCAGGACCTGCAGGTTGCAATTCCTAAAAGGGATATTTTCACTGTCCCACTTAAAATTGAGCTTGATATGAAGAATTTGCTTAAAAATGGCATTATTGGACTGATGAATAAACAGGTAAATGTGCGTTTGCTGGGGAAGGTGAAAGTTGGTAAAGCAGGCGTTTTTAAAAGCTTTAATGTAGATTACCAGACGGTACAGACTTTTTCCTTGTTTTAGTATTGTATTTTCAACCAGACTTAACGCTATCTTAAAAACGTATCAATTTTTTTAAAATTAATGCGTGTCGACACCGTTTTTTAATTATCAAATTGATACAGGTACCCGTACAGCCCATTTTTTAAGGTGAGCATATATCCATCGCATTATCATTTGCCAAATTTTCTATTATCTATAATTATGCGTTCATTTGTTAGGGTTGTTTCCTAACACAATTAACCAATCGTTGATAAATCGCCCGTGGTTGTATGTATAAAAAAACATACATTTAGCTACCATTAACCAAAACCAATGCTATGAATCTTAACAAACGCTTGCTGGTAATCATTGCTATTGCTTCTTTTTTTTCGTGCAGTAAGGTGAATACGGTTGAAGAAAACAGCTTCATGGTCACTGCTGATACACAAACAGCCCGTACATTGACTACACTTGCTGTTACAAACAACGAGCATTTTGAAACAGGAACGAAAACATCCTATACTGCTGCAGACATTTCCCTTACATCGGGAATCTGGAATCTAAACGATGCCCTTTTAGGTAACAGTGCATCTGACCGTAAAAACGGAACGCAGTCTGCAAGGGTAAGAAACAGTGGTAAACTAACCATGAAATTTGACAATGCAAACGGAGCTGCCACTGTAAGCATCCTCCATGCGCTCTATGGAACCGATGCCAGCAGTACCTGGCAGTTATGGTATAGTACAAATGGAGGTAGCAGCTATATTCAAGCTGGTTCAACCATTACGACAAGTTCTTCAACGCTTACTACGGCAAGTTTTACATTAAATATTTCTGGAAATATCCGTTTTGAAATAAGAAAAACAGATGCAAGTACCAACCGCATCAATTTTGATGATTTCAGTATCACTGATTTTGGCTCAGGTGGTGGCGGATCAGGCATTAAGAAATTCTTATTTGATGCATCGCAAGGTGAAACAGCCGGCAATGCAGATTGGGTAATTGATGAAGACAATAGTACGCCTCAACGCATCCCTACACCGTTACAATCTACTGTTACCGCAAGTACTGTTGAGACTTACTGGACAGGAGCTTTATCGAGTTGGGGCATTGCCCTGGCAAAAAAAGGACATACGGTTGAAACATTGCCTTCTTCCGGCAGTATAACATTCGGAAACACGTCGAATGCACAGGACCTGTCTAATTACAATGTCTTTGTAGTAGACGAACCAAATATCCGCTTCACAGCTGCAGAAAAGACTGCTATACTCAATTTTGTAAGTAATGGTGGTGGCTTATTGATGATCTCTGATCACACCGTATCTGACCGGAATAATGATGGATGGGATTCCCCTGGTATCTGGAACGATCTGATGAATAATAATGGAACAGTAACCAATCCTTTCGGGTTTACGGTAGACCTGACAAATATCAGCGGACTCAGCAGCAATGTATTAACCGGTAACACAACTAACCCGATACTTCACGGCACAGAAGGAAATGTAACAAACCTTGAATTTAACAACGGCGCCACACTTACTCTTAATCCGGCAGCCAATGCCAATGTTCAGGGCCTGGTTTGGCAAAGTGGGTTTACGCAGAATAACACCCATGTATTAAGCGCAACTTCTACTTATGGAACAGGAAGGATCTATATCGTTACAGATAGTTCCCCTATGGATGATGGTACCGGTGCTACGGGCAATACGCTGTTTGTAAGCTGGAGTTTATATTCTCACAAAGCACTATTCATGAATGCTTCACTTTGGCTGGCTAAACTTCAATAACACATACGAAATAATTTATAAAAAACGGGTAACTTAAGAAATGCCCGTTTTTTATGTATAGTAATTAGTGGAAGCTACAGCTTTTTTCCGGTGCTATCGGCCGCAGCAACCTCAGGTTTTTTACAGCATTTAGGAAGCCGGTTGTAAGCTGTTTCCTCTGCTTCAACATCATCAGCATCATAACCCACATTGGCGATAGCTGCTTTGATGGTCTCTATGTTTGTACGGTCGGTTATCCAGGTAACAGTAGTTGTTTTCTTCTTAACATCAACTTTAACTGAAGTGATGCCATATTGATGGGCCAAATATCTTTCAATACGATCCTTACACTGATCACATTGTACGGTAGGTGTTTTAATAACTGCTTTGTCATTTACTTTTTGCTGGGCAAATGTTGTCAATATTAGTCCAAGTAGGGCTATGAAGGTTAGTTGTATTTTTTTCATGTTCCTGTATTGTTTAAGGGTTTATCAGTTTAAGGGGCTATTGTTTTACCTGATTACTAGTATGAGACTTAAATGATTGTCAAATTGCCCAACAACATCAAACATCTGAGGTCAAACCTCAAAAATTAATGTTCAAACTAAAATTATCCTATTTCTTCCACTCCGAAGGATTGCTGCGCCAATTTAACAATGATTTTAGCTGGTTTTCATCAACGATCTTTTTTTCAACAGCAAGTTTTATCAGTAGTTCATAATTGGTGAGTGAATATAACTTTATGCCTGCTGATTCAAATGCCTCAGTTGCCTGGGGAAACCCATAGTTGAAAATAGAAATCATGCCTATCACTTCCATACCTGCAGCTTTTATTACATCACAAACCTGGAGGCTGCTTTTGCCGGTAGAGATCAGGTCTTCTATCACCAATATTTTTTGCCCCTGGGTTATTAATCCCTCTATCTGGTTGCCCATGCCATGTTCCTTAGGCTTTGGCCTCACGTACATGAATGGCAGCTTTAACTGATCCGCAGCCATGGCTCCCCAGGCAATACCTGCGGTAGCAACTGCAGCCAGCGCGGCTGCTTCCGGGAACTGCTCAAATATAACACTGCACAATTCGCTTTTGATAAAGTCGCGTACATAAGGAAATGACAACACTTTCCTGTTATCACAATAAATCGGGCTTTTCCAGCCACTGGCCCAGGTAAATGGTTCTTCTTCATTCAGTTTTATGGCTTCTACCTGCAATAATTTTTCGGCTACTGCTTTACCGTCGGAGGTGGCTTGTATTAGACTCATGTACCAGTATTGTTTTTTTTGAAAGGAATTTAAGTATTACAACATAAAGATAAGTCTTAATAAAAAGTATATGAAAGCAATGCTTTACTTTTAAGCACCAATAATTCCATTATGCAACTAAAACTTTATTATGGCGACAAGCCGGTCTATCTATGTGATGAGATGGATGAAGCCCTGAACGAATTACTGCATCACCCGGATGTGGTTTTTGTAGACGAATTGTCTTCACCTGCTATAAAATCGATGGTACATGAAATAAAAAAGGAAGATTTTCATGCGGGCATTCTCTGGAATGCTGACCTGGAAAAATTGCAAAAAGCTTTCTTTAAACATTTTACAGTAATAGAAGCAGCGGGCGGAATTGTTCAAAATGAAGAGAAAGAATTACTGTTCATTTTCAGGCGTGGGAAATGGGACCTGCCGAAAGGGAAAATGGAAAAAGATGAATCAGCGGAACTATGTGCTGCAAGGGAAATTGAAGAAGAAACGGGCGTAAAAAAATTAAAATTGAAGAAAAAGATCGGCGTTACCTATCATATCTATGATGAATTTGGGAAGCATTTTTTAAAGATCAGCCATTGGTTTTATTTTACATGCCCTACCATACAAAACATGCAGGCACAAACTGACGAAGATATTTCGGAAGTGAAATGGTTTAAAACAAAAGATATTAAAAAGCCTGTGGCAAATACATACGCAACTATCAAAGATATTTTGCAGCGTTTTTTTGATGCTCCTTGATAAGGTTTGGATGATTTGGTGATTATTTATTTTCTCCGAAAATATGTGTGCTTTAACTCCTGCTTAGACAAACTCTTTTGATAAAATCAATTTAAATGTTCTTTCTCCTGAGAATAGCAACTGTTAACCTGCAAACACACACGAGTTTACCGGCTTCATTGTGGATCTTGATATCCCAGACGTGGGTTGTACTTCCTATATGAAGGGAAATTGCAGTTGCGATCACAAAACCTGACCTTGCACTGCTGATATGATTGGCATTGATCTCGAGGCCAACACATAAATACTTTTCAGCATCAATGACAAGGTGCGATCCAATGCTTCCAATGGTTTCGGCAAGGGCACAACTGGCGCCGCCGTGCAATAGGCCATAAGGCTGACGCGTTCGTTCATCAACAGGCATTTTCATTTTAAGAAAATCGGAGCCTATCTCAACCCATTCCATTCCCAGGTGATTGCTCATGGTTCCCTGAGCAAGTGATTGCAGGTTAGCAACAGTGACTTCTTTATTAAACCAGATGGGATTACTCAAAACAGTTTATTTTTTTGACAATGTTTCTTTTACTGCATCCGGCAGGAATTTTGATACATCGCCCCCGTTTTTTAATACATCACGTACAAGCGTAGATGCAACAGAAGTAAATTGAGGAAGGCAGGTAAGAAAAATGGTTTCAATATTTTCTGCGATGCTCCTGTTCATATCAGCGATGGCTTTTTCATACTCAAAGTCGTTTACATAACGAATACCCCTTAAAATAAAATTAGCACCTACGAGTTTACAACAATCAACAGTTAATCCGTCATATACGATTGCCTCTACCTTGTCATTGCCCTTATATATATCCTTTAACCATTCAAGCCGCTGCGCTTCGCTGAACATCGGTTGCTTGTTGGTATTGCGTCCGATACCGATATATAGTTTATCAAACAAAGGCAATGCCCTGTCGATGATATCGGTGTGCCCCAGTGTAACGGGATCAAATGTTCCGGGAAAAAGACAGATGCGGTTCATGTTGGTTGGTTTATTTGATTTAATTATTGACGGAGTTAATATGGATCAAAAGCTAACAGCGTCCAGTTCGCACTTAACTTTATAGACTTGTAAATGCTTTCAACTTTTAACTATCTGAACTATACCAACTTAATCAACTTTTTTAACTTGTCCTCATTCCCCTTTTTTACCTGCCAGCAAATACAACACCGCCATCCTTACCGCAACGCCATTCTCTACCTGCTGCAGGATGATAGAATGATCACTGTCGGCTACATCACTGTCTATTTCAACGCCGCGGTTAATGGGGCCAGGGTGCATGATGACAATATCCTTATTTACCGAATCAAGCAGTTTTTTTGTTAACCCATAAGCCAGGTTGTATTCTCTTAATGAAGAAAAAAGTACCTGGTTCTGCCTTTCTAGTTGTATGCGAAGTACATTGGCAACATCGCACCATTGCAATGCTTTTTTAAGATCATACTCAACAAAAACCCCGAGCGCTTCTTTTATATAAACCGGAATTAATGTTGGCGGACCGGCAACCATTACTTCGGCACCCATTTTTTTTAGTAAATAAATATTGCTGAGTGCAACCCTGGAATGCATAATATCACCAATCAGTACTATTTTTTTGCCTTGTAAAGGCCCTGTCTTTTCTATAATTGAAAATGCATCCAGCAATGCCTGCGTAGGATGTTCATTGATTCCATCGCCTGCATTGATGATGGCTGTATTTGGTAAATGTTTTGATAAAAAATGCGGTGCACCACTGGCGTTATGCCGCATCACCACCATATCCACTTTCATACTCAGTATGTTATTCACGGTATCAAGTAGCGTTTCACCTTTTGATACAGATGATCCGGAAGCAGCAAAATTGATAGTATCCGCGCTTAATCTTTTTTCTGCCAGCTCAAAAGATATCCTGGTACGGGTAGAGTTTTCGTAAAAAAGGTTGACTATTGTTACGTCCCGCAAGGATGGAACTTTCTTGATCTGTCTTTGTAAAACTTCTTTAAACTGGTTAGCGGTAGATAAAATAAGAGAAATATCTTCAGGAATGAGGTCTTTAATGCCCAATAGATGTTTGGTAGATAGTTGCATTAAGGAGCGAAGCTAATTAATAATTTTGTAATTCGGTAATATGATGATGAAGCCATCTATCTTGTATTTTTTGTGCCTTTATTAATACAACAAAACCTCCTCCCTATCCCACTCTACTTTTACTTTCTGCGAAACCATAGTATCTATGGCTTTACCACAATAGTCGGGCTGAATGGGAAGTTCACGGTTGAATCTTCTGTCTACTACTACACATAATTCAACTTTCTGCGGTCGGCCAAAATCCTGCAGGGCATCTAAAGCCGCACGGATCGTTCTGCCGGTATAAAGCACATCGTCTATCAGTATTACCTTCTTGCCTTCAATAGAAAATGGTATGTCGGTTTTGTTTGCAATATGCAACTCTTCCCGGATATCATCCCGGTAAAAAGTTATATCCAGGATACCGTACAGGATATTATCGCCCGGACAAAGTTGCCTGATATGCTTCACTATCCTTTCACTGACTTTTATTCCACGTGGTTGTAAGCCGATAAAAATAACATCGTCTAAACTGTCAGAATTTTCTACAAGCTGCTGTGAAAGGCGCCTGATGGTAAGATCGAGTTGTTGTGCTGTAAGTAATATCTGCATGTTGTGAATTAAATGGCTAGTTCAAAGATATTTAAAAACACATTATAAGTTTGAGGTTTGAGGTTGCGGTTGGCCGGTTAGTTTATAAAAAAGCCCAGCATGTATTGCTGAGCTTATATATGGAAGGTTAATAGTTATTTACCGCCTTTCAATTCTTCCTGTAGTTTGGTTAATTTTTCCCAATCGCCGGATGCTGCCAATTTAGCTTGTCTAGGCCATGTTCCCGGATCATGTAAATTGAATTTGCTTCCTGCTGTATCCAGAATAAGTTGCAATTTCTTAATAGAACATTTACCAAGATCTTTAAAAGTTTTAATATTTTCTTTGTTAAGCAAGGCCGCAACTTTTTTGCCAACACCTTCAATTTTGCTGAGGTCATCGGCAAAAACTGGTGCCTTTTCAACTTTTACTGATTTCGGTTTTGCTGTTGCCGCTTTCCTTACAAGAGCAGGAACAGTTAACACACAATTTTCTACCGTATTACCTAAGAGATCAGAAAATTTCTTTTCGTTGTTGTCATTTACCCATCTTCCGTCGTTCAGCAGGTAGCGGTATTCATAGGTTTTCCCGGCAATTAATTGAAGTTCAGCCTTCATAGATCCATCCTCCTGCCTTTGCAGGTGAATGCCATCTTCTATATTCCAGTCATTAAATTCTCCAAGTAAAATGCCATCAGATGCGTTTGCAACCAGTTCAGATGGCAGTGAAAACAATACTTTTTTTGTCATGATCGATGTCTCTTTATGTTTTTTTGCAATAAATAGTAATTGCCGTTTAATACTGCAAATTAAAAAACGTAACCCAATCCATTATACACATTGTATTCACAGAATTATCGAACGGCCATTTCTATTGAACAGACTACAGCAAGATGAGCGGTCGCTGTTAATCATAAACCTAAATGCAGGCATATTTGTGATACTTTAGTAAGAGGGGAAATATAAGCAAACAGGAGAATCCGTGCTCTTTTCATAGGATAACTAATAATACAATAATTAAACAAGTGAGTCTAAACGATTTTATAGGATTTGTGAAAATTAATGCGAAGTTTTATCAGAAACCGAACGAAATATAAAATCCTTTGGTATAAAAAACAGCAAAAGATTTGCAACTACAGGTAGCATAGAAATGCGGCTACAAATGAACTTAACGTGTTTCTCCAACATAGAATTCTAAAAAGGATCCTTTTAAAATATAAAAAAAAAGAAAGCTAATAAAAAGGTTTAATGAATAAATATCGAGCTATCAGATTTTGCCGCCAGTTGGCTGAAGGTTAAACGTGAGGCGTTGAGTAGGGCACATCTGAAGGGCTGAAAAGTAAAAAAACAATATACAATATGTAGTATTAACATAACGGGTATTCAACTTACAGAAGAGCGAAGATGAATTTAACAGCACTTTTCTTAATGGTTGTTGAAAATTCTATGCACTCTGTATGCTCTGTGGTCAAAACAAAATATGTGGTAGACCAAATAGGCACATAGGGCACATTGAACACGTTATAGAGCTACTCCATTGAATAGATAATTAAGACTATTTAGCAACGCTATTTTTCGTTCATGAACGGATATTTATAGTCAACCGGCGAATTAAAAGTTTCTTTTATGGTACGGGCACTGAGCCAGCGATATAAATTCAATATCGAACCTGCCTTGTCGTTTGTTCCGCTACCCCTGGCACCACCAAATGGCTGCTGGCCAACAACTGCACCCG
Organism: Chitinophagales bacterium; assembly: GCA_038207305.1. GTDB lineage: Bacteria > Bacteroidota > Bacteroidia > Chitinophagales > Chitinophagaceae > Ferruginibacter. The sequence goes on from JBBQZY010000012.1 coordinate 66,767, forward strand.
TTGGTTTATCGTTGATGTAAAAGTTCCCGGCGCTGTTGCGTAACCTGCTTGTTGCAAGTTCAACTGCAAACCTGTCTTTTGCAATCACAGCACCCGTTAGGGCATAAGGCGAAGTACTATCTACAAGTTTTAAAGTTTCTTCGTATTTATTTTCATCATAAATATAAACAGTCAATACCGGCCCGAATAATTCTTCACACATGGTTACATATTGAGGATCCATTGCTTCGATAATGGTTGGCTCAATAAAGAAACCGTCCGTTTTATCACACTTACCACCGACCCATACTTTAGCATTGCTGTCTCTTTTGCGGGCACCTTTGATATAACCTTCCAGCTTATCAAAACTTTTTTCATCGATCACTGCATTTACAAAATTAGTGAAGTCTTCTACTGTTCCCATCTTCATCGACTTCACTACTTCGACTAATTTCTTTTTTACTTCTGCTGCAATATTAGAAGGAATGTAAGCACGAGATGCAGCAGAGCATTTTTGCCCCTGGTATTCAAATGCGCCACGGGCAAGTGCAGTAACTACAACATCCACATCTGCAGATTTGTGGGCTATTACGAAGTCCTTTCCACCTGTTTCTCCTACTATGCGGGGGTACGACCTATACATACCCATATTCTTACCGATTGTTTCCCACATCTTATTGAATACGCCTGTGCTTCCGGTAAAATGTATACCTGCAAAATCGGGGTGATTGAAAACTATTTCCCCGATCGTTGGGCCATCGATAAAAACTAAATTGATAACACCATCTGGCAAACCTGCTTCTTTTAAAATACGCATGAACATTTGTGCACTATAAACCTGTGTGTTTGCACATTTCCATATCACCACGTTGCCACACATAGCAGCGGATGTTGGAAGGTTACCACCAATAGCGGTGAAATTGAAAGGCGTTAATGCGAATACAAAACCTTCGAGTGGACGATATTCCATCCTGTTATTCATGCCTGCACCGCTGATGGGCTGCTGGCGGTAAATATCACTTAAGAAATGTACATTGAAGCGTAGGAAATCAATGAGTTCGCAAGCTGCATCTATTTCTGCCTGGAAAGCATTCTTGCTTTGTCCGAGCATGGTAGTCCCATTTATATATTGGCGGTATTTACCTGCTAAAAGATCAGCTGCTTTTAAAAATATATTGGCACGGTTCTCCCAACTCATGCTGGCCCATTTGTCTTTTACTTTCAGTGCTGCGTTGATTGCTTTTGTTACATGCTTTGCTTCACCAACATGAAACTGTCCAAGTAAGTGTTTACGTTCGTGTGGCGGACGAAGTTCCATCGTTTTGCCTGTACGTACTTCTTCATTACCGATATACATCGGAACATCGATCTTTTCTTTTTTTAACTCAGCCAAAACTTCTTTTAATCTTTTTTTCTCCGGTGAACCTGGTGCATAGTTAAGTACCGGTTCATTAACCGGCATTGGGTAATAAAAATCTCCGTATTGCATGATCGTAAATTTTATTGTTTTTTATAAAGCGGAGCAAAGGTATGCCGTACAAGTGAGTGACACAACAATGCTGAACAGAATTTCTATAGTTAGCAAACATATTTACAAGGATTGCTATTGAATAAAGAAAAGAGCTTAAGAAACATTTTCTTTTTCACTCATCAGGTAAGCCTTGATAAATCCATCCAGGTCGCCGTCCATTACCGGGCCAATATTGCCAACTTCAAAATCTGTACGGTGATCTTTGATCATTTTATAAGGATGAAAAACATAACTGCGTATCTGGCTTCCCCACTCTATTTTTTTCTTTTTGCTGTTGGCAGCGTCTTTGATCTCATTGCGTCTTTGCAATTCGATTTCGTACAGTCGGCTTTTCAACATTTGCATAGCCAGTTCACGGTTGCCGAGCTGGCTCCTGTCTTGCTGACAAACCACCACAATACCGGTAGGAATATGCGTTAGCTGAACTTTAGTTTCAACTTTGTTTACGTTTTGTCCGCCGGCACCACCACTTCTGGATGTTTCCATTTTCACATCTGCAGGGTTTATATCGATGTTGATCGTATCATCTACCAATGGATAAACATTCACCGATACAAAGGATGTATGTCGCCTTGCATTGCTGTCGAATGGAGAGATACGCACCAACCGGTGTACCCCGCTTTCTGATTTCAAGAACCCATAGGCAAAAGCGCCTTCGAATTTATAAGTACAGGTTTTTATTCCTGCTCCATCGCCCCATTGCCAGTCCATTTCAGTTACTGTCCAACCTTGCTTTTCACCATACATCCTGAACATACGTGCCAGCATTTCGGCCCAGTCCTGGCTTTCGGTTCCGCCTGCGCCACTGTTTATCTGCATCATAGCTGGCAGTTCATCTTCCGGCTCGTTGAGTGTACTTTTGAATTCAGCTTCTTCGATCTTATTTACGGCATCATCGAAAGCAAGTTTTACTTCTTCTTCCGTTGCATCCCCGGCTTTCCAGAATTCAAACAATACGGCAAAATCCTCTACAGCAGTATTTAAAGCCTGAAATAGATTCAACCAATATTCATTAACTTTTGTTTCTTTAAGAATGGCTGTTGCACGGGTATTGTCGTCCCAAAAGCCCGGCGAAAGTGATAGTTGTTTGTCGTTTGCTATTTTAGCTTCTCTGTTAGCGACGTCAAAGAAACCTCCCCAAGACCAATACGCGGTCCCTCATAGATTTAAGATGTTCTATTGTCATGGCGCAAAGATAAGGTTCGATTTGGAGATTTGAGAATTTGGAAATTGAGATTTGATGATGTTGATGGAGCAATTTAGCAATGTGCCAACCACTTTTGTCCGGTAAAGGAAAGCCGGATGAATAAAAAAGGGGAGTCAACAATACTACCTAAGTGCCTAGTCTGAGTCACGAGACAAAAATTTAGGAATGGATGAAGATATTTTTTTCCGGACAGCCTGTATTTACTCAACTCCCTAATTAAATTACGCCGTTCTTTGTTTATCAACTTAGCCATAAGCCTCACAGCAATCATTATTTTCAGCGTTTTCTTGCCTATGAATCAGCGGAACAGCCTGGCCGGCTCATTACGGTTTGTTATATTAATAGCAGCGTACCATTCGCCTCGATGGCATTCCCTAGCGATTGAAAAAAAAGGTTAGCTGATATGTTCTTCGAATTGACCTGCTATGTTATTATTTAATTTTTATAACCTTCATTTTCTGTGTTTCATTCCCCGATTTAACCTCCAGGAAATATACTCCTGCCGGCAAATTTTCTAATTTATCAATATTGAAACTGTTGAAGCCTTGTTCTACTTTTTTATTGTTTGTTCTTGCAACTGCACCTTTTGCATCAACAAAACTGAACATTGCTTTGCCTGCTTCTTTAAATGTTCCTGCAAAGAAAAATTCATTTGTAAAAGGATTCGGTGAAATAGTTATTTCACTATTCGCTTTCGTGCCGGTGAATACCCTTACAATAAATGAATTACAATATTTATCGTCGTTGTCAATCATTTTTAAGCGATAATAAATATAGCCATCAAGAAAGTTTATATCTTTGAATGTATAGTTGTTAATGCCTGATCCAATGGCTGCAGTCACCGTGCCGATGCCGGAAAAATTCACGCCATCATAGCTTCGCTGTATCTCAAAATATTTCAGGTTTATTTCATCGGATGTTGACCAGGTGAGAATATTTTCCTGGGTGCGTGCTGCTACTTCAAAAGAATTAAGTGCAAGTGGTAAAGGGCCACCACATTGTGGAAGCAACTTCACTGAATCAACAGCTGAAAGTCCGGCTGCATCTGTTACGGTAAGTTTTATTAACCAATAATAAGAATCGCCATTACAACCTATCCTTGATATCACATCAGCAGTAACTTTATTGGTATCCAATGGTTCGGGATGCTGATGATTGTTATGCCGAAGTGCTGTCTGCCATATATAAAACAATTGATTGGACCCATGCTCTGCATCTGTAACGTTTGCCTGTAAAGAATAAGTTGTATCTGCCCCAACATTATAAAGCGTATTATTTACCGGGCTTGTAATATATACTTCCGGTGGCGTATTATTAGCGGAGATGACCAGGCTGTCGATACTTGCGGCATTTACACTGTCTTTTACGGTAAGTTTTACTACGAATTTTTTAGGGTTACCGTCAGCGGTAGTAAATGCATGTACGGGGTTTGGCAATGTACTAACTGCTGTACCATCACCAAAATTCCATGAATAACTGATCGATCCACCCTCCGGATCAAAAGAAGTATTACCGTTGAAGTTCACAAGCAATGTAGCGGGACCAAATGTTTTATCAGAACTCATATTTACAACAGGCGACTGGTTTCCTCCATAAACGATCTTCTTCACCAATCCTGTACCAGCATCTACACAAACCAAACTTCCATCCAAGGGATTTTCGGTAATACATACGATAGCAGTCCAGCCAGTAGAAAAAGCCGCAACCGATTGCACCTGGTCAACATACTGTATATTAAAATTCTTCAGCCAGGCGCCACCATAATCTGCTTGAAAATAAGTGTTCCTGTATGCGGGCGGAAACAAATTGCCGGTGTACCATGCACCGCCAACGGCACAATTACCCCTGAAAGGCGTTCCGGTAACATTCGAAGACACTGAACCAATCTGCGCAACGCCCAGGTTATTTCCATTCCATTTTGTTACCCGGGCGCTATCGGCACCATGTTTCCAGTCCATAGCGGGATACCTGTGGTAAAAACGATCTTCATTCACACTTGCAATGGGCATTGTTGCATTACATGGATTATAAATCGTGCTGATATTGTCTGCGGTTGCCTGTTTAATGAGATTATTAAAACTGAAATATTGTTGGCTGCATCCGCCGGTGCCGAATAAAGGATTCGGCTCATCTTTATTATAAGTCGTCTTACTGGCCGTATTATAAGATCCGACCAATGTCAACCCTTCAAAGATGGGCCAGCCGCAGTTGGATGCAGGTGCTCTTACAATATTGAGCTCCTCGTAGGTGTTCCAGCCAACATCGCCGATATAAACTTCCCCAATATCGCCGGCGGCTGGATTGCCGGACCCGGTATTTGGTCGCACACTCATCCTGAATGGATTGCGGAAACCCATCGCCCATACTCTTGAACTGGCTGCCCTTGGTGCAGCCGCAGAATAAAACGGATTGCTTGGAACGCCGTTACCTGTTGCAGGATCAATCCTCAATAATTTTCCATCGTGCGAATTGATCATCTGCGAACGGAAGGCCCCTACATTTTCATTGGTCCGTAAGATACCATCTGTGATCGCTTGCGTATAATAAGTTTCAGCAAGGCTGCCTGCATCAGTTGTATTGTAGCTACCCGCATCTCCGCATGTTGCCAGCAGGGTTCCATCAGCAGCAAATGCCAGTGAACCTACTCCATGCGATTCATGCAGAATGGGAATACCCGTCGATTTTGTTTCACCCAATAAAATATTCCTGGTTGATGGATCGGCCACCAGGTCAGTGCCACTCATGATTGTTTTATACCGGGTTATCCTGCCTATTGTTGCTGCATAATATTGATTGGTTGCAGCATTGTAAGAGGCTGTTCCGAAATTCATCAGGTAATGGCGATCAACCACATATAAAACATAGATGAGGCCATTGATATCAAAGTCGGGATCCAATGCAAAACCAAGCATACCGTGATCACGCCAGTCGCCAACCTCAGGAGATATATTCAATACAGGTGTGGCCTGCTTGTCATATGTAGTTCCATTCCTGTAACAGATATATACTTTTCCACCCTTTTCCCATACAAATAGTTTTGTACCGTCCTTGTTGAAAGCTGCCCCTACGGGAGAAACCCAACCGGAACCGATATTGGTTGTTGAAAAACCAGCTGGGACAGTCTGTCCATTGGCAGATTCAGTTAATAGGAAAATGCAGCTCACGATCATGCACAGGCATTCCTGTTTCATATAAGATTTCATAAATCATCTTTTTTAAAATAAACAATTACTCCGTTCATCGGAACAATCAATTCAATATTATATTGGGATGATCTTTCTTTTATAGGTAATGGGCAGGCATTCTGAATGCTTTTTTTGCAGATGACGTGAATTAGTAAAGCAATCGAGTTGTAAAATACAAAAAAAATGAAAAATCATAACCTTTTTATAGTTTTTTCCGTTTAAAAAAACCTGCCTGGTTTTAGTAGACTAAAACTAAACCCGTGAATGTAAACCATGAATAACCCTCCGATGTTAAAACATAATTTCTGTATGTACGATTTTTCATTGAGGCAGCTCCAGGCTATATTCTATAATTCAACTTAGGTGATACTTTAAGAAAAAGTGAAATTTAAATAAGTTTTGAATCATTGTGCAGCTTTTGAAGCTTGTTGTATGATTATTGTGGTATGTTTGTTTAAATCAACCTTATGGAATTAAAGTTTATCAAGAATATACAGTTTACCAAGCTGATAAAAGTGGATGGCAAGTTGAAAGAATTCAATTTCAGGAAACCAAATGGACGAAAAGAAGGACTATTTACGGTGGATGTAATTGATGACCGTGGCAACAGGATCATTTTTAATATGGAGTGTTTAGATGAACATTGGAAAATAGTTACAGCGGAAATTCCTGTCTGGATAGTTACTGCAGAAAAAACATTGGAAGTTATTATTGAAGAAGAATTCAAATTAATCTAACCCGGGTCAATGCTCATTTTCGATTACTTAGAAATAAATCAATATATTTTTATAGCTGTATAATTTCACCAGTTCCCTGCAGGTTTCTGGTAATCTACTTCTTAATATGTTTATTTTTTTTGGGCGTTGGTTGCATGAGTTTTTCAACAACATTACTTCAGATAATATTTATGTAAAAAAGAGGAATGGTTTTAGTTTTCAGTTTTACGAAACTAAAATTGTGCTTCATGAATACGCTGGTAAAAAAAGCAACACTTACCGACGAACAAAAAAGCTGGGCAACTTATAATCTGCACACAACAGGTTCTGCTAATTCCGGAATCAAGCATGATAAAAAGGTGGATGACGAGTATATTATCAGAACCATCGACCCAAATTTTGAACATGGTTACGCTCACAAAAGCAACAGGTTTTATCAGCGATACCATTTCAATGCCGCGGCTAACATACTAGCAGCGTTAAATCATTGAGAAATTGGTACCTTCTCTAAATTGCCTGGATTCTTCCGCAGGCAACAAAAAGTTTTTCCTCAGATTGCGCAACGCTAAATATCGCAGATAGCCGCAGAATCTGTATCTCGCATCCGATATCCTGTATGGTGCATCTTATCTTTCGCTTTTATTTACTAATTTTATGCTTGCTTTCCAGTCAAAACAAATGATCATGAAAAAGATATTCTTAGCACTATCAATGGCAGTTTTCCTTTTTATTGCTTGCGATAGTTCCGATGCAACGGCTGATTCAAATACAACATTAGACAGCAGCCTTGCCAATAGTGTAAAAGCAACAGCGATACCTGTATCGCTTCCTGTTGATTCTGCTCAAAACATACAAAATAATGCACCTGCAGCAATAGCTGTTAACAAGGAAACCACTGCAGCAGCTGGCTCTGGCGGATTAAATCCCGCTCATGGACAACCAGGGCATCGTTGTGATATAGCTGTTGGCGCAGCATTAAACAGTCCGGTTACAAAACCTACAGTTTCTGAAACAACCACCACTCCTCAACGGGTAGTAAACGCTACTGCACCTGCAGTTAAAACAGCTCCCGGGATGAATCCTCCGCACGGACAGCCAAATCACCGTTGCGATATTGCTGTTGGAGCACCGTTGAACAGCCGTGTTTTAAAACCTGCGGCCACAGGTATCTCTGTAGTTGCCAATGAACAGGCAGCTGTGGAAGGAATTGCGCCTGCTGCCCAACCAACAGACAAAGACAATTCAGGTAAAAAATAACAGGCGGAACTATCATGACGGAAACAATTGCTTCAATCGTTGGCTATGGAGCTTCCATATTGCTGGCCATATCCTTGCTCGTTACCAACGATCTTAAATTCAGGTGGCTCAATACATTTGGATGCCTGGCTTTTATCGTGTACGGAATATTGATACATGCATTTCCTATTATTCTTACAAACAGCATCCTGCTCCTGATTAATGCATTTTACCTCGCGAAGATCTACCGTGCAAATGAAAATTTCGATCTGCTGCCTTTTAGTTCCGGTGATGCATTGATCAATAAGTTCCTTTTATTTTACAAGGCTGATATCAAAAGCTATTTCCCCGAATATGACCAGAAGGACGCTTCAGGCAATATAAGTTTTGTGGTATTAAGGGATATGGTGATCGCCAATATATTTTCGGCAGCCCTCATGGAAGATGGGACGGCGCTGGTAAAGATCAACTATACGGTTCCCAAATACAGAGATTATAAGATCGGAAAATTCCTTTTTCAAAAAGAAAAACAATTCCTGCTTTCGAAGGGCATTCAAAGACTGGTTTACACCCAGGTATTTAACAAAAAACATGAATTATACCTGGTAAAAATGGGATTTGAAAAGGAACTGTTGAATGAACAGGCATTCTACTATAAAAATATCGTCTGAAACGCATCCTCAAAATACTGGCAGGCATTAACATAAAAATTAATGCTTTTGCGCCTAATTTAATTCCCCGCTGTATTTTTTTTAAAATTATAATATTACATTTACAACCTTAATTACTTTAATCAAAACATAATTGCATGAAAAAATCTTTACTACTAACATTGCTGCTTGCATTGTTTGTTACTTTAGGGTTTTCACAGACAGGTAATTACTGGTCTGGAAACAATGAAAGCCGGAGCACTATCGTCACAGATAAAGCTGTTTCGAGGCTTGCCTATCCTAAAGAGTTCAAATTATTCAATTTGAATATTGCCCCCCTAAGGCAGGTATTATTTTCTATCGCCGACAGCAGGCATTCTGCTGTGATTACCTTGCCAAATGCGAATGGGCAACTGGAGCAGTTTGAAGTATTTGAAGCTTCAAATTTTGAGCCTGCTTTACAAGCCCAGTTCCCTGAAATCAGGGCTTATTCAGGAAACAGTGTTACCGACAAGTCTGCCATGCTGAAGCTGAGTATCTCTCCAAGAGGTATCCAGACAATGGTTTTCAGGGCCGAAAAGGCAAATGAATTTATTGAGGCTTATTCGCAGGACCGTACTGTTTATGCCGTTTTCAATTCCCAAAGGCACCCGGGCCAGTTACCATGGGTGTGTTCTACCGAAGACCAGCAAATGGTGAATGGCTTAAATGCTCAGGTTGCTACCCAGCGCCCCGCCAGTAATGCTGGTGAGATGAGGACCATGCGCCTCGCTCAATCATGTAATGGTGAATATTCAAATTATTTCGGGGCAACAAGTGCCGCACAGGTTGGCTTGGTGTTGGCAGCCTTCAACGCAACACTTACCCGTTGCAATGGTTGTTATGAAAAAGACCTGGCCATTCACCTCGACCTGGTGGCAGCTTCAACCAGTGTAATTTATTACGATCCGGCAACAGATCCCTATACAACGCTGGCAAACTGGAATAACCAATTACAAACCGTACTTACAGCAAATGTTGGTGAACCCAATTATGATATCGGCCACATGTTTGGAGCTTCCGGTGGTGGTGGAAACGCAGGCTGTATTGGGTGTGTTTGTGTAAACAACCAGAAAGGAAGGGGTATCACTTCTCCTGCTGATGGCATTCCTGAAGGAGATAATTTCGATATTGACTATGTGGTGCATGAAGTAGGCCACCAAATGGGAGGAAACCATACTTTCTCGATGAACCTCGAGGGTACGGGTGTAAATAAAGAGGTTGGATCTGGTATTACGATTATGGGTTACGCAGGTATCACCAACCAGGATGTTGCTCCACATTCCATAGATATTTATCATGAAGCAACCATTCAGCAGATCCAGGTGAACATGGCAACTAAAACCTGCCCGGTTACAACAAATATCAGTGCAATTAATGCAACACCGGTTATTGCACCGGTGAATAACTATACTATTCCATTAAGTACTCCTTTTGCACTTACAGGTTCTGCAACAGATGCAAACCCCGGTGATGTACTTACTTATTGCTGGGAACAGGATGACAACTCAACTGTTTCAGGTGCAGCCAGTGTTGCAAGCCCTACAAAGGCCGGTGGCCCTAACTGGCTTTCATTCAGTCCAACAACAAACCCAACCAGAACCTGTCCTATATTGGCGACCATTCTTGCCGGTAATTTTGTAACAGGTCCATTACCTGGTGGTGATCCGGGCGCCAATATTGAAGCACTGAGTTCTGTAGGAAGGGCGTTGAACTTCCGACTGACTGTAAGGGATAACAGTGCTTATGTTCCTACTGTAAAGATCGGACAGACATCATTCACTGATATGACTGTTACTGTCACCAATACATCAGGCCCCTTTAAGGTAACGCAGCCCAATACGGTGCTTTCATGGCCAGCTGCTACCATACAAACAGTTACCTGGGATGTAGCAGGTACTACCGGTGCTCCTGTTAGCTGTTCAAACGTAAATATTCTTTTATCCACAGATGGAGGATTTACATTCCCTATAACACTGGCAACAAACACAGCCAATGATGGTACTGAGTCTGTAACGATACCCAATATCGCTGCCACATCTACCGCAAGGGTAAAAATAGAATCTGTTGGAAATATCTTTTTTGATATCTCAAACACCAACTTCAATATTACAGCTGCGGTTTCAGGTTTTACTTTTAATGCCACTACGGCAACAGTTGTTGCGTGCCCTGCGCCTGCAACTGCAAGCGTTAACCTTGGAACTACAGCAGTAGGTACTTTTTCTACACCTATTGTTTTATCTGCAACTTCAGGCGTACCAGCAGGTACAACTGTGACTTTCAGTTCTAACCCATTAACACCAGGCAACGCTACAACTGTTACATTGAACAATGCCAATACATTGGCCAATGGTACTTATGCAGTTACTGTTCAGGGTATAGCAGGTGTTGTTACGCAAAGTGCTATTTTAACCTTTACTGTTTCTGCTGGTGCAGGCCCAGTTGTTAATACACAACCGGCTTCCGTTATTGTATGTGCAGGAAGCCCTGCTTCATTCAATGTTGCTGCCACAGGTGCAACAGGGTATCAATGGCAGGTTAATACGGGTTCAGGTTTTACAAATATCGCCGGTGCTACGGCTGCTACATTTAATATCGCAGCAACTACTGCTGTACAGAATGGATACAGCTACCAGGTTATAGTAACAGGTCAGTGTGGAACAACCACATCTGCAACTGCTAACCTAACGGTTAATACCTCCCCTGCTATTACTACACAGCCTTCCAATATAACTGTATGTGCTGGTACAAATGCGACATTTACTGTTGCGGCTACCGGAACAAATTTAACATACCAATGGCAATCAAGTCCGGCAGGTTGTGCCGGTCCATGGACTGATATACCTACAGCTACTACCAATAGTTTTACGGTAACAGGTGTTACTGTTGCTAACGATAATACAGGATACCGTGTTGTAATTTCAGGTACTTGTGCTCCTTCTGCTACTTCAACCTGTGCTTTGCTTACAGTTGGAAATGCAGCTGCTATTACCGGCCAACCGGTAAATACCACTGTCTGCGAAGGGCAGAATGCGGTGTTCACGGTTACTGGCTCAGGAACCATCAGCAGCTATCAATGGCAGGTTAATACCGGTGCTGGATTTACAAATATTCCAGGTGCAACCAGTCCAACTCTTACGTTGAATGCCGTTACAGTGGCTATGAGTGGAAACCAATATCAGGTGAATGTGTTCAGCTGTACTGCTACGCCAATCACTTCTTCTGCAGCTACTTTAACTGTTAATAGCCTTGCTACTATCAGCGCTCAACCGACTGACGTTACACTTTGCCTCGGTGCAAATGCGAGCTTCAGTGTTACTGCTGCCGGAACAGGCATCACTTATCAATGGCAATATGCTGCTACCTGTGCAGGGCCATGGTCGAATATCACAGGAGCAACTAATGCTACTTTAAATCTTAATGCTGTAATACTTGCAAACGCTGGTGCTTACCATGTGGTTGTAACCGGCACTTGTAACCCTGTTACTTCAAACTGTGCCACGCTGGTAGTTAACAGCCCGATCACTATTTCAGCTCAGCCGGCAAATGTGGATGTTTGTCTGCCTACAAATACTGCTTCTTTCAGCGTTACAGCTGCCGGAACAGGATTAACCTACCAATGGCAGGTTAGTACCGATGGCGGCACTACTTTCGCCAATCTTGCAGGTGAAACAAATGCTACGTTGAACTTAACAGGTTTAACTGCTGCTATGAACGGCAACCAGTATCATGTTATATTAAACGGAACATGTACTACAAACCTTAGCTCGGCTAATGCAACACTTGCTGTTAACAGCCCGGTTAATATTACTTCACAGCCATCTGATGTTAGTGCATGCGCAGGCTCAACTGCAACTTTTGCTGTTGCTGCAACTGGTTCTACCATCTCTTATCAATGGCAGGTTAGCATCAACGGCGGGCCTTTTGTAAATGTTAATAATGTTGCTCCTTATGCTGGTGCAACTACCAATACATTAACTGTTAGCCCGATCGCTACTGCGTTGAACGGCTATGTGTTCAGAGTGATCGTTTCTGGTGTGCCTTGCGGATCGGTAACTTCTAATACAATTACATTAACCGCTAATGCATTACCGGTAGTAGTGTTGACTGCTGCTTCGTATGCTAATATCACTCCTTATATCAGGACCACCCTTTATACAACAGTTAGCCCGGTTGGTATTTACAGTTACCAATGGTTCAGGAATGGTGTGGCTGTGCCTTCACTTAATGATCTTGACAAATTTGCTGTTACAGTAGATGACTTTGGTAATTATGATGTGATCGTTACAAATAACCTTACAAACTGTTCCAGCAACAGGTCTAACAAGGTAATTGTTGATTACAAAGAATCTGATAAGCTGTTCATTTATCCTAACCCTACTTCCGGTAGTTTCCAGGTTAGGTACTTCAGCTCAACTACAACCGCACGTACACTGAATATTTATGACAGTAAAGGTGCAAGGGTTTATACTAAAGCTTATGCCATCAGCAGTCCTTATACAAGGATGGATGTAAATATGGACAATGCAGCTTCCGGTGTTTACATGGTTGAATTGAAAGATGCAAACGGTAAACGTATTAAAACAGCTAAGGTTGTGATCAGGTAATTGATTGATCTTATAAATATTAAATCCCGCTTTTTAAATGAAGCGGGATTTTTTTTTGCGATTAACATAGAAGATTTTAATACTTATATACTTCTAATATTGTCGTCGGGTTTCAGGCAAAGACTGCCTAGAAGCAAAGTTGAAAAAAAAGACAGGCAATATTTAATTTCTAATTGGTATAATATTCATCTAAGTACATTGTAGAAATACGGATGAAGCAAATTGAATGGATAAAAACGGATATTTTTAAAATAGCAAAAACAAACTACTTAAACCTCTATAGGTCCCCTCTCCTTTGGAGAGATGCAGGGAGGAGAGAAGTGTATAAATTAAAAAGCTCCCGTTTTCAACAGAAGCCTTTTAATTTATTTATTAGAAATGAATCAAAAATCTGCTAACACAGAAATGGTCGGTTCCTTGGCAACCTTGCCTGCAGCGATAGCTTTTCCTTCAACTTTATAATCTTCAAGTTTGATAGAAAAATTTGTTTTGCTGCTTATTTTTTTACCAGCTACTGTAATAACGGCTTTTGTCTTAACCGGTTTTGTTTCACCATGGACGGTAAGTTCTCCTTCTATATCTACATTGTAAGTACCGTCTTTGCTGAAATCAACATCTGCAAGATTGGTGATCTTTCCTTTGAAGTTTGCAGTGGGAAATTTATCAGAATCCATCCAGCCACCGCTGTTAAAATGTTCCTGTATCATTGGGTTGCTGAAGTTGAAATTCTTGATCACTACTTCAAAAGCAACCGAACCGGTTTTAGTATCCAGTGCCGCAATGGCTGTTTTATTATCAGCCTTTGGCAAAGCATCCAGGCTTGTTGTAGCATCAAAATTAACTGTTGCCGATGTAGTTGTTTTCTTTTGTGCAAACAATGCACCTGTCGATAGCGCTAAAGCAAGGAATAAACTTGTTTTTTTCATTATTGTTGTTTTTGATTTGGTTTGATTTAATTAATATTTATTTTTCGATAGCTGAACGTTTGAAACTTACAAATTCAGTACCCAGAATTTCGCTATAGATTCCCCCGCTGCATGATCCTTTGATCGAAACCTTCTCACCTTCTTTCAAATGCTTTGCTTCTGCAAGGTGTTGCTGCTGGAATGCAAATATGATATAAGAACCTGAAACTGTATCTATGAATTTAATATTCGCTGTTGTATCTGCAAATTCGATGGCTGATACGGTTCCAGTTATCGTAATAATCTTTTCCGTATATTTCTTGTTCGCCAGGCTATCATTTGTTGTAAATTCTTTGAGCAAGTCCATTGCAGCTAGGTTATATGCAGCTTTGCGATCCGTTGTATCTGTGAACTTTTCGGTAAAAATATACCAGGCAACAGCGCCTCCAGCAATTGCCAGAATAACGATCGCCAGGAATATTTTTTTATAATTTGATCTCATGATTAACTATGCTTGGAAAAAGTATAAATTTATTTCTTTAAACAAATATACAATGTTTAAACATTGAGAAACCAATTGGGATAATTATTTTGAGTTAATTTATTACTAATAAAAAGACTATTTACCAGGTAATGGGGGTTGATGACGGAAAATATGGGTAAGCAACTCATACAATTCAGGATGTTTATTTTGTAAAAGATCTGGCCGCTTAAAAAAATATTCCGATACTACGGCAAAGAACTCAGCCTGGTTGGTAGCTCCATACGGATTGATATCCGATTGATCTTCTTTGATCTCATCGATATTCTTACGCACCAGTTCAATCCAGGGAATTATGTAACTGTTTGCCATTATGATCTCGGGCACTCCATCTACGGCACCGTCTGTTTTATCAATTAGGTGAACAAATTCATGTATGGCAGTATTCGTTTTACCGGTTATGTTACTGAATCCCTGCCTAAGTTCATTTTGAGAAAGGATCATAATATTCTGGTAAGCACCTGTGCCGACTACACCCAAAGTATTGCGTTCCATCCCTTCCTGGTCAAATTTATCGTTGAATGAGTCGGGGTAGAGCAATACTTCATTCAGATTCATGTATTGCCAATCGGGAAAGGCGAAGATCGGTATGACCGCACTCGCCGCAATTAATACCCTGTCAAGGTCTTCTACAGTTGTGCTTACACCAGTGACCCTTACCGATGACAGGAATTGTTGTACCCGGTTTTCAAATGCAACTTTTTTAGAAGAATCCAGTTCTTTGTAAAACAAAACCTGATCCTTGAGAATTTGCCGGTATGCAGCAGGCATCGGCTGTGCACGCAATGGCTTCATTTGCTTATTTATCAAAAAAGCAAACAACGTAATAATCAAAGCCAGGATCGATATGACTGATAAAACAATATCCATTTGAAAAATGAATATAACAAAGACTTACTAACTCTGTTAAATAAAAGAATAAATGTACCCACACTTAAAGCCAATGATTTTTTTACCTCGTTTTATTATAAGTTTGTTTTTTATAGCGGTCACAATTGTTAACTCGCTTTACATGTTACTTAAAGATCATTTTTCCGTTGCTTCATGAAGTTAGTATTCACTATAATCAGCTGCTTTTTTTTTAGCATTGTTTCACTGGCACAAAATGCGCCGGTAAGGCCAAAAGTTGGACTTACCTTAAGTGGTGGTGGCGCAAAGGGGCTTGCACATATCGGTATTTTAAAAGCGATCGACAGTGCAGGATTGAAAATAGATTATATAACAGGCACCAGTATGGGAGCGATCATTGGTGCATTGTATGCTGTTGGCTATACGGGCAAGGAGATCGAACAATTGTGTAAGAATCTTGACTGGGATATTTTATTATCGAACCAGATACCACTTCGGGCCTTGTCGATGGAAGAGAAAAAACAGTATGCACGGTTTGCGATCGATCTGCCTTATAGCAAGAACATGATAAAATTACCAACCGGTGTAATAGAAGGGCAGGAACTGAATGTTAAATTCCTCGAACTTTTTTTTAGTGTATATAATGTAAGGAAATTTAAAGACATGCCTATCCCCTTCCAATGCATGGCAACTGATTTGGAAACGGGCGACCTTGTTGTATTGGATACGGGCAATATTGTTCCTGCTGTGCGGGCAAGTATGGCCATCCCATCCATCTTTACTGCAGTTACGATCGGGAATAAGAAACTTGTGGATGGTGGGCTTGTAAGAAATTTCCCCGTAAAGAATGTAAGAAGCATGGGTGCCGATATTACCATTGGCAGCAGTGTAAACAGCGGCCTTTCAACAAAGGAAGAGATAAGCAATCCAATAGACGTCATTTTACAGATGGCGTTCTTTAAAGAAGCCGGAGATTTTAAAGAAGAAGTTCCCCTAACAGACATTTACATTCATATACCTTTGGGCAAATACAATATGAGCAGTTTTGGGAGCGGCCGGGAGATAATGTTATTAGGAGACGAAGCTGGTAAAAGCAACTACCTGAAATTTAAAAAACTGGCTGATAGTCTCAACTTGCTCGGCAGTCCGGATACCACCATTCCGATGGCAAAACCTGATAAAAAAGTTTTTGTAAGGAGCTATGATGTAAAAGGATTGAAAAAAACATCCAAGCCTTTCTTTATTCACCTGATGGATTTTTACGACCATAAATATTATTCTGCTATTGAGATCAGCAAGGCATTGCGACGTGCTTATGGTTCTCGCTATTACAACAGTATAACTTATACATTGGAGCCACTGAACGGCGATACAGTAAATATTATTTTCAGGGCGCAGGAAAACCCGGGCACTTATTTAAAAGCAGGCGTGTATTATTCTATTTTCAGGGGAATCAATGTAAATGTAAATGTAACCAGCCGGGATTTTATCTTTCGCAATTCACGTAGTATGTTATCCCTCGCATTGGGAGAATCTATGCAATTGGAAACAGAGTATTTTCAATACTTCGGGCGTAAAAAAAACGTGGCAGTCATTGCAGGTTTCAATATCGACAGGCTGAACATCAATACTTACAATAATTTTAAAAGGGACGGCACCTATAAGCAAACCTTTTATAAAACTTACGTGAACTTGCAAAACAGCGGCAGTAATAAGGTAGCAGCAGGTGTTGGCACATCCTGGGAATACGTACAACTGAAACCTACCGTAAAATCTGTTTTGGAAAATAAAGGACATTTTTCTTCCACCAAATCTTATGTTTACCTGAATGCAAATACGCTCACCCAAACATTTTACCCAACAAGAGGGATAAAATTCTACAGCGAATTGGGATTGGTGTACAACCAGGTTGCTAAGATCAACAGCTTTCAAAATGGGTTGCCTGTTGCTGCAGATCTTAGCCTTTCCAACTATTACAGATTTGTTTTGGATGCCAGTCTTTATGTCCCATTGCGCAAGCGTTTTAATTTTTTCACAGCGTTTCAAGCCGGCATTAATTTTTCCAACAAGTCAAATGTGCTGAATAATTTTTATATCGGCGGAATAAACGGTAGTTTCCGCAACCAGGTAAGGTTTGCAGGCATACAGGAAGCTACTTTAAACAGCGCCACAGTTGCAGCGCTGCAGTTAGGATTACGCTATACGCTCTTTAATAATATCTATATAATTGGAAGGGTGAATGGATTGGTAAAAGATTTCGCTGCAGAGAAAAATGCCACTTCCAATAAATCTTTCCTGAGCGGCTATGCACTTACGTTCGCATATAAGAGCCCTATCGGGCCATTAGAATTGAGTGCTATGTATTCAGATCAAAGTAAACAGCTGCAATCTTATGTTACTTTTGGAATCCCGTTTTGAGAAGAAATGCCACGAATGAACGAATTGTTACTTCTTTATTCATGCATTCGCAGCAAAAAATTCCGTTGCAATAAAATTTATTGCACTATTAGTTTAGTCCGGTACAATATTTTATTCTGTTGATCGGAAATAATAGTAAAATATATCTTTCGACCATCTACTAACCCGCAATAAAACAGCAGAGGCTGTTCTTGTTGCATATATCTTCTGCCCTGCAGTATTGTAAATATTTACGATCACCGGGGCTGTTACGATTCCATTAATGTTTAGCGCGCATTGCGTATGTGCCGGATTTTCCGATTGCGAAAATTCTATTGAACCACTATTGCAGTTTGAGCTGATGACGCCATATTCTCCCGAACTTCCATCCAGGTCTTCGCTCACCGGTTTATAAAATACTTTGGCTGAAGCTGCAGGGTTATCGGTTATTCTGTATTCAGTCGTGATACAAGCATTACCGCCCGGGGCTTTTGAAATGACAGTTGATGCCAGGCAAAAATTCCTTGCATCGGTACCCCCTGTTAACAAAAAATCTTTTACTGCCTACTTCATGTTATGTTGTTCATTACTACTCTATAATACCCTGCAAGTAAACTGTTTTGAAATCCACAATCGATACAGGCAACGCTACACTATTTCTTATCCTGATGATACGGAACGCAATCTTATTGTAGCCACATAAATGTCTCCTGATCGTGAAGTTGTCATATCTCTCAGCCTCCTCCATTGATTCACAAAATAATCTGTTTGTGATTTTACAACCGGACCGGCAGCATTCAGCCTGATACTCCTGATCTTTTGTTTTTTTTTAAATGTAACGATGATACTAATTTGAAATTCGGGAATCGAAGGATGTGCATACCAAATCAGATCACTTCGCGCCCAGGTACCTGCAGGAAATGGATTCCAGGACGCCGATGGCTCGTTCACATTGTTGGTGGTACAAAAACCGGTTTCGCCGGCATTAATATCATTGTCGCAATAACCATGAACATTAGGCCAGCCATAATTTCTGCGGGATTCTATCTATTATTTGGAATTCGTCATTATTATCCGGGCCATGTTCTGTTTCGGAAACTCTTACATTCGGGCGTAACATCAATCCCTGTGGGTTACGATGGCCCTTCGTATATATTTTGCTTCCCCGAAATGAATTGTCTGGAGGAATACTGCCATCTAAATTCATCCTTAAAATTTTTCCATTGAGGTTGCTCATCTTCTGCCCGTTGTCCTCTTTCAGCGCATCACCTGTTGTCATCAACATTGTTTTGTCGGGTAGCATTACTACAGGCGAACCATCATGATTTGTATTGGCAGTTATATTATAAATGACGACAAATTCGAACGATAAACTAATAGTCTCATAAGTAAATCCAGACAAACGCACTTTATGTAGTCCGCCTGTTGTGTATGTATAAAAAATGTATACATAAGGGGCATTCAGGAAGTCGGGATGAAAGACCATTGCGAGCATACCTTATTCTGCCGATTGCCAGATGTTAGCAGTATAATTCAGTACAGCAACAGCATTCCGCGTATTGGGGTCAACCCTGTACGCAATACTTTCCCTTGTTGTCATCCAGTGTAACCCATCTGGGCTATATTTTAACTCCCACGGAAGTTGTGCGCTTCTAAAAGTGTGGTTGTTTCAACTGTTGTAATACCAAGATTGATCATTACGGGTTGTGCAATGACGTCGAAAAACAACAAAAAACATAAGCTGAAAAAGAATAAATATTTTTTCATAAAAATGATTTTAAAACTGAACATTAGATTACTGTACATATTAAATACAATAAGGATTCCAACTGTTAAATCTTATCCGCAAACATAAGCGACCGGTAAAAATCCAGTTCATACCTGCTGGGTTTTGAAGGTATTTAGTACCTTCACACTTATTAAAATGCTTTTGAAATTAATTGAAACAATTTGGGTAAAGGGGATATGTTCCATCTTCTTTTTTTTATGCTTTATTCCCGTTGCGTCTGCTTCGATAAAAAATATCCCTAGAAATGAACATCCTACGTCTACACAGGCAGATGCACGCAAATACATTGCGCAACTATCCAACCTGGCTTCCAGTGAACACTGGCCAAATGTAAAGCCCGCACTATTTATGGAAAATGTTAAGATCAATGTTGACGAGCCACTTGGTCTTTATGCGGGCAGGGGGACTAACTTTTGCGGATACGGTGCATTGTCTTACCTGTTATTACAGGACGATCCGCTTGGTTATGCAAAATTTATGGTTGACCTGTACAGGAACGGGCAGGCAACGATGGGCCAATCTGTCATCAAACCTTCAAATGCTGTTAGAAAAGCTGCAGGTACGTTGATCTATAAAGGCCTGCTGGATGTAAGGCCTGCTGAGCAAATGCTATATCTCTCGCTGGCAGATCATTTCAAAGGGTATGTAAATATTTTCAACCGACATTACAAACAAGGTGATGAGAATACTTTCTGGGCTTCTGTGAATTATGCAAAATTCAACAGGATGGTCAGGCACTTGCTGAACTACCAGGTAAATGCCAGGGGTACAGATCTAAGGCAACCATCTGTTGGAAATACGTATGATTATATCAACCGGAAAATGAAACAGGGAGGTATTATTGTACTTTACCTGAATAACAGGATACTGCATAAGAAAAAGCATGAGAATATTAAACTACAAGTACCCACCCATTTCGTTATACTGGAGAATATTAGTAAAACCGACGATGTAATCACAATGGTGTTCTGGGATTACGGGGGAAAAACATTGCTACAGATAGATTCTGAATTCCTTCATAAAATAGTATTCGGCATTTCACAATGCACCAAAAAAGGTAATATTGAAAAATAAGGTAACATACTTTCTTATTATACTAATAGCCGGATTTTTATACTCCTGCACACCAAAGATGATTGCTACGCAATATTATGAGCAACACAAAGATGTACTTGATCAAATAGAAGAATCTTATGCGAAACTTTATAGTAAAAAGCCTTTCAATGTTGCATTTACCGATAGGTATTTTCAAACCATTTCATTGGAGATCCTTACCGATTCGGTTAAGTATATCTATGAGTTTGGTTTGTATGAAAAGCGCATCAAAGACAGTTTGCGTAAATATGACCTGGATATTGCCGGTACCCTGGAACTGATCAGGGAGATGCGTTCAATCCGTTGTACCTGGGTAAATAATTTTGATCACTACGTTGACGGCAAAAAGAAATTACTGATATTTATGTCGATAAAACCTGTGGGTTTAAATGGTTTCTTTTCTAAAAAGAGATATTACATTCTTACTTATTTTTCGCAACCGCAGTATTATGACCAGCAAGGAAGGCTATTGGCTGACAGGAAGCAAAGGCAATTGCAAAAATTGAACGGTGAGCTATTCAGAAGGATCAATGATAAAGTGAGTTATACAGTTTCTTCCAATTACAGGTAAACTATAACATTTTGCGGTACGGCTATTGCACGAATAATAAAAACAAACCATGAAAATAAAAATACTTATCACTATCATCTTCCTATCAATATTGCAATCTGTAATGGCCCAAGATAGCCTTAAGATGACCTATCCACTCGTCGTTTCTTTTGAAAGCCATTGCTGTGGGGTTCCTGCTGAAACATCTTTACGTAGTTTCATTACCAGCTATAAAAAGAAATATAAAATAAAAAAACTCATAGCGAATCGCGTCGGGCCAATGGGAAGAGAAGGCGAATATTATATTGCCTTTACATTGAAAGAACTAAATAAAAAGCAGATGAGAGATTTTATCAGTATGGCTAAAAAAATAAAGCCTTTAAAATCTGATAAAGGTGCTATGTCATTCAAAGAATACTTTGAAATTGATCCTGCCAATGTTCCGCAACGGGCAAAAGCAAGAACAGTGGTTTTTTAGTATAAAAGAATCTATAGATCGAACGGATGAATACCTATTTCCTTATAACATAAATACTGTTAAGCAAACTAAATTAACTCACTTTTCTATCAGGACAGGGGCTGATCTGAGCCATCACTCATCCAAAACTTCAATCGCTTTTTCATTCTCAATACTCACACTTGGCACCCCGTTGAAATTTGTGATCTTTCCAGTCACACACACCATTTTACCTGCGAGGAAAATTTCGGGCTTGTAAGAAAAATTAGGTACCGCATCTTTGAAGATAGTAATACTAAATACCTGGTTTGGGAATTGTTTGTCGAGGTTCAGGAAAATATTTCCTTTGGAGGAAAGTTTTGTACTCACAACCTTACCGCAAATGCGAATATTTTCATTCTTCCCCATGTAGTATTTTGCCTGGGTAGTGTTGAAAGTATTTCTGGGAAGGCTATCGGCCTTTAATGGTTCAACATCTCCAAATGCTTTTTCACCGATCCATTTATTAATATCGAAACGGCTTTCCAACTGGCTCTCTTCAATGTCGGGCAGGTTGTAAAAAAAATCAATACCTGTTATTGCTTCCACACTATCAATGCTAACCGCGTAATGCATTACCGGGAATTCACACTCGGCATTGGGCATAAGGAATCCTATGGACCGCTGGTTGGCAGGATCTAACAATACTTTGAAATATAATTCAGGGATGCTAACCTTATTCAAGCCACGTTCAATCTTTTTTAACCCGGGTTTTAAAACACCGCCACTTACCACATAAACCATTGTATTATTTCTGATCACATATTGCCTAACATTGTCTTCCAGTTCTGCCCACCTACCCCTGTTAAGTTTGGCAACCTGTGGCGACATGTTGGAATATAAATAACTTTCTGATAAAGCTTTTTTAGAATACCTGAAATCTGCTGATGGAGCCAGGTGGCCACGATCATAACCAAATGCATCGTATTTAAGACTACTGTCGGGCTCCATTATTTTTAAAAAATAATCAGCTTCAACTGCCGAACCTGTTTTTATTTTATCATCGGGTCTGAAATCATTTGTACGTCCTTCATTACCTTTCACTACATCGGGCAGAATAATATGGGCTACCCATTTTGCCTGCTCATAAGGTTCTGCATAAACCAAGGCATAGGCTGAATGGTAAACCACCTCCTCTCCTGGCTGCAACTTTGGTAAACCGACCTTATCCAGGTCTTCGTGTATTTTTTGAAATTTAAGATCTTCGATCTTTATTAAAATACTATCCTGCTTTTTACTGAGGATCAGCAGTTCTGTCTCTGCTTTGTTGATCTGCTGCGAAATAGTCTGTGCATGTAAACAGAAAGGCAGGCATAAACAAATAAAAACTAACCTCATAAAGCATTATGTAAAGAATGACCAATTACTGCAAACCATAAGTACTGTTTCTAAGCACAGCATTCAAATGTAAAAAAATAAGCGTAGTAAGCATGTTAATACCTATTTACCACGAATGCTCGAATGAAAATGTATCCGTGCATTCATAGTAAAAAAAAACTGCATCACTCCTGCTGCAGTTTTCGTTAATTAAATATGCTTTGCTTACTTAAATATCTTCCCAAAGAATTCTTTCATATCAATCCAGGAAGCAGAATCTGCTGCTGCATTGTACGCAATGGGAATATTGAATTTCTTACCTGTTTCTGTTGCAGCGGGATTGGTAAATGCATGCGTAGCACCCGGATAAGACCTGAAAGTATAGGCTGCGCTGATAGAATCCATTTCCTTTTTGAATTTTGCAACTTCTTCTGCCGGAACAAACTTATCAGCTTCACCATGACAAACAAGGATAGGAGCTTTCAATAGATTTTTATCCAAAGGAACTCCTTCAAGGTTTCCATGAAAGCTAACTACTCCACTAAGCTTCTCTCCCAGCCTGGCCATATTCAATGCCATTGCGCCGCCAAAACAATAACCGATGGCTGCTACCTGGTTTGAATCAGCAACCGCATAGGTTTTCACTTTGGCAAGTGCAGCATCGAAATGACCTTTTGCCAATGCTGGATTTAAGTAGAAAGGCATGGCCATTTTTCCTGCTAATTCAGGATTGTCGGCTGTTTTTCCATCACCATACATATCTAATGCAATGGCTATATAACCAAGTTCAGCAAGTTGCTTTGCCCTGCCTTTTGCATAATCATTCAATCCCCACCATTCTGGTATGATTAATACGATTGGCCGCTTTTTGCTGCTGGCAGTATCATAGGCAACAAAGCCATTCATCGTTGTTGAATCATATGTGTAGCTAACGCTTTCGGACTTGATAAGAGTTTTAACTGTTTCCGCGGGCTTATCTGTTGCTGCCTGGTCTGAATTATTATTGCAGGCTGTCATTATAAGAACGGACGCTGTTAGCAAAGGCAATATTGCTTTTAATTTTTTCATGTTGGTAAATAATTTAGTGAAATAGAAATAGCAAATACAATAACACAAATATCCTTTAAAAGTTTCGAGATAAAAAACTCCATACTATGTTAATTTTTATTGCTGGGACTGCACGAAAAAATATTTCCTAGCCATGCATTTCAACGATATCCCTGTGTTCTACCCAAAATCTATCTAATAGAATGACCCTTTGCTTGAGGAATGAAATAATTGTTGGCCAATCAGAATGCTTGAATATATTTACGTTGTTAAGGACCGTATAAATGCGACTGAGGCCTTTGTCATCTATGCCTGAATCTTTTTCCCAAACCCATGATTCGCCAAGTATGGCTTCCAGTTCGGCTTTTAATGTGTTGAAATGAGTAAAATATATTTCCCTTGTGTCCCTTTCTTTGTGAGAAAGTTCTATACCGATGTACACATGATCTGTTGCGTTCATTTTAAAATGAACGTGCCGGGCACCGGTGTTATAATTTATCCAGTTAATTTTATTCCCACCGGCTGAAGGAATCGGTGCAAGATATTGGCCAAAACTTGTCCAGAATTGTTGCCTTAATATACTTGTTTCCTGTTTCGAATACATGAAATTTAGTTTGGGATAATAAAATCAGGTTTCCTGATAAAGTTATTATTGAACTTAAAGCGCACTTTGGTAGTCAGGTCAACTTTCCAGTTCATCATACCATCAATTCGCCTTGGAAAATAAAATCCCTTCAATTCTATGGTTCCGAAAACAAGGTTCTCATTTCTCACTCTTAATCCTGCTCCCAAAGCTGAATAGCCATCGGTATAAGCAAGCATCTTGTTCACTGGTTTTACAAAACTGAAATCTGCAAATAAGAAGGGTGCACAGCGAAAACCGATTATCTTATTGAGGTTATAAAAATCCGTTTCTAACTTCAAGGTTGTTCTTTCATCAGATTCTATAGCGCCATTCCTGAAATAAGACAGCCCAAAATCACTCTTAAGAAAAAGAGGGCTATTGAGTGAGTAATTGATCTGCCTTGCAAAAGAGAAGGAAACAAAATTACGATTTCTCCACTTCGGCGCAACTTTTGTTAGCCTGGTAAAATGATCAACACTTACTAAAAAAATAAGGTCTTCAAATGTTCCGGTTGTATAAAAACCACCGAGCCTGAACTTATAAGAACTAAATATTCCCTTTTTGGAGAAGCGATTGCCCTCAAATTCTAATCCATAATAAGGCCTGCGCCTGTTGTTCTTATTAGTCCAGCCACCGATCACACTTGCGCTCAATCCAGTTGGCACATCCTCATTACGGCCGAAAGCATAAATATAATTGGTGCGATAATAATTCTGTTTGTACAAGGAATAAGAAAAGAGCAAGCCGTTTATGTCTGCATAATTATAATTGTAATTTGTTTCAAACCTCAGGGGTAACTCGTCAAAATGATGGTATAACACACGTGCAGCAACAAAATGCCGTAAACGTTTGTCTGATTCAAAACCTTTCTTTGTTTTATAGCCGATGTTATAACCTGCCCATACATCTATATTACTATACTTATACCTGGTAGCCGAATCGTACAGTGTATCTGCAACATAGGCATCTGCGCTCTTGCTATAAAAAAGTTCAGCAGCACCGGTCCACTGGCTGTAACGATTCACCAAAGGCTTTTCAATTCGTGTATAGGCAACATTCTCTGCATAGCGGCTGCTATTGAAAGTTTCACGAAAAGTACTAAAACCTGCGGTCCAGTTCAGAAAACTGCCTTTAATATTCCTTATGATGAATTCTGCTCCAAAACCCGTTTGAGGTTTTCGTTCTTTGTCCAGGATACCGCTGACAGATATTTCTGAACCTGAACCACCAACATTCTCTTCTCTGACTTCGGAGCGTACATTCGTCGTATTTGCGTTCAGGCTTCCTCCAATAGAAAAAACGTCTCTGGTAAGTACAATAATATCAATGGAATCTCGTGCAACATCATCATCCACCACGATAATCCTCGCATCCTGCAAAAAAGGCTGGTTACGCAGGAAGCTTTCATTATCCGATACAAGCAATGGAAGAAATTTATCGCCTTCCTTGAAAAAAAGATAATTGCGTATAATAGAAGTCCGCGTATTCTTATGAAGCGCATTGGCAACCCTGATAGCCAGATTTTCTCTTATTACTGAAGTATCGTCTAATTGCTGGTTGAATGCTAGGGGAAAAATTTCCACGTCCCGGATGATACGACCCCTGTACTTTAAAAAAGGCACGGATATCTTAACGGGTGGTTCTGCTTCGGGAGTCTTCATCATACTTTTCCCTATCCTGCCTAATAATCCTTTTTTCTTAGCAAGGAAAAATGTGTCATTCTCTACAGGCTTCACCTGTGCCTCCAGACTCGTACAGATACTCAAGAGAATAATAACAAGCAGGACATATAATACGGGATATTTCCCCATCAATGAAATCGATTATTTATTAAGTAAGTTGTACAAATCTATATAAAAACAAATGCAGTGATAAAGCCTGCAACTAAATATAAGCATGTTCAGACAAAGATTATACCAGCTAAGCTATAACTGAAAAACAAAAATAGATCATGAAGACGCTATAACCACAGCGTTAGGACGAATTATCTTAAATAGTTTTAGAATTTTTAACAAATATATGCTCAGCACTAAAACGATATGGCGTAACTTTGCGCCGCAATTTGGTTCTTCTGAAATAGAAGGTGTTTATAAACTGCTATATTGCTTTCACATCCCCTGCCAGACACACTTCCGTACTGACTTAAAGAGGATTTTGCTTAACACAAAAAATAAACAGCATGAAAATGAATGACAGGAGTATTGGTACTTCAATGATCGAAAAGAAAGTAAAAGAATTATTTAAAGAAACAAAAGAAACACTCGCAACTGAACTCATGAAAGACAAAGCGGCTAATTCTACATTTACAGTTGTAGATCTGTGGAGAACGCAGAAAAAACAAAAAACGCTGGGAAGTTCAACAAAGTGGTAATTATTACTTTCCGTTTAAACTAAATAGTTTTAAAAATTTTACAAAAGCATGACCAAGGTCATGCTTTTGTATTTCACCCTGTGACCATGATCCAAGTTCTCAGCTTTAATATCCAATGAACTTTTATTCAACATCCTTCCCCATCGCCGCCAACTTCATCTTTTTAGTAGTTTCATGGCCAAAGTATTTTTCCATGCCATTTTCGGCCAGATAGATAACCGGTGTTAGCAAAATTGCCATAGTTGCTTTATAAATATAATTCACCACACCAATGGCAAGTATTTGTTGCCAGGAAAAAACGCCCGAAAAGGCGATGAATAAAACAACATAACTATCTACCAGTTGCGACACTAAAGTTGAGCCGGTTGCCCTCAACCATACTTTTTTCTCGCCCGTTATTTTTTTTATTTTATGAAAGACCGTAACATCTACGAGTTGGCTGACAAAGAAAGCAACAAGGCTTCCGATGATGATCCTCATCCCCTGTCCAAAAATTCCGTTGAATGCATTTTGCATGTCCGGGACGTTATCTGATGTAGCATGACTGGTTACCCAAAAATCTGCGGGCGGAACTTTCATGGCAATAAAAAACATTACGAAGGCATAAGAGATCAGCCCGATAGCAATATATGATATGCGACGCACCACTTTGGGACCGTAAAATTCATTTACAATGTCTGTTATGATGAATTCAAGTGGCCAAAGTAATACACCACAGGTAAGGCTTATTGAAATTCCACTTTGCCCGAAAATGGTAAAATTGGAAGGATCTGCACCAAATAATTTTTCGAGGGAAAATATCTTGGTACCGATTGTTTCAGCAATTAAAGCATTGGCCACAAAAAAAGCTGTAATAATTACAAAAAGTTTTGTTGGTTTATCTTTTAAGATACTTTGTACCATGCCTAGATTGATTAATGTAAAATAAAATGATAATATAGCTGCAACGGGAACATCAGCAAGTTAAACCAAACAACCCAGCGTGGAATTAGTTTGATCTTTTTTGTAAACCACCAATAAATTGATAAAAAGATAAATACCAGGTTCAGGAAAATGGCACTGTACCCCAATATCACCAGTGTTCCTACGAGTGGTTGAAATTCAATTAATCCGTTTGTATTGCCTTGTGCCCTTCTGTACGTCTCAATCGACCACATCATAGCTGCAAGCACGAAACATACATTACAAATTAAAACCAGCCTGGCATAAAAGCGCATGTATATACTATTTAATTGTGCGAATTTGCAAATCCAAAAACATCAAACATCAAACACCCTAACCATTCTTTCCTACCAG
Organism: Chitinophagales bacterium; assembly: GCA_038207305.1. Classification (GTDB taxonomy): domain Bacteria; phylum Bacteroidota; class Bacteroidia; order Chitinophagales; family Chitinophagaceae; genus Ferruginibacter. The sequence goes on from JBBQZY010000012.1 coordinate 95,195, forward strand.
CATCGGTACAAAAGAAAAATGTTCAAAAGCTTCTTCAACAGTGCTTCCATCTTCTTGTTTGGTTAGCCGTAACATACGTTGATGTTCACCTGCATCCAATGGTATGATCATCCTTCCCCCCGGCTTCAACTGGGCGATTAATTTAGGTGGGATGAAAGGTGCAGCTGCGGTAATGATCACTTTATCGAAAGCTGCATACGTAGGCAACCCTTCAAATCCATCTCCGTAAAAAAATTTGATATTGGGATATTTACTTTTAAGAACATAGTGTTTTGTCTTTTCAAACAAGGCTTTTTGTCTTTCAATGGTAAATACTTTGGCACCCATTTCTGCCAACACAGTGGCCTGGTAAATGCTGCCTGTACCGATCTCCAGTATTTTTTCCTGAGGTTTTATCTGTAGCAACTGAGTTTGGTATGCAACGGTATAAGGTTGTGAAATGGTTTGTCCTTCTGCAATAGGAAATGCCCTGTCTTCATAGGCGATATTATCCAGCGCTGTATCAAGGAAATAATGCCTCGGTACATTGTTCATGGCATTAAGTACCTGCTCATCTGTAATTCCCTTTTCACGCAAAATATCTACCAGCTTTTTTCTTAATCCTTTGTGGCGATATGTATCTTCAAATTTTCTCATAGCTGCTGCAAGATAAAAAAAAGTCAGGAGCGTATCCTGACATTTTTATGAGCACCTGTTCATTGCTGGTTCTATTATTTGTAATGCGGCGTATGCTGGTCAAAAAATCCTGTCACTGCATTGTTCCAGGAATCCAATGTTTCATTGCGTTGCTGATGCAGGTATTGTGTATTGTTGTTATAAGCCTGTGATGCTTTGTTGATATCATTCACTGCTTTATTATAAGCATCCGTCTCGTCCTTTCCATGCTTGCCGGCTTTATCAAATTCCTTTTTGATGGTTTCAAAACGTTCCTTCGTTAAAAAATATTCACTGGTAGTATTCATTTTTTCGTTCACTTCCTTTACATAAAAATTGAGCATAGCCTTGCAGGCGAATACCAATGAATTATCGCCCTGAAAACTTTTCATGGCAGCAAGCTTTTCCAATCCATCCTGGGCATATTTCAACAGGGAATTTTTATTTTGCTCAATACCGGTGATATTGCCTTTTTCAATCGCATCCAGCAGGTAAACTTCCTGTTTATAAGGCCTGAAGAACAGCAGGTAAATGTCGTGGTAGTAACCATTCATCTCGTGCACCAACTTCATCATCTCACCTAGTTCACTTTTATTCTCAACTATATTTACATTGTTCTTTGCAGCGAACTTATGCGAAGCATCCTTCAGGCGTTGATTTCCTTCTTCCAGTTTTTCAGCCACTTTTTCTTCTGCCATCATATAAGCTTCCATGTCATCATAGCTTTGTTCAGATATTTCCTGGAGGTCGATGATCTTAGCATAATCTTCGTTCAAAACATTGTAATATAGTTTCATGAAACTCACTGCGGTATCCCTGTATTCTTTATCGCCATTGAAAGAAGCAAGGCCACTGATATTCATCCTGGCCTCCTGCACCTCTTCCAATAATTTTGTACGAAGGTTATCTACTTTCCTGGCACGTTTGCCATGCGCAGACGCACTGGTATAAGTTAAGAACTTCTTGTTAATATTCTCCTGCTGCTTACCGATAAAGCCCATATATTCACCAGCTTTCTCAAAGGTCTGGGCAAAAACCGAACTGCTAAAAAATAAAAATGTTACTGCAATAAACAGAGATAAAAAATGTTTCATGTGCTTTTACCGTTGGTTTGGTAAAATAAAAATAGAGTATTTGGGTGAAAGTACCGTATCCAGCCAAAAAACTAGAAATAACACCTGAGCTTAAAATTTCTGCCATGAATACACTGATAAGCTACTAGTCCATTCGCGCATCGGTAGCATCTAATCAGTTGCCTTTCCAGTCCATCATGATCCTATAGGCTTCGTTTATAACGTGGTCGTTTTGCAGTTTTCCAAGATAAGTATCATTTATCTCCCGGCTTTTGATGGAAGAAAGCTTTATCCGTTGCGTATCAAAAGAATTGTTGGAAACAGCAACTCCATTTACAACGCTATGATCATCACCGATCATTTTAAACATATTGAGCGTTTTCTTATAATGAAGAGCATAACCCGCCCACTGCAATGGAATGATCCTTCCGGCTTTGTATTGCCTTATCCAGTTACTGAAATCACTCATCGTTTTAAAGTATAGATCCGCAGCAATCCGGCTTTCACTTTTAGACCTTAATGTTGCAATGGGTAATGCAGGCAACTGCTGATAGATGCCTGTTTTACTATTATCCGGTGTTAGCGCACTTGCGTTTGCTTTTTCTTTAAACGAATCATCGGAATACATATCTGGCAGGCTGATATCAGGAATAACGCCTTTCCATTGTGTTGTGCTGCCATTCACCCGGTAGAATTTATTCTCCGTTACTTTTACAAAATCCTCGTATTTTTTTCCTGTAGCTGCTTCCGCCGTATCCATTGGTAAAACCTCCTGTGCAGTTCCTTTACCATAGGTGGTACCACCGACGATCAATGCACGATTATAATCCTGCAACACAGCGCTCACGAATTCGCTGGCACTGGCACTGGCCCCGTTTATCAACACAACCAACGGACCATCGTAAACAGTACCGCGGTTCGGGTCTTTTAGAAAATGGACTTTGCCATCCTTATCTTTCATGGATGCAACCGGGCCTATGTCGATAAATATCCCGGCAAGCTGCATAGCTTCCCACATGCTGCCACCACCGTTATAACGCAGGTCAAGGATAAGGCCGGCAATGGTATCTTTTTTTAGTTTTACAATTTCCTTGCTTACATCATTTGCACAACCATCATAAGTAATGTCTTTTGCATCCTTAACCGATTCGGACTCCCTGCTATAAAAACCTGGCAGATTTATATAGCCAATATTTTTGTTGCCGTGCAGCACATAACTTTTTACAATGCTTTCTTCATCGCTTATTTTTTCTTTGACAAGCTTTACATTTTTCACTTCCCCGGCAGCAGTCTTTACTGTTACTTCAACTGCTCCTTCGCTGGTGCCACTTAGAAAACCATTCAGTTCATCCTCAGCTATGTCGGCCACTTTTTTCTCGGTTCCATTTGCCTTTACTTTAACCAAAATATCGCCTTTATGCAACTGGCCACTTCGCCAGGCACTCCCGCCGGGTTGCAGGTAATTGATGGTTTGATCTCCTTTTTCATTTTCTTCCAGATCAAGTCCTGAAGAGAATTCCGATGCGCTCATTGCTGTTTCAAATTGATTCTTCTCTTTCAGGTTCATGTAAGAAGTATGCGGATCGTAACACCAGGCAATCGCATTCATGTAAGCATCTTCTTTACCTGATATAAATTCCTTTGGAGAGCGCAACTGGCTTTTGATATACGCAAGTTCAATCAACCGCACTTGCGCCCTGCCCTTTGCTTCCAGTTTCGAAAAATCTGCCGGCGTTGTTTCTGAGATAGTCTTTTCATCTCCTGCAAGTTCATCTGCAATATATTCCAATACCCGCCACTTTAAAAATTTCTGCCAGCGCAATGCGGCATCCTGTTCATTGATTGCATAGGTTTTAAACGGCCAGCTAATATTATCAGGCTTTGCAAAATCAAATGGCTTTGCAAGTGTTCCCTGGATAATGCTATCCGTTTTTTGCAGTCTTAGCTGGAATAAGGAAACTGACAATGAAAAAAAATTCGTAGCAGGAAGTTCTTTTGCCAGTATTTCGTCATCAAGCCTGTATTGATAGGGCTCCAGCGAAGCCATGTCTTTTTGCGTAAAAAAAAGTTTCTCTTCATCCAGTTCTTCCATCCATTTAGTATACAGGAGGATTGATGAAGAATCATTCCATACCAATGGCTTGTAATGATTCTTTTCGAGAAACCGTTTAAGAATAATAGCCTTCTGGTGAAGGCTAATAACTGTTTTTTGCTGACCCTTTGCAATAAAGGCTGTCATTAAAAAAAATGCGATGGTTATTATCCTCATAGCAATATGAAATATTTATTTTAAGCCAAGCGCCTTTTCTATGCCGGCAATCTTATCATCCAGTTGCTTTTCTGTTGCTTCGAAGTTTGCAATGCTGTCAAGCTTTGTATTCACACTGAAATAATATTTGATTTTTGGCTCTGTACCGCTGGGCCTGGCAGAGATCTTGGTGCCATCTGCCAGTACGAACTGTAAAACATTACTCCTGGGTAAATTGATCGTCCATGTTTCGCCCGTAAGTAAATTCTTGCCTACCTGCAATTCATAATCCAGCAATTCTTTTACATGAATGCCATCTATTTGTTGAGGCGGATTGTTACGGTCGTCTTCCATCATCTTTGCGATCTCAGCGGCCCCATTCATACCTTTCCTGGTAATGCTCACCAGGCTTTCCTTATAAAAACCATATTGCAAATAGAGATCGATTAATTTATCGAACAGGCTGCGCCCCTTGCTTTTTTCATAAGCAGCCATTTCACATAAAATGGCAACGGCGCTTACAGCATCTTTGTCACGTATTTTATCGCCGATCATCAAGCCAAAACTTTCTTCACCTCCAATGATATAATTTTCATTTCCTTCTTTTTCTTTGATAAGTGATGATATCCATTTAAACCCGGTAAGCACATTGTAACAGGATACGCCGTTCGCTTTTGCAATCACATCAATCATATCCGTCGTTACAATTGTCTTGATCACCATATCATTCGGTCTGGCAATTCCTTTTGCTTTTCTTGCCTCGATCATATAATTAAAAGCAAGCATGGCAGTTTGGTTGCCATTCATCAATATCCATTCGCCCTTATTATTCTTTACACCAATACCTACCCTGTCTGCATCCGGATCGGTCCCCAACAATATATCGGCATCCAGTTCCTGCGCTTTTTTCAAACCAATGCTCATCGTTTCCCGTTCTTCCGGATTAGGATAATTAACGGTTGGAAAGTTTCCATCCGGCTTACTTTGTTCTTCAACAATATGCACATTATCGAAGCCAAATCGTTGTAGCGCCGCCGGCACGAGCATGATTCCTGTTCCATGGATGGGTGTGTACACGATCTTAAGATCATGTTGTTGTTTACAGATATCCGGATAAATACTCAATCCCTGAACCATATTCAGGTAAGCTTCATCAACTTCTTTACCGATTATGGTAATATTTGCTTCGCCGCCACGCCATTTCACATCGTCAACTGAAGCAATTTTTTCCACTTCGGTAATCACATTCTTATCATGTGGCGATACCATCTGTGCCCCATCATCCCAATAAGCTTTATAGCCATTGTATTCTTTCGGATTATGACTGGCGGTACATACAACCCCACCTTTGCATTTAAAATGCCTGATCGCAAAACTCAACTCGGGTGTTGGCCGCAATGCTTCAAACAAATAAACTTTTATGCCGTTTGCCGCAAAAACATTCGCAGTAATTTCTGCAAACGTGCGGCTGTTATTACGGCTATCGTGAGCAATGGCAACACTTACATCATCGCTAAAACAATGTTTCAGGTAATTGGCATACCCTTGGGTGGCCATGCCAACCGTGTACTTATTCATCCGGTTGGTTCCAACTCCCATGATGCCACGAAGTCCGCCCGTACCAAATTCCAGGTTCTTATAAAATGATTCCGCCAACTCATCAGGCGTTTCCTGTTGCATGCGTTTAACCTCAGCTTTTGTTGCATCATCATAATTGCCGGTTAGCCATGTATTAACTTTCTGTGCTGTATTTGTATCCATAACTATTATTATTTAACATCTTCAAAAATATAATATTCGTACCTGAATAACACAACTTACTGCTATTTTTGTTTTTTATGAGGCCAGCTTTACATCTTTATTCAACTTCAATGGCGTCGCACGCTTGTACATATAAAGCTATATGGGGCATGATTATATGCCTTTTTCTGAACTCAATAGTTTACTCACAAGACAGTACAGCATCTAAAAAGGAAGAGATCGTTAAATCAGTTTGTTTCCCTGATTCTCAACAACCGTTTTATCCATATAACAAAAAAAGGGTAAAAATAATAGCCGTAGCCAATGTAGCAGGATATGGCGCTTTCATGGCAGGCTTATATTCTATCTGGTATAAAGATTATCCGCAAACAAATTTTCATACTTTCAATGATATTGGCGAATGGAAAGGCATTGATAAGATCGGCCATGCCTACAGTGCTTATGCAGAAAGCAAGGCAAGTATGGAATTGTGGCGCTGGACCGGCATCAGCCGCAAAAAAAGAATCTGGCTAGGTGGTCTAAGCGGCGCATTTTATCAAACAGTCATCGAAACACTCGATGGTTTCAGCAGCGAATGGGGCTGGAGCTGGGGTGATTTCGGCGCCAACATCATCGGCAGTGGTTTATTCACCGCACAGGAACTGGCGTGGGATGAACAACGCATACAATTCAAATGGTCGTTTCACCGAAAGCATTATGCAGATGTATCACTAAATAAACGGAGCAATGATATTTTTGGCAATAGTAGCCTGGAGCGGTTTTTAAAAGATTACAACGGACAAACTTATTGGCTGAGCAGCAACCTCAAATCCTTTTTTCCGCATTCAAAAATTCCCGCATGGTTGCAAATTTCTGTTGGCACCGGTGCGGAAGGAATGTTTGGCGGTTTTGAAAATAAGGGATTGGATAAGCAGGGCAATTTGGTATTCAACCGGACAGATATAAAACGATACCGGCAATGGTACCTTGCGCCGGATATAGATCTCACCAAAATTAAAACCAGGAAAAAAGCGATCCGAATGGCACTTGATATTCTCAATATTGTAAAATTCCCCACACCCTCGCTGGAATTTTCTAATGGAAAGTTTAGATGGAACTGGATGAGTTTTTAAACCAAGTTGATACTTTATGGTTCATAGCCAGGTATCTTTACTTTGAAGTATTTTATCTGATTGGCATTTCCTGAACCCTGAACTATCAACTACCTAATCTCGCCCCCAGCACCTCCCCATCCTTTACATCAACGACAATATTTTCCTGCTGCGTTGTAGAAATTGAAACGCCAACATAGTTAACTGCTATGGGAAATTTTTTATGCGTACGTTCTACCAAAGCAAGTGTTTGTATCTCCCTTGGTTTGTGCAATAATAAGGGTTTCAACGCGTAAAGCATCGTTCTGCCGCTGTTGGCAACATCATCAATTAGTAAAATAGTTTTATCGTTGAAGTTTATATTTTCGCTGAGTTTGATCTCGCCAGGATCTTTTTTGTCAAGCCAGAGATCTATTACCTGTACCGATCCTTTAAATAGTTCGTTCAGGTGCCCCGCAATATTTTGAGCGATGAAAATACCATTCTCTTTGATGCCAATGAGTATCAGGGAATCATTGTCATAATTCCTTTCTGCTACTTCCAATGCCATGCGGCGGAGTTTTTTACCGGCGCTTTCTTTATTTAGTATCATTCGATAAATGATTTATTGCTTGAACCAATTGACGAAATGCCTTGTTCACGGCATGACATCCAAAATTATTCATTCTACAATATTAAATGTTAAATACTTTATCTTAGCCATTCCAATTTAGCTATATGCAATATGTACCACAGGCCGCATTCATTTTACTGGCAGGATTTGCCAGCTGGTTGTTCACGAAGAATATATTACAAATAAGAAAAAATATTTTTTTGGGTAAAGACGAGGACCTTACCGACAATTCTTCCCAACGCTGGAAAAACTTGCTGCTACTGGCTTTGGGACAAAAGAAAATGTTCCGAAATCCTACCGTTGCTATCATGCATTTTATTATCTATGCAGGTTTTATCATCATCAATGTGGAAGTGTTGGAGATCGGGCTTGATGGTATCTTTGGTACACACCGTATGTTCCTCGGCCCATTGGGTGGATTTTATGGTTTTGTAATTAATTTTTTCGAAATACTTGCCCTGGGTGTAATTGCCGTTTGTGTAATCTTCCTCGCAAGGAGAAACATTTTAAAACTAAAACGTTTCATCAGTCGCGACCTTGATGGCTGGCCACGCAGTGATGCAAATTATATCCTGATCTCCGAGATCATTTTGATGAGCTTATTCCTTACCATGAATGCGACCGACCGTTCCCTGCAATTACACGGCAGCGAACATTACAAAGAAACCGGTGATTTTTTGATCTCAGGTATAATGACTCCGCTGTTCAAAAACTTTTCAATTTCGCAGTTGACCGGCATAGAACGCACCTGCTGGTGGATACATATCATCGGCATTTTTGCATTTTTAAATTACCTGCCTTACAGCAAACACCTTCATATTTTATTTGCATTCCCCAATTCATATTATGGAAGGCTTGAAGTAAAGGGAAAAATGCACAATATGGAAAATGTGCAAAATGAGGTGAAGTACATGATGCAACCCGAACTTACGCCTTCGGGCGACGTAGCTCCCATGAAATTTGGTGCAAAAGATATTACCGACCTCAGTTGGAAAAATTTACTGGATGCATATAGTTGTACCGAATGTGGCAGATGTTCTGCAGCCTGCCCGGCAAACATCACCGGTAAATTGCTTAGCCCCAGAAAGATCATGATGGCCACCCGTGACCGTGCCGATGCAGTTGGGAAAAATATTGCCAAGAATGGTTCGTTCGTTGATGATGGAAAAACATTGCTTAGCGATTATATATCTGTAGAAGAATTGCGTGCCTGCACTACCTGCAATGCATGTGTGGAAGAATGCCCGGTTAGCATCAATCCGTTGGAGATCATTTTAGAATTGCGCCGAAGCCTCATCATGGAAGACAGCAATGCGCCACAGGAATGGAACGGTATGTTCAGCAATATTGAAAATAATTTTGCGCCCTGGAAATTGAGTCCGGATGACAGAGATAAGTGGGCGGAGGAACTAAAAGCCAGTTTATAGTTACCAGTTTATAGTTGAATGCCTAAAAGCTGAACCATCAACTATAAACTTTCTTCCCGGTGTATTTGCTCTTCCCTAATATTATGAATCTTGTCCACAGCGTCCTTGTGTGTAATTATTTTCCAAAGCTGTAATATCGCAGTGATAGTAAATATTCCACCGATCACCCAGTTAAGGTATTGCTCGCTGTTTGATATTCTTTGTACAAGCCATTTCCCTCCAAAAATAAATATACAATTACCCATCAATGTTCCGATACCAATACCTACGATATAGGTATTGTATTGTGCTTTTACAGGTTCCAATATTTTTTTTGTGAACAATACTGTACTCCACCCAAACCAGAAAGGAATCTGAACAGGGTTGATGGCGCACATGAACATACCCAGCAAAAAGCGGTTCATATTGTTGTCTAAGAACACATTTTGGGCCTTGCCACCTTCTTTCATTGCTGCAACAAAACTGCCGATCGCTAATGCAAGCACTATTCCTAGTGTAATCCATTCCATGATCTTCATAAGTCGCTCCTGCTTGCGCACCCAATCAATTCCTACGAGTGAGATACGAACATAGATCATCTCAACCAGTAAAGACCCAATTGAAAAATAAATGGCTGAACGGATACTTTCCTGAATGCCGATCTGCATAGCCGCAATATTCAGAGTACCCAATGGCAACGACCCAAGGAAACTTATGATCAACCCCCAAAAAAATATCCTGACTATCTTCGGCATGCGGTAAAGATAAGAAAGGTTGGTTGTTTGAGGTTTGGAGTATCAGGTTGCCGATTTCCAGTTGATAAATTTAATGCTGAGATAAGGTTGAAAAGTTTGATCGCTCCATGGACTCTACACCCATGTCCTCCGGAGAGGGGTTGGGAGATGCTTTTACTTCGCAAAAACGACCAGCGAAACTTTCAAATTATCAGCCAAAGAAACACTGCTGCTGCCTACGCCAAAATCACGGCGGTTAATTTCAAAATCGCCGGTGAATAAATAACCGTCCTTTGATTTATTTACTTTGAATGGGAATTGAATAGGCTTCGTAACGCCTTTAATGGTAAGACTTCCAACAAATAAATATACCCCTGCTTTCTCAGTAGTTTGGATCTTTGAACTTATTAAATGTATCGTTGTGTATTTCTTTGCGTCAAAGTATTCAGCTTTCTTCAAATGCCCGTCTCTGGTATCATTATCAGTATTGATCGTGGATGATTCAACAGAAACGTCAAATGCCCATGTCTGAACGCTTGACATATCAAATTTTATCGACCCCTTCAACCCTGAAAGATCGCCCCCTGTTTTTATACCAAAATTCCGGATCACAAAATGCACTTTACTTCCATCATCCGTTGGAGTAAGCATTTTCTGTGCAATTAGATTATCAGCACAAAATAAAAAAGCGAAGCATAGTATTAAATTTTTCATTTCTTATAGTTATTTTACAAATTACAATCCAAATCTGGTATTGTTTAGTCGGGCTGAAGACATTTAACAAACATTAAATGTTTTAACTTACAGGCAACAAGCTATGCTAAAATCATCCACTATACAATTACTCCGCTTTCATTTTTCATTTTTCCTGATGCCGGTATATTGGTTATCTCTTAGCCAGGTTACTACTATTGATTCCGCCAGCGCCATACTCGTTTTCATCATTCTGCACCTATTGCTGTATCCGGCCAGCAATGGATACAACAGCTATATGGACCGTGATACGGGTAGCATCGGCGGTATAAAAAATCCAAAACAACCAACCAAAGAACTCTTTTATACGTCTGTATTTCTTGATATGACTGCATTGATCTGTAGTTTATTCCTCAGCACCTGGTTCTTTGCGGGCATCCTGGCTTTTATAGCCGCATCAAGGGCGTATAGTTACCGGGGAATTCGATTAAAGAAATATCCGGTAATTGGTTATTTAACAGTGATCATTTTCCAGGGTGGGTTGGTTTTCTTTTTAGTGATGCATGGTTGCAGCAAGGACAAAACGCTACAGGTACCGGCTGTTGGCATGATTGCTGCCTCTTTACTCATCGGGGGATTTTATCCATTGACTCAAATATATCAACACATGCAGGATAAGGAAGATGGCGTAATAACACTAAGTTACAAACTTGGGTACCGTGGCACGTTCATCTTTACAGCGATCCTTTATGTACTGGCAATGTCGGCACTGGCAACATTACTCGCAATAAACCTTGAATTGGGGAAATTTTTCATCATTCAAATCTTCTTTGCACCTGTACTCGTATATTTTTCGTGGTGGTTTTATAAAGTTTACCACGATGTTAGTGAGGCAAACTATAAGAACACAATGCGCATGAATATGCTGGCATCGTTGTTTACAAACGCAGCCTTTATTTTTTTATTTCTAATTGAAAAATCTTGAGTAAGATCATTTCCATAGCTACAGGTGTTCCGTCATTCAAACATAAACAGGAGGATCTTTTTTCTTTTGCAGAGAAAGTATATTGCAAGGATGAAACGGAGAAAAGAAAATTAAAATTCCTTTATAGCCATAGCGGAATATCAAACCGCTATTCAGTGGTGCCGGATTTTAGTGTAGTAGCGGATGAAAGAACATTGTTCCCGCCCACTAAAGACCTTGAGCCTTTTCCATCTCTTGAAAAAAGAATGCAGTTGTTTAATGATCATGCAGCTGATCTTTCTGCAAGAACAATTGAAGATTGTATTAAAGGAAAGATCAATAAGGATGAGATCACACACCTGGTCACCGTAAGTTGCACAGGGATGAGTGCACCGGGTATAGACCTACAGGTAATGGATATGATGGGACTTCCGAAAAATATTATCAGAACCTCAGTTAATTTTATGGGTTGCTATGCAGCGGTTCACGGGTTAAAACTCGCCGATGCATTTTGCAACAGCAGCAAAAAAGTAAATGTGGTAGTGGTGTGTGTAGAATTATGCACCCTGCATTTTCAAAAGGAGGTTTCAGCGGATAACATGACCTCATCGTTGTTATTTGCAGATGGATGTGCGGCGATGCTGGTTCAGCCAGACTACAGTGCGCATAGCGGTATCCGGGTGCAAAACTTTTTCTCCGATGTTTCATTCAAAGGAAAAAAAGATATGGCCTGGGAACTTTCCTCCAAAGGTTTTTTAATGACACTCACGGGTTATGTACCCGAACTGATCAAGGAAGATTTTAAAGGGCTTGTTGATAAAGCACTGGAATCTTCCGGGCAGCACCAAAGGGATGTAACACATTGGTGCATCCATCCAGGCGGAAAAAAAATACTCGAAAGCATTTCATCCAGTCTCGCCATACCGAATGAATCACTGAACTATTCTTACAATGTGCTGAACGATTATGGTAATATGAGTTCACCGACTATCCTTTTCGTTTTGAAAAAAATAATGGATGAGTTTGAACAGCAAAAGCCTGTAACGCCTCCAGTTATATTCGGCGCAGCTTTTGGACCGGGCCTCACCATGGAAACTTTTACGGCAACGTATGATTAAACTAAAGCAGCGGTCATATCAAAGAGAACTGCTGGATGCAGATAATATTCCCTTTGCTGATATACAGCAGAATATGAAGGAACTGAATGCGGTAAATACATTACTGGGTGGCCATGCCATCACAATTGCAGGTGTCAAAGCGTTCCTTCAAAAAAATATTGATGTAAAAAATATTACTGTTTGTGAAATCGGTTGTGGTGGTGGCGATAACCTGCATGCTATTGCACTATGGTGTAAAAAGAACAATATCAATGCTTCCTTTACAGGCATAGATATTAAAAAAGAATGTATCGATTTTGCAAAGCAACAATACCCCTTCCTGAATGCTTGCTGGATAACGAGTGATTATGCCCTTGTTGATCTTGATGCCCATAAACCAATGATCATATTTTCATCTTTATTCTGTCATCATTTTACGGAACCTGAATTGGTAAAAATGATTGGCTGGATGAACCGTAACAGCTACAAGGGATTCTTCATCAACGACCTTCATCGGCACCCATTGGCATATTATTCTATTAAACTACTCACTTCCATTTTCTCAAAATCGTATCTTGTAAAAAATGATGCCCCCCTTTCGGTAGCAAGAGGCTTAAAACAAAATGAATGGAAAGCAATCTTCGACAATGCCGGCATCAGCAATTACAGCGTTAAATGGAAATGGGCCTTCAGGCATTTAATTGTTTGCAAACATGGCGGATGAAAAATTATATGATTGTGCTGTTATCGGTGGCGGATTGTCAGGATTGTGTTTATCTATTCAACTGGCAAAACAGGGCCACCAGGTTATTTTATTGGAACGGGAACAATATCCTTTTCATAGAGTTTGCGGTGAATATATAAGCCTCGAAAGCTGGGACTTTTTAGAAAGCCTGGGATTACCCCTTCGCACTATGAACCTTCCCATCATCAAAAAATTAATTGTTACAGCACCTTCAGGAAATACTTTAGAACAGGCACTTCCGTTGGGAGGATTCGGTATCAGCAGGTATAAAATTGACAACGATCTCAAAGCAATTGCAATGCAACAAGGCGTTGCAGTTATTGAAAATTGCAAAGTAGATGACGTGCATTTTTCAAATGAAATTTTTAAGCTGCATAGTACATCAGGAGAATTCAGCAGCAGGGTCTGTTGTGCAAGTTTTGGTAAACGAAGTAACCTGGACATTAAATGGAAACGTTCATTCAATAAAAAAGTAAACAACAAGCTTAATAATTATATCGGTGTAAAGTATCATATTCAATGTTCATTTGCAACAGATACAATTGCACTTCATAATTTCAGGGATGGTTATTGCGGCATATCCAAAATAGAAGATGACCGCTATTGCCTTTGTTATTTGACCAATGCAGCAAACCTGAAAGAAAATGGCAATTCCATTGAAGCGATGGAACAAGTCATTTTAAGTAAGAACCCACATTTGAAAAATATTTTTGAGAACAGTAAAAAATTATTCAAGCAGCCGCTATCCATTTCGCAAATATCCTTTCAGCAAAAAACGCAGGTTGAAAATAATGTGTTGATGATCGGGGATGCAGCAGGAATGATAACGCCACTTTGCGGAAATGGTATGAGCATGGCAATGCATGGAAGTAAAATAGCAGCAGCTTTAATAGATCAATTCTTACAAAAAAAAATAGCACGGCCGGATTTGGAAAGCAGGTACAAAAGCCAATGGAAAGCGACATTTGGCCATCGTTTAAGAACCGGCAGGCTTATCCAGCGCTTCTTTGGAAAAATATGGATGACAAATTTATTTGTTGGAACAATGAAAGCAATTCCTTCCTTCACCCGCTGGATCATTAAGCAAACACATGGGGAAAGATTTTAGCGCATGATATATACACAGATTAAGCTAATCTCTTTAAAAGCTTAAAAAAAAATCTTTGACCAGATATCACTCCCCCGTTACTTTCGGAGCAGAGCGGAAGTCAACCGATCCGTTGATCAGCATCCCGCATTATCCTGAATAACTCATTTGTCTTCTTCAAAAAACGTTTCCCTTTTGTATATGGCCAGGGTTCTATACCCATGCTGCGATTGTACTTACAAATACTATATAAGGCTTTCCAGTGCTTCAATATTTCCCGGTAAGCGCCCATCAATGTATAACCGGTATCATAAAAGTGATTGGGTTCTGCACCACATCCATTGTATTCAAGTATAGAAAAGCTTTTCCCTAGCTTCAGTTCTTCCACACTATTACACATGATATCGTAACGGCCATAAAAAAAATCATTGATCCGGTGACTGAGTTTATCAAACACCTCCACAAGGTTTGCATCTATATGATCCTTCAGATCAACGAAATGAGCTCCCCTGTTATGGTTAGCGGCATAACTTAATATATATTTTTCTCCGGCAGGAATAACCAATCCCCATTTTTCCTTATGCTTACTATACAATTCACCCGAACGCTTAGCCGCTTTGGGATTACCGGTTATCAATTCCTGCAGTTTCTGCTTTCCATCTCCTGTAACATGCAGTGGTATCTTATGCAGGAACCCGGTAACGCTGCCTTTTTCATCTTTTGGATGTCTGATATAGAAAACGCTTACTTCCATCGGGAATTTTACCATTTTTTGTACAATGTATTCAACCGGCACCATCGAGTGATAGTGTTTCAGTGCTGCTTCGTCGTCAATCTTCCTGAAAAGTATCCCCTGCCCACCAATCTCAGGTTTCACAATAAGCGGGTAAGGAATATCGGCTGATTTTATTCTTTCAGTAAGCAATGTAAAATCGTCTGTCGGCAACGCATTGAATGTAGTTGGGTACAAATCAACAGGGAGCAGGTCATACATTTCTTTTTTTGGCTCACCATCCAACCCCCCGAAAGTGATCTTGGGGTTGCTGGGTGTGAAGAACCAAACGGATCTGGCTCGCAGCATATATAGCACCCAAATTGGCGCAATGGGTGCATATAGTAGTTTAAACGGCCATGCTTCCCAATTACTGATCCTGGACAAGATATTTTTCAAATGCTAAAATTAATTTGCAAAATTAAATGCAACAGAACAGACATCAATGATAAAATGTTATTTACTTTGTCTGACAAAACTATAACATATGCATGTACCAACAATGGCAGAATTTTTAGCGAAGGGTGAACAGCCTGAAGTGTTGTTTTGGGTAGGCTGTGCCGGTAGTTTTGATCAAAGGGCACAAAAGATCACCAAAGCCTTTGTTACCATATTGGATAAAGTGGGCATTAAATACGCTATTTTAGGAAAAGAAGAAATGTGTACCGGCGACCCGGCAAGGCGTGCAGGCAATGAATTCATGTTCCAAATGATGGCGTACCAGAACATTCAAATTTTGAATGGATACGAGATAAAAAAGATCGTAACTGCATGTCCGCATTGCTTCAATATCTTAAAGAATGAATACCCCATATTGGGTGGCAATTACGAAGTGATCCATCACGCCACTTTCTTACAGCAATTGATTGATGAAGGAAAAGTATCGATGAAAGAAGGAGGTGCTTTCAAAGGAAAAAAAATCACCTACCACGACAGCTGTTACCTGGGAAGGGCAAATAATATTTATGAAGCCCCCCGCAAAGTGCTGGAAGCGCTGGATGCATCCCTTGTTGAAATGAAGCGCTGTCGCAGCAATGGTCTTTGTTGTGGTGCAGGTGGAGCCCAAATGTTCAAAGAAGAAGAAAAAGGAACTACCAGGATCAATATTGAACGTACCAACGAAGCAATTGGCACGGGTGCTAACATCATTGCAGCGGCTTGCCCTTTCTGCAATACAATGCTAACGGATGGTGTGAAAAATAAAGAGAAAGAGGACGAAGTAATGGTTATGGATATTGCAGAGTTGGTGGCAGCTTCAATGTCTTAGAATATCAAACAAGGAACAAGGAATTTCGCTTATTGAAGTGGAAGCTCTGATCATAATTCAATATTCCTTGTTCCTTGTTCAATATTCATTTTGATACTTACCTTTGCTCCATGGACCTTAACTTTCAACAACATTTACCGGAAGATTTCAATGAAAATTCCAGGGTATGGATCTACCAAAGCAGCCGCATGTTCTTTATCAGCGAAGCGCTGGAAATGGAGGAATTGCTGCAGGAATTTGTACAAAGCTGGAATAGCCACGGCATCCCCGTTAAAGGTTATGCTAACCTGTTCTTCGGCAGGTTTATTATTTTAATGGCCGATGAAACAGCAACAGGTGTTAGTGGTTGCAGTACCGACAGCTCAGTAAGGCTCATCAAAGCAATTGAAGAAAGGTACAAAGTGGAAATGTTCAATCGCCAATCACTCGCATTTGTTGTGAAAGATAAGATCGAACAGGTTCCGCTTTCTCAGGTAAGCTATGCATTTGAGAACAAATTTATCGATGGAAGCACACTTTATTTCAACAACACGGTTCTTACAAAAAAACAGTTAATTCAAAACTGGATAACACCGATAAGCAATTCCTGGTTAAAAAAGCAGTTGGAAGTCAAAAGTTGATTTTGGTGAAAGAGTTGATATTCTTGATAAGCTACGCCGCAATATATTTGTTCCGCCCATATTTTCTTCATATCCCCTTTACTGGCACGGTTTTATTTCATCAATAATTGACTTAAATATTGTTGATGAAAGCTAATAAGACCTTTTTTAAAAATAAAAACGCCGGAAGCATTTGTTTAAATGCCATAGTGTGTCTTTTATGTATTAACCTGGTGTATTTACAGCGATGTGAAGCCCAGGACAAACCTGGCTACAAAACAGTCGTTGCTGGTGCTGAATACAAAAAAAGCAGCTTTGGGCAATCGATGTGGGGAAAACATTACCGAAATGAATGGATAACACCTGTTTCGGTAAAAATTGCTATGCTGGATACTTTGTCTGGAGGACTTACTCCTTACGAAATTGTAGGCAACAGGCAAACCAAATCTGTAAAATTGCGTGATAAGAACAACCGGGAATATATTTTGAGAAGCATTGACAAATCCTTTACCGGGGCAATTTCTAAAGTTGCCCAGGGAAGCTTTATCGAGACCATTGCCAATGATCAGGTTTCCATTTCACATCCCTATGCGGCTGTTACGATCCCACCGTTGGCTGAAGCTTCGAAGGTCTATCATACCAATCCGCAGATATATTATATTCCAAAACAAAAAGCTTTAGGCCTGTTTAATGATGCCATCGGTGACAATGTTTACCTGTTTGAACAAAGGCCAGCTGAGAATTGGGAAACTGCACCCAATTTCGGCAATCCAAAAAATATCAGGAGTACCCACAACTTCATGGAAGAATTATTAAAAGATAATAACAACCAGGTTGATCAGTTTGCTTTCGCAAGGGCAAGGTTATTTGATATGTTCATCGGCGATTGGGGCAGGCACGAAGACCAATGGCGATGGGCCGAATTTAAAAATGATAAAACGACCATTTACAAACCCATCCCCTGCGACCGCGACCAGGCTTTTACCAAATTTGACGGCACTTTATTGAAAGCCGTGAAAGGCATGGCTTCACCTCACCTTGAATCATTCTCAGGCGATATAAAAAGGGTTAATAAATTTAATTATCCTGCACGTAACCTCGACAGGCATTTACTGAATGAGTTATCTCTTCAGCAATGGAGAGATATTGCTGCTGATCTTCAAAATTCTCTTTCAGACGCGATCATCGACGACGCTTTGAAATTGTTACCGCCGGAAGTATATAGTTTTTCAGGGCCTGAAATAGCCGCAAAATTAAAATCACGCCGGAACCATTTAATAGAATATGCTGAAACTTATTACAAAGTATTAGCCAGGGCAGTTGATGTTACCGGATCTAAGAAGCAGGAATTCTTTGAAGTGAGAAGATTGAACGACGATGCGACTGAAGTAAATATTTATAAGCTGGCGGATAAAAGTGAGAAAAAAGCAAAGCCATTTTATTCTAGAATATTTCACAAAAGCGAAACCTTTGAGATCCGATTATACGGTATTGGCGGCGATGATGAATATAACGTTACCGGTGATATAAAACATAGTATCAGTGTAAGGTTGATCGGTGGCGATGGCAAAGATAAATTCACCGATGTTTCACATGTAAAGGGTATTGGACATAAAACAGAGATCTATGATAATGGCGAGAATGAATTTAAAAAAACAAGTGAAACAGCCCTTCATCTTTCTTCAGATTCTGCCGTGCACGAATTCAAATATGCATCTTATAAATTCGATAAAAAGGGTTTTGTTCCCATCGTATTATATAACAATGACGACAGAATCTATGTAGGGCTATCTTATGTTGTTACAAAAAACAAATGGCGCAAGGAACCCTATGGCTACAAACAATATTTCGATGTAAAATACTCCTTATTGCAAAACGCATTCAGCGGGACTTATAAAAGTACATTCACAAAATTATTGGGCAAATGGGATGGCGTTTTTTATGCCAATTATGATTATATCCGCTGGACCAATTTCTATGGACTCGGCAACGAAACCGCACTTGAAGATAAGGACCGCAATTACAACCGGGTTCGAAGCCACACTTATTTAGCCAGCATTGGTGTACAAAGAATATTGAAAGGAAAGCACAAACTCTTCTTCAACGGGTTCTACCAGGGCGTTGATATTCTCAGGGATACCAGTCGATATATTGCAAAAACAAATTATAATAATTTAGAGGATACTTATAACAACAAAGGATTTGCCGGACTGAATGCAGGTTATGTATATCAAAAATTAAATGATTCCATTTTACCAACGAAAGGTATTGGCGTATTAGCTACTCTAAATTATACCTATAGCTTTAGTAATAATTTAAAAAGTTTCGGAAGGTTCGGACTAGAAACAAACGGTTACCTGCCTTTTACAAAAAATCTGGGCGTTTTGGTCAGGGCCGGCGTTTATGCAGTAACAAGCACACCCGATTTCTTTCAATACGCCCAGATCGGAAGTTCAGAAAGTCTGCGTGGATATCGTCGTGAACGCTTTTATGGCAACACTGCTGTGTTTAATCAAAATGAATTGAGGTGGATCAGCAATGTGCATTCCTATATCTACAATGGTAAGATAGGCTTCTTCGCTTTATACGACATTGGCCGGGTATGGCTGAAAGGCGAAAACGCTAACACACTTCACCATGCTTATGGTGCTGGCATTATTTTATCGCCATATAACAAAGTAACTTTAAGTGCTTCCTATGCCGTTTCGCCCGAGGAAGCAAATATTCACTTACGATTGTTTAAAGTGTTTTAAATTCCTATGCCAGGAAATGTTTCCCGTTTATGTTTGGAGATCAATGGAGCGGTTGCTAGCTGAATTAAACTGAAATAATTATTATCTTTTTTACTACAAATGCACAAATATGTTTTAATGAGGGCACCGCCGCAAAAGTTTACATTTTTTTAGAGAAGCTGTAAACGCTAATTTAAATTGAGACTGTTTTCATATTAGTACAATCGTTGCAAATAACAAACTGCTGCCATCCTGTCACAAATATGCTGAATTCAGTTATCTTTGAACCCTAATTTTTTTAAAGAAACATGCAGGAACTGGTTACAGATAAAGCACATGATGAAGCAAGACAGGGCGAGGCTTTTGCCCCTGCAACTGCTTTTTCACAGCATTTTGGAAAGCATTTTTATATAGAGAGCTATGGCTGTGCCATGAACTTTGCCGATAGTGAAGTAGTAGCTTCCATTTTACATGCCGGCGGCTTTGGTGCTACAAGTGATGTAAGCAAAGCAAATCTCATCCTCATCAACACCTGCTCTATCCGTGAAAAAGCAGAAGACAGGGTTAGAAAACGGCTAACTGAATTCAGGCAACTGAAAAGATTCAATCCAGGTCTTATTATTGGCGTACTTGGTTGCATGGCGGAGCGGCTAAAAGCGGCTTTCCTGGAAGAAGAAAAACTGGTAGATATTGTTGTCGGCCCTGATGCATATAGAAGCCTTCCATCCCTTATTGAAGAAGCAACTGGCGGACAAAAAGCAGTGAACGTATTATTGAGCCGTGATGAGACTTATGCTGATATCGCTCCCATTCGCCTGAACAGCAATGGCGTGAATGCATTCGTAAGTATCATGCGTGGCTGTAACAATATGTGTTCGTTCTGCGTGGTGCCCTTTACCCGTGGACGGGAAAGAAGCCGCAATGCAAACAGCATCGTGCTTGAATGTGAAGCATTGTTTAACGACGGGTACCGTGAAGTTACATTGCTAGGGCAGAATGTAGATAGCTACCACTGGATAAATGAACAAACAAATGAAACAGTAACTTTTGCTGAGTTGATGGAAAAAGTAGCACTTATCTCTCCCCTGCTAAGGGTTCGTTTCTCAACAAGTCATCCGAAAGATATTACCGACGATGTATTGTTCGCCATAAAAAAATATGACAACATTTGTAATTATATTCACCTGCCCGTTCAAAGCGGAAGCACAAGAGTGCTGCAGATGATGAACCGCACTTATAGCCGGGAATGGTATATCGCAAAAGTGGATCGCATTCGTGAGCTGATTCCCAATTGTGGCATCTCAACAGATATGATCGCAGGTTTTTGTACCGAAACAGAAGAGGAACACCAGCAATCATTAAGCCTGATGGAATATTGCAGGTACGATCTTGCCTACCTTTATTTTTATTCTGAAAGGCCTGGAACACTGGCTGCACGGCGCTTTGAAGACGATGTGCCGCTGGACACAAAAAAACGCAGGTTACAGGAACTTGTTAGCCTCTACCGCGATCATTCCTTAATCAGCATGAAAAAAGATGTGGGCAAAACATTTAAAGTATTGGTAGAAGGACATTCTAAAAAAAGTGAAAATGACCTGCATGGGCGAAATGAACAAAACAAAGTGATCGTGTTTCCCAGGGAACATTATAAGAAAGGTGACTATGTGATGGTGGAAGTAACTGATTGTACAGCGGGAACATTGCTGGGGAAAGTAACCACCTCTATCCCCTAAAGCAAGAACCGGAACGCAACGTTTGAGGCTGTTTTCCGTTCGTTGACATTTTTAAATACCAGGAATAACTTTTTGATGACAAAAGAAATTATCAAACAGTCCGACAGCAAAGTGCCTCGTTCATGGCCCGGCCGGAGTATGCATGATGGCGCCAACAACATTATTTTTGCACAGGCAAAAAAAATAAGAAACAGTGTTACGATTGAAAAGATGATTTTATGGGGAATGCTGAAAGGTAGATTTCCAATATTAAAATTCAGAAGGCAACATCCCGGCTCAAACTATATCGCTGATTTACACTGTCATTTGCAAAATTCATAATTGAAATTGATAGAAGCATCCACAATCTTGCAGCAGTGAAATCAAATGATGAACAAAGATAAAAATAGCTGGAAAAATTGGGGTTAAAAGTAATTTGATTTACAAATAGAGAAATTAGAAATAATTTAGAACAGATTTTTCATGTGATTGAAAAGAACATTAAATAATTTTAAAACAGTTGCCCCAGCAGGGGGCGGAGGGGTTTATTATGGATCAACAAGCAATCAAAAACCGATTCGGCATCATTGGTAATTCACCTGCATTGAACCATGCATTGAATGTAGCCATACAGGTTGCCAATACCGATCTGAGCGTTTTAATAAATGGCGAAAGCGGTGTAGGCAAAGAAGCCTTTTCACTCATTATACATGCACTTTCTGCAAGGAAGCACAATCCATTTATAGCAGTGAACTGCGGCGCTATTCCCGAAGGCACGATCGACTCGGAATTATTCGGCCATGAAAAAGGATCATTCACAGGTGCGGTTGACAGCAGGAAGGGATATTTTGAAACGGTGAATGGCGGAACGATCTTCCTGGATGAGATCGGTGAAATGCCATTGGGCACTCAGGCCCGCCTGTTGCGTGTATTGGAAGCAGGTGAATATATCCGTGTGGGAAGCAGCAAGGTTCAGAAAACAGATGTACGGGTAATCGCAGCTTCCAATAAAGAACTGCTGGAATATACCCACAACGGTCGCTTCAGGGAAGATCTTTATTATCGTTTGAATACAGTACCCATCAGGGTCCCGGCTTTGCGTGATCGAAAGGAAGATATTTTCCTTTTATTCAGAAAATTTGCAACAGATTTTGCAGATCGTTATAAGACAACCTCTGTTCAATTAACGGAGGATGCCAAAGATGTGTTGACAAATTATCCATGGCCAGGCAATGTGCGTGAATTAAAGAATATGGCCGAACAGATATCTGTGCTGAGTAAGGATAAGACAGTGAATGCGGAACACCTGAAAACCTTTTTGCCCGAACACAATTATTCAAGGTTACCGGTATTGGTAGGAGGAAGCGGTAGTGTTAGCCAGACAGAATTTGCCAATGAAAGAGAAATTCTTTATAAGCTTTTCTTCGACATGAAAAAAGACGTGAATGAATTAAAGAAAATGTTCTACGACCTTTTGCAAAACCCTTCCATGGCAAAACATGCACCGGTATTCAGCCAGGATAATGGCAATGGCAACATGGTGAAAGAATTGAATGTTACCAGCAATAACAACAATAACTATTCACAGAATCAATCGGCAGTGTTGCTGCATAACAACGATAAATCGGCCATCCAGCATCATGAAGATGTAGAAGAATCGCTAAGCATTATCGACAAGGAAAAAGAACTCATCATAAAAGCATTGAAAAAGCACCGCGGCAAACGCAGGGATGCATCCCTCGACCTTGGCATCAGCGAACGAACATTGTACCGGAAGTTGAAGGAATATGATATCGAAAATTTATAACAAGTTGGAAATTTGATGATTTGAAAATTAGTTTATTGTGAGTTTGTTAGCTATTTTCAAATCCGATGGCATGTAACTTTCCATAAACTACTAAATTTTCCATACCCGCTAAACTATTTAAACCAGTTAACGAATAATAAAGTGAAAATACAAGCTCAAATAAAAATATATATTTCTCTTATCCTGCTCCTCAGCGTCTTCTCTTTTGCTACCTGCAAATATTCATTCAAAGACGTTTCGCCTATCCCTACAGAAATAAAGACATTCCGCGTAAATTACCTGGAGAATAAGGCTCAATATGTGAATACGCAGATCAGTCCGCAGTTAACAGAAAAACTAAAACAAAAGATCATCGGTACCACCCGTTTAAGGCAAACCAATGATGAGGATGCAGATTATGATATCAGCGGCTTTGTGTCTCAATATTATACCAGCACCGTAAGTATTGCAAATAACAACAATGCAGGCAACAGGTTAACCGTAGGCTTTCACCTCGTTTTTAAGAACAGGCAAGACGAGAAAAAGAATTTCGAGACCGACCTTACCCGCACGTTCGATTTCGATGGCAACCTGACCCTTAGCCAGGCAGAAAACGCCCTGAACGATCCGATCGTAAAGAATTTAGTGGACGAGATCTTCAATAAAATATTTTCTAACTGGTAATTTTTTTTACCATTGTACATTTATCCTTTAGCTTTGAATTATGCAGTCGCAGCTTCTCTTTAACAAGCTTTTCAATAATGCCCCCACCGATAAAAACCGTAGGGAACATTTAACAGCAGTGGCCAAAAAGTACCCTTGGTTTTCGGCTGCCCATTTTTTTTTATTAAAGGAAACGCCTGATTCAGATTACACTTTTCCTAAAACAGCCGGAAGAACAGTGCTACATTTCAATAATCCCTTTTTATTGAATTATAAATTGAAACAAGTTGAAGAAAGCTATGAAAATGAAGAGATTAAAAGCAATGAGTTACGGGTCTACAGAGTTGAATCAATTAAGAAAGTTGATGTGGTGGGCGAAGTGGATGACATGAGCGCTGAAGTTCTTGAGCCAATGAATGTGGTGGAAAAAGTTGAAACAGTTAATGAAGTTGATAGCGTTGAAGCAGGTAACAAAGAGCCTGAACCGGGAAAAGCGGCTGATTCAGTGAAAATTAAAGAACCAGCAAGAGATGATGAGATGATCTTTGAGCCTTTGTTTGCAACAGATTATTTTGCTTCGCAGGGAATTAAGCTCAGTGAGGAAGTACAAACCGGAGATAAACTCGGCAAGCAGTTGAAGAGCTTTACTGAATGGCTGAAAACGATGAAGAAAGTTCATGAAAGCAAGTTCCCGGTTGGCAACGAGCAAACAGACATGGCCATGCAAAAACTGGCAGAGAAAAGTAATCAGGAAGATGATATTATTACAGAATCAATGGCAGAAGCCTACCTGCAGCAGGGCAAGTTTAAAAAAGCAAAGGAAATACTTGAAAAATTAAGTTTGTTCAATCCTTCTAAAAGCGCTTACTTTGCAGCCAAAATAGCAAGTATTGCCCAGGAGAAATAACGGGCATTATTATAAGTACAGTTTAAAAGAAAATCACATGTTAGTTTTATTCGGCGTATTGATCATCATTGCTTCTGTTGTTCTTGGTTTGATCGTATTGATCCAAAATCCAAAAGGTGGTGGTTTATCCGGCACATTTGGTGGTTTCAGCAACCAGTTGATGGGTGTTAAACAAACAACCGATGTATTGGAAAAAGGAACCTGGGTATTTGCTGCCATTGTTGGTCTCCTTTGCTTAATGTCTCCTGCTTTTATTCCAAAAGAAGGTGCTGCATCCGGCGATGACCTGATCAAAGGTATCAATGCCACTCCGGTACAACAGTCTAAACCGGCCAATACCGTACCGATGCCGGCTGATTCGAACAAAAAATAAATATTATCATAACAAATTTATTACCTCGCTTGTTTATGGCGGGGTTTTTTATTATATTTTGATATCCTTTCTATAACCTCTACTATGAAAAGAATATTACTGGTAACATTCCTGGTCTTTTTGCTGGCAGCCATTTATTGCGCGTGGATTGTATTCGGTCCAACAGTTTCGGCT
Organism: Chitinophagales bacterium; assembly: GCA_038207305.1. Classification (GTDB taxonomy): domain Bacteria; phylum Bacteroidota; class Bacteroidia; order Chitinophagales; family Chitinophagaceae; genus Ferruginibacter. Next base: position 120,346 of record JBBQZY010000012.1, read on the forward strand.
CCTGAAAATAAATTCTTCTATGTGAAAACGGGGGCGACGTTCGAGGATGTTAAAGCTGCATTAAAAGAACAAGGAATCATTTCAGGCACTTTCTTCTTTGATAAAATATCAAAACAAGTTAAATACAACCAGCATGTAAAAGCAGGGAAATACGAAATAAGGAATGGTATGAACCTTGTGAACCTTGTTCGCATGTTGAAAGCGGGCAGACAAACACCTGTTCGGTTTGTCATCAATAAATTAAGAACAAAGGAAGACCTTGCCAGCAAGATCGGTCAGCAGTTTGAAGTAGATTCAACAGAAGTGATAAACTTCATTACAAACAACGATTCACTGGCAAAATACAATCTTGATACTAACAATGTGATGACGGTCATTATACCTAATTCCTACCTGCTATGGTGGAATTCTTCTTTCAAAAATATCATTACAAGATTTGCAGACCAAAAACAAAAGTTCTGGGATGGCAAGCGAACAGAAAAAGCTGCTGTGATTGGCCTCACTCCCGACCAGGTGTATACGATGGCAAGCATTGTGGAAGAAGAAACACTGAAGCCGGAAGACAAGGGCCTCATTGCAAGTGTTTACCTAAACCGCATAAACAAAGGCATGAAACTGGAAGCAGATCCAACGGTAAAATATGCCATGCGTGATTTCGGATTGAAACGTATCCTTCACGGACACTTACAATATCCGTCCTTGTATAATACCTACCAGCATACAGGTTTACCGCCAGGGCCTATCGCAACAGCATCTATCAATACCATTGATGCGGTATTGGATGCCCCTAAAACAGGTTATATTTTCTTTGTTGCAAAACCCGATTTCAAAGGATATTCTAATTTTGCTGCTACATACCAGGAACATCTGGTTTATGCAAAGGCTTATCAGCGTGCATTAGACAGTTTAATAATCAGCAGGAAAAATAAATAACCCGGTGATAAAACTTCAAAGACTGATCTTAACAAGAGGCCCAATCGCTTTCTTCCTAAACAGGAGTAAGCATTGGTACCTGCCCGGCTTTGAAGGAGTTCCATTGTATGATGTACTTCATTTCTTTGTGCAGCAATTAAAAACACACGGGCTTTTTGAACGAGCATCTGCCATTGCCTATAATTTTATCATGGCAACTCCCCCATCCTTCCTCTTCCTGTTCACCCTGATACCAAACCTGCCATTTATTTCAAAAAAAAGCATACAGGTGCAATTGCATGCACTCATATTCGATATAATTCCCAATAAAATTTATAACAAGGAAGTGATCAAATTCATAGATTCGTTTATTTATGGTTCAAAGATCGGGCTTCTCTCCTTCGGGTTGTTGTTCTCACTCTTCTTTGCTTCCAGCGCTATGATGGGATTGATGCGTTCCTTCAATAAAAAATACCTGGGTTTCGAGAAAAGAAAAGGTCTCCATCAAAGATGGATCGCCATCAAACTTACCATCATTCTGTTCAGCCTTTTACTCGCTTATTTACTTTTGCTCATCTCACAGGGCGCACTTTTAAAACTGGTAGTGAAAGACAATTCCTGGCGCCAGGTAATCGGTTACTCACGATGGGTGCTGATCATATTGCTCGTGTTCTTTGCCATTGGTTTTATCTTCAGGTATGCGCCTGCGGTACAAAAGAGATGGAAATTCAGGTCGCCAGGTACCATTCTTGCCACCTTCCTCAGCATCATGTCATCCGTTATATTCTCTGCTTTCGTAAATAATTTTGGGCATTACAATGTATTGTATGGCTCTATCGGAACCATCATGATGGTAATGGCACTCATTTATATCAATTCACTGGCCCTGCTCATTGGTTTCGAATTGAATGTAAGTATCAAATCGCTCAAGGCTATTGCTACTCAAAGAGAAATGGAAGAACGTAAAGCTTTAAGTCAAAATTCCATGAACGGAAACGCAGGTAAAACATAAATGAGTAATTTTAAATTCAAACCAACTAATTTATCTACTGTGAAAAAAATATCTATAATACTAATGGTAGCCGTGCTTGCAGCAACCGCAGCCTTTCGTTATGCGGATGTATTGCCAATTGGAAGTGCTATGCCCAAGGCTGAAGTAAAGATGAAGGATGTATCCGGAAAAGAAGTTAGCATGAAAGATGCCTTACAAGATAAAGGTGTTTTGGTAATGTTTAGCTGCAATACTTGCCCCTATGTGATCAGGAACCAGCAAAGAACCATTGAAGTGAGTGCCTTTGCACAAAAAATGAACGTGGGCGTGATCATCCTGAACAGCAATGAAGCACAGCGCAATGATGACGACAGTTACGAAGAAATGAAAGCATATGCAAAAGCCCAAAAATATAAATGGAACTATGTGATCGATAAGAACAATGAGATCGCAGATGCGTTCGGCGCAAACCGTACGCCGGAATGTTACCTGTTCTACAACAACCTTAAACTTGTTTATCATGGTGCCATCGACGACAATCCATCTGATCCTGCAGCCGTTGGCCGCCATCATTTAAAAGAAGCCATTAATGAACTTGTAGCAGGTAAAGAAATTTCCACCAAGGAAAGCAAGAGCGTTGGCTGTACCATCAAAAGAATGAAATAATACCAGCGCAGATGATCATTGATTTTGTATAAAAATAGCTGCAAAAGAAGTTGGATGACCTGCTCCTTTTTTGTCAGATGGTTGGGCTTTTCAGCTTTGCTGGTTGATTTTCCCAATAGTTTACAGCTTAATGTAGAGATTAAAAATTATCATATTCCATCATCCTCTAGTCTAACTGGCGTTGTATTTCCCTGAAGCAATATAGCTGTAAAGTTGAAGTTTTATCACCAGCAGGTAATTGGCCAGGATAAGATGTTATGGGAGATACAAAGGCAAAACAGTCATTTTTGTTGCCAAAAGTATTAAGTGAACCTGCGTTGAAAAGAATATTTGCCGCAGTAGAAAATTTGAAACATAAAACCATTTTTATTTCGGTATATAAAGCAGGTTTGAGGGTTATTGAAGCAGTGGCATAAAGCGCATAGCATATAAATAGCGCCTGAAGGCAGCTTTTGTTGCGTGGGCAAAGAAGAGTGGATAGAAAAATTGAGCATATTATTATTAGATGTACTGCGATCGTATATTAAATTGCAAAAGCCTAGGCCCGCATACTATCTCTATAGTGGTGAAACGGGCTCTCACTAGTATGGCGAGCGAAGTGCCCAGGCTATTTTTAAGCAGACGACGAACAAAGCGGGTATAAAGAAAGAGACAGGATTTCACAGATTACATCAAAGCTTTGCCACATATTTACTGCAGAAATGAGTTGCTGTAAAATATATCCAGGCATACAAGGTCATTTTTATATTAGGACGACAGAGCGTTAGCTTCATGTAAGCAATAATAGCTGAGCAATATCATTAGTCCACCCGACAGCGCAAACGACCACCGATCCGCCGGGCGATTGCGGATTGTTGCAACCTACACTACATTTCAAAAAAGTAAAAACCAAACAATTGACCATCAATACAAAGAAAAAAATGGCCCGCGTACAATTGCGACAATCCATAGGTTGACTTCCACTTTCCAAAAACGACTGAAATCAAAGTAAAATTTATTGCCATTTGACGACATTTATTTGTTTGCTGTGCGTTTTAGCAACGATCTAATGGTTATTTTATAATAACAGCAAATCAGAGCTGTTTATTAAAATAAATGTTAGTCCCGTATTGCTTCTTATCTTACTTCATATTTCACCAGCCATTCAACAAAAAAAATAAATGAGCATTGGAAAAAAAGTGTTAACTAAACTATCATTCTTTTGGAAACAAATTGGACCAGGCTTGGTTACCGGATCCAGCGATGACGACCCATCGGGAATTGCAACCTATTCACAGGCTGGAGCGGCATACGGACTTTCTACACTATGGACTTCCATTGTTGCGTTTCCGCTTATGGCTGCAATTCAACAAATGTGTGCAAGAATTGGATTGGTAACATCGCAAGGCTTGACAGGAACACTAAAAAAGTACTATCCGAGACCAGTTTTATACATCATGCTATTGTTTAGTTTTCCTGCCATAGTTATGAATATTGGAGCAGATATAGCAGGAATGGGAGCCGTAGGAAACCTATTATTCCCTTCAATAGACGCGGGCTTTTTTAGCGTTTTTTTTACGGTGTTATTATTAGGGCTAATTATCTACTTACCTTATCAAAAAATAGCTTCGATCTTGAAGTATGTTTGTATAGTGATGTTAGTTTATTTTATTGTCCCTTTTTTGTACCATCAAAATTTTGCTGAAATCTTAAAAGCTACATTTATCCCTACTATAAAATTTGACAAAGACTTCATGGCCATAATTGTTGGGATATTAGGAACTACTATTTCTCCGTACTTATTTTTTTGGCAAGCATCCGTAGAAGTTGAAGAAATGAAGAATAAAAAAACACATCTGGTAGTAAACAAAAAAATGGTTCACTCTATGAATCAAGATGTAGATTTTGGCATGGCTATTTCTGGTTTTGTCATGTATTTTATTATTCTTACAACCGGTACAGTATTATTTCAAGGAGGAGTTCACCAAATAAATACCGTTGAAGAAGCAGCTATAGCTTTAAAGCCTTTGGCTGGAAACTTAGCGTATCTTCTCTTCGCAATTGGTGTTATTGGCACCGGCCTAATTGCAATTCCAGTATTGAGTGGCTCTCTGTCGTACATTTTTGCCGAAACATTTGGTTGGGAACAAGGGCTTGACAAAAAATTTCATGAAGCAAAAGGATTTTATGTAATAATTGCTATTTCATTATTACTTGGTTTAGCATTGAATTACATAGGTATTTCGCCTATAAAAGCGCTGATTTACACAGCAATACTCTATGGGATAACAGCACCAGTTCTAATTGCTATAATTCTTCACATTTCAAATAACAAAAAGATTATGGGAGAATTTGTAAATAGTAATACAATAAATATTTTAGGTTTTGCCGCATTAGCAATTATGACAATTGCCGCCGGATTATTGATTTACCTGCAACTAAAATAACAAGAAAACCGCCCATAACATCGGACCGCTGAAATCTGATTGGACGAAATTAAAATCATCATTATATCACGATTATTCTTTAATTCTACCTGACAGAATTCCAGTAAGTATTTGCAGTTAAGATAAAAATCCGTTCCAATGGTAGCCGGCATCACCGGGTAGACTCAGAATCTTTTCCCTGTTCCCGGCAATGTAGATCGTAACGTAACCTTGGTGTTTCCCAGGGTAGCAGAAGATGCCTTTAATCAACGGTTCATGCACCCAATCAACATTATCATTACAAACAAAACTATCGGCAACCGACATTCCAGCATTGGATGCCAACAAACCATGACTAATTTATAATTCCTATAATCTTGACCAAACGTGGAAAGAAGGTGAATGTGTAAACAGAGCTTTATTGTTTTAGTAATTGCATTATAAAAAATATCTGCTAAGCGAAAAGCCAATGCGTTTGGCATTGACTTATCAAAAAATATCGATGACACTGTTCCGTGCACCGGTGAAATTGCTTATGATTTGCTTCCATAAAAACTCATGTTGTATTGAGAAGGGTTGCATTCCTTCAAAAGAGCATTTTCTTTGCCTTTTATCCCTAAACAAAAGACAGCCATGAATGGAAGTTCGGTTAAGTAACCACCAACTACAACTCCTTTTTTCCCTTTTGGAAAGACTGCGAACAATTTTTGAAGTAATGCTGCATCCAATGATTTTCAGGCTTTGTTTAATATTTTTTCCGCTCTTCGCCTATTTGTTTAACAAGGAAAATTTCAACTCAACAATCAAAAAATAATTGTTCACAGCATTTTAGGTTATTGTTTAGATTACTCAACTTTTTTGAATAATAAAGTTCTACGAAAGTGAAAGCTATCAAATGTTATAGTCAAAACAAAACTGAATTTTCAAAATTATTTGAAATTTTTAAACCATTTAACAAATAAACTGTTTATTCTTTCTAATGTAATTATTAAACAAAACTGTATCTATCATTACAGATTATTCAAGATTTCAATTTTATAACCTTAAACATTTATTTATGCATTCAACACTACTTGGGATTCTCCCAATTGCAACCAACAACTACGTGGCCTTCACATTTTTTGTAGGTACGATGGCCATGATGGCCGCATGTGTTTTCTTTTTCTTTGAGTTGAACAATGTGCCGCAAAAGTGGCGTACATCTGTTCTTGTTTCTGGTCTAATCACTTTTATAGCGGCCGTCCACTATTATTACATGAGAGGTTATAATCTGGAAACGGGTGAATCTCCAGTATTCTTTCGCTACGTTGACTGGATCTTAACCGTTCCATTAATGTGCGTGGAGTTTTATCTTATCACAAAAAAAGCTGGCGCAAAAGCAGGCCTGTTATGGCAACTGATTTTTGCATCTGTTGTAATGCTGGTCACCGGGTATATTGGTGAGGCCATTTATGGAAAAGAAACCCAAAGCTGGATTTGGGGGTTAATAAGCGGTATTGCCTATTTCTACATCGTTTACCTGGTTTGGTTTGGCGAAGTTGCTAAACTTGCAGGCAATGCAGGTCCAGCAGTTAACAAAGCTGTAAAAACCCTGGGTTGGTTTGTACTGGTTGGTTGGGCTATCTATCCAATCGGCTATATAGCAGGTACAGCCGGCGGTTTCTTTGGCGTAAGAATGTTTGAAGGGCTCTCGATGGATATTGTATACAATATTGGTGATGCCATCAATAAAATTGGGTTCGGCTTAGTGATTTATGCACTTGCTCAGTCTGACAAGGCATTATCCCCATCTCATGCATAATAAATATTGAGAAGTGCAGTACAATTGGAATTGCACTTCTTACTTTTCTTTTACTATTTAAAAAACGGTTGTATGATAAGGATTGTATTATTATTATCCGGCTGTATGTTGTTGGTACTTCAACAATATATATTACCCTTTAATAACAACACACAATTCATTATTTTTTTATCAGGAATACTTCTATTGGGAGTACCTCATGGAGCAGCAGACTTACTTGTAGCTACACAAAATGCGAATAGCAGTAAAATATTATTTTCAAAGTTTCGATTTTTAGCTGTCTATGTTTCACGCCTTCTCGCATTTGCCGCAATATTGTGGTTTTTCCCGTTGGCTGGCAATCTGATGTTCATCTTTTTTGCTGCCTATCATTTTGGAGAAACAGATCTATACCAGTTTAAAACCAATACAGTGGCAGGCAAACTATTCGTTATCTCTTATGGGTTGCTAATTCTTTCCGTAATCCTATTGCATCATTTTGAAGAAGTAAAACCTTTATTTCAACTATTCAGTGCAGGCAAGGAAAATGAATTTTTTATTAACTGGCTTGATGCAAAGCGTTACAATATCATTTCCGCTTCAGGCATATTATTTTTTACAGCAACATTTATTTATTTTCTCAGGAATAGCAATCCCGGGTCAAATGATAAAGGACAGTTCTTAATACGCCTTGCTGTTATTTTGTTCATCATTTTCAATCTGCCTATGATGCTTGGTTTTACATTCTACTTTGTTGTATGGCATTCTGTTTTGTCTCTCAATAACATTACTACCTATTTAAGGAAGAATAATTCGTTTACTCAAAATAGCATTAAGAGAGAAATTCTGTTATATAGTTTTTTAGCAATGGGTGGAATTGCATTGTTTGGTTTAACCGGGTTTATGTTTATTAGTAGCAATGCCATAGTGGGTTATCTATTTTTAGGCCTTGCTGTCCTTACAGCACCACATATGCAGATAATGCACGACATGTACAACAGCTTAAGGCAAATAAAACCTGGCAAAAATTAAAATCCAAAAAAAATCTAAAATAAAAAATTCTTCTATGTTCAAAAAATTCAAAGCTTCAGAATTATTAATCGTAGCAATGGTGATCATCCTGATTTTTGTATCAGAATATTACTATGTGATACTGAAAGAACCGAACCGCGCCATCTTCATTGGACTTTGGCCGCCAACCATCATGGGATTACTAATCTTTTTCAATATGAAAAAACAATAAAAATTTTATGGAAAACAATACAGATATCATCGTTTTGACGAGTATTATTGTTGTACTGTTTATTGTATTTATCATGGCTACAGTAAGAGAGTTCAACTTTATGAGCAACACAAAATTTGTGGAAAAAGAAGAAGGCGGCCCAAGAGCGGAAATGATGCGATTTATCGGCAAACTTTTTACTGACGACAGGATTGATGCCGATAAAAAAATATCGTTTATGAATGCGGTAAAAACTGTCTTTGAAGATTCTAAACCAGAGGAAGGAATTAAGAAAGAATGAAAATTCTAAATATGCCATTGCTTTCTAATATTCAGAATCTATTAACAAAGAAATCTTCACTATTCTGAACTTTGTTCGCCATACCGCGTTATTTAATTGCATCAGAAATTATTCAACACCGACCTTTTTAAATACCAGTCTCTTCACATTTTAAAAATAAAAAAATTATGAAATCAATTAAAACAGCTGCTCTTTTTATCGCAGCAGGATTACTTTCCATTAACGTAATGGCACAAACAAAAAAAGACATTGTAGATGTTGCGGCAGGCTCCAAAGCACATACAACACTTGTTGCGGCAGTAAAGGCTGCAGATCTGGTATCTACTTTAAAAGGCGATGGCCCGTTCACCGTATTTGCGCCCACCAATGATGCCTTCGCAAAGCTCCCTGCGGGCACAGTCGAAAGTCTATTGAAGCCGGAAAACAAAGCTGCACTAGCAGGTATACTTACCTATCATGTAGTTGCAGGAAACCTGGATGCAAAAGCTGTTTTAGCTGCAATTAAAAAAGGCGGAGGCAAAGCAGTTTTAACAACAGTGGCAGGAGGAAAATTGACTGCTACGATTGTAAAGGGAAAGGTTATATTGACAGATGAAAAAGGCGGTAAGGCAACTGTTACAGTAACTGACCTTACAGCAAGTAACGGAGTTATTCATGTAATTGATGCAGTATTAATGCCTAAGTAAGTTTATAATGACTTAAGCTATAATTTAGCCGTGGCTTTATAAACAATACTATTCAAATCTTATTCTCTTTTAAAACGAACACAGCTTAAATTACTGTGTTCGTTTTTTATGGGTAGTTTCTTGTGTTAACATAACGCACTGTTCTGTACAAATACCTGTTAACACTTTTAAGCTTCGCTAATTTCAAAAAAAGGGGAAGCTTACAGGGTGATCAGCATTCAGAATGGTTTACATTTTATATCGATACAAGTATTTTTTAGTGACGCTAAGCTTATTTTATATTCAATTCGTCAGAAAAAAATCAGCCAGGCGCACAACTACAAAATAGCCCAGCACACAACGAAGCTGCCGCACTATGGGCCAACAACAATAATCTCGGCAACATCGATTTAACAACTATTACTACGAGTGAGCTCCTGCGAAAAAAAATTTCAGTCAACTCGCAAATTTCATTAGTTAAATTATAACAGTAAACTTCCGAACACAGCAACGACTACCCACGCTGTGGCTACGCTCGACGTTTGATGCTATGTCAGTGCTGCAGAAGTATTAAGTTTGCATAAATTTAATTCTTATGAGCTATACATTGACACGCGTCGTGCTATTCATAACAATATTTTTTAGTTGTGTTTCCTCCAAGGCTCAAACAAACACTGACGACGAGTCGGATCCATATGATTATGACACTACCTTGAAAAATGGTTACACGATCGCTTATAAAACAGACGACAGTTTACAATATCTTTTTCTAAAAAAAGGACCAATTACTATAGCTGAAATAGCATCAACGTCAAAAGGAATGCTCCACAAAAGTCTGGGGTATCTCGGCGCAGATTTCAAAGATTATTTTATCCTGCTTCATTCATTTGGTTCGGGCAATCCAAATTACATACAGCTAATAAAAAAGGCAACAGGAACAAATATTTTAAAGGAAGGCGCAGCGTGGATAGATGTGATCGAGCAAAAAGAAATATTGCTTTATTGCAACAATGATGTTCCTAAAAAAAGAGATAAGATGATCTTGTATAATATCCGTACCGGGCAAAAACAGTTCTTTGCTTTTCCTGAAGATATATTTGCCGAACCTCAAATCCTCAATCGAATCAAAATACTGAAATTATCAGTTACACATCTTATTATTACGTATGAAACTGAAAACGGGGTTAGGAAAACGACATATATCAGGTAAAATGTCATGGAGGCAATAGTTACAACCTTACAGTCAATTGTTCCTTTATATTATCAATATTTTTTGAAAACAGGTTGCTGAGGTTAAGGAAACATATATCCTCCACGTTGTCCCTCTAAACAAAAAAGCTTTGAAAGTTTACACTATCAAAGCTTTTACAATTTAAACCGTGCCCAGAACTAGCCTTAGTTCGAACTTTTTAAAGGATGATTTAAATAATGTATTGAACTATTAATCCTGAAAATATATGACCTCACAGGAAATTTCGGACAGCTCCAGTCTTGAACCGCTTATTAAACTCATTTAATAATAAGGAATCCACAAGATTTATAAATGCTCACTCAACTGCTCATAATTTCTGATTTACACATTTTCAGCAGCATTTATAGGGGCGTGGTCGCAGTATTGGGCAGGCTTGGGCTAATTTGTGCGCATATACTACCCGAGAGTGAAGATTTTTTTTTAAAACCTTAGGGCGAGCCGAATGTAACTGAGTGAAGACCTCGCCGACTCGATAAACAAAACTTGACGCTTCGCTGGCCGGTTGAAGCAGGAAATGATATTAAAATATATTTTATTATGAAATTAGAATTCGTATATTCATACTATATTTCTCAATGAATATTTAATACAATCATGTAACTCTAAAAAAAAAATTATGAAGCAACAATCAAAGCCTTTAGACTTTTTAAAAAAAGCAAATAAGGATACTGCGTTAAGTGTAAAAATCTATAAAGCCATAGAAAAAGGAAATTTGGTTATGGCGAAAGAAGTACTTGAAATTGCAAAGAAAGCCGGCTTCTCGTTTACAAAAGAAGAATTTGAAAACGATGTTCGAAAAGACATTGAGAAAAGATTTGCAGCAGGTGATATCAGTATTGCGAGTGCCATATCCAAAAAAGTAGTAAGTGACGCACCAGAAAGTGCATGTTCAAAAGGGTGTTTAAGTTACACGACAAATTATCATCCCAGTGCTGCAGTACTTGAATACCTAAAAAGACCAGTAAATAAATAATTTATTTGATTGAAAAAAAAGCAATAAGTCTCACCGAGGATATAACTAAATATCTGCAAAGTATCACATTTCGTGGTACTCCACTATGGGATAGGCAACGAATGGAAAATAGTTCTAAACTTAATTTAGATTTAGAACTATTTGAAACAAGAGTTACCCGTTGGAAATCAATTTTGGGTAGTGAGGATCTATTAAGTAAGCGACTTAAATGTAATGATTTAAAATTAGAAGACTTACTGTCTTTAATGGGTAATTCTAACCCGCAAACGGATCTTCCAAAATGGAGTGTGACGTTAAGCTCTATCCTAAAATATTATGATATTGCTCGTAATAGATCACTTTTAAAAACTTTTCAGCCTCCTGTTAATCTTGAGACTTTGCCGTTCCAGGATATTTTATACCCTCTCCTTCAATATTATAGAGAACAATTATTAAAAGTACCAACTAATTATCTTTCAATACTATCCCCCGAGGCACATGAAATGTTAGAAAGGCAGTTTCTTTCTCATGTTAGTTATGTTACCAACCTTAGCCTAGGTGTTGAGTTTTCCAAATTTCGTTTTAATATGGCACCAGCTTCTGTATTCGAAAGTGCCTGGTCAAAGCAAAAATCGTCGAGGGTAATTTATGGAGCTTTTGTAAAACACTTTTATGGAAACGGGATATACGATTTTTTTGATCAGTATCCAGTATTAGCACGACTACTATGTCAAACTATAGAATTTTTTATACTTTCAATATCGACATTTTGCCAACGTTTTTTTGCCGACTTTCATGAAGTAAAGAAAACATTTTACTTTCAAATTAACGAGCCCAAAAATGCAATTTCGAAATTAATTACAAATTTATCGGATAGACACAATAATGGGCAAACTGTCTTTCAATGCATTTTATCTACAGGTGACAGTGTTATATATAAACCTCGTTCTATAAGCCCTGAAATCAGTTTTTATAATTTCATAAAACACTTTAATGGGTATGGCCTTAGATTAAAACTAAAAACAATTTCCGCAGTGAGCAAATTCAATTATGGATGGATTGAAACGGTAAATCATAAATCTTGTTCGACTTTAAACGAGGTAGAAAACTTTTATGTAAGGATAGGTTACTTGCTAGCAATTTTACATGTCTTGTCAATTACGGATGTGCATTTTGAAAATTTATATGCAGATGGTGAGTTCCCAGTTATAATTGATTTGGAAACACTTCTTGATAATTATATTGGACGAAATAAACCTGGTGAATATACAAATGAAACCTCTATACTAAGGACAGGACTACTACCACGATGGCAAAAAGATTCTGACGGCAAAAAATTCGATTTGAGTGGTCTCGGCGCTGACGAATTACAAAATTCTGGCCTTAAGATCATTACCTGGCAATACACTAATACGGACCAAATGCACCTTGTAAATGATACGCGAACAATGATGTCCTTAAATCACCGAGTATTCATTAAGGAAAATTTTCCATCGGCAAATGAATTTCAAGATTCGTTGCTTAGTGGTTTTAAAGAAGCATATTTTTCCCTATTAAATAACAGAGAGCACATCTTGAACAATTATGAATTACTTCAGCAGTTTGATAATCTTGAACTAAGAACGCTTGTAAGAGATACCAGTACTTATTCAAGTATTCAACTTCACTTACTTCATCCTGAGTTTCTCAAAGATGGAATAGATAGAAGCATAGAATTAGAGTGGCTTGCCAGACCACTAATGGGAACTAAACAACCAAGAGAAAAGCGAATAATATTATATAAACTAGAGCGGGAAGCAATGGAACAACTTGATGTCCCTCATTTCAACACTAGTATCAAGTGGCCGGTAGATAACAATGAAATTGATGAAGATTTTGAATTTTTTAATCGAAAGAGGGATTCACGTGTTATTAGAGATAATCTAGAAAAATTAAATTATAATAATTATAAACAGATTCTCGAAACTATTCGACAGTCTATTAAACTAAGGTTTAAAGGTAAAAAATAATAGGCTAAATTTGATTATGGGGAATTGACGTAATTATCTATGAGCTAATCTGTATATTTAAGCATAAATTTTCAATTTAATCTTAAATCCTCCGACAAAAGATCAGCTTTTGAAAAGCTTGGTACTGTTGGATTTTAAAAAAAAATTGATTTCCTGAGTGTTATGTTATCTGCCGCCAGGCACTGTTTGAGAGCCGTCTAGTATGAGAGATGCTTTAAAAAATGCATCGGCAAGGAGTTGGTACTTGATAATGGAAACTGCTATTTATAAATCGTTCAGCCATATGAAATGAAGAATGTTTTAGGAGCAGTAGTAGCAATTTTAGATGAATATTCTTTTACCAAAAAAGGCACATCAGAAACCTTTAAATTATTCCGTACCAAGGAAGGGAATTGGTACAATGTTGGTGAAAATACAGACACTGTAAATACCGGCTAAACTGACCCCTCTCCGCCATTTCAAATTGACCCCTCAAAAACAGATGTTTTGATTTCCCCTTTTTCGGTCTAAAAATTGTAGAAAGAACTTGTTGTTTTTATTGAATAAAAGTAACACTAAATATTTGCCCGTTTGTTTTTAAATATTTGTTTCTGTTTTTATTTTTCTCAAAGATTCTCCCATTAGTTCTACCCTTACAGATTTGTGAACTAACCTATCAAGTATTGCATCAGCAACAGTTTGTTCACCAATTACATCATACCATTTTTTTACTGGTACTTGGGAAGCAATGATAGTGGAATGTTTTCCATGTCTGTCTTCTATAATATCCATAAGCAATGCCCTTCCTCCGGCATCAAAGGACTGGATACCGAAGTCATCTAATATAAGCAGATCCTGTCTTTCAATTCTGGACAGTTCACTTAAGTGTGAACCATCTGCTTTGGCCATTTTTAAAACTGATAACAATTTTGCAGTACTGGCATAGAATACTTTGTATCCAAGTAAACAAGCTTGATAACCGATAGCAGAAGCTATATAGCTTTTTCCTGTTCCGGTGCTGCCAGTTATAAAAACATCCTGTCCGGCTTTTATAAAGTCGCAAGCGATAAGACGGTTGATTTGATTTTTGTCTAAGCCTCTGTCGGGGTTATAATCTAAGCCTGCTATATCTGCTTTATAACGGAACCTGGCTATTTTAATATTTCTTTGTACGCTTCGATGCTTACGGTCATCCCATTCGCTTTGTACTAAGTACTCTGTCATTTCATCATTGGTAAAAGCCTCCGGTGGTGGTACTTCTACAAACGCTTTAAACGCTGTCTGCATTCCATACAAACGCATTTGTCTCATTTTTTCTACCGTTTCATTGTTCATTTGATTGTTGTTTTTGTTTGATAAAATTGGTTAGTAAAATTTAAATACAAGACTTATTCATAATAGTCCTGCCCACGGATATTTTCATGTGATGGCATGGAGGGATTAGGCGGTTGCTCATCTTCAAAAGCAATATAATCTGCCTTGGAACGCAGGATTTGATCAATGATGCCATAATTGTAAAGATTGTAACTATCCGCTCTTTTGCATGCATTAATTAACCTTTGCTTGCCTACACGCTTAGCAAGATTTAAAACACCTGAACAGGATTTGTAGCTTTGTTCGGGATACATTTCTCTTGACAATATTTTAGAGATATAGTTAGCCACCACTTCATCTATCGCTGTAGCCATGGCCATGAACTTTTGTGGGTTCCACTCCGACAAATATTTATGTTGGGAAGCTAAATGGTCTTGAATCGTAATATACTTGTGCCCTTTGCCGGTAAACCGATCATGTACCGATACTATTTCGGTACCATCATATACAGACAACTGCCTGGTGCTGTATTTTATTTTTAAACGTTTGCCTATCAACTTAAATGGAACACTGTAATAACGCTTATCTGCACTAAGCAATACATGCCCATACTTATTTACAGTAGATAACTGAACACTCATTAACTCAAAAGGATAGGGGTTTAACGGCTGTAGCGATTGTCTTTCAAGTTCTTCAAACTGTTGCATTCTGCTGTAGCTTTGTCCGGTAAGCAAACTACTGTTATGTACTTGTAAATGCTGTAAAATATCAATGTTCATATCACCAAGGTGATGATAAATTTTCTGGTCTATTTTAGAAAAAATGGTCGTATAAATAATTTTAACAGCCCCTTCTACCAAGGCTTTATCCTTAGGTTTATAAGTACGGGTTGGAAAGCCAAAAGTTTGGTAATGCTCTGCAAATGCTGCAAAATTATCATTAAGCTGCGCTTCATATTTACTGGCCTTGGTTACTGCTGACTTTAAATTATCTGGCACTATGGCCTGCGGAACTCCGCCATAAAAATGTAATGCCTTCTCACAACCCATGATAAAATCTTCTTTCTGTTGTGACGCCATTGCCATTACAAAAGTGAGTTGGCTGCATCCTAATATGGCTACAAATACTTCTACATCTGTTATCTCACCGCTCAACTTATCTACTACGTGTAATTTTTTGCCTGTATAATCTACAAACATCTTATCTCCGGCTTTGTGTTCCATCCGCATAGAACCCTTGCCGAGATTCATAAATGCATTTAGCCTTTCTCTAAATGCAGAACTTTTAAATCCATCAGGGCATGACAAAACATATTTCTCATATACCATTTGCTTAGTTACTCCACGTTTCTTAAGTGTACTGGCAAACGATGGAAGCAAGGGTTCCAGATCCGTTACACGCTTGTCTAAAACAGGATGGGATGGCTTTGAAAGAAAGGCTTTGGACATCTGAGCATCACTCATATTATCCACTTGTTCCATTGTTACTTTTAGCTGAACATAGCGATATAAATACTTTTTAACAGTGTTGCGGGCCACTCCTGTAGACTGGCTAATATATTTTGTACCTCTCCCGGTTGCATAGAGGCGTAATACCTGGCGTATTGTAAACATCTCAATTGTTTTGTTGGACATGATGTAATGAAATCATTGATGAATCAATAACCTCAAATTTTTAATCAACAAAAACAACTAAGCCTTACTACAATATTTTAGGGGTCAATTTGAAATGGCGGAGGGGGTCAATTTGCTCTGGCGAACAGGGATCAGTTTAAGCTGGAATTAGGGGGTCAATTTGTCTGTATTTTCCAC
>JBBQZY010000013.1:0-128353 GCA_038207305.1 Chitinophagales bacterium
TGCACTCAAACCGCCTGTAAGCAAAGTAATTCCGGTTCGCAATCAAATTCAGTATTTGCATCACCCGGCAAAGAAAATCCTGATAACTTAAAACACATAACAGAGGAATTAATTGCACCACCATATTTACCTAAATATGAGCAAACGGTATCAGGCGATCCCGTGGTGGTTGATGTGAAATTAACCGTACAGGAAAAGCAATTGGAAATTGAACCTGCTGTTAAAATATGGGCGCTTACATTCAATGGCTCTGTTCCGGGCCCAATGATTGTTGTTCATCAGAATGATTATGTTCAATTAACTCTTGTAAATCCTGCCACCAATACTTTAATGCACAATATCGACTTTCATGCTGCCACCGGAGCTATGGGAGGAGGAGATTTGACTTTAGTGAATCCTGGTGAGCAGGTTACGTTTCGATTCAAAGCAATAAAATCTGGCGTGTTTGTTTATCACTGTGCCCCGGGTGGTGTAATGGTTCCATTGCATGTAACTTCTGGTATGAACGGTGCTATTATGGTATTACCCCGTGAAGGATTGAAAGATGAGCATGGAAATTCGGTGCATTACGACAAAGCATTTTATATAGCCGAACAGGATTATTATGTACCAAAAGATGCTAATGGAAAATTTAAAGAATATGAAAAACCTGCAGATGCTTTTGACGATATAACTAAAGTTTTTAAAACGCTCACGCCAACACATATTGTATTTAATGGAGTTACTGGCGCTCTCACCGGAAAAAATGCGCTTAAAGCAAACGTTGGCGATAAAGTTTTATTTATCACTTCTCAGGCAAACAGAGATACACGTATTCATTTAATTGGCGGTCATGCAGACCTTGTTTGGTTAGGCGGTTCCTTTAATGATAAGCCTGCTACCAATTACGAATCATGGTCCGTAGTGGGCGGCTCTGCAGTTGCGGCTTTGTATCAATTCAGGCAGCCAGGTACCTATGCATACCTAAATCATAATTTAATTGAGGCATTTACTTTTGGCGCCGTGGCTCAAATAAAAGTGGAAGGAAAATGGGATGATAATTTGATGAAACAAATTCAGAAACCCGGTAATATAAAATAATAGACTATTGCAGTTGCTTTAATCGGAAACTGGAGCAGGTAATGCATATTAAATGTGAGTATTAAATTGCTAACAATGAAAACTATTAATGCCAATACAAAAATTGCCACGCTGTTAAAAGAAAACCCCGATGCGCTGGAAGCCATCATAAGTATATCGCCCAGGTTCAATAAACTCCGTAACCCGCTTTTACGCAAACTGATGGGTGCCCGAACTTCCATTAATATGGCAAGTAAGGTAGGAGGATGTACAGTGAAAGATTTTTTTAAAAAGCTGGAACCACTGGGCTTTTCTGTTGATCAAACTATTGCTGCAGATGATGCTACAGATCCAACACAGGTTCCGGAATTTGCACAGAATATTACCGTAGCTGATATTGTTGAGTTAGATGTTCGTGCTGAAATAGCATCAGGAAAAGATCCGCTTAATTTAATTATGAAAGTTGTAAAGCAATTACAATCGGGGCAGGTCTTAAAATTAATAAATAGTTTTGAACCTGTTCCGCTTATACTGTTATTGGAAAAACAGGGATTTGAATCATATACTGAAGCTATTCATGACAACCTGGTTCATACATTTTTTCATAAAAACCAAGTTGCCCCAATTAAGGAAGTTGATACCAGTAAGGCAGGCGAAGGATGGGATGAAATGTTGCAACGATTTGAAGGGAAAATGGAAACTGCTGATGTGCGCCATTTAGAAATGCCCTTGCCCATGCTTACCATATTGGATGCACTGGATAATTTACCGGAAGAAAAAGCATTGTATGTAATTCACAAACGAATTCCGGTTTTTCTTTTGCCCGAATTAACGGAACGTAAATTTGACTATCGTATTAAAGAAGTGGCTGATGGCGAAGTGTATCTTTTAATATTCAGAACATAACATGTTTGCTGCTGCCACAAATACAACCCTAAAAAATACTTCTTATAAAGTTGTATTGCCCTTTTATTTATACGCAGCAATATCATTTTTAGCAGCAACAATTTTTTTGTTTACTTCAACCGAAGCTTTTACTGGCCATTATTTTCAACCGCATATTTTAGCCATTACGCATACCATGGCGTTGGGTTGGGGTACAATGATTATTCTGGGAGCAAGCCACCAGTTAGTGCCGGTTTTAATTGAGTCAAAGCTATACAGCGATATATTGGCATACACTTCCTTCATCCTTGCCGCTATTGGAATACCCTTGCTGGTTTACGGTTTTTATATTTTTGATATGGGCTGTTCTGCACAATGGGGCGGATGGCTTGTGGTGATTGCAATACTTGCCTATCTAATTAATATAGCCATCAGCATGGCAAAAAGTAAAAATGAAAGTATTCATGCGGTGTTTGCTTTTACGGCAACTATCTGGTTGTTTTTAACCACTATTTTAGGTTTGGCACAAGTGTATAATTTTACGCAGCTGATATTGCCAGCTGGTTCTTTGCATTATCTTACTTTACATGCACATGCCGGTATTATTGGCTGGTTTTTATTATTGATAATAGGTATAGCTTCCCGTTTGATACCAATGTTTTTAATTTCAAAATACAGCAATGTTAAATTGCTGCGGTGGATATATGCATTAATAAATTCGGCATTACTTTTATTTGTAGCATTATTTCTTTATCCGGGCAACGAAGCCTTACTGTTTATTCCTGTAATAACTATATTTATCGCCATAAGCCTGTTTATATACTTTTGCTACCGTGCTTACCAACAAAGAATACGAAAAGAGGTAGATGAACAAATAAAACTATCCTTATTTTCTGTTTCATTGCTGCTGCTTCCGGTACTGCTTTTAATAATAGTAATTGTATTTTTAATGAGTGTATCCGGAGAACAATTAAAACTTATCCTTTCTTATGGGTTTCTTATTTTTTTTGGATGGATAACTGCCATCATCCTGGGCATGACTTTTAAAACACTTCCCTTCATTGTATGGAACAAAGTGTATCATCATCGCTCCGGTCTGGGTAAAACGCCGAATCCTAAAGATTTATTTAATAGCCACATTTTTAAAGCAATGGCGATTATTTATATTTTCGGGTTTATGATATTTGCCACCGGAATTTTATTCAGCAGTGCCATGTTGCTTAAGGCTGGTGCTGTTTTATTGTTGTTAACAGCCGTTTTGTATAATTGGAATGTACTGAAAGTATTTATGCATAAACCGAAGCAGTTATGAATGTAATTACAAATAACAATATCAAATGTACGGCGGCCCTGGCTTCACTTCAAAATGTTATGGATCCCGAAATTGGCCTAAATGTGGTGGACCTGGGTTTAATATATCAGATTGATTTTGACGAGCGTGGCAAAAAAGTATATTGCAGTATGACATTGACAACTCAATTTTGTCCCATGGGTGAATCTATTACAAATGGAGTGAAGAATGCATTACAGAATATATTTACTGATGATATTATTGAAGTGGATTTAACATTTGATCCGTCATGGAATCATGAAATGATCTCGGAAGAAGGTCACCTTTTTTTAAACAAATAATTATGCTGAGCCTTACCTGTAAAACCGCCATTAAAGCGGTTATATACCTGGCGTCTAAATACGAATCTGGCGAGAAGTCCGGTATTAAAGAAATAGCTGAATACATAGATGCCAGCGAACATACTGTTGGAAAATTATTACAAACACTGGTAAAGGAAACTGTGATCAACAGTACAAAGGGGCCAAATGGCGGTTTCTACATTGATGCTAAACAAAGAAACCAATCTATAATTAATATTGTCTTTGCAATAGATGGCAAAGAAGTATTTAATCAATGTGGTTTAGGTTTGAGCAAATGTTCCGCTACTCACCCCTGTCCCATTCATGAAGATTATAAAGCCGTGAGAGAACTCTTCAAAAAAATGTGTCTGGACAAGAAGATAAGTGATTTGTGCGACCCTGTAAACAGTGGGTTGGCCTATTTGATCGGCTAAGGCACAGGCTTGTTAAGATACCAGGCATTGAAATTGCACTTTGCAGTTGTTTTTTTGCCTGTAGATATACATGTGTGCAATTCCAAAACTTATTAGAGGTAATCGCCCCTAAATAAAAGAGGAATCATAAAAACTACACAAAACCCTGTAATTAAAACTATGCCCGAAAGCAGTTCTCTGAATTGTGCGGTTAAAACAGGGTCGGCTGATCTTTGGACCATCGATGCTCCGGCAAATAAAGCAACAGTTATGATAAGAGATATCAAAATGTAAATGAGTGTACCTTTTTTAAAATAATGATGTAATACGTAGAATACCGATCCTGCAATAGTTGCCAACAATAAAACAATAAAAATAATAGTGGATACATTCAATATTGCAGACAATGAGAAGCCTGAATAATAGCGGAAACCTATATTGTAGCATAAACTTAATATAGTTGCCGCAATGCCTGCAAATAAACCTGCCAAAATAGATTTAGAGAATTCCGTCTGTTCGAAATCCCAATTCATTCGTTCCATATTATTTTATTTGATCGGCAACAAGGTATAACCGATTAATTAAAACCAGCTTAAAAGGAGATTAGAAATCAATTAGAATTTTATGTATTTCCTGTGCTTCCCGCAACAGGCAGCTCAATAAAAAAAATAGTTCCTTTGCCCACTGTTGATTTAATCATGATCTTCCCTTTGTGCAGTTTTACAATACGGTTTACAAGGGGCAACCCAATTCCAAATCCGATTACAGAATGGCTGTCGGGTGTTCTGTAAAATGGCTGGAATATATTCTGCAGTTCATTTTCAGGAATGCCTTTTCCGTTATCCTCAACAGCTATAATGATACTTCCCTGGTTTACGGATAATTCGATTTTTGCCAGTTTATTCAATGAGTATTTGCATGCATTAGCTGCAATGTTTTTTACTGCTGTAAATAATAACTCAGCATTACCAAATACCAATAACTTAGTTTCATCTTCCGGTAAGTGATCAAAGATGAGTTTTACTGCAAATTCTTTATCCAGTTTTGTCATTTCACGCGGCAGGCGCATCAAAACTTCATCTACTCTTATCAGGTGAAGTTCTATTCCCCCTGGCTTACCCGAAACTGCCGCAAATTCCAATAAGGTTTGTGTAAGTTTACTTAGATGCCTTACGTCCTGGTGAACAGAGTGCATTACCAGCCTGTAAGCTTCGGGATCCCGTTGTTTTTGAAGTGATACTTCCAACTGGCTGGAGATAGAAGTTAAGGGGGTCGAAAGCTCATGCGAAGCCACTGAAATAAAACGGCGCTGTATTTCAAAACTTTCCTGCAAACGGTTTAACAGGTCGTTCAGAATTTCAATAAAGTATTTCCACTCATCGTTTGCTTTCCCCGGGTTGATTCTGTGTGCGAGGTTTTGTGCGGATATTAAATTGACTTCGTCAGCGATTTTCTTCACTGGCCTCAATAAAATTTTTGAAAAAAAATAACCACATATTGCAGCGATGATAATTATACCCACGAGGCTTTGCAACAATATAGTCCGTAAATTATCGGGCTTTCTATGATCAATAGAATAATACAAAAAAATACAAAGCAGGGTTGACAGTAGTGTAATGACTGCAGTAAAAAACAGTACTATTTTAATTCTTACATGCAATTAATGATCTTTTAAAATATACCCCATGCCGATATGTGTCTGAATTAGTTTCTGCTCAAAACCCTTATCTATTTTGTTCCTCAGGTAACTGATATAAACATCTATTACATTCGTATTGGTTTCAAAATCCACCTCCCATACATTTATAGCAATATCAGCTCTTGAAAGTACCCTGTTCTTATTGCGCAACAGGTATTCCAGCAATTGAAATTCTTTTGCGGTTAAGTTGATCATAATATTATCCCGGACCACTTCTTTACTATCCAGGTTCATTTCCAGATCTGCCACCCGTAAAATATTTCCAACAGGGATGTTTTGAGGCATGGAACGCTTGAGCAGCGACCTGATCTTCAGAATGAGCTCCCTGAATTCAAAAGGCTTTACTATATAGTCATCTGCACCCGAATCATAGCCTTCAATTTTATCATCAAGGGTGCTCATCGAAGTGAGCATCAGTACTGGTACCTGCGCATCCCGCAGACGGATGGCCCTGCAAAGGTCGTACCCGTTAATCCCCGGAAGATTGATATCAAGAATTACCAGGTTAAAACTGCCGGAATTAAATAAGTGCAAGCCCAGCTTACCATCATAAGCCACAGCAACTGTAAAACCTATTTCATCCAGGCCAAATTGAAGTGTGTCAGCAATTTTTTTTTCATCTTCTACAATAAGAATACTCCTTTCGTCCATAACACTTACTGTTTATGATATCTATAGCAATTTAGGGCTTATCCTTTAATCAAATGAATATTACCATTATATTTTAATCAAATTCTAATCAGCTATTAATGCAGTTCTTAATACGGACGTGTAATTTCAAGTATTCATAAGATCATCTGACAACAATTAGATCATGCTGCCCAATCTCTGTAGTATCATACTTATACCTGTTGACTTTTACGAAAATACCGAAGCTGCTTTCGAGCAAACAGTAGAACTGGCAAATGCAGGCATTTCGTGCATTCATTTGTTGCATATTTTTAAACCGAATAATATTTTTCCGCAAAAGCTTAATAAAAATGAGCGATATCATTATAAGGATTATGCCTCTTTCGAAGACGCTGTAAAAAAGTTGAACGAATGGAAAGCAGCCATGGAAGAAACTATGCCTGGCACGACAGTTAAAATGCATGTTGAAAGGGGTAATGTTTATGACAAAATTGTAGAGACTGCAAAAAAGATCGGGCCGCAAGTGATTATCATGACTAAAAAAAGAAAACACAATTTTTTTTCATTAATAAAACCCATCTGTCCGGATGAACTATCAAGATCAACAAATTGCCCGGTTCTTAATGTGGTAAAAAGGTCTATCAATACCAGGATGAAAACCATCGTTGTTCCCGTAAGAAATTTTATTCCTGAAAGAAAAATAGCTTTCCTGGCTGTATTTGCAAAAATATTCCGGTCAAAAATAATTCTGTTGGGCCTGCACAAAAGTAATAGCGATAAAGAGCAGGTGAGGAAATCACTGCTTGATACCTATAGGATCTTACAAACTGTAATGAATAATCCGATAGAGTGCCACCTGCTTCACCATAGCCATTTCCCGAAAGCGGTCTTGAATTTTGTAAAAAAAGTTAATGCCGATATCATATTTGTTAACCCGGAGGTTGAAACAAAAATTTCTTCATTTAACGGTAGGCATATTAATGAGAGCTTAGGGCCTGCTTCATCATTAAACATTTTATACCTCCAGCCCTATCCGCTAGAATAATATTCATGAAGATAAAAACGATAGCTGATGATAAAAGAATTTGAAAATCTAACGGAAGAGGAATATAACTGTTTATTAAAGGCGCCGGTGCTGGTTTCGGTGCTGGCTTCCTGTTCCTACAAAGTAGTAAATGAATCTCAAAAAGCAGATGCGATTAAACTATCACATCTGAAAACCTATACTGCAAATCCAGTATTAATTCCATATTATGAAGAAGTGGAAAAACATTTTAAAATGGAATTTGATAAGGCAGTTGAGAAATATTATCCTTTTAATGCATGTAAAAGGGAAGAACTTATCAAGGACATAGAAAAAACCAATGCCATTATTTCAAAACTCAATCAAGAATATGCATCCGGGATCACTAGAAGCCTGAATAAATATGCAGCCCATGTAAAAAAAGCCAGGCATAGTATTTTTCAGGATTTTATTTTCCCGCTTCCCATCGACGGGTTATCTAATTGAAATTATTCCTGGGCTGCAGTAATGTAATCTATTCTGTTAATCTGCTTTGGTCTTCAGGAAACTGAGCAATTTTTGACCATGAACCAGTAATTTCAAACCTCTTCTTTTCATTGAAATAGGAGGTTGCTTTTTTGTATGCTCCTCAATTCCCTCTTTATAGGTTGAAAGGATGTTGTGATAGGACAATATGCCAATTATGATATTTCTGTCATTTGATAATACAGGCAGTACATCAATATTTTCATTTGCCATCATTTCAACTGCTTTGCGTAAACTATTGTCAATACCAATGGAAATATGTTTTCGTTTTATAAGTGTTCCTATCAGCGTATCATTTTTATGATGCTTACTAAATAGATTTGATGCACTTAATATTCCCCTATATTCACCGGCTTCATTAGAAATAATAAAATAGTTGCCGTTATGATCGGGCTCTTTATGCAGCCAGTCTGTGATTTCCAGAATAGAATTATCCTCACTGAATATCATTCCGTTTTTTTCCATCACCTGTGCTACAGTAATTTTTTCTAAAATATCAGGCTCGTAAGATGAAGGCGTTTTTATTCCCCTGCGTGCAATTTTTTCTGTCATGATTGTATTTTCCATGAAGAAGAATGATATGATGTAAGAAGCACCACAGGTTGCGAGTAATGGCAACAGCGCATTAGATTGTGCAGTTGTTTCTAAAGCAAAAATAACCGAAGTTAAAAATGCTCTTGATGCACCCGCAAACATCGCAGCCATGCCAACCAAAGCAGCTAATGGAAGCGTTACACCTGATAGGGGATAAATTTTTAAAACAAACATGCCCAGTAAAGCTCCGGTAGCACCACCAATGGTAAGTAAGGGTGCTAATGTACCGCCTGATGTTCCGCTACCCAACGCAACAGACCAGGAAATAAATTTAAGTGCACATAAAGCAAATACGATATTCATTGGCATCTCTCCCGTAAGTAAATCGGTAATATTATCATATCCTACTCCCAAAGTCCGGGGCGAAAAATATCCAACTAATCCTACTATTAGCCCACCAATTGACGGCCACCACATCCAATGAACAGGAAGTTTTTCAAAGCTATCTTCAATAAAATAGACAATTTTTGTAACTGCAACTGAAATTACTCCAATTACAATACCCATTAAACTATAGGTTGCGAGTGCGGCATTTGTAGGAAATGCAATAAGTTTATCCATTGCAAATACAGGGCCCTGGCCAAATAAAAAATGATGGCCTGCAGCTCCGGTTATACACGCCAATGTAACAGGTATAATAGACCTGGGGGAAAATTCGAACAACAGCAATTCAATAGCTAAAAAAATGGCTGCGATAGGGCTTCCAAAGATTGCCGACATGCCTGCCGTTGCACCTGCCGCAAGTAATATCTTTCGTTCATTAGGAGTAATCCTTAACAACTGTCCTAACGTGGAACCTAATGCACCACCAGTTGCAATAATTGGCCCCTCAGCTCCGAAGGGGCCGCCGGTACCAATTGATATTGCTGAAGAAATTGGTTTTAGATAAGTGATAGCAGGCTTGATCTTGCTTTGATTCGTTAATATCTGTTCCATGGCTTCTGGTATTCCATGTCCACGAATGGCTTTTGAACCATAGAGTGCCATCAGGCCAACGATAATTCCACCGGTTGCAGGCACAACAATAACCCAAATCCCCCATGAATTGGTTGCCGGGTTAGTATGTGAAATGGAAAAATTACCATGAAACGAAATATTGGTAATAAGATCAATCAGGTGGATCAGGAATTTTGCAATTACGCTGATACAACCCGCAATAAAAATGGATAGTATGGAAACGAATAGAAGCCTTTTCTTGTTTTGAATCAATGCCGGCTGAATTTTTTCAGCTTCCAAAGTCGCATTTAATGCTATAGAAACAGGAATTCTGTCGTGAAGCGTTTTCATCCTCTCATTAAAATTTACCAGGTTTTAAGTGTTTGCCCTGTTTAAGAATTCTATCAAATAAAGTCTGTAAGAATTTCTGCAGGCAAATTTACCTAACATCGTGAACAAGAGGAATTAGAATCAGGTTAGAATTTGGGTATGTAAAAGGAAAATGAGTTATTTATTAGTAAAAACATTCAACATTTCTATAGTTCAGTTTATTAAAGGTTGCCTGCTTCCTTTTGATGAAGCGAACATACTTTAGTATTCCGGTTTACGCTCAGGATAAGTTGTTCATTTAACGGTTGCATGGCAGTGTCATATTTAATAGTGATAGAATATTCCATTCATTTATTTCTTTCATTTTGCTAAAAAATTCATAAGCTTCCGTTATGCACGTTTTTGCTTTTTTTATTATAGATACCAGCAAATATTATCGTTGGAAGAGTAACAATCAGTGCCCAATACCACTGCTCATTTATAGTAAATGCATGTTCAAGTACCACTACATTTATTAATACAGATACGAATAGAATCATTTCATTGGGAGACGTCTTTTTTTCGGCTTGTATCATGCCAATTAATTTATTAATATAAATTATCATCCTGTTTTAGCCCTTTGCAAAATACAGGGAGTATCGGTTTATTTCTAACGGCAAGCATCATTAATAACACTTCAGGCTATCTGTTTCAATTTATTCCCTGTCATTTGCAAAAGCATTAATTCCCATTTTCTGGCCTTATGTTCCAAATCCTGCATTTCATAAATATTATTGCTGATATGCCTGTAAAAATTTACTTCGCTCGATTCCCTGTTATCAGTAAATTCAAAGTGCAGAACAATTTTATCCAGATAGGTTTCAATTTTGTTTCCTTTGGAATTACCTTCATGAAATGGCTTGTATACTTTTTTTACAGAACAATTCTTTACCATTTCCAGATCAATTATATTCCTTTCGTATGAGTCTTCATCGCCCTGTTGCAAAATCAATAATTTTAATCTCATTGCGTCCAGGCCAAGGATAGAGCCATTTAATAATTCCTGGCTTGAAAAGGATAAATTATTTTCTGCTCCTGATCTGCTTAACTGCAGCAGAAGTATTGCGGCAGCTTTCTTTTTCTGTTTCTTGCCAATGTATGTGAACCCGATAAAAAGAAATACAACGAAGAATACGATAATTAATGAAAAAGCAATAGTTGACATTTTTATGATTTTAAAAGTAGAGAGATGCAATGACTGCGATGAATTGCGGGTTTATCTATCTTCGAAGAATAGTAGTACCAACTTAAATTCAATATGAATTTAAAGCATACTAAAACACCTGTCATTTTAAATTAATGGAAATAACTAAGAAAAACTATCCCAAACCTTGAAGACATCAGGCTTGGGTAAAAGTATTAAAGTCCTTAAAATTGGAGAAGTAATAGAGTTTTTTACAGAAAGGGAAAAACTCTGTAAATGAACAGATATTTAATGCCTTAAGTGTAGATACAATGTACCTGCTGTTAAGTGTATGGGCATTATTGATACTGTTATTAATCATTTGTGCAAACCTAATCGATTTTTGTTAGGGAGAACTATTGGGCTACCTAATGATTAGTTAAATTATTAAAGTTATTAAAGCAAGGTAAATGAATTGGTGAAATTGATGGAGTATAACTAAAATCCTAATGCATCCGGTAAAATTACCCTGCAATGAAGATTGTTAATCCTTTCATCAACCAAAACCTGGCAGGCCAACCTGGTATTGGGAGCTATTTCACCCAATCTTTTTAAAGTAGTTTCTTCGTTGCGTTCAAAAACTGTTGGAGCGCTTTGTTGATTTAACAGCTCCACCAGGCAGGTGCCGCAACGGCCCATCCCCCTGCAGTCGCCAAAATCTTCAATGAATATTTTATCAAAAATTAAGTGCATTAAACTTCTGTATCCATGAGCATAAGTTTCCAAAATATACAGTTCATTGTTATAGTCAACAGTAATTTTGATAGTATTTCTTTCAGCACTCACTTTTTCTTTGATTCAAGACTTGATAAAAAGTGGGTACCATCTTCGATATTTTTCGCCAATTTTCTAACGGTTGTTTTTTCAAATGTTTTTTTCATGGTATTTCTTAAAACAGCATAAGTATCATGAAAAGCACAGGGATGACCGGTAGAGCATTGTCTTAATCCAAATCCGCAGGCAGTAAATATTTGCAAACCATCTATCGCATGAACGATGTTAATGATTGGCAGGTCCATCTGGTAGTCTTCAATAAAAAAACCGCCATAAGGCCCTTTAAGGGAAGTAATGATTTTTTGCTTATTTAGTAACTGCAATGTTTTAGCAGTAAATGCTTCGGGGGCATCAATTTCTTTTGCAATCTGCTTTACATTTAATTTTATTTTATCATCATTTTTTGACGCTAAAAATACAACAGATCTTAATGCATACTGGCATGCTTTTGAAATCATTATTTTAAGATTAATTTGTCCGAATTTACAGAAAAAACCAGGTTCTCTTTTTATCTTTTGTTTGCCGTGTCCTGTTAACTCAAATATTTTATAACCGGATTTGCTTTACGCTTTTCATAATCCTTGCAATATTGTTTGCCTTGCTTTTGGCATTTGCAGCTATCTTTCTGGAAAATAGCTCATCAACCGTTTCTTCAAAAAAGATCAACTACCTGTTAAAATTTTTTTTCTCCAGCTGTATGGGTAAGTGTTTTACCATTGGATCGGCTGAATATTTTTTTGAATACAATAAAATTGTACTCCAGAAATTACACATGACCTGGAGGTGATGCTTCCAATTAGCCTTTATGATCGAATTAAAAGCGGGGCCCGGCAATGCGCCCTGCCGCACTTTAGTATAAAACTGATGAACAAGGTCTGTTATATAATCTTCGGGTTTAATATCGTGTTTGATGCTGTCTGCACGGGCTTCACTCATACGATTGTTATTGTACCATGTTGTTTTATGGATGCTAAACGCCTCATGAAATTATCGGCCATTATACCAGCCCTTCGTTTGGCATCATCGGCCATATTACCCAAAAAATGGGTATCAATGGTTTCATGAAATAGCAATAGCCATCTTTCAAAATGCGTTGGAGTTACAGTTATTAGCTTAACATGTTTTGAAAATGGATTGCCGACATACCCTTTTTCGCCAAACAGCGCAGCATTCCAGAACAGGTACATTTTTTCCAGATGCGGTTGCCAATCGGTAGGGATATATTCAAAAAAGATGGGAGATAACAGCTCGTCCATTTTTACTTTATTATAAAAATCATCTACCATTAATTTAATGTCATCCAAACCTTTTATGTCTTTGTAAGATTCCATTGTTTTAATACAATTAAATTGAAAAATTAGTAACGAAATAGTACAGCGCCCAACAGGCAAATGCAATCAGCAATACCCATATCCAGGAGGGCACACTCTGTGGCGTTTCGCTGCCTTCAATAATGAATTTCCTTTGGTGGCCCTTGCCATAAGCGTTTATCATCAATGGCACTATGCCATCCACAATATCATTTTCTTTTATGCCTTCTATGGCTACTGCAGGACCGTTACGTACTACAAAAGGAATTTTTCGTATACCTTCTTTTCCTGTTACATCTTTACTTACAACAGTCAATATATGTTCGCCATCTGTTAACTTACGAGTATCCAGTTCAAAGTTTACCGGTGTGGCAAATGATGCGATAGGTTGTAGTTCATCATCTATAAAAATGCTGACTGTGCTTTTATCTTCCATGCTCTGCTGTATTAAAAATGCTGTTTTTAATATGGTTATTATTTGTTTCGCCCGGTTTGATTAAATAACGAATGCTGAAGTACAAACAACATGTTACCACCGTCATAGCTCCTGCAATTATTACAAAATCCCAGTTGCTCTGAGGGCCTGTACCATGCGTAATACCTCTAAATATCCTGGGCTGGCTTTGTTCACAAAGCGGACAAGCTAACGTCCATTGATAAATTACAGTAAGGGCAATTAGTACAATAATCTTTTTCATATTACTTTGTTTCCTGTTTAATAAAGTCCATTATTTTCTTAACTTCTTCTACCGGGATTTTCCTTGCATTATTTCCCCAACTGGTTCGCTCATGATTGATAATTGCCGCAATTTCTTCGGGTTTCAGATTGTTATTGACTCCTACCGGCGGCATTACGCCGTATTCGGGCCTGGGGTCATAGCCTTTCATAATGATATTGATCATCATTTCAGGGTTATCATTACTTACAATAGGGCTTCCTTTGAGTGGAGGAAATGCACCTTTAAGTCCTTCTCCGTTTTCCTGGTGGCAACTTTGACAATTAGCGCTGTATAAGGCTACTCCATTTGATTCTACTCCATTTTTTGTGTTGGCTGCATTTGTTTTTTGTTGTCGTTTATATAGAAAATCCGGTTCCGGTGTGCCATCGGGCAGTTTAATTTGTTTTAATGATTGCAGGTAAGCTACCAGATTCAGCGCAGCTTTTGTTGCAACAATTTTTCCATTTGCAGTATCAAAATATTTTTCCGGCACGCTTACAACCACATCATTCTTGCCCGGCTTCTTTTTTACTTCAAATAAAAAACTATACGATGGCATGATGGATTGATGAACAACTGCCCTGGGCTGGTATAAATGCAATAAATGCCAGTCAATACTCGACTGCCTTGTACCTATGTTTGTAAGGTCGGGGCCGGTGCGTTCCGTACCCATTAAGGTGGCTGTATTTACCCAAATGCTGATGCGTTCGTTACCGGCATAATCAGCCGCAATACTGGGCCGGCTGCCCCACATTTTATCCATATCAACATTGCGAACCTGTTGCGTATGACAGGCTACACAGCCATTGGCAATATAAACGTCTTTACCTGCCTGCTGTGCCACTGTTAAGGGTTCGCTGCCCGGTAATGGATGATTATTTTTTTGGTTGTTGAGTGCAGGTAAAATGGCCACTAAAATCGTAAGCGCCAAAAACATTAAAGTGGCTGTTGTATATAATCTTTTATGATTACTGAATATGTCCATTTTGTATCGATTACATTTTTATAATTAATAACTGTAGTTTCTTTGTTGCTCATTGAACCAATCGTACAAGAGGCCCGAGGCAAGCTGGATTTTCAATGCGAGTCAACAAAAGCACCATAGTAATACTGTCGTTCGGAATCCTAAAAACTATGCTTCCGGCTGTAATTGTTTTAATTGTTCAACGCCTTCTTTTCGAATATTGATGCCTTCTTTTCCTAAGATCATTTTATACATGTTGTAAGCAAATACAATATGCGACAGCCACATCATAGTACCGCCTATTGCCCGCCAGAGCCAATAAGGAAACATCAATTCAACACTGTCTATAAATGGCTTCGCATCCTGCCACATCATACCTTTTAATGTTGCGCCAATCATCAGGGGAATGGTATAAAAGAGTAAACCGATCAATGCCATCCAGAAGTGAACACCTACCCATGTAAATGAAGGTTCTTTGCCTGTCAGTCTTGGCACTACAGCATAGATAGATGCCCATAGAAAAAAGGCAATGATGCCATACATGGTTAGATGAGAATGTGCTGTGGTAAAATCGGTAAAATGCCAAATCAGGTTGGTGGAACGGAATGCCTCTGCTGTGCCTTGCATGGAACCGGTAAAATAAAATACAATACCCACCACATAAAAAGGCAACGTATAACTGCTGCCTACTTTATACCATGACCCCTTGAACGTAAACAGAAAATTGGTGGTACCTGCAACCACGGGAATGATCATGCCCACGCTACCTACGATAGCCACTGTTTGCAACCACCAGGGTATAGAACTAAATACGAAATGATGGGTACCGATAACAGTATAAAAAAATATCTGGGCCCAAAAAGCCATAATACCCAAACTGTAAGAATAGATAGGCCTGTTTAATTGTTGGGGTAAAAAATAATACACCAACCCAAGGGTAAAAAGCATAAACCACATACCCACACCCTGGTGCATATAATATCCCTGCGAAATAGTTTCGCCTAACCCATTTTGCCAAAAAGGTAAATAGGCAACCAGCGTAATTACTATTGCGAAAATAACGGCTGCCACCATGTACCAGTTAGATACATATATTTCTTTAGTAGCACGCCGGGCAATAGTGTTTAGAAAATTAATCAGCGTAAGCACCAATGCCAAAGCAAACAGGCCCATTACCGGCCATATATATTCACGGTATTCGCCACCGCCATTATTAATACCTGCCATCAGGAAAAGGCTCCCAATCAGCACAGCAGCATTAATTAAATACAAGGAATACCAGCCAAGTCTTAGACTTGCAATTTTGGTATTGCTAACCATCGGTATTACATAATATCCCAGCCCCAGCATACCTAAAGAACTCCAGCCCCAAAACACTGCGTTGGTATGTACCGGCCTTAGCCTGCCAAAACTTAACCAGCTGAAATGGTCAGCATCGGGCGCTACGAATTTAATACCGAGATATTCTCCAACAGTGGTTCCAAACAACAACCAGAACGTTGCACTTACTAAAAACCAAACAATTAATTTAGATAATTGAGGATCAATATTTGGGCGTTTCAGGGCTTTTTTTTTAGTAGCCACAAAGCCCATATTTGTTTGTTCATTAATATGGGTGATCAATCCCTTTTCATCTGATGGGGCAAGATCACCACTTAGTTCATTGTTTGCTAACCTGAAGGCGGCGGCTTTTTTTTTATTTTCCAACACAGTATCAATTTCATCACCTTCCAGGTTTGTTAGGTAATTGGCAAAACGTGCTGCTTCATCTTTGTCTTTGCCATCCTTAATTTTATCTACAACATTTTTCAATCTTAATGAAAAGATAAGCAGTCCTGCAAGTATGGGAATTAAAATAAGTACTAAAGTGATAATGATGCCGGGTTGTGTAAAAAGCGAATTGCCTTTTTGTGCAGTTTGACTAAATGCCGGGATAAAGCATAGGGAAAATACCAGTAGTACTATGCAGGATTTAAAGCGATTCATAATTACTTTTGATTGATTACAAAAGCAAAAATACCACTAAATTCTATTTCGGACTATTTTATCTTAAATAAACTTTTGCAAACGATTCATCATGCAAAGAAATAATAGGTAACCACGTATAGAAGATACTATTACACATGCGATCTTACCCGGATGGTCAAAGCGCGTCGGGAAGCAACAACCACAGGCTCTCACTGTTACTGAATTCTATAAATACATGGCATGGAATTGCAATATGAAATTGTTGCAGGGCAGTTACCGAAAACCGGAATGCTTAAATCCTCCGACGCTATGCTGCGAACTTTCAGATTCTACATTCAGTAGTTTTTCATCGCTTGTTTGTGCTGCGTTCGCACTGGAGCTATTTTTAGTTGCCTTATCAATTCTTATTCGGGGATAGACAATTGGCTATATAACTTACATATTTTTTTATATGCTTATTCATGTTTCCCCTGAAAAGTATGTTCACGTTAGATCTTAGATAAAA
This sequence comes from Chitinophagales bacterium, assembly GCA_038207305.1. Taxonomy (GTDB): domain Bacteria; phylum Bacteroidota; class Bacteroidia; order Chitinophagales; family Chitinophagaceae; genus Ferruginibacter. Next base: position 17,190 of record JBBQZY010000013.1, read on the forward strand.
TTAACTGCAAAAATTCCGGCACGACGGTTGTACTTTACCTAAAAAAAATCATGAAAGGATATCATACTTATAAAACCTGTATCGAAGCATGTTTAAAATGTGCGGCGATTTGTAATCATTGTACAACTTCATGTACAATGGAAGCTGATGTAAAAATGATGGCAAGATGTATTCAGTTGGATATGGAATGTTCTATTGTTTGTTATACTGCAGCCCAGTTAATGAGTTTAGGAAGTAAAAGGGCTAAGGACATTTGTAAGCTGTGTGTTGATATTTGCGACGCTTGCTCGACTGAATGTAAAAAACATGACAAGGAACATTGCCAGGAATGTTCAAAAGCCTGTGAGGAATGCGCCCTGGAATGCAGGAACATGATTGCGGCTTAATGCACAATATTGCTGATTTTGTGCCCCATTAGTACTATCTAAGTTTCAACGTAAATTACTTTCTGTATCGGAAAAACATAATTAAGCGTTCAGAAATTGATAAACTATTTGCATAACTTAAATGGCAACAAAATTCAAACTTATACAAAAAGCAATTTCAGGGAATTGGCAAAGCCTGTTCCTGGACTTCTACCCGCTACTACAAAACACCGAAATGGGGGAAACAACCCAAATGGAGTTTCTTAATTTATTTCTATACAATGAAACCAAAAACGAGTAACAGAAATATTTAGATGAAAAAGGGTAAAGAATAAAATGATTTGTTCCGGTATCAGATAAGAAATTTGAACCCAAAAAAGCAAAGCTGCATCCCATTGACAAACAGCACAATAAAGAAACTTTACAGCTGGCAGAACAGATCCGGCAGAAAAAGGATAACAACCTGAATAAACCTGAAATCTATACAGGCTATGAAAGGGAACAATTAAAAATGAGGGTACAGGGTGAAAGAAATTTTGTTTCGTATTTTAAGGGATTGGCAGATAAACGCAAAGCATCCAATTTTGGTAACCAGGTTTCATCTTATCATTACCTGGAATCATTTACAAAGGGGAGTTTGAAGTTTACCGATCTGAACGAAACATTTTGTAAGGATTTCCGGGACTATCTTTTAACAACTGAACGCAATAAGAGCAGCAAAGCAACCCTTTCCCAAAATTCAGCCCTATCTTATTTCAATAAATTCAAGGCTGTCTTAAAACAGGCTTATAAAGACGGCTATTTGCAAATTGATCTTAACGCAAGGGTAGGACAGATTAAGCAGGCAGAAACTCAACGGAATTTTTTAATTATTGAGGAATTAAACAGCCTTGTAAAAACCGATTGCCAAAACCCGTTAATGAAAATTGGAGCCCTTTTTTCAGCCCCTACGGGTTAAGGTTTTCAGATATTCAAAAACCCGTTTGGCGTGAAGTTGAATATAAGGAAGGCAACGGTTATTTCCTGCAGTTCAAACAACAAAAAACCTAAGGGGTTGAAAAGATGCCTATTTCTAAACAGGCTTACACCTTGTTTGATGAACGGCAAGGACCAACCGGCCAGGCATTTAAAGGGCTTACTTATTCAGCCTGTTCCAATAAACATTTGTACCAATGGATAGGAGCAGCCGGAATATCAAAAAATATAACCTTGCATTGTTTCCGGCATACTTTTACTACTTTGCAATTAAGCAAGGGAACAGATATTTATGCCGTATCAAAAATGCCGGGCCACCGGGAATTGAAAACATCACAGATGTATGCAAAGATCATGTACCAAACTAAACGGACCGCAGCCGAAAAAATACAATCAGACTTTTAAAAAAACAGTATGCAGGTAATACAAAGTATTCAAAACAGGATTTACGAAATAAGAGCTGAAAGGGTGATGCTTGATTTTGACCTTGCCCAATTGTATGAAGTAGAAACAAAGGCTTTAAACCAGGCTGTTAAACGTAATATTAAACGATTTCCCCCGGACTTTATGTTCAGGCTTACCCTTGCTGAATGGCAGGGTGTCCGGTCACAATCTGTTACCGCGCCGGAAAGCAATGTTTCTTTAAGGTCACAAATTGTTACCTTAAAAACGGGTAGGGGGCAACATAGTAAATACACTCCTTATGCCTTTACAGAACAGGGCGTTGCTATGTTAAGCGGGGTACTTAATTCAGATAAGGCAATAAACATGAACATTGCCATTATGCGGGCCTTTGTAGAAATAAGGCGGGTTTTATTGCAGCAAAGTGATTTGAAAACACAATTAAAAGAAATAAAGGATAGGCTGGGTGAACACGATGTTCAGCTAAACCAGATTTACGATGCAATGGAAAACCTGTTGGATGAAAAAGCAGCACAAAAAAAATGGGAAGACCGGGAAAGGATTGGATTTAAGAAATAATTATTGAAGAAATGAACAATGAAAATGCAGCCATTAATTGAAGAATTTATATTAAAGCTCAACGGTTTATCAAAAGAAAAAAAACTTCTTATAATTCAGCAATCCATAAATGGTATAGGCTTAGCAATAATCTGCACTCCACCCGCAAATGATGTTATTCTTTCGTCATTACAGATGCCCCTGCGATAGTGCCAATTTTACAAGCAGGGCCGTGTTTTTGGCATGGAATTTTTCTAAAAGATTTTTTCGGTGCGTATCAACGGTAGTCGTGCTGATAAATAATTTTTGCGCAATTTCCGCATTGGTCATGCCTTCTGCGATCAGGGTAAGCACTTCTTTTTCCCGCCTGGTTAACAGGGGCATATCGCCTGCATTATATTTTCGTAAAGACAAGGCAGCTTCCTCGCTTAAAAAATGCCCCCCCTTTGCCACTATCGCTATGGCTGCTATCAATTCCTCCTGTGTAGCATTTTTAAGTACATAACCCGATGCCCCGTTATCCATCATCTTCTGAATAAAACTTTGCTGGTTAAAAGTACTGAGGCCAATGATAAATACAGCCGGGTATTTTTCCCTCACTTCTTTACACAGTTCGATACCACTTTTATCGGGCAGGTTAATATCCATTAAGATCACATCGGGTTGTTGCTGCTGTAAAAAAGCCAGGCACGAAACTGCATTCATTGCATGCCCGGTGCATTCAATATCCTTTACATTTTGCAACAATGACCGGATACCTTCAATCACCATATAGTGATCATCAACTATAAAAACATTTGTGGCCATTTACACATTTAATTCAATATGAACAGAAGTGCCTTTCCCAATTTCAGACCGGATATCTAATTGGCCCTTTAAAAAATCTACCCGGCTTTGAATATTTGTCCAGCCAATTCCCTTTGCGTTTTTTAATACCAGCGGATCAAATCCTTTACCATCATCTTCTACGGTTACAGATAATTGCCCGTCTATTTTACTTAACTGAACAATGGCCGTTTTTGCCGCCGCATGTTTCATCGTGTTGTTGATGAGTTCCTGCACAACACGGTAAATAGTGATGGCGGTCGTTTGATCAATTGTTGCATGCACCATTCCTATTGACTGGTAATTTACCATTAATGCACCACTCTGGTTAATGTCGTTACAAAAATCTTTCAAGGCAGTATCCAATCCGAATTTTACCAATGCTTCGGGCATCATATTATGTGCCACCCGCCTCATTTCTTTAATAGAGCTGTCCAGCATATCCATGCTGCGCTCAAATGCCTGTGCGTTTTCAGGCGTCATAATAAGATTTCCTTTCATAGTATTTAATGAATATTTAATGCCCGATAACATACCCCCCAACCCATCATGCAGATCTTTCGCCAGACGTGTTCGTTCCTGGTCTTCACCTTTTAGTACGGCTTCTGTGGCAGTTAATTGTTTTTCTGTTTCTAATTCGTTGATCCGCTGTTGCTGAAGTTTTTGCTTTTGTTTAAAATTACGGTAGAATGATAAAGCTAGAAGTAAAAGAATTGAAGTGGCCGTAATTAAAAAATAATTCAGCATATTTTTCCGCTGAATATTCAGGCGCTGGATTTCTTTTTCAGACTGCAATTGACTGATCTGCGTTTCTTTTTTTTCTGCCTGGTATTTGGCATCTAAAAATTCTATACGATCGGAACCCTTAACCAATTCGAGGCTGTCGTTAATTACATTAAATGAGTCGAGATAATTTATTGCCAGCGAAAAATTGCCCGCCATTTTTTCAAGTTGATACCTGTTTAAATACAGGTCTTTAACCTGGTGTACATAATCATATTGCTTTGCAAGTGCATATGCCGAATCTAAATATTTACGGCCGCTGATAAAATTTCCAATTCCTGCATAACAGTTTCCCACCCACATATAACAACTGGAAATATCAAAAGGCATTTTTGTTTCCTTGATGAGTGGAAGGCCCTTTGTAAACAGGGCCAGGGCTTCGTCAAATTTGCTTTCATCAAACTTAAAATTACCTATTACCTGGTAATATTTAGATTGAAAGTAAGGGTCATTCACGCTATCGGCAAGGGATTTGCCTTTTGAAAAATAATAGGTTGCTTTTTCAGGCTGCTTTAATTTCATTAACACCCTGCCGTAATTAATTGCCGACGACATTTGAGCGGATACAGTTCCCCAGGCGATACTTTTTGAATAGGCTTTTTCACAATACGTTAATGCTGTTTCATACTTGCCAAGATTGTAGTAAGAATTTATAATACTTGCATAAAGCAGCGGCAGGTTCCTGTTCATGCTGTCGAATGATTCGTATCTTTTTATTCCTTCAAAATAATAAAACAAGGCTCCTTCTTCATCACTAACATCCATGTGTTCAATACCGATATTTAATCCCAACGATGCCATACTTTTTTTGGCAGCCATGGAGTTGGGATAATTTTTTAAAATATTTTCGGCTTGTAAATAATAAGTAACCGCCTTTTTCGAAACCATCCGGTTGTACAGGTAACCCATGTGTTCGTAAACGATACCTTTTAAAACCGGATTCTTTGTCTTATCTGCAATGCTGTCTGCTTCGTTAATATATTTCCATGCTGAAGCCGAATCCTTTAACTGGATAAGGTACCAGGATATCCTTATCCGGTCATGTACTTTTATTGAATCAGCTTTTTGTTTATCCAGTTCTTTACGAAGACTATCTATTATGGGAGTTTGCGCTTTTACCGGGGTATAAAAGCTAATAAATAAGATGCCTGTCAAAACAAATTTTCTCATACAGTAAAATAATCCTTTTACTTCCATTACACAAATAAAGCAAACAGGGGTACAATGCCGTCTCCCCTTTTTCCATGATTTTTTTGTTTTTATGAAATATCCTGTTTTTCAGGGATGATTAAACCCTTTCCATAATGGTAGGTTTGTTTTTTAAAAGCAACTCTTATGCGTATAAAATTATTCGTCCTGTTAATACTACTACAGGTAAGTGCAATTGCACAATGGAGCCCCGACCCTGCTATCAATAATGCGGTGTGCAATTTTGCCGGTAACCAGCAAAATGAACAATTAGTGTCTGATGGGGCTGGTGGTGCAATTCTTACCTGGGAAGATACCAGGAATACATCAACAGATATTTATGCTCAACGCATCAGCTCAACAGGTTCATTACTTTGGGCTGTTGATGGAGTGGCTATCTGTACTGCTGGCTTTAACCAGCTTACACCCAAATTGATTCCGGATGGCGCAGGTGGAGCCATCATTACCTGGAAAGATGACAGAAACGGTGCCGGAGCGGGTAGTTATGATATTTATGCCCAGCGTATAAATGCAGGTGGCATGGTTCAATGGACTGCCGACGGAGAAATAATCTGCAATGCAACAGGCATACAAACCGCACAACAACTGATAACTGATGGCTTGGGCGGTGCTATCATTGTATGGAGTGATGGAAGAGGTGGAAGTGCCAATGCCGATATTTTTACACAACGAATTAATGCAGCAGGTGCTGTACAATGGACTGCAAACGGAGCCGCAGTATGTACTGCTTCCTCTTTACAGAATATTCCGCAACTGGTTAGTGATGGAGCGGGTGGTGCAATTGTTAGCTGGGAAGACTGGAGAAATTTCAGCCAGCCGGATATTTATGCGCAAAGGATCTCTAACGGTTTTGGAAGTTGGGCCTTCAACGGTGTTGCTATTTGTTCCGAGGGAAACTTAGCCCAGCAATTTAATATACAGATGGCCGCAGATGGCAGCGGGGGAGCTATTATGTGCTGGCAGGATAAGAGGAACTTTGGTTCAAATACCGACCTCTATGCACAAAAAGTAAACTCCTCCGGTTCAACACAATGGTTAACTGACGGTATCGTTGTTTGCAATGCCAATGCCCTGCAACTTTCACAGCAAATAATTTCCGATGGGGCTGGTGGCGCCTTCCTTGTATGGGAAGACCGGAGAAACGAAAGGGATATCTATGCACAAAGGATCAATACTTCAGGCATAAGTCAATGGACAGCAAATGGTATCGTTGTTTGCGATGCCGCAGGAACCCAGGCAGAACCACAACTGGCTGCAAGAACGTCCGGTGGTGCAATTATGTTATGGACAGATTCGAGGAATAGCTTTCAACCGGATATTTACGCCCAGTCGATTGATGTAACAGGCACGGCTTTATGGACTGCAAATGGTGCCGCCGTTGCCAATGAATCTCATGCGCAGTTTGCCGCACAACTCCTTACTGATGGCGCTGATGGTGCAGTGATTGCGTGGCAGGATCTAAGGACCACGACTGACTATGATATTTATTCATCCAGGCTGTTTGCCAATGGAACTTTACCCATTCACCTGATAGACTTTAATGTAACGAATGGCATTAACTCAGTAACACTTTCCTGGAAAACTGACAACGAAATTAATAACCGCGGATATGAAATACAAAGAAGCAGTAATGGCACTAACTGGGCTACAGCTGATTTTGTCGCTGCCCATACTTCGTCTGCGGGCATTCATGAATACCAATGGCAAGACTGGTTTCCACTCAGCGGCCAATCATATTACCGCCTGAAACAAATTGATATGGATGGAAATTTTATTCAAACAAAAATTTTACCGGTAAATCGCACCGGCAGGCCTGCCACCGTACGCATCTATCCGAACCCTGTAAGGGAATTTCTGCAGGTAGATTTCAGGCGTAACATCCGTACAGGAAATATGCAATTATATAACAGCGGCGGACAACTGCTATTAACCCGGGTGATATCGCTGCAATCATCCGTACAGATAAATGTGAAACAGCAGGCAGCAGGTATGTATACCCTTAAAATAACATTGCCGGATGGAGAAAGTATTTATAAAATAATGATCGAATAAGTTAAAATAATAAAACAGGGGAGCTCAAATCTCCTGTTTTTAAAGCGTGGATGAGTGGCTGCTTATAAGCATTTTTGTTGTAGCCGTTGTGTAAATAATCAATTTAAACTTAAATCAATAAAAAAAATCTTAATCAGGTTTGTTATCAGCAAAAAACTATTGCATGTAAAAAGGACCTAACAGCAGCAGCGCTCGTTATAACTAAGATGTTTATGTTAGCTTAAAAGCAGCGCAAAAAAAATGGAAAGACCGGGAAAGGACAGGGTTTAGGAAATAGTTTGTAAACCTCAAACCTTAAACCCCAAACCTCAAACCTCCTCCCTCATATCATACACCGGCCCGAGTTTTTTAAAAATGATATCTACTTGTTTGGCGGTATAAAGGCGGCCATTGATGGCACCGATCTCTTCCAGGAAGGGGCGTAACCATTTAGCCAGTTGGCGGTGCCTGATATTATACATATTACACAATTCCTTTTTGCTATAAGGTTTCACCCGCACAGTATTGCTAACTGTGTATTCCGGTTTAAAGTGACCCCCGGTATCTGCAGGGGTTGTCGTTTTGTTCAACATAACTGATTTTTAAAGGGTTATGTAATAGAAACAATCTTTTCGGTTATTTATATCGATACAAATATAATACTGTTATATCTAAAAAGTATATTTTTAAATACATTTTATTTTAAATTATCATATTTGAAAAAAATCATCAATTATGAAGCGCTCTTACTATTACCCACCCGTTTCAAAAAGCCAGGTATGATGATACTGATCCCGGCGTTTATCTGAACGATATTCCTCATCGCCGGGATGCAGATACCGGCAAGCCTGAGGATCTGTTTTTCAGGAATTGATATTACAACCGATGTGCTGGGAATGTTATTCCCGGCAGCAGTTTTTTTTACCGGCTTCTCCAGAGAAAACCTGGAGGATGAAGTTGTAACGCAGTACAGGCTGATTGCACTGCTGCGGTCTGTTTATATCAATTATGCCTTCGTGTTAGCTGGCTTCATTTTTTTGGATGCTGTTGCTTTTCCAACGCGGCTTGTTTACAATCTATTCAGTACAGTCTTCGTGCATATCGTTATTTTTTATTTTATCATTTTCCGAAATTCTGACATGGCCTCCAAATGAACAATAAGATAAGATCGGAACGGGCTATTAAAGACATCAGCCATTAGAAACCTGCAAACAACTTTCGGGTACACCGGCAAAGTATCGTTGCCATTGAAAATAAAAAATATATGCCTTCAACTGTATTGGCACTTAAGATCGCAGGGTATTTCGGGGAAGCCGTGGAAGATATCTTTAGCCTGGACGAAAGGGCGCAGTAACTGCACCGTTGCTGCTGTGCTTCTTTATTTCTTTCTGCTGATCCGTTTTAATATATACTTGCAAAAAAGCGACACGGAAAAGCTAACAGCTGCAGCTGTAGCTGCCATGATCACTGTTTTTAAAAACTCACCTGTATTGATATTTACCAACAGCACCAGCAAGGTGCCCGAGATGGTGCCAATACGGGTATCTGCATCTATGAAATAGTTCGACATTCTTTTTAATTTTGGAGGTTATGGTTTGGGTTCCGGCTGTTGTTCCAGCAGTTTTTTTATATCCTTCCGGAAGGGGCCTGCCTCGATGATCGCCTGCCTGATGACGGCGTGTGAAAGCGATGGAAACTTTTCACGAAAGTATTCTACCTCCGAAGGATCTTTTGCGTCTACCCGTAAACGGTCGTAGATGTTCATATTTTTTTTATTTTCCGGCATATGGATGTTTTTTAATTTTTAATTTTACTTTTTTACTGCTCACCGAAAATTTCCGGGGCAGGCAAAAAAGTAACCCCGGGGTTCCGCTGCGCCCGTCGGGGCGGGGTAAAAAGGGAGCACGGAAAAAAATACATTCGTTTTCAGGAGGAGGCCTCATTAAGCTTTTGCACTCCTGTAGCTTCAACAGGAGTTCCTTGACTTCGAATTCAAAAAAAATATCACTAACAACAGGATTTTTTTTTGATCTTTAGGAAAATAGCCCCCGGCTATAAATAGCGGGGGCAGTTTTTCAAAGGGCTCATGGTTCCATTTCACTCATCCTGGCGGTTACTGCCGCAAGGAAAGCGTCGGTCTCCGCGATCGACTGGTCGATACAGGCGAAATTGAACTCCTTTTCCAAAATAGCCAGCACGCCGTAACTCCCTTTGCGTTCCTCAAGCAGGAATTTTTTATACTGCGCTTTTGTTTGCAGTACAAGGGTATTGTCCCTGGCGGGGCCGTCGGGCAGACTGGCAAGGATGGTTTGATAGGCAGCGAGTTCAGCATTAACGCTGGCAAGGTCTGCTTCTATCTCAACCGATGTTGAAGAAGCGGAATCCCGCTGTCTTTTTAAACCTGTTTTACGGTACAGGAACGACTCTTTGTCATTTGTTGCGATATTGATCAGAGCCTCGCAATCGGGCCGGGTTTTTAACAATGAAACTGTGTAGTCCATCTTTGTTTTGTTTAAGTGTGAATAAAAGATTTATAGGTATTCCTGCACTGATGATATCATGTGCTGATGTGTTGCTGTACTAATAGGCTGCTGCGTTGCTGTTGTTGTCATCTTCCGGGAAGCCGGTTTTGATGCCGAAATGTTGCTGGATACTTTTGGAAAGCTGTCGTTCAGCATTTACCAAAGCGATCTTATTGCGCAGCAATGCCTGTTCACGTAAACTGCATTTCTCCAGTTTTTTGATGCATGATCGTTCGCTGGCTTTCCACCAGCTAATTGAATCCTCATTGGCCTCCTTATTTTCAAGCAGGAGGGTTAGCAGCTCCAGGTATTTTCTTGTTTCCTGGTATTGCCCGGTCATACGTTCAAGCTTAGCCGATAATTTGCGGCTTTGCAGCCGGCCCTTTAGCGCACGTTCATACAGGGAAGGCGAATGAATATCGGGCATTGAAAATTCAAGTTCGGCCGGGTGGGGCAGCACGGTTTGCTGTTGCATCTTATTGCCTGCCAGTTGTATTTCCAGGCTCGCCATTTTGATGAGCATATCGGCAGGCATGGACCGTTTTTTATTTTCTACCATGGCAACCAGGCTGCGTGAGATATTTAACTGGTCGGCCAGTTGCTGCTGGGTATAGCCAAGCCTTGTTCGTAAGCCGGCCAGCCCGTCGGTGTTTGGATAATAATGCCGTATGTTCATAACGATTGTTTTAGTTGGTTTAACTTGCTACAGCCGCTGTGACAATTTTTTTCCTGTTTTTTTTCTGTCACATTTCTTGTGACATTTTTTAAACTCCTGTTGTTCTTGTCACATCCGCTCCTGCTCTTTGCCGTTGGTTGTTTATTTTTTTTGCGGCTTTTTTCATATTCGCCTTTCTGAGAACAAATATGCGACGGCCAAAAAGCACGAATGCAGGTTTGTGCAGGTTTGTGCAGGAAGTTGCAGGAAGATGCAGGAAGTTGCAGGTTTGGGAATGTTTGGGAATGTTTGGGAATGTTTGGGATGGTTTGGGCAGGTTTGGAAAGAATTAGCAGCCTATTCATACCTGAGAGCGTGTTAAACGACCCTAGCGTAAAAAACATCAGCTAACAAAAGCTCCTTTGTAAAGCAGTTCCTGAAGAGTTCGGTATGAAAATTAATTAAGCATACTCTTTTTTATATTTAATCTGTGTCCGTAAAACACGAATTGCTTCTTCACCCAGTTTCTCAGAAATCATTTTTTATTCAGCTCCGTACCCTGTTTGCAGGCTGATATTTTACCAGCTGCCTGCATCAATCTTAGTTTATAAAAAAACAGCTGCCTGCTTTGCCATGTGGTCCTTCATTTTTACAATGCCACTGATTTGTTTTACAGTCTGTTTCTTTTATGCTTTTTTATAAGCTTTACTACAATCAACTAATATCGGGCCTGACCTAATTCTATTTGGCTTTTAGTTGTTAACTTCATCATCAGTTTTTTAATCGGCTTCAGTTGCCGGGCAGGCAATGATAAAAGACCAGCCCTGCGGCAATCCCTGAACGTTGAAAAACAAATAGATATATTACTTTAGATAAAACTTCTAAGAATGGCAGATGCACCGGAGCCCTGGTTTCGAAATGCAAAAACAGGTACCGAAACCCGTGGCCATCATGTTGGCCAGATATATAAACTCACACAGGATTATATCATCTATTCCCAACGGGAAGATAAAGCTATACTTTGTTTTGATTTTTACCCAACTGCTGAAGAAACAAGAAGGCTGAAGCCCGTTGCCACCAAATTAAATAAATTACAAGCACGTTTATTAAAAGAAGCAGATGCGGCCAGTTACCTGCCCTTGGTTGCCAATGCCTATACCAATGCATTTGAGCAAAACATTCCCGAAGCAAGGAGCATCATTCGTGATATCAATAAACAAATAGATACCAATAATATGAACAAAGAATCTAAAACCCCATATATAATAACAGCACTGATCTGCTTTGCAATTGCAGTTGTTTGCCTGTATTTGTATTTAACGTATTCAACTGATAAATCAGGCAGTATTAGCGAACAGTATTATTATATCATACTTGTAGTTTTTGCCCTTGCCTGTGGGATTTTATTACATGGAGTTGCAAAAGCCACCGGTAAGTTAAGTGGTAAAATATTAGGGATTGAATTTTCTTTAGCGGGCGCTGCGGCAATAGCTGGATTGATTGTTATTGGAGGATTTTATTTACCAAAGGGTAAGCCGGAAACAACGGGTCAAACAAAACAATTTACCATCCGCGTACTTGATGAAGACAAGATACCTGTTAAACAGGGAGAAATAAAATTATATACTGATGAAACCAATACCTTGTCGCAACAAATAGATAATAACGGGCAGGTTATCTTCTCAGGCCTTCCGGCAAAGATCGCTGATGAAAAAATAAAACTGAGTGTTACGAGTGCGGGTTATTCTCAACTGGTAATTGATACAGTCATACAAAAATTTGCTACCATTGAATTGATCTTATCAAAGAATGGCAGCATTTTACTACTGGGTAAGGTAAGGGATGCCAGTGAAGTGCCTGTAAGTAATGCCGTTGTTAAAATAAATAACTCAACTGATTCTTCTATTACAACAACCGACGGCACCTATTATCTTAAACTTAAAGGATATAAAGCAGAAGATTTCATCACTCTGCTGGTAACAAAAAAGGATTACGAGGCTAAGACCATTCCTTTAACATTGAACGGCCAATCTCAAACACTCGACATCTCGTTAAAAAGTGCAGCAAAAGATCCCGACGGGGTTACACCTGAACAACCATTCAAAGAATTTACTTTAACAGCAGGGCAACAACATGTAATGAATGACCTGAGGATCACATTGACCATGCCTGTTCAACGGATCGGCCCCGGCAATACAGTTAAAATCAGGACATGGAGAACGATCGCACGCCCCACTTCCGATACTGCCATGCTGGATCCGTCAGGTTCTCAACCAGGTGTTGAAATACAAGTAATGAAGATCAATGGCATCACGCCTATCTCGATCACTGATGTTGGACAATTCAAATTTGTTTTATCAAACCCCGTAACTGCCGGAAAATTTATTTCATCCTTACAGGTACAGATGTTCAAAAATTAAGCAATGGGAAAATTGACTATTCATTGACCAAACTATTCTGTTCTTTAAGGCTTTTCCTGATAGCATCTGTGTGTTGTCAATATCAACAACAATTAAAAGAAATAAAATGCGAACGGCCAAAGTCTCAACAAGAGATTAAGTATCAGCAGAAAACCAAACCAATTTCGTTGGGGGCAGGTATGCCGCAGCATCACTTGTGTCTTTTTAAGGTGCCAGGTCTGCTATCTGCCTTACCATTGCTAATGCTCATTTAATATACTGCCTCTTTGATTTGGATAACAATCCACGTCATTACCATACATGCAATGCTGCGGCTCAAATGAGTACCCGCTCACTATGAACGTGAATGCCCAATGCATAGCCACGTTGCATATTCAAAGCTTCAAACCATAGAAATAAAAGCTATATTGCGGGTTGCATTTATTAAAAATACATTTGAACATTAATAAAACACTATGAAAGCTATTTTCGTTACGATGCTGCTGGCACTTACAGCTTTTAGCTGCAATAAAAGCCCTGCTGTTGAGCCGGCAACGTCTTTGCCCTCACTAACTACAACAGTGGTTAGTTTGATAACTTCTACAACTGCATCCTGTGGCGGTACGGTAAGTGCTGATGGCGGAGCCACTGTAACTGCACGGGGAGTTTGCTGGAGTACCTCGCCGAATCCTCTAACCAGCGGTAATCACAGTACAGATGGCAACGGGACAGGCATATTTACAAGTGCAATAACAGCTCTTAATCCAAATACTCTCTACTATGTGCGGGCATATGCCAGCAATGCTGCAGGAACAGCCTATGGTAATGAATTAAGTTTTACTACAGCTTCGCCCGATGTGTATGTAGCAGGATACGAATGGCCCGGCGGGCCCGGTAATGATATTGGAAAATTGTGGAAGAACGGGGCGGAGATATTTACAACTACCGGAGCTGAAGATGCCCAGTTTTATTCAGTTTTTGCTTCGGGCACTGATGTCTATGTTGCAGGTTATGAGGGCGCACTTATTGCAACACAACGGGCAAAAGTCTGGAAGAACGGGATTGCAACTTCTTTAACGGATGGCACTAATTCGGCTACTGCTTTATCGGTTTATGTACAGGGAACGGATGTTTATGCTGCCGGTATTGAACAGATTGGTATAAACAATGTTGCCAGGGTATGGAAAAACGGAGCGGTTACCAGTTTAACAGACGGAACCCAGGATGCCATGGCCAGGTCGGTGTATGCTAAAGGTTCTGATGTATATGTAGCGGGATATGAATCAAATGGAACAAAAACAGTGGCGAAGCTATGGAAGAACGGAATGGCAACTTCTTTAACGAATGGATCAAATACTGCCGCAGCTACTTCAGTAGTTATTTCAGGCGCAGATGTGTATGTATCGGGATACGAAAAAACCGGTATTGGTAATGGCGCTGTTGCAAAAATCTGGAAGAATGGAGTTGCCATTGATCTGACTGGTGGAACTGTTAGTGCCATTGCTAATTCAGTTTTTATTTCAGGTACAGATGTTTATGCAGCCGGACAAGAAAGGAATGGCACTGGCGGAGCCGGCATCGCCAGGTTCTGGAAGAACGGCGTTGCTACTGCTTTAACAGCTGGCACTACAGATGCCTCAGCTTATAGTATATATATTGTAGGTACTGATGTTTATATTTCAGGGGAAGAAATGATCAACTCAAAACTAACTGCAAGATTGTGGAAAAATGGAATTGCCACGACACTGAATAATGTTGCTAATAATTCAGGTGGCCTTTCTATTTTTGTGAAATAATTTCTTACATAGGTAAATGCACAACAGGCAACAAACATCCTCAAACGGGGCTTTACAAAAGTGATCGCTTCATGATATCGCTGGCAATCTTCATTTTCGTGCCGTAAGCCGAACGGTATTTGCGCAGCCGTGGAATTCTTTGCTGTGTCCGATCGAAGTTGCGCAAATATTTTTATCAGGCGTATTGCTTTTTTTGTCCCTTTTAGACTGGGCAAAACAAAAAAAGTTTCTTATCGGGAAACAAGAAACTTTTTTTATCCTTTTTTTTGATTTTAAATTAGTTTAGTAAAAAATTCCAGTCTTGCAGTTGAGAAATCTATCATTGAACCATACACTTTAAAGCCTTCCGGTTTTACTTCTTTTAAACTATTTAAAAAAGCTTTCATCGTTTCTTTACAATCAAAACGAACTATATTAGCCCATTGGCCATCTTCACATTTATACAATTCTCTACCAACGTAACCTTCGAATTTATTCATTTCTACATCCCGAAGCATTTGCTCTGCATCTATAAATTGTGCATCAGTGATGCCTTCATTCAATTTAAATTTTACTATCTCTATGTATTCCATTTTGGTTATTTTTTTTCGTTTAATTCTACTGCCAATTCCATTGCCAATTGCTCTACTCTGTGTTTGAAAACCACCATACAACCTACCAGCACAACAAAGCAAATAATCACATTAGGAATTTGTCCTGAAATAATGGTTGTTACCATTGCTCCGATCATAATCAATGCCATTGCCAAAGATGCAGGCATACGCAATTGACGCGTAAAAAGACCAATTCCACCCAACACTTGTGCTACACCAACGAAGTACATAAACCACAATGGGAAATGCCAAACCCCGGTAAACTCTTTTGTCAAATCCACTTGACCAATCAATTTGGTAATTCCAAAAATCAAGTTTGCGGCTCCTAAAACCCAGGCAATGATTTGAAATTTTTTATCACCTGGTTTCGGTTCTAATGCTTTGCTCATAGGTTTAAGATTTTAATTGTTTCATAGCAGTTCCCCAATCTTCTAAATGATGCACAGATTTCAACTGTCCGTTTTCTACAGTATGAAAATCAATAGACATAATTTTAAAAGATTTTGTGCCGTCTGTTGGTAATCCCATAAAATCTCCGTTGGGTGTGCCACTTACCAGGCTACGAACAACATATTTGTTGCCTTCGTTAATGATATCTTGTGGTTCCCATTTCAAGTCTGGTATTAATTTCCAAAAATGCTCAACTTGTGCCATCAAGGCTGGTTTTCCTTTGCTTTCTACAGAGCCTGACGAAATAAAATCGTCTGCTAAAACTTCGGTTAATACTGTTGTTGGGCTTGTTTCTGTGTTTACAGTTAATGCTTTTTTGTAAAAAGCTACTAACCCATCTCTATTTTTATCCATTTTTATTAAATTTTTTAATTGTTAATAATGATGGAGCAAATATGAAGCAGTTTCAAATGTTGAACAAGGGACAAAACAGCCTTTGTATGGCACTTTTGGGAAAGTTTATTTTGACAGGTAATTTTCCCGGAATTCTACGGGTGTAGTTTCGGTGTTTTTTTTGAAATAACGAACAAAGTAAGCAGGGTCTTCAAAGCCCAGATCTTGTCCGATTTCTTTTATAGTAAGATGGCTATAAACCAAAAATCGTTTTGCTTCTAAGAGTATTCTATCATTAATAATTTCTTTAGGCGTTTTTCCTAAAATTTTTGAAGTTGCCTGTCCCAATCGCTTTTCTGAAATGAATAATTGAGAAGCATAGTCATTTACTGCTTTTAATTTTGTGAAATTTGTTTCTAACAGATCACGGAACAACAGTGTATAATCAAGGTCTGCACCTTTTTTGATTTCAGTAACCCCTTGCTTTTGTTTTTCGCGTTCTGCAAGAATTAAAAAGTTCTGCAAATAATTTTTGAGAACTATATGCTTTAAATTACCGTTAGGCAAGGTCAATTCTTCGGTTATATTTTCGCAAATGGCAACGAATCGCTGAAAGTCTTTTAGGCTAAGTGTTATAGTTGGCTTTTCTGTAAAGTTGTTGAATAAAATTGAGTTTCGTAAGAATTTTGTGTCTGTAAAAAAGTTGTCTGTAAAAATGATAACCCGGCCTTCATAATTCAATAGTTGGTCAAATTGGTGAACCCTGTCCTTGTCGATAAACAATAAAGTGTACGGCTTTATTTTAATTTTTTCAAAATCTACGTAATGTGTAGGCTGACAATTTTCAAAAAGGAAAACATGGTAAAAATTCGTTCGGTGTGGTGTAACTAAATGGTCTTTGTTTACTTTGGTTAAACTGTCTAACGGAACAACTTCAATTTGAAGCGGTGCATTTTGTTTAAATTTCAGTTTCTTTATTTCGTCCGCCATTGTTTAATTGAAAGTTCAAAGATAATAATTTCTTTGTCGGTTGATGTTGGCATTACGCCTGACAATCGGCTTTGCGTTATCAAAAAAATGCTGTTTCTTTAATTGGCTACTGCATCGGGGCCCGGCACCTATTCCCTTACTGCAGCAATGCAGATCGTAAATGGCAATGCTAAAACGCACAAAGCAATGAAACAGATACGCTATTATATGCTTATGGGGATTGTTTTTCTGACTTACAATAATTCATTAGCACAGCAATCTGAATTATCTAAATATAGATATCAGTTTAGCAGTGGATTTAATGGCTGGACAAAGACTTTTGCAAATTTTAATTTTTCATCATTTTATAAAGAAAGCGTTTCAGCGTTCGAGCACATTGAATACATGGAGATGGAGGAAATAAAAGATTTCTATTCGATTTATAAGCCAGCCTTGACATTTTCACCCGACAAGAATCAATTTATAGATATTTATAGTTATTGGCTTAACCTTGACAAAAAAGGAAAAACAATTATTTCTCACGGTGGTGAACCAGACCAGGCCATTACGCTTTGCAATTTTACTACTAAAAAATGGACCCGGATCCTCTTTCGGGGAACTACTGAAAGGATTCAGGAAGTAATATGGCTCACTAATTCAACATTTATGCTCGTTGGAGTTCGGGAAGATGAAAATATGCTTAATAAAGCACGTCCAGCAATTTACCTCGGCGATACAATTGCCGAAACATTTATCTGCTTCCTATCAAAAGACCAAAAGCTATTTCAAAAAAACGGCGGATATGATTCACCTAAAATATTGAAATTAAAAATACAGGAAAACTAAGGCAGTGCTTTTGTTGGTTGATATTTATGGGGCCTGTTCAATAAACGATAGGCCGTACTAAATTCTCTTTTAATAATGCGTTATTTTGCTTACTATTGGTTGATATTATTTTTTATTTACGCTTTGGGAATATCGAATGCATTTATAAAGCCGAAAAAAAGTGCCTCATGAAAGTGAAAAGCCAACAACAAGCAATGAGAAAAACTAATCTTAAAAAATTGATTGTTTTATTATTTACGGCTTTTTATTGCAGCAATGTTTTCAGTCAATATTCTATTAGTGGCAAAGTCGTTGATACGGCTGCAAAGCCATTGGTGAATGCCAATATTTTATTACTTCGCCCAAACGATTCATCAATGGTAAAAGGCACCGTTTCAAATGCTGCCGGTGCATTTAATTTTACAGACATAGAAGCAGGTACCTACCTTGTTAATACCAGCAATACCGGATTTAAGTCAATATATATATCATCGGTTCAACTTTCAGCCAACAATACTTCAAGCAATTTGGGAAGCATTGTACTAGCGCCAACAGGAACTGACATGGCCACAGTAACAATCGTTAGCAAAAAGCCAATGTTTGAGCAAAAAATTGACCGAATGGTGGTGAATGTAAGAAATAGTATAACCAGTGCTGGTGGTACGGTATTGGATGTGCTTCAAAAATCACCAGGGGTGAATGTTAATAAACAATCGGGTACTATAACAATGAGTGGTAAAAGCGGCGTAAATGTTATGATTAATGGGAAATTGAATTATATGCCTGCCGATGCATTGCTGCAAATGCTAAATGGGATGGATGCCAATAATGTAGAAAGAATTGAATTGATAACAACCCCTCCTGCAAAGTATGATGCAGCAGGCAATGCCGGGTATATCAATATTGTTTTGATTAATAACCCTGACAAGGGACTGAATGGCTCTTTTGCTGCAACCCTTGCTGCTTTTGAAGGATCGAATCCTTCTGCCAATATCAATATCAATTATCGGGCAGGTAAAGTAAATATTTATGGTGCTTATTCATTTTCCAGGTTGGCACAAAAGCAAGAATTCAGTTTTAGCAGAAAAGTCACTTACCAGGGTAAAACTACTGACACGTATACCTTTGACGACCGGGATCCTTTTCAGCGAAATCATAATATTCGCCTGGGTATCGACTATCAATTGAGTAAAAAAACCACCATCGGTATGCTGCTATCTGGCTATGATAATAAGTGGAGTATGAATACGATAAATACAGTTAACAAAACCGTTAATGGCATTAAGGATACAGGCATTATTGTAAAGAACGGCGAAATAAATTATTGGAAAAACTATACAGGCAACGTGAATCTTCAACATACTTTTAATAGTACTGATGATATTACTTTTAATGCAGATTACTTGTTTTACGACGATAATAATCCTAATAATTATTTAAACCGTTATTATGACCGGCCGGGGATATTATCCAGAACTGATAATACAAAAAGTTCAAAAAAAACAATCATTAAAATATTGCCGGTTCAATTGGATTATAGAAAAAAACTAAGTACTAAAATTAATGGAGAGTTTGGCATAAAGGCTGTTTTTTCAAACTTTACCAATGATGTAAGAATTGAAAATTTTCAGCAGAATGCCTGGAAAACAGATAGCAGTCTTACTGCCAACTATACTTTAAAAGAGAATATAGCGGCGGCGTATGCCTCTGTAAATATCAATGCAAGCAAGAAAACCACCATCAAAGCGGGCATCAGGTACGAACATACGTTTTCGAATTTGGGCACCGAAACTCAACAGAATATTGTAGACAGAAAATACGGAAATTTTTTTCCAACCTTTTACATCTCGCATAAGCTGGATGACAATAATAGCCTGAATTTTAGTTACAGCAGGCGAATAAACCGGCCTGCTTTTACCGACCTTGCTCCTTTTACTATCTTCCTTGATCCCAATACTTTTATTACAGGAAACTCAGCATTGCAGCCATCTTTGGCTGATGCTGTAAAAATTGACTACTTGTTTAAAAAGTATGTTTTATCTGCAGCATACACTTATGAGGCAAATACTATTGGAGACTTTCAAACGGAAGTAGATGTAACTACAAATAAGCAATACCTCATTGGCAAGAACCTGAAAAGCACCCGTATTATTAATGCCTCTTTATCATTGCCAATAGCAATTACTAAATGGTGGTTTTCACAAATTAACTTAAATGGTACCTGGCAAAAAGTAGCAAGCGATTATAAAAATAAGCCAGTGAAAATAACCAATATCAATTATAATATTTCAGGCTTTCAGTCATTTACCCTGCCGCAAAAATTTGCCTTTGAAATTTCGGGGTTTTTCCAATCTCCAACTTTGTTTGGTGCTTCTGAATCAAAAGCATTTTGGCAATTGAATGCCGGTGTCCAAAAAAAGTTTATCAAAAACAATGCATCGCTGCGCTTTGGTGTGGATGATATTTTTACCAGTATGAGATTTAGGTTCAAATTTGATGTTCCGTCAGAGAATTTCTACACAGATGGTAGTATCTTGTTTAGTAGAAGAATATTTAAACTAACCTACACACAAAACTTCGGAAATAAAATGCTGAAAGATAAACGAGAAAGGATTACTGCATCCGACGACGAAAAACGAAGAATAAAGTAGTTGGGAAAAATTCAGGAAAAGTTTTTAATTCATATCAACAGTTATTATGTTGCCCGGAATATATCTGTCTGCTCACCTTGCGGCTTTGTGTTCGAATCGCTCGAAGAAATTAGAATCCTATCAGATGAATGACAACATAATTACAATCACAAACATCCACATAAATCATTAAAAAGAAAATCTCCGGATGTTTTCCGGCGGAACCTCATGATAAACGAATGATTGAACAGTAACCTAAGAATATGCATCAACAAAGGATATACAATCATTCATTTATCATGAGGATAAAACAAAATGTCTAAATTATCTATGTCTTAAAAAAGGGAAGGCTACAAAAAGGGGAAGGCTACATCTCTACATGCTTTTCTTTTAGACTTTATTCAAACAATTTGAGAATTTTATTGTTACGCTAGAGGGTTAGCGATTATTTTTTCATAGAAATAATTAACCTAATCATACTCTTTTATCAACACAAATATCATTTTATGAAATATTTCTTTGCAATTTGTATTACACTTTTAACCTTGATATCATGTTCATCTCTTCATTCAACAACTACTATTAAGCCAATGGATAGTTTTATACTGGGTAATAATAAGCATGGTTCTTTCAAAGTAAAATTAGAAAATACTTCAAAGAATGATATTGAAGTATACAAAGCTCCGATAGATGGAGGACAACATTCCTTCAAGGTAATAAAACCCAACGATATAGCAAATCTCAAAGTAGAATCAAACACAGCATTGTTTATTCAGAATAAATCAAATGATACAGTTTCAGTACGCCTGAAAGTAACAGGAGATATAGGGTTATCAATGGGCTATAAGAATTAATTCATGGCACTTCAACCAAGAAAAGTAATACAGTACCATCTATGGTACTCTGAACCATTGAAGTATGATTTAGAAGGTTTTTGGTCACGGCGAATTACCGGCGAACAAGAACTGATATATGAGGTAGAAGTGTAACATGCAGTAGACCAAAAATATTATATTATTCAATGTCGCTTTCATTATGATTAACAGCTTCGCCCGACATTGCTTCCCGCCAGGTGGATACTTATATGCTCAGCAATATTTCAATATGCTGTATCGGATGGACTTCTTCTAAATAAAAATAACTTCAAATTGTAATTTTCGTTTATTAATTTACAGCAGCAACGGGAGGACATAGCTTCAATTCCCAGCCTGCGGCAATGCACCCGTTGGCTGCTATGCATTACTCCTTAATTTTTTGGCTTTTAAATAATTTTTATTGTCAATTTTAAAATATGTCATATGCAATACAAAAACTTAATAATTGCAGGTTTCTTTACCGCAATCATAAAAGCTTTATTTGGACTGGCGTTGTGGATTTATTTATTAAATAGAATTTTGCCTACCCATCTTAGCCATAGTGCAGGTATATTTAGAAGTAAGACCAATATAATTTGGTGGGCATTAATTTTGGGTAGCTTAGCCTTTGCTTCACTTATTACCTATGTTATCGCTAAAGCAAAAACTACTTCTATAAAAGAGGCTGCACTAATTGGCGGAATCATTGGCTTTTTGGTAACCTTAGCTGTTGACAGTACAATGTATGCTCAAGTAAATTTATTCGGCCGGACTTTTATTGGGATTGATGTAATTGGTTCATTGGTCATAACAAGTATTATGGGAGCTACTATCGGATGGGTTCTTACAAAAAAGAAGATGCTATGATCTTTAGATATAAGTCACAGCAGCCAACATCGCATGCCGCAACCAGGGCGGAATGAAGTAAGACAAACATCATATGGCTATTGTTATTCAGTTTTTCCCATGGACAGATTTGCAAGTGGCTTTTGTATATACGAGGGAAATTCGTTTCTTTAATATGCAGCATTACCCCTCGAACACAGCATCAAATGCTTAGCCTGCGGCGATCGCCCGTTGAGTGTTATTCCCCTCTATAGGCAACCTTCGGTTTAATCACATTAAAAAAACATTAACGTGGTGATGTTAGAAGTAAATCTGTAGACAACAAATTAATTTTAAACCTTAAAAAGATAAAAAATGACAACAAAAGAAATAGCTCAGAAATTGGTTGAACTTTGTCGGCAGGGAAAAATTGACGAAGTCCAGGAAACCTTATTTTCAAACGATGCTCAAAGTATTGAAGCAAATGAAATGATGGGTCCCAAAGTTGTCGCTGGTTTAGACGCCCTTAAGGCAAAAGCAAAAGCTTTTCAGGCGGGTGTAGAAGAGTTTCACAGTGCTCAAATTTCCGACCCTATTGTTGCAGGCAATAACTTTGCTGTTACCTGGGCAATGGATGCAACTTTTAAAGGACGAGGAAGAATGACAATTGAAGAAGTTTGTGTTTACCAGGTTAAAGATGGCAAAATAACTTTGGAACAATTCTTCTATTAAGCTGGAGCCGTTAAAAAAGAGGAAACACTATAAAGATCGACCTGATTTTTATAGTGTTTTTTTTAAAGGATGTGCATAAAGCGAATGCACAACAGGGCTTTGCACAATTTGGGGTACAATTACATTTACAGCAGTTGTACGCAATTAATCGTTGTTTTTCAGGTCTACCGACAACAATTGATATTCCGGTGATGAGCGTTGAAAACCATAAACCAAAGGAAACCACATTTTAAATATTGCTTTATTAGTCTTTGGTACACAGGCAGTTTTCAATAATCAAGGCAGGTTCAAACAAAATTTGCAGCAAATGCGCAACTTTTACTAAGAGGCTAAACAGTTTTGGTAAATTCCAAATCAGCTAAGTAGTCTTCTTCCCTAATAATATTGAAGCGTATTTACAAGTAGAATGAGAATTATTCCTCCTGTACTTTAAAAAATGAATCCGATAACCCAACCAATAATCAACATTACAGCGATGATATAAAGTAAGTTTCTCGTCTTTTTTTGTTTTATGGTTATTAGAATTCATAAATTCAATAGACGTAAGATTTATTGTTAAAATATCCGGCCGCAATTACTGATTAATGATGTTTGTATCTCGAAATGTAATTTTAAATTTAAAAAAAGGTTATACATTTTAAATGATAATACTCAATCCTGATTGTGATTGCAATCAACACAGGTAATTAATAAATAATCGAGGGGTGAATCAAGCCATAATTGGAAATCCGGTTTCAATATGCGGCTTAGAACAAAGGTATTTGGCAATACCGGCTGGCGGAAGTTCAATCAGCAGCATATCGGTATTTTTCTAGAGTTCCGGATTAACAGGTTTGCAATTAAATTTCTTCTTTTATTGTAAATTCCGTTTACTAATCTGCATCAGCGTTGGAACGCAGCAACAAATATCCCAACTGACGCAAATGCCCCAGGTTATGCCTACCCAAGCAAACATTGTAAGAGTTTAAGCTTATCATTATGAGAATAATAATTCTATTATCAATTTTTAGCACATTTACCTTAATTCAAAGCAAGGTTTTCTGTCAAAACAAAAATATTATTGGAATTGGCCTGACACTTGAAAACATTACTCAACCGAGTAAATATATTTATACATCCGTATTAAAGACAACTCCTTCAAGCATATGCCTAGTGCCAGGTATTTCTTACGAAAGAAAATTATCTCGTAAATCAGGTTTAGAATTGGAATTAAGATACAGACAAGCTATAACGAGTTATTTTACTTTTCCTCCTCCGGAAAATCAAACTTATCCATCTTATCTATTTCCCCAGAATTATTCAACCAAAGAAGTTTTTTTAAGTTTGCCAATCACTTATAAATTTAATTCAAGAATTGTAAATTTTTCCCTTGGCCCTTCGCTAGAATATTTATTAGCGAGCAAGCAATTAAATGTCAACTCTTATTCACATATTCCAGGAAAGGAATATTATTCAAACAAATTGTCTGTAGGAATTATTACCAAAGTAAGTAAGGTCATTAAAATTTACAAGGCCATCGTGATTGAACCAGCATTTTTTTATAATCCCATACTAACATATTCCAAAAATTACTTAGGAATTTTATTTGCAGCAAAATACAAATTTTAAACTTCAAAGGCAACGCACAACAAAGGTATTTGCGAAATTTGGTCGGACGGAAGTATCTTCAGGACGAGACATTTCACTACCAATTTTTAGTTATCGGGTTGACAGAAAACTAGTTCAAATTTTATTTAAAATGTAAATCCCCTTCCTTAATTTACATCAGCACCGGGCGGGTCGCAGCAGTAAATGCCCAATCTGCGGAAATACCGGACGTTACCTGCAAGCAAAAACTTTTCAAGCAGTATGAAATACTTAACGCTTTTAATTAGCTGCATCATTTTTTTATCGAATACTCAGGCCCAACGGCAACCAACTTTTAAAGAAGTTGTTAGCACGTTCTTTGCAAAATATTCGTTTAATAGTGACGAAACCTATCCAAGGTTCTTAAAAAAGAAAGAAGGATGGTACGTATCAGAAGATTCTTATAGAAACCCAGGCAATTATATTAATACAGAACTATTTTGGTCATTAAAAGAAAATAATTTTCTAAACCTCAAATATCCGATTTTGCAAAAGGATAGTATTTCTATTCAATCTCAGCTAGAAGACTATCAGAAACTAATTGACTGGGACTATGTAGAATATGCTTTTTCAAAAAATAAATACTATGGGTATCCGGGCTGGGATTGGGATATAATAAATGATCCAATTGAAAAGCATATGACCGACAGCTTATGGGAAAGCCTGGGGAGAGCCTATTCCAATTATGCAGTAGGATTTCTATATGATCAATCAGGAGATCTTTTTCAAAATAATGATAATGACAGAATTCCATTATCAGCGAAAGACCCGGTAAGCCCGGCAAGAAGTAAAAAGTTCATTGAGTATGAGGAAAAAGCAATAAGTGCTTTTAATAAAATATTTGAAAGCAATCCAACCTATCAAACAAAAGTTGGGAGCATTCAAATTAAATTGGCCAACGAGCATCTGTCAGTGTATTCTGGCCTAATGATAGTGGGAGATACCTTAAATGCCCGAAGAGCCTTAGAAGGTACTCAATACCCGGATAGTATTATCCAAAATAGCTTAGCATATTTGAAAGAAATTCCCCCGAATGGTATCTTATTTACCGGGGGTGATAATGATACATATCCTCTTTGGTATCTTCAGGAGATACGAAATTACCGACAGGATGTGCTTGTTATTAATACAAGTTTATTAGGCCTGAGGAGATATATAAATATGCTTGATAAAAACGCTAAGGGAACACTATTTTCTACAAAAGACACTAATTACTTTGCAAATAATTTTGAATATTTCCTATATAGCCAACCCGGGGAATACAGCTCAAAAATTGAGGTAAGTAAGTTCATTGATAACCTTAACAAGCCTGAAACAACATTAACCAAGGATCCGCCCGGGGTTTTATACAAGGGTGAAATTATTAAGAAGTATAATTCAAAAGAAGTATACTTTAAGGCTTCCGTTGACCTTAATGCTTCGGGTGTACATATCAATAAAAATAAAGTAATCACACTTAGAGATTATTTATTTATTAACGAGTTTATGCTTTTAGACATAATTAGCACTAACATAAATAACAGACCAATTTATTTTACCTATAAGGATAATTTGTTTGCTGACATTTTAAATTTAAACGGGAATATTTATAAAGTTGTCACGACAGCTGACTGACTTATTAAAACCGCTGCTAATGCTGCACGACCGTAAGTTGAGCAGACTACTGTATGCTCAACTTACGGTCGTTACGGGCATTGGTTTCGCGTGGGCAGCTACTAATGAAACGTTTGTTCAAGTTATAATTTTTTGCATTTATTTTTTGCAGCTGTGGGCAGACAGGCAGCTTATGGTTAAAGGCAACAATATAGAGGCGTTAAAGGTAAATATATGTGTAAAGGAGTGTGGCTTTGCCTGTGAGCAACTCTGGCAGTTTTGGTTTCATTCCACGACAAAAAATATTAATTATCACCAAGCCAGCTTCTTACCCGGTACAGTTTATCATATACATTTTTTTAGATCTCTTGAATGGTTAGCCGCAGTCAGCAATCTTATACAATATAAAACTGGCTGACCTTCACGATCAGCCAGTTTTACAGGTATATTTTTTATTGTTCAGCTGCTCAAAATGTTCCTTTAAAAGAACCATTGGAAATGGTTACAACAGAATTGTCTGAATCATTGCCAAGCTGGCCGGAAAACGTTCCTTCTATTCCTGTAGCATCATTCCGTGTTACGTTAACGGTAAAACCTGTTGCGGTTGCACCAGCCACAGACCAGGCCTGTGCACCGTTGTTGATCGACAGGGTGAATGTAATATCATCTGCGGTACCGCTTGATCCCTGCGTATGCGTACCAACACCAATACCAAGCGGCAGGATCATCAAACCCTGGCTTACGGAAACGGCGCCATACAATGCTCCACCGGAAACATTAATCAGTGCTGATGATTTTAAACATGAGCTCAATGACAGCGCTGATGCAAATGATCCTGACGCTGCACCTGAATAAGTACAGGTTATAGCTGATTTACCCGCCGGTACATTTGTATCGGTTGCAGAGGCGGAATCTTTTTTGCATGACAGGACCAGCATTGCCATAAGTAAAAATACTGATGTTGAATAGATTAGCTTTCTCATTATACTTTGTTTGATTAGTAATGCTGCAAAACTGCAAATTTTCTATCAGGTATTTTATACCCAATGGAGGGTATTTTTGGATTTTGCCCCTGAGCATAAAGCAAAAACAGGTTACCGGGCGTTTACTATAAATAGTTAGTTGATTATAAATAACGAATAATTTTATTTTTGGTTTGTTATTTGTATGTTAGTCTCTATGAAACAAAATTATTCCAACTACAAACAATACTATTCACCCCATCATTTTATTTTTCTCCCGCTGATGGGTATCTTAACCGGTATCGGTATAAAAAACGGTATCACTGATAAACTGCATTCATTGGAATGGTTTTTATTCAGCATATTGTCTTTTTGCATCTTATACCTGGCCATCATGCTGCGTCAACATTATGCTTTGGGGAACCAGAACCGGATCGTACGACTCGAATTCAGGCTACGGTATTTTGAACTACTTTCCTTCAGTTCAAAAGAGATTGAAACAAGATTATCGTTTTCCCAGATCGCTGCGTTACGCTTTGCTGATGACGATGAATTTAAAGAACTTATCCAACGTGCAGTGAACGAGGGCCTGCCTGCAGATAGCATCAAAAAAGCAATCCGTAACTGGCAGGCAGATGATATGCGTGTATGATTTTTCACATTGTTTCGATCACCCGCGATGATAAATAACAAGAAAAGTATCCTCCGTTTTCGCAGAATGCTTTTTTAAAACGGCAGTATGGGTTTCCCGCTTTTGTGTTAAATAAATATTTATTAGCTTTATTGGGCAACCAATAACTTTATCCCGATGGCTGAATTAAAAACAAAAAAGACCGAACTCAGCGTAGAAACTTTTTTAAAAAAAGTTCCGTTGGAACAAAAGCGAACCGATGCTTTTAAAATTCTTGAGTTGATGGAGAAAACCACTAAAACTAAGGGAAAGATGTGGGGGACAGCCATCGTTGGTTTTGGTGAAAAGCGTTTGAAATATGAAAGTGGCCGTGAGCTGGATTGGTTCATCATGGGTTTTTCTCCACGCAAACAAAACATGGTATTTTATATTCCCGGGGCTGTAGAGGATAAAAAGGCATTGTTGAAAAAATTAGGTAAACACAAAACGGGTAAAGGTTGTTTATACATCAATACGCTGGAAGAAATTGACGTTTCGGTTTTGAAAGAAATAATGAAGAATGGGTTGGGATGAGTTATAACGTAGTTGATA
Organism: Chitinophagales bacterium; assembly: GCA_038207305.1. GTDB lineage: Bacteria > Bacteroidota > Bacteroidia > Chitinophagales > Chitinophagaceae > Ferruginibacter. The sequence goes on from JBBQZY010000013.1 coordinate 45,324, forward strand.
CAGGATCAGCGGCTGTTTTCGGTTTAATAGCTGCGTTGATCTTTTGGAAATACAAATCATTCAGCAGATCAACGCAAATGAAATACTGCGTAGATCAACCTGACTGATCTTAAATTTGCCGACGCCTTGAAATCAGGCTCCTAATTTCTTTATCTTAACGATCTGCAAAACCAGGTATATCATAGTTGACCAAACGGCTATAACAATACCATAGGCCATCAACAATAGCCAATAGGGAGTTCTGAACCGGGTTGTCCATAAAGTGCGCAGGTTAAAGAAACTATTGTCCTGTTTTAGTTTTGTACCCCAGGGAACAGTTTTTTCAACAAGCAGGTTGCCGAACTGGTCATTGTCTTCAACTTTTGCGGTGAGGATATAATTTCCTTTGAGGTCACCTGGCAGACTGTCTTTTTTCAATTCAACTGTAACCGTACCTGTAGAGTCGGTTGTATAAGTGGCTTCGTCGCCTGCTGAAAGAATACCGCCAAGTCTTGCAATACCAATTTTTAATTCTACGTCAGCAGCAGGTGCCCAATCGCTGCCATTCAGTTTCATTACAGACGCTGTAATGCTTCTCACGCCATCTGTTGTGGATGTATCGATTGTGATCTTCGCTTTGTTGATCACATAATCTGTTATAACTTCTTCCTCACCGGCTTTTACAATAAATGTATGTTGCGCAGCGGCGTTCCATGATTCTTTTAAGGCCACCGGAATAAATGCTTTTGCCTTTCCTTCTTCATTGGTAACGAGCCTGGCTATATGATTGCCGGCACTTGCACTGTCGAGGAACAACTCATAGGTTTTATTCTTCTGTGCTGTAAATACTTTATTTTTTTTCAACGAGCTTTCCAATAAAAGGTATTGCATGCTGTTGTTATTATTAAAGTAATGCAACTTTACGATGGGTGTTGCAGCGCTGTCATCCTGGGCTTCAACTTTATTTACCTGCATTAGTAAACCTAAAGCCAGCACAATGATATTTATCTTATTAAGCTTCATTTGTTTCATGTTGTTCGTTTTGTTCTGTGATCGTTTCCTGGATCGGTATGATTGGATAGATCCTTACAATAAATGTAATGATCAATAATACGCCCGCCATTGATCCCATGGCAATGGCCCATTCTTCCCAACTGGGGAAATAGTGCTTATAACTTTCGGGTACATTTTGCATGGGTAAGAAGGGATGCAATAAAGTAGGTGTTACAATGAGGTATCTTTTAAACCATGCACCTACAACGATCATCACACCCGCGATGAACATGGGTAAAGGCTTTCTTCCTTTTTTAAAAAGTAATATAATAATAGGTATGATCATTCCTACCATAATGGCAAACCAAAACATGGTTGAATATTCGCCTGTGAATAATTCTGATAAATGCGATTCTTCAGATTTCTTCATCTTGAATGCCGGAACCAAATATTCATTTACATTGAAATAGAGATAAAGTAATGCAAGCAACACAACGATTTTCCCCATTTTTTCAAAATGTAATTCTTTTATATAATTCTCCAGTTTATAATACTTGCGGAAAACATACATCGCTACTACAACGGCTCCCGATCCAACTAAGAAAGCGCCTGAAATAAAATATGCACCAAAGTTTGTACTATCCCAGCCTGGCCTGTAGGTAGTTGCAAATAGCCAGGAAGTAACAGTGTGTATGCTGAATGCTACGGGAATAATAAGTATACAAAGTATATTGATCGATTTATCACTGACGCGAAATTGCTCTTTCGTTCCTTTCCAGAATGAACCCTGGAAACGATAAAGCCAGTTTAGTTTCTTTCCTGATTTTTCTTTGAATTTTATTAAGATCTTGAGGTCGGGCAGCAATGGAAAATATAACAGCAAAAGGCTGATAAAAAAATAAGTGATTATTACGATCACATCCCACATAATGGGTGATTGAATACGCCCATGTAATACAAGATTCATAAATCTTTCCGGCCGCCCCATATCAACAATGATGATGAGCGAAGCAAATACGATGGCCGATACAGCAATAATCTCTGCTATCCTTGTCAATGGCGTACTCCAGTGAACATTCGCCAGTCTCAAAATTGCGGTTATCAAAGAACCAACCAGGCTGATGGCCACAAAGAAAACGAAGTTGGAAATATAGATACCCCAGGAAACATAATCCCTCATATGTGTTACGATCAATCCATATCTTAATTGCCGGTAATAAGCATAAGCTCCAATGATACAAATGATGATCAATGCGGTTGTCCAGATCATTCCACGCCTGCCGAATTTTTGAGGAAGCAGGTCCAGGGTAATTTGTTCGGGTGTTAAAGCAGTTGAATTTTCCACGATCAGTTATTTAGATTTACTTTTTTCAGTTTCGGTGTTTTCAAGTCCTGATTCATAAGGGAAGTTGCGGCTAACCGGCGGCAGGTAATAAACCCTTGGTTTGGTTCCGAGGTCTTCCATTAGCCTGTATCCTGCTTTGTCTTTAATCAAATCGCTGAAACGGAAAGTTTCTGCACCATTTGTAACTGAATCTTCATTCATATCGCCAAACATGAATACACCATTCGGACATGCAGATACACAGTGCGGCAATGCTCCTTTCCTGGTCATATCAGGGCAGAAATCGCATTTACCAACTGTTCCTTTTTTTTGCGGCATGCTGGTTTCGCAACTATAATGTTGTTCGGCAACTTCTTTGCTAAGCACCGGTTCTTCCCAATTAAATACCCTTGTTGAATAAGGACAGGCGGCCATGCAGAAACGGCAGCCTATACAACGATCACTATCGATCAATACAATTCCATCTTGTCTTTTGAAAGTGGCATCTACCGGGCAAACTTTTACACAAGGTGGTTCATCGCAGTGCATACAGGTGGTGGGTTGCCAGTATGGCGCTGTATGATCTGCATCTTCCATACCCAACACTTTGATCCAGTTTTGGCCTGGATGAACCTGGTGCATGTGGTTGCAGGCGCTTTGACATTTTCTCAGGTTCTTACAGCGTGCCAGGTCAATCACCATTACAAATTTCTTTCCCGGTATCCCTATTCTTTCTGCGGCATTGGTTATATGCGAAAGTTCAGGTACAGGTTTCAGAAAGGCTTTGTCTATTTCGATCACTTCACCGTTCACGGAAAGCAATTTTACTTTTTCTCCGGTAAGTGCAACTTTGTCTTCGGGTGCGAAGGGGTTATTCTTATCGCTACAGCCAGTTACCACGGCGGTAGCAGCGAGTAGTCCTGTGAAAAGAAAATCACGCCTTGAGTTAGTGTTACATTTATTTTCGCCACAATTACAGCTCATTGTTATTAATTTAAAAGTTGTAGGTTATTTCTTTACAAAGGCCTGCAATTCCTTGTCGGTTATTTTTCTTGCAGAACGGATGATAATGTCACTGTCTATTTCTACCAGTTTGCCATCCTGTGTAAGCATTCTAACTGTATCTTTTTTCTTTTCTGTTGGTTTTGAACCAATAAGCTTGAATGCGGCTATAGAAGACAGGGTAGCGGCCGTCCATAAAAGAAATTTTTTCCTTGTAGATGGATTTGCTTGGTCTTGTTTCATTAGTTGGTTATTATTATATAAGGCATAAAGCTACTTGTGTATGAATGTTTAAACTATTATTTGGCTCACCGCTTTGTATGATTTAAATCATGTTTCCCGGGAATAATAAAGCGGCTCATTGGAGGAGCCGCTTTATATTGATGATTAACCAGCATCTATTAATTAATTAATAAATAATAAGGTATCTATGAAACGCTGTGAATCTTTTACAGTATACTTTTTGCTTCTCCTCCAAAAATCTCCGGGGCGGGCAAAAAGGCTAACCCTGAATTTCGCTGTGCTCGTGGAGGCAAGGCAAAAAAAGAGCCCCGACAAAAAATTACATCCTTTTTTCGGAAAGGAGCTGAGATTAAGCTTTTGAAGTACTGTAGCTTCAACTGTCGTTCCCTTAAATCAAATTTGAAAGTTTTATAATTGTATAAGACCTTATTTATTGCTGAAGTAAAATTCAAGTGCAGTATCTATATTCATCATATCAACCAGCTCGGGATCTTTTTGCCTGTTAAAAAGAATGATACCACACATATCGTTTTTGCCATTGAGGTCAATACAGTGCTTTGTCTTATCTGCTTTGATGAATAGCAAAAACCTGGCCTTAGCTGTTTCTATGATATTCACCTGCGGCCAATATTTCTTTAGCACCATGCGTGCATTTCTCATTTGATAAAAACAGTCGTGTTCCATACTCTCAGCTATATTTTTTTTATTTACCGTTCTTATTTTTTCCAGTTGCATTGAGTCGGGGTTATAAAAAACAGCCGATTCTGTGTTGATGATCAATGTGTCGTTATAGGATGAAACGGGTTTTGATAATTCCTGTATGTTATTTTTTGGTTTAGTATCAGCTGCTAATTTATGTTCAGTGTTTCCTGTACAACCCAACATCGTCATCAAATAAAAAATAATGAATCTTTGAATGATGAACTTATTTAAAAAATATTTTTTCATTTTTTCAACTGTATCAACGTAAAATTAAGCAGCCTTTGATGAACTTTCATCAAAGGCTGCTGAGGTTGGTATATCTACTCAAGGGTTAATAAAGGCATTGTGGTTAGTAATTCCACAACCTGGTAATGTTAAATCCGATCACAAACTGCCCGCCCTTCGTTTTTGTACCGTCACTTTCGGTATATCCAAAAGGATTGTTTTCATTATAAAGGTTGTTCTGTTGCGGGCTCAGCATTGAATAATTACCGGCAAAGATCTGGAAGGAGTGACTGCTTGTATTCATTTCAAACCCGAAAGAAAAATTAGGATGAGGGTTTTTCGTTGCATGTTTTGTAAGCGGCTGATCATAGTTGATCATAAAGGACATTACATTGGTCAGTTTATACCTGGCAGAGAGCGCAATTGCAAAATGGTCAAACTTCATTTTCTTGAATATTGCTGTGCCCGTGCTATCGTTCTTGGTATAATAACCTTCTATAGAATTCTGGTGGGAGATGCTTGGCGCAACCTGCACAGAAAGTTTATTGGTGATCTTGCGTGCGATCAATAATTGGTGGAAATAGGAAAGCCTTTGCGATTGGTATTTAAAAATGGTTTTATCCTTGTCTTTCCGGGTATCATACGCCATGTTCACATAGTAACTCACACTAACAGGATACCTGCCCTTCGTTTGTGTGAGGATCGCATACTTTGCATTGAGGTCGCCGAGCATTCTGTTTTTAGTAATGCCGAAGCCAACATTAAGTTTATTGATCGGGGAATAGTTTACGCCCAGCCTTATATTCGAAGGTGCAAAAAATCCCCAGAAATCCTGGTAGCCATTCTGAACGGTACCGAACCTGTGTTGTATGTCTATTTCCAGTGTTCCTTTTACCGGAACCGTCACTGTTTGGTTGTCGATGATCCAGATACTTGGGAAAGTGTTCTTTACAGGTTTCTTTTTTGCCGGTGCAGGTGCTGCAGCGTTGACGGCCGCTGTACTGTCTTGCGCATAGCCTGCAGTATTGAGCAGGAAAAGACCAGCCACGACACAGGAGATGATTGTAAGCCTGCTTTTTATTTTATTTATGATAATTTTCATTGTTTTAATTTTTAAGTGGGCTTAATTATTCGGTGCGCCATTTCTGATCCAGTCATACACTTTTTGCCTGTCGGAAGCAGAAGGGATATACTCTTTCATTTCCCCGTTTATCTTCTCGTATAAAATGCTCTGCTTGGGTATAAGGGTATTTACAAAACCACCATTGGTGATCTGCAGGTAAGAGACGTCTGTATTCATGTATGGCTTATGGTCACCGGCTACATGGCATCCGGACAATGCGCAATGCGAATTGAATAAAGGAGCCAGGTCGGTTTTATAACTAACTGCCTGTGGAGGGCCATCAGGATCAACAGCAACATCCGGAAGGATTATATCCTTGTAGCAACCGGATAGAAAAAATCCCGTTACTAAAACCAGTCCTATATATATTAATGAACGTTTCATTATAGTTTATTTGAGGGTGATTATTTATTATTGAAATTCATGTTACACTGAATGTCAATTTTATCTCCGATACTGGTGCTGGTGATACCATAGTCCCTGCAATCGAACTGGAAGCTTAATTGCAAACCAAATACATTATAAGCAGAAGCGGTACCTGCATTTACAGTTGCCTTTGATATGTATTTTAATTTACCAACGATCGATTGTGTAAGGGGAGCAGTTAATTTACCCTGCCAGGTAAGATTGAATGTAACCAGGTAATCTGTTGTCAATGGATCGTATTCAACGTGAGTGGTTTTTATTTTGGCAAGATTGGTAACCGTAAGGTTTTGCGTTCCTGCTACAATTGCAGTGGTACCCATACCGGAAACATTACATCCTGCATCTCTGCCCGGCTCACCCGTATTGGAAGTATTAATCTGCACATAGCCGTTGAAGTAGGTTTTGGTTGGATCACTTTCATAAAATGCCCAGGAAGTATCTTTTAATGGTTGGCCGGTGGCAGTGTAATTCAGCATTTCAGCATCCACCACATTGTGCATACCAAATTGGTTAAATCGACCGGTAAGTAATCCTGCTGCAGCAACATAGCTGGTTGACCATAAAGTACTGGAATGCACTTTGTCTAATTTCCATTGGCTGGTATCACCTGCCACCATATTACCTGGTAAATGAACATTGTTTCCACGAACAATTACAACATTGGTTGAAGCAGGATCAGGAAGCAATGATTCATTCTTGTGCGTACAGCTGGCAATATAGCCATAGGCACTTAAGAGGAGAAGCAGCACCAACAGAATCTTATTATTAAGAAGTTTCATAAAAAAGTTTTTTTGTAAATAATTGTTAATTAATAAGCAAATCTATGCTTGGATAAACAGAAGTTTTATGACCATATTCAATGGTCGATATGACTTAAATCACAATTACAGAAACCGGGAAAGAAATGAAGGATGTTTTTCAGAGCCGATGACCAGCAGATTTTTCTTTAGTTTTTAGCCTGGGAATCATCAACCTGAATATTAAAATGAATAGAAATGTGCCGGTATTTATGAACAGACTTGTTGTATATAGCTTCATATCGTTTTGAATCATATCCTTATCGATTGATCCATTGAAACTCATGAAAAGATCCTTTAGGAGCAGGAAAAAAAATACCAGGCTATGTAGCAAGCAGCCCAATTTCTTTTTATGAAAGAAGGGAATCCAGCATAAAACGGAAGATATTCCCCAAAGTATGAGATAGGGTGTTTGAAATTGAAAGGCAATATTTTTCGCTGAATAGTCAGGATAAAGATCCTTCAATAAAAGGCCCAGGAACAGTGTTCCGGTAAGGGCATATGCAAACGACAATGAACTTGTGAGCCGGTTTGAAAATGAACCTGCTATTTTGTGCTTTACACCGGCAATGGCGTATACAATGGCATATATAAGCGGAAAGCCCGCGAAAAAAGCCATCAATTCCATTCGCTGAATATAAGTTAGCAGGTCGTTGCCCATGGATTAAAATTAAAAAGAACGGCTCATTTGGAGAGCCGTTCTTTTAATATAGCATACTTATTTTTTTAAAGACCTGATGAAATTAACCAGGCTCCACCTGTCGTCTTCATCTGCTATTTTCTTTTTAAAAGCAGGCATATCATCGCGGCCTTCAGATAATTTATAAAAGATCGATCCGTCTGTTTGTGACTGGAAAGTTGCTTTTGAAAAATCTCCCGGCTCGGTTTTCAACTGAGCCGCTTTGGTTCCGTCACCCAGGCCTTTACCACCATGGCATGATTTGCAATGGGTATTCCAAAGCACTTTTCCTGCCGCCACTGATTCTGCATTGTTAGCAACAGTATTCTTTTTATTTTTAGCTGCATCCGGAACAGGCCATGGTTTCTGGTCACTCAGTCTTAACGTAAAGCTGGTTGCAATAAACCCTGCGAAAAGTATTGCTATGGCTGACTTTATTTTCATTTTATGTTGTTTTAATTATTAAAAAATGATATGGCTCTCAAGTTAGTTTAAAAATTCCACAACCTGGTGATATTAAAACCGATCACGTACTGACTTTTAGTGTAATCGTTTTGGTTATATACATTGTTGCTCTGTGGAACAATACCTGCGTAATTACCCGCAAATACCTGAAATGCATGTGAACTGGTTGTAGTTTCAAAACCAAAACAAATATTCGGATGTGGGTTATTGGTTGGATGCTGCGTAAGCGGCTGATCGTAGCCAATTACGAAGGCCGATTTTTGAGTAAACTTATACCTGCCCATCATGGATATGGCGAAATGCCCGTTGTTCATTTTCTTTTGGATCACTCCTTTGCTATCCACATACGCTTCCACGTTGTTGAACCAGGAAAAATCCGGCGCTACCTGTACAGATATCCGCTCTGTTATTTTCCTTGCAATGATCAACTGGCTGAAATAAGAGAAGCGGTCTACATCATTTCTGAAATTGCTTTTATTTCTCGGATCCATCACAACATTTGCAAATAAAGTAACGCTGATGGGCATTTTACCGGGTGTTTGCTGCAACAGGGCATATTTGGCATTCAGGTCTATCTGCATTCTTTCCTTTGTTAAGCCAACGCCCACATATAATTTGCTTAGAGGCGAGTAGCTGATCCCAAGCCTGATATTGGATGGGGCAAAAATACCGAACAGGTCTTTTTGTGCATTGTTCACTGTGCCGAAACGGTGCTGTATATCAAATTCAAGGGTTCCTTTTATGGGAACCATTACTGTTTGATTATCCATCAGCCATGCACTTCCGAAAGTGTTTTTTACAGGTTTAATTTTTTTAGGCGCAGGCGCTGTTGTTGAATCCTGCGCAAATGAATTACCTATGGTGAACATTAGTAACAATGTCGTTACCAACGGAATCAACAGGTATTTTTTATAATTTTTCATAATGCTTTAGTTTTAGTTGTTTTTTGCACCTTGTTTGATCCATGCAAGCATGATCGCGTTTATGTTAGATGGGTTTGTCTGTCCGCCCAATGGCATAGCCGGTTTAATTGTACCGGTCAACCATCCCATGATCTCACTGTTTTTTGGATCAGTTACATCAATAAGGTCTTGTTCTTTTATCGACCTGTAGGCATTATTAATGGTCAGGTCGGGCACTTGTCCGCCGCTGCTATGACAGCCAACCATATTGCAACTCTGGTTAAAAATCGGAACAAGGTTATTGACAAAACTTACCTTGGCTGTGAATTCTTCTGTATTGTCTACCAAAACCGTTTTGTCTTTGTAACAACTTGCCAGGAAAAGCACGGTTCCACAAACTATCAGCCCTGCAATTATTGTTTTTGTATGTGACATGTTATTTGTGTTTGAAATGAATGAAGTGAACACATTAACCTGTTATTTTTGGAATTTTAATACCAGGTTTGGATTGATGCCATGCTGGTAGTTTGAGCTGTTAAATATGGCAACTCCAAATGGATAATCTTCCAGACTTGAAAAATCTATATCCTGCTTCAGCATATCTCCCGTTTTTAACAAGCGTTTGTATTCGAGAATCCAACCAGACCCTGTATAAACACCAGAAGCTGTAATATCACTACGTCCTCCGGTATATGGGGCAGAAATAAATGATGGAAAACATTTGGCACCCACAAAAGGATCTGTGCCTGGATTGTCAAGGTAATCGGCATTGCCATTTGGATCTACTGTTCCTCCATTATAGGTAAGAATGCCTGTGCTGCTGATTCCTGTTACCCTAAAGGCAGTACCGCCGGGAAGGGTGTCTGTTGCCAGATAGTATAATTTATTTGTACCATTTGGCATGATCCATTTTGGAACACTAACGGTAGCGCCTGTTCCATCTAATTTCAGGCTTTGTGAGTTATTGAACGGGCCATTACTTGGATTTGTATTGGTGTTTATATAAGTAGTTGAGAATGGACTTGTAGGTATAAGATCATCTGCATGGCGTCCGTTTCCAGATCCGCCAACAGTATCATGCACCGCAGGACCACCGGCCCAATCCTGATATTGGTCATCCATTTGACCCGTAATAAGGTCCTTGTTTAAATGGCACCACCACATATCAATCTTTTCATTCGCTGCATTGGTGTAATGGTTACCACTTGCGTTTGCAACCATTTGACCTAGGTAATTCCTGTATGGTGTAAATAGATGACAACTGGCATAGCAGGTTTGAGCTGCAAATTTAGAGGTGGAGTTGTCGATGTTCCATAACATAGCCAATTGATCCTGACCCATTCCTTCTTTCAGCAATACGCCACTTGGATCAAACTGCCGTGCATTCGCACGTTGTGCCCAGCGTTTGGTAGTTGGATTGAAATACCATGGTTGAACGGGGTTATTACTGGGATCACTCCATTCTGCCAGAAAATAAATGTATTGATCGTCATACATCGAACGTATGGTAGCAGGGTAGGTTGTACCTATATAACCTGCAAACAACGCATTTCCCGGGTCGGGTACCGTTGGTTCAATATATAATTTGGCAGCATTCTCCCACCCTGCATCTACGGTTCCATCAATTGTCGGAGCAGTTGCAGTTTTTATAGAAACCAGGTCAGTTGAATTGTTTATTTGGGGTGTATCCAATACCTGGTTGTCTTTTGTACAACTAACAACGTAACCAATTGCTAATATGAAGGTTGCAGCTATCCAGGTATATTTTGTTTTAAAGAGTTTCATAAAATCCAGTTTTAGTTTGATAATATTTGAAGAAGTTGATTTTAAAATAATTATGCAATTTATTCTTACGTGACTGACAATTCTATGACAATCATCAAGCCGCGAACTGACAATAGTCATAAGTTCGAAACATATTCAACTACAGCGTTGCTTTTGAACAGCTTTGCATTTATAATATTATCTATGAATATCATTTTTATTACGGCAATGTTCTTCCGGATATGATTTTAAAAACAACTTCAGGGAAGGCTTTCCTAAGTAATTTATTGCAGGTATATTTTTTTTACAAGAAACTCAATAAATCTGAACCCAAAAAAAAATGCCTGGCTGTTGAATGATTGATCATTAATTTCCACAGTATCCCTGTTTGGGGTTACAAAATATTGCGTTCATCAGGGGCATGGCATTTGTATATGCTGGGTATGAACAAGACCTTTGTAACCGCCGGGATACTTTTTATATGTTTTATCTCCTGTAACAGCAATGGCCCAACGTCGGAAAAGAAAGACGAACCGCTTAAAATATCCAAAAGAGATATTACTATAAATGCGTCAAATGCTTACAATGCTATTTTTTTCGATAGCGTGGTGCTGGTGAAATTTATTGCAGATAGTAAACTCGATGATACCATTGCTCAACGTATGACCAGTTTTTACAATGCCCGCAATTACCAGTTTGCGTGGTTTACCAATGATGGCCTTACAGAACAGGCCCGGGGATTCTGGAATATGCACAATTATCAGACAACTTATGGAAAAGATTCTACACTAAAGGATAGGCTGTTGCAGACAGCCATGAACAACTATACCGAAGAGGAAGACAGTTTTGAAGTTTCCAATAATGATAAGAAAATTTTAACTACTGAGCTCCAACTAACAGCACATTTTATTTTATATACGTTGAATAACATTGAAGAAGGCTATGTAAAACGAAAGGAAATGGAAAAGTTCATTCCGATGAAAAAAGAAGATCCAATGAAACTTGCAGACTCATTGCTTTCAAAGAAGCACAAAGACAATAAATATTATTCAGATATCAATCCGGCGTACAAAGCACTAAAAGAGCAACTGGAAAAGTATTATGCAGTCGCTAAACAGGGCGGCTGGCCGCAGCTGACAGTAGCCTCGAAACAATTTAAAAAAGGAATTTCATCGGCTTCAGTAATTGAATTGAAAAAGAGGTTGCATGTAACTGGCGACATGGATACAGATACTACGGCGTTATTCAATGATGCATTGGAAGCTGGTATCAAACATTTTCAATCAAGGTTTGGTTATACGGCAACAGGTGTGCTTACCGATGGACAAATAAAAGATCTGAATGTTCCTGTTATTACACGCATCGAACAAATATTGCTGAATATGGGCCGTATGCAATGGATGATCAACGAACCGAAAGGGCAAATGATCATTGTGAATATTCCTGAATTTATTTTACATGTAAAAGACGGGGCGAAAAAAGTCTTTGATATGAATGTAGTTGTAGGAAAGGAAGGGCACAATACCATGATGTTTACCGGTAACCTTAACCAGGTTGTGTTTAGTCCATACTGGAATTTACCATCCAGTATTGTGAAGAAAGAGGTCATGCCTGCTATGAAACGAAACCGGCATTACCTGGCATCGCATCATATGGAGATCACCGGCAATAATGGAGGTATTCCGGTAATCAGACAATTGCCGGGGGGTGATAATTCATTGGGCAAAGTGAAATTTTTATTCCCCAACAGTTTCAATATTTATTTTCATGATACGCCTGCAAAAACCTTGTTTGAAAAGGATAAACGTGCCTTCAGCCATGGTTGCATACGATTAAGTGATCCCGAAAAGATGGCCAATTATATTTTGAAAGATAACAGCGAATGGACACCTGAGAAGATCAGCGAAGCGATGAACGGTGGTAATGAAAGGTATGTGAAAGTGAAAGATCCTGTGCCGGTACTTATTACTTATTACACTGCCTGGGTTGATGAAAGTGGTGCATTACATTTTGCAGATGATATTTATGGCCATGATAAAAAACTCATGGCAAAAATGTTCAAAACCTTCTAATAATTAATCATGTTTTCCGGTAGCCGGAAGTATAAGATTGATATGCCCGGGCAATATCTTGGCATTGATATGCTTTAACTTTCCTTTGTATTCGCCATCGATCTGGAAATGCATACTTTTCATTGTATCGATCTGTGCTGTTTTAGCATGAAATATTTCCAGGTCTTTGGGATCTGAATGACGGATATTAAAGAGTACTTTCAGGAGATAACGCACGCTTAGTTTTTTAACGACCACAATTTCAAACAGGCCATCATCCAGCTTTCCATCGGGGTTTATGACAGCGCCTGTGCCATATTTGCTCGCATTGGCCAATACAATCATCAGCGCTTCTGTTTTTATTTCTGTACTTTTCCCCTGTATGCAAACCTGCATTTTTCTTTTCCGCAACAAGGTTTTTATAACAACTCTTGCATATCCAAGTTTACCTCTTATTTTTCCCTCGTCAAAATGTTTTATCAGTTGTGCATTTAAGCCGATATCCGACAGGTGCAGGCAACTTTCATTTCCATTGATGCCAATCATGTCGCAGCTTTTTATTTCACCCGTTTCAATCACTTTTAATGCTGCTGTAGGTTCAAAAGGTATGTTCAATTCCTTCGCCATTCCATTCGCAGAACCGGCTGGCAAAATTCCCAGGGCTGTTTTAGTGCCGGCGATCAGTTTGGCAACCATTGTTACCGTTCCATCTCCGCCTACGGCAATAATACGGTCGGGCTTAGCCTCTGCAATATTTTTTTTTAATTTTTCGAGATTCGGCTTTTTATCCAGTAAATGAAAAACCGGTATCGGCGTTCTGCCGGCAAAATATGCGCTGATAATATCCTGCCAGGCATTATCGTCTGCTCCCGCTCCGGGATTTATCACAAAAAATAACTTTGGCTCACTATTGGCGTTCATTTTGTTAATTTAGAAGATATGAATGTAGCGCTAACAAGGGGCCAAAAAAAAACTTCTTTTCTTTCAGGGTTAAAGAGAAGATTTTTAATAGCAATGCGGCTCACGGATAAGCCGGTTATCAAACTCTATACCGGTTATGGAAACAAAACACATTGTTTCCTTTATGGGCATGCGCTTTCGCTGGGGCCGCTGCCAAGAAAAAAATACCGCGATCATTTTTTACGCAATGCACTTTCCCTGCTCAGGTTGTTTATAGTGAGGCCCATGAAAGGAGCCATCATACAATTTAAATGGGAAGAACAAACGTTTACCACGCATACTGAAAAAGACGGTTTCTTTAAATTTGAATGGCAGCCTGGAAGATCCTTACCGGCCGGAGATCATAGGGTAGAAGTTTTTTTAGTTGATCCTTCAGGATCAATGATTACATCAGGCAACGCAAAGATCATTATCCCGCATTACAACCAGTTTGCATTTATTTCAGATATTGATGATACATTCCTGATCTCTTATTCATCCAATATGCGCAAACGTCTTTATGTATTGCTTACCGAAAATGCGCATAGCAGGGATCCTTTTGACGGTGTGGTAAATCATTACCAGTTGTTGGCTGCAGCAGGCGCTGCTGAAAAGACAACCAATCCTTTTTTTTATGTTTCGAGCAGCGAGTGGAACCTGTACGATTATATAAAGGAATTTTCTTTTCAGAATAAATTACCGGATGGTGTATACTTATTGAACCAGTTAAAATTATTCAGCCAGGTTTTTAAAACAGGGCAGAACAACCACAAAACAAAATTCATGCGTATTGCCAGGATACTGGAAGCTTATCCCGAACACCGGTTTATTTTGTTGGGTGACGATTCGCAGGAAGATCCCTTTATTTATGCCTCCGTAGTTGAGCATTTTAACAGGCAAATACATTGCATATATATACGGCATGTAGGGAAAATAAAAAAGCCTGCTGTAGCCGAAAAATTAAAACTTGTTGAAAAGGCCGGGGTGCCTTATTGCTATTTCACCCATAGTGCCGCGGCAGTAATACATTCAAGATCGATCGGGCTGATAAAGCAACCCTGGTAAGCCTTTGGTTTGTTCCATCTTATTTAATATCCACTTCGCAAGTATGAGCCAGATGATACCGAGGCACCATCCTGCAATCACATCACTGGCATAATGTAGTTTTAAATACACACGGCTGAAGCCTATTAAAAAGGCAAAACTAAATAAGGATATGATCAATGTCCATTTCAATAAACTATTTTGAACCGATTTATATACAATGTATGCGAGTATACCACAGAATACGATACTGCTGAATGTATGGCCGCTGGGAAAACTATATCCATGTGCCCTGCTGATAAGCGGAACCAGCGGTCGCTGTCTTTGCAATAAAGATTTTAATAAAAACAGCACTGCGGTACTTGTTATAGAAACTGCAACGATCATGAATGAATCCCTGCGCTTTTTTAAATAGAAAAGAAAAATGCTTATTAATACCAGGTAAGCTGGTAATAAAAAATTCTGTGAACCAAAGAAAGTAATGAAACTGATGATCTTCGTATTGCTTTCATTGATATGGGGTGCGATGGATGCAAAAATATGTTCGTCAAATTGCAGATTCCTGTCTTCGAAGATCATATCTGCAACCAGGAGCAGGCCCCAGCAGCAGGCAATAAAAAGCAGTAGTAGTAATATTATTTCTAGACTAAGTTTCTTAAACTGTCGGATGAAGAAATTAGTGGCAGATGAAAATTGAGCCATCGGTGATCGTTGGGTTGAAACTTAAATTGCAAATAGCTGGCCAAAGTATCTGTTGCCGGCCTTCATACTGAAATCGTATTAATGAATAATTTATAATGGACAATTAATAAATCTTCAGCCCGAAATCATAAACTCATAACGGTACCATTCAGGCGTTAGATCAACTTTATTCCTGTTTTCTCAAAGCTAATGATCCGCTGCTTATACAAATTCCCGATCGTCATTTTAAAAGTTTTCTTACTCATGCCGAAAAAACTATAGATCTCTTCAGGATCACTTTTGTCATAATAGGGCAGATATCCATCGTTTTCTTTTAACAGGCGCAATATTTTTTCTCCTTCGTCTTCCACACGGCCATAACCGGGCTTCCCGGCCGAAACATCGATCTTGTTATCAGGATATATTTTTTTAATAAAGCCGGTGAATTTATCACCTGCAGTGATGTTCCGGTATATCTCATTAAAATGCAATACGCCGGTATGCTTATTATTGATGATAACAACATAGCCGATATCGGTACGGCGGTAAACAACAAGGTCAACAACTTCCAGTTCTTTTACGGTAAGTTCTTCATTGCTTAGGAAAGGCTCTAGTTTTTCTGTAGCGGCTATACGTCCTGTTTGTTCATCTAAATAAATTTTCACGAGGTATTCCCCGTTAGGTATCATGGTAGTCTGTTGCTTGGATTTTGGAACGAAAATATCCTTCATCAACCCCCAATCTAAAAAGGCACCCTGCGGTGTAACGCTGATCGTGCGAAGTTTTACAATGTCGCCCAGTACACCCTTTGGTTCCTGTGTGGTGGCAATGATCCTGTCTTCACCATCGTGATAAACGAAAACTTTTAATTCATCTCCCTCTTTAACGCCTTTTGGTACAAAACGTTTGGGTAATAAAATACCTTCATTTCCGTCGTCTAAGTACATTCCGAAATCAACCGTACGTAATACTTTCAATAAATTATATTCCCCAACCTTTACCATGTACATCGTTTGTGTGCAAGTTAAGCAAAACCCTGCCGGCGGCTGCAAACCCCTTACAACAGTTTGTGTAAATAATAATATTTTCTACGGTTTAAACAGGCACTATCGCTGCTAAAGACGCCTGCAGGGTTAGATCCGCCACAAATACGTTATCTTCACAGAAATAAAACTATTTTTTTGAATTTTTCAACATTTGGATTTGACAGCCGGCTCATGGAAGGCATTGATGCTTCCGGCTACGAAGACGCAACACCGGTACAAGAACAGGTAATTCCATATATATTAGAAGGTAAGGATATTATTGCTTCTGCGCAGACAGGAACGGGTAAAACAGCCGCTTTCTTATTACCCCTGATACATAAGATCATTACTTCCAAACACGATGAACATACCATCAATGCACTCGTGATCGTGCCAACCCGTGAACTTGCCATACAAATTGCACAGCACCTGGAAGGCCTTTCCTATTTCACCAATATCAGCTCTATTGCTGTTTATGGCGGTGGCGATGGCAATGCGTTTGTACAGGAAAAAAAGGCATTAAGTATGGGTGCCGATATAGTTGTTTGCACGCCCGGTAAAATGATGGCCCATATTAAAATGGGTTATGTAAAATTTACCGGCTTGAAATATTTGGTGCTCGATGAAGCCGACAGGATGCTTGATATGGGGTTTTACGACGATATTATGTTCATCATAAATCACCTGCCTGCCCAACGCCAAAACCTGCTTTTCTCTGCTACCATGCCGCATAAGATCAGGGAGATGGCAAGAAGGATATTGCACAATCCCAAAGAAGTAAACATATCCATCAGCAAGCCTCCGGAAAAGATTATCCAGGAGGCATTCATGGTATATGATGCGCAAAAGATACCCCTGATCCTTCACCTGTTGAAGCAAAGCAGTTTTAAAACAGTGCTTATCTTCTGCAGTAGTAAATTGAGTGTGAAACAACTCACCCGTGACCTGAAACGCAATAAGCTTAATGCTGATGAGATCCACAGCGACCTTGATCAGGACAAGCGTGAAGATGTATTGATACAATTTAAAAGCGGCCGTTTACCCATACTCGTGGCTACAGATATATTGAGCAGGGGTATCGATATAGATAATATTGAACTTGTTATAAATTTTGATGTTCCGCATGACGGCGAGGATTATGTTCACCGCATCGGACGTACAGCCAGGGCTGCTGCTGATGGCACTGCTTATACTTTGGTAAGCATTAAGGAACAGCGCAAATTCATGGCCATCGAAAAATTATTGGGAAAGCCTGTACCAAAAGCAACAGTGCCACCCGAATTTGGTGAAGTGCCGGAATATAACCCTGCGGTAGCCCGTTTCAACAACCCGAAAGGAAGTTTTAAACCCAAACGTTTTCAAAATGGCGGTGGTGCTGGCAAAAGGCCGAAATAATTTTCATTTCCACTTAAGAATCATTTTTGCTTTAAGCATCGAACCGTTAACTATTGTCCGATAGCTGAAATATATTTGTATAAACTAAGGACTATTAGTGCAACGGCAAATATATTATCATCACCGGTTGAATACCTGACAGGTATTACGGCCATCCGCGGCGATATGCTCCGCAAAGAACTCAATATTTTCAGTTTTAAAGACCTGCTTGAATTCTATCCATTCCGGCATATTGATAAAACAAAAGTTGATAAGATTGGTACACTGTATCATAGCATCGAATACGCACAGGTTGCCGGTACATTGTTAAGTATAGAAATGATGGGTGAGAAAAGAAGCCGGCGTTTAATAGCACAACTAAAAGATGATACAGGTATTATTGAACTGGTTTGGTTTCAGGGTATTAGTTGGGTGGAAAAAATATTGGTCGTCGGCCAGCAATACCTTGTCTTTGGCAAACTCGGATTTTTCATCAACAAACCACAGATCGCACATCCCGAAATAGAGCATTACACCCCGGAAAAGGCATCCGGCAAAAATTACCTCGAACCCATTTATCCTTCTACGGAAAAATTAAAAGCCAGGGGATTAACCGGCAGGTCTATCGGAAAGTTTACCCTGGAACTGTTTCAAAAACTTTCTGAAAAAGATCTCCCGGAAAACCTCCCGGAGGATGTGGTGAAACAATATAAACTGATCAAACGCTACGATGCGTTTAAGCATATTCATTTCCCGGCAACCATTCAGCATTACCAACACGCACTGCGGCGTTTAAAGTTCGAAGAATTCTTTTTGGCACAATTGAGTATACAGTTGGTAAAACTGCAAAGGCAACGTTTCAGCAAGGGGCAGGTATTTGCAAAAGTGGGTTCGTTGTTCAACGATTTTTATGACAAGTACCTGCCTTTTCAACTTACCGGCGCACAAAAAAATGTCCTGAAGGAAATAAGAAAAGATACGGGCAGCGGCCACCAGATGAACCGGCTCTTACAGGGAGATGTTGGCAGTGGCAAAACAATGGTGGCATTGTTGAGTATGCTCATTGCCGCCGATAATGGTTTTCAAAGTGTACTGATGGCGCCGACAGAGATTCTTGCCCAGCAACATTTCAACGGTATAAGCGAATTATTAAAAGACCTACCGGTTACCGTGAGCCTGCTTACAGGTTCTACCAAAACGAAGCAAAGAAAGCAGGTATTGAAAAGCTGTGAGGATGGTTCTTTGACTATTCTCATTGGCACACATGCCATCATCGAAGACAAGGTGGTATTTAATAATCTTGGGTTTGCAATAGTGGATGAACAACATAAATTCGGTGTTGCACAGAGAGCAAAGCTCTGGAAGAAAAATATCATTCCGCCGCATATACTGGTTATGACTGCAACGCCGATTCCACGCACGCTTGCCCTTACGGCCTATGGCGATCTTGATTACAGTGTGATCGATGAATTGCCACCGGGCAGGAAACCAATAACTACAGTACACCGCAATGAAACGGCAAGGCCACAGGTGATGGATTTTATAAAAGAACAGGTTGGTTTAGGCAGACAGGCATATGTTATTTATCCATTAATAGAAGAAAGCAGTAAACTGGATTATGAGAACCTGATGAAAGGTTTTGAAGAAGTGAAATCTTTTTTTCCGGAACCAAAATACTGGATAAGCATGGTGCACGGAAAACAGGAGGCCGCACAGAAAGAAACCAATATGCAGCGTTTTGTTAGCGGGGACACTCAAATATTGGTAGGAACGACCGTAATAGAAGTAGGCGTAAATGTTCCAAATGCCTCGGTAATGGTCATTGAAAGTGCGGAGAAATTTGGGTTATCTCAACTACACCAACTAAGAGGAAGGGTAGGAAGGGGAGCTGAACAAAGTTTTTGTGTATTGCTTAGCGGACAAAAATTATCAAATGATGCCCGGGAACGTTTAAAGATCATGGTGGGAACGAACGATGGTTTCAGGATCGCCGAAAAAGACCTGGAGATCCGTGGCCCCGGCGAAATGGAAGGCACCCGGCAAAGCGGTGCATTAAACTTTAAGCTGGCAAATATTGTTAATGACAGATCGATGCTGGAAGCCGCCAGGGTTGCTGTAGAAAACATCATTAAAGCCGATCCCGAATTGAATACAGCAGAAAACCTGCCATTGAAAACCTTTCTGCAGCTGCAAAAGGGCAAAACATTGTGGAGTAAGATCGCATAGATATAAGCGGGCTGCGCTATTAAAAATTCTTGTATTGCCGGCAAAACAATCCATTAGATATTAATATATGTTAAAGCCAAAATAAAGCTACGTACCCGGGAAACTAATCAACAAAATTTACGTTTATAATAGTTAAATTGTATAAAAATAATAGCTTGACAAGACAGGGAAAGATATCAACTTACTTATTGTTGTTTGCTGCTTGCTTTTTGTTGTCCAGGAACCTGAAAGCTCAGATGGAATTTGTGGAGAATAAAGGCCAGTGGAATAACAACGTAGAGTTTAAGGGAGATTTTAATACCGGTGCATTTTTTATTGAAAACAAGGGCTTCACCGTTTTGCTCAATGACCCCAAAGATGTTCAGAAACTTTCAGAAATCGCCCACGGCCACAATGCTACTAAAGAAAATTTTTCTCAACCCATCAATTTTCATTCATTTGCTTATAAAGTAAAATTCCTGGGCGCAGCGGCACATGTGCAGTCGGTACCGGATAAACCACAGCCTTCCTACAATAATTATTTCATCGGCAACGACCGCTCGGCATGGGCAGGCAACTGCCGGATCTTCCAGGCGATCACTTACAAGAATGTTTACCCTAATATAGATATACGTTATTATAGTAGTGCAGATAAATTGAAGTATGATTTCATCGTTCATCCCGGCGGAAATGTTTCTGCGATTGCCATGCAATATGATGGGCCTTCTGAAGTTTTTGTAAAAGACAAGCAACTTAATATTGTTACTTCTGTTGGTACAGTCACCGAATTATATCCTTACAGCTACCAATCGGGTACAACTAAAAAGGAGGAAGTTGAGTGTAAATATGTTGTGCGGAATAATGTGGTTACATTCCAGGTAAAGAATTACGATCCTGCTGCAACACTTATTATAGATCCTTCCATTATCTTTTCCACTTTCACAGGCAGTTCAGCAGATAACTGGGGCTACACGGCAACACCGGGTCCTGATGGCAGTTTCTTCGCTGGCGGTATTGTGTTTGGTTCCGGCTACCCTGTATCTGCCGGTGCATTCAGTACAGTATTCAATGGTGGTGTGGCAGAAGATGAATTTCCCGGTTATGATATTGCCATCTTTAAGTTCTCAGCCAACGGCAGCAATCGTTTATATGCTACTTACCTCGGCGGTAGCGGCAATGAACAGCCGCACAGTATGATCGTGGATGCGCAGGGAAATCTTGTCGTGGCCGGTCGCTCATTCTCAAATAATTACCCGGTTACCGTTCCGCAGATCGGCAGCGGTGGCGGCTTTGATATTGTGATAACGAAATTCAATGCAACAGGCAGTGCGTTGCTAGGTTCAGTGAAGATTGGCGGCTCTGCCGATGATGGTGTGAACATCCGTCCTAAATACCGCAGCCCCGGTGGTGCGGATGCCATCCGCAGAAATTATGGTGATGATGCCCGAAGCGAAGTGATCCTCGATGGCGCTAATAATATCATTCTTGCATCTTCTTCCCAATCGGGCAATTTTCCGGTAACGCCGGGTACCCCTATTCAATCTTCTTTTGCAGGCGGCAGACAAGATGGTGTTATCCTGAAATTCAACCCAAACCTTTCTTCACTTTTATTTGCTTCCTATTTTGGCGGAGCCGGTGATGATGCGTGTTTCGTTGCAAGCATAAATCCCACCAACAATAATATATACATTGGCGGTTCAACTACCAGTGCTGATCTGCCGGGTGATAAAACCGGAACTATCAACAGTACCTTCCAGGGTGGCTTAACAGATGGTTTCGTTACGGAGATCAGGGCCAATGGCTCAGGTATTGTGAAAACAACCTACCTCGGCACAACGGGTATAGATATGTTGTACGGACTGAAATTCGATAAGCAGGGATTCCCCTATGTGATGGGTACTACAACAGGCAGCTGGCCTGTGCTTAATGCAACTTTCAGTCAACCGGGAAGCAAACAATTCATCGCTAAATTAAAACCTGATCTGTCAGGCTTTGTTTATTCTACCGTTTTTGGAACGGTGTCGGGTGTTCCTAATATTTCTCCAATCGCTTTCCTTGTAGACCGTTGTCAGAACGTATATGTTTCAGGTTGGGGCGGTGGTATCAATGTTCAGCAAGGCTATACAACAGGTAATACGGCTAATCTGCCGGAAGTAAATCCGCTGGTATCTACACCTGCATTGCCGAATGCAGATGGGGCAGACTTTTATTTTTTTGTCATGAAAAAGGACGCTCAAAGCCAGTTGTTTGGATCGCATTTCGGACAGTTTCAGGGAGTAGGTGATCATGTGGATGGTGGTACCAGCAGATTTGATGAGAACGGCGTAATATACCAGGCCATGTGCGCCAATTGTGGAGGTGGAACAAGGTTTCCTACGACACCCGGTTCCTGGTCGCCCAATAATGGAAGTGGTAACTGCAATGAGGCGGCTGTAAAAATTGAAATGAATTTTGCAGGTGTTGGCGCCGGTTTGCAGGCTGCTATTAACACTGTGATAAATGATACATCAGGATGTGTTCCCCTTACGGTTGATTTCAAAGACACTTTACAAAAAGGTAAGAAATTCTATTGGGATTTTGGTGATG
The DNA here is from genome assembly GCA_038207305.1 of Chitinophagales bacterium. GTDB lineage: Bacteria > Bacteroidota > Bacteroidia > Chitinophagales > Chitinophagaceae > Ferruginibacter. The sequence goes on from JBBQZY010000013.1 coordinate 67,853, forward strand.
GGCCACCGGTGGTTGTTACAACTAATTTCAACGTTTCGCATACATATACAGTCCCGGGTTTTTACAGGGTAATGTTGATCGCAGAAGACAGCAGCACCTGTAATATCAGGGATACTGCTTATAAATACATCAAGGCGGGTAATAACAAAGCAAATCTGGATTTTATTGCACAGAAATTATTACCCTGCCAAAGCCTCACCATGCAATTCACCAACACTTCTTCACCAACATTTGGAAGTTTTGGTCCAAAGAGTTTTTACTGGGATTACGGCGATGGATCACCTCGTGATACTTCCGGGTTAACACCGCCACGGGTACACGTTTATGCAGGAGCCGGCGTTTATGATGTTCAACTTTTTATTCTGGATACAACCTTTTGTAATTCGCCCGATTCAATTAAAAAAACGATCAGGCTAAGTCCAACTGTAAAAGCTATTTTCAATACCCCTGCGATCGGTTGTGCACCTTACAATGCTTTCTTCGACAACCAGTCCCTTGCAGGAACAGATTTTAAATGGGAGTTTGGCGACAATACAACATCAACGCAGGTAAGTCCAACCCATTTGTATGCATTGCCCGGTGTTTATAAAGTAAGATTGATTGCTATTGATACAAACACCTGTAACAAGATCGATACATCTGCATATTTTACGATAACAGTTGTTGCAAAACCAACCGCATTCTTTAGCTGGGCGCCGAACCCGCCGCAGGAGAATACGCCGGTGCAGTTTACCAACCTGTCTTCACCAGATGCGATACGTTTCCTTTGGAACTTTGGTGATGGAGAAAGTTCTACCGACAGGAACCCCGAACATTTATACAATGCCACCGGCAGGTATACAGCAGAGCTGATCGCTTACAATGCGGCAAATTGTACCGACACTTTCAGGTTACCGGTTGATGTGATCATACTTCCGCTATTGGATGTGCCCAATGCATTTACGCCGGGCCGTTTTGGTGAAAATGCATTTGTATCTGTAAAAGGTTTTGGTATAGAAAAGATGGATTGGAAAATTTACAACAGGTGGGGGCAGCTCATATTCCAGTCTGCTAACAGGAAGCAAGGCTGGGATGGAACATTTAAAGGTAAACTACAACCCATGGACGTATATGCCTATACGCTGGATGTAGAATTCAGCGACGGTAAAAAAATAAGAAAAACAGGCGACATAACTTTATTGAAATAGATGAGTAGAAATAAGATCATAGTATGCTTTGCGGCACTGTTCTTACAATTTAGAGGAGCAGGGGCACAGGACCTGCATTTCTCACAGTTCTTCAATTCACCGCTAACAACAAATCCGGCCAATACAGGGTTTATTCCTGATGCAGATTACAGGCTGGGGGTACATTACCGAAATCAATGGAGTACCATCATGTCGGTTCCTTATAAAACCGTGAGTATATTTGGTGATGCACAACTTTTCCGCGACAGGTTGGAAAATGGATGGCTTGGCGTTGGCGCTGTGCTGTTAGGCGACCAGGCGGGAAGTGGAAGTTTGCGTTCAACAAAAATATACGGTTCGGTTGCTTATCACCAGATGCTTGGCAACAGTAGTTTGTTAAGTGCAGGTTTTAACCTGGGATGGGCAAATAAAAGGATCGACCCTACGAATCTGAAATTCCCCGACCAGTTCGATGGTAAATTTTTCGACAATACAAGGCCAACATCAGTCTCATTTGTAAATACCAGTGTAAGTTATTTTGATATGCAGGTAGGAATGAACTATGCTTATTTCCCTACAGAGAATATTTATATCAATGCCGGCTATTCACTTCATCATGTTAACAGGCCCAAAGAGAGTTTTTTTGCCGATAATTCTGCTGATGCTATCATTCCGTTAAGGCATATTGGCTTTGTGAACGCAATTTTAAAAGTGAATCCACGGGTGATCATCAATCCGAATATTTATTTTACAACGCAGGCAAAATCGATCGATCTTATGGGTGGGTTGAATGCCAATTATAATTTATCGGAGTATGGCGAAACCCAGTTAATAGCCGGAATTTATTACCGTTACAATGATGCCGTTATTCCGATGGTTGGATTGGAAGTGAAGAATATCCGTTTCACGTTCAGCTATGATGTAACAACTTCTTCCTTGAATAAATTCAATAGTTACAGGGGCGCCAGCGAGTTCAACCTCATTAAGAATGGTTTTTATCCTGATAATGCAGACAGGCAGTCACTTTGTCCTAAGTTTTAAAGATTAACTTTTAAGTAAAGCTTAACTCATAAAACTTTACACTAAACTCACAAAGTGTAAACTTTATTCTTTTAAATATCTTTTTACGAAATTTGCACAAAGAAATATACATGCCGGTATCTGCAGTTGAAAAAAATAATTTCCTGGTACATCTTGCTGAATTCAAAAAAATTGTGGGCGACAGTTATGTGTTCACTGATGAAGAAAGCCTTGATCATTATGCACACGATGAAACAGAGAACCTTCATTTTTTACCCGACATTGTTATCAAGCCACGCACCGCTGAAGAAATTAGTTTGCTGATGAAGATTTGCAATACAAACCTGATACCTGTAACACCCAGGGGTGCTGGTACAGGATTAAGCGGTGGTGCATTGCCACAGCTCGGCGGTGTTCTCATATCTTTCGAAAGAATGAATACGATCATCGAAATAGATGAACGCAACCTGCAGGTTACTACAGAGCCCGGTGTTATCACCGAAGTATTGCAAAATGCCGTCAAAGAGAAAGGGCTTTTTTATCCGCCCGATCCAAGTAGCAGGGGAAGTTGTTTTATTGGTGGCAATATTGCAGAGAATAGCGGTGGGCCTAAGGCAGTGAAATATGGTGTTGTTAAAGATTATGTTTTAAACCTGCAAGTGGTATTGCCAAATGGTAATATTATGTGGACCGGCGCCAATGTACTTAAGAATTCTACGGGTTACAACCTCACACAATTAATGGTTGGCAGCGAGGGAACCCTTGGCCTTGTTACCAAAATTGTATTGAAATTGTTACCGCATCCAAAATTCGACCTGTTGATGCTGGTTCCTTTTTCTGACCTCGAAAAAGCAGGCGCTGCAGTCAGCGCTATTTTCAGAGCAGGATTTACACCTAGCGCTTTGGAATTGGTTGAGATAGATGCATTGAAAATTGTTAGTCGCTTTGTAGACAGCACAGCCGTTCCTGTAACCGATGATATTGCTGCACACCTGATCATTGAAGTAGATGGCAATCACCTGGACACCTTGATGAGTGAAATGGAAGCTATATCAGCCTTACTAATCGACTTTGATTGTGGTGAAATATTCTTTGCAGATGATGCCCAGCAAAAGGCAGAATTGTGGAAACTGCGCAGGCGTACAGCAGAAGCGGTAAAGCTGGCCGGCTATACAATTGAAGAAGATACGGTTGTTCCAAGAGCGGAATTACCGGCGCTGATCAAAGGCGTAAAAGAACTCGGATTGAAATATGATTTCCATGCTGTATGTTACGGGCATGCCGGCGATGGAAACCTGCATATCCGCATCAAAAAAGAAGGAAGTATTTATAGTCTTAATAACCCCGATGTTATCCCTGCATTAAAAGCATTGTTTCAATTGGTGAAATCATTGGGAGGAACGATCAGTGGAGAACATGGTATCGGGTTGATACAAAAAGAATACATGGACGTGGTTTTTCAACAAACCGATATACAGTTGATGAGAGGTATAAAAAAAGCATTTGATCCAAACAATATTCTCAACAGCGGTAAAATTTTTGACGCTTAACTCAAAAAAACTATAAGATGAAAAATATCATTGCAATGATGTTGCTGGCTTTGTTTACACTCCAGGCAACGGCTCAGGAGCAGGAAATGAAAACCGTACCCGACCGGCCCAGCCAACAGCGACAGGAGGAAAAAGAAACGTCCAGTGGAGGATTAGATCATCTTTTTGTTGGTGGTGGAATTCAATTGTCATTTTCAAATTATAATTTTGGAGCAGGCGCAAGTCCGGTAATTGGTTATAGCATCAATAAATGGTTTGACATCGGTATCGGAATAAATTTCACCTATATCTCCCAAAGAGAAGCTTATGTTGATGCATATGGTAACGAATATGCAACAGGAAATAAAATTCACCAGACAGATATCGGGCCTATTGCTTTTGCAAGATTTTATCCCTTGAAATTTCTATTTGTACAGGCCCAGGGCGAACAGAATTTTATTACTCAAAAATATATATACGGTAACAGTGCGCCGAGTGAAAAAGCAAGGTTTGATGCTACCAGTTTATTGCTGGGAGCGGGTTATTGCAGCGGGCGCCAGGGAGTAGGAGACCTTTTTTATTACGTTTCTTTATCTGTAGATGTATTGAAGAACCGGTATTCGCCTTATGTTCAGCGGGCGGGAAATGGTGATGTGAATATTTTACCAATTCTAAAAGCAGGGCTGCAGGTACCATTGTTCCAGCGGCGTGGAAGAAGGTAATTTACCTCACCCATCCCGCTCCGGAGGAAAGAGCGTGTTCCGGATAAAATTTGTGTGAATTCTTCTTTTAATAATTATGCTTGTTAGAAAAAAAAATTGTCAATGATTAGCTGCATTCATTTGTGCATTCGTGGCAATGATCAATCAGTGGGTCAGTGGCAATAAATACATTACAAATAGCTGAGTATTTCCGACGGTTCTTTAAGCACAGTCAATTTTGTTTCAGGATGATCATATAAAAAACCTTCGTCCTGCATCAACATAATATGGGCAACGAGGTGATCATAAAAATTGCCTGAGTTCAAAAAGAATATTTTTTTATCGTGAATGTTTAGTTGGTTCCAGGTGAGCATTTCAAATACTTCATCCAATGTGCCATAACCACCTGGTAGTACAATGGCAGCATCACATTTTTCATACAGTAGTTGCTTCCGCACATGCATGGTTTCTACCACCAGTAATTCAGTTAGTCCATCGTGTTGGTGCTCCCACTCTGTAAGGATCTTTGGTATGATACCAATCACTTTGCCATTCTTCTCCAGCATTGCATTTGCAACAGTAGCCATCAATCCTTTGTTACCGCCGCCATAAATAAGCGTGATACCTTTCGCTGCGAGTAAATGGCCCAGTTCTTTTGTATGAGCTTCAAATAATGGATTGTTGCCGCTCTTGCTTCCGCAAAAAATGGCGATAGAATGTATTGACATCTGCTTTATAAATAATTTATGAGCAAAGACACAAAGATTTTTTATATTTTCAATCTTATTTTTGCATTATGTAGGTTCTGGTAACGTAAGCTTTGATAAGATTTATATTCCAGGAACAACGTAAAAACAAATGCTATGTCACCATATGTGCTGCTATCATTCGTAATCGGATATTTTCTTTTATTACTTGCTGTTGCCTGGTATACAAGCCGTAACTCCAACAATGATTCGTTTTTTATTGGTAACCGCAATTCAAACTGGATCCTGGTGGCATTTGGGATGATCGGCACTTCCTTGTCGGGCGTAACTTTTGTGAGCGTTCCCGGGGGTGTTGGTACTGATTCTTTTGCTTACTTCCAGATTACGTTGGGATATTTGATTGGCTATATAGTTATTGCATATGTATTACTGCCATTGTATTACCGCCTGAATCTTACATCGATCTATAATTATTTAAGTTCAAGGCTTGGCATAACGTCATATAAAACGGGTGCGTCATTTTTTATTCTCTCCCGTGTGTTGGGCGCCACAGCACGTTTATACCTGGTTGTAAAGATCCTGCAGGATTCTATCTTGTCTGATTTTGGTGTTCCATTTTGGCTAACAACACTTATCATTCTGATCATGATATTGGTGTACACGTATGAAGGGGGTGTTAAAACAATTGTATTCACCGATACCCTCCAAACAACTTTTATGCTTACAGGGCTTGTTGTTTGTGTGGTTTATATTTTACATGCTATGGATATGAGCTTTGGAACAGCAGTTTCAACGCTTGGCGATAAAGGCTATTCTAAAATATTTTTTACAGATCCGGAAAGCAAATTGTTTTTTTTAAAACAGATTCTTGCCGGTGCATTTATTACAATTACCATGACCGGCATGGACCAGGAAATGATGCAGAAAACAATTTCTGTAAAACGCTTACAGGATTCTCAAAAAAATATCATCACACTTTCCGTGATCATGGTATTCGTGATATTGCTATTCCTTTTCCTTGGTGGACTGCTTCATCTTTATGCCGCACAACAAGGTGTGGCAGCCTCGGGAGATAAGCTATTTCCCAACCTGGCGTTGAATCACATGCCGTCGGTTGTTTCGGTGATCTTTATTATAGCGCTGATATCGGCATTGTTTCCCAGCGCCGATGGAGCGATTACAGCACTTACTTCTTCTTTTTGTATTGATATTCTTGGTATGCAACGGAAACCGGAATGGTCAGAAGAAAAGAAAAAGAAGATCCGCCAACGTGTTCATCTTACCGTAGCGTTTGTTTTCCTGATCTTTGTAATGGTATTCTACCAGATCAACAGCCCAAGCATGATCGGTGTAATATTAAAAGTAGCAGCTTATACATATGGCCCTTTGCTGGGCTTATTTACGTTCGGCATAATTTCAAAAAGGCAGGTGAAGGATAAATTGGTTCCGGTGGTTTGTATCATGGCACCCCTGATCTGTTTTTTTCTTGATAAGTTCCAGGCTGAGTTGCTGGGTGATTTCAAGATCGGATCGGAATTACTCATTGTAAACGGCGCATTAACTTTTCTCGGCCTGTTAATAATTTCAAAAAAATCTATTGCACAATAAGCTTTCATGGAACTGGTAAATCAAAAAGCAGAGAACTATTCAAAAGAATATACATCCCCGCTGGATAATATTTTATTTAAGAATGAAAAAAACACATTGGCCATGCATGAACATGCACAGATGCACAGCGGCCATGTGCAGGGTAAATTCCTGGAGATGTTAAGCAGGATGTTAAAGCCCAAAAAAGTGTTGGAAATAGGCACTTTTACCGGCTTTAGCGCGTTATGTTTATCAATGGGCCTGCAGGACGGCGGCCTGTTGCATACGATAGAATTAAGAGAGGAAGACGCTGCAACTGCAACTGCTTATTTTTACGAAGCTGGTGCTGAAGGGAAAATTAAATTGCATATAGGAAATGCGCTTGATATTATTCCGAAGCTTGCTGAAACATGGGATCTTATCTTCATAGATGCTGATAAGGTGAGTTATATTGACTATTACGAATTAACTTTGCCTTCTTTAAACAAAGGAGGCTGGATATTGGCCGACAATGTTTTGTTTCACGGTCAGGTATTGGAAGATGAATTGAAAGGGAAAAATGCCAGGGCAATCGACGCTTTCAATAAGCATGTAGCGGCTGATGCCAGGGTAGAACAAATAATACTTACCGTGAGAGACGGATTAATGTTGATCAGAAAATTATGAATGGTATGAAGCAAATAGTGTTTGCTATTTTATGTTTAACCGGATCTAAAATGATTGCTGCACAAAATATCAGCGTGCAGCAATATATAAATACTTATAAGGATATTGCCATCAGCGAAATGAAGCGTGTTGGTATTCCTGCTTCCATTACACTTGCACAAGGATTGCTGGAAACGGAGAGCGGCAACAGCGACCTGGTTAAGCGTTCAAATAATCATTTTGGTATCAAATGCAAAAATACGTGGACTGGCGCCAGCGTTTTTCACGATGATGATGAGCAGGGTGAATGTTTCAGGAAATATGAATCACCGGAAGATAGCTACCGTGATCACAGTGATTTTTTACGCGGCAGCAGCAGGTATGCATCTTTGTTTGAATTGGATCCAGCCGATTATAAAGGCTGGGCCTACGGTTTAAAGAAAGCAGGTTATGCAACGAATCCGAAATATCCTGTGATCCTTATCAGGAATATCGAAGACAATAATTTACAGCAATACGACCAGGCCATGGATGGCGAAAGCAAACCGGTTTTTGATGTGGCTACTGTAGTGAAAGTTACAGATAGTACTACCATACACAAACCCGTTGTGTACACCGAAATGAATACTACACAAAATGCTGCATCTATTAAGTCCGGCAAAACACTGTTCAATGGTTTGAAAGCTGTATTTGTTCCACAGGGTGCATCGCTGCTGGCTATTGCCACACAGTTCGATATTTCTCTGGCAAAATTGATGGAATTCAATGACCTCAAAACAGATGGCCTGTTGAAAGAAGAACAATGGATCTTCCTTGAAAAAAAATTAAAGATCGGCAACCGTGATTTTTATGTTGCTGAACAAGAAGAAACATTGTATAGCATTGCACAAATAAATGCGATACAATTGGAATCTCTTTTACAATTCAATAATATTGATGAGAACTCGGTTATCAAAAAGGGAACTAAGATCAGGTTAAGGCCTGTATCGGATAAAGCAGCCGGAGATATTATTCCTGTATATATTAAAACGCATGAAGTACAACCAAAAGAAGGGCTTTATGCGATCTCAAAAAAATATAATGTTTCTGTATCGGAGATAAAAGAATTGAATAATCTAACTGCCGAAGACCTCCGGGTAGGCCAGCAATTGATAATATTTAAATAAAAAAACATGTCTGTTATACAGGTGAATGGCAAAAAATTTCAACCATATTTAACCGTAGAAGAGATCGACAAACAGATCAAAAGACTGGCTTCAGAAATTAATAGAGATTACGCGGGTAAACGTCCGTTGTTCATTGCAATATTGAATGGTTCATTCATGTTTGCTTCCGACCTTTTCAAAGAACTTGGCATTGATGCGGAAATTTGTTTTATCAAACTGGCTTCTTATAAAGGCACCCGCAGCAGCGGCCATGTGATCACTTCTATTGGTTTGGACGAATCGTTGAAGGACAGGCATGTAGTGATCATAGAAGATATCGTAGACACAGGTAAAACGCTCAGCGAATTCATGCCGCAGCTGGTAGATCAGCAACCGGCTTCATTGAAGATCGCTGCGCTTCTGCACAAACCGGATGCATTGGTTCATCCGCTAACAATTGACTATCTTGGATTTAGTGTTCCAAATAAATTCCTGTTGGGTTACGGACTTGATTTTGACGGATTGGGTCGTAACCTGAAAGAAATATACCAGCTGATTGGCGAAGAATAAGGTACATCGGTTTACGGATACTTTTACCAGATAGAAAATAACGAATACTAATCCACTGTTATTTCTTGAAAAAACTTCTTATATACTTCTTCCTAATGGCATTTGCAGATCATGCATTTTGCCAGTACTATCTCCGCGGTGAAATAAAGGATGAAAAAAACCAGGGGCTTCAGAATGCGAGGATCTTTTTACATTCAGCCAAGGCCATTTATTATGCTGGCACTTACGGCGGATTTGGCATCAATGTTACAGGTGCCTATGATTCCCTTACCATCACATTGGATGGTTATGAAACAAAGATCATTCGGGTTCGCTCCGATCAGTGGCAGAACATCGTGTTGAAGATATCTGAAAGCAGCGCAAGTAAGAATAAACCCAAATTAATCTCCATTACAAAAGATCTGCGGCAGACATCCCGGTACAATTTTTTTACCGACAATGAAACTTATTTCCAGTTGGTAGAAAATAATTATGTCAACGCATCTAATTATCCTAATACAGGGTTTTCATTGAACGTAAACAAAGCCTCTTACAGTAATGTGCGGCGCTTTCTGAATTCAGAAAGTGCTGTTCCTCCTGATGCTGTGCGAACAGAGGAGATGATCAATTATTTTAATCTTTATTATCACGAGCCGGAACAAGGAGCGATCTTCAGAATGGGCTCACAGCTTACTTCCTGTCCGTGGGATATTCAAAAGCAATTGCTCTTCCTGAATATAAGTGCAAAGAAACTTAACCTCGAAAAAGTAGCTCCATGTAATTTTGTTTTTTTGATCGATGTTTCAGGAAGTATGGATATGCCAAACAGGTTGCCGCTGCTGAAAGCCGCTTTCCAGATGTTTGTAAAGAACCTTCGTGAGAAAGATACGGTCTCCATTGTTATGTATGGCGGTACGGTTGGCATCTGGTTGCAACCAACATCCGGTGCCGACAAAGTCAAAATACTGGAATCAATAGAATCACTTACGGCAGCAGGAGATACGCCCGGTGAATCAGCCATCCGTGCTGCTTATAAACTTGCTGAAAGTACTTTTATAAAAGGTGGAAATAATAGGGTTATACTTGCTACAGACGGCGATTTTAATGTTGGTGAAAATTCTGAGAAGGCCTTGGATGAACTGATCACCAAACAACGGCAGACGGGCATTTATTTAACCTGTCTGGGTGTGGGCATGGGGAATTTTAAAGATTCAAAATTACAAACGCTTGCAAAAAAAGGTAATGGCAATTATGCTTATCTGGATGATATAAAAGAAGCAGAAAAAGTGCTGGTGAAAGAACTTACGCAAACTTTTTATGCAGTGGCCGATGATGTATTTATGAATGTGAATTTTAATCCTTCTATGGTTAAGCAATACAGGCTCATCGGTTTTGATAACAGGAAGGAAGCCGTAACAGACAGTACCAGCGATTTGGAAGGGGGAGAAATAGGCAGTGGCAACAGCACCCTTGCCGTTTTTGAGATCATTCCTACACAACAAAATTTACTCACAGGAAATACTTCAGTGGGTGATGATATCGCTTCTCTTTCTTTAAGATATAGTATGTGTAACGATACATCGCATATCAATACTGTTTATAAAGTAAAGAATAATTTTCTTCCAATTGATACCATTGATCATGAACTCAGGTTCGCAGCGGCAGTTACAATGTTCGGCTTAAAATTAAAGCAGTCGCAATATATCAACAATAACATTAACTGGGATTTTATTAAAGCTGCAGCCCTGCCTGTAGCAGCGAAGAACGATTACCTGCAACAGGAATTCTTAAAGCTTGTTGATAAGGCCTCGGAGATATATGATATTAAAAAGAAGAAGAAAAAAAAGAAGATTGTTTAAGTAAATTCTTTTTTGCTTAGCCCTTTGCTGACGCCAATAATGATAATGCCGGCGAATAAAAAGACAAATACAAAACCAGCCACATTCAGCAGGGTTTTATTAATGCCAAGTACATTCATATCTATAAACGGATAAGGATAAAAGCCGGAAAGATATCCACGACATAATAAGATTATACCATAAATGAGCGGATATAACATCCATTTAAGTGCATGCTTCCATTTTAATTCATTTTTGAACGAATAGAACAACCAGTATAATAGAAATAGTATTGGTATTACGAGGTGAAGCAGTTCATCAACTGCTAGCTGCAGCCCTTCTGGGTTCCATATCTGCCTTAGCAGGATATTGTAAACAATAGCTACGATGATGATATAGATCGTAATAGCAGCCTTCACGGGCTGCTTTGAAAAAAATCTTCCCGGCCGGGAATTGGGAGCGAGTAACAGGAAACTGCTGCACGATGTAACAATCAAATTTGTATTAATGGTGAAATAACTAAAATACCTGATCAGCGTTTCGGGGAATGGATTGATCCTGCTGCTGATGTTTATGAACAACTGTGCGGTTAATGCAAACCAGCCCAGTAAGGCAATAACCAAAAGAAATATTTTTCCATTTTTCTGTTGATCTGCTCTCATACTAAAAAAACAGGCGAAACTATTTAAGTTTCACCTATTGTAAAATGAGTTTTGAGCATGGTGTCCAAGTCATTTAACTGAACATCTCCCTTACTTTATCAAAGAATGATTTTTCATTTTTTTCTGGTTTAGGCTCGAAGTTCTCAGATTCCTGCATTTTTTCAAGCATGGCTTTTTCTTCGCTGTTAACATGTTGTGGTGTCCATACATTTACATGTATCAACTGGTCACCTTTTTCATAACTATTTACATGAGGAAACCCTTTTCCTTTCAACCGGAATATCTTACCGCTTTGAGTGCCTGGCGGGATCTTTATTTTGGCCCTGCCATCTATCGTTGGTACTTCAACCTGTGAACCAAAAACTGCATCTGGGAAAGAGATATATAATTCAAAGGCAACATTCAGCCCGTCGCGTTGTAATTGTTGATGTTGTTCTTCTTCTATCAATACAATAAGATCTCCGGGGCTGCCTCCACGTTCACCTGCATTTCCTTTTCCGCTGATGCTTAGCTGCATACCTTCCTGTACACCTGCCGGAATATCGATGGTTACTGTTTCTTCGCCGTAAACCCTTCCTTCACCTTTACAGCTACCGCATTTTGCTGTAATGCTTGTGCCTTCGCCATTACAGGTAGGACAGGTGGTAACTGTTTGCATCTGGCCCAGAAAAGTATTTTGTACCCTTCTTACCTGTCCGCTTCCCTGGCAGGTGCCGCAGGTTTGAACACTGTTCTTGTCTTTAGCACCGCTTCCCTGGCAGGTACTGCATTTCACATGTTTTTTTACTTTGATGGTCTTGTTTGCACCTTTGGCGATTTCCTCAAAATTCATTTTAAGTTTTACACGAAGGTTAGTTCCTCTGGTACCACGGTGATGGCCACCCGAACTTCTTCTTCCATTACCGCCAAAGAAACTTCCAAAACCTTCATCGCCGAATATGTCGCCGAACTGGCTGAAAATATCATCCATGTTCATTCCCCCGCTGTATCCGCCACCTCCACCACGTCCTGAACTGAAAGCGCTGTGGCCAAATCGATCGTACTGCGCTTTCTTATCAGCATCATTCAATATCTCATAAGCTTCCGCAGCTTCTTTGAATTTATCTTCCGCTGCCTTATCTCCCGGGTTCCTGTCGGGGTGAAACTGCATAGCGGTTTTCCTGTACGCTTTTTTGATCTCTTCCTGCGAAGCAGCTTTAGACACTCCTAATATTTCGTAAAAATCTCGTTTATTTGACATTGATATGAGCGATTTGCCGCAAACAATTTTTATCAACAACAACCGGCTTGCAGCTAACGGTTATTGAACTGTTTATTTTATTTTCCAACAACAACTTTTGCAAAGCGAATGATCTTATCATTGAGGTAATATCCCTTCTCCACTTCATCCACAACTTTGCCTTTAAGTTTATTGCCAGCTTCAATTTCGGTAATGGCCTCATGCTTTTCAGCATCAAACTCTTCCCCAATACTTTTCATGGGTTTTAATCCTTTCTGAAGCAGAATATTTTTGAATTTATTAAATACGAGTATGTTACCTTCTTTTATAAGATTCACATCGTCGCTTTCTTTTAATTGTTTTTCTGCACGCTCACTGTCATCAACTACTTCCAATAATGAACTGATCACTTCTTTGCCGGCAGTTTGCATCAATTCATTTCTTTCCTTGGCAGTTCTGCGCTTGTAATTATCAAATTCAGCAGAAAGACGGAGGTACTTGTCTTTTTGTTCCTTTAATTCGGTGGCAAGTTTTTCTGTTTCAGCTTCTATTTCTGCGTCAGGGTTGCTAAGATGCATGTTACCCGGAACATCTGAATCGGCGTTAATATCCATGGTTGTGTTGTCAGTGATAGGTATGTTATTATCTTCCATATAGTCTTATATCTTTAAAATGTTTGCAAAGGTACAACAGTCAAACATTCTGCCAATGCATATTTACAGCCAAATTGACATTAATATAATAACTATGAAAAGTGGGGAGGCTATTTATTAACCTGGAACTTACCGGACTCAACGATGTTTCCGTTCTTATCCCTGAGCTGGAAAATATAGATACCACGATAAAAATCATCGAGGTTTATGTTCATGCGTGAATTGACGGTCTTTAATTCATATACTTTTTTCCCCATGAAGTTGAAGATCTGGAGGGAATAGGTTTTATCAAACCCTTTCTGGTAATCAAAATTGATCACAGAAGTGGCAGGGTTGGGGTAAAACTTGATCATTTTAGACTGAGATGCAGGTTCCGCATCTGTTTTAGCCTGGCCAAATGATGTTAAGCTTATTCCAATAAGTAAAGTTAATATGTAAATATATTTCTTCAATTAAGTAAAAATAGTATAAATATTTTGAATTCTTAGTATTAAAACGAACTTATTTAAAACCAATATTAAAAAAATTATTCCTGTTCTTTGTTAAAACAGGAATAATCGGATATAATTAAGCTAAACTGGTCAATTTTTCATCAATTGCCTTAAAATCAGGCACTTGCCCTGCATTTTCCAATACTTCTGCATATTGTACAATACCCTTTTTATCAATGATGAAAGCAGATCTCTTACTTACACCCTTCATGTCCATATCAGTAAACGATTCATATAAAACCTGGTATAAACGGGAAACATCCTTATTGAAATCGCTCAATAAAGGATAATTGTACTGCTGTTCCTCCTTGAATTTAGCCAATGTAAATACAGAATCCACTGATATGCCGCAAACCTGTACATTGTCATTGTCATATTTGCCAATATCATCCCTCACCGCACAAAGCTCTTTAGTACAAACACCGGTAAATGCCTGAGGGAAAAACAGTAGCAGTACGTTTTTATTTCCTGCAAAACTGCTTAAGGTTAGTTTGTCCTTTGCTGAATCATAAAGCGAAAAATCCGGTGCTTTTTGTCCAATTTCAATTGCCATTTTTTTTATTTTTTTGATGAAAATAATTGTTCCAGGAAGTTGATAACAATCCTGGAGCCAAATGGTTTACACAAATGTTTAGAGGATCATTCTTTCCATTACACGGGAAGGCCCCGCTTTGCAGCAGGGCCACCGTTATCCAAACAATCCATAAAAACAAAAATCTTCAGTTGTTAGTCAGCACAGAACTTTTGAACTACAGATTGTGAGCGATTTTAAAACCTCGGACAACGTATAGCTTCTTTGCTACTGTTGTACCGGTCTCTGAATTTTTGATAAGTTAATGATACTTCAAAACCACCGTGGCCAGTACTGGCAGGTTTTAGTTGTGATATATTGGCATCATAACTAACGGCAACGGCAAGAGGTTTAAACTCTAGTTTTACAACCGGTATTAAAGCGTCTTTCCAACGCAGGTATGCTCCGCCGTGGATGCTGTATTTTGAATTTTCGGCATCACCCAGTTTACAGCTGTATAATAGTCCCGCCATTGTTTCGCTGTAAACACCTTGCTTACTGTAGTCGGCTTCTACTGTGAAATAAGAATTGTCGGTCATACTCATTCTTATTCCTGCAGAACCTACCCACTTAGCCATCATTTCATATTTGTTGTCGCTGTAAAAAGTTAATTTAGCAGGTCTGTTGAAATGATGATAAGCAACTCCAAGAAAAATATTGTTGTCTATATTTTCTCCCAGTTGCGTGTTGAAACTCATTCCCACACTTCCATCAAAATATGAGTAAAATGATTTTGCAAAATTTTCGCCATTTGATAAAGAGCCATTGTAACCAGTTCCATCAAATTGACTGTTGGTGGTGATCTTGCTCCTGTCTACGCTTCTTTGTACCCATCCTCCCATAACACCCAATGAGAGGTAACTGTTCCTGTCGGCACTCATCGACTTGTGATAATTAATGGCTGGTAAAATATGTGTGGAACTCATGGCTATACTTCCTGCTTTGTCGTATAATATTTGTCCGCCGATCGTAAGGAAATCATCTGCATTGCCAACAGCTAATTTTACTTCACCATTCAAGGATCCCGTTTTATATGCATCTGTTACTGAATTCCATTGTGATCGATATACAGCCTGTATCCTTACATCACCAGAGAAAAGCCCGGCCAAGGCAGGATTGCGTAATAGCGGCGTTTCAAAAAATTGCGAGAAATGTATATCCTGGGAAGTAGCTTTTATCGACAGCATAAGCGTCAATACTACCAGGGTATGGCGTATAGTTTTTTTCATGGTTAGAGGATAGAGGTGTTTTGAATTCAGTGCTATCTATTAACGCCCGGAATGGCTTTTTTAGTATTACTGAAAGTTGTTTTTCTGTGATTAAATTGGATATTTAAATGCTGTTAATATGTATTTTTTTTATTCGAAAATTAATTTATCAACGCTATATTCCCTTTATACACCAATGTGGTATTGTTATCGCACAATATCTCTATCACATAAATATAAACGTCTGTATTCAGCTTCTTTCCTTTGTAGGTACCATCCCATCCTGCTGATGCATCATTGGCCCTGAACTCTGCCTTTTCATATACAACTTCTCCCCAACGGTTAAATACCCTTGCGCTTTTTATACTGAACAGACCGGTACCTCTTGGATAGAAAACATCATTAGCCCCATCGCCATTGGGCGAGAAGGTATTCGGAACAAATACATTTGCTCCATTGCATATAACGTATACCGTTACATTGTCCCGCGCTGTACATCCACCTGTATTTTTTACAGCTACGGTATAGGTAGTTGTTTCCCTTGGCTTCACGGTTATAGAAGGATAACTGCTTCTGAATATACTTCCTGTCGGAGACCAAAGTACATCTGACACATCGGAAGATATAACAGGAATAAGATCGATCGTTTGTCCAACATTGATCGTTTTATCAGCACCTGCTTCAACAGTTGGAATATTAAAGACTGTTATAGGCACAAGTGCTGTATCACTGAAACAACGCTTATCATCAGTACCAATTACCTGGTAGGTGGTGCTCGTTAATGGAGTGGCAGTTGGTGTTGCACTGGTTGCACTGTTAAGTCCTGTTGAAGGGCTCCAGCTATACGTAAATGCGCCGGAAGCAAAGAGGTTTAGTGAACTGCCCTTACACAAACTATCTCCACGGCTATTTGTCATTATAAATGGATATTTTACTGTCACCCTTATGGCATCTGAATTAACACATCCCTGCGAACTGGTACCCGTTACCGTGTAAGTTATCGCTGAATCCGGCATTGCAACCGGGCTTGCGCAATTGGTACAACTTAATCCAGTTGAAGGCGTCCATGTATACGTTGCTGCACCAGTTGCAGTAATTGTTCTGCCGGTTCCCTTACAAATAAGCGTATCGGCACCTGCATTTACGTTTGGTATCGCAAAAGATTGTACGTTGGTAAGAACAGTATCAACACAACCTGTGCTGTTAGTTACCAGTAATTGCACAGGGTATGTACCTGCAACAGTATAAGTTTGTGCTGGCGGATTCATAACTGCTGATGTATTGCCGTTACCAAAACTCCACTGCCACATTAATGCCGAAGTATCAGCTACAACCATGGAACCATTGAAAGTTACGGTTACAGGCGTACAGCCATTTGCAGTTTGAGACAGTTGGGCCTGTGGAGACGCAACGATCTTTACGGGTATGCTGCTGTGCATGGAATCAACACAACCAAAACCGGATGTTACTTTTAATGAAGGGAAATAAAGTCCTGGTGTGCCATAAAAATGTAACGGGCTTGCAGCGGTTGATGTAGATCCATCTCCAAAATCCCATGCATATGTACTAACCCCATCACTGCTGGATGATGTACTGGTAAATTGAACAGAACCGGCATCGCAAACCACCGGTGGATTAAAGTTGAAAGCAGCCCGGATACCATGTATCTTGATGGTGTCGGGACCAGTAATGGCTACCGTACAACCAGCAGCATCTATCAATATCATTTTTGGAATATAGTTGCCTATAATATTATAGGTGTGTGAAACAACCGAATCATTTGTTGCCAGGGTAATACCATCAGCAAAATCCCATACAAAAGACACGCGGTCAAGGGTAGTGGCATTAAAGTTCACTGCCAATGGTTTACAACCGGTTAGTGGCCCGTATGTAAAAGAGCCATAAGGTCCCCTGACAGTGATTCGCTGTTGTTTTGTTGATGTGCATCCTCCCGGACCGGTAATGGTAAGTGTTGCAAAATAAATACCTGGTACATTGTAAAAATGTGATGGGTTTGGATTGCTCGTTGTAGTGCCATCACCAAAGTCCCAACTCAATGATGTAAAGGACTGGGAAGTATTGGTAAATGTTACGATCAATGGAGGACAGGTGCCTACAGAATCACTCACATTAAATGTTGCTATGGGTGTTTTGATTGTTATATAGTTCGTTCTTGTTAAAGAGTCACTGCAACCGTATTGATCAAAGATTACCAGTTTCACAGAATAAATACCATCTGCAGCATAAGCATGCGTAGGATTGGCATTGATACTAAACCCACCATCGCCGAAATACCAATTGTATATCAGCCCGGGACCTGTAGAGCTATTGAGAAACTGAATATTCTTACCTGGGCACGACAATGTATCCGGTGAATTAAAACCTGCTACCGGCCTTGATATCGTAACAACACTTGTTCTTACTACGCTGTCAACACAGCCAGTGTTATCTGTAACCTTAAGGGTAACAGTATATACGCCGGGTGCAGTATAAGTATGTTGAAAAGGCCCTGCTGTTAATGTTTGAATAATGCCATCACCATAGTTCCATACCCATTGGGTGATAGGATGGATACCATCGGTTGAAGATGTATCGGTAAAGACGATCGTACTCAGCAGGCAGACTGCACTTGCAGATACAGAGAATCCTGCACGTGGGCCATTAACTCTTATATAATGAGGTTTTACTAGCGTATCGCTGCAACCATTTTTATCAACAATGATCATTGTTACATCATATAAACCTGTTGCGGTATAAGTATGATTTGGCATGTACCCTGTTCCCGTGCTCCCGTCGCCATAATTCCAGCTATACGTCGCGATATTGGCTGAATCTATTCCTACCGGCGTGAAAGTAACATTGGTTGTTCGGCAGATCGTTGTATCTGAAGCTGTAAAGTTTGCTGTTTCCGAAATGACCCTCGTATTGCGTGTCCGGGTGTAGGTACAGCCTGTTGTAAAGTTCCTGACCATTAAAGTAATAGTATACGTTCCGGGTGCCGCATAAGTATGTACCGGGCTTGGGATATTGGAAGTATTTCCATCTCCAAAATTCCAGTTCCATTCATCTGCACCAATGGATTGATCGGTAAATACTCTTTTGAAAGGTTCATCGCAGTTAGCCGTTACCGCAAACTGCGCTACCGGTGGGTTAATGTGCATATAATTATTGTACCGGATCGTGTCCGGGCAGCCATTGTTCCATACGATCAGCTGAACAGGGAAATAGCCTGTGTCTTCATACACATATACGGGGTTCTGCATAGTAGAGGTACCGCCATCGCCAAAATCCCAAAGCCATTGGTCAACATTACCTGTAGAAAGATCGGTGAAATTTACAGCTATATGGGCACACACATCTCTGGGTGTAGCAGTGAAATTTGGAACGGGTTTTACACCAACCCTTATTCCATTACCAACTCTAACCGTATCGGTACAGCCACTTGCGGTGGTAACAATAAGGGTGATAGTATAAGTGCCGGGGCTAAAAGTATGCATAGGGCTTGGAAGCGTAGAACTTCCACCGTCTCCAAAATCCCAATGATAGCCTGTTACAGGTTCCGAGGAATTTACCGTACTCGTGAATGTCCAGTCGAATGGTGCACAACCCCGCTGAGGCAGGTTGTTGATGACTGCTTCTGGTAACTGTATTTTAATGTAATTCTGTTTAATAATGTTATTACTGCATCCAAAACTATTGGTGCACACCAGGCGTACGTTGTAAATGCCTGGTAGCATATACGTATGTGTAGGGTTTGCCTGGGTAGAAGTTCCTCCATCACCAAATAACCATTGATAAGTGGTTCCTCCTGTACTGCTGTTCGTAAAATGAACGGTAAAAGGGGCACTGCACGACAATGTATCACTGGTAGAAAATGCAACCGTCGGAAGCGGAGAAACAACAATATTCCTGGTTACTGAATCCTTGCAGGCACCAAAATTATTAACCAGTTTGATCTGGTAAGCACCAGGAAGTGTATAGGTTTTTATAACACTGATTAAGGTAGATGTTGTGGCATCACCAAAGGTCCATAAAACACTTGCCGGTGCCGGTGCCGAAGTATTTGTAACGTTTATTGCAGCTCCAACGCAGGTGCTATCAGGAGATGTGAAACTGGTATGGGTATTTCCTATGGTAACTGCATTGGGCCTGGTGATCGTATCTCTGCAACCGGTGCTGTTAATAACGATTAATTGTACTGTATAACTGCCAGCTGTTGTGTAAGTATGTGAAGGCGTCTGTTGATTTGATGTAAACCCATCTCCGAAATTCCATTGATATGTTAAAACACCTGTACCTGTTGATAAATTTTGAAAATTGATATTTACAGGTGGTGTACAACTGTTGGGAACCGTATTGCTGAATCCTGCAGTAGCACCGTTGGCGATCTGAACATATTGCAGTTTTGTAAGGCTTTTGGAGCAACCATGGTTATTGGTTACAACCAGCGACACGTTATAATTACCAGCCGCTGTATATGTATGCGAAGGGTTTTGCGTATTACCGAAGTTTCCATCTCCAAAATCCCATTGCCATTGCGTAATGGTTCCGGTTGAAGTTGTACTCTGGTCAGTAAAATGAACCGGTAAAGGGAAGCACCCAGAAAGCGGTGTAGCAGTAAACTGTACAACCGGGTAAGCATAAATGTTGATATGCTGTGTTTTGGTGATCGAATCCGCTCCCGAAGCGTTGTATACAACTAACTTTATATCGTATTGTCCGGGGGTAAAATAAGTTGTAGAAGGATTTTGTAAATAGGAGATAATGCCGTTGCCAAGATCCCATTTCCATTGGGTAGGGTTGCCGGTAGATTGATCTATAAAATTTACGACCAGGGGCGAGCATCCAGCTGTGGGTGTTGCATTAAATGCGGCATGAAGCTGGGCCTTACCGGTGAAGCCCATCATTGCCAAAAAGACAAATAAAATTCCCGTTCTTGTCAGGGTAAAGGTAGTCATAGGATTGTTTTTCAATTATAAAAACATTAGGGTACTTGGACGTTCTTATAACTAACGAAAAGGTTAAATATTGCGTTGGAGCGAAAAATAGTGCTATAATCTTTCCATATGCAGCACTTTGGGATCAAGTGTGCCCCAGGGAGCCAGTTCCATTACCGGCACTGCTTTTTTGGTAAACTTCCAGGCCCGGTTCAAAAATGTGAATTCTGCGGGTGCTGTTGGCGAAGTGATGCTTATGGTGAGCTTACTGAAGTCTTCATTGCAGGTCCAGGTGCCCGTGTAGGTAATACCATTTTTTATTCCTGTCATCGGGCCATCATAGTTGGTATTCTTTAATAACCTGAATACCTCAGCATCGTATCTGGTGGTAATATCATTGGCTGTATCAGTGGCCAATTTTACTTTGAAATCACGGTTCAAAATATTTTCATCAAAATATTGTTGTAAAATGTCCTGCGTAATCTTGTCTTTTGTTTTCTTACAACTGTTTGTGGCCAGCAATAAAACGGCAACTATAAGGGCAATAAAATATCTTGATCTAAATGCTTGAGCAGGCATATCCCTGAGTTTATTTCTTATAAATATCGGAATATTTTTTGGTAGCATATTCAATAAAATATTGGCTGTTTAAACTTTCCCCCGTTGCATTGTTGCAAAGTTGTTCAGAGCTATAGTAACGGCCAAACCGGTAAATATGTTGTCTAAGCCAACCTAAAACAGTCATATTATTTCCTTTTATAATATCATTTTTCAATGTCGGGTTAGTTTTTGAAATAGCAGCAAAAAGCTGTGCTGCATACAAACTACCTATGCTGTATGTAGCAAAATAACCAAAGCTTCCATGGCTCCAGTGTACATCCTGCAGGCAACCCTGCCGGTCGTCGGGAACAGATATTCCCAGGTATTTTTGGTAGTGCTCATTCCAGTAAGCAGGAATATCTGCTGTTTTAATCGTTCCGTCAATAAGCATTTTTTCTATTTCATATCGTATCATCACATGAAAATGATAAGTAAGTTCATCGGCTTCAGTTCTTATTAATGAGGGCTGAACTTTATTAATGCCTTTATAAAATTGATCAGTTGAAATATTATTGAATTGATCAGGGAAATAAGATCTCAGCAGCGGAAAATTATACTCCCAATATTCCCTGCCACGGCCAACACAATTCTCCCAAAGCCTGCTTTGGCTTTCGTGAATACTAAGGCTGCAATATTCACTCAATGGCAAGCCGTATTCTGCAGCAGGAAGTGCCTGTTCATAAATTGCATGTCCGCCTTCATGCAGGCAACTCCAGGTCATGTTGCCAAAATCATTTACATCTATCCTGGTCGTAATCCTTACATCATTGCTGTTGAAGTTGGTAGTGAATGGATGTTCACTGATATCCTGCCGGCCTGCATCAAAATCGAAATGCATGTTTTTCAACAATGCCAGACCGAATTTCCATTGCTTGTCTTTGTCAAAATATTGATGCAAAAAGCTGTTGTCAATAACTGGGCCATTTTTGACACTTTCCAATAGGGCGTGTAGCTGTGGCCGCAGGGAATCAAATAATTTATCTACGGTAAGAACTGTCAGTCCCTTGTCGTAATCATTCATCAGGGCATCGTATGGATGCTGTTCATACCCCAGCATATCTGCTTCCTGTTGCTTAAGTTGTATCACTTCATCCAATGGCTGTTGAAAAATACTGAATGAATTTTCTTTTCTCGACTGTATCCACGCATAAAAACTTTTATTTACGGCTTCACTCATGCGCCTGACAAAATCGGGAGGGAGTTTTTTATTCCTGTTAAAGTCTTCAAGCGTTAGTTGAACATTTCTTTGTTCATTGGCCGAAAGGTCATTGGCAGCAGAGAGTTCATTCAATAGTTGTCCGAGCTTTTCATCGGTGAATTGTTCGTGGGTAATTTCGGTGAGTGTGGCAATTTGTCGCCCTCTCAGTTCATTCCCTTTTGGGGGTAAGTATGTTTCCTGGTCCCACTGCAACACAGCAGAAGCATATTTTACGTCAGCAATTTTTTGCATCTTTGTTTTATAAGCTTCGTACAGTTCTTTCGTTGCCATCAAATCAAAATTTTAAAAATGAAGATTCAAGATATTACAAGTTTGTTAGAAAAACTTGCAGCGCCTTCTTTACAGGAGCCTTATGACAATAGCGGATTACTCACTGGCAATGACTCCTGCGAGTGCACAGGTATAGTTGTAAGTTTAGATGTAACTGAAGATATTGTTAATGAAGCCATCGAAAAGAAAGCAAACCTTATTGTGGCCCATCACCCGATCATTTTTAAGGGACTAAAAAAGATCACCGGTAAAAACTATGTGGAGCAAACGATTATTAAAGCCATCAAAAACGATATTGCTATTTATGCTATTCATACAAACCTTGACAATGTGATCCATGGGGTTAACGGGAAAATTGCAGATATGATCGGATTGGTAAACCGGCAGGTATTGTTGCCAAAAGAAAATCTACTCCAAAAACTGGCAGTATTTGTTCCGTCAGATCATAAACAGAAATTACTGGAAGCCTTGTTTGCAGCAGGCGCCGGAAATATTGGCAACTACAACGAATGCAGTTTTACGATAGCAGGAACAGGGAGTTTTAAGGCTGGCGAAAATACCAATCCTTTTGTGGGTGTAGTTGGTGAAAGGCATTATGAAGCAGAAACAAGGATTGAAGTGATATTCCCGGCCTGGTTGCAGAGACAGGTATTGGATGCGATGAAGTATGCACATCCTTATGAGGAAATTGCTTTTGATATTTACAGGTTGAACAATCCCTATGGCCATACAGGCGGCGGACTGCTTGGTGAACTTGAAAATGAGGTAGATGAAACGATTTTTTTGGAACAACTTAAAAAAACATTTAAACTTTCTATTATACGTCATACAGCTTTCAGGGGAAAGCCTGTAAAAAAAATTGCGCTTTGTGGTGGAGCCGGTAGTTTTTTAACGGGGGCCGCAAAATTAGCAGGGGCTGATGTTTTCATCAGTTCTGATATAAAATACCATGAGTTTTTCGATGCCGAGGGCAGGTTATTGCTGGCAGATATCGGGCACTATGAAAGCGAGCAGTTCACGATAGACCTGTTATTTGATATTTTGAGGGAAAAATTCCCTAACTTTGCCGTCCTGAAAACGGGCGTAAATACCAATCCGGTGAAGTATTTTCAGTGATTGGTTATCCCGTAAAACAAAAAATAAACAAACAATACTATGGCTTCAGTAAAAGAGTTTTCGGTAGAAGAAAAATTATCTGCGCTGGTTACTTTACAGAAAATTGACAGCAAACTGGATGAGGTTCAGATCCTGAAAGGTGAATTGCCAATGGAAGTGAAGGACCTTGAAGATGAGATCGAAGGGCTGCATGCACGCCAGACACGTGTGGAAGAAGAGATCAATGGTATACAGGAATTCATTGAGCAGAAAAAAGAAGGTATCAAAGAAGCGCAGGCACTCATTAAAAAATATGAGAAGCAAAGTGAGAATGTAAAGAACAACCGTGAGTTTGAAGCCATCAATAAGGAAATTGAAATGCAGCAACTTGAAGAAAAGCTTTGCGAAAAGCATATCAAGGATGCTACTGAAGAGATAGCTGAAAAAGCAAAGCAACTTGAATTTGCAAAGAAAGCAGTTGCAACTAAAGAAGCAAACCTGAATGGAAAGAAAGGTGAACTGGAAAAGATTATCAAGGAAACTGAAAAAGAAGAAAAGCATTATAACAAGATCGCATCAGAAGCAAGAAGCCATGTAGATGAAAGATTGTTGATGAGCTATGATCGTATCCGAAAGAATTACCGCAATGGCCTGGCCGTTGTTCCTGTGGAAAGAGATAGCTGTGGTGGATGTTTCCATGCCATTCCTCCACAAAAGCAGAGCGAAATAAAATTGCGTAAAAAAGTAATGGTTTGTGAGAACTGCGGACGTATACTGGTTGATGCTGACCTGAATGATTCTGTAGAAGTTAAATAATTAGCTGTAGTTTAAATAGTGTCTTTATAAATTTTGGAAGCCCATTCTTTTTAGAGTGGGTTTTTCTATTTACAGGTAATATGTTTTAACTAAAAATATTTTTATCCGGCTAAAGGCTGACAGCTAAAAGCTAATAGCTACTTCCACACTGATTTTTCTTCACTAACAGCTAACAGCTTGTAGCGAATAGCTTCTTTTTCCCTAATTTGCCTCCCATTCCATGTTACAAAAACTACACATACAGAATTACGCCATTATTGATGACCTGCAGATCAATTTTTCTGGTAATCTGAATATTATCACAGGTGAAACCGGCGCCGGTAAAAGTATCTTAATGGGAGCGCTGAGCCTGATATTGGGGGAAAGGGCGGATAGCAGTGTTTTACAACAGCAAAATAAAAAATGCATTGTAGAAGGTACATTCCTGGTAAAACAAAGCCGGCAGGTAAAAGATTTTTTTGCAGCCAATGACCTTGACAATGAAAGTGAAATACTAATCAGAAGGGAGATTACTGCCAATGGTAAATCACGTGGTTTTATAAATGACACGCCGGTAAATCTTTCTCAATTAAGAGCATTGAGTGGATTACTCGTAGATCTTCATCAACAGTTTGACACATTAGACCTGGGTACAGAAAATTTTCAGCGGGATGTATTGGATGCATTTTCCGGTAATGCAGAATTTCTTCAAAAATTAAAAGAACAGTTTACAACCTACAGTATTCTTAAAAAAGAGCTGGAGGCTTTACAAGTTCAGCAAAGCAATGCCAATAAGGAACTTGCCTATAATACATTTCTTTTTGAGGAATTGGAAATTTTGTCGTTGAAAGAAAATGAACTGGAAGTATTAGATGCAGAATTGAAGTTATTAAGCAATTCAGAAAATATTAAACAGCAGTTAGGAAGTATTTACTACGAATTGAAAGATGCTGATCAGCCATTGGTGCAACAACTGAAAGCTTTGCAGAATAAACTGGCATCGTTGCAGGAATATCATTCTGCCATTGACTCATTGGTTCAGCGTTTGTCAAGTGCAGTGATAGAGATAAAAGATGTTGCGGATGAACTGGAAGGAATAGATGGTGGAATAAATTTTGATCCGCAGCGCATTGAACTCATCAATGAACGCATTTCTACCGGTTATAAATTATTGAAGAAGCATGGCGTGCAGGACACCAATCAATTGTTAGCGATCCAGGAACAGTTGCAAATGAAACTCGATGCCGTATTAAATATTGCTGAATCGATAGAAAGACTGGAAATTCAGACAAAGAAATTGTATGACGATTGTTTTGCTACTGCAAAAAAAATATCATCAAACCGGTCGGCCCAGGTGAAATTATTTGCTGATAAAGTAAATAATTTACTGGCACAGGTTGGTATGCCCAACGCCATCATGAAAGTTCAGTTAAACGTAACAACACTTTCTGTTCATGGAATAGATGATATTGTATTTTTATTCGACGCCAATAAGAGTAACCGTTTTGAACCAATCGGTAAAGTTGCCAGTGGCGGTGAACTGAGCAGGCTGATGCTGAGTATAAAATCACTGGTTGCACGCAAACTTGAATTGCCAACATTGATATTTGATGAGATTGATACAGGTATCAGCGGGGAAGCGGCCAGGCAGGTAGGAATCATTATGAAAGATCTTTCGGCGGCACACCAGTTGCTCGCTATCACACACCAACCTCAAATTGCTGCCAAAGCATCGGCACATTATTTTGTTTATAAAGAGATCCGTGGCGATAAGATCGTAACATCCATCCGCTTACTGAACAATGATGAAAGAATCACTGCGATTGCTAAAATGCTCAGTGGGGAAAAACCTACGGCAGCGGCTTTGGAGAATGCGAAGGAGATGGTTGGGAATTAGGTAGTAGCGGATGGTGAGTAATGAGTGAATTGGTATTGTTGTTTCTATAAAATTCATTGGGTTGCAAAAAATAATTATACTGGCGCTGGTTCTGATTGCAGCGATTACAACTTACGGTGTTCACACATTTATCAGGAAAAAAATAGATCCTAAAAAATCATTCGGGTACTTTATGATTTACCTGTTATTACATTTTGTACTTGTATTTTTTATCGTATTCGTAATAAGTTTTATAATATTTAGATTCACTAATTTAATGGTTAAAGAATAACTGGCTATTTTTACTGAAATTTATAAACAAACAACAAAACAGATACCATGTCATACAACCTGCTAAAAGGAAAGAAAGGGATCATCTTCGGTGCACTTGATGAAAAGTCACTTGCCTGGAGAACTGCTATTAAATGTCGTGAAGAAGGTGCAGAGATCGTACTTTCCAATGCACCGGTAGCCATGCGCATGGGTGAAATAAATAAGCTTGCAGCAATCATACATGCACCCATCATACCTTGTGATGTAACAAGTAATGATGATGTAGAGAATCTGATTACTAAAACGATGGAACATTTTGCTGGCGGGTTCGATTTTATTTTGCATTCGATAGGCATGGGTGTAAACGTACGCAAGGGAAAACCTTATACCGAACTTGATTATGGCTTCAATGTAAAAACCAATGATATATCTGCTGTAAGCCTGCACCGCGTATTGGCATCCTGCATAAAAAAGGATGCATTGAATGAGTGGGGTAGCGTAATTGCCCTCACTTATATTGCCGCACAACGTGTATTTCCTGATTACAGTGAAATGGCAGATGCAAAAGCGTTGCTTGAAAGTGTTGCCCGCAGTTTTGGTTATCACTATGGTGTGAAGAAACATGTAAGGGTTAATACCATATCACAATCACCAACGCGTACCACTGCCGGCAGTGGTGTAAAGGGATTTGATGGCTTTATCAATTATGCAGAAAAAATGAGTCCGCTGGGAAATGCCAGTGCAGAAGACTGTGCAAATTATATCATGGCTATGTTCAGCGATCTTACCAGGATGGTTACGATGCAGAATTTATTTCATGACGGAGGATTCTCTTTTACCGGTGTAACTGCCGCGGTGATAGAGCAGATGGAGAAATAGGTTGAAGAAGTTGTTTGGTTGATACAGTTGGGGTCAGCTCCTTACTACTTAATTATTAAACCATGGATTGGACGGAAGTAACAGGCCTCATAGCTTCTGCATTCAGCAGTATCACCTTCATGCCACAGGTTTACAAAGCATGGAAAACAAAAAGTATTGGTGATCTTAGCATGGCCACGATACTGATTGTTTTTTTCAGTACGCTTCTATGGCTTGTGTATGGGGTTGGCAAAGAATTGCTTCCGGTTATTATCTGCAACGGAATAATATGTGTATTGTCAGTGGTGCTTCTTTATTTTAAATACAGTTTTAAGAAATAGCTGGTAGCTTTTATCAACTTCAACATTTTATTATAAACACTAAAAACATTTATAAAAAAACCTCCCAGTTAAATTGAGAGGTTCTCTAAAAAAGATCTTAGGTTAATTGCTATTAGCTAACAGGTTCCTCAATACTCATCTTCATTAAAAAAGAAATCTTCCTGGCTAGGGTAGTCGGGCCAGATATCATCCAGTCCTTCATAAAGGTCCCCTTCATCTTCCAGTTCCTGGAGATTCTCAATTACTTCAATCGGTGCACCGCTTCTTATGCTGTAATCGATCAGTTCATCTTTTGTTGCCGGCCAGGGAGCGTCTTCTAAATGGGAGGCTAATTCTAGTGTCCAAAACATCGTTTGAAATAGGTTTAATTTTTTGCAAATGTAGAAGTTCGTACGAAATAACCAAAAGTGTTTTTTAAACCTATGGTTAATAATCATAATAACACAATTATAAGGCCACAATAATCGGATCTGTTTAACGGGTACATTACCAAAATAATACCTCCTAAACAGTAGCAGCAATCATTTTATTGCAATAAATGGTTATTTTCGGCTGATGTTAACTGCAAGACATATTGAGAAGCATTATGGCAAACTGCATGTGCTTAAATCGGTGGATATTGATATTAAAAAAGCAGAGATAGTGAGTATTGTAGGCTCTTCCGGGGCAGGTAAAAGTACTTTTCTTCATATTCTTGGTACGCTTGATAAACCTGATAAGGGTGAAGTGACCCTCCACAATCAGCGCATCGATAAACTCACCGGCAAAGCATTGGCGAAATTCCGGAACCAGCATATTGGGTTTATTTTCCAGTTTCACCATTTATTGCCTGAGTTTACGGCATTGGAAAATGTTTGTATTCCTGGATGGATTGCCGGCGCTAAAAAGAAAGAAACGGAAGAAAGGGCAATTGAATTGCTTACAACCCTTGGGTTAAAAGACCGGCTGGAGAACAAACCCGGCCAATTGTCGGGTGGTGAGCAACAAAGGGTAGCAGTTGCCAGGGCCCTGATCAACAAGCCTTCTATTATCATGGCAGACGAGCCAACGGGCAACCTGGATTCGGGCAATGCAAAAGAATTGCACAAGCTTTTTATTCAGCTGCGGGATAAATACCAGCAAACCTTTTTGATTGTTACACACAATGAAGAACTGGCTGCCATGAGCGACAGGATACTACACATGAAGGATGGGAAGATGGAGGTTAATGGATAAATGGGCATATTGAAGATGGAACTGGAAATGTTGAATATCGAAGTAAGTGCCGGCCATCATAGTTCAACATTCCCAGTGCAGTATTAAAACTGGTTTTTTCATCGCTCTATAATTGTTTCCTCTTTCGTATTTATAAGGGATATCCTTGAAAATTAAACAGCGAGTAAAGCGCTTAATCTTGTTGCAACTTTCTCAGCATTTGGTAACATCGCCTGCTCCAATGCAATATTCATTGGAACAGCGGGAAGATCAAGTGCACCCAATACTTCAACAGGGGCATCTAAAAAACGAAAACAGTTTTTTGATATCCTTCCTGCAAGCGATTCTGCAAAAGAATTATTTTGTTGCTCTTCGGTTAAGATCAAACATTTCCCATGCTTTTGAACAGTGGAATAAATAAGTTCTTCATCCAATGGAAATAAACTTCTCAGATCAATTACTTCTACCTGCCCGGGGAATTTTTTTGCGGCTGCTTTGGCCCAATACACACCCATTCCATAAGTTATCACACAACAGGTTTCGCCTGTGCTTATTTTTTCTGCTGAAGCCTGTAGAACAATATTTCCTTTTCCAAGCGGAATGATGTAACCCCTGGATGGTTCTGTCATCTTTGCTTCTTCGGTTCCGGGAACCTTACTCCAGTATAATCCCTTGTGTTCTAACATTACCACCGGGTTTGGATCCAGGAAAGCTGCTTTCAGCAGTCCCTTCATATCTGCTGTGTTGCTTGGGTAAACGATCTTTATCCCTTTAATAGTAAGTAAGGTGCTTTCTACACTTCCGCTATGATAAGGCCCGCCGCCGCCATAAGCGCCAATGGGCACACGTATTAATGTTTGCACCGGGAATTTTCCGCAACTGAGGTAACAGCTTTTAGAGATTTCTGTTACCAATTGATTCAACCCAGGGTAAATATAATCTGCGAATTGAACTTCCACAATCGGTTTTACACCCACGGCACTCATACCAACTGTTGAGCCAATGATATAAGCTTCCTGTATGGCTGTATTGAAAACCCTGTTATCTCCAAATTGTTCGGCGAGTGTAGCAGCCTCCCTGAAAACACCACCCAGCCTGCGTCCTACATCTTGTCCGTACAATACAGCTTCGGGAAAATCTTCCATGATCTCCCGTATTGCAAATAGTGCAGCATCAACCATCAATACTTTTTCTTTATTGGCAGGTGCTCTTTCCCCTTTTTCAATTGTAACGGTCGTTGGAACAAAAACATGATCACTTACTGTTGCGGGGTCGGGTTCAGGCGAAGAAATTGCTTTATCAAAATCTTTTTTTACAATCGCTGCAGTTTCATTTTCAATTTCCACGAATGTTGTTTCGTTGATACCTAGTTGCTGTAAAACAATTTTCAATTTTGGGCCAGGGTCATCTGTATAATGCTTGGAAAGGTCTTCTTCGGTTCTGTAAAATTCTTTTCGTACGCCACTGGTGTGATGGCCCAATAACGGCACTTTCGCATGAACGAGGTAAGGCGTTCTTTCAACTCTTACTTCATTTACTACCTGTTGCATAGTTAAAAAACTTTCAACAAAATCGCTGCCATCAATGCTTATTCTTTTAATTCCTTTGAAGCCTTCTATAAAATCATAAGCATTCGTAGTTCTTGCTTCTGCTGATGTTACGCTGATGCCCCAATCATTATCCTGTACCAGGTAAATAATCGGTAATTGCTTCAATGCCGCAAACTGAAAAGCTTCACTTACTTCGCCTTCGGTAACAGAGGCATCTCCTAAAGAACAAATAACAATGGGTACCTCACCTCCGGAACCTTTGTAAAGAAGCGGAGAGGAACTTTGTTCTAAAAATTTAATTCCCTGGGCAACACCTGTTGTTGGAATTGCCTGCATGCCCGTAGCGCTGCTCTGGTGAATAATAGTAGGCTTATCTTCTCCGCGATAATTCGGATGATTGTAATATTCTCTTCCCCCGGTAAAAATATCTTCCCCTTTTGCCAGTAACTGAAGCATTAATTGGTAGGGAGAAAAATCCAGCCCAAGCATAATGCTTTCATCGCGGTAATACGGACTTACATAATCGCAGGGAAGTAATTGAAAAGCTGTTGCCAGCTGAATAGCTTCATGTCCACGGGAAGTGCTGTGTACATATTTACAAATGCTGCGGTTGGCTTCATATGTATCTGCCATGGCTTTCGCTGTACACATCAGCCTGTAAGCCTTTAGTAAAATTTCTGTTTCAACTGACATGAAGAAAAGCTTTTAGCCGTTAGCTATTAGCTATTAGCTAACGGCTAATAGCTACATTATTGCATAGTAAACGACTCCAGGAATTTTGTAGTGAAATTTCCTGATTTAAAATTTTCATCTTTCATTAACTGAAGATGGAAGGGAATGGTAGTCTTAACGCCTTCGATCACATATTCACTCAGTGCACGGCTCATAGTGTTGATTGCTTCCTCACGTGTTTGTGCAACTGCGATGAGTTTGCCGATCATACTATCATAATAAGGAGGGATCACATAACCTGCATATACATGACTGTCGACACGAACACCATGCCCGCCTGGTTGATGAAGCACTGTTATCTTTCCCGGTGATGGCCTGAAATCGTTGTAGGGATCTTCAGCATTTATCCTGCACTCGATGGCATGCATTTGGGGGAAATATGCTTTACCTACAATTTTTTCGCCCATCGCGATCTTGATTTGTTCTTTGATGAGGTCGTAGTTGATGACTTCTTCCGTAACACAATGTTCAACCTGTATACGGGTGTTCATCTCCATGAAATAGAAGTTGCGGTGCTTGTCAACTAAAAATTCTATTGTACCTACACTTTCATAATTAATGGCTTGTGCAGCTTTTATTGCCGCTTCACCCATTTTATTACGCAACTCCGGTGTCATAAAAGGAGAAGGTGATTCTTCTACCAGTTTCTGATGACGGCGCTGGATGGAACAATCCCTTTCACTCAGGTGACAAATATTGCCGTATTGATCACCTGCAACCTGAATCTCTATATGACGTGGCTCTTCTACAAATTTTTCCATGTAGATGCCATCATTCTTAAAAGAAGCAGCTGCTTCTGTTTTTGCATTTTCAAATGCTTTTTCAATTTCACTTTCTTCCCAAACCACACGCATTCCTTTACCACCACCACCCGCTGTGGCTTTTAATATAACGGGGTAACCAACTATTTTGGCCGATTCTTTTGCATGCGCAACGCTTTCCAGCAATCCGTCAACACCGGGTACAACAGGAACACCTGCTTTTATCATTGTTGCTTTTGCTGTAACCTTATCACCCATTGAATTGATCATATCGGGTGTGGGACCAATGAATTTGATGCCATGATCGCCACAGATCTTGGCAAACTTGCTGTTTTCTGCCAAAAATCCATAACCGGGGTGAATAGCATCCGCATTTGTTATTTCAGCTGCGGCCATAATATGAGCCATATTCAGGTAACTGTCTGCACTGGCTGGTTTACCAATACATACGGCTTCATCAGCAAATTTTACGTGAAGGCTATCTTTATCTGCGGTTGAATAAACAGCAATGGTTTTAATCCCCATCTCCTTACAAGTACGCAATATTCGAAGCGCAATTTCCCCTCTGTTGGCAATTAGTATTTTCTTAAACATTGTAATAATTTGGAAATTTGGAAATTTGAAAATTTGGAGATGATGATAGTTAACCTGGGATGAAAATGTTTTCGATTTCCAAATTTCCAAATCAACTCATTTCCAAATTGCGTTTAACTGGGATCTACCAAAAACAAAGGTTGGTCATACTCAACCGGGCTTACATCATCTACCAATACTTTTACAATTTTACCCTTTACTTCACTTTCAATTTCATTGAACAGTTTCATTGCTTCAATAATACAAACTACTTTGCCCGGAGTAACCTCATCGCCTACATTAACGAAAATTGGTTTGCCTGGTCCCGACTGGCGGTAAAAGGTTCCGATCATAGGGCTTTTTATGGTAATAAGATTATCTGCTTTAGGAGCTGCTTCAGTTTTGGGTGCTGCAGGTGGAGCACTTGCGGCCTGTGCTGCCTGGGGTGTAAAAGACTGGCTTGAAGTTGTAGCTACAATATTTTGAACCGGGTCTTTCTTTTGTTTGATCGTTATCTTCCTTCCGTCCTCTTCTATGGTAATTTCTCCGATGGATGTCTTGTTAATTAGCTTTACAAGTTCCTGAATTTGTTTGATGTCCATGTGATATTATTAAATGGTTAAGTTGGATAAAGAAACGGGCAGCTAAGATAGGGAATGATTATTCAAATTAGCAAGAATTAAATTCTATAAATTTCAAAAAATCATCAAAAATGACTAAAAATGACCCGAAAAGAGACTAAAATTGGTATAAAATGATCATTTTTGGGGAAATTAAAAAAGGGGCAACCAGTTAAGATTATCCCCTTTTTCTTTTCAATATTTATCTCTTACAAACCCATTTTCGTTTTCAGGTTTGAATCAATGGCGTCTAAGAATTCTTCTGTGTACAGGTAATGTTCTCCATGAGTAACTTTATTACCGTGGATACAAACTGCCAGGTCTTTCGTCATTTTCCCGCTTTCAACTGTTTCTATACAAACAGCTTCCAGTGCATTACAAAAATCTATCAGGTGTTGGTTATTGTCTAATTTTCCACGGAAGGCCAAGCCTCTCGTCCAGGCAAATATAGAAGCGATGGGGTTGGTGCTGGTTGGTTTACCTGCCTGGTGATCGCGGTAATGCCTGGTAACTGTGCCATGTGCAGCTTCGGCTTCCATAGTGCTGCCGTTGGGTGTGATCAATACGGAAGTCATTAAACCCAGACTTCCAAATCCCTGTGCTACAGTATCGCTCTGTACATCTCCATCATAGTTCTTACATGCCCAAACAAAATTGCCATTCCATTTCAAGGCACTGGCAACCATATCATCAATAAGCCTGTGTTCATATGTGATACCGGCTGCTGCATATTTTTCTTTGAATTCAGTTTGATAGATGTCTTCAAAAATATCTTTAAAACGTCCATCGTATTTTTTAAGAATGGTATTCTTTGTTGAAAGATAGAGCGGCCATTTTTTGCTGAGCGCCATGTTGAAACAACTGCGTGCAAAACCTGTGATGCTTTCATCTGTATTGTACATACTCATGGCAACACCATCGCCTTTGAAATTATATACTTCAAAAACCTGGGGTTCTCCGCCGCCTTCAGGTGTAAAAGTCATAGTGAGTTTTCCTTTACCTTTAATAACGGTATCCGTTGCACGGTATTGATCACCAAATGCATGGCGGCCAACGATGATCGGTGCTGTCCAGTTTGTAACCAGTCTCGGAACATTCTGCATGACGATCGGTTCCCGGAACACTGTTCCATCCAATATATTCCGGATGGTGCCATTCGGGCTCTTCCACATTTGCTTCAGGTTGAATTCTTTTACCCTTGCTTCATCGGGTGTAATGGTAGCACATTTGATGCCTACACCGCATGCTTTAATGGCATTGGCTGCATCAATGGTAACCTGGTCGTTTGTTTCATCGCGATATTCCATGCCAAGGTCATAATATTGAATGGGAACATCTATGTATGGTATGATCAGTTTGTCTTTGATGAACTTCCAGATAATCCTTGTCATCTCATCGCCATCTAATTCAACAACCGGATTGGTTACTTTTATTTTGTTCATAGCAGCTTTTATTTTAAGAAATGCAAATGTAAGGGATTCTGTTATCGACTGTATTTTCCTGGTACGTCTTTGGACCTTCTTGTTTTTGTGGCAAAATTTATATGCCACGACGCCACCAAATCACAAAGTAGCACTAAGCTAATGCAATTAAAGATTCTTAATGATCTCATCTGCAAATTCACTTGTCTTTAGCAGGGTTGCTTCCTTCATCAGGTTATAAAAATCGATCGTTACGGTTTTATTTCGGATGGTTTTGCCCACAGCATTTGTGATAAGTTCTGCTGCATCTCTCCAGCCCATATATTCCAGCATCATTACACCGCTTAGAATTACAGAAGAAGGATTCATGGTATTGGTATCGGCGAATCTTGGTGCGGTACCATGTGTTGCTTCAAAAACGGCATGACCGGTGAGGTAATTGATATTTGCTCCAGGGGCAATTCCAATACCACCTACCTGTGCAGCCAATGCATCACTGATATAATCGCCATTCAGATTCAATGTTGCAATAACAGCATAATCCTGTGGAGCCAATAAAGCCTGCTGCAGGAAATTATCGGCAATTGCATCTTTGATGATCACTTTTCCACCAACCGCACTGATCTTCATTTCCTCATTGGCAACAGCTTCACCACTTTCTTTTTTCGTTCTTTCCCATTGTTGCCAGGTATATACATTGCCTGCAAATTCCCTTTCGGCCAGTTCATAACCCCAGTTCTTAAAAGCGCCTTCTGTATATTTCATGATATTGCCCTTGTGAACAATGGTTACCGATGGAAGTTTGTGTTCAATGGCATGTTTAATGGCAGCACGTATCAGCCTTTCCGAACCGTCTTTGCTCACAGGCTTAACGCCAAGCGACGTTGTTTCAGGAAAACGAAATGCTTTTACGCCTAATTCATTAACCAAAAAATTCAATAATTTTTTTGCTTCGGGAGTACCGGTCATGAATTCAATTCCTGCATAAATGTCTTCCGTATTCTCACGAAAGATGACCATATTCACTTTTTCTGGTTGCCACATGGGGGAAGGAACACCTTCAAAATATTTTATCGGGCGAAGGCAGACATACAGGTCCAATTCCTGCCTTAATGCAACATTCAGGCTCCTGATACCACCACCCACCGGGGTTGTAAGTGGTCCTTTTATTGATAATAAATATTCTTTGAACGCATCCATCGTTGCTTCGGGCATCCACTCGCCGGTTTTATTGAAAGCTTCTTCGCCGGCCAATACTTTCAGCCATTCGATCTTTTTTGTTCCGTCATAAGCTTTTTGAACAGCTGCATCAAACACCCGTACACTTGCTTTCCAGATATCCGGCCCAATGCCGTCGCCTTCAATGAATGGAATGGTTGGGTTGTTGGGAACCTGTAACAGGCCATTTCCACCCATAGCTATTTTTGCTGCCATAATTTTTTTTTTAGCCCGGCGACATGAATACTGATCAGTTTCATGGGCGTCGGACCAATTTAATGCCGCAAAAGTAAGCCAAGATGGCTTTTTAATAATATTAAATGATAAGATTATAAAAATAAAAAAAAGCCCCCGTTTTCAGGGGCCTTTATGTGTGTAAATTAATACCTAAAAACTTCGCCGTACCCGGAAGCTGCATACAACTGTATGCGTTGTGGAATTCGTATTATCAAACATATTAACAGTGAAGTTACCTGAAATGAATCCTCCTACAGGCCCGTATTCAGTGATTTGTAAAGCCAGCGCATTTACGATGGTCATATTCTGGTTATTTAATGGTGTTGCATAAAGGTATGTTAGAAGCTGTGTGCTGCCTACTACCATTCCTGCTCCATCAAACCCAAAATTGATATAGTTTGAAGAACCGCTGTTTGAAGCAGCAATCATTTGTGATGAGGTTGTACCAGCATTGCCATAATGAGCAAGACTATCTGCAGCAGTAAGCGTAACAGAAGAAGCACCATCTACAGCCCATGTGATGTACTCTGAGATAGATGTACCGCAGGCCTGTATATTACCAATTGCGTTTGCTCCGGGAACAAGTGTTTGCGGTTGCAGAGTGCTTTGCTGTGCATTATTCAGGTCTTCGGCGAGTAAAGAAACATTTGCTGTGCTTGAACACATTAACCTGTTGAAAATAAAACTACCTGTATTGCTGATACTATACCGTGAGTAGTAATTGTTTTCCAACAGCATCACGTAACCATTTGTTACCGGGTTATTGCTACAGTCGGTTACTGTACCGCTTACTGAAGCCGTATTAAGGGTATTGGTAACTGTAATCGTGCCAAGTGAAACAGCAACATTACTGGTTGTAAAATTCTGGCCGTAAACCGGACTACCGCAGTTATAATAGGTATATACTTCCAACAGCAATGAGGCATTGTCGGGAACCAATCCATGAACATACCCTGTAGAGTCTGTATATCCAAACCGGGCGTCATATGGTCCGCCACCTACTATAGATATTTTAACAGGAATATACGCAAGTGGGTTTCCGTCCTGGCCTTTAACAGTGCAATCGAATTGTACATAATCGGCTGGCTGATCGCAGTTCCAGAAAGAAAAATGGCCTACTTCACCTACATAGGTATTGCCTGTTTTGGCAGCCTGTCCCTCTTCTTTCCACAATCCTTTTGCTTCATCAAATGACCATAAAGGAATGGTAGATGTAGCTGTTGCCGTAATTGCAGCAGGTATCGGAAAGGTAAGGGTTGCTTTTTTACCTGCAGCGATCTGTAATAATTCACCGGCCGCACCGGTTAATTCAACCGCTACCATGCCATAGCTTGTGAGTCTTTTAATTGCACCCGATGTATTTATTCCACGAAGGTCACCAGGCATCATCATATTAAGATCGGCAGCTGTTGGGTCGATCCAATATGCTGCAACATTTACAGTTCCGGTATAAGCACTGTAATTGGATGCAACTACAACAGCATTCACAGGTAATGCCACAATAAGACCATTGCTCAGGCTAACAGAACCACCTGCAGTTGCACTGATCGTTCCTGCATTCACTTTTGGTAAAAGCTTGATCCTGAAAAATGCTGCTTTGTTATTTTCACCGGCGTAGGTTTTAATGCCTTTGAAATAACCGGCTTTGGCTACAGTTACTACAGCCGCATCTTTTACAACCTGGGTATTTCTTATTTCAAAATAGCCATATTTGTCGGTCATAGCAGAAAGTCCCCCTGCATTAACCACTGCGTCTTTTACAGGAAGATTGTTCTCATCTGTAACAAAACCCGACACAGATGAATTTACCTTAGTGGTAAGGTCTGGTATCAGGTTTACGGTGCCCGTATCCGGTGCGGTCAGATCCTTTTGACAGGATACGAAAAACAGGGTTGCTATTACAGGTATTAAAAACCTGATTAGATTTGTTTTGAATAATGTGATCATGCTGAAAATTGATTAAGATGGATTAACGTTTTATGTTCTCGTTAGATGATGTGAGTTATTATCCTGCTGCCTGAAAATAGAAAATTATTTTTTAATGATATAGCATATTCTATGGTGCGAGGTGAATAACCGGTCAGGATGGGTATAAGATAGAAAGGTCCCTTCTACCAGTAAGGGACCTTTCATTAATAACTAAAAAACCAAATAACCTTTCGAAATTCAATAATAATAACTATTCTATCAGATGATCTGATCTTGAGAGTTGCTGCCCGGGATTAAAAATTAAATTTGGGGTAATGTTGAGAGGCTGCAATTCAGCCAGCCTCCGTCGATCTTAACTCCTTTATATTTCCTGTAAAAATTAATGGCCGGTTCGTTCCAGTCAAGCACCTGCCATGCCATTCCACTATAATTACCTTGCTCACATTCGTCTATCAAATGATCGAATAATAATTTGCCTACGCCTTTGCCACGGAGCTTTTCAGTCACCAGAAGGTCTTCGAGGTAAAGCCGTTGTCCCTTCCAGGTACTGTATCTTTTATAGCAGAGTGCGAAGCCTTCTACTTTATTGTCGACTTCGGCTACATAGGCCCACCATACAGGGTTTTGCCCAAAGCCAGTTTCTACAAAATGATCAAAACCTACCGTTACTTCTTCCGGTGCTTTTTCATACAATGCCAGTTCGTTCACCAACTCCATCATTCTCTTACAGTCTTCTTTTACAGCTTTCCTAATTGATATATTCATACTATCCATATTGAACTTTGAAAATAACCATAACTATCTTTCAAAACTAAAATCCGGTACGATTTTTATTTCAATTATTTTTGGCATCATAAATAGAAAGGATGAAAAAGATATTTGTACATTATGCTGCTTATAATTTTTGGGCCAATCAACGGATAACAGATTGCGTAGAAAACCTAACGGATGAGCAGATCAGCCGGGAAATAAACAGCAGTTTTAAAAGTATACATGCCACGCTGGCTCATTTATGGGATGTTGAATCGATCTGGTGGCAACGGATGAAACTCCAGGAACAACCCGAATGGCCAAGTGTTTCCTTCAATGGGTCTTTGCTGGAGTTGTGTAATAACCTCCTGAAACAATCGAAGCAATGGAAAGCGTGGATCGATCTTGCTACTGAAGCTACGCTGGAGCATGAATTTATCTACAGGAATTCGAAGAAAGAACAATTCAAACAACCGGTATATGAGGCATTGCATCATTTATTCAATCATCAAAGTTATCATCGCGGACAATTGATAACAATGCTAAGGCAGGTGGGTGTAGAGCAGGTGCCTAATACCGACCTGATCGCTTTTATGAGGAAGAAATGAGGATATTAATTGTGATCGATCATCGTCATAGTGACGCCAAAAGAGCCGTCAACATAATGTCCATCTAATCCGGGTACTGGTGGTTGGTATTCTGCGTGAAAAAATTTGCGGTAAGCCAATCCGATACCGTACGCATATTTTTCCTGGCTATAGTTTATTTCAAGATAAGAAGCCGGGTCGTTCGGATTGCCAATAATTTCATCACGTTCATTTACAACAAGGGCATTGTCAAATGTATAAGTCCCTAACTGCATTTGTACGCCAACACTGTCGTATATATAATCCCAATCATCAAGGTATTTGACCTGCGAATTCAAAGAATAAGTATCGATGAAGGAATTTCCTTTCCAGGAAAAATTATTTCTTATTGGTTGTTTCAATTTTAAGAAACGCATATTGTTTTCAATAAATTCAACGGAAGTTCCGGTATTAACAGCCATGAATGAATTATCGGGTACCCAAGCGGCAATGGCTGTATTGCGAATGAACCTGAAAACACGGAATGCAGGTCGGCCGATGTTATCGGTGATCGCAGAATCAATTTGATATTTTACCTGATAACTATGTACTTCTGTGCTGGTGCCGAAATTCGTATAAACTAATGAATCCAGACTATAAACAACATACTTTCCTGTTTCCAACGGAAAATAATCATTGAGTGGGGCAGTCTGGAATTCTTCGCTTGATTTTTTACAGGCGTTGAAAGCAGCCAGGAGGGTAATGGCAACCAGTAGTAAAATGATTCGTTTCATGTGTTTCGTTTATACTCACCAAGTACAATACAAGGTAAAATTTTATGCTAATTAGATATGCTGAGCGTGAAAAAGGCTGCTTGGTAAACGGGTTAAAGTGCTTGAGCCCGCTGAATGATCCCTCCGCCAATAACATCATCGTCCTCATAAAATACAGCACTTTGCCCCGGAGCAACTCCTTTTACATGCTCATAGAAACGAACATTAATGCCGTTTTCGTATGTAAAGAGGTTACTCAGTGCGCCTTTATCTTTATAGCGGATCTTTGTTACAGCTTCCATACCTTCTGTAATACCTTCGTATTTCATCCAGTTCAGCTGTTTTACCATCATGTCAGTTCTGTTCAAATCTACTTCATCGCCCAACACGACCGTATTGGTTTCCGGTATTATTTCGGTGACAAAAGCGGGTTTGCCGAGGGCAATATCCAGTCCTTTTCGCTGGCCAACCGTATAAAAAGGGTATCCTTTGTGTTTACCTAAGATATTCCCTGCGGGATCAACAAAATTGCCGCCATTCACTCTTTCTTCCAGCCCTTCCACCTTACGTTTTAAGAAGCCGCGGTAATCATTATCTGGAACAAAACATATTTCGTAACTCTCATTCTTTTTGGCCAGTTCGGGATAGCCAAAATCGTGGGCCATCTGGCGGATCGCAGACTTGCGGTAGGTTCCCAAGGGCAAAATGGTTCTGCTAAGCAGGTCTTGCTGCAATCCCCACAATGCATAACTCTGGTCCTTGGTCTCATCCAGTCCCTTTCTTATAAAATACCTTCCATTCTCATGTTGGAGTACCTGGGCATAATGGCCCGTAGAGATAAAATCGCAGCCAAGTGCGTCGGCCCTTTTTAAGAGGGCACGCCATTTAATATGTGTATTGCACATCACACATGGATTGGGCGTACGGCCGGCAATATATTCTTCTATAAAATTCTCTATTACGAAATCGCCAAATTCTTCCCTGATATCAAGTATAAAATGCGGAAATCCATGTTGAACAGCTGCCAGTCGGGCATCGTTGAAACTATCTATATTGCAACAACCGGTTTCCTTTTTGCCCGTAGTACCAACACTGGTTGCATAATCCCATGTTTTCATGGTGATACCTACCACATCATACCCCTCTTTATGCAGCATTAAAGCTGCCACCGTACTATCAATACCGCCACTCATGGCCATTAATACTTTACCTTTTTTACTCATATCGAAATTCTTCGATGCAAAGATACAAAAAACAGTTTGAGGTTTATAGTTGGAAGTTTGCCTTTGCGGGCATAAGTTCTCCGGTCAATATCGTTGTGTCACTCCCTTTTACAGCACAGCATTTTGCATCTCTTAATAACTTTTCACTTTTCACTTTTCACTTTTCCCTTACTTTGCAACCATGCAGCAATATTTAGATCTAGTAAAGCATATTATTGAAACCGGGGCAGATAAAAGCGACCGCACCGGCACAGGAACCAGGAGTATTTTTGGTTACCAGATGCGCTTCGATCTCAGCAAAGGTTTCCCATTGGTTACTACAAAAAAAGTCCATTTAAAGAGTATCATTCATGAATTGCTTTGGTTCTTGAAAGGGGATACCAATATTGCTTATTTAAAGGAAAATAATGTAAAGATCTGGGATGAATGGGCTGATGAAAATGGCGACCTTGGCCCGGTGTATGGTAAACAATGGCGCAGTTGGGAAGGAGCCGAGGGTGTAGAGGTTGACCAGGTTTCTGATCTTATAAAACAATTAAAAACAAACCCCGATAGCCGGAGGTTGATCATCAGTGCATGGAATGTGGCAGATCTTCCAAAGATGAAATTGATGCCCTGCCATTGCCTGTTTCAATTTTATACTTCTGCGCCGGATGAAAATGGAAAAAGAAAATTGAGTTGTCAACTTTATCAGCGTTCGGCAGATGTATTTCTTGGCGTACCATTTAATATTGCATCATATGCATTATTCACTTTAATGATTGCCCAGGTTTGCGATATGGAGCCAGGCGAATTCATTCATTCATTCGGTGATGTGCATTTGTACAGCAATCATTTTGAGCAGGCAAAACTTCAGTTAACGAGAACGCCATTTGCATTGCCGCAGCTGAAAATAACTGCAACTGTAAAAAGTATTTTTGATTTTAAGTTTGAGGATTTTGAAATGGTTAATTATGAATCTCATCCTGCTATAAAAGCACCGGTTGCTGTTTAGTTTTTTCTTTGTGTTCCTTTTCCGCCTTCGTGGCAAAAGAAGTTGGCTACAAAGACACTAATTCACAAAGAACCACAAAGATTTTATTATGATTGTATCTCTCATCGTCGCCGCTTCCTCCAATAATGCCATCGGCAAAGATGGTCAATTACTTTGGAGTTTACCCAATGACATGAAGTTCTTCAAAAATACAACATGGGGCATGACAGTGATTATGGGGCGCAAAACATATGAATCTGTTGATAAGCCTTTGCCCGGCCGCGTAAACATTGTAATTACGCGGCAGGAAAACTGGGTCAGGGAAAATGTTCTTGTGGTAAAAGATCTTACGGAGGCATTGGAAGAAGCAAAAGAAACAAACAGCAGGGAAGTATTCATAATCGGTGGTGGAGAAATATATCGTGAAAGCATGAATATCGCCGACAGGATATACATTACCCGTGTGCATGCAGAACTGGAAGGCGATACTTTTTTCCCGGTAATAGATGAAAAAGCCTGGGAATTAAAGCAGCACACTGATTTCACTACAGATGAAAAACATCAATTTTCATATTCATTCCAGGTATGGGAAAAGAAAGAAATGTAAAAAATGGCAGAGCGTTTTAATTGCAATTGTATATTTTCTGAATTAAACAATAAAAATCAGTGTCGCTGGTGGATGCCTGTCGGTTTTTGCATTTGATATTTTACATTTATTATTCACCTGTTTAAGTTGCCTTTTTGTATTCTCCATTTCAATTAGTAAAAAAATATCTTCATTATTATTTCCATGCATCCAATGGCAAGGGTCACGGTGTGCATTCTCCTTTTGTTTTTGATTTTATTAAAAATGTACTGAATGATAAAAGCCAGGATGATTTTCTTGAGGAGATAGAATCGCTGCGAAAAGAATTACTGGCAAGTACGAAGATCATTGACGTAGCAGATTTTGGAGCAGGCTCTTCTGTTATCAAAACGGCAAAGCGGCCAGTGAATAAAATTGCAGCGTCTTCTTTAAAGCATGTAAAATATGCTCAACTGCTTTACCGCATCGTTCATCATTATAAACCTGGAACGATCATTGAACTGGGAACCTCCTTTGGCATCAGTACTTCTTATATGGCTCATGGAAATAAGCTGGCAAATATCTATACAATGGAAGGAGCTCCAACGATCGCTGCAATCGCAAGAGATAATTTTGAGAAACTTGGGCTTACAAATATTCAATTATGGGAAGGAGATTTTGGCGCAACGCTAGCGCCATTACTGTCTGGGATTAAAAAAATAGACCTAGCTTTCATTGATGGCAATCATCGCAAAGAACCAACCCTTGAATATTTTTCTCAACTCATCAATTCAGTAAATGATACAGGTATTATTATTTTCGATGATATTCATTGGAGCGAGGGAATGGAAGAAGCCTGGGCAACTATACAACAGCATCCAGGCGTAACACTTAGCATTGATCTTTTCTTTATCGGACTTGTTTTCATCAATCCCGATTTCAAAGTAAAACAGGAGTATCAGATCAGATTTTAATTTTCACTAACTTTGACGCTATAATTGAACTATGATAATTGGCGTATTAAAAGAACCAGCTTCCGACACAAGAGTCTCATTACTACCAGAACATATTCTCATTCTAAAAAAATGGAATGTTGAATTACTTATTGAATACAGTGCAGGTGAAAAGGCTTTTGCTTCGGATATAAGGTATTCAGATGCTGGCGCAACGATCGCAACAAGAGAAATTGTTTTAGAAAAGGCAGACCTGGTTTTGTCTATCAATACGCTTTCCGCAACTGATATCAGCCATTGCAAGGCAAAAATATTGTTCGGCTTATTCCAGCCATTATATCATGCCGCATTGATCAAAGACTGGGCTACAAAAGGCTTCAGTGTTTTCAGTATCGATATGTTACCAAGAACCACCCGGGCACAAAGCATGGATGTACTAAGCAGCCAGGCAAACATTGCCGGTTATAAGGCCGTGTTACTTGCTGCCAACCTTTTTCCGAAATATTTTCCCATGTTTATGACGGCAGCTGGAACGGTTCCACCCGCCAAGGTTTTGATCCTGGGAGCCGG
Source organism: Chitinophagales bacterium (assembly GCA_038207305.1). GTDB lineage: Bacteria > Bacteroidota > Bacteroidia > Chitinophagales > Chitinophagaceae > Ferruginibacter. The sequence goes on from JBBQZY010000013.1 coordinate 112,416, forward strand.
TGTAGCAGGTTTGCAAGCCATCGCAACTGCAAAAAGATTGGGAGCAGTTGTAGAAGTTTTTGATACCAGGCCTGCAGTGAAAGAAGAAGTAATGAGCCTCGGTGCCAAATTTGTAGAAGTGGAAGGTGCTGCGGATGCAAAAGCAGCCGGAGGTTATGCAGTGGAGCAAACAGATGAATTCATGCAGCGACAGAAAGCAAGGATTGCTGAAGCCGTTGTAAAAGCAGATATTGTTATTACCACAGCACAAATACCAGGAAAAAAAGCACCGGTACTTATCACATCAGCAATGATAGCTGGCATGAAAGCAGGTTCTGTGATCATTGATATTGCCGCAGCAACCGGTGGTAATACAGAACTTACAGGCAATAACGAAACAGTAAATCATCAGGGTGTCAGCATTGTAGGGAATTCTAACCTGCCATCAGCTATGCCAAGTGATGCGAGTAAATTATACGGAAAGAATATCCTTAATTTTTTACAACTCATCATTGATAAAGAAGGAAAACTGAATTTGAATTTTGACGATGACCTGGTGAAAGGGACATGTATTGCACATGCAGGAGAAGTGGTGAATGAAAGGGTAAGCACGTTGTTGGGATAAGCACAGATTGCCTCAACAGACGTCAAAGACCGTGTCGGCGGTTGGTTTCTTGCGATCGGTTAATAGGATTGATAGAGTTAATAAGGTTAATAAAGTTGACAGGTCTGTCATTTCAATAACAACAATAAACATGGAAAATATTTTAAGCTGGATCTCTACTTACCAGGAAATTATCTACATCGTCATCCTTATGATATTTGTGGGGATTGAAGTAATAGGCCGTGTGCCGAGTGTATTGCATACGCCGCTGATGAGTGGTGCCAATGCTATACATGGTGTAGTGATCATTGGTGCAATCATTGTTATGGGTAGGGCAGAACACGACAATTACCTGGCACTCATATTGGGCTTCCTGGCAGTTATTTTGGGTACATTAAATGTAGTAGGAGGATTTGTGGTTACAGACAGGATGCTGGAGATGTTTAAGACTAAAAAGAAATAAATAAAATGGTTGATGTATGATCTGAGATATCTGATTTGCAAAACAAATTCTAGAACGGATAACAATCATATATGATACATTTAAGATAATCGCATTAAAACTAATTACTCCAATTGACGTGCATCATATTCCTGCTCATCAAGGAGAGCGTTGGGCTGAGGCAAAATAATTAAACATGACCGAACACATTCTTACCATCTGCTATCTGATCGCCTCGGTAACATTTATCCTTGGGTTAAAAATGTTATCGCACCCTGGTACTGCCAGGAAGGGAAATTTGCTGGCAGCGGCCGGTATGAGCATTGCCATCCTCGGCACTATTTTTTTACCGCAACCAGGCGGCACCACGCTGCATAATTATACATGGATCTTCGGTGGATTATTTATTGGTGCAATAGTCGGAACATTAGCGGCAAAAAAAGTAAAAATGACTGCCATGCCCCAAATGGTAAGCCTTTTTAATGGCATGGGTGGTGCCTGTGCGGCATTGATCTCCTTGGTTGAGTTTGATCATGTATCCAAAGAAATAGCGGCTAACCCTAACCTTGACTTAAGTACTTTGCAACCAAAAATTTTGATCATTGTACTCGGACTCATCATCGGTTCTGTTTCTTTTGCAGGCAGTATGATCGCCTGGGGGAAATTGAATGGTAAGGTAAAAGATTTTAGTATTTCGGGTTTGAATGTATTGAACCTTGTTTTGCTGGCAACAGCACTGGGACTTGGCGTCTGGCTTATTATCAACCCTGCGCAACCTTTTTTATTATACGGAATATTAACCCTGTCTTTATTATACGGTGTGTTGTTTGTGATGCCAATCGGGGGTGCAGACATGCCTGTTGTAATTTCTTTACTCAATTCTTTTACCGGTGTTGCCGCAGCCTGTGGAGGTTTTTTATATGGAAACAAGGTGATGCTGACAGGAGGTATACTGGTGGGTGCAGCAGGTACGCTCCTAACGATATTGATGTGCAAAGCCATGAACCGTTCGTTGTTAAATGTATTGGTTGGGTCTTTCGGTGGTAATAAAACAGTAACTGCGGGGGCTTCTTCAGAAGCCGGCCAGTATAAAGAAGTAACACTGAGCGATGCAGCAATGCTGATGAGTTATGCCAATAAGGTAATGATCGTTCCCGGCTACGGGTTGGCGGTTGCCCAGGCGCAACATACTTGCCATGAATTGGAAAAAATACTGAATGAAAAAGGCGTTGAAGTAAAATATGCTATTCACCCGGTTGCTGGTCGCATGCCTGGCCACATGAATGTATTGCTTGCAGAGGCAGATGTGCCTTATGAAAAATTGCTGGAGATGGAAGATGCCAATGATGAATTCAAAACCTGTGATGTGGTATTGGTATTAGGGGCCAACGATGTGGTTAATCCTGCTGCAAAAAATGATCCGGCATCACCGATCTATGGCATGCCCATTCTCGAAGTAGAACTTGCGAAGAATGTGATCGTGAACAAGCGCAGTATGAAGCCCGGCTATGCAGGAATAGAAAATGGTTTGTTCTTCCAACCAAAAACGTCGATGTTATTTGGTGATGCAAAAAAAGTATTGCAGGATCTCGTTACCGAAATAAAATCTGTGTAAGGTCAATAAACAATTAATATCGAGGATTGGATATTGAATATTTTTATCAGCATTTTCCTTTAACTGATCATCGTTGTGTCACTCACTTGTACCGCATATCGTTCTTTATCTTTTTTATTAATATCAATATTATTATCTGCTAAAAATACAAATGCTCAGAACCTTTTTGCAAATTCCGGCTTCGAAAGCCTGAATTTCTGTGTTGAGTTGAAACAGTTTTGCTCTCCGGAAGCCTGGTTCAACATCAAACCTGTGTGTCCACCACAGGTAACATTTAGCCCGTTGCCTTTTGAAGGAGCAGAGTGCCTGATCCTGGATGTTGAAAATGTTTATCGTCCCATAAAGAACCGTTCATTTGTTTATACCATGTTTTGCTGCCCTTTACAAAAAGGTAAAAATTATAAACTTGCATTTTACCTCCACACAGCACAGAAAAAATTCTATGGAATTGATTTTTATTTCCGGCATGAAGAATTTACTTCAACTAATTTTCTGGTAGATACGATCAGGCCTTCTGTGCATATTTCAATGGAAGATATTATAAGTGAATACCGCGGCTGGAATTACATTGAAACCATTTACACAGCAAAAGGAGATGAGCGGTTTTGTTTGTTGGGGAATATGAGCCGTGATACTTTTCATTTTACTTCATCCCAGCGAATGAATAAAATGGGAGATGTTTATTATTATCTCGACAATATCTCCTTCACCCCTGAAATTCCGGCAATACCCTGTTCCGATTATGAAGCAAGCAGTAAGCGATTGTATGACCAGGATCATCGCCATACAGAACAATCACTCGTTGGTTTTGAACTTTCAGAACCTGAATTGATCACAGATACGATCTCTGTGCCTGCCGTATTTTTTGAAACTGACAAATCAGTTTTAAAACCTGCATTTAAAAAACTGATCGATAGCCTGCTGTTAAAAATGGCTGATAAAAAAACAATACATATCAGCATCGAAGGATATACAGATGCCCGTGGTACAAATGAACGCAACGATAAACTTTCTACCGACAGAGCGCAAAGCGTCCGCAATTATTTTATCCTTCGATCCACTCGGTTAAAAGATAATATTACAGCCGCAGGCAGAGGAGAGAATTTTCCTAAAGCAACCAATACAACCCAAAAGGGAAGGGCGAAAAACAGGCGGGTGGAAATAATATTGAGTTACACGAAGTGAACTCGTTGCCACTGATTATTTCTAAGCGACCATAAATTTGCGGAAATAATTAATGCTTCATAAAATCTTTAATCAGCGAAAATTCTTTAGCCCTTTCTTCTACCTGTGGGTTATGACCGCTTCTTTCAAACATTACAAATTTTGCCTGCGGACAATATTCTTTATATTTCACCTGCATCCATGGAACCGCTACCCGGTCAAATCTCCCTGCAATAATTAACACCGGCATCTTAAGATCTTTCAATTGTTTCCTGAAATCGAAATTACCAATATCATTTCCTACAATAAAATCGCCATCTTTTCCAACAAATTGGTAATACAATTTTGAATTCCACGGATTGGGATAAGGCTTTCCACCACCCGCAAAAAAATTATCCGGATTATAAGCATAAAGAAAACCATAGGGAACCCGGCCATAAATATCCTGGTGTGCTTCATCGCTTGATATGGCTCCCTGCTCTCTTATCTTCATCAGGTCATTCCACACTTCAGGGTAATTGGTTTTTATTTCGTAGTTACTGTTGTCATCATTTTCCTGCCACATTAAAAAGCTGTGAAAGCCATTTGCAATAATTAAATGACTCATATTTTGGCCATACTTTATTGCATATCCCTGCGCAACCAAACTTCCATACGAATGCCCAAGCAAGCTGATTTTATTAAGGTGCAACGCTTTCCTCAATCCCTCAATGTCTTCAATATCCCTTTCGAGTGAATATTCCTTTACTACTTTTGCAGTATCAGACTTACCTCTTCCGAAAGCATCATAATAGATCAGCTGGATATTGGAATTCACTGTTAGCGAATCAAATCCGCGGTAAGATAAATGCGTACTACCGGGCCCGCCCGGAATGACGATCACCGGTTCAGCACCTTTACCAACAGTTACGGTGTAAAGCTTAGCGCCATTTACTGTATAATATTTCCCATCTGTCCAGCTATCAGGAAATGACTGGGAAAATACTGAGTTTGTAAAAAAAATAACGCAAAGGAGAAGAAATAATTTTTTCATTTTTTCATTTATTATTTTTGCCACTGAACCAATAATAATTTTTTTATCTATCGTATATCAAACTGTAACCATCATTCAACGCCGATATCCCGTATCGGGCATCTGGTATCCCTTATCTTGCTTCCCGTATCAGATAATCTCCCCAATTAGCTAATTTCGCACTTCATCAAATATAATAACTTGCCTCAACAAACTCCCGCTGCCTTACTTGCTTCTTTACAAACGGTAAAAGGGTTTGATGAAGATTCATTTTTGCGTGTACATGAGTCGGGTGAGCAAATAACTTCGGTTAGGCGGAATGCTAATAAAATAATCAATATTCAGGATTCCCCGAAGGAAGCGGGGCAATCAATTTTCACGGATGAACTGGAAAAGGTTCCGTGGAGTAGTAATGGATATTATTTGCCGGAACGTCCTTCGTTTACTTCAGATCCATTATTTCATGCCGGTACTTATTATGTGCAGGAAGCCAGCAGCATGTTCCTTGAAGAGGCTATCCGGCAAAGTTGTGATCTTTCAAGACCATTAAAGGTATTGGATCTTTGTGCTGCGCCAGGTGGTAAATCAACTTTGATACAAGCTATTATTTCTTCCGACAGTTTACTCGTTAGCAATGAAGTAATTAAAACAAGGGTGAATATACTGACAGAGAATCTAAGCAAATGGGGAGCGGCAAACGTAGTGGTCACAAACAATGATCCCAAAGATTTTCAACGGCTGCCAGATTACTTTGATCTTATTGTTGTAGATGCACCCTGCAGCGGCAGTGGTTTGTTTCGCAAAGATCCGGATGCGATCGATGAATGGAGCCTCAATAATGTTGAGCTTTGCAGCCAGCGACAGGAGAGGATTTTAGCAGACATACTTCCTTCCATAAAGTCCGGTGGCGTGTTGATATATTGCACATGCTCCTATTCTGAAAAAGAAGATGAACAAATTGTTGATCGGCTCTTAACAAATCATTCGGTAGAAGGTATCCGTTATGAAATCAATACCGACTGGCATATTATTGAAACAGCTTCTCCCATACATGGTGCTCCGGGCTATCGTTTTTATCCCTATAAATTAAAAGGCGAAGGGTTTTTTATTGCCGGGTTTAAAAAGAAAGAAGATGGGGAGAAACAGGATACAAAATTTTTTTTTCCAAATAAATCAAGGGATAAAGCCGGGTTATTAAGCAAAGCAGCTATAGAGACCATTCGACCGTACTTTAAGGATGTGGCCGCTTTGTCTTTTTTAAAATGGCGGGAGGAAGTATTGGCTGTGCCGGCTGCTATAATTACTGATGTTTTATTATTGCAATCTGTTTTATATATAAAAAAAGCCGGAGTTAATATCGGCAGCATCATTCGAAACGAGTTGATACCCGGCCACGAATTTGCATTGAGCACGTTGCTTGCAACCAATGTTGCTTCAGTAGAATTGGATACAGAAACTGCTCTTCAATACCTGCGCCGGCAGGATATAAAAATAGAAACCAGCTTAAAAGGCTGGGCACTGGTAAAGTTTCAGCAAGTTGTGTTGGGATGGATAAAGATATTGCCGGGCCGCATCAATAATTACTATCCGAAAGGCTGGCGCATTCTTAACAAGTAGCCCTTTTGATAACCAACTTATTTCTGCATCTTTGCAGGAATAAATTTTTGTCTATGAAAAATTTTGTGGTCCTGTTATTCTTTGTTCCGCTTTTTGCTGCAGCGCAAAAAACGCATACTGTTCAGGCAAAGGAAACGCTTTACTCGCTGGCCCGTAAATACAATGTTCATCCAAGGGAATTGGCTGCGTATAATAATATACCTGTGGAAACAGGTCTTGTATTGGGCCAGGTAATAAAGATACCTGCAAAAACTACGATGGCCCCTTTATCGGCTGCCACAGCACCTAAAACAGAACCTGTTGAACAAAAGGGAACACCTAAAACAGTTGAGCCTGTAAAAAAGGAAGAAGTTGCAACAACTGTACCTGCAAAAAAGGAAGGTAATTATCCGATCTATCATAAAGTAGCAAAAAAAGAAACGCTTTATCATATCAGCAAGCTTTATGCAATTACCATCGATGACATAAAAAAATGGAATAAGGTAAACGGTGATGGTGTAAGCGAAGGAACCAACCTGATCGTTGGTTATAGTAAAACAATGAATGCCGTTGCTGAAACAAAGCCCGTAGTTATAGAAGAAGTTGCTAAACAAGTACAAGTAGAGACTGTAAAGAAAAAAGAAGAAACAAAGCAGGTTTTTACAACGCCTGTAGAAACCCCAAAAGCGAAAGAATCGGAAAAAATCGTAAAAACAGAACCGATAAAAGAAGAGCCCAAAAGCATCACTGGTAAGAATTTTAAAGGGGGCATTTTCAAGGATATTTATAAAGACCAAGTGGCAGATAAAAAAGATATTGCTGAAGAAAAAGGAACTGCCGGAACATTTAAAAGTACCAGCGGTTGGGAAGATGGCAAGTATTATTGCCTGAGTAATTCAATTCCTTCGGGCACCATTGTAAAAGTTACAAATCCTGTAACTCAAAAAATAGTTTATGCAAAAGTGCTGGACCTTATTCCTGACCTGAAGCAAAATGCAGGCCTCGTCTTACGCATCAGTAATGCTGCAGCACAGGAACTCGGTGCAGGGAATGAAAATTTTGAGTGTACATTAAATTTTTAAAATCATAGTATGAAGAAATTAGTGACTGGAGTTTTGTTATTTACGTTTTGCTCTATTAATGTATTTTCTCAGCAAACCGCAAAGACCCAAGCCTATTTAAATAGGGAGAATGGCTTTGTTATTCAAAAGAACAATGCCGCTACTGCAGTTAAGAACCAGGCAAGAACAGGTACTTGCTGGAGTTTCTCTACATCTTCATTGATAGAAAGCCAGTACATCAGGAACAGCAATAAAACAGATATCGATCTGAGTGAAATGTTCACCGTGTATAATATTTATATTGAAAAAGCAAAGAATTATGTGTTGCGCCAGGGAAAGGCACAATTCAGCGAAGGGGGATTGGGCCACGATGTTATAAGGGCCATTTCAACGTACGGGGCTATGCCCGAACAGGCATTCAGTGGCTTAAACGGAAACGAAAAAACACTTAACCATTCCAAACTTGTGTTGATTTTAAAAGATTACCTTGACAATCTAATTAAAAATCCACCTGTTGAAAAAGACTGGCTGGATGATTATAAAAAATTATTGGCTGAGCAAATGGGAACTCCACCTGCAGATTTTGAATACGGTGGAAAAAAATATACCCCCAAAACATTCGCTGCTGAAGTGCTTAAATTTAATAGCAACGATTATGTGAATATCACTTCTTTTACACATCATCCTTACTATGCGCAATTTATCGTTGAAGTACCGGATAATTTCAGCAACGGAAGTTATTATAATATCCCTTTGACTGATATGACTCAACTGGTGAAAACGGCTATCAATAAAGGCTATACAGTAATGTGGGATGCCGATGTAAGTAATTCAGGATTTTTAAACAACAGCGGACTTGCATTATTCGTTCAGCGGTCAGACCAGGAAGGGAATACAGCTGTTACCGCAGATGATAAAGAACTAGATTGGAATGTTGCGCTTCGCCAGCAATATTATGAGAATTTAACTACGCAGGATGATCACCTGATGCATATTACCGGCATCGAAAAATCTAGAGGGGGCAAAGAATTTTTTATTGTAAAAAATTCATGGGGAACTGCAGGCCCTTACCAGGGCTATATAAATGTATCGCAGGCTTATTTTGCGATGAATACAATCAGCCTGGTAGTTCCTAAGCAAGCTATCGATCCTTCATTGCTCTTAAAACTCGGTATTAAATAAAAATATTGATTTAATAAAGTAGCTGCTAAAAAACAGCTGGGAAGCTGTCAGGAACAAAATCCATATTTAAACGTCGTGCCTGCTCTGCGGCAAGTAATTAACTGAACCGGTAACCTCTTAAAAAATCACCAATCCTCATTCCTTTCTTTCCTTCCAATTGCAATTCTTTGATATAAATAAGTCCGTCGCTGCACGCGAATCTTAAATAATTTTTCCCATCTGTTTCGTAGCTACCGGGATCAACGGAAATTCTTTCAGCAGATCGTTCAGCTCTATAAATTTTTAGTTTTTTATTTTCCAGCTCAGTGAATGCACCAGGATAAGGCGACAAGCCCCGTATCAAATTAAATATTTCATCAGTTGTTTTACTCCAATCAATCTGACAGGTTTCTGTGAAGATCTTGGGAGCGTGAAGTAAGGTTTGATTTTTGAACTTAAATGTTTGATGTTGGGGGAGCTCTGTCAGGCTGTTAGTTGTTATTCCTTCTATTGTTCTTAATAACAGAGCTGCACCTATCTCTTTCATCTTATTATGCAGTTCACCTGCTGTTTCATTTTCACCGATGTCAATGCTTTCCTGCAATAAAATATCACCCGTATCTATTGCATGTTTTAATTTAAAAGTTGTTACGCCTGTAAATTTTTCACCGTTGATGATCGCCCAGTTGATCGGTGCAGCACCGCGGTATTGCGGCAGCAATGAACCATGCAGATTGATAGTTCCCAACGGTGGCATATTCCAAACAATTTCGGGTAACATTCTGAAAGCAACGACTATTTGCACATCGGCTTTTAACTCACTTAATGCAGTGATAAACTCGGACGACTTTAGTTTTTCCGGTTGCAAAATATTAAGGCCTTTTTCTTCCGCATATTTTTTTACAGCGCTTTGTTGCATTTGCATGCCACGTCCACCTGGTTTGTCTGGTGCGGTAACTACCCCTACGATCGTGTAACCTGCCTCTACCAGCGTGGCCAGAGATGAAACTGCAAATTCCGGTGTACCCATGAATATAATACGCAACGCTCCACCCGCCGGGACTCTGAAGGCGACGTTTTGAATAGCTGTAGGTAAGATTTCAGGTTTGCTGTCGTGATCTTCGGTCATAAGTATGATTGATAATATTAGGCAGTTGTTAAGTTCTCCCCTTAGTGGGCGGCGGTGAAGTCGTTGTACAATAAATATTTCTTTCTGATTGCTTTAAATTTCGCAAGCGCAGGTTCCCAGCTTTTCCTGATATCCTTTTCAGAAACACCTTTTTTTATTTGTTGCTGCAATTGATCATTGCCTGCAAGTTTGTTGATGAAATTATTCTTCAGAAAGAAACTGTCTTTGCCGGGGAATAATTTATAAGCATTGATGAGATAACACAATTGTATCTTACCATCCAGTTTCTTCAATATCTCTTCACCCGTTCCAGAAAGATCCCAACCATAACATTTCTGAAAATAGCATTTACTGCTTTTAGCGCCTTCATTCGGCATTGGTGTAAATGAATATAAATTTTTCGGATAGTCCGGATGACCATACACCTGGAATGGTTTATCAGTGCCTCTTCCTTCACTCAATATTGTACCTTCTATAAAACAGGTAGAAGGATACAGGTAAATACTTTGCATTTGTTTCAGGTTCGGCGAAGGATGAACCGGCAAGCTATATTTTGTATTGTGATCATAATTCTTACACTTGATCACGGTAACATGAAAAGCTGTATCTGCTGTAGATGTCGTTGTAATATTATAGGCATTTATCTTATTTGCTTCAGGTGATAGCCAGTTTTCTCCTGCAAGCATCAGTGCATATTCGCCGATGGTCATTCCATAAACAACTGGTACAGGTTGCATGCCAATAAAACTTCTGAATGTCGTATCAAGCACTGGCCCGTCAACATAAAATCCATTTGGATTCGGACGATCAAGTATCATTAAAGGTTTGTGATTTTCCAAAGCAGCTTCTAAAAAATATTGTAAGGAGGATATATAAGTATAGAATCGAACGCCTACATCCTGTATATCAAATACAAGTACATCCAGATCTTTGAGATCATCTTTTGTTGGTTTTTTATGATCGCCATAAAGGCTGATAACCCGAATGCCTGTTTTTTTATCAATCGCATCATCTACATGTTCACCGGCACTTGCATTTCCACGAAAACCATGTTCGGGCCCGAATATTTTTGTCACCGTGATTCCGCTTTTTAATAATGTATCTACCAGGTTGCTGTTTTTGATCATGCTGGTCTGGTTGGCAAAAACTCCAACTGCTTTTCCCTTCAGCAGGGGCAGGTATACGTCCATCCTGTCAGCCCCTGTTCGCACTTCTGTTTGACCAATGGCCGGGGAGCAAATCATGGCTGAAAAAAGCCAGGTGATTGCAATCAATGTCTTCATATATCAAAGTTGCCTAAACTTTTCTTAATTAAGTTACAAGCCGTTAAATTTTTAATTTAAAGTAACATTTTAGTTTCCTAATTTTATATTTCTCCTTGCCTTCACAGGCCTGGGCGCTGCTGAGCATTTCAGCAGATGCAAACAAAAAAACGTAAAAGATTATGCAACAAGTAAAAGCAGGTGATGTAGTAAAAGTACATTACACTGGAAAATTATCATCCGGCGAACAATTTGATTCTTCTGAAGGAAGGGAACCCCTGGAATTTACCGTGGGTGCCGGCCAGATGATCAAAGGATTTGACGCAGCGTTGCCCGGAATGGTAAAGGGAGATAAGAAAACGATCAATATTCCTGCTGAAGATGGTTATGGAGAAAGAGTTGATGAAGCGATCATTGAATTTCCAAAAGAGAACGTTCCTCCGGATATGAAACTGGAGCCGGGCATGAGTCTTACCCTGAGCAATCAGCAGGGGCAACCAGTACCTGTAGTTGTCGTGGAAGTAAAAGATGATATAATCGTTCTTGATGCCAATCATTTTCTTGCAGGACAGGAATTGATATTTGATATTGAATTGTTGGAGATCGGGGAATAGTTACATAGCTGAATAAGTTAATAGAGGCAGTTTACGAAAGTGAACTGCTTTTTTGTTATCCTGCATCCCTTATCTTCCTTATTTTTACTTCCTTAATTTTTACTATGATCAATATAAACAAAGAAGCACTTACAGAAAGATTTATGAAGTATGTGCAGTTAGATACACAGAGTGATCCCGAAAGCAATGCTCATCCAACTACCGAAAAACAGAAAGACCTTAGCAAGCTATTGTTTGAAGAACTGAAGCAAATGGGGTTATCAGAAGTGGAGACAGACGAATTCGGTTATGTGTATGCAACCATTCCTGCTACCAGCAATAAAAATAATATCCCGGTAATCTGTTTTTGCAGTCACGTAGATACAGCCCCCGATTGCAGCGGTACCAATGTAAAACCTTTGCTGCATAAAAATTACGATGGAACAACTATTGTTTTGCCGGATGATGCCACACAGATTTTACGCCGATCAGATTCACCTTATTTAGAAAAACATATTGGCGGAGATATCATTACTTCCAGCGGAAATACTTTATTGGGAGCAGATGATAAATCGGGTGTAGCAGTGATCATGCAGGCCGCTCAATATTTCATCAGCAATCCGGATATAAAACATGGAAAGATCAGGGTAGTATTTACGCCTGATGAAGAAGTGGGAAAAGGAACTGCAAAGATCGATATGAAAAAGCTGGGTGCTGAATTCGGCTATACATTGGATGGTGGCGAAGCAGGCAGTATGGAAGATGAAACATTCAGTGCCGATGGAGCAAGCATTATCATTCATGGCATTATTGCACACCCAGGTTATGCAAAGGATAAACTGGTGAATGCCATAAAAATTGCAGGCGCAGTGCTGGAAGCTTTGCCGAAAAATGAATGGAGCCCTGAAACCACGGAAAAAAAGCAGGGCTTTGTTCATCCTGTATCAATAAGTGGTATTTCAGAAAAAGCCACGATCGGCTTTATTGTGCGTGATTTTACAACCACAGGGTTGGCAGCGCATCACGATCGTTTGAAAAAAATTGCAGAAGAAGTCATTGCATCATACAAGGGAACAACGATGGAATATGTGATACAGGAACAGTATCGCAATATGAAAGAAGTGCTGGATAAATATCCACAGGTGGCGTCTTATGCAGCAGAAGCAATTATCCGCACAGGTCTTCAGGTGCACACGGAAAGTATCCGTGGCGGTACCGATGGAAGCAGGTTAAGCTATATGGGGCTGCCTTGTCCGAATATTTTTACCGGCATGCAAAACATACACAGCAAACTCGAATGGATCGGGGTTAATGATATGGTGAAGGCCGCGGAAACAATCGTGCATTTGGGAATGATATGGGAAGAGAAAACAAGTTTATAGTTCGGAGTTTGATGTTGAGTAGTACTTCAAACCTCAAACCCCAAATCTCAAACCTCAAACATTTATATTACCTTACACAAAAATAAAAAACTATGGAATTTTTAAGAGATTATTGGTGGCTCCTGATACTGATCTTTGCATTGCTTGGCTGCTTTGTAACCATCAACCAGGGTTTCATCGGCGTAGTTACCATGTTTGGAAAATACCGTCGAATACTTCGCCCCGGGTTGAATTTTAAGATCCCTTTCCTGGAACAAATATTTAAAAAAGTAAGTGTTCAGAACCGTTCGGTAGAACTGGAATTCCAGGCAGTAACGATTGATCAGGCAAATGTTTATTTTAAATCGATGCTGTTATATTCTGTGCAAAATGAACAGGAAGATACAATCCAGAAAGTGGCATTCAAATTTATCAGCGATAAAGACCTGATGCAGGCATTGATACGTACCGTTGAAGGAAGTATCCGTGCATTTGTATCTACAAAAAAACAAGCCGAGGTGTTAAATGTTCGCCGCGATATTGTTGAAAATGTAAAAGAGCAGGTTGATGTTGCTTTGGAAGGCTGGGGCTATCATTTACAGGATCTGCAGATCAATGACATCACTTTTGATGAAGCAATCATCACCAGTATGAGCAAAGTGGTTGCCAGTAATAATTTAAAAGCTGCTGCTGAAAATGAAGGACAGGCCTTACTAATCACAAAAACAAAGGCAGCAGAAGCAGAAGGAAATGCGATCAAAATTGCAGCTGAAGCAGAAAGGCTGGCAGCGCAATTGCGTGGACAAGGTGTGGCGCTGTTCCGGGAAGAAGTGGCCAAAGGTATGAGCCAGGCTGCCAATGAAATGAAACAGGCAAACCTTGATACCAATGTGATCCTTTTCAGTATGTGGGTAGAAGCTATTAAGAATTTTGCCGAATATGGCAAAGGAAATGTGATCTTCCTCGATGGTGGAAGTGAAGGTATGGAGAAGACCATGAAGCAGATCATGGCCATGCAGCAATTAAAAGGAGAAATATAATTTTATTAATGATACGATTGTAAAAGTGTCGTATTATTGCGGCACTTTTTTTATACAAGCAAGATTTATATGGGATATGTAAAACAAGACAAGCCATTTATAGTTCCAACTACGGATGGGAAATTAATTGAAGAACATGTTGGACTGGCTGCTTCAAAGGATACCGGCATCAGCATTGCCCACATGGTAGCGCCTGCAGGCTGGAGCGAGCCTTTTCAAAATCCCGATTTTGACGAATACACATTGGTGAATCGAGGTAAGAAATTGTTTGAAGTGGATGGTGAAAAAGTGGAAGTGAGCGCTGGTGAAAGTATTCTTATAAAAAAAGGAAGCAGGGTACGTTACAGCAATCCATTCAAAGAAGCATGCGAATACTGGAGTGTTTGTTTGCCTGCATTTTCATTGGACGCAGTGCATCGGGAAGCATAGTATTTAAATTCTTATGGCAAGATTAACAGTTCCTTAAGCAGCTTTCCGCCATTTGTTCGTTTTATTGCAGGAATTATTCGTTCTTAAAAAAAATATCCGGGATAGTTTATAAAAAAATCAGCTAATAATCACAACATATGTTTGATATCTTATTACAAACTGATAGCTTAAGCACAGCCGCAGCATCAACGGCAAAAGTTGAATCTGTTTGGGGCATGTTAAGCAAAGGCGGTCCGCTAATGATCCCACTCGGGATATTATTTGCATTAGCCGTTTATTTCTTTATCGAACGTTTGATGGTGATCCGCAAAGCAGGAAAGATTGATGATAATTTCATGAGCATCATCCGTGACCATATCAGTAATGGCAATATAGCCGCAGCGAGGAGCCTTACAAAGAATACAAACAATCCTGTGGCAAGGATGATCGACAAAGGCATTCAGCGTATCGGTAAGCCCATCGATGCGATTGAAAGAAGTATGGAGATTGTAGGTAAACTCGAAATGTATAAGATGGAAAAGAATCTTAGCATGCTTTCAGTTATAGCACGCATTGCTCCGTTGTTTGGGTTTGTGGGAACCATCGTCGGACTTGTAATTTTATTAAAAGAATTTGCGACGATCAGCAATCCATCGATCAGCCAGATAGCAGATGCGATGTATATCAAACTCATCACGTCGGCAAGTGGTTTGATCATCGGTATGTTGGCATACCTCGGCCATAGTTACCTGGACACACAGATCAATAGAACGGCGAACAGGATGGAAGCGGCGAGCAGTGAATTCATTGATGTGTTGCAGGAACCGACAAAATAATTATGAATGATGAATTCAGTATCAGCACCATCATCAATTCATAATTTATAAGTCATAATTTTCAACATGAGTTTAAGAAAAACAAAATTAAGAGACGAACATGCTGATGTGGACACAGGACCATTGAACGATATTTTGTTCATACTCCTGATGTTCTTTTTAATGATATCTACATTGGCAAATCCGAATGTGATAAAGATGAGTGTGCCCAAGGCTAAAAGTGATACAAAGCAAAAACAAAGCGTGGTGGTGAGTGTTGATAAAAATAAGAATTTTTTTATCGGCACAAAAAAGATCATCACAGATTCCTTATTATCAGAATTGCGTAAATATATCAATGAAGGCGACAGCATCAAACCTGCTGTTGTAATCAATGCAGATGCTGTAACCGAATGGGGTGAAGTTGTAAAAGTAATGCGTGCTGCCCGAAAACTAGGTGCTACAACCTCAGCCACTGTTACTGGGAACGAATAGTAGCAATTACCATCCGTTGTTTTCCCTGCAGGTCATTTAGCACAATTGCTGTGTAAAAAGCATTGTTGAATAATGCCGCTGTTTGAGCGGCAAATTCCTCATGGGTTTCCATAAATATTTTTCCATCTTTCTTTAAATGTGTTTTACCAAAAGCTGCGATCTTTTCATAGAAGATGAGTGGCCGTTCATTGGCTACAAACA
>JBBQZY010000014.1:0-117411 GCA_038207305.1 Chitinophagales bacterium
AAACGCATTTTATGCGGTCACGGAAAAAAAGCAAATGAATATCCCCGGGTATGAACCAATCGTATCGGTGACGACGAAGCGCTCCCTCTCCTTTGGAGAGGGTCGGGGTGAGGTCCAGATAAAAGTAAGCGACAACGGCAATGGGATTCCTCAAAAAGTATTAGATAAAATATTTCAACCCTTCTTTACCACCAAACCCACCGGGCGGGGGACAGGATTGGGATTGAGTTTGAGTTATGATATTATTACTAAAGGGCATGGTGGAGAATTGAAAGTGGAAACAAAAGAAGGACAAGGAACAACATTCATAATTGCATTGCCTGTGTGAATTTTACAAAACTTCAGGCGTACAACATTTAATAAATTGTTATGAGAAATATTTTTCTATCCATTTTGGTTATGTTATTGCAAAATTTTTGCTTTTCCCAAAGCAGCATAATGGATTCACTTAAAACTGAATTGAATAATGCAAAAGAAGATACAACAAAGCTGAAGATCTACCTGGCGTTGGGTGAAGCCTGCGAAAGAAAAGATATCCTCTTGTATACCGAACCTGCACAAAAACTGGTTGATAATTTTTTTTTAACCCAACATACAGAAAAACAGCGGAAGAAATTATTAGAACAGGAACTGGCATTATTATATGGTGAGATCGCCTATTATACCAGCAATAATATTACAGACTGGAGCAAAGTAATGGCATATACCGATACACGCATAAAGATCATGGAGAATACGGGCGATCGGAAAAGGATAGCGGAATTTCTTTTTCAGGTTGCCGGCATATCACTTGATAGCAAAAAAGATTCTGCCATGTTTCGGACTACCATGCAAAAAAGTCTGGTTATTTTCAATGACCTTAAAGACAGTGTAAGGATTGTAGATGGATATCATTTTCTTTTTAACTTTTACAGGTCAGCCGGAAATTTTACAGAATCATTTGAATCCATTCAGTCAGCGATTTCAATTTCACGTAAACTGAATTATTCCAAAGGAATTGCAAGGAGCCTTTGGATGCTCGCTGACCTATACAGGGATTATGGCGAATATGACCAGGCGCTTGAAAATTACCAGGCTGCCCAGGATATTTTAAATAAGACAAAAGACACGAGCGAACTCTTTAATGTTCTGGCTGCGGAAGCTGGCTTTTATCACATACAGCATAATACCGGCAAGGCACTTGAATATTATAACAAATTGATCGAAATATGTGCAAGCTATAGTAATCCGGATCATAATGCAGGATCTGCATATAAATGGATAGGCATGGTATATAGCGATAACAATGATTACAACAATGCCCTGCTCAATTTTGAAAAAAGCCTGCACTTGTTTGATTCTTCGCGAAATATTTTCGAAGCTGTAAGAGTACTCAACGAAATAGGATTGCTGTATAATAAAAAAGGCGATTTTGAAAAAGCAATCAGGTATCATGCCCGTACTGTCAGCATTGCCGATTCATTAAAGTGGGATAACCTGAAACCGGAATTGCTTCATTTTCTGGCAAAGGATTATTACGGATTGAAAAATTATTCCAAAGCAAAAGAAATAAATGATACGGCTCTTGTTAATTTTAAGAAATACTGGTTTGATATTAAGATAACAAGCCAAATGGAATTATTGGCAACACAGATCGACTCAGCAAGAGGCGATGGCATGGGTGCTTATGTTCATTACAAAGTATATGTTTCGTTAATGGAAAAGATCAAGGGAGAAGAAATAAGGAAGGAGGCACAGAAAGAAAAGTTCCAGAATGAATCTGCGAGGCAAAAGTCGGAACAGGAAAAAAAAGATACCATTGCCAAACGTACCCGGAACCTGCAGTATATAGTTATAGCCGCAATTTTACTGCTGGGCATATTTCTATTGTATGGGTATATTCAGAAAAATAGATCTAAAAAACGAATTGAAAAGGCTTATGTTGAATTAAAACACACTCAGGCCCAACTCATCCAGTCTGAAAAAATGGCTTCACTTGGAGAACTCACTGCGGGCATTGCCCATGAAATCCAAAACCCTTTGAACTTTGTAAATAACTTTTCCGAAGTTAATACCGAATTAATTGATGAAGCTGGAGAAGAAATCAATAAAGGAAATATTGATGAAGCAAAAAATATTTTACATGACATTAAAGAAAATGAGCAAAAAATAAATCACCATGGCAAAAGAGCAGATGCCATTGTAAAAGGAATGCTGCAACACAGCCGCAGTAGCAGTGGTGTAAAAGAACCAACAGATATCAATGCGTTGTGTGATGAATATTTACGCCTCTCTTATCATGGCCTTCGTGCAAAAGACAAATCATTCAATGCAACAATCAAAACAGATCTTGATAAATCAATAGAAAAAATAAATATTATTCCACAGGATATCGGAAGAGTGATATTGAATTTATTGACGAATGCTTTTTATGCGGTGAATGAAAAAGCCCTGTCGGCGGTTTCAACCCCGACAGCGGCTAAATATGAACCAACAGTTTCAATAAGTACTAAAAAAATTGATGGAAAAATTTTAATTTCTGTAAGCGATAACGGCAACGGTATTCCGCAAAAAGTATTAGATAAAATATTTCAACCTTTCTTTACCACCAAACCCACCGGACAAGGAACGGGATTGGGATTGTCGTTGAGTTATGATATCATTACAAAAGCACATGGCGGAGAACTGAAAGTAGAAACCAACGAAGGGATGGGAACAACTTTTATTATAATATTATTCTTAAAATAGAATCCTTAAATTTAATCATGCTAAATCAAACTGCTCAATACCTTATAAGGGTAATTTTATTTATTATAGCATCATCATTTTTAACCAAATGCAATATTTCCAATCAAAATGTTCCTTTCCCAACAGAAGAAACAGCATTCAGAAAACCAAAGAGTGAGCCCTTGTTATTCAGCAAACCTCAAAAATTAAACTGGCAACCGGCAAACCCCGACAGTAATAAGGCCATTACCGAAACAACATTTGATCTGAACAACATTCCTGAAAAACCAATTGACCTGGGCGGGTTTAACCCCTTCCTGAAACCGATGCAGCAATCTCCGTTAAACTGGAATAGTTTATCCGACTCTGCATTCAACTTAAACGACCTGCCTTCCGAAAAATTGAAGTATAATATCTCGCTTTTAGGCACTCCTACTCATATTAAAGCAGGCATCCCTAAAATTAAAAATGACGCAACAACGGGTCTTTTGACATTTGGTGAAGAAAATGGATTGCCCAATAAGAATGTTAATGTAATTGCAACAGATAAAAATGGCATTGTATGGATTGCTACCGCCAATGGTCTTTGCCGCTATGATGGAGCATATTGTGATATTTATGGAAAAGATCAGGGGCTAAAAGGAGTTGCCATTACCAGAATGTTCATTGACAATGATAATAAAATATGGATAACGACAATGGATTATGGCCTTGAAATAATTGATCTCAATACAGGATTGATAAAAGAATTAAGCACAGAAAACGGGTTAGGCAATAACAGCCTTTGGGGATTTTTACTGGATAATAAAAACAGGGCATGGATCGGTAGCTGGGGAGGAGGTGTAGACATTATTGATGAAGCAGCAGGAACCATTAAACATTTAAAACAAATGCAGGGATTGAGTGATGACCGGGTGCGTAGTTTTATGCAGGATAAGAGCGGGCAGATCTGGATCGGGGCCGGTAAAGGGGTTGATATTATAAATGAAAAAACAGGCAAAATAAAACGGCTAAACAAATCAAATGGACTAAGTGACAATGATATTGAATTTATCATGGAAGACAGCAAAGGCCAGGTATGGATTCCTACCAGGAATGAGGTAAATATTTTAGATTTTAAAGCAAGGATCATAAAACATTTAAATACCACGCAAGGCCTCAATACCAATAACACCCGTATCTCAATAGAAGATACAAAAGGCAATATCTGGATTGGCGGAACTGCAGGTGCAAATGTGATAAATGAACAGGCCGGTACAATAAAAATGATTACAAAAACAGCAGGGCTGGCAGGTGATTATGTTGCCTCCATCATGGAAGATAAAAATGAACAAATATGGCTGGGCACTTCGGGTGCTGTAAATATCTTAAACCATAAAACCGGCAGCCTTAAACATGTATCAATTAAAGATAATTTTAATAATAAGTACGTACTTAATTCCACCGAAGACAGTGATGGCAATATCTGGATTGGGGCCGAGGCCGCAAATAATAATCCCGATGCGGAGGTGTTTATAGTTGATACAAAGCGTAACATGGTTAAATCTATTAATAAGGATTTACTTGATAACAAAAAATTTGTAGGAGATTTTATGGAGGATCACAACGGGCAAATGTGGGTGGGTGGTTTTGATGGAATAGATATGATTGACCATAATAGAAAAAGCATAAAACACCTGGCAGCAAAAAACGGGCTCACAAATAATACAATTATCAGTTTATTTGAAGACAGCAAGGAACAGGTATGGATAGGAACCTTCAAGGGTATAAATGTTTTTAATACGGGAACAGGAATATTAAAACATATAACAACTGCTGAAGGTATTTCTAACGATACTGTGACCTGTTTTAGAGAAGATGCAAAAGGCCGGATATGGGCCTGTACTCTTAAAGGTATCAATATCATTGATGAAAATACAGGAACGATCAGGCAATTAATTACTGGTAAACAGCAGCAGGATGTTATTACCGGTTTAGTAATAGATGAAAACGGATTAATTTTGGCCGCAACCAATGATGGAATTAATATCATAGATGATCACAATGAAAGCATTACAAATTTCTCCTTAAAAGAAGGCCTACCCGATCCTTCTATAGGATTTCTTTGGGGAAATAATCACTCCATATTTGCAGGTACGGCTAAAGGGCTAACGCAGATAAGAACTGTTCAACCAAAAATAAATGATACGGTAAATTTTGATAATTGGAAAACAAGAACATTTGATAAAGGGCAGGGATTTTTAGACGTGGCCTTCCAGAATTATGGCATCACAACAGGTATACTATCAAAAGAAGGAAAGTTCTGGTGGTGTCTTGGAAATTTACTTACCATCATGGATATACCAGCAGAAGATACTGTCATATCCCCCACATTTATAACAGGAATTGATATTTTTAATCAACCGGCAGTGTTTAATAACAACCTATTACTGCAAACAAAATTAAAAGAGCGGGATACGATCTGGGCTGTAAAGAGAGATACATTTTATACAAAAAAACAGCTGACAGAAATGCAATTTAAAAATATTGGCAGTTGGGATAGCCTTGTTCCGCCGTTTTATCTACCGGAAAATTTACAATTACCCTATTACCAGAATCATATCACCTTTCACTTCACAGGAATGCATACCAGCAATCCGGGGAAAGCACTGTATCGGTATTTTTTAGAAGGCGTTGATAAAAAATGGAGTGCTATTTCTGATAAACCATTCAGCGAAAACTACCTGAATCTTTCACCTGGACATTATACTTTTAAAGTTGCAAGTAGCGGCTTCAATGGTCTATGGAGCAAACCAGCTATATATATATTTACGATATTGCCTCCCTGGTGGCGTACCTGGTGGATGTATATGATATATGCGGTTATGCTGGTAGCTGCCTTATATGCTTACAATAAATACCGCTCTGCTGCATTGATAAAGCAGAACCGGTTATTGGAAGAAAAAATAAGCCTTCGCACCAACCAGTTGGAAAATAAAAAATCAGAACTGGAGAGATCTTTGGAAGACCTTAAGACAACTCAAACCCAACTGATTCAATCTGAAAAAATGGCCAGCCTTGGTGAACTTACCGCAGGCATTGCACATGAAATTCAAAACCCATTAAATTTTGTCAACAACTTTTCAGAAGTGAATACCGAATTGATCGCTGAAATGAAACAGGAAATAGAAAAGGGAAATTTTGAAGAGGCCAAAGCAATCGCAAAAGATATTGAAGAAAACGAACAGAAAATAGTTTTCCATGGCAAACGGGCTGATGGAATTGTGAAAGGCATGTTGCAACACAGTCGAAGCAGCAGCGGCGTAAAAGAACCTACAGACATAAATGCCCTGTGCGATGAATACCTTCGGCTCTCCTACCATGGCCTTAGAGCAAAAGACAAATCATTCAATGCTACCATGAAAACAGATTTTGATAACAGCATCGAAAAAATAAATATCCTTTCGCAGGATATCGGAAGAGTGATCCTGAACCTCATCACAAATGCCTTTTATGCTGTTGCTGAAAAAAAGAAAATGAATATTTCCGGATATGAACCTGTGGTATCTGTAACCACAAAGCGTTCACAAGCTTCACATTCAGTATCGATAACAGTTGCAGATAATGGCAACGGCATCCCCCGTAAAGTACTGGATAAAATATTCCAGCCATTTTTTACCACCAAACCAGCCGGGCAGGGAACGGGCCTTGGGCTTAGTATGAGCTATGATATTGTCACCAAAGGGCATGGGGGAGAACTAACAGCCGACACGAAGGAAGGCGCAGGGGCAACATTCAATATTATTTTACCAATTTAACGCTTATATTCATCATATGAAAATATTAGTAGTAGACGACGAAAAAGATGTACAGGTACTCTTTGAGCAACGCTTCAGGAAAGAGATCCGCGGCGGAGAGATAGAATTCGCATTTGCATTTTCCGGTGAAGAAGCCCTTGACTTTATGAAGGACCATGAACACGAGGCCGTGCTCATTCTTTCAGATATAAATATGCCTGGAATGAGCGGGCTGGAATTATTGCAGCATATCAAAGAAAAATATGAGAAGCCTCCTCCTGTAGTTATGATGATAACAGCGTATGGCGATGATGAAAATTACAACTATGCCATGAAACTCGGAGCCGATGATTTTCTCACCAAACCTGTAGACTTTATTTCCTTAAAAGAGAAATTAAAAACAAAGCTTGTATGACAAAGATTTTGGTAGCTGATGACGAGGCAGACCTGGAAGTACTTATCAGGCAAAAATTTCGTCAGAAGATCCGCGACCTGAAATATGAATTTGTATTCGCCAGCAATGGTAATGATGCATTGGAAAAGATACAACAACACCCGGATGTTGACATTGTATTGAGCGATATCAATATGCCTGAAATGGATGGATTAACCTTACTCACGAAACTCGGTGAAGGAAGCCCGCTTATCAAGGCAGTTATGGTTTCTGCTTATGGTGATATGGATAATATCCGCACTGCTATGAACCGCGGTGCTTTCGATTTTATTACAAAACCAGTGAATTTTCAAGACCTGGAACTGACCATGGAAAAAACGATTCAGCATGTACTACAGGTTAAAGAAACACTGAAAGCCATCCAGGAAAATAACATCCTTAAAATGTATGTGGATGAAAATGTATTGAAGTTTATGGGTGGCCGTGAGTATGAAAGTTCGCTGATGGCAAATGAAACAGTGGAAGCTTCTGTTGCATTTATTGATATCTGTAGTTTTACTTCAATCAGTGAGACTGAAACACCAGATACTGTTGTAAAACTGTTGAATAAATATTTCGACCTGATGGCAAAGGAGATCATTGCACAAAACGGGTTGATCGATAAATTCATCGGTGATTGTGTAATGGCGGTTTTTAAAGGGCCTTATCATTTAGACAGGGCCATTGACGCCTGCCTGGCCATCCGCAACAAAATAGCAGCATCGCCCGCCGAGAATAAATTTTCTCCGAAAGTATCCATTGGTATCAACAGCGGCGAAATGATATCCGGTAATATCGGGTCAGTAACATTGCGCCGGTTAGATTATACAGTTATCGGCGATACGGTTAATACAGCACAGCGACTGCAGTCTGTTGCAGCAGCCGGTCAAATAATCATCAATGAAGCCAATTACGAAAAAGTAAAACAGTCTTTTAGTTGCAATAAAGTCGGTACTGCAAACCTTAAGAATAAATTGGAAGAAGCAATACTCTACGAAGTGTTGAATTAAAAAAGATCTAAAAAATTGTTTTATGCAATATGAAAAGCTGTATGCCTTCCTGGTACATAAATTAGAAACAGGCTTGCCGACTTATCTTACCTATCACAATACGCATCATACAAATGCCGTAATAGAATCTGTAGAAAAATTAGCAGCAGCAGAAAATATTAGCGGGGAAGATTTACTGTTACTAAAAACAGCTGCATTGTTTCACGATGCAGGTTTCCTGCAGCATCACCTTGATCACGAAGATTTTTCCTGCAAAATAGCAAGGAAACATTTACCGGATTATGATTATACAGAAGATCAGATTGATGGCATTTGCAGGATGATTATGGCTACAAAAATGCCACAAACAGCTCCTGATCATATGTCGCAGGTACTTTGTGATGCAGACCTGTACTACCTCGGAACAGACAAATATACAGCCAACGCAGAAAATCTTTTTAAGGAATATAAAAAATTCGGGATCATTAAAACCCAAACCGAATGGGAACTGAAGCAGATCGAATTTCTATCTGCGCATCGCTATTTTACCAAAACCGCTATTCATGAAAGACAAGCCCAGAAGCAACAAAATCTCGAAGCATTAAGATCAAAATTGCAATCCCATATTTCACATTCGGCAAAGCCCGGACCGATGGAAATACTGCAGGATGGGCTCCTGATGATATCAGGAGTGGTAATTGCAGGTTTTGCACTCAAATGCTTTTTGGTTCCCAATCATTTTTTTGATGGTGGCATAACCGGTATTTCATTGTTGGTGCATGAATTATATCATTTGAACCTTTCCATGCTTATTCTTTTATTTAATATACCACTCATTGTCATAAGTTATTTTACCATTGGCCAACGGTTTGCACTCAGAACATTTATCAGTGTGATATTATTGGGCCTATGCCTTTTTGTACTGCCTGAATTTGCTTTGACACAAGACAAGTTATTGATATCACTTTTCGGAGGCGTATTCTTAGGGATCGGCATCGGCGTCATTATGCGCACCGGTGCGGCATTAGACGGCATTGAAGTTCTGGCTGTTTATACGTTGAAGCGCACCTCATTCACCATTACCGAGATCATTCTCGGAATAAATATTATAATTTTTTCGATCGCTGCATTTAAGTTTGGCATTGAAACCGCACTTTATTCAATACTCACTTACTTCGCAGCAACACGAACGATAGATTATGTCGTAGAAGGAATCCAGGCATACACCGGCGTTACCATCATATCAGGCAAAAGCGAAGTGATCAAATACCAGATCGTAAATAAACTTGGAAGAGGGATCAGCATTTACAAAGGTGAAAGAGGTTTCTTACCAGGAAAATTTGAGATCAGTACAGAATGCGATATCATCTTCACCGTTATCACCAGGCTTGAATTGAGAAAATTAAAAAACCTCATTTACGAAGTAGATCCACACGCATTTGTATTTGCCAATACCATCAAAGAAGCATCGGGAGGTATCATCAAACGGAAATCACATCATTAATTTTTTTTGCTGAATACAGTAAGGCATTCAAAGGTTTTCTCATCCCTACAGAAGAACCCTCTTCCTGGCCATTATGTGCTTCACAGACATAACACCTGCAATGAACGCCTTGCCGCCTAAACAATCAAAATACATTTTCCATAGGGCATTTTTAAAATCAAAAAAATATTTTGACATATCAATCTGGTTTACTTACTTTGTATTTCAAAGTGCTTTGTATTTATATAAACGAAACAATAATCACCATGAAAACTAGTAGCAAATGGATTGAACATTTTCATGCAAATGCCTTGCAGCAAAGGATAAACTGGAGTTTGCAGCCAGCTATCATTGAAACAGAAAGAGCAGCTATCCTTCATTCCCTGCAAGCCTGGCAACTGGGAGAAACCTCAGATGGTGCTCACCTTTTACACGCTTCCGGCATCTATGCAAAAAAAATAAACGATCTTAATTATGTTGAAGCCGTAAAGCTTTTTATAAAGGAAGAACAAAAACATGGTAATAACCTGGGTCGTTATTTGGATGCCATTCACGAACCTGTGATCAAAAAAAACTGGGGCGATACCCTGTTCAGAAAGATCAGGTATTTTAATACCAACATGGAAATATGGACACTGGCTGTAATTACTGTTGAAAGTGCAGCGCAGGTTTTTTACCAGTCGCTGAAGGATGCAACCAATTGCACATTACTGAAACAGATTTGTACAGATATTCTGATTGATGAAGCTTATCACATCGATTTTCAGACAGAGAGAATGACCCTCCTATTCGAAAGTAAATCTGCGGTTTTAAAAATATGCAGCAGGTATTTTTATCCGATTTTTTTTACAGGAACTTCAGCATTGGTATGGTTTGCACACAAAAGACTTTTTAAAGCCGGCGGAACGGATCTTAAAAAATATATCCGCAAAATGAAGTATAAATATTTAAAAACATTGCATGCGGCAGCAGGTTCAAAACAAAAAACCGGCAGCTTTCTCAAACAGGCAACCATTTAATGTGGGCTATATGAATTAAATTCACACCCTTTTGCCAGGTCTGGTACGTACCTGCGCCGGGTCTGGTACGGGTCTGCTCCGCGTCATCCGTGTAAGTTATCACGGATGACGCGGAGCAGTTGCGAACAAGACCCGAACAAGACCCGTATAAAACGTGGAAAACAAGCTGCCCGCTCACTATAATTACAAAACCTAAAAGACATTGAAAGCTTTGCCAGGGTTAATTACGTACTTAGTAATCCGGCGTTAAAAATCTGTATCAAGTATCGCATAAATATAATTATCAACCCAGGCGCCTCTTATGGGCAATAGTTTTCTTTTACTTCCTTCTCTTGTCATACCAACTTTCTCCAATACCCTGATTGAAGCTATATTGTCAACGGCACATCCAGCTTCAATTCTGTGAAGGCCAAGGTTATTGAACCCAAATTTCAATAATTCAATCAATGCTTCTGTGGTATAACCTTGCCGCCAATAAGTGGGAAGGACTTTGTACCAGACTTCAGCGATCTTGTAAGCAGCTTTACCTGGCCGTAAAGCGATGAGTCCGATGAACCCATTTTCTTCTTTCAGCCTGATCGTATAAATAAAAGACTTCCGTGGCGCTTTTTGTTCTTCGATCCATTGCGTTAAAAGCATAGCTGTTTCCTCGATAGAAGCCGGAATTCCCAGCGTATTGAATGCATCAGTTTCAGGCAAGATATGTAGTTGGTGAATATCCGGCAGATCGTTAACAGACAATGCTGCCAATCGTACACGTGGTGCTTGAATTTCCATGTTTAATTTTAGATTCCGATTACCTTATTATCAAAAAACCAATGAAGGTTTCTTTATTTTCTTCCGCAATGACCACCTCAGTAACTACAGCTTTCTTCGGGCCTTTCCGGCACCAGTTAATGAATTTTTCTATTTGGGCTGCTGTACCTGATACCAACACTTCCACATCGCCGGTATCTGTGTTCCTAACCCAGCCGGTTATTCCTATATCGTATGCAACATCTTTTGCAGCAACACGGTAAAAAACGCCCTGAACCTTTCCTTTGATCAATAAGCGGGTAGTTTGCATGGATTAAATTGATTTGTATAGTGGTTTACGGGTGGCATTTAATTATTTTCGGGTTGTTAAGTGCTGTGTATTATATTTTATTTCCTGCTGTTGGAAAAATGATCCACGGTTTGAATTGTTTTGCAGCTTCAAAATCCATGTGCGCATAGGAAATAACGATCACAATATCACCTTCGGCTCCCTGCCGTGCAGCCGGACCGTTTAAACAACATACACCCGATCCTCGTGCTCCTTTAATGGCATAGGTTTCAATACGGCTTCCGTTATTTACATTTACAACCTGTACTTTTTCATTTTCAATGATATTGGCTGCATCCATCAGGTCTACATCAAGTGTAATGCTACCAACATAATTAAGATTTGCTTCAGTGATCACAATGCGGTGGATCTTTGACTTTAATATTTCAATTTGCATGATCGTGGCAATTAAAAAATGAATATGCAAGTTAAAAGGAAGAATTGAAACCTGAACCCGCAAATATTATTGAAAGAAGAGCTGCAAATAAAAATGCATGACCAACAGATCATGCACTTCCATTTAAATTATAATTATTATTCTATGCTTAATTTACCACCATGCTGTATTGGTTTGCGTCGTTCTTTTTATCCATCTTTCTTCCAATAACATATCCACCCGCCGCGCCGATCACGGCACCAATAGCTGCACCTACACCCCTGTTCTTTCCATTGATAACTGCACCACCGATTGCACCGGCAACACCACCAATTGCAGCACCTTTGGCGGCATCACTCCATCCTTTTTTCTTGGTGCTTGTTTCAGCTCCTGTTGTACCTGTAGCACCTGGTAAAGAAGTACCTGATGTTGTTGCAGGAACAGTTTCAGCCGTTTTTGTATCTGCAGTGCTGCTTGTTGAACTTCCGGTATTACTTGTTGCAGGAGCCTGGGCCTGTGGCGCCTGTGCCTGCGGCGTGTAATCTTTTTGAACCGGTGCAGTACTTCTCCTCGTAATATATTTGGTAATTACCTGCTGCCTTACAGGAGCGGTATATTCACGTTGTGCTTCTATTGCGCCAACATCTGTACTGGCATTACTAACTGCATAACCCGCAGTGTTAACCGGCACCAAATCCGTTTTTACGTCGAGCTCCTTTTTAGCTTCTGTACTACAGGCTGCAAATGTAGAAGCGATACTAATGGCAAGTAAAAAATTTTTCATGATAATGTTTATTTAATGATGATTGAATGATCCCGCTACTGTTTTTACATTTTTTGCAGGTAGAAATATGACCTTAGGCATTCACCGATAGTTTAAACCGCTGCTGTTAAATAAATGGCCGGTTTTTTAACTTCTATAAGCTTATGCACTGCTAATCAGCTATAAAAGGAGTAGAAATGTGCAAACTATTTGAAAGAAAACTGATGGTTTTGTTTGCTTTTTAAATTAATGGCACGGTTTTGGAATTTAGGTGCGCATCTGAAAAACGTTAGACAATCCAAATACCCTAACATCATTTAAAAAACTTAAAAATTTAATACCATGAGTACATCAAACAGTCCACTGACTACCAACGAAAGTCTTGTACAAAAAACAGGAAGCAGCGGCGTTAAAAACGCAATCATAGGAGGTTTAGCAGTTGTATTAGTAGCCCTGGGAGGTTACACTATCTATGATAAAACGAACAACACAAAAACGATTCAACAGCAGGAAACAAAGATTGCAACTATCAGCGACGAAAAAAGTGGTGTGCAGGCTAGTTTCGATGCTTCACTGGCTCGTTTAGATTCTATGGCTACTGTTACAACCAGCCTGCAAGGCCAGTTAGCTGACAAGAATAGTGAAATCGCTAAAGACAAAGAAGAGATCCGTAAGATCCTTAATAATAAAAATGCCACTGCAAAGGAATTGTCCCGGGCTAAAAATCTGATCGCAGGCCTGAATGAAAAGATCAGCGGCATGGAAGCGGAAGTTGCACGTTTAACTACAGAAAATCAAGGTTTAACGGCAGATAAAGTTGCTTTGACTGCTGATAAAGATAAATTAACGCAAGACCTTACAACAACCACTACCGCAAAAGTTGAATTAGAGAAGAAAGTAGATGTTGCCTCAACCTTAAATGCTTCAAACATTGTGATCACTCCATACAATGTTAAAAGAAATGGCCGTGAAAAAGTATCTTCTACTGCCAAGCGTGTAGATAAACTGGTGGTTAGCTTCGATGTTGCCAACAGGATCGTACAAGCAGGTTCAACGGATGTTTATGTAGTAGTAATGGGACCTGATGGCAAACAACTTTCAACAAATGCAGCAGGTATGTTCACCACTCGTGAAGACGGTGATAAATCTTACACGGTAAAATTACCTGTTGATCTGGAAACAGCTAAAACAAAAAATGTAGCATTCACTTTTGCACCAGGTACTAATTTCCAGACAGGAGCTTACAAGATCCAGATCTATCAAAATGGATTCCTGATCGGAGAAGGTACACGTGAACTTAAAAAAGGTGGTTTATTCAGTTAATATTTGAAAAGATATTTCAAAACAATATCCCCTGAAACAATAAAAGAAAGCTATCTGGAGATAATCCGGGTAGTTTTTTTTATGAATCAATATTGATGAATCTATAACAGGCCAATAAGATAAATCTGTTACTTATGGCCAATAAAAAAAGGAGCCGGCATATTGCCAGCTCCTTTTTTATGTACGTGTTCATCTTAGTTTACGATGATAGCACGTTTTTCTACTTCCTCACCCGCAACCAATGGAAGACTTACCTCCAAAACGCCATCAGCATATTTAGCGCTGATATTGTTTGTGTCGATAGACGCATCCAGTTCGAAGGTTCTTTCAAAACCACCCCTGCTGTATTCTCTTAATGTCCAGTCTGGGCGTGGGAAACCGTCAGGCGGCGAATAAGATACAGTGAGTTGGTTTGCTTTTACACCCAGGTGAAAGTGTTCACGGATGCGGCCCGGGGCAAACACCAGCATTTCATAACTGTTTTCCGTCTTGTAAATGTTAACTGCAGCACGCTGCATTGTGCGGATAAGCTGGTGACGGTTCCTGCTTCCGGGTTGGTGGCCATTTGCGGCCCATGACTGATTGTAGTGCATGTCTTGAAATTTAATGTGAACATTATTGTTACATTATATCAGACGAATGAGGAAACAGCATGTTTTAATTGATTTGAAGATTTCGAGATTTGATCTGGGAATTTGACGATTTGGAAATATAATAACCCCAAACAGTTGGCCGTTTCGAATTTGCACATTTTCAAATCTTCAAATTGTTTCCATTCCCGATCATCAAATCCCGAACACCTCCTTCAGCCGTACATAACCGGTTTTACTTACCGGTAATTTTTTGCCATTAGATAATACGATAAGGTGACTGTCTTTTTCGGAAGGATCTATCCTGGTGATGAGAGCTATATTTACAATATAGGAGCGGTGAATTCGGACGTATTGCTGGGAATTCAGTTGCATTTCAAAAAATTGCATGGTCTTGTTTTTTAGGAAACTCCCTTCGGCGGTATATATCTTAACATAATCATCGGCGGCTTCCAGGTATTGTATCTGTGCAAGCGGAATGATCTTGATCTTTCCGCCATCTTTTACTATAACGCGGTTACTTTTTAATTCCGAAGAAGAAACAGATTGCAGCAACAGCTTTGTTTCACCTGTTGCAGCATTGTTATTATGCAGCTGCAACCACTTTTGCAATGCTTTATCAAACCGTTCTTTGCTAAAAGGCTTTAGTAAATAATCTATAGCATGTTTTTCAAAAGCCTGCATGGCATATTCATCAAAGGCTGTTGTAAAGATTACCGGTGGAGGATCATCAACAAGCTCCAACATTTCAAACCCGTTTATCTTTGGCATCTGGATATCAAGGAATATAAGAGTTGGCTTGTGCTGTTGTATCGCTTTCAGTCCTTCAAAGCCATCGCTGCATTCGGCAACGATTTCAAGGTCGGGGTAATTTTGTAAATATTCTTTTACAATTGCCCTTGCCAATAATTCATCATCGATCAGTACAACTTTCATTTTGTTATTTGTGGTATTATAATGGTAGTTATAAAAATAGAACCCTTCGTTTCTGTTTTCAACAGATCCTGTCTTGCAAACAATAAATACAATCTGCGGCCTATAGAAGAAAGGCCAAAACCTGTTCCGCTTAAATGACCGGATGTTTCTGCATCATAAGGATTTTCAACCCTTATCTGCAGTTGGCTATTTTCTATGGTTGAACTGATGCCGATGTTCACTTCGCCAATCGTATCATAAAGGCCAAACTTAATGGCATTCTCTACGATCGGCTGAAGTAACAAAGCAGGCAATTTCATTGCCGTTGTTCTTTCAGCAATGTTGATGGTTGTTTGAAGCCGTTGCCCGAAACGTACTTTTTCAATTTCGAGGTAAAGTTGCAGGTATTCCAGTTCTTCATTCAATGTATTCCAGTGATCATCTTCCTTGCGCAAGGTTCCACGTAAAAAATCTGAGAGCTGTTGTATCATATGCCTTGCTTTCTCAGGCTGGCTGCCGGTGAGTGCGCTGATAGAATTCAGACTATTGAATAAAAAGTGTGGTTGCAACTGTTGCCTTAATTTAAACAACTCTGCTTCCTTTGCCATTTCTGTTATTTCATTTCGCCTGTTCTCATTTTCACTTTGCTCCTGCTGGGTGTACCAAAGCAATCCCATGGCTTCTATACAACTTATTACCAGGAATGCAATGCCATAGCGAACAGGAGATGAACGTTTCAAAAAACTGATATAGTCAATATCAGACCTTAGTAAGAGCCACAACAAAGCACGGGTTGAGATCAGCCAGATACAACTAATGGCAAGCCCCAGCACAAGTACATACCAGTATTTTTCTTTCCCGGGAAGGTAGTAGCGCATATTGCTGATCACAAGCATACAGCATCCTGCCAATGAAACATTGCTCACCAAACTATCAGCCAATGATTCCCGGACTGTCAATCCATAAGAATTCAATACTGTTAAATGAATGAACGACCAGGCACAAAAACAGGCAACGAAAACGATCCTGAATGGTTTATCTGATATGAGCGACCTGTTCAATCGTATTAATTTTTAGTAATGGATTGCATCATGGTTTCCTGTAATAATTTATTTGCTCTTGCCGCCAATAATTTACGGTAATTTTCTGCATCTTCCACTTCATTGATACGGGAATACAATTCAGCGCCATCTGCTAACCCATCCAACGCATATATCTCCGATACATCCATGAATTTCCACTGGACTATTTTCTTATTGCAATTATAGAAACTTTCCTGTTCATTTTCGCCGATACATCTTCCTTTTGTAAATGCATGAAAACGGTCATCGGCCAATACAACCCGCAATTGTTCATCAAACTGGGCGATATGGTCGCCATCACCGCAAATGATCTTGTACACTATTTTTAAAAGATACCAGTTCATAAAAAGTAGTTTATGGATGTTCGGTTATCAGTAATTCTTTATTTCAATTCCACCAAAAACAGTATTGCCTTTTAATATGAGCACTTTGTTTGTATCAACAAGTGTTGACTGCACATTGCGTTTGTCTTCCACAGCACCCAATACAGCTGTAACTTCAATTTTTACATTCCAGTTTGCCGGTACGATGATCTTTGTTCCACCAAAAACCTGGTTTATTTCCAGTACTGCCTGTTGCTGTATATCAGCCTGGGAGAGATCTATCTGTGCTCCACCCAATACGCAATTAATTTCGCCGCCTTTAAAATTTTTAGAAAGGATCACTTTATTCATGCTACCTAAAAAGGAAGAATCATCAATATATTCAGCATCGGAAGAATTATCACTTAAAGGCGGGATTGGTTCCATATGCTTCGAGGTCCATCTATCACGTTTTCTTTCTGAACGCCTGTAAGTAGGGCGTAAGATGAATACCAGGCCGGCACCAATAATAACGATCGGTACTATGTAATCATGCAGTTCAATGCCTGGTAACAGATCATCCAGCAGGAATATTCCTCCAACCAAAATCAGGATCAGCCAGCTATTATTTTGAAAGCGGTTCTTAATGCCGATGAAAATGCCACAGGCGATTAAACCAGTATGCCAGCTAAGTAACCAGGTTGGAAAAGGTGCTCCCATTTGATAAGCGAGGTAAACCAATCCGCCAAGAACTAACAGGATGCCAGTCCATAACCTGTTTTCATTTCCGTGTTTGTTCAAAGAGTCATTCGTATCCATACATTTTAATTTTATAGCACAAAACTATAGCCCAACGGCTTGAATTAAAAGTACTTTTAGGCAACCAGAAGATAATTGCCGGCGAACGGCAGGTTGGCATCGGTGAATGTTTAAAAAGAATGTGAAATACTAATGGAGCTTTGCCCGAAGTTAAAGACTGGCTCAACCGGAAACCAATAAACCGCTAAACCCGCTCCCGCCCGATAAAGGAAATATGCCTGCAAATATTAGAAGGCCTGGAAGAATAATTGAAAGCTCTGGTAAGGTATTGACATGGCTTTAGAATAGTAATAAAACGGTACGTGGGTACATGGCCAGACCGGCTGCTGATGTAACGCAGCCCGGCCTGGCTTGAGAAGAAGTTAGAACTTGTGTGTAGAGCGTAAACCATCGGCGGGTGTGTTTATTTGGTTAGCGAACGACGCTTTTGCTTTCAAATTTTACCGGCATCATTTCAATTACTTTGGCTTGCTCAAAAGCACCGGTCATACTGTTCAATAACTTTAATTTGATGTTGGTATCCTGCACCATGGCAATAGTACAGGCCCTGTCAAAATCAGTGTGCATGCCATACCCTACCAATACATCAGGTACGTTGTTGAACTCGGGAAAAGTCAAAAATTTCTTTACAAAGAAATAAGTCTTCCCCTGTACTGTTTTGCTGTATGAAGTGTAAAAATTTTCCATTTCTTGTGTTTTTAAGTGTGATGTATAGGTTATATGTACGAAACTTTATGGCTATAAGATGCTTTCTCAAAGCAAATTGTTGCGTTAACGAATGCTAATAATTTTTAAGCAGTGCGTGGCTTTTTAAGGATCAGAAAGATTGGAAAATTGTAAAGTCCGGGCCTAGCTATTCAAAAACAGGAATAGTAGCCAGCTGGAAATACATCAGCTATTCAGAGGATATACCGGAAATAGTTAATTCAACCGTAAGGGGGTAAAATTGATAATGAAAATGGGGGCTATTCAGAGGATGATTATGTAGTAGTAGGTAGTGTAAGCTGGAGTAAATGTAAGTCGAAGATTTGACATCTACAAGCAAATGGAGCGTAAATTTCTAAAAAATATTCCCTGAAATGGATTTGAAAATAAGGCGTTCCCGCAAATTTATCGCTATCACGCTCGAAATCAACCATTAGCTGAATATGAAAAAATACAATATTAGTAAAATATTATACCTGCCCGATAAAGCATCGTTTTAAAAAAACAATTACTTTACGTGTAAAATGGATACATTAAAGTATCCCCGCAATGAGGTCATTATTCTTTCTGCTGTCATTATTGGCTTTTTTATCCTGCACATTTACCAGTGATAAAAAGATTAAGCATTCCTTTTATTATTGGAAAACAAGTTTCCCAATTGACAGTAATTCAGTTATTCTTAATAATAAACTGAACATTGATCATTTTTATATCCATTATTTTGATGTTGAATGGAACCCATACTTATATATGCCGGTACCAGTTGCGGAAATAACTGGTTATCAAAATTCTGTCCCTTTTATTAATAAAGATTTCACACCGGTCATATTCATCACAAACAAATGCTTTGAATCTATGCCGGATCAATGGTGCGATTCGCTTGCCTATAAAATAAGGAACAAGATCATATCACTTAGCTGGAAGATGGAAGAAAATTATAAGGGTACCTTATTGGTGGGTAATAGTTATGACACTGCCTTACGAAATAAAGTAATGAACGAAATACAAATAGATTGCGACTGGACTGCAACTACCCGTGAAAAATACTTCAGGTTTTTAAAAACTTTCAAGCGTTTATTCCCCGGAAAAAAAATATCTGTAACCATCAGGCTTTACCCTTATAAATATGCCGATAAGATGGGTGTACCTCCCGTAGACAAAGGTATGCTGATGTGTTACAACCTCACCGATATCAAAAATGAACGAACAGCTAATTCAGTTTTTGATATCAATGATCTTAAAAAATATTTACGGGCAAAACCCTATCCCCTGCCGCTTGATGTTGCACTTCCTGTATTTGGCTGGTATGCCTGGTTCGGTGGAACGAAATTCAAAGGCATCATTTATACCGATGATAAAACGGGCATAAAAGACAATGATCCTTCTTTCAAAAAAGCAGGAACCAATTTCACCGTGCTTGCAGATACCATGATCGGCGATAATTTTTTACGACAGGGTGACCTGCTAAGAATGGAATACCCTTCACCTGCTGATCTTGAAACCGCAGCAAAATTACTGCACGATAAATTTCCGGGAATTGAACGAATCGCATTATATTACTACGACAATACATTAATCAACCGTTATGAAAAGACAATACAAAATATTTACGCTTTGTATTAGTTTATATTGTGTGTCTATGCTCCTGCCAAACGGACTGCTGTGGAGTTGCGGTCCTTCTTTGGCGGCAGATGAAACACGTTTTGCGCTTTTCAGGAATGGGCTTGATGGTAATACCGGCCTCAGGCCTTTCTATTACTCCGCAAACCTTTTCAATCTTTCAGAAGCTGATCCGGACAGCCTCGACAGGAAGAACAATTGCAAAGAATGGGTGGTATTCTGCAACAAAATGGTAAAGCAACAGGATGTTTACAGTGTTCAGTATGAAACAACGCCTTCCGAATTTTTACATGCTTATGAAACCGGCAACTGGAGCAGTTTGGAAAACAACTCTTTTATTCAATGGTTAAAACATACTGAACACAGAGACGTACTGGATTATATGGCACTCGCCAAATTGGCTGAACAGGTACAGGCATTACCAACCGATCCATGGGATACAACTTCTATCACACATACAGTATTGTTCGATTCAATTGCAACCAGGGCAGTGAATAAAATACTGCATGCTTCATCGGGATTTTTGAAAGAGCGTTATGCGTTCCAGGCAATTAAATCATTGCACTATAAAAGCTCAGGAGAAAAGGCAACTATTAATTTATTAAACCAGCTCTATGAATCTCAACTGGATAATCATACATCGATCGTTGCATCCTGGGCAAAGGTTTATTATGCCATGGCACAGCAAGACAACAATAAAAAAACATTAAACTTATTGAAATGTTTTGATGAATGTGAAGAGAAAAAAAGATTTTGCTTTCAGCAGATCGCTCAGAAAGATCTTACCGCCCTTGAAAATTCAACTACCAGCGATCATACGCTTGCGCTTATAAATACCATGCGTGCATTGAAAAATAAAGGCAGGGCGATCACTGAAATAAAAAAAGTCATAACGCATGAGCCAAACAGCAAGTACCTTCCCCTGTTGCTCAGCCGTGAAATAAATAAACTGGAAAACTGGTTGTGGTCACCGGAAATGCTCTTGTTCAAAAATAATTACCGGATGGATATTCCCGACGAAACAACACGCAACCACAAGCAGTTAAAAATCCAGGATACAAAATACCTTGTAGAATTAAGAACTTACCTGGAAACAATGCAGGAAACAACAGAAGGAAAGAAGCCTTACCAGCAGCTTGCATTGATACATTTATACAACATCGAACAGGATACTGCCAAAGCAAATCATAAACTTTTACAGCTTCCTGCGTTCAATGAACCAAATTATGAAACACAGCGACTGATCGAAAAAGTTATAACGATCGCACAATCAAAAGATATTACCACAGTAGCAATAAAGGAAGAACTTGCAATAGTGATTGCCAGGTTAAAAAAATTAAATCCTGCTTTTGAAGATCAGCTGAAACGCAGTTATGATAGCTGGAATCACCAGGAAGATAATGCGACCCGGGATGACCTTTCTGAATTATTTGTATTACTAAGCAGGGCTTATAAACAAAAGGGAGATATTGTAACGGCAGGTTTGTTGTACACCAAAGCCAATATAACGGTAAACAATTACGATGGTTGGGAAGAAAATGACAGCAATGCACGTTACAGGAAGATTGCTTATTTCGACCGATATGCATCGCCAAAAGATATGGATCGCTTACTACAGATTAAAAAACAGCAGCACCGCACGGCATTTATGCAATTGATCGTACCGAATGTTTGGGCAAAGGATGATTTTTACAAAGACCTGAAGGGAACGATGCTCTTCAGGGAGAAAAATTTTGCAGCAGCCATGGAAGTCTTCAGCAGCATGGATCAGCATTTCTGGGCAAATAACTACGAGTATTCTGATTACCTCCCAAACACTTCGGTTACGCATACCGGTGGTATGATCCCTTCTGAACGATCAAAGCCTTTAAAATATTTAATGGCCAGCAAAAAGCTGATCGTTGCAGAAATGCTTGGCCTGCAAAATAAAATTGCGGAAACAAAGAATGACAGCCTGAAAGCAATATTATGTTACCGCCTTGCCAATTCATATTTCAATGTATCCTACAATGGAAAAGCCTGGATGATGTATAGCTATGGCAAATCATCGGGCGAACAATATTCGCAGAATGAAGACAACTATAACTGGGCCTGGTACAGTTTCATTCCCTATCATAAAAAATATGGCGATGATTATTATGGTTGTAAAACTGCCATGGCAACTTTTAATAAAGCGCTTTCACTTTCTACGAACAGAGAGTTGTCGGCCAAATGCCTGCTTGCTCTGGCAACATGCGATAAAATCGCAGCAGCATATAATGAAAGTAAAAAAGGAGACAATCATAATTCCGATGTTGCATACAACTCGCCTTACCTGGCGCAGCTTTATAAAAAATACGGTTCAACCGTTGCGTTTAAAGAAGCTGCTGTAGAATGCCCGGATGTGAGGGATTTTGCAGGACGGAGGAAAAGTAAGTAACGTTATTTTATAAGCAGGTTATGAAATTTCTTTAACTCACCTTGGTCCAGTGCTGTTAACGGTTCAAGATTATCCAATTTCATTTGGAATAAAAGTACCCGCTTGTGTTGGGGATATTTTTCCAGGATATCAGTTACAAGCTTTATCGAATTTGTATCTGCTGCTATCGGTGCTGCTTTGCTGATGGTTGATTTATAACGCGTGGGCTTTTTCAATATAATGGCCTGCAGGGTAGCGAGTTTTCCCGGTGCGATATCTTTTATTTTAGAAGCTTTGCTGTGCAATCCTTCGAGTTGCTTTTTACTCAGGCTTCCCCGTTCCTGGTATTGTTTCAGTAAACTATTTACAAATGTTGATGCAGGAAATGCATCTACTGATCTTTTAAGCACATCCAGGATCACATCTACTTCTATGGTATTTTTTTGTATCATCATTGTAAGCTTAAAGATCATCCTTACAGCATTGCCAGGATGATCAGGGGCTGAATAATGTGAAAATACAGAAACATTGTTCAATAAAATTACCGGCAAAATAAATCAGCTGTTAAACAACGGTTGTCAACCCGTAAAAACAGTTGAATATCTTTTTGACAATTTGCCCTTTCTCTCCGAAATTTGCAATTGATCTGACAGGGTAATAGCCTACCGTACGGTGCTCCCGAAAACTGTGTTATTTTAATTTCATATAAGCTCATTATCAAAACCTGTCACCTGCTTATGAAGAATAATATCAAAACCATTGCAATAATAGGTGGAGGCCCATCCGGCACTGCACTTGCAACACTATTAAAAAGAAAAGGATTTAAGGTTGCAGTATTTTACCTCGAAAAACGTCCCGAGATCATCGTAGGTGAATCACTGGTGCCAGCCATCGTTCCCATGTTACGGGCATTGGGAGTAGAAGATGAAGTAAAATCTTACAGCACTTATAAGCCCGGCGCTTCAGTATGGGTTAGCAAGGATGAAGAAGCCACTTCTCCATTCAGTTATGGAGGTGGAAATCTACCACCCTATGCGTACAATGTTCCAAGAGTGAAATTCGATAAAACCATTTTTGACAATGCCGTTAATGCTGGTGTAACTTTCTTTAACTATGCGGCGAAGCTGGAACCGGTTGGAAATACAGATGAACTAAAACTGAGTGATGATACCATCGCTGCTATTGATAATTATTTTGAAGGGCAACCAGATCTTATCGTAGATGCTACCGGCCGTTCACGTACTATTTCACGGATGTTGAACCTACCTACCCGAAAAGGATACAGGAAAGACATTGCTGTATTTGCCCATTTATCCGGAGCAGAAACGATCACTCCATACAATATTCACTTGCACAGGTTGGAAAAAGGTTGGATATGGCGCATCCCATTACCCGGCAGAACTTCTGTTGGTATTGTTATCAACCCTGAACATTTAAAGTCTTACGGAGACACAAAAGAAGAACAATACGATAACTATCTGAAGTCAGATGAAACACTTAAAAAATTCACTGCCAATGCAAAAAGGGAAACAGCTGTAGTACAATACGACAATTACCAGCTGATCTCGGAAAAAATGGTTGGCTCTAATTGGGTACTTACTGGTGACGCAGGTGGTTTTCTGGATCCGATTTTTTCATCAGGGTTATTCCTTGCCATCAAAGGTGCTTTTCGGTTGGCAGATGCTATTGAAGTTGGAACGAATACAGCTTTTAGAAAATATCAGAAAGAGCAGATGCGTGAATTATTTGTATGGCAAAAACTGGTTGATACCTGGTACAGCGGCCGCCTCTTCACTTTATTCAAAGTTGGTGAAGACCGTATGGATACAAAGTTAGGCAGGTTCATCGGGCCGCACATGCAAAAACACCTTACCCGTATATTTTCCGGTGAAGCTGTTTACAAACCCTATAGCCGCAGGTTCCTGAATTTTGTTACGGGCCCCATGATTGACCTGATGAGGATCGGGCGTTTACATAACAGGAAGGTTTCTGATTTAGAGATAAAGTAGGTAAAGGGAGTAGCGGGTAGAAAGTGGCCAAACTTTTATGGAATTCAGCCTGAATAGTAACGATGAACTTCCTTGATTACAACATTCATTTATCCCAACTGTCCACTGATACGATTATAGATCCGTTTCGCCTTCCATTCTCTTTTCCTCCCAATAAACATTCGGCGTGAAATGCGGAATTGTTCGAGGCCAGCCTCCTGAAGGAAAGCGATGGCTGCTGTATTTTCTTCCGGCATGATCCCATAGCAATTATTTTCGATCCTGCACTTCATCAGTTCAATGCCTGCTGTGTCATTAGCTGCAAGTATAAGCCCGTTGCCTAAAGATGCCATGTAGAAACCTTCAACCTGGTTATTTCCCAGGTAAAGCTTTGCAGTTGATATGTTTTCCATGATGATATCCTGCCTGTCTTCGCAGGAAATATTTTTATCCAGTTGCAATACCTGCTCCAGATATTTGGGTTGATAACCGATGATATTTTTTGAAAACTGCACGCCGGTAATATTCGCTGCTGCTTTTAGATGCGCATAGGTTGCTTCATGCTGAAAACCCATTTTTTTATAAACAGGGTAGCCGAACGCTGTTGCATCCAGGAAGATAGTTGTATAACGATCCATGTCAATTGAATCAACCAGTTGCTGTGTTATCTTATTTCCATACCCTTTGGTACGGTGATCAGGGTGAACGATAATGCTCGCCAGCCAGGCGCTATCCTTGTGCAGGATCGTTGTGCCGATGGCAACAGTTGTATCAACTGCTTTTAATTTTATGGGATGGCAAAAAGATGAATCAATACAATACCTGAAACGAGGTACAAGGTCACCCCAGCCGGGAGGTTCAAATTCTTTTAGATAATGAAAGTCGGAATGATCCAGAGGCTCAAATTGCATCAGTGAACTTATTTTTCTGTTAAACGTCTGTGGTAATTCATCTGCCCAAGATGATAATTAAGATGGGCCAGCAAATGCATCAACATAAAATCTGTACGAACCGTTTGATCATTGTATTTCACAGGAAAGTCGTTTTCAAGGTCAGCATCGTTTAGTACCGTTAGTATATTCAGCAGCATATCCCTTGTCTTTTCGATCATAAATATCAATTCACTCCGGGGAATATTTTTAGAAGTAAACTCATCTTCCCTTTTTCTTACATAACCAGTATTTCCCAATACTGCACCAATAAAATGATTGAGATTACCTACCAGGTGCAGACAAAGATTTCCGGCCGAATTACTGATATTTCCGGCAATGGCCCAAATTGATCTTTCCTCCTTATAACTATTCAGTTCTTCCCTAAGTTTCAATAGGTCGCGGCTGTATATTTCTATCAATACAGTTTTCATAGCTTCTTTTTTAAATGATCGTATCTTTAAAATTACTAAAATAGATGCACAGGGTTGTTGCCGTTCATAGAACTTTTTCTTAATAAGATTGTTAATGCAATTACCTGCTAAACCTATTATTAGCCAAACTCGTATATAGCAATATGAAGCAATTAATTTTTCATGCATGCCTGTTGATGCTCCTGGGTTTTACCCAATGCAGCAAAGAACACGCACCTGCTGCAATGGTGAATCCAATTGTAATTGATCCAATACTGGATTCTCCCAAAACATTTCTTGCATTAGGCGATTCATATACGATTGGCCAGTCTGTAACTGCTGCTGAGAGATTCCCTGCGCAAACAGTTGCGTTGCTGAGAAATGCAGGAATCAATATGGGTGATCCAAAATATATTGCAACTACTGGCTGGACGACAGATAACCTGATGGCTTCCATCAATTCCCAGCAACTTAGCGGTCCGTACAATGTAGTTAGCTTGTTGATAGGTGTAAATGATCAATACCAGCGACACGATACAACCGGGTACAGGGAGCGTTTCAGGAACCTGCTTTTGCGAAGTATCGATCTTGCAGGCAGGAGAAGCGATCGTGTTTTTGTTTTATCAATTCCCGATTATAGCGTTACTCCTTTTGCCGGTTTTTCCGACACAGCTTCTATCAGAAGGCAGATCGGGTGGTTTAATGATATCAATAAAGATGAAACAGTGAAGGCATTGTGCAACTATCTTTATATAACAGCTTCAACTAGGGAGGCATTGCTTGATCCCACATTGATCGCAGCTGATGGTTTGCATCCTTCAGGAAAAGAATATGCTAAATGGGCAGCCTGGTTGGCGCCGATGATGACCACTGTGTTGAGATGACTTCTACCATTTAAACATTAAAGAATGCACCTCTTTTACTTCGCTACGTTGCTCTTTGATATCTTCAGGTGAAACCCATGCACAATATCCTAAGGCTGACTGGTATTATTGCTTTACGGGTAACTTCATTACTTCTTCCAAAAACATTTTTGTTTCCCTTTCCACACTAATGACATCTTTTGATTTGATGGGTGAACCGATCACATGATCACCTGTATTGGGCAAAGCAACAGCTCGTTTTAAAACACTATCCGTAGCAAGCTGTCCAAACATTTCTTTCATAGCGCTTACTTTTACAACCCTGTCCTGTTCCTGCTCATTCTTGTAATAATACAACATAAGTACGGGCTGCTTTATCTTTTCAAATATTTTCCTGCTCATACTTGTTTCTAACATTTCTTCAAGCGCAACAGTTGCTTCCAGTCGATAAGGATTGTTCCAGTATTTTTTATAGATCGGCCTTGTATCGTTCGGAGTGGGTGTTATGTATTTGCTGGCCTTTACCAGTCGAGCTATGTATAACCCCCACGGATCGTTCAGCAACCATGCGTTGGGATCATTGATAGCAATATTAGGCGAGTATAATAACAATCCCGCAATATCATTTGGATAAGCTGCAGCAAGTTGCAATGCTTGTGTAGCCCCGGTGCTGGTGCCCATCAATATCACTTTATCTCCCAATTGCTTACCGATTGCCAGCGCTTCTT
Organism: Chitinophagales bacterium; assembly: GCA_038207305.1. Classification (GTDB taxonomy): domain Bacteria; phylum Bacteroidota; class Bacteroidia; order Chitinophagales; family Chitinophagaceae; genus Ferruginibacter. Next base: position 27,305 of record JBBQZY010000014.1, read on the forward strand.
TTACAGATTCCCAATAGCGATCAGCAGTAAGGTTCATCAATGGTTCTGTTGTATCAATACCATGTTCGGCTAACCGCGACAGGTAAAGATTGCATCCAAATGTTTTTGCAATGTTCCGGTGAACCGGGTTTCCTTCTTCCTGTGAAGCAGAAAAACCATGCAGGTAAACAATAGCATAACCGGTTTTTTGTTTTACTGAATCATTGGCCCAAACGATCCTTGCATCATTATCGGGGCGAAGTTTGTGTTTTGATTCTTCAGCGTGAATATAATTTTCCAACAGATCAATAGCAGGTACAACAGGCATTATTTTATCATACTTAGGTTCTGCAGGTTGAGGCCCTATGAAATAGGCGATCAATAATATTACCAGTATTGCAAGCAACCGTTTTAGCCAACGCATACATATTTTTTTATGAAGCTAAGGAATTTTACGTTCGATGCTGGCATTCTTACCTGATGATCATCACACTACCCTTAAAAGTATCCTGGCTGATACCGACATTGATAAAATAATTGTAGGCGCCAACAGGCAGAGGCTTACCGTTGAATGTTCCGTTCCAGGGCCTGGCTGTATTTTTTGTATGAAAAACCAACTGTCCCCAGCGGCTGTAGACAAACACTTCAAAGAATGGATATGCTGCCAATGCGGGGATATTCCATGTATCATTCCTGCCGTCACCATTGGGAGAAAAGGCACCTGGAACAAAAATATTCTTATACACTTTTACAAACATCGTATCAGAAGCTATACCGCACCCAAAACCTGAAACCACATTGAGTATATATTTTGTATCCACCGGCGGGTCAACAAAAGGTTGCAGTGAATGTATATCATCAATATTTGTTGCAGGTGACCAGGAAAAACTATTCGCCGGATCATTGATGCTTCCGGTTAACTGAATAGATTGTCCCTGCAGCATGATCCTGTCGGGACCCGCATCGACAATTGGCTTTAGTACGATATTCACCAGCGTTGTTGCTGTATCCTTACATCCGAACTGGTTTGAAACAATAGCGCTGTATGTAGTGGAAATTGAGGGTGATGCTTTTGGGTTGGCAATCGTTGCATTTGAAAGGCCGCTGGATGGCTGCCACAAATAATTGGTTCCCCCAATAGCATTTAATTGTACAGAATCTTTTTCGCAAATGGTTGTGGTTGATATGGAAGTAGCTGCGTTAGGGTTCGGATTTACAAGTATCGTTGTTGAATCCTTATGTGTACACCCGGCTGAACTGCTAACAAGCACATAATATTTTCCTGCCTGCGCAAATTGCACGTTAGCTAACGTTAATGGTGAGCCGGAACCGGTAAATGCATTCGGGCCGGTCCAGTCATATTGTGCGCCACCCGTAGCGGTCAGTACAATGCTTTTATTTTCGCAGGCCGGCCCATCGTTCAAAGCTGAGGTTGCCGGGTTGGCATTTACCTGTACACGCAAAGGTTGTGAAGCTATCCTGCATTGTGTTGAAGCCATATTCCCTGCCTCTGCAACTACCAGCCTGTATTCGTAGTTACCGATTGGCATAGGTACGGGGAAATTCCTTGTGAGCGTTGTAGTTGTTTCGGCGGGAATATCACTCCATGCGCCCCCATTGAACCTTTGCTGCCATTGCACAGCGGGATTAATAAAGCCTCCTGAAACTGCACAGGAAAATGTATAATTGCCCGGTATGCCTTCACAGAGACTGGCGCTGGTAGTGGCCATACCAATTATTGAAGGCGTGAGCCGGGGGCCACAGGGCCTGAAAGTAATATCATCCAATGCAAGATCATTGCCGCAGCCACCTGGTGCATTGTTAAAGATGCGCAGTACAATATCAGAACCTGCAGGAGGTGTTGTAAAGAAAAAACCGTACTGTTTCCAGGTAGGCGTTGACGTTGCTGCAATACCATTTGTGTTATATGATTGTAATATGGTCCCATCTGTTCTTTCAATACTGAAGGTAAGGTCGGGCTGAATGCCTGCATTAAAACAGGAAGCAGGAAGCAGTACATTCATCACCCACGCAGCAAATTCATACGTGCTGTTGCCGCAAAGCCCTCTTACCGTATCAAGGTAAAATGCGTTCGGCTGAATGGAGGCGTTCACGAGCATGAAATAACCACCGGGATTACCAGTATGATCTGATGCAAGGCTATGCCATGAAGTGCCAAAACATGCATTGGTATTATTTCTTACCGTATAGGAACCATCGGGCGGACAATCACCGGCGGCAAATAAATAATTTGTTGCGGCAGCCGATAAGGGCGGGCCCGGATTTGAACCGCTTCCAAAAGTTGTATTGATAATGGGATCTCCTAAACTACCCTGGCAAAGCTGGCCATTTACATCATGATTCATCCCAACGAAAAGGAACAACATTGTAAAAAAACGGATGAACATACTTTCAGAAAGTTAGAACTGTAATTTAATCAATTCGCAAGTAAGATTTTTAAAAAACCCGGATAGAAATCCGGGTACATTAAACACTATGAAAAAACGCGTATGAAACACTTTTTATTGGTATACCCTGATATAATCCAGGATCAACCATTGTGGTAAATAAGTTGTTGCGTCCGGACTGCCGGGCCAGTTGCCACCAACTGCCATGTTAACGATCAAAAAGAAATTTTCGTTAAACGGGTAATTGTTTGCACCAAACTCTGACAGTGTGTGCGTGGAATAAACAGTACCGTCAATCAGCCATTTGATCTGGTCCTGCTTCCATTCGATAGAAAATACATGAAATTCATCATTGAATATTCCCGAAGGCAATGTATAATTACCACCCAATTGTGTGCTGCCTGGCCCCGGGCCAAAATGCAAGGTACCATAGCTTCTGTTAGGTTCATGACCGATCATTTCCATGATATCTAATTCGCCACTTTTGGGCCATCCGCCAAAAACATTGTCTTGTGGCAGCATCCAGAATGCCGGCCAGATACCTTTTCCTTTAGGAAGTTTCGCACGGATATCTACTCTGCCAAACTTAAAAATCTTTTTACCACGGGTAAGTATTTTAGAGGACGTATAATTCATGCCTGCATAAATCTCTTTCTTGGCTTCAATGATCATTTTACCGTCCTGGAAGAAAAGATTGTCAGGCCTGTCTGTATAATATTCAAGTTCATTGTTACCCCATCCACAGTTGCCCGGACAACCATTGCCATTCTCGAAACTCCAGTTTGTAGTATTGAGTGTGCCGCTGTTGAATTCATCTGCCCACGCCAACGCATAGCCGGGATATGTTGTTGGTGCATCATACCCGGCATTGGTAAAATTAACCCTGGCATCATCGTTCTGAATAATACCGGTTCCTGTTCCTTTATTGATCACACCATTTACTGCATTCGATAATACCACAGTAAATTCATCGTTGCCTTCTTTTATATCATCCCCTATTACTGCTATGATGATCGTTTTCGATGTTTCATTTGGCTGAAAGCTGATCGTTTGGGCTGCAGCTATGAAGTCTTCATTGGCTTTTGCAGAACCTTCCACCGTTGCATAATTTACAGAAACTACTGTTGAAGTAGCCTCGCTGAGCGAAACGGTAAATACAAAAGCCGTGGTTCCTGTATTGCCTTCCGGAAGTGATATATCGGTGATCACAATTTTCGGCTTCGGCACTACTGGTGTAGTTCCGCCGCCATCACTGCTCTTTGAGCATTGATTAAAAATAGTGAGCAGCAGCATCACCAGGCTCAATTGCATAAAAAATTTCTTTGTCATACTATTTCTTTTACGATTACCAAACATAAGTTGAAACCGAACCGGCCGCCAGGTAAGTGCTCAGCCATTTGCCATTGAATTTAATATTAAAATTCTGTGCTGTGTTGCTGTCATTCATCACGATCAAAACTTTTTTACCATCCGGCCTCAGGAAAGCAGCTGTGTTAAGGGTTCCAAAATTATCACTTGCAATTCTTTTTGATCCCGCCGGAATAAATTTAGAAGCGTGTGCAATTATATAAAAAGCCACATTGTGCGAATAGCCTCCGGAGCTTATGGTGATAGCACCAAGGCAACTGTTGCAACCACCTGTTGTATGCGGACCATAAGATGCGTCATTGGCGAGGTTCCATTCCAATGCTATACGACTGTTGTTACGCATAGAACCTACAATCACATTTTTCATATGCCATTGCAGGTCGCCGCCAAAATTACCTGTGGAAGATGTGTATTGTTCGGTGAAATAAACATTTTTACCGGGGTAAGCTGCAGCTATCTGCGACATCGCAGCGATATTACCGGCATACAAATGAAAAGCAGCACCGTCGATGTATGCCCTGGCAGCAGGATCACTCAATACTTCCAAAGGATAGTCAGGGCGATCGCAGTTGTGATCGTAAATAATAATTTTTGTAGTGATACCGGCAGCTGCAAATGCAGGCCCCAGGTTATTTTTAATAAATACTGCCTGTTGAGCAGCAGTCATGTAAAGGCTTGGATTGTTTGATGGATTCAATGGCTCATTCTGTGGTGTAATTGCGTTGATCGGGATACCTTCGGCCTGCATCCCCTGGATATATTTCACAAAATAATTTGCATAAGCCTGATAATATGCGGGGAGCAAACTACCTCCAACGGAATTGCCATTGTCTTTCATCCATACCGGTGCCGACCAGGGGCAGGCAAGTATTTTAATATTCGGATTGATCAACAATATTTGTTTGAGAATGGGTATCATCGATGCCTGGTCGGGAGCCAAACTAAAATTTGCCAGGGTTGGATCTGTTTGCCCTGCGGGCATATCATCATAAGAATAAACCGTGCTGCTGAGGTCTGTTGCCCCGATACCAACTCTCAAATAATTTACACTGATACCCGTTTCAGCAGAACCAAATAATTCTGTTAGCAATGCAGTTCGTTGTGAACTTACGAGTTGACTGATCACATCAGCGCTGCCCTGGGTTAGTGTATAACCAAAGCCATCAATTGTTTGAAAAGTTTGTGTAGAATCTACCGTTAGCATTGGCAATACACTGGAGGTAGCAGCAAAACCTGCAGCGGTGGTTTGCTTTAATAAAAGCGAACTATGATCAGCGGTGGTGGTCCAGAAAGAAATACCAGGCACTGTAACGGGGGGTGGTATAACCGGCCCGTTGCCGGAGCCGCTACCCGACTTTGAACAGGCTGCCAGCATGCAAAGGATAAATAATATTGAAAGTGTTTTGTTCATAGATTTTAAAAGCAATTTATAATTTTACTTTACCATTCAGTTTGATAGACCTTGATGACCCTCCAACCAAAATATCGAAAAACCCTTTCTCCATTACCCAGTTGTTTTCAACATCACTGTAATATTGGAATGCGTTCTCATTTAAATTGATGGTAACTGTTTTTGATTCACCTGGTTTCAGAAATATTTTATCGAAGCCTTTCAATTCTTTCTCAGGCCTTGGCAATTTAGATTTTTCCTGTTTTACATATACCTGGGCAACTTCTGCACCTGCTGTCTTGCCGGTATTTTTCAATGTGAAACTTACCGTTGCAGTTTTGCCGCTAGCTTTTACAGCCAGGCTGGAATATTCAAAACTTGTGTAAGAAAGGCCATGGCCAAATGCAAATTGCGGATCTACTTTATAAGTATCGAAATAGCGGTAGCCAACATAGATATCATCGTAATAATAAACAGTCACGCTGTCGCCGGGATAGTCACCTAATTTGTGTGAAGGATGATCCTCCAGTTTTTTAGGGAATGTCATGGGTAATTTTCCTGAAGGATTTATGTCCCCAAAAATAATTTTTGCCAATGCATTGCCACCTTCCGAACCAGGGTACCATGCCTGTATGATCGCAGGTGCGTTACCTACCCATTGCGTCATATCAATAGCGCCGCCACCCATCAACACAACAATTGTTTTGGGATTGGCTTTTAATACTGCTTTGATCAGTTCATCCTGCCCGAAAGGCATATTCATATCCGGTTTGTCGAAATCTTCTGCATCATATGCATTGTCTGCCCATACTGAATAATCAAACCCATGTGTCCAGCCACCAACTACAATGGCTACTTCAGCCTTAGCTGCAGCATCTACTGCCTGCCTGATCATTTCAGCATTTGCAGTAGCACCTCTTTTTATTTCATAGCCCTGTGCATAATTTATTTGAATATTTTTTCCTGCAATGTTTTGCAAACCTTCCAGCGGTGTTACTTCATGAAAGGCCCTTACCTGCGAGCTTCCACCGCCCATCGATTGTTTTCTTTCTGCGTTGTAGCCGATCAAAGCGATGGATTTAACAGAGTTTTTATTTAAAGGAAGTGTATTTTGATCGTTTTTTAATAATACCATTCCTTCTTCCGCGATCTTCAGGGCCGCCTGCTGGTGTGCCTTCGTGTTATACTCTCCAGTTGGTTTTACATGATCCAGCAATCCCATCTTCATCATCAGGTGTAACAATCTTTTTACTTTTTCATCAACGAGGTATTCAGGTATCTTTCCCGATTTTATCATGCTTACCAGCGTATCACCCATATAGAATTTACCATAGTCAGGATTTGGCAGCATGTGCAGGTCGGCTCCCATTTCAAGGTCCATACCATTCCATACAGCTTGTGCGGTGCTGTTTACAGCATCCCAATCGCTCATCACCAATCCTTTGAAACCCCATTCCTTTCTAAGTATTTGTACCAGCAGGTAATTATTTTGTGAAGCCCATTGGCCCCTGAACTTATTGTACGAACCCATCAATGTATTTACGCCCCCTTCCTGTACTGCGGCTTTAAATCCGGGCAGGTAAATTTCACGCAATGCTCTTTCGCTCATCTGCACATCAATGGTATGGCGCCAGCGCTCCTGGTTATTGGCTGCGTAATGTTTTACACAGGCAGATACACCCTGGTCCTGCACACCCCTTATATAGCCCACAACCATTTTTGATATGAGGTAGGGATCTTCACTTTGATATTCAAAATTCCTTCCGTTCAGCGGCGTACGAATGATATTGATACCAGGGCCGAGCATGATATGCTTTCCACGAAATTTTGCTTCACTTCCAAGTACTGATCCAAAGGAATAACCAAGTTTCGGATTCCAGGTAGCAGCCAGGCAAACGCCTGTTGGCAGGTATGTTCCTGAGTCAAGCGAATTATTGGTAAGTTCCCAGCCGCGTCCATGTTCGGGCCTTACACCATGCGGGCCATCTGAGGTAACAAGTTCGGGTATACCAAGCCGTGGTACTCCACCAGTCGTGAATGAAGAAGATGCATGTATCATCTTTACTTTCTCTTCCAGGGTAAGTTGTTTCAAAAGGCTGTTGATCCTTGCTGCCGTATCGGTTTTTACCTGTGCCTGTGCCTTTGTAGCGAGCAGCGAAATTGCTATTCCCAAAAATGTTTTTAATACCGTGTTTATTCTCTTCATAAATCCTGTTTCGTTATAAGTTAACTTTAGCTGCATTGGCAGCAGACATGAATTGTAAATAATTAAGGTTGAAACCTCCGCGTACTGCAAGTACACGGAGCCGGCTCCAACCTTTGTTAAGTTTTACAGCTTTCGCTGTGCTGGTTTTCCATTGTTGTGATTCCCCTGTTTGAGGTAACACTATATCATCAGATGCAGGTGCATCGTTTATTAAAATTTTTACCTGGCCAGCAGCGTCTTTTGCAGCAGCCCTGACGTGTATATCAAACAAGCCTTCCTGTGGCGTGTAAATGCTGTATTGCATCCATTCACCTGTTTCTATCCAGCCTACACAATAGCCATTACTGATTTCGTCTTTACATACTTCTATGTCCACGCCATTGTTCCTGTATTGATGCCCGTTATTCCAGCCTGTTCTTTTACTGGTAGATACCCAATATTCTGCTGAGTCGCTGTCATGATATGCTACGCCACTCCGTCCCTGGTCATAATCTGAAGCAAATACAACTGTATTTGGCTTTATAATATGCTGTTTGTAGGGTATAGCTTCTTCCGAGTCAACCTGGCGCATCATGGCATCGGCAACTTCCGGATGAGCAATATTATTCACGGTTTTTGTATCTTTTGCCCATTGCATCAGGGATTTAAAAGCCTCGTCGGGAGAAGGTTTTGGGCCTTTACCAGCCCAATAATTAATTATTTTTTGTGCTCCCGGATTAATTTTTACTTCCAGGAGGTTATTCAATCCTGATTTTTTTAGTGGCCACATGGCCCATCCTATCTTATTTTTTTCAAGCAGGGAAACCACATCGGTGAACCATGCATTGGAGTTTTCGCCCGTTTCGCCGAGCCATAAGGGTACCTGGTATTTTTCCCTGTAATCTAAAAATTTTTGAATAGAAGCAGTGTTGTTAAAATTCCAGTATTTGTGAAAACTCACTACCATATTATTATCCCATAAAGGAAAGATGCCTTCGTAATTATTTGCCCAGCAATTGCCTTCAATAAAGATGATATGTTTTTTATCGATCTTCCTGATGGCTGCAGTGATCGATTGAAATAATTCTTTTAATGCTGTATTATCGGTTTCTGCACAACCGTTCTTATCTGCAGCATTTTGAAAACCCCAGTTGGGTTCGTTGATGAGGTCATAACCACCGATCCATTCTTCATTAACATAGCGTGCTGCCAGTTTCTCCCACAATGCGATCGTTTTATTTTTATTCGATTCACTTTGCCAAAGCGATGGTTTGGAAGGATCGCGGTCTGAAATGGCATTGTCGTTTCCCTGACCGCCGGGTGCTGCATGCAGATCTAGTATAAGATAAATATGATTGGCCTTACACCAGCTCAACAAACTATCGGTGAGTTGAAATCCCCTGGTAAGCCAGGTTTGCTTTCCCAATACAGGCTCCTGTTCAACAGGAAGTGTAAATAAATTATAATGCATCGGTAAACGAACCGAATTAAAGCCCCATGCAGCCAATGTATCAATATCTGCTTTTGTGCAGTGATTGTTTAGCCAGGCCTCATAAAACTGATTGGTCTTTTCTTTGCCAACAAGTGCTGTTATTTTTTTCCTGATATCGTATTGAGCAACTGCAGTTTCAGAAACGCTAAGCATATAAGGTTCCTGTAACATCCATCCGCCCAGCCCCATACCTTTTAAAATAACTTCCCCTTTATTATTTTCAATAGACTTACCGGTTGCTTTCAGGTATCCCTGCGCATTTACCGAAAAAAAGATCGCAGTAAAAAACAGGGAACCAGCTAAACGGTTTAAATACATCTGTATTAATTTATGGAGCTGAAACAGAAAGAGAAGGTGATACCAGCCAAATGGTGATATCACCGCTCTTAAACCAAAACCTGTTGCTGCAGGAATTAAGAAAACTATTGAATCATTTTATAAACCTTCACATAATCAACAACCATTGTAGCAGGAAAAACAGTATCGTCTACGCCTTGCTGTCCACCCCAGTCTCCACCCACGGCCACGTTAAGCAGTATATGAAAACGCTTATCGAATGGCCATACAGGTGATCCTGCGCCTGAGTTTACAAAAGTATAAACGAGGGCATCGTCGTAATAAGCACGGATCGCATAGGGTGTCCAGTCGATCCTGTATTTATGAAAATCTGTTATAGCCGTGGGGATATTTTTTGTGATTGTTTTTTGGGTGTTGATCGTCCAGTTATAATTCTGAGTATGAATACTGAAATGAACATTGTTTGGATCGAAACCTACATGCTCCATGATATCTATCTCGCCCGATTTAGGCCAATCGCCATAAGCCCAGTCTGTAGGAAGCAGCCATATTGCCGGCCAGGTTCCCCTGCCTGCAGGCAGCTTAGCCCTTACTTCTACACGTCCGTATAAAAAATCACCTGTACCTTTTGAAAGCAATCTTGCAGAAGTATAATTCATCCCTCCCACCGGTTCTTTAATGGCAGTGATGTTCAGGTTACTGCCATCTGCATTTGCGTTAGGCAGTGCATTTGTGTAATACTCCAGTTCATGATTTCCCCAGCCCGAACCACCGATATCGTAGCTCCATTTGGAAGGATCAGGGGCACCATTGTAATTGAATTCTTCTGAGAATACAGGAGTAGATTCAAATGCCCAGCCCTGGTCTACCGGACCGGCAGGCGTTATTGGCGTAGTAGTGCTATAACCAGTGCCCGAGTTTTTGCTGCAGGAGCAGCCCAGCAACACTACAAAACATACCACCGATGTACGGATGAATGATTTCATAAGTTTATTTTATGAAGCAGTTCATTTGTGAAAATGAACTGCTGTTTTAAACAATTTTAAATTTATACTTATTGTACTTTCAACCTCAGATACCATGCATTACCGGTTTCTGTACCCTGTACGCGAAGATGCATCGTAGTTGGCGTGATCTCAAGAATTTCGAATTCTTTCAATACAGCACCGTAGCCAATGAAAGTGTTGTTACCAGCTAACAAAATGCTTGTTTGGGTTGATCCGAAATTAGGCGGGTTTGCAGCTGCAGGAGCTCCTGACGAAGCAGGTGCAAATGAGAAGCCACCGGTTCCTCCACCATAGGGATAACAGGCTTCCGGGCCTGTTGCAGGTATACCTGGCAATCCGCCAGCCAGTGCTCCGGTTTTAGTGAATGCACCTTCAGGTGTTGTAACCTGTAAAGAATAATTTGAACCGCTTTTAGTGAAAGCGAAACTAGCGGAATAAAAACAATGGCAGCAGGCAGCTTTTTCATTTGGCGCTGCAGCATACCATTCAGGCCGGATAGATCCGACATTATATGGGCCCACACCAAAATGTGCAGGAATATCTTTGTCGACTACCCATGTCTTGGTTGTTCCGCCAGTTAAATTGTCAACAATTGATGCAGCCGGGGTAAAATCACTTCTCACAGTAACATCTTTTGAAACAGTAGAAGAAGTTCCGCCTTTTCCATAAACAACCGCTGTAACGGTGTAAGTATTTACACCAAGTGTTGTATACTTTTTAGTAATAGTTCCACCTGGCACATTCACCAGGTCTACAGCGTTGTTCGCATCATAGTCCAGCCTGTATCCGATTGCACCTGTTGCCACGATGCTGAACTTTACATCACCGGAGCCATCACCATCCGGATGTGTGGCGTCCTGACCTACAACTTCCGCATTAAGAACAATATTTGTTGGGGCAGTAAGATCGCCCAGGCTATAATCCTTTTTCTTACAACCGGTAAATATGACCAGCAGCAAAAGGACCCCAAAAAGACTTTTTAAATTATTTTTCATTGTTTAATGTTTTAGTTGGTGAGTCTGAAATTATCAAGATAAATAACCTCGTTATTGCCTGATGCAACATCATTGAACCTCAGCACAAGTTGATTAAACCTTGCTGATGCTCCAATGGCACCAATCGTACTGAAATCGAAAGTAAGTTCTTCCCAGGCACCTGAGGTTGTAATAGGGACTTTTAAAACACCTACACCGTTTGGAGTTGCACCAGTACCCGAAACTGCCGCTTCCAATTCAACGTTCAACATTTTGCCGATATTTGCAGGATCCGGATTATAAAGAAACACTTTTACTTTTTTACCCTGGGCCAGGTTCATTGGAATGTTCAATGGGCTATAAGTACCACTCCAGGTTTCAGCACCTACAGGCTTTGAGTATTTACCTACGGTGGCACTTGTGTTGATACCGCTGGCATTCGGATTTGCAACTTTGCTGAATCCAACATTTCCAAAAGTTCCAAAGAAATAATCCATGGTTGCACTTTCGAATGTTAAAGGGAACCCGAACAAAGTCTTGATCGCCTGACTGGTTGCAGCACCACCACTGTTTGCTACAACTTTCAGGTCGTAAGGGCCGCCTGCAGGATATACGTGCGCAGGAAGTGTTTGTCCGACAGCCATTGGCGTGCCCGCTTCACCCGCTACATCTCCGTAAAAAACCCTGAATGAATTTGCATACAATGCAGTTGCACTTACAGTCATATCGCTGCCAATATTTACCTGCAGGTTTTCCGGCGCCCTGTATGTTACAGTCAGCGGGTATGTATTAACGGTAGGCCTTCCTGAAATATCATAAGACGTGATCGTTACTGTATAACTTCCTTCGGGGTATGCATGCGTTGCATTGTTTCCAGGCAGAACGGTTGCGTCGGTGCTGCCATGGCCAAAATTGATGGTAAAGGTTGTTGCACCTTCTCCCAGCGGCGTAACGGTTACATTACCCGAGTTGTCATTGGTTATCTTAAATATCTGAGAAAGGTTAGCTGAACCTGCGGTGCCCACAAATGAGGTGTCACCGTGAATACCATCCTTGGAACAACCTGCCGCAAGAATTGCCAGGATGATCAAACTATATATAAATTTAAATTGCTTCATGTTATTGTTTTAATAAATGGACTAATTATAATTCGGATTTTGAACCAACAATGTTCCTGACAATTCAGCAATTGGAATAGGGAAGATCTCATTTTTTCCTGCTGTGAAGCCTCTGCTACCCAGTTTGGCCGGCGCATCGCCCCACCTTACCAGGTCAAAGAAACGGTGTCCTTCTCCTGCCAATTCCAACCTGCGCTCATTTTTGATAGCAGCCAATGAAACCGGAACAGATGGCAAACCTACCCTTGCCCTAACGGCGTCGAGTAAGGCCTGTGCCCTTGACCCTGCAGCACCCAAGGCTTCAGCTTCCATTAAATAGGTATCCGCTAAACGAATAACATAACTATCCTGTTGAAAATTCAATTCAGTAGATCCGGCAGGTGCAACATCAGCCCTTCTTGGTAAATATTTATTCAGGAAATAACCAGTGTTCTGGTAGCCTTCAATATAGTCGGCCTGGTTTGCTGCTTTCAATGCTTTCATATCAAAAACAGTTGCTCCAAAACGAGGATCGGTTTTAATAAAATCATAGAATTCCTGTGTGAAAACATTAAAACTCCATCCTGATGGAAGATCAGGTGCTGATGAACCTGTTGGCCTTGAATAGCTTCTTGGCCCTACCATTTGATTCACGGTATTTGATTCATCCCTGCTGCTTCCCCACAAACTCCAATCGCCTAATGATACCTGGTTGCTGTGTGTAACTTCAATGATAGATTCGGTATTGAATTTATTGCCGGTTACCCACAGGTCGCTGAAATTACTCAACAGGTGATAACCGTATTGACTGGTTCCACCTGGTGTACCATTTACTTCGGCAAACTGCAGGGCGGCTTCTCCATTTTTATTTTCATACAACAGTACTTTACCATATAAAGCCTGTGCAGCACCTTTGGAAAGGCGGCCTCCGTCGGTAGTTACTGAAACGCTCTGTGGCAAAGCAGGTATTGCTTCCGAAAGATCCTTTTCAATTTGCGCATATACTGCAGCAGGATCGGCCTGCGAAACAGTATAAATGGTTGCTGTTGTCAACGGTTCAAGGATCAATGGCACATTTTTGAACATCCTTACAAGATTGAAATAATAATTGGCTCTTAATGCTTTTGCTTCACCAATATATCTCTCTTTCAACGTTGCATCCATTGATGTATTTGGAATTTTCTGCAACAAAGTATTTGCTCTGAAAATTCCCTGGTAATGATCATTCCAAAAACTACCGGGCATAATTACCGGATTCAAGGTATAGTTAGAAAAACCCTGAATGCCGGCCCCATCAGACGAACTACCGCCACCTGCAAATTGGTCATCAGACCCTGCATTCATCATGGTTATCATATTTTCAAAACCACCGGAGTTCTTACGCATTACATCGTAAACACCTACCAGCGCACCAAACGCCTGTGTTTGATCTTTATAATAGTTCTCGGTAAGGAACTGTCCTTCAGGAGTTACCTCCACGAAGGACTTTTTGCAAGATCCCAGTAACAACATCGCTGCCACCAGTATCAGTAAGCTATTGATCTGTATTTTTTTCATGTATTTAATTTTTTTTGATGTTGTAATAGAACAACTATGTTATGTTTTTAGTTCAGGATTCTTTCATTAAAATCCTAACTGGATACCAGCTAAGAATGAACGGGCCTGTGGATAATAACCCCTGTCAACACCGAACACTCCACCCCCGATCTCAGGATCGTAACCGGTGTATTTGGTCAATGTTGCAAGGTTTTCCCCGGTTACATATACACGGAGCCTGGTTACACCTATTTTGGAAAGTGGTTTGGCAGTGATAGTGTAACCTAACTGAACAATTTTCAACCGCAGGTAGTCACCTTTTTCCAGATAGAAATCAGACATATTGCTGAAGTTACCATTTGGATCATTGCTTGAAAGCCGTGGGTATTTATTAGAAGTACCTTCTCCTGTCCAGCGATCTAAAGCTTCTGTTTGATAATTTGCATTACCAATATCAAGCCTGCGTAATCCCTGGAATATCTTATTACCCGCAGCACCTTGTGCAAATACCATCACATCAAAGCCTTTATAATCTGCATTCAGGGTTAAACCGAAAGTATATTTCGGAAGGCTGTTTCCGAGGAATGTTTTATCAGCGGAAGTAATTGTTCCATCTCCGTTTGTATCTACCCAACGGAAATCTCCCGGTAATGCCCCAGGCTGAATACGTGTACCATTTTTATTGTATGCATCGATCTCAGCCTGGTTTTGGAAAATACCATTTGTCTGGTAACCATAGAAGGAATTGTAAGATTCTCCTACCTGTATCCTGGTTATTGTACCCATAGATTGAAATCCAACACCATCTATAAAGTCCTTATCAGCATCAACTTTAGTTACTTCATTTTTTAATGTTGCAAAATTTCCGTTTGCTGAAAAGTTTACTTTGCCAAAGCTCCTGCGATAGCCGAACTCCAGTTCAAAACCGGTATTCTGCATATCGGCAACGTTTCCGTCAGGAAATGCTCCAGCACCTACATAACCTGGAATAGGAACAGGACGAAGGATATCTTTTGTCTTTTTCTTATACCACTCAACGGTCAGGTTGAAATTTCTAAATATTTGTGCATCAAATCCAATATTAAATTGGGAAGTCTGTTCCCACCTTAAGTCTGGATTATCCAATGTCAAAGGAGCATAGCCGGTAATAATACCACCAGAATTACCAAGTGTATAATTATACCCACCTAATACCCTTGAAAGGTATCCAAAATTGCCAATACCATCATTACCTGTAACACCATAACCCGTTCTCAGTTTCAATGTTTTTACATAGTTATTGCTTGGCCAGAAATTTTCTTTGTTTAAAACCCAGCCCACTGAACCTCCCGGAAAATAAGCATACTTGTTATTTGCTCCAAACCTGGATGATCCATCACGCCTGATAACACCGGTTACCAGGTATTTCTCTTTATAGTTATAATTCAAACGTGCAAAAAGCGAAGATAATTTGTGGTTAGAAAATGTATATGAACCCGAAGTTCTGTTAGACTGCGGAACATCGAAATTGAAAGATGCATCCTGGTAACTTGTAATAGGCAGATCGTACAGGTTTACTGATTCACCGCCACCATTATCTTCCACATAAGCACCCTGGCCTAACAGTACATTAACATCGTGATTACCGAACTTGTTACTGTATTGCAGTGTATTTTCTAATGTCCAGTTAAACGTATTATTGATAGATTTCCCAAAGCTGTTTTTTGCAACATTATTTACAGTTGGACTCAGGTAAAATATTGGCGTAAATCCTTGTCCGCCCCAATAAGCAAGTTTACCACCTGCGGTGGTCTTGAATTTAAAATGACTGGCAAAAGAAGCCTCGAGGTATGCATTTCCTACAATATCATCAGACCAGTTAAAACCACCCAATCTTGTATATTGATAAGCTTTAGGATTTGTCATTTCCTGGCCAACGAGCGACGATATTCCATAAGGATTACCATTTTGATCCCTTACAATACCCGGATTTGCATAAATACCGGAATTGATCAACGCCGGATCTGTTACAACAACAGGCGTTGTAGGATCAAGATTGATCGCAGAACTCAATGGTCCACCATACTCACTATTTGTATTACCGATACCAATAGATTTCTGATGCGTATAGCCCAAGGTCTGATTGAATGTAAAAACCTTAGATATCTTGTGATTGGAATTTATGCGGATATTCTTTTTATTGTAGTTAGATATGTCTTTGGATACAATACCTTGCTGGTCCTGCATACCCATAGAAATATAAAAAGTAGAACGGTCACCACCCCCGCTTAAGCTAAATTCATGGTTGAAGCGACGTGCACTGTTGCTGAAAATTTCATTTTGCCAATCAGTACCCTTCCCAAGTGTACTAAGGTCGGAGAAGATCACGGGCCCACCACCTGCTACAGATTTTTCATTCATCAATGCTCCGTATTCCGTTGCGTTCAGTAATTCGAGTCTTTTTGCTGGCGCTGAAGTAGCATAGAATCCATTGTAATTCACCGTTATCTTCCCAGCCTTTCCTTTTTTGGAGGTTATCAAAATAACGCCATTTGCAGCCCTGGTACCATAAATAGAAGCAGAAGTTGCATCTTTAAGTACTTCGATAGATTCAATATCTGATTGATTTAAAAAACCTATTGCTCCGGCGTCAACAACAATTCCGTCAATAACATAGAGTGGTTCATTGCTCGAGCCAAATGAGGTTAAACCCCTTACTCTAATAGTTGAACTTGCACCTGGCTGACCTGCATTTGCAGCAATAGTAACCCCGGATACACGACCCTGAAGTGCCTGCTCGATTCGGCCATTTGGAACTTTTTCAAGATCTCTTGCCTTTACACTGGAAATGGCACCAGTAACAACACTCTTCTTTTGAGTGCCATAACCAACGTTGATAACAACCTCTTCCAATGAAATCGCACTGGATTCTAAGGTGATTATCATTAGTGAGTTATCATTCACAATATGATCTACAGACTTCATATCAACATGGCTTATGGTTAATACCGTGCCCTTATTTGGGACAGTTATTGTAAATCCCCCTTGTGCATCTGAAGTAGTAGCTCCGCCATCTTTCCCTTTAATAGCAACAGTTGCTCCCTGAATGGGCTCATTATTGGATTTTGAAGTTACTTTTCCCGAGACCGAGAAATTTTGTGCCAGGGAGCTTTGTATACCTATGGCACTTAGGAATACGCATAGCAAAAACGCAGTTTTTAATTTCATATGCAATCGTTTGGTTTGGTTTACGAAATAAATTGAGCAATATAAAATTAACGGGTTCTTTCTGATCACCAATAGAATTCACTACATCACTACTACATCATAATACCTAAATACTATACTTTAAGCTATTTTCACCACTACATTACTACATCATTTAAATTTTCTTACTTTCACATTTAATAATTTGATGGAAATTTACTGAAATGAAAAAAACGATAATCCTGGTTTTCGTTTTACTGGCTGCTTGCTATTGTTTTGGTCAAAATACGATTGGTTTGCCCGATATTGTAAATTACTCAAAACAGCTATACAGGGCTGGGGCTCAAAACCGGCAGATAAGGCAGGATAAAAACGGAATTCTCTATTTTGCTAATAGTGAAGGCGTACTGACATTTGACGGAATCAACTGGAAAACCTATCCGCTACCCAATAAAAGTATTGTAAGATCGCTTGAGTTTGGCCCGGATAATAAATTATATGTTGGTGGTCAGGATGAGTTCGGCTATTTTTCCCCGGCAGACAACGGATCTCTTATATATCATTCATTAAAAGGCCTGCTTCCCAGAGATGAACAATCATTTACAGATGTATGGGAGATCTATTTTTACCATGATCTGGTATTTTACCAGACAAGTAATAAAATATACCAGCTTAGTGGAAACCACTCTACCATATATAAGAGTACACACTGGCGATTTATTACCCTGTGCAATGACCGATTGATTGCCCAGGATTTTGATAGGGGCCTGCTTAGTTTTCAAAATGGCGTATGGGCACCTTTTCTGCAGCACAGTGAGTTACCAGCGGACTATTTTGCTTCATCACTGACAAGTATCGGGCAAGACAGCGCCATACTAACAACCGTAAAAAACGGGATATACCTTTTAGCAGGAAATAACGTAACAAAAATGCATTCGCCTTTCCTCGACAATATCCAAGATATGCACCCGTCTGCGTCGGTCATGGTAAATGAAGACCATATTGCAATTACCACAAATCTCGACGGCTGTTATATCATTGATAAAAAAGGGACGCTGATCCAACAATTCAGTCGGAAAGAAGGATTACAGAATAATAACATACTCGATATCTTCCTGGACAAGGAAAAAAATCTTTGGCTGGGACTGGATAACGGAATAGATTTTATTGCCTACAACAATGCTATTAAACATATCTATCCCGATTACCTGAATGAGGGTTCGGGTTATGCGTCAACCATATTCAACAATGAATTGTATATAGGCACGTCGAATGGGCTGTATAAGACTCCGCTTTATGATGAACGGGACCTAAGTTATATTAAGGGTGTATTTACACCCATCAGCAATACTATGGGCCAGGTATGGAACCTATCAGAAGTGAACGGGAAATTATTGATGGGCCACAACGATGGTGCTTTTGTAATTGAAAACAATACTGCAAAAGCAATCGATAACACTTCGGGTTTCTGGACATTCCTGCCATATTACAATGTACTGCCTTCCTCGATCATGATCGCAGGCACTTACCAGGGCATTAATTTTTATGATTACAAAGAAGGCATTTTCAGCGATAAGCATATTGTTGCCCATTTTGAATCTGCAAGATTTGTTTGCATGGATAATACCAGCATCTGGATCGCCCACCCTTATAAAGGTATTTACCGCGTGCACCTCGAAAATGGTATCCCAAAAACAAAATACTACTCCCCAAAAGAAGGTGTATTGTCGCCCAATGGCAATTATATATTTAAGATCAAAAACAGGATCATACTAACAACCGAAAATGGCATATTCGAATACAATGAAGTGACAGATGAATTTGAACCATCCGTTTTTTACAATGGATTGTTCGATAAAAAAAATGTACGATACCTGAAAGAAGACGGTCTGGGGAATATCTGGTTCGTATTTGATAAGATATTGGGGGTTGTTGACATGTCGACCACAAAACCGCAGATCATTTATTTCCCTGAACTGACCAATAAATTTGTTAGCGGCTTTGAACATATATACCCTGTGAATAAGAACAATATTTTTATTGGTGGGGAAAAAGGGTTCTACCATATCAATTACGAGCAGTACAAAAAGATAAAATACCCGCTACAGGTGCAGATCACAGCTGTAAAAGCAATCAATGAAAAAGACAGCCTGCTCTTTGGTGGTTATATGGGTGAAGTGAACGAAGAAAACAATGCCAGTATCAGGAAAAAAAATAAAGTAAGTCATTCGTGGAACTCTTTTCATTTCGAATTCGCTTCCCCGGCCTACGCCCAGCAATCGAACATTGAATACAGTTATTTCCTGGAAGGCTTTGATGAAAAATGGTCGGAGTTCTCTAAAAAAACTGAGAAAGAATATACCAATCTTCCCACCGGTGATTATTCATTCAAAGTAAAAGTGAGGAATAACCTGGGCAATGACTCTGAGGTAAACAGTTATAATTTTTCGGTTATGCCTCCCTGGTACCAAAGCTACTTGGCCTACGCTTTATATATATGCATTTTTCTTTTTGCTAATTATTTGTTATATAAATTCCTGAAAAGAAAATTTATCGAACAGCAGGTAAAACATGCAGATGAACAAAAGCGGCTGCTATACCTGCATCAGCTGGAAATGGAAAAAACAGAAAAAGAGATTGTTAAACTGAAGAACGATAAACTGGAATCAGAGATACTACATAAAAATACAGAACTTGCATCGGTTGCCATGCACCTGGTGCAAAAAGGCGAACTGCTGGGAAAGATCAAAGACCAGATGGTGAAGCTGAAAAAACATACTGGTAATGAAAAGGATTCGGATGACCTCAAAAAAATCATTCGTGTTATCAGCGAAGAGGATAAAATCGACAAGCAATGGGAGCAATTTACCATTCACTTCGACAATGTGCACAGTGATTTTTTAACTGCCTTAAAAGTTGCTCACCCCGGGCTTAGCAACAATGAATCAAAATTATCTGCTTATTTAAGGATGAACCTTTCGACAAAAGAAATTGCACAGCTGATGAATATTTCTGTACGAGGTGTTGAGATCAGCCGCTACCGGCTTAGGAAAAAATTACAGATACCAACTGAAATGAGCCTGTTTGATTTTTTATTGAAGATTGAATCGGAAAAGAACGGTTAATTACTTGTTTACGTATAGCCGTATCATCCATTTTGCACGTTTGTACAATTCGATGTCTGCCATACGCCCATTAGAAAAAATGATCTGCAGCCTCGAAGGAAACTTGCTTAATTCATACGTTACAGAGAATTTAAAATTTGATGAATTGGAAGTTACTTTCCTGATAAAACTTCCATCCATCGCCAACAGGTCGGCAACCTCCAATACATAACCCTGCCCATCTCTGGGAGAACCGGTGGTAGTGGTTATTTCTATTGTTAAAGTATTACCGGTACCATCAGTAGGTTCAACCTCAACCCGGTCGAAAAAAGGTATCTGGGCAATATTGTATGTTTTATAATTTTTACCGCGGTATTCGTCGGCGCTCCAATAACCTTTTACAATGCTGTCCGCTTTGCCACCCTGCTGGTAATGCATCTCGCCTTTACCTTCTTTAATGCCGTCCTGGAAATTCCCAATAAAATATTCATGATCGTTGTAATAATAAGTGCCTTTCCCATCCGGCAAACCGAATTTAAAGCTACCAACATAGCGTTGAATCCCCTTTGCTTCTCCTTTTCCCTGGGCCCACCCTTGCTTACATTCCCCGACATATGTTCCTGCCAACGCCGTAACATTTACCTTGCAAACATGCATACTGTCCTGGGCAAATAAAGTAGCCGGGGAAATTAGTAAAACAACGGCTGCTATTTTAATCAATTTCTTATGAAGTATAAATTGCAGGATTTGCATATTGATCTAATGTTTCGCTGAAGATATCTTCTTATGCTGACTTAGCAAACTATCTGCATAAACAGCTATCCGGTGTGTTCTCAGCAAATAAGCTGAGGGGCTATCACTTTGCTGCAACTGAAAACTGATGGCAGTCGAATTTTTATTCGGCATGTGGCAATCGATGCAATTATTCTTTATCGGTTCGCCAAGGCTGGCATACTGCGGACAGAAATTATTTTTTTCCGGTTGATGGCAGCTCATACATTTTTGAGAATACGTGGCAAGGCTTTGATCAGCATTTTTGTGCGGATCGTGACAGGTACTACAGGTCATCGTTCGCACATTAAAACATTTGCTTTGAACCAACAGGTTATATTGCTTGCCATGCACATCTGCTTTCCCGTTGCTGTTACCGAATGGCATAACAAAATAACCAAGTGTATCGCCCATTTTAAATTCAAACCGCGACTGAATCTTCATCTTGTCATTTCCTGAATGGCAGACAGCACATGCATCAAGTTTTTGCTGGCCACTTAGCTGTTTATAGCTTACCATATATTTTGCCGTTTTCAATTCCGGGTTTGCCAGTTGATAATTCACATGATTCAGGGCGGGGCCATGACAACGCTCACAATCTATCCCATAAATGAGGCTCTGTTTATCAAGGAATGGCTGGCTGTTTAAGGATCTATCGGAACTGATACTTAGATTCGAGCTATGGCAATCAAAACAATCGATATCAATGGGCCTGTCGAATTTCGGATGATCAGCCGGGAAGCCGGGGCTGGTACCCCAGGCATTGACCGAATTGTAATGCGACAATGGTAACTCATACAACAGATTATTTTGCCAGTAAAGGCTTGTTTGTGCATGGCGGGAACCGAATAAAATATCATAACGGTAAGCATGTTGCTCTTTCCCATTTGAATAAAGTACCTGGAAAAAACCGCTATCGCGTTTTTGCATCATAACTTTTGTAACACTATCGTAGTTGAATGCATTCTTCCCATTCAAAAAATTTCCCTTAATATTTTCTTCGATCGCGACTGCTGTTGCTTTAAAATGTGCCGTATTTAAAAATGAATCGTAAATAGCCTGGTGACATTGTCTGCATGTTACTGCTCCCGCATACATTTTCCCCCTCGGATCTTTACCCACTACCTGGTTCACACATTTTGCCAGGAACATAACTGCGCCGGACAACAGCAGGATTATTATGAAGGATCTTTTTTTTAAAATCATGATCAACCAAAGCTAATGAAAATGTTGGATGTGAGGGTTTGATGTTTGATGTTTGATGTTTGATTTGGGAGCACTTTTTGCTATGTTATGCACTTCGCATTAAATATTCAAGTAACAGCTGTATAATGATGCTCAGTAAACCTGTTCCAGCCTTTTTTTACTTTCGACTCAACGGCCCAGTTAAATCCGCCCTTGTCATTTGGCCAGTAGATCATGCGGGCAATTCCGGCAGGCATCTGTGCTTCAAAACAAATAGCATCGGGATGTACATCCTTGCCATTACTAAGTTGCCCCTGCGATCTTTTACCATCTGAAGTAAATGACCAAAACGACAGTTTATCATCAGCTATTCCGATGATCGCAATTTCTTCATAAGCGCCTTTGCCAAATTCCCATACCGCAGTTAATTCAATGTATTTACCGGCGAGTATTGATTTAAAGTTACGGGTACATGTTAGTCTTCCCATCGGAGAATCGCTGTTTGCTTTCCAGGAACCAAGCAGTGGTTGCATAATACCTAACTTACCTCTCCCCTTTTTGAAATTCATTTTATTGGCAGACATGTGTGTATTTTAAAGTGCTATATTATCTATTTTACGCCCAAACCTTTTAACCTGTTCTTGGCTTCCTCATAATTGGGGCTAATTACAAGGGCCTTCTTATAACACCTGATCGCTTCTTCTTTTCTGCCAAGCTTTTCATAGGTCTTTGCCAGGTCGAATTGTGCAAGATCACGTTGCGGGAATTCCGTCACATTGTTCTCAAAAATAATACGGGCATCATCAAATCTTTCCAGGTCGTATAATTGGTTACCGAGTTGATCCATGGCTAGCCAGTCGATATAATAATGAGCGGAATCTTTCTTCATCTTAGCATATTCCTCTATTGCTTTTTCTCCGCCTGAAGTTGCCAGCAGAGTTTCCAAAACTTTATGCACCGGCTGTTTCAGCAGTACAGGTTTTTCATATAACACTTTCATAAGGTTGGTAGCTATTCCAAAAAAATGGGTCGGCGAACTGTTGCATAAAAAAACAATAAGGCTATTGGTTGATGGTATACGGACGATGAAAGATAAAAAGCCTTCTGTCGTTCCTAAATGATAATTCACAAATACACTATCTGTTGCCGTATATTTAAACTGCTGATTAAACCAGCCAAACCCATATTGCCAGGGCCTTATACCGGGAGTAAACATTTGCGCTGTTAATTGTTTATTGATAAGCTTGTTATCGGTAATGGCCAGGTGCAGTTTAAAAAGATCATCTACTGTTGAATACAGATCACCGGTGCCCATGGTATTTGACTGGTCGCGAAAATCGGCACTGCTGAAGCCACCCAATTTGTAATCATAGCCCGATGCACGCCTGTCTACAACCTGGGTATGCTCATAAGAACCTGAATTATTCATACCGATCTTATCAAAGATATCTTCCTTCATTAATTGAGCATAGGATTTTCCTGTAACTTTTTCCATAATATAACCAAGTGTAAAATAACCCCAGCTGCTGTAATAATAACTTGTACCCGGTTGAAAAACGAGCGACGAATCCTTGTAAAGTTTGATATATTCTTCCCTGCTGAAATGCTGCCTGCTAACCTTCGGAAAAAAATCTTTCATGATGTCATAATTGGGCATTCCCGAACTATGGTTCAGTAATTCCCGGATAGTTATCCTGCTGCCATTCTTTTCTGAAAAATCGGGAAGATAGTCGGCAATCGTTTTATCAAGATCGATCAATCCTTTCTGAACCTGTATCAACATCAATATTGCGGTGACGGGTTTTGATACAGAGCCCAGCATAAATTTAGTGTCGGTTGTATTTGGAATATTCCATTCCCTGTTAGCCAATCCGAAAGCACCCTCGTATATGATCTTACCCTGTTCGGCTACCAGTACGCTTCCATCAAACATATTGTACCGGTGATAGGAACGCATCAGTTCTTCCAGCTTTTCTTTTTTACCCTGCGCCTGAATGAGTTGGGTGATGGATAAGAACGATAAAAAAAACAATACATGTATTTTCATAAGGTTGCGTATTGATGAAGTTAAAAATGATCATGAACTGCTACGGATTAGGTCAATGCTGGCAATCAACAAGTCTGGCTAAAGGAACGAAATTTATTTATTAATTCAAAACGCAAAATATTATCTGCTCATTCCTTTTTTACAGCTGTCTTTATTTGCCCAAATCCATTTATATACCACAATATTCATTGCCACATTTTCTTGCCGGACTTTATTTTTTTAAATCACCCGTTTTTTCTTTTTTGGCTCTCCAGGCATTTTTTACCCCAAAATAAATCCGGGATACCGGGTTCATCTTTAACAATAGCAGTCATACGCTATAGTATTTGGTACCGGTGATCCATGAAATAAATATGGCAACCAGTTTTGCCTTTGCTGATAAGGGCGACAAGTTTTTATCTAAATATTTTAAACCAATACGATCATGCCGATCGTTCTTCCAATTAATAACATGCAGATTAACCTGTATCCAGATATTACAATAAATAAAATGACGTATTTCATAAATGGGTTAACACAAACAGATCATCAATAAATGCCGTGGGAATTAAATTAAAAAGAAAGGATAATAATAAGCTCAATTACGCCATCCGCAATATTTGTGCGTAATGCCTGGATATAAGAAGCTTCCACTTCTGCTGCTTTCATGTCACCAACGACTGAGTCGCTTTCATCCATTTGCAGTATAGCTTTTATTAAAGGAACGGAATTTTATTATGACTGCAAAGGCCAATTAATATCCCGCCAAGCCTGATTCCAGGGATGACTAATAATTGATCTCGAAAAAAACCGGCAGATAACTACCCCGCGCAACTGTGGTGGAAGGCAATATAATATTGGTTAAATATTTTCAGTAACTTCAAAATGTTAAACTACAAATATTAATGATGAAACAATTTACTGCGATTTGCCTCCTGATACTTGTTCTGACGAGTTGCACAAAAAAAGACAATTCAATTAGCCATACCAATTGCGATGGTGTTCTTACAGACACTTCCGGCACAGGAGACACGGCAAGGATCTATATGCCTAACGCATTTACGCCTAACAATGACGGGCTAAACGACATAATAAAACCATTTACCAAAAGTATTCAATCAATAAATTTTATTGTATACGATGGAAATAATAACGAAGTGTTTTCTACAAATCAGTCAGGAACGGGTTGGCCTGGCTTATCGACTGCAAATTCAGGATCAATTTATTATTATAAAATCAAAACAGTTACTTTACAAAATCATCATATTGATAAGTGTGGGGCTTTTCTCCAGTTGTCCTGCTTACCACCTAAAACCCCGGATCTGTATTTTGAAGATCAAATTACAGCAAATGGCTTCACTGCGGTAACCGGCGAATCCTTACCCAATTGTCCATAAAAAATCAATCAACTTTTTAAACAGCTGTTATTTTACCCGTTTAAATCGCCACTCATTCCGGTAAAGTTCATAAAAACGTGCTCCAGCAGCACGGAACCTTTTCTTGTTCCGGGTAATAAGTTATCATTTAGCAGCATTGCGTTTACGGGTTTTATAAGATTACCCCGTTGTTTTTTACAAAAACTAAATATACATACTTCTATTTCAGCTGATTCTTAAACTGCCAAATGACAATTAAAAATAACAGGATGCGAAACTTTGCAGCCTGCCACTTCAAAATATTATCCAAATACTCCTTTTCTTTCCCATTTCTTCCAAAACCTTCCCTTTCACTCCCTTTCCTTCCCATTCAAGCCCGTTCGTTCCCAAACAGTCCCTGGTGTTACGCTGGCGCAGTAGTTTTGTTAAAACAAAAAATGCTCTAAAGAAGTTTTTTGAAAACCGCATCAAAAAAAATAATTGAAGAAGTAGCAAAGAAAAAAAATGAAAATGAAAATGCTACAGGAAATTAGATGGTAAAAAAGCTACTAAAAGTGAAAACGGGTGAATGCTACAGGAGATATTTGATGCTTGATGTTTGATGTTTGATGCATGCGAAGATCACGCCGAAGCAGGGAGATAGGATTAATATTATTACTCCGCCTCTTCAATGGCACATAACACATTTCCAGGTATTCAAACCGGCAATTGCTAATCTTTCAAATTTTAGCCTCAATCATCCACACATGCCCGAAAGGATTTTTAACATCTCGCTGCCGGTAACCATAGTGGTAAGTTTGCACAGGAGAAACAACAGTTGCAGCGGCGGCGATCGCTTTTTGAATAACAGCATCCACATCTGCAACGGACATACGGATCAATACAGCAGTACCTTTTACCTCATCCGGATAAAACTGCCCGGCACTTTTTTTTCTTCATGAATATGGAACGATGCATTGCCGATAGCAAATTCCACCACATGTATACCGCCATCATCGCTTTTTCCATCTCCTCAGTTCAACCGCATCGAAAGTTTTTTCATAAAAACTACCATCGAAAATGCCGGAAGGGAATGTAGCGTTGCGGAGCGAACGAAGGTTTAATCAGTTGCTGGATCTCATGTCATTTGGCCTACAAATGAAATGAGATCCAGAATGTGAGATGTGAGATCAAAGTGAAGGACCGGTGGCTCCAACAATATACATCCCGCATCTTAAATCTACTATCTTAAAAACTCATATCATCTGCACTCGGCCCATAACTTCCTGGAATTGGCACATTCAGCAAACGCAGAAAAACGCCCAGCTGCGCCCGGTGATGAACAATTTGGTTATAGGTCATTCGTATCACCGCATGTTTTGCAGATACGCTGTATATATCCATACCATTTTTGAGTGTCCAGTCATCCATCAATTGTTCTTCGATGGTTTTTTCCAGAATAGCACGGCCTTCTGCAAGAGAAGTTTCAAATAACTCCAGCAGTTGTTTGGTACTGGTTACCGATTTTCTTTCGTAAGGGTTTGCTGCAAAATCCAGTTCGCTGGTAGTAATGGCCATGCTTATCCAGGTTGGCAATTCGGCAATATGGGTGGATAGTTGCTCAATCGTCATACTTTTTTCGTGCGGCTTCCAGCTATACTTATCATCTGGTATAACCGACAGCATTTTCCGGGTTGTTATTGCTTCCTGGTCCATTTCTGTTAAGAACATTTTAATAAGGTCCATAGTTTTTTAGTTTATGATATAAAGAAAATGCATGTGAGTGACAACCCTATGGCAGCGTGTTTTAAATAATTTGGAAATTTGTATATGTGGAGAGGTGAAAATAATGAGTAGTTCAGTAATAGTTGCCTGTAATTGATCTGCAATTCTATTTATTAATACATAATTTGATCGTAGCCAGATCATCTTCCTTCTCCTTCAGGAAAGGGGTGGATTGAGGTCTGATTTTCAAATTTTCGAATCAATAATTTACCGGTACCAACTTCATGTACTCCCCCAACCCGATATGATCCTGCTTCTTAAAAGCTTGCCCGGTATTACTGATTGCCAGTATGCGTGAAACTTTAAAATCGCGGTAATCGTTGCGGAGGTTGCACCAGGCGATCAGGTGCCAGCTAAATGCATAAAACACGAGCCCGATGGGTTCTGCCTGGCGGCAGCTCTCTTCTTCTTTTTGATTCTTATACCTGAATTCGATCACCTGCTTTGCTGAAATGGCAGATTGCAGGGGCGATAAATATTCATAATCATTCAGCAGCCTTTCGGGTACCTGGAACATTGTTTGTTTTTCTAAAAACTCAATATTATCTTTTTGGGAGTTTCTTAACACAGATTTTATCTTATTCAATGCACTGCTGTAATGGGTTTGTATGCTCTTGTCGGTGAACCCATACACAATGGTTTCCATCAGCAACAAGGCATTTGCTTCTTCGGTATTGAATGCAACCGGCGGTAAAAAATATCCCTGCACAATAAAATAACCCTTTGGCTGTTCGAAACTTACCGGTATGCCTTGTTCACCCAATGCTTTAATATCGCGGTAAACCGTGCGAACACTGATACCGAACCTATCAGCGATCTTTTCTGCCGGTACAAATTTCTTTGATTGTAAAAGAATCAATATGCCAAATAACCTGTCGATGCGATTCATGAAATATTTTTTCTTTGTATCCCTTTAGCTTCTCTGAGGCTTTAAGGTGAGCGCTCTTTTTGCCAGCAAGGCAAGCGTGCTGAAAGCAACAGCAAGACTATTTATTAAAATTATAGAAAATAAAACACAAACATCATTTCCAACCTTTTTAAACTGTTTAAATTTGAACGATCAAAATCATCCGCATGAAATTACAATTCTGGACCGTTGGAAAAGCCCATGAAAGCTATGTCAAAGAAGGAATAGAAATGTTCAGTAAACGTATATCCAATTATTTCCCCGTGCAATGGCATCTTATCCCAATGCCAAAGAACGCAGGCATGATGAGTGAAATGGACCTGAAGATAAAAGAAGGTGAAATGATCATTCAATTCTTAAGAAGAGAAGATTACCTCGTGGTATTGGAAGAAAGAGGAAAACAATTTAATAGCGAAGGGCTGGCTGCATTCCTACAGCAACGGGCCAATGAAAGTGAAAAAAATGTTGTGTTCCTGATCGGTGGTGCATTTGGTTTAAGTGAGGAAGTACTGCAGCGGGCAAATTTTAAATGGAGCCTATCTCAATTGGTATTTCCACATCAGCTGGTAAGACTTATCCTGGCAGAACAAATTTACCGGGCCTGCTCAATCTTGCGCAATGAAAAGTATCATCATTCCTGATGACCAGGTGTAAACTATTTGAGCTATAAACTGAATTTTATTTATACAAAGAAATTACTTCTTAACCTTGAAAAACGTTCGTTTTATATTACTAACGCTCTACAAGGTGTAAACTCTTTTAGGAAGGTGTAAACTCTCAAAAATAAAAACTCCGTATTTTCCACTTAGCTTTGATAAAAACATATTCATGAATTTTTCTGAATTCCCGGTTACTATTTCGTTGATCGCCATCAATGCGATCTTTTCTTTTATAGGATTTTCCAACCAGCAATTTTTAGGCAAAACGATCATGTGGCCTTATTATGTAAAAAGAGAAAACCAATATTACCGGTTTTTTACGTCAGGTTTTTTACATGCCGACTGGATGCATTTGATCTTTAATATGTTTACGCTTTTCTTTTTCGGACAAAATATTGAGATCATATTCAGAACATACGGACTTGGGGGTGAGGGAGCTTACCTTGCACTGTATTTTCTAGCACTTATCATTTCGGATGTACCCAGTTATATCAAACACCAGGATGATCACGAATACCGGGCACTCGGGGCTTCCGGCGCCGTATCTGCGGTGGTTTTTGCAGCCATCGTTTTTCAGCCCTGGAACAGTATCTATTTATATGGAGCCTTGAAAATATCAGCTGCCCTATATGCTGTGTTGTATATTTTTTACTGTGTTTATATGGGAAAAAGAGGCGGCGACAATGTGAACCACGATGCACATTTGTGGGGCGCTTTGTTCGGACTGGCATTTACACTCGCCCTTATCGCAGCTATGCAACCCGACATGTTCAAGCTTATACTCGAGGAACTGAAGCATCCAAGTCTATTCGGCCGCTAAAAGTGTAAACTTTAAAACATTTTTTGTATCGCCGGTTATCTTAAAACGGTCATCTATCCTGTAGCCAACTACCCAAATAATCTTCTTGTTCATTTCAAGTACCCAGGTATTTTCTTTTTCCAATAATGACATTTTCTGATCGATGAAGAACCTGCTGAGTTTTTTCTTTTTCTTCATCCCCAAAGGATAAAAATAGTCTCCCTGTTTCCATTTACGGAGCAATAAAGGGAATTTAATTTCCGCTGCATCCAGTTGTGCAGTAGAGGAACCGGTGTCGATCTTTGACGGCTTATCTGTTTGTTGTATTGTTATAGAATGATCAAAGAAAACAAGCTTCTTATCAATTTCTTCGATGACTACATGATCAGCGTTTGTTCCTGTTGCAGAAATGATGAGCCAGTTTCGGTTGTGCAGGATGCGATGTGTTTGTGATGTAATGTATTTGCCCGATTCACTGCCAAGCAATCTGATCACATCATTTACCTGTGCTGCACTAAAACCAAAATCTTTGATGATCTCAAAAACAATGCTGTGGATAGCTTTTACTTTTACAAGCTTCAAAACAGGAATATAAAGATCATTTCCTTTGTGAATGATCAATTTCTTTTTTTGGAGTTCAACCGATTGCCGGTATAAAATATTGATCTCTTTAAAACGATCAATATTATTCAGTAAATTATCTTCCATCTGCGGGAAAATTTCCTGCAAAGATGGTATCAATTGGTTCCGGAAATAATTACGGGTGTACTTATCGCTGTTGTTGGATGAATCCTCCCTGAAGGGAATATTATTCGTTGCCGCATAGGCCATCAGTATCTCTTTTTTAGCGAATAATAATGGCCTTACCAATCTATTCCCTTCTCCGCTTTTTGGCATGATACCATGCAAGCCTGTAATCCCCGTGCCTTTGAAAAAATTCATGAGCAGGGTTTCGATGGCATCGTTGGCGTGGTGGGCGGTGAGCAAGTAGTTGAATGGATGATTGGTTGATTGGTTCATAAGTTGGTAGAACCAGCGGTATCTCAATTCCCTTGCCGCGACCTGGATGCTGCGTTTATTCTCAGCCGCATATTTTTCGGTATCAAACTTCATTACAAAAAATTCAACGCCATATTCAGCTGCCAGTTCTTTTACAAAAGCTTCATCAGCATCACTCTCGGCTCCTCTTAATTGAAAATTGCAATGCGCCATGGCAAATTCATAACCAGCATGTTTACACAATTCACATAGTACCACAGAATCAATGCCGCCGCTTACGGCAATAAGTAACCTGTCCTTTGCTTGAAAAAGGCTTTCAGTTTTAATGAAGGCAGTAAATTTATTTAAGAGATCCATTATCTGTAAGCTGCTTTCTTTGCATAATCAGGTACAAATTATATTGACAGCAATGCACGAATATTTATAATTTATATTGCATTCATTCGTGCATCCGTGGCAAAGTTATCATTCTTCTATATCTTCCAGGGCCATTTGCAATTCATTATAAGTATGATTATCACCCGCTTTTTTTGCTTCCTCCATTCCACGCTGGTAAATCCTGATGGCTTTTTCAAAATCTGCAACTCTTTCCAGCAATTTTCCTAAATGGTAATAAGACCCAATATATGTTGGTTCACGCAGCAACAGCTCATTGAAAAGTTTGCGGGCTTCCTCATCATCTCCGATCTTTATATATTCAAGTGCCAGCGCATGTTGCAGGAAACTGTCCTTGCCCGATTCCTTCATAAATTCCAGTAATTTATCGATCCTGCTCATGGAAGAATATTTTTTAAACGATGTTTTAAAATTACCTTTGCAACGCTTATATTTGCACTTAGTTGCATAAACAACTTTTTATTTACTCACCCCTTTTTACCTTGCTTGTGGTATAAAAGGAAAAATAAGATACATGAAGATATTAGTTTGCATCAGCAAAACGCCTGATACTACGGCAAAAATAGCCTTCGCCGATAACAATACGAAATTTGCAACCGACGGCGTACAATGGATCATCAATCCATACGACGAATGGTATGCACTGGTGAGAGCGATAGAATTGAAAGAAGCAGATGCTTCCATCGCTTTACATTTGGTGAATGTTGGTGCTGCAGAAAGTGAACCCATCATCCGCAAGGCACTTGCATTGGGTGGCGATGAGGCGATCCGTGTAAATTCTGAAAATACTGATAGTTATAATATAGCATGCCAGATCGCAGCCATTGCAAAAGAAGGTGGATACGATCTTATACTTACCGGTAAAGAAACGATCGATTACAATGGCTCATCTATCGGCGGTATGCTTGCAGAATTACTCGACATGCCTTATATATCACACGCTTCAAAATTAGACCTCCAGGAAGGCAGTGCCATTGCTGTTCGTGAAATTGAGGGCGGCGAAGAAACAGATAAAGTAAAACTTCCTGTGGTGATCAGTTGCCAAAAAGGAATGGCTGAACAACGCATACCAAATATGCGTGGTATCATGGGGGCACGATCAAAACCATTAATAGTGGTTGAACCTGTTGCGGCAGAAACTTTAACGGCTGTGGTTTCTTATGACCTTCCTCCTGCAAAGGCAGGTGTGAAGCTGGTTCCGGCAGATAACCCGGAAGAATTGGTAAGGTTGCTGCATGAAGAAGCTAAAGTTTTTTAAGTGATAATTGATTAGTGGATAAATGATAATGTTTTATATTCCGGTGTTAAAACATTAGTTCCACCCTGATTCATTGCACATAAAAGAAAATGTTCTTAAAGACAAAAGTTTTCAGTTTGCGCTAAGGAATATTAACCTTTACAACTATCTGAAAAAAGACCATAATGAATTTATCTTATCTAAGCAGATCGTAAGAAGCGGAACCTTAACAGGAGCTGCAGTTAGAGAAGCAGAACATGCTGAAAGTATAAAAGATTTTATTCACAAATTTAGTATTTGTTTAAAAGAGGTAAATGAGACAACATATTGGCTGGATCTATTACTTTCGGCAGCATTCATCACTAAAGAAATGCATGAATTCCTGAATAAAGATTGTGAAGAACTCCTGAAATTATTGACGGCAAGCGTAAAAAAAAGTAAACTCAAACTAAAGTAATTATCATTTATAAATTATTAAATTATCCATTATTATGGTATTAGTTTTTTTAGACCAGGCCGATGGCCATATCAAGAAATCGTCTTTCGAAGCAGCAAGCTATGGAGCAAAAGTTGCCGAAATGATGGGCACAACAGCTGAAGCAATTTTGCTGGGTACAGTTAATGATAACCTTGCAGCTATCGGGACTTATGGCATTAAAAAAGTGCATACTGTTGCTGATGCAACCCTCAATAACCTGGATGCGCAGGCATTTACAAAGATCATTGCGCAGGCTGTGGATGCAACGGGTGCTGATGTAATCGTGTTCTCTCACAATACTTCGGGCAAAGCTATTGCACCGCGGTTATGCGTAAGACTAAAAGCCGGTTTGGTTTCCGGTGCAGCTGCATTACCCGACCTCAGCAACGGCTTCACTGTTAAGAAAACAGTATTCAGCGGAAAAGCGTTTGCAAATATTTCGGTTACAAGTGCTAAGAAGATCATTGCATTGAATCCCAATTCATACGATATAAGCACAGGCGGCGGAACGGCAGAAGTTATTCCTTTTGCAGCAACCGTTGATACTGCCAAAGTTGAAGTAACCAATACCAATAAAGTTACCGGTGAAGTACCATTAAGTGAAGCAGATATCGTGGTAAGCGGCGGACGAGGATTGAAAGGCCCTGAGAATTGGGCATTGGTTACCGACCTTGCCAAATTACTCGGCGCTGCAACGGCGTGCAGCAGGCCGGTAGCAGATACGAACTGGAGGCCGCATCATGAGCATGTTGGACAAACAGGGCTTGCCATTGCACCTAATTTATATATTGCAATTGGCATCTCGGGAGCAATCCAACACCTGGCGGGTGTGAACAGGAGCAAGACGATCGTAGTTATCAATAAAGACCCTGAAGCACCTTTCTTCAAAGCTGCCGATTATGGAATTGTAGGCGATGCTTTTGAAGTAATGCCAAAGATCATTGCAGCAGTTAAAAAACTTAAAGGCGCCTAAACATAATTTTAACTACTTTACAAATGCCTTTCAATGAAATTTGAAAGGCATTTGTATTTATTATTTTTGAAAACTATTATTAAACTTTTATAATAGCTGCATCTTTCCAAATAACCGGAAATAGTAATTCTACGGCTCAACCTGCTTCATAAAAAGGCTTTTTCCATGGCATTTAGTTTGATGGAGATTTAAAGATTTTTGTTTTTATATTTGCTTTTATTAAAAAACATTTTAGCGCCTCTAAAAGGGAAAGGGTATGAAGAAGATAGAACTGGAAATCGTTGCATTGTCACACAGCATCACTCAAACACATTCCTATGCAGTAGTGTTGGGAGAGATCAATGGCCTTCGTCGCCTTCCAATTGTGATCGGTGGTTTTGAAGCCCAGGCAATTGCTGTTGCGTTGGAACGCATGAATCCCAGCCGACCGCTAACCCACGACCTGATGAAGAATTTTATGATGGCCTTCAATGTTGAATTACATGAGATCGTGATCAACGACCTGCAGGAAGGTATCTTTTACTCAAAACTGGTCTGCAGTTCTGCCAATGATACTGTAGAGATCGATTCACGTACGTCTGATGCACTTGCATTGGCAGTTCGCTTTGGCTGCCCTATCTATACATACGACAATATCCTCGACCAGGCTGGTGTATTGATGGAGGATGATCAAAAGAAAGTTACGCCAGGTGCCGCCGTAACATCTGAAACGGGCGGTAAAGACAACCTGCAATCCATGAGCCTGGATGAATTGAACAACCTGCTCAACGAAGTATTGGAACATGAAGATTATATCAAAGCCATTGCTATCAGGGATGAGATCAAAAGCAGGGGGAAGAAGTAATTGAAGCGGATAACCGGTAATATTATTTTACTGATCCTGACTTCATTCCCATCATTTTCACAAACCCATCTTACAGGAAAAGTACTAAACGAAGACAGCAATCAACCGCTCGAAGGAGCCAGTATCTATTTCAACAATACTTCCATTGGTACAACTTCGGATGCTGTTGGAGAATTCACACTTCAGTTACCAGGCACGATCAACACAGAACTGATCGTTTCTTCCATTGGTTATGAAATATTAATTTATAAGATTCAGCCTGCAGATAACTTTCAAAACCGCTATGTTTTTAAATTGAAGACGAAAAAAGTCACCATGCAGAATATACTCGTATTGAGTGATGCTGCCCGGAAAAAATACCTGGGTTATTTCATAGACAATTTTCTCGGATTGACTGAAGAAGCTGCTTCCAGCAGTATTAAAAATTTAAGCAGTGTTTATTTTACAAAACCGGAAAATGATGAAAGGGCTTTTGAAGCTTACAGCGATACAGCGCTTGTGATCTTAAACAAAATGTTGGGCTACAGGATACATTTCCAGTTAACTTATTTTTATTACAATGAATCCACCGGCAATTCATCTTTTTATGGTTATACAAGATATGAAGACCTTGGTGATAAGAGACGATGGAAAAAGAACCGCAAAAATACTTATTATGGAAGCACCCTGCACTTTTTTCGTTCGTTGATCAATGACAAACTGAAGGAAGAATCCTTCGAAATTTATGTTGTTGCAGATGATACATTGAAGCACATCGGCAGTACTACGAAAACCAGTACTGCTATACCTGTTACTGCGGCCCAGCTGATAAAAAAAGATACAAACAGTGCAGGTTACCCGATCTACATAGCCAGTTGGAAAAACAAATTAATGGTGCAGTATAATAAGAACCCTTCTTCGAAATTGTACCTGCTACGGCACGTTTTATTCAGTAACCAGATCCATACAGGCGTTCGTTCTTATTTAACCCTCAACGAACCTCAGGCAGTAATTGATGAAGCCGGCGTATTGATCGACCCATTAAGCATATTTTTTTCAGGTTACTGGATATATGAAAAAGCAGCTAACTTGCTGCCCTATAATTATTATCCGGAAACAGAAAAATAAGTCGCCAAATCTTTTCAAGTTATGCTGGCATTCCCGAACTGTAAAATAAATATCGGCTTACATATAACAGGCAAACGAGCTGATGGTTTTCACAATATCGAAACCATATTTGTTCCTGTTGCCTGGAAAGATGCACTTGAAATAATTGAAGATCATTCGGGTACCGGCGTTTTATATACACAATCCGGAACAAATATCCCAGGTGACATTGATGATAACCTTTGCATCAAAGCCTATTCTTTAATAAAAAAAGATATACCGGCATTACCTGCAGTTAAAATACACTTACACAAAGCGATTCCCATGGGAGCAGGCTTAGGCGGTGGTTCGTCGGATGCAGCTTTTGCATTAAAATTATTGAACAGCAAATTTGATCTGCAGGTACCAAAAGAAAAACTGAACAGTTATGCATTGCAGCTCGGAAGTGATTGTCCATTTTTTTTATTGAACAAGCCCTCCTATGCAACGGGACGAGGAGAACTATTGGAAGAGATCACACTTGATCTTTCTTCCTATAAAATATTGTTAATTAATCCCGGCATACATATTAATACAGGCTGGGCATTTTCAAAGATAATTCCGGTTGAAAAGAATAATAATTTAAAAGACCTGGTTGCTGCGCCGATTGAAACATGGCAACAACATATTAACAATGATTTTGAAAAGCCGGTATTTCACACTAAGCCTGAAATTGCCAACATTAAAGCAACCCTACTTGCAAACGGTGCTTTATATGCAGCCATGAGTGGAAGTGGCAGCACTGTTTTCGGCATATTTAAGAAAAATCACCAGCCGCCTTTAAATTTTCCTGCCCATTACTTTTATAAATGGGTTTAATTTTTTATCTTTACATTATCAATTATAAAAACACGATAGCTGCATTTCTCAACAGTAACCTTGATCTGTTGAATCATCGAGGATGATCATCCCGCTGTGCCCTTGAAAGGGAATAATTCCCTATTACTATTTTTCTCTTCAACATTTTCATTTATTTTTTTTACGTCATACCTATCAATCATGAATACAACTATTCAATTATCAAATAATACACAACATTATCTTGACCTCGAAGAAAAATATGGCGCACACAACTACCATCCGTTGCCTGTTGTATTAAAAAAAGGTTCAGGCGTTTATTTGTGGGATGTAGATGATAAAAGATATTATGATTTTCTAAGCGGCTATTCCGCCGTCAACCAGGGCCATTGTCATCCTGCTATTATCAATGCATTGACAGAACAGGCGCAGCAACTTACACTTACTTCCAGGGCATTTCACAGCAACCTACTTGGTGAATACGCAGCTTTCATCACAAAATATTTTGGCTATGATAAAGTTTTGCCGGTGAATACAGGTGTTGAAGCGGTTGAAACAGCGCTGAAGCTGAGCCGCAAATGGGGCTACGAAGTAAAAGGTATTCCCGATAACCAGGCAAAGATTATTGTGTGTGCTGCTAATTTTCACGGGAGAACAATAAATGTAGTCTCTTTCAGCACTGACCCAACAGCAAAAAACAATTACGGGCCCTTCGTTCCGGGATACGAAGTGATCCCATTCAATGACCTGCCTGCTTTGGAAAAAGCATTGCAGGACAGGAATGTTGCGGCCTTCATGTTTGAGCCAATACAAGGTGAAGCCGGTGTTGTTGTACCTGATGATGGGTATTACACCGGTGTTAGGATACTTTGTAAAGAATACAATGTGCTGATGGTTGCAGATGAGATACAGTCGGGCCTTAGCCGCACAGGAACCATGCTTGCATGCGATCATGAGCATGTGCGTCCGGATATAGTGATATTAGGTAAAGCGCTTAGTGGCGGTGTTTTACCGGTGAGTGCAGTGCTTGCTGATAATGAGATCATGATGACCATTAAGCCAGGTGAACATGGAAGCACATATGGTGGAAATCCACTGGCATGTAAAGTTGCCATCGCTGCATTGAATGTATTGAAGGAGGAAAAGATGTCGGAAAACGCCGCAGCAATGGGTGTACTTTTCAGATCGGAATTAGAAAAATTACAATCCCCGTTAATAAAAAAGATCAGGGGAAGAGGCTTACTCAATGCGATCGTGATCGATCATCGTGATCCTGAAGCAGCCTGGAATATTTGTATGCTAATGAAAGAAAACGGACTGTTGGCAAAACCAACACATGGAGATAAGATACGTTTTGCACCACCGTTGGTGATCAATAAAGAACAGGTAATGGAATGCGTAGATATTATCAGGAGATCTATAGAAATTTTTATTGAAAATGATGTGAGGCAATAAATAAAAGTTGGTAAAGGAAAATAATTCACTAACCAATTTAATATTCCATATTCAAGGAGCCTAATACTCCGGCAATAGAACATTGATAGTTTAGCATTGAATATTGAAAATTATTTTAAAAAAAATCTTAGTTCTTATCATTTCGTGTTTTTAATTTTACCTTCAACTAAAAGCTTAACATGGATACCCACCTTCACCACGATCATATAGAATCTCATCTAAAAAGTTCCGATTTCTTAAGGGATGTTGTTATTGGTATGAGTGACGGGCTTACGGTTCCTTTTGCATTGGCAGCGGGATTAAGCGGTGCGGTAGATAAGAGCAGCATCATCGTCATTGCAGGTATTGCAGAAATTGCTGCAGGTAGTATTGCCATGGGACTGGGTGGTTATCTTGCCGGAAAAACAGAGCAAGATCATTACCGGAGTGAAGTAAAAAGAGAACATTATGAAGTGGAAAACCTGCGGCACAAAGAAATAGAAGAAACAAAAGAGTTCTTTGCAAATATTGGATTAAGTCCGGAATTACAGGACAAAGCCACAGAGGAAATTGCCATGGACCAGGATCGCTGGGTAGATTTTATGATGAAGTATGAACTTGGTTTAGAAAAGCCCGATCCGAAGAGAGCAACCAAAAGCGCACTGAACATTGGCCTATCGTATATCGCCGGAGGTATCATTCCTTTAAGTCCCTATTTTTTCACTGATACCTCAACAGAAGCTTTAAAATATTCTGTTATCGCAACGTTGGTCTGCTTATTTGTTTTCGGTTACTTTAAAAGCCGTATCACTGGTGTAAATGCAATATGGGGTGCAATACGGGTAATGTTGATTGGTGCTGTAGCTGCGGGAGCAGCATTTGGGGTTGCTAAATTGTTTGAGGGATAATATCCTGTTTAGCGTTAAAATTTTTTTAAGAGGTGTAAACTTTAACCCTTGAATTATAAACTGTCATCCTCCTCCACCTCTATACTATTTTCGAAACAATAGTAATATTCAGTCAGTGCATACTGCGTTTTTAGAAACATATCCTTTCCTCCAAACCATTGCAGAATTTCATCTCTTAACAGAATCGTTGGCTTTTCACTGATCAATATGTGAAAAGATGTCCATCGGTATTTATCAAACTGCCTTACCAGTTTATGCTTTTGAGCATTGGCATGTATATATATTATTGCAAGGGTAAACTGATGGTCCTTTCCTATTTTAACACGCCTGAATGTTCTATAAAACAAATTACCTTTCCGTTTATAAAAATTATTGAAAGACATTGCATAAGCTGTAAAAAATCGCTTAAACTCCATCTGAATCAAGTTATTAATATTCCCATCCAGTAAATACAATTTCTCAGATTTTGTTTGGTTTTCGGGTAACAAATTATTTATAAATCCCATTATCTCTGTTTCCTGCCGGATCCTTACTAAAAAATGAAAGTGGTTAGGCAAAAGGTTCCAGGCGTAGGTTTCAACAAATGGAGAAACATAGTTCCTGAAAAGATTTAAAAAATGAAAGTTATTCTCATCTGAGCGGAATAAAAGCTCTCTATTATTTGTTTTATTGTAAATATGGTAAATGCTTCCGTATTCGAATTTTGCTAAATATTTGGGATTAACCGGCATACTGAAAGGTATTTCATAAGGCTTTACCTCCCACGAAAAAGGTGTAAACTCTTTTGGGATGATACTAAACTTTATTCATCCTATAATATTGAAAATTTAACAAACAACTCACTTCCTTGCCTGGGTTCAATAGAATTGTAGCAATCATCCATCACATTGATGGTAAATTTTTGAGAGAATAATTTTTCATATTCTGCCTTACTGCCCCCAAATGGCGGCCCTCCTTCAAAAGAACGGTTAAATAATACACCCACCAATTTACCGCCTGGGCTTATTAGTACAGCCATCTGGTCTGCATAATTTTTTCTAAGCGAAGGATCCAGTGCACAGAAAAATGTTTGTTCCAATATGAGGTCAAATTTTTTATCCAGGTTAAAGAAATCATCACAGATTATGTTCAACTCCTTCCCTATATATTTTGCCAGCTTTTCTTCGATAGTATTAACCAACAGCGGGGATATATCTATCAGCGTAATATCTGTAAATCCTTGTTGCAGCAAGTATTCGGCTTCATAGGCGTTACCGCAACCAGGAATCAATATTGCAATACCTTTATCAGTCAGCTTATCAATATATGCTTTTAACGGTGCGGAAACTTTACCAACATCCCAACCGG
Organism: Chitinophagales bacterium; assembly: GCA_038207305.1. Taxonomy (GTDB): domain Bacteria; phylum Bacteroidota; class Bacteroidia; order Chitinophagales; family Chitinophagaceae; genus Ferruginibacter. The sequence continues at coordinate 67,354 of JBBQZY010000014.1, forward strand.
TTTGATGTTTATCATACCGGTTGTCCCAATAATATTTATCAAGTATATTCTGCATACTTAAGAATTGATCGTATGCTTATGATTGGTTGATATGTTTTCCATCGTCCAGGGGATCGTTTTTTCAAAAGCATGTTTGCGAACCTGGCAGTCTGTCTTATCACATATCTGGCAGGAAAAATCCAGGCAGCCATCTGAATGCACAAACAATTCTACCGACTCACCATAATTTTTTCTTACCAATCCTGAAAGCCCGTCAATTTCTTTGTGTGCCTCATGCACGTTAAAATACCAGGGAACGGTAAGGTGACAATCGAGGTGCAGTGTTGGGCCATATTTTATGATACGCAGGTTGTGCAGGTCGATCCAGTTAACAGAACGGTTCTTATTAAGTGTATCGACCATCTTCTTCAACAGGTCTATATCGGCTTCATCCATAATACCTGCAATAGAGCTACGAACAATTTTATATCCTGTTACTAAAATGATCAATGCAAATAAAATAGATACAGCGCTGTCGATCCAGGTAATGCCAGACATGAGCAGCAGGATCAAACCTGCAATGATACCTGCCGTAGTATAGGTGTCAGATTTTAAATGCTTACCGCTTGCGATCAATGCGAGTGAATTGTTTTTTTTACCCGTTCTTACACAAACAACCCCGGCAGCAAAATTTAGAATGGCCGTTATAGCAACCAGGTAAATTCCATAATCCAGCTTTTGAATGGCATGCGGGTTACGCAGGTTGCTGATAGCTTCGAAGATGATAAATGCACCCGCAACCGAAATCAGGGTGCCTTCAATAGCGGCAGAAATAAATTCAACTTTTCCATGCCCGTAAGGATGATCAAGGTCTTTGGGCTTGGCAGAAACATACAGACTGTAAACACCGATCAGGCTGGCAACTACATTTACAATACTCTCCAGCGCATCAGTTAAAATAGCAACTGAATTGGTAATATACCACGCAAATATTTTTATTAAGAACAATACAATAGATAATACTGTAATATTCTTTTGTATCCGGAGGTTCTGGCTGGCTGTTTTCAATCGTTATACATTGATGCACAAAGATATAAAAGTACAAGTGAGTGACACAACCAAAGTTGCCCAATGATTTGCTGCCTGCAACCAAAAAAAGTTAGTCATTCGGGCAATACTTACATTTCAAACCTTATTTTTGCAGCAATCTTAAAATTCATATATGCAGTTTCAACTTTCTGAAGAACAATTAATGATACAAAAAGCGGCGCGTGATTTTGCAGTGAATGAATGCCTGCCGGGTGTTATTGAAAGAGATGAACTTCAAAAATTTCCAAAAGAACAGATAGAAAAACTGGCCGACCTTGGTTTCATGGGTATGATGGTAAAACCAGAATACGGTGGTAGCGGTATGGATACCGTGAGTTATGTATTGGCGATGGAAGAAGTAAGTAAAGTGGATGCGAGTGTTAGTGTATGCATGAGCGTGAATAACAGTCTTGTTTGTTATGGCTTGCAGGAATACGGCAATGAAGCGCAAAAAATAAAGTACCTTACCCCGCTTGCACAAGGCAAAAAAGATGGTGAATTATATATTGGCGCTTTTTTATTGAGTGAGCCGGAAGCTGGTAGTGATGCTACTTCGCAAAGGACCACTGCAGACGACAAAGGTGATCATTATGTATTGAATGGTATAAAAAACTGGATCACCAATGGGAACAGCGCAAGTGTTTATCTTGTTATAGCGCAGACAGATGTGAGTAAAGGAAGCCGCGGTATCAATGCATTTATTGTAGAGAAAAGCTGGGCAGGTGTGGAAGTTGGAGCCAAAGAAAATAAATTAGGTATTCGCGGAAGCGACACACACAGTATTTTATTTACCGATGTAAAAGTGCCAAAAGAAAACAGGATAGGTGAGGATGGATTCGGTTTTAAATTTGCCATGAAGACCTTAGCCGGAGGCCGCATCGGCATCGCTTCACAAGCATTGGGCATCGCCAGCGGTGCTTATGAACTTTCGCTCAAATACAGCAAACAACGCAAGGCCTTTGGAACGGAGATTATGAACCACCAGATCATCCAGTTTAAACTGGCAGATATGGCTACCAAAATAGAAGCTGCAAGATTATTGTGTTTTAAAGCAGCCTGGGAAAAAGATAATAAAATGGATTATACGCTCAGCAGTTCCATCGCAAAAGTATTCAGCAGCGAAACAGCTATGTGGGCAGCAACAGAAGCCGTGCAGATCCATGGTGGCTATGGTTTTGTAAAAGAGTATCATGTAGAACGCATGATGAGGGATGCGAAGATCACGCAGATCTATGAGGGCACAAGTGAAGTGCAGCGGATCGTGATCAGCCGAACGATTTTGAAATAAAAGACCGTCTATCTTCCGGAAGGGGAGGAAATGGAGAAGGTATTTGCGAAAACTGCTGATGATTTCATTTGCATTTTTTTGCTGTTGCCTGGATATATTTACTTTGCGAAGCCAACACGCCTCAAATCTCAAACTACCTGCACCGATTATACGCTTCAATAATATTCATCATTGTTTCAATGCGTTTTTCTTCAACAAGTGAAACCTGTGCGTAGAAATAACCTTTTTCTTTTCGGTGGATCTTATCGGCCAATACCGGGCAATCTTTTACTAACTCACTCATTTTATCTTCGAAATTCGGCGTAAGGTGTTTTCCCCCCAGGCTCCATGCCTCCATGGCGGGATGGCCCTCCAGCGTTATATAATAACTGTAATCATCCGTTGTATACGTTGATGAATACCCTCTCCTGTTGGTGCTGGAATTGGTATGCTGCTCATACAACTCAAACAGGCCTATTCTTGAATTTTCTTTGCTAAGCCGCCTGAGGAACAACACACGATCGCTGCCCCAGCCCATATCTATCCGTTTGGGTTCATAATAGGTATTGCGCACATTGATACCTTTTATCTCACTTACATAGATCTTTTTAGATTTTTTTGAATCAGCTTCGGTCATGCTTATATAACTGTTGGAAGTGTAATAAGTAGACAATGAATTACTGATCGGCCCATTGATCTCCCGCCCATCGTTCAGGTAAATGGTTCCGCTGATCTCCCGCATATTATTTACCGTGGTGAAATAAGGAGTACTGCACGATGAGAGAAGGATCAATGAAGTTGCTATTGCACTTAAAAGGATATTGCGCATGGGTTGAATTTTGCAGTAAGTTCCCACTTTTATTAGAATAAAAAGAAGGGAATATATATTTTAATTCTATTTTCACATTATGAGTTTCATGAAAGAAAAATACGAAAAGATCATGCAGGAGTTAGCATTGAAAAATGTTACACTGATCGCTGTTTCCAAAACAAAACCAGTTGAAGATATCATGGAAGCTTATCAAGCCGGCCAGCGTGATTTTGGCGAAAACTATGTACAGGAACTATTGGAAAAATATGAGACGCTACCCAAAGATATACGCTGGCATTTCATCGGCCACCTGCAAAGCAATAAAGTAAAATATATTGCGCCATTTGTTCATTTAATACATGGGGTTGACAGTGAAAAATTATTAACCGAAATAAATAAACAGGGCAAGAAATTAAACATAATCGTACCCTGCCTGCTACAAATGCATATTTCGGCAGAAGAAACAAAGTTTGGATTAGATGAAGGCGAACTTGAAAGTGTTGTTGAAAAAATTAAGGCTGATCCTAAAGCATTTGAATTCGCTGCTGTAAAAGGATTCATGGGAATGGCTTCATTCACGGAGGACAATCACCTGATCATTCAGGAATTTAACATCTTAAAAAACCTTTTCGAAAAAACGAAAAACCAATTATCCATTGTACATTATCCATTGTCCATTCTATCCATGGGAATGAGTGCAGATTACAGATTAGCAATTGAAGCAGGAACTACCATGGTAAGGATCGGCAGTATGCTTTTTGGTTCAAGAATTTACAATTCGAATTAAATCGAATTACAAGACTTATGGATCCTGCTTTTTAATTAGTGTAACTGTGTAATAACAATAATTGTTAAAGTTTCTTCACAGATTATGCATTTCCTTCTCCTAAAGATTCTTATTAAAGTATAATCAAATAACTTTAACATGCTTAACAGTCATACTATGACAAAAGAATTTGAATCAGAAAAAAATAAGAAAGCGCTGTTGTACACGGTTATCATTTGTGGTACGTTGCTGCTTTTGTTTATTATTATCAGGTGGACTGTCATGCCCCCGAGCATACCGGTAGTACAGGATCTCATGGAGATAAACCTTGGTAACAATGATGAAGGTTTCGGAGAAAAGCAACCACTCATAAAAGGTGAAAGATCACCTTCCCGGGAGGCTGTTATTCAACCCAGGCAATCTGCACCACGGGAAGCTGCAGCAGAAAAAATTGATCCCGATGAAAATGCCCAGGAAGATGCCGCCCCGGTAACCAAGCCAGAAAAGAAAACACCTAAAGTAAAAGTAGAAACGGCGCCAACGCCGGTTGTTGTTCAGGCACCGAAACCACAGAAGCCAAAGCTCACTTACAATGGCCCAGGTAAAGGAACCGGCAATGGCGCAACACAAGACAACAGCTACAGGATGCAAGGCAATAAGCCAGGTGGTAAAGGCGATGCCGGGGATCCAAATGGTAATAAAGATTCTTACGGTAATACACCGGGGGGAAAGATCGGTGGTAGCCCGAAAGTAATAGGCAACAGAACAATTATAAAATATTATTCATTCACCGATGAACTCCCAAAAGCTGTCATCAATGCACTGGTAAAAGTTTCACCTTCAGGTAAGGGAACATTTGTTGGCTTTGGCAAAGGATCAACTTCTACGGAACAGCGTTATGCGAATTCAATTATAAGGCACTTGGTTGACATCAGTTTCAATGCATCTACTAACGAATCAACGGTTACAGTTGTTTTTAATTTCACCCAGAATTAATAGCCGTATTATAATATAGAAAAACCGGCATTTTAATCATTGCCGGTTTTTTGTATCTGCTATATTTGTATTGATGAATTACAACGATACCATCGAATACCTATATAGCCAATTGCCTATGTTCAGCAGAATAGGTATCAGTGCTTACAAAACAGACCTGCATAATACCATTGCGCTGTGCAAAAACCTGGGCGATCCACAACATAAATTTAAAAGCATTCATATTGCCGGCACCAATGGCAAAGGTAGTACCAGCCACATGCTTGCTGCGATATTACAGGAAGCCGGTTATAAAACAGGTCTATATACCTCACCGCATATAAAAGATTTCAGGGAGCGTGTCCGCATCAATGGCAAGATGATCGAAAAGGATTTTGTTGTTGAATTTGTAAAAAATACAAGGGTAATGTCTGATGAAATAAACCCTTCCTTCTTTGAACTTACGGTAGCGATGGCGTTCGAATATTTTGCCCAAGAAAAAGTTGATATCGCTGTTATTGAAACAGGATTGGGTGGAAGGCTTGACAGCACCAATATTATTGATCCGGTTCTTGCTGTCATTACCAATATTGGTTTTGATCACATGAACATCCTTGGAAACACACTCCCGGAAATTGCTGCAGAAAAAGCAGGTATCATCAAGGCTAACAAACCGGTAGTGATCGGAGAAACAATTCCCGAAACACATAATATATTTTTAAGAAAGGCAACTGAAATGAATGCGCCCATTCAGCTTGCTACCGAAAATTATTTGATCGAATATGCCAATTCTGTTGATCAGTTCTTGCTATGTGCTGTTAGAAATATCAATACCAATACAACCAGTCACTTCAAGCTAGATCTTGCAGGATATTATCAATCTAAAAACCTCTGCACCGTTTTAACTGCAGTAGATCAATTACAACAACATGGCTTTATTATTCCGGAGCCTGCAGTAAAACATGCACTCGAACATGTAAAAGAAATAACAGGATTGCTTGGCCGCTGGGATATCATCGGAAAAGATCCGGTAATTATTTTAGATGTGGCACACAATGAAGATGGTATCAAACAGGTGTTACAGCAATTGAAGAAAGATTACTCGACAGCAGCCTTTCATTTTATTTTGGGTTTCGTAAACGATAAAGACATTAAAAATTTACTCAGGCTGTTCCCAAAAAATGCTGATTATTATTTTACAAATGCCCATATACCAAGAGCCTTGCCTTACGAAACACTACAACAGCAGGCTACTGAAAATGAACTTACAGGTGAAGGATATGATGATGTAAATGATGCAATCAGGGCAGCAAAGGAAAGGGCTGCAGAAAAAGACGTAATAATGGTTTGCGGGAGTTTTTTTATAATCGCTGAAGTAAAATAAGTTTAGTGTTTTTTTAAAAAAGCTGTAAACTCTATTCCGGAGTTTACAGCTTTTCAAAAAAAAATCCATAAAACATTCTAAGCGCATGCATGCAACGATGTAATAATGATTGGTGGCAGCTTTTTTATAATTGCTGGGGTGAAATAAATTTAGGGTTTTAACAAAAAAGCTGTAAACTCTATTTGGGAGTTTACAGCTTCTCTAAAAAAGCAAATCCATAAAACATACAAAGCGCATGCATACTTTGTACGATCTCATTGTGCTGTAACATTAATTTCACTTCTGGCAACGGCTTAAGAATAATCTCAATTTCTTCATTTGCATCCAGCGATTGAAGAGATGTCATTTTGCCGCCAGTAGCGAGAAACATATGTGTATAATTATTGAGTACACCGGGGTTTGCGGCCGTAACACCGAGGTAGTGATACGATGAGAATGAGTAACCTGTTTCTTCCAGCAATTCCCTTTCAGCAGCATGTTGGGGCAACTCTCCCGCATCCATAAAACCGCCGGGCAGTTCCAGCAGGGATTCACTCAGCGGATGGCGATATTGTTTTACCAGTATCACATCATTATCCTCCGAAATGGCCATCACGGCCACACTGGTTGGAATTTCAACAACGAAATAAGGATCAACAATTTTCCCATCAGCAGTCTGGTAACTGTCTTTTCTTGCAGTAAAATACTGATGCCTATTGATGTATTCGCTTGATAAAATTTTTGTAGACAAGGGAGTTAATTGAAAATGAATAATTGATAATTAACAATGCAATCTCATGGAGGAGTATTATTATTTTGCAGATCCTATTTTAAATTCATAATTCATAATTCAACTCCATCCCTTCCGCTCCCGCAACTTATTAATGTGCGCCACATGATGCTTACTATGCCAGGCATACATTCCCAATAAGAACCACAAGGTCATTTCCTTTTTATGTTCGGGATGAAAAACAGTCCTGTTCCATTGTTCACGCGAAATATGTTTGAGTACCACATTCCATCGGGCATGCACGGCGTATAAAATAGTAATTGATATGTTGATAGGAACTTCCTTTGTATCATCCATTTCAGCCCATGCTGCTTCATCGTAAGGTTTGATGGAAGGATTATCTTCAGTAAGTCCAAGTTTGAACCGTATATAAGCATTCAAATGACTATCGGCAACATGATGTACCACTTGCTTTATTGTCCAGCCACCGTCCCGATACGGCGTTTCCAGTTGTGCTTCATCCAGGTTGGTGATAGCATACTCTATCAGCTGCGGCAATGATTGTATGTCGATCAGCCATTCTTTTAAAAGGCTTTCGGAAAAAGACTGTTCAGCATATTTCCCGATGGGGTATTTTAATTCGTCCATATTATTTTGAAGCTGCAGGTTTTACATCTTCCAGCATGATATCAAAAACAAGTGTTGCGCCCGGTGGAATAACAGGTGGGTAACCCCTGTCACCATAACCAAGGTCAGAAGGAATGTAAACCTTCCAATGGCCGCCCTTCTTCATTAACAGCAATGCTTCTACCCAACCTCTTATCACTCCGCCAACGGGAAATGTAACCGGTCCGCCATTCTTTGTTGAACTGTCAAATTCAGATCCATCAATGAGTTTGCCGATATAATTTACCACTACTGTGTCTGAAGCATTTGGTTTTATGCCATCTCCTTCTTTTACGATCTCATATTGTAGCCCACTCGGTAATTCAACCACACCTGTTCTTAGTTTATTTGCGGTTAAAAATATTTTACCCTTTTCTTTTTCAGGACCAGCAGCTTTTATAGCAGCGGCTTGCTCAGCAGCAGCATTCTTTGCCTCGATGGCCGTTTTATTCGCTTTGTAAATATCTAACTGGGCATTTAAACAGGCCTTGGCTTTTTCGGGTTCCAGCGCTTTGGGCTTGTTATTAAATACATCACTGATAGCTTTTGCCATCAAAGTGCTGTTCACTTTTTCTATACCTTGTTCTTTCATGTTAGCAGCAATGTTAAGTCCGGCTGCATAACTAAAACTGTCATTCAGATTTTTCATTGCTACCGGAGTTACAGCAACCGGTTTAACTACAGGTTTTACTGTTGGCTTCGCCTTTTGTGCCACTGCAACTGCTGCTGTAAGAACAAACAGCGATGCACTGATAAATTTCTTCATTGAAATCTTATTGATCTTTAAAAATTGAAATGCAAATAAAAGGAACTTTATTCATCCCTCATCTCACGTCCTGTTAAATGTATAAAAACATCTTCCAGATTGGCGGCCTTTACCTGCCTTGGCCTTTCAAAGCCACTGGCAACGAGGTCATCAATCATTTTGTCGGGTGAATCCATTTTAATGATCTTCCCTTCATCCATGATGGCGATCCTGTCGCACAACTGTTCTGCTTCATCCATATAATGTGTAGTAATGATAACCGTTGTACCCTGCTTGCGAATACCTGTTATCAGGTCCCACAAATTTCGCCTTGCCTGCGGATCCAGCCCAGTAGTCGGTTCATCCAAAAAAATAATCCGTGGCTTATTGATCAATGTTGTTGCAATGGAAAAGCGTTGCTTCTGTCCGCCACTTAATTCTTTTGCTTTGTTCTTCGCTTTGTCTACCAGGTTTACGGTGCTCAATAATTCCATCGGGTTTACCGGCTGGTTATACAACCCAGCAAAAAGATTTATCAGTTCTATCAGGTTAAGGCCCGGGTAAAACCCCGATGTCTGCAACTGTACACCAATGATCTTTTTAATTTCTTCAGGTTGCTTGTCGAGATTAAATCCTGCGATCATCACTTCACCACTTGTCTTTTTGCGAAGGGTTTCCATGATCTCAAGTGTAGTGGATTTGCCGGCGCCATTCGGACCAAGCAGGCCAAAAATTTCACCTTCAAAAACATCAAAGGAAATATCTTTTACGGCTTTAAAATTACCGTAATCCTTTACCAGGTTCTTCACCGAAATTATTGTATTGGCCATTTTTTATTTATTTTTTGAACAGTTGTCCTTTATTCATCATCGTTGCGTCGCACACTTGTACTGCATCTTTTCACTGAGTAATAAAAAATACGTATCAAATATTGAACAGTATGATCACGAAAATATTCAATAAACACTGTTCAACGTTCAATATTCAATTATTCCCCGATAAACCGCTCCAGCTCATCCATCATCGTTTTACTTCCAATAAAAAAGGGTGTACGCTGGTGAAGCTCTGTCGGCTGCACATCCAAAATTCTTATCTTTCCATTGGTTGCCTTACCGCCTGCTTTCTCTACAATAAATGCAAAAGGATTACACTCATATAACAACCGCAATTTACCTTTTGGTTTATCAGTTGTTCCGGGATACATAAATATCCCTCCTTTAATAAGGTTGCGGTGCACATCAGCTACCATGCTGCCGATATAGCGCTGCGTATACGGTCCCCCGGTTTCAGGTGTTTTCTTCTGACAGCCGGTGATGTACTCCTTAACCTTTTGCTCGTACTGAAAAAAATTGCCATGATTCACAGAATAAAATTTTCCTGTTTCAGGGCATTTGATATCCGGGTGACTTAACGTAAATTCTCCAATTGCCTGATCGAGTGTAAAACCATTTACGCCGCGGCGGGTAGCATATACCAACATCGTAGAGGATCCATAGATAACATAACCAGCAGCTACCTGGTTAATACCGGGCTGCAAAAAGTCTTCTTTCGTTGCAGGCTTACCCAATTCACTCACTCTTCTGAATACGCTGAAAATCGTTCCGATAGAAACGTTTACATCAATATTGCTGCTGCCATCCAATGGATCAAACAGGCAAACATATTTTGATCTGTTACTTACTTCATCATCAAATACCACGATCTCATCCATTTCTTCACTACCAATCCCTGCACAACTAATACCATGTTGCAATACACCCATGAACTGTTTATTTGCAAAAATGTCCAGCTTTTTCACTTCCTCCCCCTGCACATTCATGGTGCCGAAATCGCCCAATATATCTACCAGTCCGGCTTTGTTCACCTCTACATGCACCCGCTTGGCTGCCAGGCCCATATCACGCAGCAACCCCGACAATTCTCCGGTAGCATTTGGAAAATCTCTCATCTGCTGGATCGTAAATTCATCCAGCGTTTGTATCTTTCTATCTATTGCCATAAAACAATTTCAGGTTTACAATTTACGAAGTTAGATTTGCACCTCAAATGTAAGGGTAATAATTTTGAAAGATGAATGATGGGTGCTATGATATTATATTAGCAATTTTTCATTCAAAATTCATAATTCATAATTAATAATTGTATTAAAATGAAGGTTTATAAGTTCGGCGGGGCAAGTATCAATACTATCGACAGGATTAAGAATACAGCTAAAATCATAGACACAAATAAAAAAGAAAAATTATTGGTGGTGATCTCAGCTATGGGTAAAACTACCAACGCTTTGGAAAAAGTAGTAGAAGCTTTTTTCCACAACAGGCTGGAAGATGCATTGAAGCTTTTTGAACAGGTAAAAGAGAGTCATTTGAATGTATTGAAATACATCGTTACGTTAAACTGGGAGGCTGCAGAAAATAAGCTGAAAGATTTTTTTACCGAGATAGAATGGATGTTGCACGACAAGCCTGTTCGTAATTATGATTATTACTACGACCAGGTTGTTTGTTGTGGCGAATTGTTCAGCACTAGTTTAGTAAGTCAATATCTCGAAGAACAAAAAGTAAAAGTAAAATGGGTTGACGTCAGGGACATCATTCGAACAGATGATAATTTCCGGGATGCTGCCATTGATTGGAATTTTACGGAAGATAAGATCAACGAAATAATCCGACCGTTATTTGATAAATATGATGTGGTGATCACACAGGGATTTATCGGTTCTACAGATGAAAACGAAAGCACCACGCTGGGCCGTGAAGGAAGCGATTATTCTGCTGCTATCTTCGCAAATCTGCTCCAGGCCAATAGCGTAACGATCTGGAAAGATGTAGATGCCGTGATGAGTGCCGACCCGAAAGAATATCCTGCCGCAACCATCATTCCTGCATTGAGTTTTACAGAAGTCATTGAGATGGCCTATTACGGTGCACAGGTGATACATCCGAAAACGATCAAGCCATTACAGAATAAGAATATTCCGCTGTTTGTAAAAAGTTTTTTAGATACCAGCCTTCCGGGAACTTCTATCAGCAGTACAGCTGCGAAAAACCTGCCGCCTATCATCGTGCAGAAAAAAAACCAGGTATTGATACGATTCAGATCAAAAGATTTTTCCTTTGTAGAAGATAAACCGGTTCAGCAATTACATGATTTGTACAACCAGCTAAAAATAAAACCAAATCTTTCTCAAAACACTGCCATATCCCTGCTTTGCAGTTTTGATGATCATGTAGAAAAAATAGGAAAACTTGCCGGCGAAGCTTCCGGAATATTTGATGTAGAAGTAGAAAAGAATTTAACCCTGCTTACTATCAGGCATTACAATAACGCAACAATCGATGAACTTACAAAGGGGAAGCATATTGTGTTGGAACAGCGAACTGAGGAAACTGTACAACTGTTGATGAGATAATAACAGTTCTTGGTTTTTAGTTCATAGTTAGTGTTCAGTTTTTAAAATTGTTCATGCTATGGGCTTTTAAAAACCATGAACTATAAACCTGCCTTACAATTAATCCATAACATATTCCCCTTTCTTATTCACCATAATAATAGGAAGCTGTTTCTTCACTTCAAAATAATCAAATACTTCCCTGATATGATGATTGAAATCCTGAAGTGCAGGATTATTTTTGATCGTCGTGTTTAGATATTCCAGCGATTTTTTTACATTATACCGCACCGGGAATACATGTACAGGAATAAATTCCTGGCCCTTTGCCTTTACATTGGTGGCAATAATATACAATTCTTCAATCGGCACATCGCTGATTGGGATGCAGCCTGTTGAAACACAATTACCATGAATATAGATCGCATTCCCCGGTCGGTCTGAGTCGCTTAATATCCTGTCGGAAGCATTGGGATAATTAAGTCCTAATGCCAAATGATAATTACTGTTTGGATTGAATTCATTTATCTGGTAAAATCCTTCCGGCACCTGGTAATCACCTTCCATTCTTTTTGGGCCCATAGTGCCGCTCTGCATACAAACCTTGTAAGTTTTAAAAAGTTTATAGGGCTCTTTAGATGTTCCTTTTACCCATACTTCCAGCTGCCGGTCGTATTTAAACGAACGGATATACATGGCCTCAGGCGGCCAGGTGAGGTTTTGTTTTTCAAACTGTTTCTTAACAGAATCTTCCATGCGGTTGAACACGTCGGATGTTTTAAATGAAGCCTTCGGCGCACTCACGTAAGAATTCTGGGCATAAACAAATGCCGTCAAATTGAAAAAAATAAACAATAAACCGATGATTCGTACCATATCCTTTATTAAAACAAAAACCTGGGGGTCACAGAACGATCGTGAAAATAAATAATTTCCTGCTTTTTGGGTTGTTAAAAAGCCGTTCTGTTCGGAATTTACTGGATAATTGGGTAGTATTTCAAAAAAACGACTATTAAACGGCGTTTTATATGATTATAAAAGTAATTACAATATTCAATGCCCAACGACCTATGTCAAATGTTCGGATCATAATACAATTATAAATTTCCCCTTGCATCCTGCTCCCTTTCCAACGCTTCAAACAATGCCTTAAAATTACCCTTGCCAAAGCTTTTTGCTCCTTTGCGTTGGATGATCTCGAAGAACAATGTCGGCCTATCCTGCAATGGTTTGCTGAATATCTGCAATAAGTAGCCTTCTTCATCCCTGTCTATCAGGATGCCCAATTCGCTCAATGGTTTCAGGTCTTCATCAATATGCCCTACCCGATCCAATACTTCTGCATAATAACTGGCAGGGATCTTTAAGAATTCTATACCGCGGCTTTGCAGTTCTGTCACGGTTTCAATGATATTGTTGGTAGCGATGGCCACATGCTGCACACCTTCACCATTGTAGAAATCGAGGTATTCTTCCACCTGGCTTTTCTTTTTTCCTTCAGCGGGTTCATTGATGGGAAATTTTACATACCCATTACCATTGCTCATCACTTTACTCATGAGTGCAGAATATTCTGTGGAGATATCATTGTCATCAAACGTGAGGATATTTTTAAAGCCCATTACATCTTCATAAAATTTAACCCAGGGATTCATCTGGTTCCAGTCAACGTTGCCTACACAATGATCAACATACAAAAGCCCTGTGCTTACGGGATTATAATTGGATTCCCATTTTTTAAATCCCGGCAGGAAAACACCGTTGTAATTTTTCCGTTCAATGAACAGGTGCACCGTTTCGCCATAGGTATGAATACCGCTAATCACTACTTCACCATCCTCATCTTTGAAGGTAGCAGGTTCCATATAACTTTTGCCACCACGCTTGGTGGTTTGTTCCCAGGCATCTTTTGCATCATCCACTTTCAATGCAAGTATTTTCACGCCATCGCCATGTTTATAAACATGATCGGCGATATCATCGTTCATGCGCAATGCAGTAGTTAATATGAAAGTTAGTTTGTTCTGGCGGATCACATAGCTAACCTTATCCTTCACACCCGTTTCAGGGCCGGCATAGGCCAGCGACTGAAAACCAAATGCTGTCTTGTAAAAATGGGCGGCTTGTTTGGCATTGCCCACATAAAATTCCACGTAATCTGTTCCATTTAATGGAAGAAAATCCGTTGCGGCATTTGTTGCACGCTCTTGTGCTATTGATGTTGTTGACATAATGATCTTTTTTTGAAATTATTTTTTGACCGGGCTGAGTACATATGGCGACTTCATAGTCGTCGCACTCTTGTGCATCGGTAATGCTGCTGAGCGATTATTGGTTTGCCGAATCCATAGCAAGGGTGATCATTAACAGCGAGTAGTTAATGCGTTTATCACCAAAGATCTTATGTGGGTAATCTGGAATCATCGCTGTTTCAAAGATAGTATTTCTTTGCTACGAAAGTAATATTCCTGGTCTGATGCCCTGGTCTGACAAGGATTAATGATTTTCGTTGAATAAACATTGGAATCGGGTTACTAGATGAAACTGCTAATAGTTAGACTGGGGCGAAAATATGACTGGTCAGGTGAGGGTGCCAGAACCTGGTTAGTTTCGTTCATTCTTTGTAATAAAATCAACTAATAATCCAATTTACAAATATATTTGCCCCATGAAAAAAGCAGGCATTTTAGGTGGCGGACAATTAGGCAGGATGCTACTACAGGCTGCCGCAAATTATCCCGTAGAAACTTATGTGATGGAAATCGATGCCGAATGCCCTGCCGCACATTTATGTCATCATTTTATTAAAGGCGATATCAAAAATTATGATGACGTTTATAATTTCGGAAAAAATCTTGATTCTATTACCATCGAAATTGAAAATGTGAACCTGGAAGCATTGGAGAAACTGGAAGCTGAAGGAATAAAGCTATATCCAAAACCTGCTGCACTAAAGATCATTAAGGATAAGATACTTCAAAAAGAATTTTATAAAGCACATCAGATACCGAGCAGTGAGTTTATCACAACAGAAAATTTGGAGCACCTGCATCAACAACATCATTTTTTACCTGCTGTTCATAAACTGGCGATGGGCGGGTATGATGGCAAAGGTGTACAAGTGATTAAGAAACCTGAAGAAACCGCATTGGGTTTTGACGCACCTGCAGTGCTGGAAAAGATGATCCATATTAAAAAAGAGATCGCAGTAATTGTTGCCATAAGCAATACCGGCGAAACAGTGATGTATGCACCTGTAGATATGGTATTCGATCAGCGCCTCAACTTATTGGATTATCAGCTGAGCCCGGCTGCATTACCGGAAAAAGTACTATGGCGGGTAGAAGCCATCGCTGTAAAAGTAGTAAAGGACCTAAAAAGCCCGGGCATATTTGCAGTAGAACTGTTTGTTGATATTGATGACAATGTTTTTGTGAATGAAACTGCCTGCCGTGTTCATAACAGCGGCCATCATACCATTGAAGCGTGTTACAGCAGCCAGTTCGATATGGTATGGCGCATCATGCTCGATTATCCTTTAGGAAATACCGCTGCTATTTTACCTGCTGCTATTGTAAACCTCATTGGTGAAAATGGTTTCAGCGGACCCGCATATTATGAAGGACTGGAAAAAATATTAGCCATGGACAATGTATTTGTTCATATCTATGGAAAGGCAAATACAAAACCCGGAAGAAAAATGGGGCATGTAACTGTTTTAAGCAATGAAAGACAGGAGTTGTTGCATAAGGCGAACCAGATTAAGCATGGGATACGTGTGGTTACCAAGGCAGTGGTTGAATGAGGTAATACAGTTTATTATGTCAATGATGAATGTGGTAACATTATCAAATTTTCAAACTCACCAACTTAGCCTAAAAAGTCAACACATTCCCTAACCGCTTCAACTCTATCTCCGCAGCCTTCGCGGCAAAATTTAGATTAACCAACCTAAAGCCCGATTCTTCAAAACTCTGTTGGGCATTTTTCACTTCTACGATGGTTGCTTGTTTATATTGAAAACGAAGTAGGGCGAGGTCTAATAATTGCCTGGATAATTTATAATTCTTAAGCGCTGAATCCAGTTGATTGCTGGTACTGATATAAGCCTGGTATTGTTTTACTACCCGGGCACTGTAGTCCCTGATCAACACCTGTTTCTGAATATCAGCATTTTTTACATCTATAGCAGCCAATTGTTGCTGGCGCCGGAAAATGGACCCGTTATATATCGGTATAGCCAGGGCTACGCCGATCGTTGGACCGTAATTCTGATTTAATAAAAGTTGCCCTGCGGCGGCCTGGTTTCTGGTAAAGGTATAGCCGGTGGTAGCTCTGACAGAAGGATATCTTTGAGCTGCGGTTTCTTTAACGATCAATTCATTTATCCTTACCTGTGCTTCAGCGGCCTTGATATCGGCATTCTTTACAAAACTGTTTAGTATAGTTGCCAGCATCACTTCTTTATCAACGATTATTGTATCTTCTATTGTAATAGTTGAATCTGCTTTTAAAGTAAGTAACCGCATAAGTTCAACCTTGGCCTGGTCAATAACGAGTTGTTGGGCAAGCTTTGCCTGTTGTAAAACATTCAGATCAATTTGTGCCTGGAAAAGATCTGCATTGTTTGCAAGTCCAACCTGCTGGCGCACTTTCACTATATCCACTTGCTTATTGGACGCATCAATGGAAAGCTCAATCGTTTTTATATAATTCTGTTGGCGAACAATGTCATAGTAGCCTACCATTACATTGGCAATGATATTCTGCACCTGCGAATTAAGTAAGTCTTTGCTCTGTAATTGTAACGTTGCCAGTCGCTTTTTTGTAGCAACTACCCTGCCTCCATTGTACAATAAAATGCTGCCGGTAATATTTGCATTCAGGTTATTAGCTGCTGCATTGTTTCGTACAATATCAGCACCGCTGTTTAGTTTTTGGTTTACGCTCGTGATCTGTTCATTGTCTGAAAGTCCTGCTGTAACAAGCGGCAACCCGCCCGCAAAACCAATATGATTGCGAATGCTGTCTGCTGCAATCCTGTTATTCGATAATTCTATATCAAGGCTATTCTTTAAAGCAATATTCACCGCATCAGTCAATTGCAACGGTTTTTGTGCTTTGGTAATAAAAAAGCACAGCGTATATATTGTATATAAAAAAAATATTCTTCGCATCAATTTCTATTTATCCGATGAACCTGTTTTTGATGAAGCGCTATCTTCATTTTGAGATACCAGGATTGTTTTCACTTCGTTATTTTCTTCTTCTTTTTTCTTGTGCTTTCCTGAAAGAAAAACATACATGGCAGGGATTACAAAAAGTGTAAGTATCAGTGAAAAAACAAGTCCACCTACAACAACGATACCCAATGGCACACGGCTGGTAGAAGCCGCTCCCAGGCTCAATGCAATGGGCAATGCACCAAAGGAAGTTGCAAGACTTGTCATTAAGATCGGGCGCAACCTTTGCCGGGATGCGTCTAAAACAGCTTCGAGTTTATTCATGCCCTGTTCCCTTTTTTGGTTGGCAAATTCTACGATCAGTATGCCGTTCTTCGTGACGAGCCCGATGAGCATGATCATACCGATCTCAGAAAAAATATTCAATGTTTGTCCGAAAATCCACAAGCTTAGCAAAGCGCCCGCCAATGCCAGTGGAACTGTAAGCATGATGATGAGTGGATCTACAAAACTTTCAAACTGAGCCGCCAGTACAAGGTATATAAGCATCAGTGCAAGGCCAAATGCGAATGCAATATTGGAAGAACTCTCAGCATAATCTCTCGATGGGCCTGAAAGTGCAGTCTGATAAGTTTCATCTAATAATTTCTTTGAAATGGCCTGCATGGCTTTTATACCATCACCAATCGTATTGCCTTCAGAAAGTGAAGCGGAGATCGTAGCAGCCTTATACCTGTTGAAGTGGAACAATGATGGCGGACTGCTGCTCTCTTCCAGTTTCACTACAGCGCTTAAAGGAATACTTTGTCCTTTATCATTTCTTACATATAATGTAGAAATGTCAGCTGGTTTATTCCTGTCATTTCTTTCTACCTGTGCAATTACAGAATACTGGTGTCCGTCTTTTAAAAAATAAGCTAGCCTTCCCCCACTGAATGCAGATTGAATTGCTGAAACAACATCCTGCGATGATAAACCAAGATCTTTTACTTTCATCCTGTCCAGTGTTAACTCTACTTCCGGCTTATTGAATTTGAGGTTCACATCCACATTAGAAAAAGTTTTGTCTTTTCTTGCTTCCTCCAGAAATTTAGGAATATCGATCTTCATTTTTTCAAGGTTCTGGTTTTGCAAAACGAATTGAACGGGCAAGCCTCCCCGTGAGCCAGCACCTACAGCGATGGTTTGTTCCTGTATTGCAAATATTTTTGCATCATTGAACCTGCTCATTTTTCGATTGAGATCGTTGGCAATATCATTCTGGCTGCGTTCTCTTTCGCCGGGAGGAATCAATGCAAGCCTTGGCTGAGAACTGTTAATAGCGCCGGCGGGCGTTCGTGCAAAAACAAAATCTCTTTCAGGAATGGAATCATATAAATAATCAGCGATATCATCTGACGTTTGCTGCATTTTAGTATAACTCGTTCCCTCGGGAGCCGAAACAGTAAAACGAACACTGCTCCTGTCTTCTAATGGAGCGATCTCGCTCTGCAAAGAATTAAAAATGAAAAATATTAAGCCGATACAAACACCGATGATGATCAAAGCTATCCAACGCACTTTTAAAAAACCTGTCAGCCAGCGCTTATAACCATTTTCCATGCCAGCGAAGAATGGTTCAGTCTTCATATAGAATTTACCATGACCCGGTTTTTTTCTACTTAATATAACGTTGAGTACAGGCGTGATGGTCAATGAAACCAATGCCGATATCAATACAGCTGCGGCAAGGGTAACACCGAATTCTCTGAAAAGCCGGCCAATAAATCCTTCTAAGAATATCACCGGCAGAAATACAATAGCAAGTGTGATAGAAGTTGATACTACTGCAAAGAATATCTCCTTACTTCCTTCCAGGGCGGCTTTCTTTATCGGCAATCCTTCTTCTAATTTCCTGAAAATGTTTTCTGTAACAACGATACCATCATCTACCACTAACCCGGTTGCTAACACGATGCCAAGTAAGGTGAGTATATTGATAGAGAAACCCGAAATATACATAACGAAAAATGTTGCTATCAGGGAAATAGGAATATCTATCAGTGGGCGAATAGCAATCAGCCAATCTCTAAAAAAGAAAAAGATCACCAATACCACAAAGCTGAATGAAATAAACAACGTTTCTTCTACTTCACTGATTGATTTACGGATGTTTGTGGTGTTATCCAACAAAACATTCATTTCTATGTCTGATTTATTATCCTTTTTTAATGCTTTCAGTTTTTTGTTGAAGTCATTTGCTATCTCAATATTATTGGCACCGGGTTGCGGTATGATAACAAGTCCAACAGCATTTACGCCATTGTATTTCCAGCTTTGTTCCAGTGTTTCCGGACCGATCTCTACACGGCATACATCTTTCAACCGAACGATACCGGCGTTGTCTTCTCTTAATATAAGTTCCTGGAATTCTTTTTCAGAAGTAAGCCTTCCTACCGTTTTGATGGTAAGCTCTGTATTGTTACCATAAATTTTTCCAGGAGGCAAATCAATGTTCTCTGTACTCAACGCTGTTCTGATATCGGTAAAGGATACCCTGAATGCATCCATCTTATCAGGATTCATCCAAAGTCGCATGGAATACCGTTTTTGTCCGAATATATTTACTGAACTAACCTGGTTGATGGTTTGGAATTGCGGTTGCAAAACATTCTCTGCATAATCACTTAATTCAAGCAAGCCTTTGGTACGACTTTGCACCGCTAATATTAATATAAAATCGCTGCTGGCATCTGCTTTGGTAACAACGGGCGGTGCATCAATGTCCTGTGGCAGGCTTCGGCTCGCTTGTCCAACTTTATCTCTCACATCACTGGCTGCAGCTTCAAGGTCAACGCCTAATTCAAATTCAACAGAAATATTACTGCTACCCAATGAACTGGATGATGTCATAGTTTTAATTCCCGGAATCCCATTGATCTGCTTTTCCAATGGCTCGGTGATCTGGCTCTCAATAATATCAGGGTTGGCACCCGTATAAGAAGTACTGATACTTACAACAGCGGGATCAATAGCAGGGTAATCACGAATGGCCAGGAAGGTAAATCCTACAATACCAAACAAAATGATCATCAGGTTTAGCACTGCTGCCCCAACCGGCCTTTTTAACGAGAGTTCAGAAATGTTCATTCACTGCTGTTGAAATTATTTAAACTTATAGCCTTTAAAAAAGGCGCACTGTATTTTTATTTATTATCTGTTGAATCAGCTACAATAAGCTGATCAATATTTTTAACCCCACGAACTTTTAATTTTCCCTTAGGTTTTGCAAAAAGCACACCTGTTACAACAACAGAATCTCCCTCATTCAGTCCTGATAATATTTCAATACTGTTAGCTTCCCTGTTACCTGTTTGTACATTTATAAAATTCGCTATCCCGTTTTTCACAACCACCAACTGATTATTCTTATCATTGGGAATAATAGCATTGGTAGGCACTTTAATAGAAGTTCTGTTCTTTCCTTCATCGATATAAACTTTTACAAATGCACCGGGATTTACTGTACCTCCCTGCAATACCGCCCTCACTTTAATATTCCTTGTATCGGTATTGGCGCCTGGTTCAATTGCAATGACAGTTGCTTTCGATTTTTTTCCATCCAGTTCTACATCAATGACTGAACCGCTTTTAATGGTATTGCCGTATACATCGGGTAAGGTGAAGTCTATTTTTACCTGGGTAGTCTGTTGCAGCGTAGCTATTACAGATGCAGGAGTTACATAAGCGCCCGGACTCACCTGCCTTAAGCCTGCAGTTCCTGAGAAAGGTGCTTTGATCACAGTTTTGTCTATGAGCGATTGTGTGTAACCGATATCAGCCCTGTAACCGTTAACAGCATTTACAGCCAAATCATAATCACTTTGATTGATGCCACTAACATCAAGCAACACTTTATAGCGCTCAACAGTTTTGATGGCAAGATCTAATTGCACTTTACTTTTACCAACCTGCGCACGAAGGTCTGCATCGTTGATCTTTGCCAGCATTGTACCCTGGGCAATATAGCTTCCTTCGGGTACTTTTAAATAGGTGAGGCGGCCACTTACTTCAGGATGAAGTTCCACATATTCATTTGCCAATACATTTCCATTCGCTTCTATTACATTGCTTACAGGCTGGGCTGATGCGATCAAAACATCCACAATCACAGGGGGCGTTTCCCGCGGCTTATCGGTATGCTTTGCTTTGGTTTTACATGCTGAAATGGAAAATAGGATGATTAATATTCCGGCAAAGGGTTTATACAATTGATTCATACGATTGATATATAAAATTAAGCCAAATATAGCCCGTTTATCAAACTAAGCCGGGTTCAATATATGGGTGGAAAGGAAACAATATGAATAAGATAAATGTTTAACCCTTTTTTATAATGCGTTGAATTTTTGTCTTTCTTTGCTTAAAAATATTAACCATGCAACCAATTGTAGGTATTATCATGGGAAGCCAAAGCGACCTTGAAGTTATGCAGGGCGCTGCCGAAATGCTCAGGCAATTTGAAGTGCCTTATGAAATGACGATCGTGTCGGCACACCGCACGCCCGACAGGATGCGTACTTATGCCCTTGGTGCAAAAGCGAGAGGCATCAAAGTTATCATTGCAGGTGCAGGTGGCGCCGCACACTTACCCGGAATGGTAGCTGCCTACACGGTTTTACCTGTGATTGGTGTACCGGTAAAATCTTCCAATTCCATTGATGGATGGGATTCTGTATTATCTATCTTACAAATGCCCACAGGAGTACCTGTTGCAACTGTAGCACTCAATGGTGCTAAAAATGCAGGCATATTGGCCGCACAGATCATCGCCACAAGTGATGAGATTGTTTCGCAAAAATTATCAGATCATAAAAAAATAATGGAAAAGCAGGTGATTGAAATGGCGACTAAAATGCCAGTGTAAGGTTGATATGGTCCTTTGGTAAAAAATCACCGTTAAAGGCTCAATATAAATTGCCCTTCATATTTCAGGCACAACTATGAACTGATAAACTATAAACTTTCTTCAGCTATGCAAAACTCCTGCTTCATACCTGTTGATTGGTCGTAAATCATTTGCAGGAAAAATTTTCCCCATCTAGAATAATAAGGCAGTAAGTTATCTACCCTTTCCTGCAAAGTACCGGAAGGAAACAATGCTTTTTTTAAATGCTGTATTTGCCTTTGTTGCACTTCGAATTTTTTCTTTTCAGCTTTGAGCATTTTCTTTTCAAGGATTACAATGCGTTTTAAAGCCGGAACTTTCAATGCTTCCACATGTTGTTGCAATGTAATATCGATGGCACCTGCCGCTCGTTTTATCTGTTCATACAATGCTGTAAGTGCTGACCGCTCTGCATCTAATTGTAATACCAGGGCAGATTGCTTTTTTACCAGGGTTTCCAGCAGCGCTGCTTCTTTTTTAAAAAGATCTGTTTTACTTAATTCAAGCGCCGCAATGTTCACAGAAAATTTTGCAGGAATAAGCATGAATGAATTTCTTAGTAGTAATACAGGGTAAGGAACCTGCACTGCATCAAAAACTTTTTTCAATTCAAGCCAATAGGCAAGTTCTCCGCCGCCGCCGATAAAAGCGATATCGGGTAACAGCATTTCCTGGTAAACAGGGCGAAGGATAACGTTCTGACTAAAACGCTCAGGGTATTCTTCCAACTCACTCAATATTTCAGCTTCATTAAATTCTATCCCCAAACCCTTAACTATAAACTTTGAATTTTCTTTTGTGATACGTTCCCTGCTATCATCTTTTAAATAGAAAAGGTTGATCTCTCTTCCTGCAGCCTGCACTTTATACTCAGCAGGAAATTGACCGATCGAATCTGCAACCAGTTTGTTTGAAAATTGTTCTGTAAGTTCTTTCGCATTCACTGCGTGGAATTGCTTTTTCAATGCGGCATTATCCGGCAGAAAGATCAATAATCCATAGCCGGCAAAAAGTTTGTTAACAAATTCAAAGGTGGCCTGTTCGATCGTTTTGTCAATTGTATAAATTTCTTTTACAATTGAAAGGATCTCATTGCCAAATTTCTCTACAGCTAATTGCCCGTTGATTGCTTGTATCAATTCTATAAAAGCCTTATCGATCTTCATCCTTCCCACTGCTCCTTTTTGGTCAGTGTTCCAGTGGTATTTTTTTCCATCGATGGAAACTTCACCCAATTCTTCCAGGTCGGCATCTTCGCTTCCCATATAGTAAACAGGGATAAAACGATGTGCAGGCAAAGCTTCATTCAATTCCGCTGCAAGCTTGATCGCATGCATGATCTTATAAATAAAATATAAATGCCCGGTGAAAATATTCGGCTGGTGTGCAGTACATATCGTGAACGTATCTTCATTTAAAAGCGCTTCGATATTAGCTTCTACAGCATCACTTGTATCGATCGCTTTATATTGCTTTTTAAGTTCGGCCACAAGCAAGGCCCTGTTGGTTGAATATGCTTTGCGCTGAATGATGGCTTTTTTAATTCCATCCATATTAACCTGGTAAGCAAAGAAAGGCTGAAGCCCTTCAGCATTGTCTAAATAATCTGTAACAATTTTTGAAAAAGCACCTGTCTGTTTATAAGGAATATACGTTGCGCTAAAACTCATATGTGAAATGCTAAGATCGAATCTGTTCTTAAAATTTTTTATACAATGAAGGTAATACTTGTGCGCAAATTCTTAAGGAGTTTGTGGTTATTCTCTGATTATTCCAAACTCCTTTGCCGTTTGAAAAGTAGCGTGAAAATTTTTATTCATCCCATACATCCCTGTTTGCCCTCCTTCTTCTTTACCTGCACCCGGTTTTACCAAGACACGATGTCCTAAATTATTCACTTCATAAAACGTTACAATTGGTTTTCCGGCATTATTCCAATATTCCATTCGTTTGATATCAGCAATTTTCATAAATGCAGTTTCGGTTTTATCGGGTATTGCATCGCAATGATGAATGCCGGTCCATTGCTGAATTAACAGACCCGCATTTTTATGATTCACTACCATATCATTCAATCCCTGGTAAATGATCATAGAAGGATAGCTGCCTTTATAAGTTGGGTTTTGAGCAACAACGCTTTGTATAAGTTCATCCAATGAAGCTTTGTTGGTACCTGCCATTGCACTTGCTGAGGCAAATGCATTGGTTGCAAGTTTATACGCCCCACCTGCAAAGATTGCACCACTGTTAAATAATTCAGGATGTGTTGACATCATTACAACAGCCATAGCTGCCCCGGCAGATAGCCCGGTAATAAATATCCTGCTGCTATCAACAAGGTAATGCTTTTTCATGTACAGGATCATCTGGTAAATAGATTCACATTCGCCCTGCCCTTTATTGATATCGTCATTCCTGAACCAGTTAAAACACGTACTGACATTATTCCATACTCTTTGATGTGGATATAAAACGATGAAATTATTTAAGCAAGCAAGCTTGTTCCACCCTGTTAGTTGAGCTATTTCATCAACACTTTGTCCGCAACCATGCAATACCACCACAAGAGGTTTTAAAACGGTATCCTTTTTTTGTTCATCCTGGTAGATGAACATTTTTAAATTGCCGGGATTAAGTCCGAAATTATTTATAGAAGTAAGTAAAGAATCCTGGGAAAATGCAGGAGTAAATGTTTGGAAGAAGGCTATTATTAAAAGCAACCTTAATATTTTCATAGAAATAACTTTTATTAAAATTGCGTCTAACTTGAAAATTGATCAAGGCAATGGCAACCTCTTCAATACCGAACTATCAATGCTCAATATTCGATTACTAAACGACTTCCCCTTCCAGGTCATAATCAAAAGCCTTTGTGATTTTTACATTCACAAATTCCCCGATCGCTAATTTTTTATCGCTGTTGATGATCACTTCATTGTCTACTTCCACGCTATCGAATTCTGTACGTCCCATGAACCTGCCGGCCTCTCTTTTATCAACCATCACTTTTAAGGTACGGCCAATTTTTTCCTGGTTCTTTTCGAGACTGATGTCTTGCTGCAGTTCCATGATCTCCTGGGCACGTTCTTCTTTTTCTTCAGCAGGAACATTGTCGACAAGGTCGTGGGCGCTTGTTTGTTCTTCATGACTGTAAGTAAATATACCTACCCTGTCGAACCGCATTTTTTGTAAAAAAGTTTTTAGTTCTTCCACATCATCCCTTGTTTCTCCAGGGAAGCCTGCGATCAATGTTGTACGGATACAAATATCCGGAATACGGTTCCGCATCTCACCGATCAGGTCTTCCATTTCTTCCCTGCTGATCTGCCGTTTCATAGCTGTGAGCATATTGTTGGAAGCATGTTGTAACGGGATATCGAGGTAGTTGCAAATATTGTCTCTTTCCTTCATGGCATCAATGATATCCATTGGGAATTTTGATGGGTAAGCGTAATGCAGCCTGATCCATTCCAATCCTTCCACATCAGCCAATGCATGCAGCAATTTAGGCAGTTCCCTTCTTTTATAAATATCCAATCCGTAATATGTAAGCTCCTGTGCTATCAGCATCACTTCTTTTACACCGCGTTGCACCAATTTTTTAGCTTCATCAACCAATGATTCAATGCTTCGGCTAATATGTTTGCCACGCATCAACGGAATAGCACAAAATGAACAGGTGCGGTTACAACCTTCGCTGATCTTCATATAAGCGTAGTGCTGTGGAGTACTTAACAATCTTTCACCAATAAGTTCACCTTTATAATCAGCTTCAAACCTTTTCAAGATCATCGGCAGTTCCATTGTTCCGAAATAAGCATCTACCTCGGGTATTTCCAATTCGAGATGTTGTTTGTAACGTTCGCTGAGGCAACCGGTGACAAATACCTTATCCAGTTTGCCACGCCTTTTGAGGTCAACATTGTGCAGAATCGTATTGATGCTTTCTTCCTTCGCTTTTTCAATGAAACCACAGGTATTTATTATTACGATATTGTGGTCTTTCTTAGCATTCTCATGCACAGTATCAATATCATTGGCCAGCAACTGGCCGCTAAGTACCTCACTGTCAACCATGTTTTTGCTGCAACCCAGCGTAATAATGTTTACCTTGTCCTTTTTGATCGATTTTGTCTTCATAAATAGGCGGCAAAGGTAGTAAAAGATAAGCGCCAAACCGACGCTGCTGTTTGTGTTGTGAGGTATTACATCTTATGATACCAGGATTCATATTTAATTTTTATATTATTCAAAGGAGAAAATTCTTTCATTCTGCAAGTAGAAACCAAACTAAAGGTTATTTTAAGTTATTCATGGCCATGTATCCCAAACAATAATTGCCAAATATTGTAGTTTATACGACAAGCCAATATTAAAAAAAAGCTATTTTTATGTCATGAAATTAAGAATTGCGATCCTCGATCTGTATGAAGGCGTTGCCAACCAGGGCATGCGATGCATCCGTGAAATACTTAATCAATTCTCAGAGATCAACCAATTTGATATTCAGGTAGATGAATTTGAAGTTAGGCTTGAAAAACAGGTTCCCGGACTGGAATACGACATTTATATTTCAACCGGCGGCCCGGGAAGCCCATTGGATAGTGAAGGCAGCGAATGGGAGAAAGTATATTTTAACTGGCTCCATAAAGTAGAAAAATTCAATAACAACCAGGCAAATGTGATCAAAAAGCAGGTATTCTTTATTTGCCATTCTTTTCAATTGGCCTGCAGAAATTACCAGATTGCCGAGGTTTCTAAAAGGAAGAGTACTTCTTTCGGTGTTTTCCCGGTTCATTATTTATCTGATGCTGAAAATGAACCCATTTTTGAAGGATTAAATGATCCTTTTTATGCGGTTGATAGCAGGGATTACCAGGTTATTGAACCCCGTCACAACAAGATCAAAGAAATGGGCGGAACCATTTTAGCCATTGAAAAGAACAGGCCTCATATACCATTGGAAAGGGCAATTATGGCCGTTCGCTTCAACGAAAACATGATCGGCACCCAATTCCATCCCGAGGCCGATGCAATAGGTATGGCACTTTACCTTCAAACTCCTGATAAGAAAAAGACCGTCATCGAAAATCATGGTGAGGAAAAATGGATGTCAATGATCGAACAACTGAACGATCCAGATAAGATCAGGTACACATATGCACATATACTTCCTAATTTCCTGAACCAGGCAGTTGGTAAGATGGAATTGGTGGCAGTTTAGCGGGAAGAATGCTGGGTGCCGGATGGATCGGCATTAAAATAATTTAGAAGGCTTCAGTGATGAAGCCATTTTTATAATTTGAATTAATATCGAACAAGGAACAGGGGATTTTGAATATCGAAGTATGTAGCTTAGTGATTTTTCAACATTTCCTGCTCAATATTATAAACCAGGTAACCGAATGCAAACAATCCCGCTTCCTGTATCCGGTTTCTGAAAACCGGCATCTGGCACCGCTGACTTAACCTGCATCTTCGTAATTCAATGATTTAATCCTAATTTTAGCTGCAAACTATAAGCGACAAAATTAACCGGCAGATGGAAAAATCATTAAGAGCAAAATTCAACCAGAATTTTACCGAAGCAAAGTACCTGGCCTATATGGATGAAGTAGAGTCATTACATCCCGGTGCACTCGATTTCCGCAATGCAGAAACTCCTATTTTCATCAACAAGGATTTTAAAAATAAAATGTTGGCTGCCTGTGAAGATATCATTGATGTGATGACAGCACCTAATTTCAAACAACTAACTGAGCGAAGCATACCTAAAGACCTGCTGGTTCCGGGCGAAGATGCACATCCTCAATTCGTGGTCTTTGATTTTGGCATCTGTAAAAATGAAAAGGGAGAAATGGAACCACAGTTAATAGAAATGCAGGGCTTTCCCACACTGTTTGCATTCCAGGCTTACCACAGCGAGATAACTACGGACTATGCAAATGTTCCCGATAATTATTCTCCTTACCTGAATGGTTATGACAAAGCATCTTATACCAAAGATCTGAAAGAGATCATTGTTGGCAAACACGATCCGAGTGATGTGATATTACTTGAAATATTTCCGGAGAAACAAAAGACAAGGATTGATTTTTATTGCACTGAAAAATTATTGGGCATAAAAACAGTTTGTCTTACCAAACTGAAAGCCGATCATAAAACACTATACTATGAAGAAGACGGAAACAGGAAGGAAGTGAAGCGTATTTACAATCGTTTGATCTTCGATGACCTGCAACAACAGGAAGGACTGGAAAATATTATTGACCTTTCTAAACCCTATGATGTGGAATGGGTGCCCCATCCAAACTGGTTTTATCGCATTAGTAAGTTCACACTTCCATTCATTCAAAATCCTTATGTGCCTGAAACCTGGTTTTTAAACGAGTTGAAAGAACCGTTGAACCTGGACGAATATGTATTAAAACCGTTATTCTCATTTGCCGGCATGGGAGTTGTAATTGATGTTACGCAGGCAGACATAGATAAAATAACAGATCCGGAGAACTGGATATTGCAGCGCAAGGTGAATTATGCACCCATCATTGAAACAATGGATGAGCCTGCAAAGGCCGAGATCAGGTTGTTTTATTTCTGGAAAAATGAATGGGCAAGGCCGGTTGGCGTACATAACCTGGCAAGGCTTAGCAAAGGAAAAATGATCGGCACACGTTACAACAAAGACAAGACCTGGGTTGGCGGCGGAGTAGCTTTTTTTGAAAATGATTAATACTAATAAATGAAAAACGGAATAGACAGGTTTGAATTTTGGTTGCTAAAAATTGAAACACTTTTTGTAGAGGCTGCTGCGGAAAAAAATCCAGGCCTTTGGTTATATACCAATGATATACGCACACCGCTATTCATGTTGGAAGGACTTGCAAAAATGTATGCAGGCATTCACAATAAAAACAGGTTTGGTAAATTAAAAGAAGATTTTAAATTGCTGGAAGATGCATTGGGAGTAATTGATTATTACGACAGCTTTGCAAAAGAATTTGCAAAAGAACCGCGGATACCGATCACTGTTACAGAATATATTCAGGCACAAACCAGGGAAAAAATACAACGCTTAAATGATATTTTACAGGAACGGGGATGGATCGGCGAATTTGCTGAACGCATTAAAACGATCCGAAAAAAATTAAAAGGCGCAGATTGGCTGAAAGATGAAAAAGAAATAAAATGCATGGAAGATTTTTATAAAGCCTCTATCAAAGAGATCAATATTTTTTTTGCTGAAACAAATGGAAAATTCACGGAGATTGAAACCCAGGTACATGAATTGCGCCGTAAACTGCGTTGGCTGAGTATCTACCCAAAAGCATTGCAAGGCAGCATTCAGTTAACAGATAGCCATATCAGTGAAGAGCATCTTTCCAGATATCTTACAGAAGATGTCATCTCTTCCCCGTTCAACAAAATGCCTGATGCAGGAATCAACAGGTATTTTTTAATGCTGGAGAGAAATTATTTTTTATCATTGAGCTGGATGATATCAGAAATGGGTAAACTGAAAGACAGCGGACTTCGTGTGATTGTTGTAACAGAAGCTTTTCAACAGACAAAGGGCATTAATAAACCTGAAGCTCAGGCACTCGCTTACCAGGTATTGGGTGATCAGCAACCAACGCTAATATCCATATTATCAGAATCATTTGCAATGACGCAGACTTATTTTAAAGAGCAAAATTTAGAAAGGCTAATAGCTGGCATTACAAAAATCGATTAAGTAAATACTTCGTGAACCTCTGCTTTATAGTGCCTTAGCGATAAATTTAACCGCAGAGCCGCTGACACCTGAAAGAACACTATTTACAACAATCCTTTTTTCTCACAAAGATTGCCTTAAATATTTTCACGAATACATTCCCTATGGTTTTCCATACCGTCATATGAATCACTTATAAGCATTGAAGAAATTATATTCAAATCTCAAAAGAAAACCCTGTTGAGTATTTCTTGCCAGGTCATTTACTACTGCAAACCTGTATCCAAGATCGAGCCGCATCTTACTAAGAAAGATAAATTGAATAGATGGCGCCATGTCTATATAACTCATGCCGGTTTGTAAATTTGTTTGTCCAAGTAACTCAACCATTGCATTCAGATTCGTTTGCTGATAATTTATATAAGCTTTCGGCAGGATCAATCTCCCGGCGGAAAGCGAATATGCAACCGCATTCCTGCTACCATTATCATATTGAAATTTATTACCGGCCGTATTATCTGTAGCATGCATTAATGAAGATGTTGCCGATAAGGCAAGTTTATTAATGAGCTTGGTTGCAACAACGCCCGCTTCATAACCACTGTTGTACCCATTAAGGTTAATAGCCGGCTGTTGAATGTAATTGCTGTTGAATGCACCCCTTGCGTAAGCCGCTATCCTGAAATGGCTATGCACTTCATCCTGGCTGTAAAACCGGTATTTAAAATACAATGCCCCGCCTTCAGCTTTAAAATTATCGGTTCGGTTGCTGAAAAAACCCTCGGCATGTATCATAACTTTTTTAGATACACCCCACATAATTTCTGGTGCAAGCTGATATTTGTATCCGCTTTTCAAATACTCCTTCATCAAATAATTATTCAACCTAATCCCAATACTTTTTGTTGCCATATTACTGGCTGGTTCTGTGTAAACAAAAAGTTCCTGGGCTTTAAGTTGACCAAGAGAAAAAAGAAAAAAAATTGTAACTAATGGTTTCATAGCTGCAGGCAGGTGAACATAGTAAAAAAGTTGGTAAAGGGTTTAGAAATTTCAGGTGATAGCAAACCTGCTAAACTTTCTAAACCCTAACCTTTCTTATCAAATAGTTACATGATAGATCCTCGTTCCTGCAGTTAACCCTGCCTTCACACAACAATTTCCTGCCGTGCCGGTCTTGTAACATTCCATGCTGGTGTACCTGCTATTTTTTTTATAATCCTTTGCTGAAACAAATCCCTTGTCAAGAACCCTGACTGTTTTTGTACCCGATAATACCTGGTCTTTTACATTCAGAAAGTGAAAAACCATTCCACCGATATTGATATGATCATCGTTTGCAACGGCAGCATTTTGAAAATCAACAACAGCCGCTAAATTAGCCACTGTAAACCCTGCGCCTTCAACTTTCATTTTCAGGTCATCAAAATTTACTTTAGCGCCGGGCTTGAATGTTATATCAAAACTCGACGTTTGAATATTGGCCATGACTTTATCCACATAATCAATCGTTTTCAACGCTTTATTGATAGCATTGCTGCACATACTGCAGGTTAATCCACTTGCCTGCAGGGTTACTTTTTTTACCTGTGCCTGCGTATGCATTGCAACAAACAGGAACAGTATACTGAATATCTTTTTCACCATTATTATTTTTAAGGTTACCCAATATTAATTTTCAGCCATTGTTTTACCGCAACAGGTTTTGTCTTTGCAACAGGCCATATCCTTGCAGGAAGTATTGTTGCCATCGTGTTTACAGCTTTCATTTTTAGAGCAGGCGGCTTTATCCATATTACAACTGGCTTTGTCGCCATGTTTGCAGGTTGCTCCATCTTTGCAGCATTTTTTATCGGTAGTTGCGCCTGCTTCTTTTCTTTCATATTGGCAGCATGCATGCAGTTTTTGATAAGCCTTATTATCCCCGGTAAAATCTTCTGTATCATACCCTGATCTTGCAATGGCTTGCTGGATCTTTAAATCGGAAGTTTTATCCAAAGCATAAGAAAATGTCAACGCTTTGGTTTCTTCATTCCAGTTTGCAGTTGATGCACCGGCTGATTTAGCAGCTTTTTCGATATTTGTTTTACACATGCCGCAATTACCCCATACTTTAATGGTATCGTTTTTTACCTGGGCAAATGATGTATTGTATGTGAACATGCTGAATAATAATACAGCACAAAATGATAGTGTTTTCATTATTAAAAATTTAGAATTGATCAATTGGTTGAAGCTATAAGTACATAGCATGATGCACCGGAAGCTGCGCTCCAGGTGTAAAACTCACCAATCAATTCTATAGCCTGAAAACACAATTCATTATACAGCCAGAAGGCCCTGTATAATCGGGGGGAGCGTTATTGTGAACAACGGCCATTGTCTCATCCGTTGTTAGCTGCCAGTTGTAAACCGGGTATTCATTGCGGATCGCAATATCCCCTGATTCAAAACTGATATCATTAAAAACATTCTTATGAGAATCCTGAAGCTTATGAAATTTATGCTCATCATGACAGCAGCCGGCTTTCTTTTCCTTCATTCCACAGCGGCTGCATTTGTCATTTTCTGTTTTGTAAAAATCCACCCCCGCTTGCTTTCCCATACAATAGTGAATCTCCATGGCAATACCCGAAGATACCGTCATGTAGAGCATGGTTAATATGGAAAGGAGGAACTTCTTCACGCTGTAAAGGTAGTGAAAGATTGACTAAAAGTTGATGCGTTTAAAAAATTAACACGCTCTATTATCAACTTATTAACTCGATCAACATGCTGCCATTAGTTCACAAACCACCATTGAATCCCCAGCCTTATGATCAACCCCTGGGTAGGATAATGTGGCGCTGCAAAATTATTATTGATGAAACCGAATCCATTGGTAAAACTTACTGTATTCAGGTTTTCGCCACGCACAAAAGCGGTGAAACCCTTAATACGAAAATGAACAAAGGCTGCAATATCAGGGAGGTTCCTGATCGTCATGGTATCCTGTGGTACAAATTGTCCCATCACAGGCGAATAATTAGCTGCCTTATAAGCAGTATAATACCTGGCTTCTATGCCTGCACTCAGAAAAAGATTCTTGTAAAAGTTCCCCTCGTAGGCAAGCCGGCTCCTGGTAAAGATCAACGGAACTTTCACAGGCGCAGCCGCATCAGTTTGTTGAATAGTTGCATCCAGGTAATAATTCCATCGTTTCGATATCCTGAATTTTTTGGAAGCAAAGACCTGTAAAAGGTTTATGACTTTACTGTATTGAGCAGAATGATAATAATCAGAGAAATAATTATAGTTGGCAATTAAATGATTTTTGAAACCAACGCTGATAAAACGGCTATTTGATGTTGCACCAAAAGATATGATGTTCTCCTTTTTGAAATTATTATTATTGCCCAGGTTAAAAGCTGAACGGTTGTCAAAGACAAATGACGGGCTCCTGTTAACATTTCTAAAGAATAAATTGATATTACCGAAGCGTTTATTCAGGTAACGATCGAGGCTTGCATAAGCACTGTAATCACCATTGTTCAATCCATTTAAATAAAATTCAGCTTTAAGTAATACATCCCATTTTTTGTTTCTGGTGCGGTTGCGGTATTCTCCATGCAACATAACATTGTAAAAATTATTAGTACCGCTATCCGCTACCCGTTTAATATTCTGCAGCGTTATGCCGGCCAAAAAGAATTGCGCTGAATTTTTTGTATCAGGGAATTGGATCAAGGAAAAATCGTTCCCGATAACCGTCCATTTCTCTTTCAATAGAAAAGTATCCTTCGGAGCTTTTAACGTAGTATCGTACCAGTTCTGGTAAGTTGAAGAATCTGTGGCAATATCTGAAAATCTGTAGCTATAGGTGCTGTAGGTGAAACTGTGCTGGATCCGCAACTTTGGATAAAACAGGTATTCCGAAACCGAATCATTGATAGCAATGGAATCGCGTTTGCCAAGATCGTAACTCTGTCTTAAAAACAGCGTAAAATCTTTATAGGTATTACCCGTGGTAACTGTTGTTACAAAAGGGTTTGTCTTGTAAGTAGCCGTGTTACCCAGGTTTACAGGAACACTAAAACGATCCTTCTTATTGGGATCGAGCAGCAATGAATCATATTTGATACCACCATTCTCTGATGCCCTTATATTATTGCCAACCAACACCAGGTATGAATTATAGCGTTTCCGCTTTCCCTGGTAATTGCCATAAAGCCTGTAACTATTGTGATTGATATTTTGCGTGATAAAAAAACCGGGCGCTGTTATCAGCCTATAATCAAACCCCACATTCAGGTTTGGCTTTGGATTTTGAGTATGCATCACTTTTATCATCTGCTCTTTACCCGAAGCTAACTCGTAGCCAAGCATGGTAAAAGGACGGGTAGTTTTATAAAACTTCGAATCATCCAATGTGAACCGGTAAACATCGAATGCGTGAAAGCCTGCATCCCAACCGATCTTTGATGCGGGTTGAAAGATCAATGGATAAGCAGCTGCACCATTGTTTCCAAGATATTGGTAAGTAGAAGGAACCGGGTAATATTTATCAAAATCATTTACCGAAGAATCGATCGTTCTCTTGGCGGTAGAATCCAGAAATCGGTAGCTGATCGTAATCGAATCCTTTAGGTCATTCCTGTGTTCAAACCCTGTTGTATCTGATCCTTTTTGTGAACCGATATTCCTTCCCAGGCCCTTTAATTTATCCAGGGCTGGGTTCTGGGCAAAAGCAGGAAAAAGTAAGCAGGAAAATAATATCGAAACAACTATTTTTTTCATATCCCGGAACAAATCATGGCGCTTTAACAACAGTATGCTGGTTAAACAGCATAACCATATTGCCTGATTTTTTGAAATGCAAATGTAAGGCTAATGCACTAATCCTTCCCTGCCTGCGAAGCTTTGTATCTTTATGGCAATGCTTTTAAGGATTCATCATTAACTATTCAGTTTTTATTTATCTTCGCCAAAATTTTCACCACATGAATTTACACGAATACCAGGCAAAACAACTGTTAAAAAAATACAATGTTCCGGTACAGGAGGGGTTTGCATGCAGTACACCTGCTGAAGCTGAGGAAGCCTATCGCCAGATACATACCCAGTATGGAAGTAAGTTTGCCGTTGTAAAAGCACAGATACATGCGGGTGGTCGTGGCAAAGGAACCATTGTAGGAAAAGATCAGCGAGGCGTTGCTGTTGGTAAAAGTGCAGAAGATGTATTAAAGATTGCAACCAATATTTTAGGGGGTACACTTGTTACCATTCAAACAGGCCCGGAAGGCAAGGTTGTAAATAAAGTATTGATCGCACAGGATGTTTATTATGAAGGCCCCAACCCAGTAAAGGAGTTTTATCTTTCTATATTGCTCGATCGTACAAAAGGCCAGAATGTAATTATGTACAGTACTGAAGGCGGCATGAACATTGAAGATGTGGCACACGACACACCTGAAAAAATATTTAAAGAATGGGTTCACCCGGGAGCTGCGCTGGAGGCTTTCCAGGCAAGAAAGATCGCTTTTAATTTCGGACTTAGCGGTGAATCATTTAAGAATTGCGTAAAGTTTGTGACTAATTTGTACAGTGCATACGTTGGACTTGATTGTGGTATGCTGGAGATAAATCCTTTGTTCAAAACAAGTGATGAAAAGATCATCGCAGTGGATTGTAAGATGAATGTAGATGACAATGCGTTGATGCGCCACGCAGAAGTTGCTGCATTAAGGGATACAAGCGAAGAAGATCCAACAGAAGTAGAAGCAGGAAAATTTAATTTGAATTTTGTAAAACTAGATGGCAATGTGGGCTGCATGGTAAACGGAGCCGGTCTTGCAATGGCTACCATGGATATGATCAAACTAAGCGGCGGTGAACCTGCTAACTTTCTGGATGTAGGCGGTACTGCCAATGCACAAACAGTAGAAGCAGGTTTCAGGATCATTTTAAAAGACCCGAAAGTTAAAGCCATTCTCATTAATATATTTGGTGGTATCGTTCGTTGCGATCGTGTTGCGCAAGGTGTCATTGATGCTTACCAGAGCATCGGCAATATCAGCATTCCGATCATAGTACGCCTGCAGGGAACCAATGCAGATGTTGCGAAGAAATTGATCGATGAAAGCGGACTGAAAGTTCAGAGTGCGATCCTGCTTAGCGAAGCGGCTGCATTGGTAAATAAGGCGGTAGCTTAAGAATAGCTGTTAGCTGTCAGCCGCAAGCTGGAAGTGAGTATAAAAATATAATTTATGATCCCGTTGTAAAAGACGGGATTTTTTTATCCCGTATCTTGTATCTCACAACCTTAACGATCTGCCATGCTATCTCCTAACTTCTCTCCCTTCCCGGTATTAGAAACGGAACGGCTTATATTGAGGTGCCTTACATACGATGACGCACCACTGATGCTTGCTTTACGTAGCAATGAGTCTGTAAATAATTATCTGAATAAAAAACCAGAAAAAAATATAGCAGAAATAAACGCAAAGATCAAAGATATCCTGGAAAACCTGAAAAAAAATGAAGGCATATTCTGGGTCATTGCATTTAAAAATAAACCTGCTGCGTTAATTGGAGCAATCGGTTATTGGAGAATGCAGCCGCAGGATTATCGCGCAGAAGTAGGTTATATGCTGCATCCTTCCCATTGGCAAAAAGGCATTATGAAAGAGGCACTGCATGCGGTAGTAGAATATGGATTCAAAGAAATAAACCTTCATAGTATAGAAGCGAATATCAATCCTGATAATTTACCATCGGCTTCTCTATTAGAAAGCTGTGGATTTATCCAGGAAGCTTATCACCGGGAAAATTTCTTCTACGATGGCGTATTTTATGATTCGATCATTTATTCCAGGATCAAAATAAATGTATGATTTATTAAGTATGATTTTAAAGCATTATTAAATAACGCAAATCATAGATCATAAATCATACATCATAAATTAAAATTACATTTTTGGCAGCAGCACATGATCCACTACATGAATAACACCATTGCGCTGGTTAACATCTTTGATTGTTATATAAGCCCAGCCACCTTTTTCATCTTTGATCACGATCTTATCGCCTTTCATAGAAGCATATAGGTTACCACCGGCAACTGTTTTCAACGTTGCAGTTCCGTTTCCTTTTTTGATCATTTCAGCAAGTTCTTTAGCAGATATTTTTCCAGCAACAACATGGTAAGTAAGCACGCCTGTTAATGCAGCTTTGTTTTCAGGTTTCAATAAATTATCTACAGTGCCAGCGGGTAATTTGTTGAATGCCTCATTGGTTGGTGCAAATACGGTGAAAGGACCGGCACTCTGCAATGTTTCAACAAGTCCTGCTGCCTTTACTGCCGCAACCAGTGTTGTGTGATCTTTACTGTTCACTGCATTTTCTACAATATTTTTTGAAGGATACATAGCAGCACCTCCAACCATTACTGTTTTCTCTGATTTAGAATCCATTTGCGCAAAAGATGCGCTTGTTAAAAATGCCATTGCTGATATCAACGCAAGGCTTTTGATTTTTTTCATGATCGTAATTTTTATAAGTTTTTAATTTATTATTGCTCCCATATCTACGCCTTCCTGTTGCTCATGGATTTAATTGCTGCAAAATATTTTTACAGTAGTAATAGAATTCACTCCTTGCTTATCGGTTTACGCAATAATGCTTGACCATACCTAAACATAAAAAAAGCGGCACCAGGCCGCTTTATATTTTCATAAAAAACTATCAGTAATCATTTTTAGGCCTGGCCTTAGGATCTATCTTTTTATCATCCGGTTTATTCAAAACAGCTTTTGGTTTCTGTGTACTATCTGTTTTTTTAGGTGTTTTATTTTTATCATCAGCAAGATCACTTCCCCCGCCCTGGTTTTCATCATTGAAAAAAGCACCTGCATCATCCGAAATATCTTCCTGCAAACTATCGCCTGCCGAGATCAGGTAATTCAATGGCTGAGAATTAATAGGATCATCCTTCATTTCAGCAGGCTCAGCAAATTTAGTAACCTTACCATAATCAAGTTTTTTTGTAGCATAAACCTTACTCATAAAAAGCCCCCAGTTTGGCGCCGACATTTCTGCACCACCGCCATTGTTCTGATAAATCGGAATGAAAGGGTCTTCGCAACCTACCCAGGTACCAGCAAGTAATTCCGGCGTGTAGCCAATGAACCAACCATCTGTATTGCCATTGGTTGTACCTGTCTTACCTGCTTTTTCAACAGGTATACTATAACTGTTTATTCGCCTTGCAGTACCTATTGCAATAACACCCTGCATCATCTTTACCATTGTATATGCATCTGCTTCACCGATCACCTGTTTGCTTTGTGCAATCGGAAAATCCTGCAAAACGTTACCGTTCTTATCTTCTATCCGGCTAAGATAAACCGGCTGTGTATTGTACCCTTTGTTGGGGAACATCGTAAAAGCCTGCAACATTTCCAACATAGGAATTTCTGCTGCACCCAATGCTATAGACGGATAGGGAGGCAGTTTTGCTTTTATACCGCATGCTTCTGCAAATTCGATCGTTCGCTTTACACCGATCACCGCCATCAAATGCCAGGCTGCACCATTCACCGACCATGCCAGGCAATTAGCCATCGTGCCTCCTCGTGTGTTGATCGTTTTACCATTGAGCGTTAACGGACCACCTTCTATATATGTACTCGGTGTATATCCCGCATCTGTTACGGCAAGTGTATACAACAATGGCTTAAAGGTAGAGCCAACCTGCCGCTTTGCAGTAACATGGTCGAATTTGAACCACCTGAAATCAATACCTCCAACCCAACATTTTATCTCACCTGTGGAAGGATCCACCGCAGCAAAAGATGTCTGTAATAATTGTTTGTGATACCTGATAGAATCAAAAGGTGTCATGAGTGTATCCTTTTCATGCTTATCATTGCCAAACCAGCTAAATATTTTCATCTTCACAGGAACGTTGAATGATTTGCGTATCTCTTCCGGTTTGAATCCATCCTCTTCCATATTCTTCCAGCGCTCCGTAAATTTCATGGCACCTTCAATTACATTTTCGTGCCCCTTCCACATTTTGTCACCCCTCAGTTTGAAATAGGCATCAAGTTTACGTTGTACAACCGGCATATGTTGCTGCACGGCTTCTTCCGCTATTTTTTGCATCCTTGAATCAATGGTGGTAAAAACCTTTAGCCCATCCCGGTAGATATTGTAGGGCTCACCCGTTTTTGGATTCTTATGCGTTTTTGCCCAATCTTTTAATACAGTTACCAATACTGATCTGTAATAAGGAGCAATACCAATATTTTCATCTATAGTTTTATAATTCGTGATCAACGGCTTTGCTTTTAATTTTTCTGCTTCTGTTTCAGATATGAAATGTTGCTTGGCAACTGCCATCTGGCTAATAACAGTATTCCTCCTGTCTATGGAGCGCTTTGGAGACCTGATCGGATCATAAATAAATCCTTTCAGCATACCTATTAATACAGCAGCCTCTTCTATTTTTAGGTCCTTTGGTTCTTTTTGAAAATAGGTTCGTGATGCATTTCGTATTCCATATACATTTCCCCAGGGCGCCCGGTTTAGGTAAAGGGTAATAATCTCTTCCTTTGTAAAATTTCTTTCAAGTTTTACCGCAACGATCCATTCCTTTAATTTATCAATACCCCTTTTCATGATATTTCCCTTGCCTTGCCCCAGCATCATTTTCGCAACCTGCTGTGTGATCGTACTACCACCACCTTGGGTACCCGCTGTAAACAGCACTCGAGCCAACGCCTGTGCGTCAATGCCGGAATGATCATAAAAGCGTTCATCTTCGGTAGCGATCAACGCATGAATAATATTGGGAGAGATTTCACTGTACTTTACTTCGCTTCGGTTCTCTGCATAATATTTTCCCATGAGTACACCATCACTGCTGATGATCTCACTGGCAAGATCGGCCTCGGGATTTTCCAGTTCTTTGATAGATGGCATTTTACCAAACAGCCCGAAGTTTGCGCAAAGCAACATGAGTATGAACAGGCCGAAGCCTGCGAAGAACAAACGCCATAATATTCTAACTGAGCGGGCCATAGATCATCTTAATTTTGAAGCATTAGAAGATAGCAACATGAACAGCATATTGCTTAAAACTTACCGGGATATAAATTATTCAACAAGGTTTTATAAGCATTCATATCCTTATTGGTTTTTAATAACCCGAGATTAGCCGATGAGATCACCAGGAATGAATATTTATTTGCCTGAAGCCAGGAAACTTCTGAAGGAGCTGCTTTTTTTACTTTATCGTAATATTGAACTGCTTCCTCCGGTGTATTGAAACCTTCAAATACCAACAATGCTTTATTGGTAGCCGGATCAAGTACATCTTTTCGAATAGCAACAGGTTTGCTGTTGTAAATACCCCGGTTATAACGGTCGAATGCATTCTTAGCTTCATTTACATAAACCGCATCAACCTTATCCAGAATCATGATCACCGCAAGTGGTTTATCCGATTCCCATTTAAATGCACCACTAACCAGGGCAGGATTTACTTTGATACTATCAGCCTGTATTACCGGTTTATTAACCACGGCCATCTTCTTAATTTCAGGTGCTTTTGTCTCTGCTTTCTGAACAACCACGGTGTTGTTTTCAGAAAGGAATATTTTGTCTTCTTCAGCCCGGGTAACTTCAAGCGTGGTGAGATATGATTCAATATCCGCTCGCCTTTTCAATACATCTATCATTGTTTGCGACTTATCTTTTAACGGAGAAGCCGGATATAGGCTAATGATATTATTCAATGCTTCAATAGCAGCACTGTCATTTCTTTGTTTTACAAAATTGACAGCTTCGATATAAAGCAATTGTGGTGTCCAGTAATTATTTCCGTAAACACTATCAGCTTTTTTCTTTGCATCAATAGCTTCGGTAAATTTCCCTTCAATGAAAAGATCATAAATAGCTTCGTAGCGCCTCGTTACCTCGGGATTTTTTTCGTTTGGTTTTAATGCCCCCGGATTATTCAGCATTTTTGATGCCTTTGTACCTGCATACCTTGAATTCACGAGGTTCTTGTAATAATCAGCCTTGGCTGTGTTGCCGAGTTTACTGTAACATAAGAAAAGGCCAAAGTAAACTTCCGGGTCACGTAAACTATCGGGTACACGTTGCAGGTAGTTTTCGTAGGTTTTAACAGCTTCCTGGTAATCTTCCAGTTCATTCTGGAAAAGTTTGGCAAGACTGATCAGTGCAGTTGCAATGCGGGTATTGCTGCTATCCATTTTTTCTGCAGTAAGCGGAAGATCCTGCATGAATGCTTCAAAACTAAATGGAACCGGCGCACCACCGGATGTTGCAGGCCCACCGTTCGCAACTTTTGAATTAAGCGGATCATCAATATCGATATTACCATTCAGGTTAACGCCACCTGCAGTGCTTACTGCCGATCTGCGGCGCCAGTTATCTACATTTTCACGTTTCCCCCATTTCGATCTGAATTCAGAATATCCCCTTGATTTAAGATTGGTATTATAAAAATACCATTCGCCTTTTGTTGGCGCTGCGAAAAGGTCAACCGGCTCACTGTTATTATTGTTGAATGTGATCAATGTATTACCGGTGAAATTATCTTCTTCTCTCAATCCATTTTCCTTGCGGTATTTCCGTACTAATTTTCTCAGGAATGCATCTCTTTCTGCAGGCTGCATATTGGCAATGCGTTGAAGGCTGTCTTCTCTTTCAATGATATTGACCTGAGCTACAATATTATTCAGGCTGTTCTTCCTCGTATTTACCTGCAGGGCTATGGCTTTGAAGGATGAATCGCCCAATTGAAGGCTATCATAATAAGCAGACGCTTTTTTATATTCATGTTGATTGTAAGCAATATTACCTAATTGCAGGAATGCCTTATTCCTGTAACCAACATTTCCCTGGTTATAGCGGATACTTTTTATATGTAATATTTTTGCATTACCGGTATCTGGTTTTTGCAAACTCATTTCAGCAGCCGAATAATAAATGATATCGCGGTATGCTTCATACCTGTCGCGGCGAGCCATTCTTAGTAACTTCGAAATACTGTTCTCCAGTTCACGGGTGTTGCCATTATCCTTGAACATTTTGGCGTTGTTCAAACGTGCATATATATCCATTACAGGATCTACCGTATGTCTGGATGCCTTGGTATAATAAGATTCAGCCTTGTCATACTGCCGCCCCATTTCATACATCTGGCCAAGTAAATATTCCCACCTCGATTTATCCTGTTTGGTTTGCGCATTCGACAATGCTTTTTCAAGATGTGTAGCAGCACTATCGTAATTTTCCTGCTTATAAAATAGATAAGCGCTTACTTCTTCCAGGTCGTTCTTCAACCGTTTTGGAAGATTGGGATCATTGGATAGAATATTGATCATACCAGCTGCATCACCATATTCTTTTTGATCTGTAAATGTTCTGGCCAACCAAACCAATGCATCATTCCTGCTCGGCGGACGGCTGATCGCTTTTTGCACAACATTCCGTTTTTCTTTATTCGCTATCGATAATACATTTGATTGCGCTGATTGATTGGCACCCACGATCCTGCTGTCATCTTCATGTTTCTTTCGTGGAAATAAATTATAATTGATGAACTGGAAAGTAAGTGCTGCTGAATCAAATTCTTTTCTGAAATAATAAGATTTGCCAATAAGCAGGTACATATTGTCTACCCAATCGGAACGGAGATCATGCAACAATATTCCTGAGCCTGCTTTGTATATCACTGAATCGAGTTCTGTTTGTTGGGCTGCAGTATTATCCAAAGAATATGGATAAAAAGAAAGCAGTTTTGAGTAATCGTCCTGGTTAGAGATCTTTGCCCGCTCAATTACAGCATTGATCTTGTTATTTGCATTAAAGAAATAATTATAATGGGTAGTACTGTTTTGAAGAAATCTTCTGAAAGTGGTGAACTTTTTATCTGTCTTTTCTGAAGCAAGCTTTTTATCCTCATATTTTTCTGGTTTTTTTTCCCTTCCAAAAGGATCAAATGTCCATGTTGGCTGGGCATAAACGGTACAGGAAAAAAAACTCAGCGCTAT
Organism: Chitinophagales bacterium; assembly: GCA_038207305.1. Taxonomy (GTDB): domain Bacteria; phylum Bacteroidota; class Bacteroidia; order Chitinophagales; family Chitinophagaceae; genus Ferruginibacter. The sequence goes on from JBBQZY010000014.1 coordinate 110,024, forward strand.
GAAAAATAAAATAAAATACTGCTTTCTGTATGGCATGAATGTATCAGATTATAAACGAAGGCTAAATATCGGTTTTTTTTTGCAATCTACTGGTCAAATTTAAAGGGGTGAAATACAATTTTATGTGAATAATTCCCCCAATCCTTAAACCGTTTTACTGACTTGAATATTGTACCGGGCATTATAAATGATAATATGCCGGATAATGACGCCGGTTTCTTAATTTTAACTTACAAAACCGGTTCTATGGCTAAGTTGGATGCGAATAATACATTAAAAAGGCTGCGAAACCATTACCGGCTGGTAGTAATGAATGAAGACACTTATGAAGAAGTTGTAAAATTCAAACTTACCCGGCTAAGTGTTTATATTGTTATGAGTACTTTATTCATATTAATGGTTGGCCTCACTGCCTCGCTGATCATTTTTACCCCGTTAAGATATTATTTACCAGGCTCAGGCTATGGAGATGCAAAGCAAATGAAGGAATACAGGAGCCTTAAGATACGCACCGATTCTATGGAACAGGCACTAAACCAGCAACATAAATATTTCGAAGATTTGCAAAAGGTATTACAGGGAACCGTTGTAAAAATGGATACCAGTAAATTAAACCTCCCTAAACTGGAAAATACAGACGACTAGGATAAAGGCCTTAGACTAAAAAGCTAAAAAATACGTTAAAAGATAGACAGAAGCTTTTTAACCTCCAAAACTACAAGTTATGTTTTCTTCAAAATCCAGGTCATCGTATGCAGAAACCCCAGTTGGCTCAACCACGATCATTGGTGCAGGCGCAGTAATTTCGGGTAATATTGAAAGCGTAGGCGATATCAGAATTGATGGGATCTTAAAAGGTAATCTTGCCTGCAGGTCAAAAATACTACTTGGCCCGGAAGCAATAATTGAAGGTGATATTGTTGCAAACCAGGCCGATATACTTGGTAAGGTACTTGGTAAAGTCAGGGTGAACGACCTGTTGCATCTCCATGGCAAAGCGATTGTTGAAGGCAATATTCATACAGGAAAACTGCAGATAGAATCAACAGCGAGTTTTAACGGCGAATGCCATATGGGCGCCAATATTGTAGAATTAGGTATCGAAATGGGAAAAGCAGTTAATGAGTGAACCAAATAATAACCTTTTGTGGAAATATGCCGGATTGGCTACACAGTTCCTGGTAGGAATAGGCCTTGCTGTTTACGCGGGACTTAAATTAGATGAATGGCTTAAAATAAAAATGCCATTAGCAGTTTGGGTTTTACCTTTGCTGCTGATCTTAGCGGTCATCATCAAGATCATCAACGACACCGCTAAAAAAAAATAATTATTCATGAATGCTACCGGCCGGTTACTATCCCCGTTGATAATCCTGTTCGTTTTGATAAATATAATTGTGGCCGCCCTTGGTTCCACGTTAAAAACTTACAACATTGACCCCAACGTAATGCTTGCTGGCAATGCGCTATTTTTTCTCATAAGTATATTTTCTTTTTTAATTCAGCGTAGTGGTTTACAAAATAAGAATCCACATGTATTCGTACGCAGTGTAATGACAGGCATGATGCTAAAAATGGTATTTTGCATCGTTGCGGTGATAGCATATGTTTATTTGAGTGGCAGTGCTTATAATAAAAGAGGAATATTTATTACCCTTTTCCTCTACCTGATTTACCTGGCCACCGAAGTATATGCTGTGATGAAAATGAACAAGAATAAAAACGCAAATGCCTAAAGAAGAGGTTCCTTTATTACAACTCAGGTCTTATTTACCGGAAGGAAGTTTTGAAGATGTCCATCACTATCTCATCCAATATAAGGTACAGCTTACCATTACAAGGCAGCGACAAACTGTTCTGGGTGATTACCGTCATGCGCATGATGGAAAGGCTCACCGCATCAGCATCAACGGTAATTTAAATAAATATAGTTTTCTAATCACACTTTTACATGAACTAGCGCACCTGTTTACCTACGAACGTTATGGGCACCGTGTACAGGCTCATGGGCAACAATGGAAAGATGAATTCAGTAAGATACTTGTGCAGTTCCTTGCAAAAGAAATATTCCCTCAGGTGATCGAACAGGCTTTGATGCAAACCTTGAAAAACCCCGCCGCCAGTAGTTGTGGTGATGAAAATTTATTGAGGGTATTGCGGAATTATGACCCTGTAAAAGAAGATCATTTATTGGTAGAACAATTAAAAGAAGGAGATACTTTCATCATCAAAGGCAGCCGTGTTTTTGTGAAAGGGCCAAAGGTAAGAACACGTTATAAATGTATTGAACCGGCAACAAAGAAATGGTATTTATTTAGTGGTTTGTATGAGGTTAAATTGATAAAACCAGTTCAAAGATCTTAGGTCACCGTTGGGTTTCCAAATGTTGGACTATTTTCTACGGTTGAGATTTTATGAACTCTTCCGCCTCCCCAACTCCTTCTTTATCAAACCAAGTTCCCTTCCTGTTTGTCCTGATACCGAACTATTCTCCTGGGCCCGGCGCATCAAATAAGGAATTACATCATCAATGGGACCGAAGGGCAGGTATTTACTAACGCTGCATCCGCTTTTGGCAAGGTTGAAAGTGATATTATCACTCATGCCGTATAATTGCGAAAAATGCACATGCGAGTGATTGTGCGGTAATCCCTTTTTATCCAATAATTGTGTAGTGTGCAAATTACTGAACTCATTGTGCGAAGCAACGATCACTGAAATATGATCCAGATGATCAATGCAAAATTCAACAGCATCATTGTAATCTTTGTCGCAGGCTGCTTTGTCGGATTGTATAGGAGAGGCATAGCTCATTTCTGCGGCACGCTTGCGCTCCTTGTCCATATAGGCGCCTCGTACCAATTTTGCACCCAGGATAAAATTGCGTTCAATGGCTGCCTGGTAACTATCCTTTAAAAATGCAAGCCTGTCGTGCCTGTACAATTGCATCGTATTAAACACAACAGCCTTGTCTTTGTTATGGGTATCCATCATTAAGATGGTGAGGGCGTCAACAGGATCCTGTATCCAGGTTTCTTCTGCATCAACCAATACGCCTACCTGCTTGCGGTTGGCAGTTTCACATATCATGGATAACCTGTTTACGGCACGCTGCCATTCAGCTCGTTCTGTGGAGGAAAGCTGATCAATAACTTTCATATAACGCTTCATCAGTGTACCATCACCATCATGCATAGCCGCATCTAATTTCTCCAGCAATCCAAAGCGTACAATGCCGGTTACCTTGATACTCATAAATGGTATATTATGCTGGGTGGCCGCATAATCAATCACCTTGATAAATTCGTCAGTGGCATGATCATATCCTTCCTCGCCATCATTGCCTCCTTCTACGCCGTAATCAAGGATCACCTGTACATTGTATTGTTCCAGTTTATTGGCAACTGCTGCTGTTTGCTCCAGTGTTTCTCCGCCTACGAACTGACCAAAAATTGTTTTACGAATGATCGCTTTGGTAAAAGGAAAATGTATTTTAATGGCCGCAGGTGCCAGCTTCAATCCGATGTTTACCAAAAAGGCATTGCCCATCACTAAGAAAAGAAAATTTGCTTTTTTTAATTCCTGGGTCGTTTTATATGCAAACGCGTACTCTGTATTATCAAAAGAGACCATATACTTTGTAATTGGAAACCGAAATTGAGGAAACCAACACGAACTACCAAAAATAAATACCAGTTCATAGTACTTAGTTTATAGTTACTAGTCAAAAAACTGAGATATAATCAAATGTTGAACTTTCATGAACAACGAACTAAATCGCCTGGTGATTAAACGGTTGCAACACCATTTCACTGATCACTGCACTGGCAGGTTGTTGACATAGGAACCAGATTGCTTTTGCAGCTTCTGTTGCTTTTATCATTTTTTCTCGCTGAACACGAAGATCGATGTTGTCCCAGAAGGCAGAATCAACGCCACCGAGGAACAGGTTGGTAATCCTGATATCAGTTCTTTTCAATTCTTCTCTTATACTTTGCATCATACCAACCAGTCCATATTTACTTGCACAATATGCGGCGGCTCCGGCCATGGGTACTTTGCCTAATACACCGGGAATATGAATGACAAGGCCTTTTTTCACTTCTTTCATAGCAGGAAGAAATGCCTTCATTAACAGCCAGGGAGCCACCAGGTTTGCCTGTATGCTTTGCATAAAATCGGTTTCTTCTAACGTTTCCATTTGTTTTATAATACCAATACCTGAAGCATTGATCAGAATATCAATATGGCCGAAGCTTTCGAAATATTTTTTCTTTAAAGAAGAAACTGCCGCACTATCTGAAAGATCGCCGGCGAAGTAATTTGCATCCGCTAAATTAAATGAAATTGCCAGCGATCTCAATTTCTCTTCATTTCGCCCGGTTAAGAAAAGGTTTGCCCCTGATGCATGCAACAAACCTGTAACGCTGCTACCAATACTTCCTGTTGCCCCTGCGATGAGAATATTTTTTCCTTTGATAGATTCCATGAATATATTTTTACTAAAAACAATAAACAGCAATTTTTGTTTAAAGAGCTTTTCAATATTATAGAGCGCTTAATTTTTTATGCGAAATAAAAAGTAGCAGTGATAAGGAATCGACAGAAAAAAGATAATTTCTTAATTCATTGCAAAAAAACTGTATCAGTAAGCCAACTATTAAACTATAAATTCCTAACCTATCTTTGCAAAAATTTTGAAACTATGGATAAGAAAGCGGCTGAATCATTGGTTATCATGACGGAAATTGTTTTACCGAATGACACCAATACTTTTGGAAATTTAATGGGTGGCAGGCTGATGTATTGGATGGATATAGCAGCAGCACTTGCTGCCATGAAACATTGTGCAGCACCGGTTGTAACAGCCTCGGTGGATAATATTTCTTTTGAAACGCCTATTAAATTGGGCAATGTAGTGCATATTGAAGCAAAAGTTACCAGGTCGTTCAACAGCAGTATGGAGGTACACATGAATGTTTGGGGCGAAGACGCCATACAGCAGTACCGGTATAAAAGCAATGAAGCCTATTATACTTTTGTTGCCCTTGATCCAAATGGTAAGCCACGCAACGTAAATAAACTCATACCCGAAACAACAGAAGAGATCAGTTTATTTGACGGCGCTCTCAGGAGAAGGCAGATCAGGTTGATACTGGGTGGAAAAATGCAGCCCGAAGAAGCCAGTGAATTGAAAGCATTGTTTGTGAAATAACCAGCTTTTCCATTAATCCCGCACACTCCCAATGCCCGGGGTAGCTGAATTTAAAAGTGAACCAATGCAAAGATTCTGGCCAACCTTCATTTATTATTGGCGATTTTACTGGTGCCTTGTTGAGCATTAAGTGATTAAATGCATAACATCGTTCTTTAATATCCTATAATATTTTAACAGTTTTAAGAAATAATTGTTACTTTTATTACCTATTCTTTATTATTAACTAAATTTCTCACACATGAAATTATTCTACCAAAAAGGGAAGACCTATTTGTTTTCCACCTTTCTGCTTTTGTTAGTTTGCATGACAGCCATGTCGCAAACAACAATAAGTACCACTTTTACAAATAATAACGGCTTCTCGCTGGTTACTTTGAATTTCACTAACAACAATGCAGGTGCTGTATTAATTACAGATATTGCAAGTGTTTGTGGAGCTTCTGGTTCAATGCCTGTTGCTGCTTATTACAAAGCTTCTGCAATTGCAGGCGCACCGGGCGCTATCAGTGCAGCTAATGGCTGGATCCAAATCGGTTCAGCAACCATTACTGCAGTAGCTAACACAACTACCACAACTCCCCAGTCATTTTTGTCTGGCTTATCATTGGTAGTTCCTGCAGGTGCCACTTATGGCATTGCAGTACAGGCTGCCAGTTTGAGATATAGTACGGTTGCAGCCGGTACTTACACTAATCCGGGCGGTGGCTGTGTGATCACATCCGGCTCGAATGTTAGTTTCGCAGGAGACGTTGCTCCAAATGCTCCAACATTTACCCCAAGGGGATTTATTGGAAGTATTACTTTCACAGGTGCTACTCCATGCGCAGGTACGCCAGCGCCTGGTAATACACTCTCTACAGCGGGTTCAATTTGTCCTAATATTGGATTCACACTATCTACCCAGAACCCAACTCCGGGATCAGGTGTTAGCAACCAATGGCAATCTTCTCCCAATGGTGTTACCTGGACCAATATAGCAGGTGCCACAGGATCAACTTACAATACTTCGCAAACAACTGCAACCTATTATCAAAACCTGGTAACCTGTTCTGGTAATACAACTGCTTCTACGCCTTTGCAGGTGACAATGAATGCTCCTACAGCTTGTTATTGCATTCCTCCCGCAACAAACTGTAACCTCGATGATATCATATTGAATGTAACAGGTATTGGTATCAATAACAGTACTGGTAACGTTTGTAGCGTTGGCGGTTATAATGATTATACAGGAACCGTTGCACCAGGTTCAGTTGCTGCTGGTGTTACTTTCCCATTGGCGGTATCTGTCGGCCCGGGTGGTACAGAATATGTGAGTGTTTGGATAGACTATAATAAAAACGGTGTGTTTGAAGCTACCGAATTCACAGCGCTGGGTAGTGCCAATGGTGCCGTGATCAATGGTACTGTAACAGTTCCGGGAAGTGCAGGTGTTGGTTTAACGAGGATGAGGATAAGGGTAAGATTTAATACGCCTAACACTGGTGCGAATGCTTGCGTTGGCTACACTTATGGTGAAACTGAAGATTATGCAGTAAATATTACCCCTTGTATTGTTGGTGCTATTACCACACAACCTGCCAGTGGGTCTGTTGCATGTGGCGGAGTAAAAACTTTTACTGTTGCTACAACAGGTACAGCCCTTACCTACCAATGGCAGGAAAGAGTTAATGCAACTGCTCCATGGACCATCGTAAACAATGGCGGTATCTATAGCGGTGCAACCACAGCTACACTAACACTTACGGGCCTTTCAACGGCATCTAACGGACATCAGTTCCAGGTTGCTGTTGGTGGAGCTTGTACTCCTTTGTTCCTGTCTTCAGTGGCTACTTTAACAGTAACACCATACCAGGCTCCAATTTCTCCTGTTCCTGCAATATATTGTGCCGGTTCTTCTTTACAGATTTTTGCATCACCTCCTCCATCAGTTACCACAGTATGCTCTGGTACATTGAACCTTCACATTCTTGATGGAGTTATTGCAGGTGTTAATAATACCATCAATGTTGCTGGTATTCCTGCAGGTGCTACCATTTCTAAAGTTGAAGTAAAACTCAATGTGGTACATCCATATGTTTCAGATCTGGAAGTGGTTGTAAAAGGCCCCAACGGACAAGTACTTAATCTATCTAACTTAATTGGTGGTAACAACGATCCGGTAGCGGATTTC
>JBBQZY010000015.1:0-73710 GCA_038207305.1 Chitinophagales bacterium
AGTTACGACAAAGAGGCTGAGGCATATATTTTCAGCCAGATTCCTGTAAAAAAATAAATGCGGCATGTTAGATATTGGCATTAGTTATTTTTTGCAAATCAGCTATAAAAAGGTTCGAAATTTGTCCAGTCATCCCGACAAAGCCTCATTGATTGATTTCAGTGAGGCTTTATTTATGAAACTAGTTTTCTGGATTTACCGAAGACAGATATGTACTCCTGTTTGCAGAAAACTAAACTGAACGACGTTATCATGGAAAGCAATAATTTAACCTGCCAACGAAACCCCAATCAATTTTCCGATGCCAAATGTTATAGCAGCAGCTATCAATCCGAATATCACCTGGCGAAAGCCAGAGAACCAAATATTTTTTCCGGTGAATAAAGTGATGGCAGAGCCAATCAAAAACAAACCGGCAGCACTGCTAATAACGCTAATAACAATTGCTGTAATTCCGCTTGAAAACATGAATGGAATAACCGGTATCACTGCACCAATGGCAAATAATATAAAAGAATAAACGGCGGCTTCCATGGCTGAACCTTTAAGGTCTTCGGCATTAATGCCTAACTCTTCTTTTACCAATACTTCATGTGCATGATTTTTATCCAGCATAATTTCCTTAGCCATTTCCTGCGCCTGCTCTTCGGGAATACCCTTTGCCATATAGATCAATGCCAGTTCTTTTTCCTCTCCTTCAGGATTGATCTCCAGTTCGTTCATCTCTAACTGCATTTGATTTTCATGCAATTCCTGCGAACTCTTTACAGATATCCATTCGCCCAGCGCCATGGACAATGCTCCGGCCAATAATCCTGCTACACCAGCCAGCAATACACCTGCACCGCCCGCTGTTGCTCCCGCTATGCCCATTACCAGGCTAAAGTTTGATACCAAACCATCATTACCGCCCAAAACCGCTGCCCTTAATGCATTGCCGCCAACAGAACGGTGCCTGCTTTCAAACTTAGCGACGTTGCTACCGGTAACTTTATTTTCATTTTCCAGTAAAGAGCGCAAAATCTTTACATGATTGGTTTCTAAACCGGTTATTGGCAGGTTGCTTTTATTTTTTGCATTAATGACTGCGGTAGAAATACTTTTTTCTGTATCCATCAAGACACCCAGGATATAATCGTACCCAAATATTTTACCGATACGATCAAGGGTTTTGGCACGAAAAGAAGGGGACGGCATCACCGGAATGGAGGCGGGATTTAATTTCTTTAAGAAAGCTTCGGCATGGCTACGTTCAATATCGCTCATTTGCCTAAACACATTGGCTACTGTGGCATCAGGTTCTACTTTGGCTAATTGGTTGTATAAAAAGCAAGCATCGATTTCTGTCTGCAGGTTTTTAAGAGAATTATTTTTCATGAAGGCAGTTATTTATTTTTAAAAGAAAATAGAATTCCTCAAAAATGCTGAGGAATTCTATAAAGAAAAATGATTGTAAGTGGAAGTAACCATGTTCCTAATCATTATCCTTTCCGGTATTTTCACCAGCATCGTTTTGAACTGCGCTGCTACCAATCTCTGTATGTCTTATCTGCCCACCAAGGTAACCGGTACGTGCAACGAATCCAAAGCTGATAAAAGAAACCAGGAGTGTTGCTGCAGCCAGGCTTTTTATCAAGCTGCTTTTTTTATAAGTAATCCACCACGCAAACAAACTTATTATGCCCAGTACAATCAAACTTATCAGCGCATACATGGCCGAATCTTCATGCAACTTAATAATGCTTTCAGATACGCCTGCTATTTTTTCCACTGCTTCTTCGGCGCCTTCTCCCGTAAAATAAGCAATACCTGCACCAATACCTGAAACAATGAACAGGCAATAGGCCGCAATTTTTGTTGAATTGCTTTTACTCCAAATACCGTAGCCTAATACAAAGGCGCCTAAAATCGAACCGAATACCGGAAGATGGGTGATCAATAAATGCAAATGTGCTGTAGTCATGATCGTTGTTTTAAAGTGAAGTAATTTTTAAAAACTTTTCCCCACTGGTCATTGAAATACCGCAACGTGCCGGTGCTGTAGTTTGATAAGTATTGCCACAGGTTGGGCAAACATAGAATACCGAAGGCAATGCTTTTACTGTATTGTTCTGCAGAGCGGCCAGAGCTTCTTCATAAAAAACCCGGTGTTTCTTTTCGGTTTTATAAGCATAATTTAAACTGATCATGGCTAGCTGATTGCCGTCCTTATTGGCAGCAGTTAAAAACTCAGGGTACATGGTGGTAGCTTCATACGTTTCTCCGGCTATGGCATCCTGAAGATTTTCTTTGGTTGTTTTTACGGTGAATTCGGGTTTAATAGTTGGTACAGTTATACCTGATTCCTGTAATACCGCTTTGTGGTTATTGGCATGAATATTTTCTGCGGTTGACGCAGCTTTAAAAAGCAGGGCAATTTCGTGATAGCCTTCCTGTTCTGCTTTTTTTGAATACGCAGCGTATTTTGCGCTGGCGGTAGTTTCACCTTTAAATGCGGCCTGCATATTATCCATTGTTTTGGATGCCGCTTCTGTACCGGTAGTATAACTTACCGGTTTAGCTATAGGATTCTTTTCGTTCTCCTGCGATTCATTTTCGTTGGCTTCTTTTTCGCCAGTTTCTTTGTTGCCTATTTTACCGGTGCTGTCATTATTGTTTTGTACCGGCGCTTTCATAGCTGCGTTGTTATCTGCATTGCCGCAGGATGTAAGAAGCAAACAACCTGTTGAGACTAACATGGCTGGAATAATCAGTAACTTTTTCATGATGCTTAATTTTTTTGATGGTTAATTGATAACACAAAACTACGACTAGGTGCCTTGAGGCATTCTTTGTGTATGCTTAAGATTGGCTAAAGATTATGAAGGAAATTTCAGAGAGAAAGTAGTTTTGCTGGAGGCACTGCTTACGGATACTTCAATAGCCTGAAGGTCGGCTAATTTTTTTACGATGGCCAGGCCCAGTCCACTACCGGGTACGTGTGAGCTGCGGGATTCGTCGGTACGGTAAAAGCGGTTAAATAAAAGGGGAACCTGTTCTTTCAATATCTCATGACCTTGATTGGTAACCATGCAGGCATTTGTTTTTGCATTCCAGGTAATCCAGACTATATTTTTTGCAACGCTATATTTTATGGCATTGCTTACAAGATTATCGAGCATAATGGCAAATAAAAATTTATCGGCGACAACCATAGTGTTTTCCGGAACCGTGATTTGTAATTCAATTTCTTTTTCATGCAACTGCTTTTCATATTTAAGTTCTGTTTCTTTAAGTAAACCAAAAAGCAAAACAGATTCATTTTTTACCGGACCAGATTCCAGGCGGGCAAGTTGCAATAATTGTTCAAGAAGCAGATTAAGCCTGTCTGTTTGCCCGATAACCTCTTTTATTTTTTCTTCATACTGTTCAGGCTCTCTTTTTTTACGCAACAAAACTTCCAATGTACCTCGAATGCCCGCAAGTGGCGTTCGTATTTCATGCGAAGCATCAGCCGTAAATTGTTTTTGTTGCTGAATGCTTGTTTCGATACGATAAAGTAACTCGTTAATTGTACTGGTCAGTTGAAATAACTCGTCCTGGTATGGCGGTAAGGGTAAGCGGGTATTGATATTGGATTCGCTGATACCCGAAGCTGCCCGAATAAGTTTGTGTACAGGTGCTATTGCTTTTGAGGCCGCCAGGTAAATGACACTATAAAGTACCAGTAAAAGAACAGGGAAAGCAATCAACAATGTAAACAGCAAATTTTGTAACACATTAAAAGATTCCTGCTGTGAAATGCCTACTGTTAATTGCCCGATGATTTTCCCGTCGTCATTGCGGATGGGAAACTGTCCAAGCCTTAATCTTTGCTTATCAACCTGCGCATTATAAAAACTTTCCTTTTGGATCATTGGTTCAAATAAAAAATGATTAGTCTTCAGATTAACAGACTTGAAAATTATACGGTCCTTACTATCCACTATCTGAATAAAAGTAGGATTCACTTCAACTTTTTTATGTTCAGATTCTTCCCATTCGGGCATCTTATTTATGATGATGCTATCTCCCTTGCAGTAGAGGGTATTCAGAATTTCTTCCTTTTCAAGTTTGATGTCACTGTCGAGATGGAGATAGGAACTGAAATATACCACTGCGTAAATAACAATAAAAACAACCGCAGTTGTAACGGCAACCGCCAGGGTGTTATAAAGTGCAATTCTTTTTTTAAAACTAAGTTTCATTTACTAATCATTTACCCGGTAACCCACGCCTCTTATGGTTTGAATGAATGATTCCTGGCCGGGGGTATCCAGTTTTTTCCGCAGGGCATTGATAAAAACATCAATTACGGATGTGTCTTTTTCAAAATGAATATCCCATATTTTTTCAATGATCCTGGTACGCCTGCACACTTTGCCCTTATTTCGCAGCAGGTATTCCAGTAACGCAAATTCCTTTTGTGTAAGTTCAACAGCATTTCCTTGTTTGGTAACCTGGTGAACAGCAGTGTTCAATAAAATGTCAGCAGTTTGAAAAATATCCATTTCACCGGTTTTGCTTCTGAGCAGCACTTTCATCCTGGCCAATAACTCTTCAAATGCAAAAGGCTTTTTCATATAATCGTTGGCACCTGCCTCCAATCCAAAAACAGTATCATCAACCGAATCTTTTGCAGTTAAAAATATAACAGGCACCTGCTTATTTTCTTTGCGTATGCTTCTGCATATTTCTATTCCGCTAACCCCCGGCATCATCCAGTCTAATAAAATAATATCATATTCATCTAAATTATCCATTGCCAATTGCAAACCTTGCCTTCCGTTGGTAGCAACATCCACTGCAAAGCCTTCTTCTTCAAGCCCGTCTTTTAAAAATCCCGCAATAGCTGCTTCATCTTCTGCTAATAAAACTCTCATGTTGGTAAGTTAGATAAAAATCACGACTGAATTATTTTTCATCTGGATCAGGATTTTAAAAATCAGGCAATAAAAGTTCTACACCGGCTCCATGTTTATAAACCAATTGGCCGCCCAAATATCCTGTTCTGGCGATTGAAAAAATCATTGCGGTAAATAATACAACAGAAACTACACTCGTCCAAACCTTTTTGTACTTGGTTAATGCAACAACCAGGTATATTATTGCAGTAATAATGGAAAGCCAAAGGCTGGTAGTGGCAGCCTGTTCATGCAGTTCTATTGCATTTTTAAGCGCACCGGCTTCAATGCCTTCGCCGGCAACATTCCCGCTGAGGTAAGATGCAGTTGTGCCCAACGCGCCGAGTAATAGCAGGTAAATTGCAGCGTTTTTAAAGAATGCTTTTTTAGTTATTAATGAAATCACTTCCGACAGAAACCCAACCAGTAAAAGTGCAATCGGGAAGTGTATTAACATGGCGTGAAGATGAGTTGCTGTTATCATAACATTTTCTTACAAAATTGCCGACTCAACTGTTCAAACAGGGTTAGCGGATTCTTAAGATTGCCTTAAGAATCCAAACGGGATTTTAATAAAGCAAACAAAATTATTAATTCACAATCATGCATAATAAATTTAACGCTTCTATAGATCGGTTAGAAAATTGCATAGGGAGGCCAACAACTTAAATCTCTAAATTTGTGGAGATGTTTATTGCGCCGCATTTTGTAAATAGGTTGCACAGCCAAAAAGATAATAGATATTATATCAAAAAAACTACAAACGTGGACGCAGGATTATCATTCTAGTTCTGCAATTTAAAATACAGGTAGAAGCCAGAAAAGCAAATTGGAAACCGGAACGGCTGAAATGGTTTTGATGCCGTATCTGCAAAAACCTTAACGGCTCTGGTTATGACGATTTAACATATAGCTTCGTTTCGTTCGTCTCCAGGATTAACAGTTCAATTAAACAATTAAATTATGTCGATCAGAATAACAGGAAAAAACCCTTCAGGAACACATTTAGCATTGCTAAAACAATCGCCACAGTATAAGAAAAATGGCTTTAAAAACATTTCTGCCACACCAACCCTACCGGAAGACCAGTCTTTCTATGATGTATTGAAAAAATATCTTAAGAAAAATCCTGATGTCAAACCTGCTGTTGTATTGCCATCGGTAAAAACTGATCTGAAAAATATCACTTCCACAGAACCTTTTATTGTTTGGTTCGGACATTCCTCCTATTTCATTCGCATCGCCGGTAAAAATTTCCTGATCGACCCGGTATTCAGTGGTAATGCTGCGCCCATATCCTGCATGGTTCGGTCTTTCAATGGCAGTGATGTGTATACGACTGATGATTTATCACCTAATACTCACACACGATCATTATGATCACCTCGATTATAAAACCGTGGTCAATCTAAAAGAAAAAGTCAAAACTGTTTATTGCTCATTGGGTCTGTCATCGCATTTTATTTATTGGGGATTTGATGAAACGACGATAGATGAACTGGATTGGTGGCAGACAAAAACAATGTCGCCAGGCATAACACTTACTGCAACACCGGCAAGGCATTTTTCGGGCCGTGGAATTAAACGGGCAAAAACTTTGTGGTCTTCGTTTATTTTAAAAACAAATGATCACAATTTGTATTTGGGCGGAGATTCGGGGTACGACCGTCATTTTAAAGAGATCGGTGAAAAGTATGGGCCATTTGATATTGCCATACTGGAATCAGGACAATACAATGAATCATGGCCCTTCATTCACATGATGCCTGAGCAAACTGTGCAGGCTGCCCACGATCTTCGTGCCAAAGTATTGCTTCCTGTTCATTGGGCAAAATTCACTTTGTCTTTACATCCATGGAATGAGCCGGTGAAAAGAATTTTAGCTGAAGCAAAAAGAACAGGTTTAAAAGTAACCACACCACTGATCGGCGAACCTGTTATACTTGATTCATCTTATCCCGATGCAACCTGGTGGAATATTTAGCATTACTTCGGGATGCCGGATACAGGATATCAGGCACGTATTATAAGTTGTGCACAGACAGCTAATTGGAAAAAAGTATATTTTAAGCACCTAACGTTGCTTCATCAATTACCACAATGGCTTTCCTTCATAATAATCAAGGATCTTAGTTCGCAATATAAAATCATATCTGGATACGATAAGGTTGCTGTTGGCCCTGTCAAGGTTATTTTTTGCAATAAGATAATCAACAGATGTTATTGCACCGGCATTGAATCTTATCTCTGCACCACGAAAGGATTCTGCAAAGGATGTTACCTGGTCAGTCAGTATTTTGAATTTATCAGCAGTGTTTGTAAGATTTACAAAAGCTCTTTCAATTGACTGCTGCAAAGCGGTTTTAGTTTGTTGTTCCGTCAACTGGTAATTCTTCAGATCCAGTTGAGCAAGCCGGATACGGTTTCTTACTTTATTAGCATTGAATATTGGAATGCTCAATCCAAGATTCACCGAAGTAAAAAGATTATTATTTAGTTGCTTGCTGTAATTTATTTTTTGTGGATCGAAATTATCCTGTTTAATATAAAGCGGTTCCGGCACATTGTTGATCACAACATAACCGGTAGTCTTCACATCCGTTGTGTTAAGAAATACCTGTTGCCTTGCTGCACTTGAATAATTCGTATTTGCACTTCCACCTAGGTACAGTGATGGATACAATTCTCCTCTAATAGATTTGATTGCCTTTGATGCACTCTGAGAACGAAGCTGTACCGACTTCACCTGCGCAAACTTTGTTAATGCAGTTTGAAAAACCTTACCAGGTGTATTTTCATAATTCATAGAGAACGTTTCTTCGGGTAATCCTTCCAGCTCAAGACTTTTATCGTAGGGGATGTTTAATAGTTGCACAAGGTTTAACTTGGCTGATTCCAATGCTGCCTGGTTATCAGCAATAGCGATTTCATCATTTGCAAGCTGCCCTTTCAGATCATAATATACTGCCGGTGTAATAGCGCCTTCATTGTTTAATATCCCAAGCCGGTCCACCTGCTTGCCTGTAACTAATGCCTCTTTTCTGGACCGATCCAAGATATCCTGGCTGCTAAGCACCTGTAAATAAGATAAAATAATATTGATGGTAAGATTGTCTTTTGCCTGTTGCAGTTCCATTTTAGTTGCATCGTAAGCAAATGCATTTTCTTTGATCTTGTTCTGCAATGATAATCCGTTAAACAACAAAACATTCGTGCTGGCGCCATAAGAACCGTAGCTGAATTGCTGGTTTACAAAACTATTACTGATCGGATCAATACTTCTTCCCTGGTTGATACCATGATCGGCCTGTGCATTCAGGTTTGGTAACATATTGGCCTTTGATTGTTTGAGGTTGATACCGGCCCGCTGCATTTGCAGATCAGATTGATTCACATCAAGGTTATTGGCAACACCTGTTTCGATGGCTTGTTTGAGTGTTAATTTGGTTTGAGCAACACATGCTAACGTGAAGCAAATTAAGATTGTGGTAAATGAAAAGTTCTTCATATCAATGATTATTAGAACAAGCTATCAGCTTTCTACCGTTAGCCGTTAATTTATTTTTGTTGAAACTAAGTAACGAAATTTTAGTTTTTGATACTGTCAAAAGTCTGGAGTTGATACTAGACATTTTCCTCTCGCCCATCCAGCAAATGAATGATACGTGATCCGTAACCTGCATTCTTTTCTGAATGCGTTACCTGTATGATTGTTACACCGTCTTTATTTAATTGTTTAAAAATATCCATGATCTCTTCACCTTGTTTGGAATTCAAATTGCCGGTTGGTTCATCGGCTAAAATCAGGGAAGGTTTTACGATCAAGGCACGTGCAATGCCCACCAATTGCTGTTGGCCGCCCGAAAGCTGATTTGGAAAAAGATCCTTCTTCCCAACGATCTGGAACCTGTCCAGCATATCAGCCACCATTGCTTTTCGTTCGCCCGATTTTATATCCTGGTAGATAAGTGGTGTTTCTATGTTCTCATAAACCGTAAGTTCATCAATTAAATGATAAGCCTGGAATACAAAACCGATATTCTTTTTAAAGATATCTGCACGATGTTTTTCCCGGAGTGTGAAAACATCCTGCCCCATAAATGAATAGGTTCCTTCATTGGGTTGATCGAGCATGCCAATAATATTCAGCAAAGACGATTTACCGGAACCTGAAGGGCCCATAATGGAAATGAATTCTCCCTGTTGTATATCAAGGCTGATATCTTTTAAAATAAAATTCCGGTTAGCGCCATTGTTATACCATTTGTAAATATTTTTAAGAGAGAGCATGCTGTGCTGTTTATATTATTATGAATTTGAGCTTGTATGTTGATGAATTTATAAATATTATTTAATCTATAAAACTCTTTTTAGTTTATTACTTTTTATTCAGTTCTGATAGATTTCACCGGGTTTGCAAGTGCAGCTTTGATGGATTTGTATCCAACAGCGATCCATGCGATCAATATAGATAGAAAGACCGAGCCAATAAATATCACAGGTGAAATATTTATCCTGAATACGAAATTCTGCAGCCAGCTGTTCATCAGGTAATAGGCAACCGGAATAGCAATTACAGACCCAATGAATATTAAAATGGTAAATTCTTTCGAGAAAAGGTAAATGATGTTCTGAACAGATGCACCCAGTACTTTTCTTACACCGATCTCTTTTGTTTTCTGCACTGCCATGAAAGAAACAAGTCCATACAACCCAAGGCAGGAAATAAATATAGCTATGCCAGCAAATATTTTATACAACAATGCCAGTTGTTCATCCTGCTGGTAAAATTCTGCCAGGTTCTGATCCATATAAGACGTTGTATAAGCATATTCAGGGAACGATTTGTTCCAGGCTGATTCAACAAAAGCCTGCGCTTTTTGGATGTTGGTTGTTTTCAATTTTATGGCAGCTACGGAATAATATTGCCTGTTTTCAGCAATCATCAATGGTTTTATAGCCTCCCTGAGTGAATTGGTTTTGAAATCTTTCGCTACACCAACAATTTTTTTCCAGGAACCGGAGCCCATCCGGATATCTTTTCCAATTGCTTCCTGCGCATTTTTTAAACCCAGTTTGTTTATTAGGGTTTCATTTATTACAACTTCATTGGTTGTATCATTTTGTGTAAATGACCTTCCGGCAACGAATTCAAGTCCGTAAGTTTTAAAATAATTTTCATCCGCAAATTTTAAGTAGAGTGAAAAATTTTCATCAGGCCTGTGATCAAAAGCAAAGTTGGTAGCTGAATTATTGTTAGAAGAAGGTACATCACTGCTGAAATTAACCGATTGAACTACTGGCATCTGTTGCAAGGTGGCAGCAAAGGCTTTTTGCCTTGCCTGGGCAGTACTATCTGTATTTGCATTGATCAGCAATATGGCTTCTTTGGTAAACCCGAGATCAGCGTTGCGTATAAATTTCATTTGCGTAACTGCTACAATGGTACCAATGATCAACACCTGTGAAATAGCAAATTGTGCAACTACCAAGCCCCTTCTCAACGATATACCACCGATGCTTGCCGATGTTATTTTATTCTTGAGTGCCAATACAGGCTTGAATCCTGATAATATCATCGCCGGATAAAGACCCGCCAGCAATGTTACCAAAACGATCAGTGCAGCTATGAATAAAAATGTTTGCAAATTGAAAAGACTCAATGATTCGTGAATAGAAGTAACATGCTTGATCATTGGTAAAAACGCAAGTGCAAGACCGAGAGCCAATAGCACAGAACCTACAACAATAAACGCTGTTTCACCGATCACCTGTCCGAATAATTGACGACGAAGGCTGCCCAATACTTTTCTAATTCCTATTTCCTTACTCCTGCCAACAGCCTGCGCTGTAGAAAGATTGATAAAATTGATACATGCCATGATAATGATGAAAAGGCCGATCAATGACAATGTCCATAATGTTGACTTCTCCGTAATATGATCGCCAAAGCTTTCTACCCTTTTATCAAAATGCAATTCGCTTAGTGGTTGTAATAAATTTGTTCGAACGGTTCTGTTCCTGTTACCGTAATTTGTTTTACTGAAATTCTGTAAGCGATTATTGATCTGTGCCATCGAAATATCCTTAGGCAATAACATGAACAGCTGGAAATTACTTGTAGTAGCACCCCATTGATCGGAATAAAAATATGTTCCTTTACTTGACTTTGCTGTTGCATATGATGTTACAATCGCTAAAGGGAAATCAGTGTTGGAGGGAAGATTTTCCAGTATTCCCGCGACCTTAACCGTAACTGCATTGTCTAGCCGCAGATATTGACCAGTTGCATTTTTCCAATCACCAAAATATTTTTCCGCCATCCTTTGTGTAAGTAATGTTGTGTTTGGCTCACTCAAAACGGCAGCAGATCCTGATAAAAACTTATAATGAAACACTTCGAAGAATTGCGGATCTGCGAAGAAGAAGCCCGTACTTTCTATAAATTTTTTATCTGAAACAGTGCTGGAAGCATTACTACCCAGAACAGTAACCTGGCTTCCATAATTTGCCAGCAAGGCGGCTGTTGTTACCTCTGGGATATGAATCCTCAGCGCATCCAATGCGGGGAAAGGAATACCGGGATTGTATTCAACATCGTCGGAGCTCTTATCCATGGTTATCACATGGGCTATCCTGTTGTAATCTGGCTGAAATGTATCGTAACTTAACTCATACTTTACAACGGTGAACAACAATAAACAGGATGCGATGCCGATTGCCAGCCCTGCAATATTGATCAGGGAAAAGGCTTTGTGCCTTGCTAAACTCCTGATTGCAGTTTTAAGATAATTCTGTATCATAAACCAAATACTTTCCTTAATTGTGCCAGAATATAAACTAATGATAATGAGTAAGTTGACTTAACGAGTGGTATCGCAAGTGTCCGCTTTCGTACAGCAAGTGTTCGAAAACGGACAGTTTATTCTGAGCGTAAACTATAAACCGGGTTTGCAATGGCAGCTTTCAGCGCCTGAAAAATAATCGTGAGCAATGCAACAACCATCGATAATCCACCAGCCAGTATGAATACCCAGGCACCGATATTGATCCTATATGCAAAATCCTGCAGCCACCTGTTCATACAATACCACGCAATGGGCGAAGCAATAATGAAAGCGATGAATACCAATAATATAAAATCTTTTGACAACAATGCAACGATGCTTTGAACACTTGCTCCCAATACTTTTCTTACACCAATTTCTTTCACACGCGATTCAACTGTAAAAGTAGTCAGCCCAAAAAGCCCCAGGCAGGCAATGAATATAGCCCAGATCGATGCTGTTGAGAAAATATTACCGTACTGCTGTTCATTGATATAACTTCTGTAATAATTCTCATCCACGAATGAATATTCAAAGGGATTGCTGGCGAAGTTTTGTTTATAAAGTTTTTCGAGCATTGCGATCTTTCCCTGCATATTCCCGGCCGTAATCTTTATCGTGAAATAAGCATTGTTATTTTGCGGATAGAAGATGACAGGTTCAATGGATTTTTGTAAACTGCTGTGATGGTAATCTTTTACAATACCAACAATTTCCAGTGCACGCTCATCCCATTGTATCTTCGTGCGAAGGGCATCTTCGGGATTCGTAAACCCTATTTGCCTGATGGCAGTTTCATTCATCATCACTTTGCTGTTATTATTCCAGTCAACTTTACATTCATCCGCAGTAAATATCCTCCCGGCAGTAAGGCCAATTCCATAAGTATTAAAAAAACGATCGCTGACGATGGCGAAATTATAAGTCTTTACATCATCTCCCTTTTTAGATGCAGGTTGGGTGAAGCCACTGGTAGTAAAATTGTATCCCCCTCCCGGTACACTTCCCGTTACACAATAATCTTTTACAAAACTTTGCTGTGCGATCTCATTCCAGAATGAGGTGCTGCGATTCTTATATGTACTATCCTTGCCTATTTCAGGGCCGCGTACCACCAATAACTGGTTTGCATTGATACCCAGTTTTTGATGCTGCATATAATTAAGTTGTGAATAGATAAGTATCGTTGCAATGATCAATACGATAGAGATAACAAATTGTGAAACCACCAATGACCTGCGAAGAAAAATCCCTTTGGAAGTCTTGCTTATCTTTCCCTTGATTGTATCTACCGGGTTGAATTTTGAGAGCGATAAAGCGCTGTATGCGCCAGACATTAATGAGCCAATCAGCAACAGTGCTAAAGCAAATATCCAGGTATGATTTGCAACAATTGTTTGCAATGAAAGTGCTTTACCGATCAGTTTATTGAACAAAGGCTGTATCAGTAATATCAATACGATGGCAAAACCAAAACCAAGCAGGTTAATGAAGAATGATTCTGCCATGAACTGCGCTATAAGGTTAGAACGAGATGCACCGATCACTTTCCTTACCCCAACTTCATTGGCACGTTTGAATGAGTTTGCTGTAGAAAGATTCACATAATTAAACCAGGCAATAAGCAAAATCAAAAATGCAATGCCGCCGAGCATATAAACATATTTGAGATTTCCAGAGGTCATGTAAGTATCGTTCAGCGACCTTCCTAAATGAACATTTGCAAAGGGTTGCAGCCGGAAGCTAACCCCATCTTTGTCTTTTTTTAATTCGTTGCGAAGGGCAGTAAACTTACTCTCAAGGGTTGCTGCATCAACCCCTTTATTTAAAATAAAATAAGTATTGATGTATTGGGATTCAAGGTTATCCAATGCAGCCCATGAATTATCATTGAGATTGGCAGGGTTATTCAGTGTTTCCAAAGAGAATAACATGTCGTATTGAATATCAGAATTATCCTTCATGTCGGCATAAATCCCTTCTACCGTATAAGTTGTTGTACCAAACTGGTTGTATAAGGTAAGTTGCTGGCCTGCTGCATCGGCTTTGCCAAAATATTTCTTTGCTGTTGATGTTGAAATGAAAACAATGTTAGGTTTTGCAAGTGATGCAGGGTTTCCTTCCTTTAAATTAAAAGTGAAAAAATTGAAAAAATTACCATCTGCATAACCAATCCGATTTTCGCGGTATGTATTGATCTTATCCTCTTTTTTTGCAACGATCCCCTTGGCAGCACCATCATCAAATCGGCAAAAATCTTTTACTTCCGGAAAACGTTGTATAGCTTGTTTTGCCCAACCAGGTTCTACTTCAGGCCATGTTTTGCCATCTTTAGCTTCATTGATGAGCCTATACATTTGAGGTAGATTGGTATGAAAACCGTTCACAGCTTTTTCCTGGCTAATGTATTCGAGTAACAACAGGAAAGCTGCAATTCCCATTGCAAGCCCGATGATATTAATAGCAGCATATACCTTGTTGCGAAAGATATTCCTGAAAGCGATCTTTAAATAATTTCTTAGCATGGTAAAGATTTAAATGTGGGATTGATACTTTCCGTTATACTTTTTCATGTATCCACAGGCCAATGAGCATTGCAATAACTGCAACAACGATAATGCCTGATATGTTTACCAGCAGTGATAGCTTTCTGCCTGGAAGATGCTGATCTGTTATGCGGCCTATCTTCTGTTTCATTTTAAATTCTTTAGATGATTATTCTGTTCGTAAACTTTTTATTGGATTTGCAAGCGCCGCTTTGATGGCCTGCAGGCTTACTGTTACAATAGCAATAAGCAATGCAGCCAGCCCGGCTACAACAAATACCCACCAACCGATACTGATACGGTAAACATAATTATGAAGCCAATGATACATTGCCCACCAGGCAACGGGGAATGCTATCACTGCAGCGAGCAATACCAGCAACAGGAAATCTTTCGACAATAGGAGTACCATATTATTAACAGATGCTCCCAAAACTTTTCTAATGCCTATTTCTTTTGTTCGCTGTTCTGCCATAAAAGTTACCAGGCCGAACAACCCAAGGCAGGCTATCAGGATGGCCAGCACTGCAAATACAATTGCAATGCTACCTGCACGTTGCTCACTCCGATACATATCATTGAATGACTCATCCAGGAAACGATAACTGAAAGGCATACCAGGAGCGAGTGCTTTCCATTTCTGCTCAACACTTTTTATAAGCCCGGTTGCATTGGCGGCAGTTATTTTAAACGATACCAATCCCCGGCTTGGTAAAAGTTTCATACACAATGGCCCGATACTTTGCTTCATGGATTCAAAGTGAAAATCTTTTACTACACCGATAATATTCCATGCTACCATGGTATTAGCCCCCGATGTAGATGAAGGTGCATATAAAAATTTACCGACAGCGTCCTTCAAGCCTATCAATTTTGCAGTCGTTTCAGTAATAAGTACAGCGCTGGAATCTGACCCAAAATCTTTTGAAAAATTTCTTCCCTGGGCAATTTCCATTCCCATTGTTTTGAGGTAGTCATAATCAACCTGCCATGTTTGCATGTCGATGCCGTTCTTGGCATCCATCACCGGACCACTTGAAAAAGTATTGTCACTGCGGGAAGAATTTGTTACCGGCAGGAAGGAACTGATAGTACCACTAATTACTCCCGGCATACGGAGAACCTCATTTTTAAAAGCGTTCACATTATTGTTGAGCGCATAGGCCCGATCTATCACCAATACCTGGTCTTTCGCAAAGCCAAGTTTAGCATTCTGAATATAGTGCAGTTGCTGATAAACGATAATCGTTCCAATTATCAGTATGATAGATGTTGCAAACTGAAAAACAACCAATGTATTTCGAAGATTACTTTTTTTAAAACCGCTGTTGGAATTACCTTTTAAAACTGCAATGGGTTTGAAAGCTGAAAGATAGAATGCTGGGTAACTGCCTGCCAATATTCCAACAATAAATGGAATTGCAATAATAAATGGCAGTATCCGCATATCCAGCAGATCTTTTACGTGTAATGATTTTGCTGCTACATCATTGAATAATGGAAGTACAACATAAGCGATGGCTATTGCAATGAGCAGGGCAATTAAAGCAGTGATAGTAGATTCAACAAGAAATTGTGTGATGAGCGTATTTCTTTTTGTGCCCAGCACTTTCCTGATGCCAACTTCTTTTGCCCTGCCAGAACTCCTGGCTGTGCTCATGTTCATAAAATTGATGCATGCAATGATGAGAATAAATAAAGCAACCAATGAAAATATGGACACGTACTGGATATTACCAGAAGGGCTTTGCTCAAAAGAATAATCAGTGTATAAATAGATCTTTGTAAGTGGCATTAAACTGTACCTAAGTTTGTTGCCAGATTGTTCGAGCTCATCGATCGTATTTACTTTAATAAATTGTTT
This sequence comes from Chitinophagales bacterium, assembly GCA_038207305.1. GTDB lineage: Bacteria > Bacteroidota > Bacteroidia > Chitinophagales > Chitinophagaceae > Ferruginibacter. The sequence goes on from JBBQZY010000015.1 coordinate 16,160, forward strand.
TATAGAGGGTAACACATACTTGTTGATGTAACCGGTGAACTTTTTTTCCAATACCTTATAATCTGCACCTGGCTTTAGTAAAAGATATGTATTGAAATTATGGCTGGTGATCTGTCCCCATTGGTAATCTACATTTTTCATGGAAAAGAGGAAATCAAAATTAAAATGTGAGTTTTGCGGCATGTCTTCGATTACCGCTGTGATCTTATAAAGCACTGTGATCGCTTCGCTTTTTACTTCAATCGTTTTCCCGATCACATTTAAATTGCTAAAATATTTTTTTGCTGTTGATGCTGTTATAACTACAGTGTTTGGTTCATTTAAAGCGGTTTTTGTATCGCCCTCAATGGCAGGAAATGTGAACACGTCAAAAAAGGTAGAATCAGCATTTACAACACGAGCTTCATTGATAAACTCATTCCCTTTTTTGATGAGTTTATCACCATCATTGGAATAAAACCGCGTGTATTCTTCTACCTGTGGATAATCCTTTTTTATTAACTCTCCCATCATATCTGACGTTTGGGGAAGGTGAAGGTCCGCTCCGCCAAATCGGATATCTGAGTTAATGCGGTAAATACGATCCGCCTTTTTATTGTAACGATCGTAACTCAATTCATTCGTAACATACAATGTAATGAGCAAACAGGCTGCCAGCCCAATGGCTAGTCCAAAAATATTGATCGCGCTATAGCCTTTATTTTTCCAAAGGTTGCGAAAGGCAATTTTAAAATAGTTTTTTATCATAAGTGACGCTTATAGCTGCAAGCCTTTAGCTATTGACTGTGATTTTTTTGTTAGATACTTTCTATTAAACACCTTAGCTAAAAGCTAATAGCATTATTCCGCTCTCAAACTTTTCACCGGGTTTGCAATAGTTGCCTGCAATGCCTGGAAACCAACTGTAATAAAAGCGATCAGCAATGCAATAAAACCTGATAAAACGAATGTGAGCCAACTCATGTTAATCCGGTAAGCAAATTCCTGCAACCATTTATGCATAGCAAACCAGGTAACTGGAACAGCAACCACAAATGCAATAAATACCATTACTAAAAATTCTTTTGACAATAAAAACACTACCTGATTTACATTGGCACCCAATACTTTTCTTACTCCAATTTCTTTGGTTCGCTGTGCAGTTGAGAATGCCGATAATCCAAACAAGCCGAGTGCAGCAATAATGACAGATATCAAAGCGAATATGGTAAATATCTTCCCTGTGCGTTCTTCCGCTTTATATATGGATGCGAATTTTTCATCAACAAAATTAAAAGAGAAAGGCCCTTTGGGATTATAACTGTTCCAGACTGACCTGATAGAACTGATGAGTTTTTCCATGCCACCTGCCTTAACTTTTACAATGATGCCGCCATTGTTATTCGCCAGCATCATTACCAGCGGTGATATCTTTTGTTTAATAGACTTATAATGAAAATCATTTACCACAGCAATGATATTGTATTGCTGCTGACCAGAGCATACGATCGTTTTTCCAATCGGATTTCCCTTTATTCCAAATTCAGCCAGCGCAGTTTCATTTACAATAACAGCGGAAGAATCTGTAGAGAACCCTGGTGAAAAATCTCTTCCCTGCTGCAATTGTATGCCAAGTGTTTTCAGGTATTCGTAATCAACATGATATTTATCAATGTGTATCTCACGCCTGTCTCCATTGTCTTTTGCAAAAGCCTGCGTTCCATCTATTTCCGGTTTTCCAACCGGTACGTCCCTGGAGATCGTTGCATTCAATACACGTGTATCTTGAAGTAATTGTTGTTTGAAAGCTGCCTGGTCTTTTCCCAACAGGTAACTATCATTTATTATAAGCAATTGCGTTTTATCAAAACCCAGTTGCTTATTCTGCATAAAATGCAATTGCTGGTAAACAAGTAAAGTACAAATAATGAGCGAGATGGAAACAGCAAATTGAAAAACTACCAACCCACTCCGAATGCTCTTTGTGCTTTGCGGGGCAGCATTATTTTTTCCCTTCAATATATTGATGATATTAAAATTTGAAAGAAAAAATGCAGGATATATTCCGGCAAAAACGCCCACGACGAAAACGAAACAAAATCCGGGAATTAACGCTTTATAGCTTAAATATGAACAAAAAGAAATTTCCTTTCCGGATAAATTATTAAAATATGGAAGCAGCAGGTAAACCAATAATATAGAAACAAAAAATGCGAACAAGGTAAGCAATACCGATTCAGACAAGAACTGCGTTATTAATTGCTTTTTTCCAGAACCCATTACCTTACGGATACCAACTTCTTTTGAGCGTTTGATAGACGCTGCCGTTGAAAGATTCGTAAAGTTTACCGCTGCAAGCAATATGATAAAGAAAGCCAGGGCTGCAAAAATGTAAACATATTTGATACTTCCATTTGCCTCCAACTCATCTTTGTTAGAAGAATACAAGTGAATATCTTTTAGGGGTTTCAGGTAAAACACAAATGTGTTTACAGACTTCCGGGCTTCTGCAAGACTCACGCCCATATCATGCTGTACTTCGGGAACGACATATTTTGCAACGAGTTCGGGGAATTTAGCTTCCAGTTTTTTAGGGTTGGTACCTGGTTTCAATTTCAGGTAGGTATAATTGCCAACATTACTCCAGGTCTGGATATTAGGATTATCCTTGTAATCAATATAAAAATCAAAATTGAAATGAAGATTGCCGGGTAGTTTTCCAATCACACCCGTAACCTTATAAGGATTTGTAGCATTGCTATTAACTGTAAGGAATTTACCAATCGGATCCTCGTTGCCGAAATATTTTGTAGCGGCAGATTGGGATAACACAACAGAATATGGTTCCTTCAATGCTGTGGCCACATCGCCTTGCATTAAAGGTATAGAGAACATTTGAAGGAAATTTGCATCAATAACGGCAATGGCTGCCTCCTTGAATTGTTTCTCCCCGGATTTTACAAATACATTTTTCCAATTGATCAGCCTCGTAAAATCCATCACTTCAGGATAAGTAGTTTTCATTCCCTTTCCTACAGCAACATCCGCTGCGGAATAAAAATCCTTATTCTCAATATTTAACTCAACTCGATAAATATCCTTTGCATTTGCGGGGAATTTGTCAAAGCTAAGTTCATCGTACAGAAAGCCACTGATCAACAGGCAGCATGTAAAACCAACAGCCAATCCAAAAATATTGATGAAACTAAATACCTTATTCTTATAAAGGTTGCGAAGTGCTATTTTGAAATAATTTTTTATCATGACTGAAGCTTTTAAATTCAAGCTGTTAACTATTCGCGGTGATTTTTTTTAGGTACCTTCCATTAAAGAGTTGAAGTAATAACTTGTGACTCACAGCAAATACCTTTATTCAGACCTTAAACTCTCTACCGGATTCTTAATTGCAGCCTTGATCGCCTGGTAGCTAACTGTTAAGATCGCAATCAGTATAGACATAAAACCAGTTAATGCAAATACCCACCATTCAACATTTACGCGGTAGCTATAGGTTTTCAGCCACAAATTAATTGTATACCACGCAATCGGCGAAGCGATCATAAATGAAATGATAATCAGCTTTAAAAAATCTTTTGAAAGCAATGCGGTAATACTGGAAACAGTTGCGCCAAGCACTTTGCGTACGCCAATTTCCTTGATGCGGTTCTCAGCCATATAAGTGGCCAACCCAAAAAGCCCCAGACAGGAAATGAAGATCGTGAGCGCCGCAAACAAGCCAGCCAATGTTCCGATTCGTTTTTCCTGTTCAAATTTTTCAGCATAGGCCTCATCAACAAAATGATAATCGAATCCATATTGTGGATTGTATTTGTTGAATACCTGCTTAACTGTTGCCAGGGCTTTATCAGTAGCAATTGCGGGGTTTAGTTTATAATGGATCACATTAAACCATGCATCCGGGCCGAATACGATCAATTGTTGAACTTTTTGATAAGGTGATTCAAAAACAAAATCTTTTATAATGCCTACTACATGCCATTCTTTTCCGCCATCTTCTTTGATTGTTGTTCCGATAGGCGTTTTCAAATTCATCACTTGCACCGCTGTCTCATTTAATAAAACAGCAGATGAATCGCCTGGATAATTCTTAATATCAATATCCCGGCCATCGAGTAATTTAACACCCATTGTTTTTACAAAATCTGCATCAGTAGCAAATCTTAAGAAATCAGTTTTATTATCGCCCGGTTTGCTGCCTGGCCAGGTAAATCCCCAGCCGTCGCTCCAGCGCTGTGTTATAGGGCTCATAGATTTTGAAACAGATACAACAGCACCGGAATTCAACAATTCGTTTTTAATAAGATCAAAATACTTTTCATTGTCACCCTGGATAAAAGTGTAAACCAGTTTATCTTTATTGTAACCTGTATCCCTGCTTTGCGCATATTTTATCTGGTGAACAACTACGATGGTACAAATGATCAAAGCAATGGCAAAGCTGAATTGCAAAACCACCAATACTTTTCTTGGGGTAACCAAAGCCGTTACTGATTGAAAAGTTCCTTTCAGCACTTTCACAGGCTGAAAGGAAGAAAGGTAAAATGCAGGATAACTGCCGGCAAGTAAACCGGTAAATAAAATAAATACCAATGCGGTAATCCAGGAATAGGTATTGCTGAAATCAATGAATAATTCTTTTCCCACAAGTTTGTTGTACCCGCTGAGGCTTAATTGAACAATAATAATGGCAAATATTGCTGCTAAAAAAGAAAGGAATATACTTTCGCCGATGAACTGAATCACCAGCCATCGTTTTTGAGCACCAACAACTTTTCGGATACCAACTTCCTTTGCACGCTTTTCACTCCTGGCGGTACTTAAGTTCATAAAATTGATGCAGGCAATCAGCAATATAAATGCAGCGATAATACCAAATAATTTTACCTGGTCAAGTCTTCCGCCCACATATTTTCCATTTTCTGATTTTGAATAAAGCCATTGATCACTGAAAAGTTGTGTGAACACTTCAGTAGTGGAAGCTGTTTCTGAATTTGCAGTATGCTCAATGGTAATATTTTTGATCTTCTTATCGAAAGAAGCTTTCGATATGCCCGGTTTCAGCAGGATATAAGTCTGGATGGAATTATTGCCCCAGCTCAGATCCGGTGAATTTATTTTTTGCCTGTAAGCCCATGGCAACAGGTATTCGAATTTAAAAGCGGTGTTATTTGGCAGGTCTTTCAGCACGCCTGTAACTGTAAAATTATCAACGCTGTCTATCCGCACCATTTTACCCATGGCACTTTCGTTACCGAATAATTTCTTAGCAAGTTTTTCTGTTACGACTATATTATAATTTCCACTTAATGCTTGCTTTGCATTGCCTTCCAGTAAAGGGAAACTGAATACATTCAAAAATCCGGAATCAGCAAAATCGCCTCGTACGTTGAGGTGTTTTTCCCCTACTGTAAATAAGAAATTTGCATTGTTGGTTCTTACCACATCTTCTATATCGGCAGGGTAACCCATTATTAAAGCGGGTGCCATAACCGTTGGTGTGGTAGCCCAGCACCATAATTGATTGTTGAATTTATCCCTGTTATTTGCTGTATAAATGCGGTCTTTTTTTGTATGAAATTTATCATGGCTTACTTCATTTTGTATCCATAACAAAATAAGTACAGCGCTTGCCATACCAATGGCGAGTCCACTTATATTGATGAATGAGAATCCTTTATTGCGGATAATATTCCTGTATGTGATCTTAAAAAAATTCTTAATCATGAGAGAAACTTTGAATTATCAGCTACAAGCTGTTAGCCTTTTGTCAGCTAATATTTATACCAGAATATTTTCAGTAACGGCCTGTCCATCCAGCATACGGATGATTCGGTGGCTATACCTTGCATCATGTTCCGAGTGAGTTACCATGATGATGGTGGTACCTTTTTCATTGAGGTCGGTTAGTAATTGCATTACTTCATTACCATTGGCTGAATCGAGGTTACCGGTAGGTTCATCGGCGAGTATTAGTTTAGGGTTGTTTACCACAGCTCTTGCTACGGCTACTCTTTGCTGTTGTCCACCAGACAGTTGTTGCGGATAGTGGTTGCGGCGGTGCATGATCTGCATTTTGTCAAGTACTTCTTCTACCCTTTTCTTTCTTTCTGGAGCTTTTACGCCCAGATATATCAACGGCAATTCAACATTTTCAAATACAGAAAGCTCATCAATCAGATTAAAACTCTGGAATACAAATCCAATGTTGCGTTTGCGCAGGTCGGCACGCTTACGTTCATTATAACCAGCAATTTCAACACCGTTGAAAAGGAAACTACCATTATCGGGGTCATCCAATAAACCAACGATATTCAATAAAGTTGATTTACCACAGCCTGAAGGTCCCATCACTGCTACAAATTCACCTTCTTTCACTTCAAATGAAAGCTTGTTGAGGGCTATCGTTTCCACATCTTCCGTGCGGTAAATCTTTTCCAGGTTTGAAATTTTTATCATGGTTTTTTTTTGAAATTTATCTGTTAATATTTTGAATAGAAGCCGTAATAGGTTAATACATCAGTATCCTCTTTTGCAGGTTCAGCCGCTAAATCTTTTAGCCGAGTTGCTGTTGCCCGAAATAAGATACAATTTGTACTACAGTTTTTTTGTTCACTTTTTATATGCGATGATACAAGGCAAAGGCATATTATAGCAACAAAGCGTGTTAAAGACATTTTTTTCATGGCAGTTGTTTTATATGTATTTTAACTAAGTATTATTCTTTTTTTAGGATCAGTTCCTGCATTTCTCCATAATTCTCGTAACTGGAGGTAACCACTTTGTCACCCGGTTTTAGTCCCTGTAATACTTCATAATAATCTGGATTCTGACGGCCGAGTTGTATGTCAACTTTATAGGCAATTTTTCCATTGTCGTTCACTTTGAATATCCAGTTACCACCTGTTTGCTGGTAGAAACCTCCTTTGGGCAACAATACTGCTTGTGTTTCATCACTAAGGGCAAGCCGTATCTGTAATGTTTGTCCGCGGCGTATGCCTTGTGGTACATCACTTACAAACTCCATATCAACCTGAAACCTGCCATTGTTAACCTGTGTAAAAACTTTTTTGATCGTAAGTTTATAAGTCTTTCCTGCAAAATCAAATTCGCCGTTAAGTCCGATAAAAATGCGTGAAAGATAATGTTCATCAATATCTACTCTTACTTTATAGCCACTTAATACATCTATTTGTCCAAGGCGCTCTCCCTTGTTTTTCGATTGCCCTAATTCTGCATCCAGAGATGTTAACTGGCCATCAATAGGCGCACGAACGATCAGGTCGCCCACTTTCTGGCGCATTACATTCAACGCCGTTTGTGATCCTTCAAATGATTGCCGGGCCTGTTTTAACTGCTGGTCATTTGATTCAGCATCCTGCTGCAATATTTTATCACTCAGTTTTTTCTTCTCCAGCAAATAATTATAATTGTTCTCCGACTGCAAAAATTCCTGTTTACCAATCACTTTTTGTTCAAACAATCCTTTATTGAGGTTGTATACACGTTCTGCTTCTTTGTACTGGCTTTCAACATCACTCTTCTGCGTGAGTTTGCCAACTGTATTCTGCTGGGCTGCATTTTTTGAAATCTGCATTTGTGTAAGCAGGTTGTACACGTTGGTTTGCTGCGTTACAAGTCCGAGCTGAAGATCTGTATTTGATAATCTTAAAATGGGTTGGCCTTTTGTCATCATCGCTCCATCTTCCACGTATTTTTCTTCCACACGGCCTCCTTCAACTGCATCCAGGTAAATAGTTGTGAGCGGAAGTACAACACCGTTTACGGGAATAAATTCCTGGAAAGTTCCTTTCTTGATCTCGCTGATCGTTATCCTTTCTGTATCTACATTCAACCTGCTTTTACCTGACGTATAGTAATAACTCGCCGCGATCAATAATACTAAAGCCGCAATTCCGGTAATGGTAAGGATCCTCTTTTTCGACCACTTCTTCTTTTCAATTACTCTGTCCATTTTCTTTTTTGTTGAATTTATCATATAGTGTTATACAAACTGTGCCAGAATCTAAAACATTGTATTTCAATTACTTTTATACTTAAAAACAGAAAGCCTGTACGGTATCGATACAGCAGGTGTACGGTTTTGATACAGTGGATTTCATAACTGTTTTCTTCAGAACGAAGCTCTCCTTTTAATATGCGCTTTACGCTGGCGTTGAATATTCCATAACTCCGCAGCACTGAATATTTTCTCTACATTTCTTTTAAGATCCAATGCGAGGGTTTCTTTTACCTCGGTGGTAAGACTAATAATCTCCGCTCCGGCTAATTTTTCTAATAAATTATTTGATTGTGTTTTCATGACTTTAATTTTAATGGGTTTATTTTATTGATTGCTTTTTAACAAGATTGTCTTCTTTGTGAAAATGATTTCCGGCGACGTTGAATGTTCCATAATTCAGCATTGCTGAAAAATTTTCCGACATTCGATTTTATATCTGTTGCAAGTTGCAGGCTTATAGTTTCTGTTTGCATTGTTGCTGCATCATTGCTTTGCATTTTTTCGGAATTGTCGCTATTTTTTTTCATAATTTTTTTTCTTCGTTTGTAAACTATTATACAACAGCATGCCAAAACGTAAACGCTTGTTTTTCAACGCACATAAAAAAGCAATTGAACTTTACTGTACGCTTTTGATACAACCTGTATCCGTTTTTGATACAGGTTTATTTTATTTACAAAGCCTTTCAAAAAAAAATCGTGTTTAAATGTTTTTAAATAAAGTATAATTGCGTTCCGGATGAATCCGGGCCGCCATATAACGGTCAGTTCATTTTTTTAAAGTTTATATTTTGTTAAGAATACAATTCACCGGAAAACAATACCAATCGGCTCTTAGCCAGAAAATAAAAAACGATGATTTTAAAAAATGCAGGCATATTGATTATTGATGATGATACCGATGTGCTTACGGCTGTAAAACTTTTATTGAAAACAGAAGCGAAAGAAGTAATTACAGAAAAGAACCCCGAGAACATCCATTCATTGCTTGGGAAAAATAAATTCGATATCATACTGCTTGATATGAATTTCAACAGCAGCATCAATACCGGCAATGAAGGTATATTCTGGTTAAAGAAGATCAGGGAACTTGATGACCATGTTTCAGTGATCATGATTACAGCGTATGGCGATATTGATCTTGCTGTCCGTTCTTTAAAGGAAGGCGCAGCTGATTTTATTGTAAAGCCCTGGCACAATGAGAAATTATTACAAAATATAAAAGATATCCTTAAATCAAAAGGAAAAAGCTCTCCGGGTACGGTTGAAGCTGTTCCTTCTTCCATCACGCGGGAAATGCTGGGTGAATCGGAAGTGATGAAAGACATTTTTTTTAAGATCGATAAAATTGCACCAACCGATGCGAATATTCTTATACTTGGTGAAAATGGTACCGGTAAAGATCTTATCGCAAGAGCAATACATGAACATTCGTTGCGTTCAGATAAGCCTTTTGTAAAAGTTGATGTGGGTGCATTGACAGAAACACTTTTTGAAAGTGAATTATTCGGACATAAAAAAGGAGCATTCACAGGTGCTGGTGAAGATAGAGGCGGCAGGTTTGAAGCGGCGAACGGGGGTACGTTGTTTTTGGATGAGATCGGCAACATCTCCATGCAACAACAGGCGAAATTGTTAAGTGTACTTCAAAACCGGCAGGTATCCCGTGTCGGTAGTAATGATGCTGTCAATATCGATATACGCCTGGTATGTGCCACCAACGTGCCGTTAACAGAACTAGCCAATGAGAACCGTTTCAGGAAAGATCTTATATACCGTATCAATACCGTTGAGATATTGGTGCCGCCCTTGCGCAAACGTGAAGCCGATATCATGATACTGGCTAAACATTTTGCATCGGTATATGCATCAAAATACCTGAAGCCTGATCCGGTTTTTGATAATAAGGCGATTGAAAAGTTATCACAGTATCATTTCCCGGGAAATGTAAGGGAACTTCAATATACCATGGAACGTGCAGTTATCATGTCGGAAGGCAGTACGCTATCTGCAACAGATCTTATTTTTTCACCCATAGAGTCTGCGGTAGAAAAACAAACAGAACAGGCGGAACTAAACCTGGGAATGGTGGAAAAAAATACCATTCTCCGGGTCATTGAAAAACATCATGGTAACATTAGTAAGGCTGCAAAGGAATTGGGCCTTACCCGTACTGCTTTATACAGAAGATTGAACAAGTATGATATTTAAAAACCTTAAGTGGAGTATATTAATAAGAGTTGTGCTGCTTTTTGCAACCATAACGGCATCGTCATGGTTACTTATTAGTGGATTGTATATTTATTTTGGGATATTGCTGGTTATTATTATTTACCAGGGATATGATCTGTATAATTTCCAGCACAAAGCTGTTGATGAACTGGATCAGTTCGTCGAATCCATACAATACCGCGATTTCTCCCGGCATTTTGATGAGAAACATGCACCATCTGAATTACAATCATTGCGCAAAGGCTTTAACCAGATCACCAGTACATTTAAAGTGATCAGCAAGGAAAAGGAAACGCAGTATCAATACCTTCAAAAAATCCTCGAACTGGTGGAAACCGGCATCATATCTTATGAAGCAGAAACCGGCGAAGTAATGTGGATGAATGAATCATTAAAAAAAATGCTGGAACTGCCCTATTTGAAAACGATCCATTCGTTGAAAAAAAGAGACGAATCTTTATACCAGGATGTAATTGCATTGAAACCAGGCGAAGGAAAAATAGCAAAGGCCCAATTGGAAAAAGGTTCTTTCAAAGTGCTCATTTCAGCAACCGCATTTCAGACTGAAGAGAAAAAATTCAAGTTGGTTGCATTCCAGAACATCAATGAAGCAATGGATGAAACTGAATCGAAAGCATGGCAGCAGCTGCTGGGTGTTATGACACATGAGATCATGAACTCAGTGGCACCGATCTCTTCTCTTGCAGATACATTGAAGAACAGGTTAGAAAAATCTATACCCGACCTTAGCAATAAGACCGGTGCTGTAGAAGATCTTGAAATTGGAATAGAAACCATTAAAAGAAGAAGTGAAGGGCTTTTGAAATTTGCTGAAACCTACCGCAACCTTAACAAGATCACACAACCCAACCTTAAAAAAGTTTTTGTGCGTGACCTCTTTGAAAGTCTTTACCAGTTAATGCAACCTACGCTTGACCAAAAAAACATACAATTAGACATCGTATTAAAAGACACTTCACTAGCAGTTGAAGCTGATACAAGCCTGGTGGAACAGGTGCTCATCAACCTGTTGGTAAATGCCATTGAAGCTGTAAAAGACAAGGCTGAAGCAAAGATCGTATTGTCAGCTGCAGCAGCGCCTAATAAAAAAGTATTATTGAAAATCTCCGACAATGGTTCGGGAATGACAGCAGAAGTAATGGAAAAAATATTCGTTCCCTTTTTTAGTACAAAAAAGACAGGGAGTGGTATTGGACTCAGTTTATGCAAACAGATCATGATGCTGCATAAAGGCAATATCCAGGTACAATCTAAAATGGATGAAGGAACTGCGTTTATCCTTCAATTCTGATCTTATCCATTATTATTGTTACTTTCAGTCTGCCGGAACTAAATAACCGTCATGGAAATTGCTGGATACATTGCTGCTATTCTGATAGGCATTACTTTGGGCCTGGTGGGCGGAGGTGGCTCTATACTTACCGTTCCTGTTATGGTGTATCTCTTTCTTGTCCCACCGCAACTTGCAACCTGTTATTCTTTATTTGTTGTAGGTATTACCAGTCTTGCCGGTGTAATAACAAGGCTTAAAACAGGCAATGTAAAATTCCGTATTGCTATGCTTTTTGGAACTACTTCTATTATTACCGTTTTTCTTATTCGAAAATTTATTATTCCGTTGTTGCCAACCGTTTTATTTAGTATTGGCAATTTTGTGGTAACAGAATCACTTGCAACGATGGTTTTGTTTGCTGTATTAATGTTGATGTCTGCTACCTCAATGATCAAAAGCAGTAAAAAGAAATTTCAAACTGCAAATAAATCATCCCTTGATCAGGGTATGCTGGCGCTCTATGGAATGGGTATTGGATTGGTCACGGGCTTTCTTGGAGCAGGTGGCGGATTTCTGATCATACCGGCACTTATATTTTTATGCAAATTAAATATGAAGGAAGCAGTTGGCACTTCATTGTTGATCATCGCAGCAAATTCATTGGTCGGTTTCACAGGCGATATCGGGCACTTCAATATTGACTGGAGATTATTAGCCATTGTTACTACACTTGCCATTACAGGCATCATCATTGGCACTCAATTAGCAAAAAAGATCAACAACGAAAATCTGAAAAAAGCATTTGGATGGTTTGTACTTGTAATGGCTACTTACATAATTATCAAGGAAATATTCTTATAAAATTTCTATCTCTATTTTAATAATTATACTGACCACATAGGCACATAGAACACATAGTTAAACTCAATATTTGTATGGCTTGGACATGTAATGGTTACTTAGGTAATTGTCAAGGAGATATTCTTATACTATTTCTAGCCCGTTTTTAATAATTACACTGACCACATAGGGACATAGAACACATAGTAAAACACAAGATTTTGGTAGTTTGAACATGCAATTGCTACTTAGGTAATTGTCAAGGAGATAATCTTGTAATTTTCTAGCTCGTTTTAATAATTATACTGACCACATAGGCACATAGAATACATAGTTAAACTCAATATTTGTATGGCTTGGACATATAATGGTTATTTTAAAATTATAAAGGAAATATGCTTATAATATTCCTAGCTCCTTTTTAATAATTACAACAACATATGCATGTAGAACACATAGTCGAATACAAAATATTCTATGTGCCCTATGTGCCTATGTAGTCAAAACATTGACTGGCAAATTTACGCTGGCAAATTTCGAAAATACTCATTTACAAATGTTTTTTGACCTTCTCTAAATAGGTTTGCACAATTAAAATTCACCAATATCCCTTTTGGTTTTTGTAAAAGTTTCATGTAAGTCAGTAATTGCGCATCATGAACAGGCAATAATTCTTTTACAGATTTTAATTCCACAACAATACTGTCTTCCACTAAAAAATCGCAGTACAATGCGGTATTTATTTCAAAATCCTTGTAAGTTACCGGTACAATAAATTCGCAATTAAAATTAAGATTTATTAATGTAAACTCATAAGCAAGGCATTTCTGATAAACTGTTTCCAGCAAACCTGGCCCTAAGGCTTTGTGTACTTCTATACAAGCCCCAATCAATTCGTATGTCAATGATGTAATGTATTCTTTGGTCATATACTGCAAATAAAAACACTTATAATTTCATCTCTCTGGCTTAATAAACACTTTTTTTTGCTTTTATTCTCCCGCTTTTTCAGTTCATTCCACTTTTTTTACAATTCTGACTTTTGCGTGTGTTTTTAGAATTATATAATAATAGTTTTGCTTACTGATAAATAAACACGTAGACGATTAAAAATTATCATTAAGGCCGATATGTATTTCATGCTTTGGCTTCTTCTCTGAAAATAATAGCAATAGACATTGCGTCAGCGTCCCGGTTTTGACAGCAAAATAGCTTCAACAAGGAAAATAATATCAATGAGCTTTTTCATAAATTCGTTGTAATATTTACACAACATGTCGCAACAGGATTCACTAAAAAAATTCATCAGCGCTCTATACCCGCTTCCTGCAAAGGAAATGGAAGTCTTCCTTAAAATCTGGGAGCCTTTTCATGCAAAAAGAAAAACGATCCTTACCCGTGCAGGTGAAACGGAACGCAATCTTTATTTTGTAACAGAAGGCATTCAACGGGTTTATTATTATGATGAGTTAGACAGGGAAGCTACCATCGTGTTCTGCTATCCCCCATCCTTTTGTGGCGTGGCAGATAGTTTCCTTACGCAAACGCCTTCCCGCTTCTTTGCAGAAACACTAACGCCTTCTTCATTTCTTAAAACAAATTTTCATCAACTTGAAACATTGATGAAACAATATCATGCCATTGAAAGCATGATCAGGCAATCAACTGCTTTCGCCTTTTCGGGATTGCTTGAACGTATGGTTGAGATACAATGCTTCACTGCAGAAGAAAAATTCAGGGCCTTGTTGAAACGAAGTCCGCATTTATTAAATCTTATACCACATAAATACATTGCCAGCTATCTCGGTATTGATGCAACAAATTTTAGTAAGTTAATAGCGAGGGTGAGGATATGAATTGAAGATTAGTATAATCTACTTAATAAGAAGTGTACTCCGTTTTCTATTTATTGTTCTTCCTTTAAAGTCTATTCCTTCGGCCATCCATAAATAAGTGCCGGTAGTTTGTGAGATGCCTTTAATTGTTCCATCCCATCCTTTTGAAAAGTCTGTAGTGCTAAACATCAGTTGGCCCCACCTGTTGTAAATCCTAAAATAATTGTATGTCTTTATACCTATCGGCTTTGCCGTTAAAATATCATTGATATTATCGCCGTTTGGTGTAAATGCTGTAGGCACATAAATTTCCGGACCTTCAAACACTTTTACAGATACGGTTGCAGTTCCCTGGCAGCCAGCTGCAGTTTTTCCTGTCACGGTGTAGATCATATCCCTGTCTAACGTAGTGATTGGTCTCGGAATCGTAGTATTGTTTAATCCGTATGAAGGTGACCATTCATACGAACTTATTCCACTGTTATTGATATCGATCACATAAAGTTGCAATGGCTGGTAAATGGCGGCGATGGTATCCCTTGGTGCAAATAGTTGAATCGCAGGAGTAACAAATACTTTTACCTGCGCCGTATTTAATGATTTGCATCCATTGGCATCTTTAACCTGTAATGAATAAGTTGTGTTATTAAGTGGTCTTATAACATTTGGCTGAGCTATAGCTGCATTATCCAAATAAGTTGCAGGAGTCCAGCTATAATCTATACCACCAGATCCATTTAAACTTGTACTTCCGCCAAAGCAAACTGTAATATCACTGCCGGCATTTGCAACAGGCGCTGCATTTACATTAACAATGACAGAATCTTTTTTTGTACAAATGCCTTTTGTTGCTGTTAGATAATATTTGGTAGTTATTGCAGGTGATGCCTGTGTATTGGCTGCTGAAGGATTTAAAAGACCGGTAACAGGAGTCCAGGAATAGCTGGTAGCATTTGATGCCGACTGCAAAGTAGTATTATCTCCCTCACAAATTGTAACAGCGGCATTTCCAACAGATAAAGTAAGATCATTGTTCAATGAAACAATTGCTGCAGTATTGTAAACGCAATTATTAAAGTCTTTTACAATCAACGCATAATTACCCTGCAGCACATTGAATGTATTACTGCTTTGGTAAGTTGTGCCATTGTTTATTGAATATTGATAAGGGGACAGTCCGCCATTTGCAGTTATAGTAAGCTGACCGTCTGCATTACCCGAACATGTTGCAGCAATGGGAACAGCAGAAGCTGCAAGATCTGGATAAGCCTGTGTGAGCGTTAATGAAATACTATCAATACAGCCCGTTGCATCTTTAACCTTTATAGAATATGTTCCTGCTGACAGGTTATTGAATGTACTATCAGATTGAAATGCATTGTTATTGATAGAGATCAATAAAGGCCCAACCCATTCAGGCCCGGCTGCAATTTTTATTTGTCCCGTTGTTCCATTCTCACAATTGATATTTTTTGTCGAAAGCAATTCAATATCCTTCCAACGCACAAAAACAGAATCCCTTGCATGGCAATTACCAATACTGGCAGTGCAATAATAAGTTATATTGCCGGCTGTTGGCGTAGCAACCGGATTTCTTATAGAACCATTGCTCAATGTGGCATTTGCATCCCAGGCATAAATCGTGTAACCTGCAGAAGCCGTTAATTGTAGGGAACTGTTTCTGCAAATATTTGCTATTGGAGGTATTAGTGAAAGCGTATCATAATCTCTTATTTCAATGGTCGTGCTATCTGTATAAACAGAACTTCCAACTGCACAGGCAGCATCTGCCATTGTGTAGATCTTCAACAGTTCAACGCCTTCCGGTAAATTATCTATTACAGGAATGATGTTCAACGTTACTTCAGTTTGATTGGCAGGAATAATAACGGAAGCGGGTAAGGTATTTACATCGATCGTATTCAATGCGGTACCTGTATAAGTTAGATTAACTGTTTGTGCGGAGGATGCAGCTACTGGTCTCGTTACTTTTATGACCCTGTTGAGCAACCTTCCACTGCATAATAATTTCCTGTGGAAGGATCGATCTGTGTAAGATTAACAACATTTGAAGTATTAGAACTCAGACTTTTGGATTCCAAAAACACTCCGCTATCAACTGCACCATTAACAAGATCTGCAATAACAAGTTTTAAATGATAAACCTGGCAGGGTTGTACTTTTTCAGAAGCTTTTAGTACTACTGTATGGCCGTCATAATTAAAAAGCGTGTTGGTGGTATTATCTACGTAATAAATCTGATTGGTCCTGCAATCAGTACCATCTATATTTAAAGCACCATTAATCGAAGTATTGGAAACGGGTGTTGTTGTGTTTGGAACTACGGCAATATTTTTTAGTCCTGTAATACCTGGCCCAGAAATAAAAAATGCAAAAGCGTCTACAAAATAGCAAACCACTCCCCAACCGTATTCCTCTGATGCAAAAACATATTTCACATTAATGCTATCGCCCGCCCAAAGGGATAAAGTCAAATTCTAAAATAGCAGCATCAACACTTGATATTCCTGTTGCATTGGTAATATCAGGATCACCAGGCAGGGTGAAATTATTCGAAGGGGAAATATTAATAGCAGTAGTAACGCCATCTCCATCCATTCCTTTCAAAGGAGGAGCACTCTTTATTCTCCCGGTACACAATACAATACCGCTATCAATTCCAATATTCGTACCGCCTAAATTGTTGAAAAATCCGCCCATATGCGAATTCCCTGTAAATGTTGCATTGGTAATAGTTACACCGTTACCTACCAGTTTTTGAGCTAAGGCAATGGCAGAAGTTTGTTCAGTTAATATTAACTGCGCAAAGGACTTGTTAAGTCCAAGTATAAAATGGAAAAGAATTAAGAAAAGTAAATATTTCTTCATCTGGGCAGCTGGATATAATATTTCAAGATACTAAAAATGGCCAGATTACCGAAAATCATTAATTATAAATCTGTTCTTCAAAATAATCAAACGATTATTCCCTATTTCCAATCCTTCAACATCTTTCTTCCCAACTCTTTTATTGCAGGATCATCTTCAGTTTGATTCGGGAGCAATAACATGGTATTGAGATAGGTAATTGCTTTTTTCGATTGTCCGTCTTGTTTATAGGCTTTTGCCATTTCGAGGTAGTTTAACAGGAAGCCCGGAGCGGCCGTTCTTGCCTTTTCAAATGCGCTGATAGATTCTTTCAGTGATGCATGCGGTAACCCACCATACAACACTTTCACAGCGGCCCGTTCTATCATATTAAGGTTCATGATCTCGTAATTCCATCTTCCTAAAATATGAAGCGCCTTGAAATTTTTAGGATCATTCTTCAGGGAAATATCGATGTATCTTTTGATTTCTTTGGCATTCGCAATCTTTTCTTTGCCGGTCTTTGCCATGGTACTTCTTCCAAGCGCCATTGCCATCACGCAGTTGGCCTCGCTGTCATTCGGATTAATACCCAAAGCGATCTCTGCATAAGTTTTGGCAGCATGGTAATAATCTTCTGTTGCCTTGGAAGTAGACTGGCGTTTGCCGATCCTGCTGCACAATTCACTGCACTTATTAAGTGCATATATATTTAAAGGCTGCCATTTCAATACTTCCCGGAATTTATGCAATGCAGCTATTTCATCAGGCACCGCTTCCAGTCTTTGACCTTCCTTTATCAAGGCATTCACATCCTGTGATGCTGCATGCAAAAAGGAAATGAGGAATAAAGAAAAAACGAACAGCCATTTCATGTTAGAACACTTTAGCATAAGTAACGCCAACATTGCCTGTAAAATTATTGATCGGCGGATGTAATTTATAAATGCTGATGTTAATTAACCGGATACGGTTATCCAGTGAATGAATTTCAACGGTGATATTTTCGGCCAGGGTTTCCAGTAAAGCGATGGGATGTGCCATATGCTTTTTAATCACTTCATACACATCAACATAGTTAATTGTTTGATGGATGGATATTATCTTTTCACCCGGATCAAATTCAACACACAGGTCTATTTCAAAATTAGTACCTGTGATCGCTTCCTCATCATGCAAACCATGATGCGCAAAAAAAGCCAGTTTATTTAAATGAATCTTGTACATCAATGAAAACCTTTAGCACTTAAATACCTTTCTGCATCCAATGCTGCCATACAGCCACTACCCGCTGCTGTTACTGCCTGGCGGTAGATTTTATCCTGAACATCTCCCGATGCGAACACTCCTTCCACATTTGTTTTAGAGCTACCGGGAATGGTTTTTAAATAACCGCTTTCATCCATATCCAGCCAGCCTTTAAAAATACCACTGTTCGGTTCATGCCCGATAGCAACAAAAAATGCACTCAAAGGAATTTCTTGTTTTTCACCGGTTTTATTATTCAATATCCGCAATCCTTCCACTTTGCTTTCGCCCAATACTTCATCTACCTCACTATTCCAGTATATTTTAATGTTCGATGTATTGATAACCCTTTCCTGCATCACTTTGCTGGCACGCATTTCACCCTTGCGAACGATCATATGCACCTCGCTGCATATCTTAGACAAATACAAAGCTTCTTCCGCTGCAGTATCACCTGCACCCACGATGGCAACGGATTTTCCCTTAAAGAAAAAGCCATCGCATACCGCACAGGCACTTACACCATAACCATTCAGCCTTTGTTCACTTTCAATGCCCAGCCATTTTGCAGCAGCGCCTGTGCTGATAATAACTGCATCTGCCTCTATCCATTTCTCCTCATCTATTTCCACTTTTAATGGATGTGATGAGAAATCAACTTTGGTTGCAAGGCCATAACGGATATCCGCACCCATTCTTGCTGCCTGCTTTTCAAAATGCACCATCATTTCGGGGCCTTGAATACCATCTGGATAACCAGGATAATTTTCGACTTCGGTAGTGATGGTAAGTTGACCGCCGGGCTGAATACCCTGGTATAAAATTGGCTTCAGGTTTGCCCTTGCTGCGTAAATGGCCGCAGTATAGCCTGCAGGGCCCGATCCTATTATCAAACAGCTTGTCTTTTCGATTGTATTTGTGTCCATATAATTGTTGAATACTAAAATATCAGGTTGAAAAATTATTTTACAATCAGCGTGCGGTACCAGGCTGCGTAGCCACAAAAAGCACCCAAAGCACCATTGGAAATATTGCCGATTACTTTGTTAGGTTGGGAGAATGGGTTACCGATGCTCTGATTGGCAAACTCCCATGTATTCCAAAATGTATAAGTTGATTTGTCGATGTTGCAAAATTTAAATGTGACAGTATCGCCCCTGTTATAAAAATTGCTGTCGGGCTTGGGTGGATCATTCCTGTCAACCCCCTGTGGAAATTGAACATCATACGTGGAACCATCGATCACCTGGTCGTTAAAGACTGAATTATCGCCGGGTAAAAATAAACCGCTGTTCACTTTTGTGAGGTAACGGTAATAATTCCCAAGTCCCAACGGCTCATAAGCTTTCACAAACATGGACCTTTTATTGCTGTCGGGAATAAACGGAGCCTGTTTAAAATAAATGGAATCGGGCACACTGGCCAGTGTAGGTATTTTCACGGCGCCATTGTATTCCTGTCCTTCAGATACGATCCTCAACGTATAACTGGTATTCAATGCGCCCGGAAATGCCGTTGCGAGTGAAGAAGAATCAATGCTATATAAATAACCAAAATAACCTGGCGCCAATGGATAGGTATATTCCTTCAATTTATGGGTAAGCGTTCCGTTTGAAACATATACATCCGCATTGTGTACAAAGGATGCAGCCAGTATCTGTGGATTTATCTGGCTAAAATAAGAAAAGCTTTTGGTAAGAATTACCGTAGGCGCTTTGCCATTCTCTATTTCCCCGTCAACTACCAGTACATTGGGAGATTCCTTAAGGTCAAAATTGATATTTTTCTCACAGGAAAACAGCACGGCAGCAAAGAGTACACAAATCAGTTTATTCATATTGCAAATCTACTCAAATATCAATGAATTGCGCATCTGCCGCTGTGATGATTTTGCAAAAAAAACTACAACTTCTTTTGAATCTTTAATACCAATCAATATTGAACCAACAAGGTTCTGGTTTCTTTAAAATTAACAAATCTAACCTCTACTGTGTAGATACCGTTACCAATTAATTTGGACATGTCTAAAATAATGCTGTTGCTACCTGACTTCAGTATTTCTTTTTGTGTAACCAGTTTCTGTCCAATGGAATTATATATGCTTATCTCCCCAGGTTGATCTGTGTTGCTGACCACGTCAATGTGCAATTTGTCCCCGCCTTTTATTAATGTTGGATATATATTCTCTACATAATTATCCAGTTTTCTTTTCAAAACAAGCACTTTCGAATATTCTGACCTGCCATCCTGATCTACCATATTCAGCCTGAAATAGAAAGTTTGCCGGTTTTTCGGAAGGCTGTTATCTGTACAATAATAATTTTTCAGCGTACTTGAATTTCCTGCACTTGCGACGATGTCTATTGTTTCAAAATTAATCCCATTTGTACTTCTTTCAACTTCAAATTGCCTGGAAGCAGATTCAGTATAGGTTTCCCATTTCAGTATAGCGGCATTATTCCTGATGGCACCTGAAAAATCTCCCAGTGTGATGGGAATAGTAATATTCAAAATTGCATTACTGTAAACGTAGTCACTGGTTTCTGAACCGTCATTATTACCGGCAACTCCTGTCATATAAAAGCTCACAGAAGAACTACCGGTTGGAGGTGCAGTCCAACTGAGGTTATTATACGTAAAAGATGTTCCGTTTGAAGAAATCGCCAGGTTATGTTTTATTTCACCGCTTGAGATCGTTGCATTTGGGTTTGTTGTAGAAAAAGTGCCAATAGCCGTGCTTCCACCGCTGGTCACTGCCTTCAGTTCAAATCCCCAGATCGCCATGGGTGTTGCATTCGTGATAGTAACACTGAAATTGTAAACATGCCCGGGTATATAAGAGCCCGTTGGAAGCCCCGTTGCATTTACATTGCCCCCGGCAGTATTTAATGAAAAACTGCTATGACAGTTCCTGCATGTCTTGTTTTGTGTGGGAGCTCCTGAGTATCCGGATGGAGGTATATCAAAACTCAAAGGAGACCTGGAGGACCGGAATGAATTGAATGAAACTATAACTGTCATTCCTATAATGTATAAGATAACCAAATTTTTTTTCATAATACTGCATTTTATTTGTTATTGAAAACCACCAATGTTTTATGACATACAATATTTTGCAGGAATTTCGGTTTTATTTGGGTCAGCGGGTTTGCTGAAGATAAAGGAACAAGCGTGTAAATTCTTAAAGCTTACTATTGAGGTCAATCATCCACAGAATATTCAGCAATCTTTCAATTATGAAATTAGGCATTCCGGCAAACGGAATTCCTGATTGAAATAATATGCAGGTATGACATTTATCAGTTAAGAAACCGAGCAGAAAAAAAACGAGTATTAAAGGAGCATTTGTAACCCTGGTTATTTAGGCCAAAAAATATTCAAGAATGCTTAAGAGGCGATTTTAAAATAGTATCGATGAATATTCACGCTTTTATTACCAAGGATGCCCGAATAATGCAATTAATTATTGCTATTTATTCGCGCATTTGTTGCAAAAAAAAGAGCAGCTAAACGACTGCCCTGATCATGGTATGAAGAGAAATTTTATATAATACTACCCGCTTAGTACTTTCTAATGAAGTAGTTTTAACCTGTATAAAAATACCTTTCGGGTAGTGGCTGAGATCAACCTGCAGCATTGGATCGCTGCTGGCTTCCAACGTGAACTGGATTAGAACAATTCCCATGGCATTTGTAACATTTTTCAGCTTTGCTTCTCTTTTCACTACGCTGGTAAGTGCTATATAAAGTGTACCTTTTTGTTGGATTTGGATAATACTTCACTGATTCCGGATCTGCTTCATCAAACCTTACGAGCCTTGATGGCGTGTAAATCAAATCCCCGTCAATATCAGTCTGCTTCCATCTGTAATAGTTCATAGTCTCCAACGGATGGTTATCGGTGAAAGAATAATCAATAGGCAGCTGCGAATTACCAAAAGCATTCACCCTTTTTATATAAGTGAAATTCACAGCATCCGAACTTCTTTCAACATCAAAATATGCCGACTTTATCCCCTGTGAAGTTTTCCAGTTAAGTAAGGCTGTTGTTTGCCCCTGCTTTTGCGCATTGAAATACACAAAAGTTACCGGTATTGGCCTCATTGGCATGTAAGTACTGGTCCATCCATCTCCAATGCCGTCTGTGAAAATATTATTACAAGCTTGCAGGTAATTTGTACTGCTCCACCCGTCTCCGTTATCGCCGTTAAATATTGCGTTACCGGATTGCAGGTAGATGGCCGATGACGATCCATCTCCGTTACCTCATTAAAAATATTGTTGCCTGCTTGTGTAAAAGCTGATCTACCAAACCCATCGCCGTTACCTACCGTAAAAACTGCATTGTTAGGTGGCTGTGGAAGTACGGTTGATACATTCGCATGAACAGCATTATTATCAAAATATATTTCATAATTGCTTGATTGAAAATGAATGATTAAGGTGATGTTCTTGCTAAGCTGATTCCGTTTCCCGGAAATACGACATCGTAACCATACGCAGTAGCTAAGCCATTTATATTCTGCCTGTCGGATCTTCTTGCATTTGCTGTTGAACCTCAATAAGAAGAACCTTTCCATCCATAAGTGATAAAGCTTTTCAAGTTTGGCTGATCGGCATCGCCGACTGCAGCCAAATAGCCATCGCCATGTAGATTGCCATCAAAAGCCAACGCTAATTATCAGGTACCCATCTGCTATATAATCCCAGCGCAATGAGTTGGTTGCATCACCAACAGTTCCTATACCATTGGCGGAGCGGTAAATAAATTCACCTTTACCATCTGTAGGACTGGTGATCGTTGCCCAGGTCGCAGCTATATTTCCCGTAAAGTTTATGGTTGCATGCCTCCAGTCTGTGGTTCCATTTTTACGAAACTTTACAAAGATCCAGGCTCCGTCATAATTACTTTCATTGGTGCTGGTGCACCAACTGTTGTCCCAACTCACCTTAAAATTCACGAGGACAAAATGGCTGGTTGTATTTTGTCTTGAAATTGTTGCATTCGTTACCAAAATATTATTGGCATACGTTATTCCTGTGGCGAGCAGCAGGAATGAGATCATAAGGTTAAGCTTCTTAATACATTTAATTTAAAATTGTTATTAAAATTTCATGTACAAAGATCATCCAATAAAAAAAGCGTATATACCCTGCTGTGGGTATATTAAAAAAATGCCCCGGAAAAATCCAGGGCATGTATGATATTCTGTTCGTTCTATTTATCCTAAATAAGCTTTTAATGCTCCACTGTAGCGGGCTTTCTGCAAACGTTTGATTGCTCTTTCTTTTATCTGGCGTATACGCTCTTTCGTTAGATCGTATTTCTGGCCGATCTGTTCGATCGTTACACCATTTTCGCCATCCAGACCGAAGTAAGCATTTACGATCTCTGCTTCGCGTGGACTTAAAGATTTCAACACCCTGCGTATTTCATTTTTCAATGAATCATGCATAACATCTTCATCAGTTTCTGCACCACCTTTTAACAGGTCGCCCATGGCCACATCTTCCGCTTCGTGCACTGGTGCATCCAGTGAAGTATGGCGTGTGTTGCTTTGGAATATATTGTTGATCTCAGTTTCGCTCATTTCAAGCAATTCTGCCAGTTCTTCTGTAGATGGTTCCCTTTCGTGTTCCTGCTCAAAAGCCATATATGCTTTGTTGGCCTTATTGTAGGTTCCGATCTTATTTTGTGGTAAACGTACCAGCCTTCCCTGCTCGGCCAATGCCTGCAAAATTGACTGGCGGATCCACCAAACTGCGTAAGAGATGAATTTAAAACCTTTGGTTTCATCAAAGCGCTGAGCAGCTTTAATAAGACCCAGGTTTCCTTCATTGATCAGATCACTCAGGGAAAGCCCCTGGTGTTGGTATTGTTTTGCTACAGAAACCACGAAACGAAGGTTGGCCTGTACCAGTTTATCAAGTGCACGCTGATCTCCCATTTTGATCTTTTGCGCCAGAATAGTCTCCTCTTCCGGTGTGATCATGGAGATTTTAGAAATTTCCTGCAGATACTTCTCTACTGCCTGAGAATCCCGGTTCGTGATCTGTGTTGCGATTTTAAGTTGCCTCATTGTATAGAATTAAATTCAGAATTTAGATATAATAACACCTATAAGACCGTTTTAGTTGGGAATACGTTGCAAAGAATAGGTTAATGCTCAATTCATTTAAAAGTGTTTGCAAAGTTACCACGCAAAATCTGTATTTCATAATAAATGGGGAAAAAAGCAACAAATGCTGGATAAATTACCCTTATATTTCAATCTTGTAAAGTTTATACTACAAAAAACTACTTCCCTCCTTTATTTTCTGCCTAATCATTTTAATTATTTACGGATTTTTTGAGTATGTTGATTTCATACATTTGTTGAATGATTACAGACTTACGCTCAGATACATTTACAAAACCCGGGCCAGCAATGCTGGAATCCATTTTCAAGGCATCGGTTGGGGATGATGTTTTTGGAGAAGACCCGTCCGTAAATGCGCTGGAAGCAATGGCAAAGGATATGTTTGGTATGCAGGCTGCAATGTTTTGTCCGAGTGGCACCATGACAAATCAAATAGCAATTAAGTGCCATACCTCTCCAGGAGATGAAGTGATCTGCGACAAGCTTAGCCATATATACATATATGAAGGTGGCGGAATAGCTTTCAACAGCGGTTGCCAGGTTAAAACCGTTGAAGGCGATCGTGGCATGATACAGCCCGACCAGGTTAAAGATGCCATCAATCCTGATGATGTTCACAAAGCACGGACCTGTCTCGTGAGTCTCGAAAATACAGGCAATCGGGGTGGTGGAAGCTGCTATGAATTTACTGATATCCAACGCATTAAAAATATTTGTTTATTAAATAATTTAAAACTTCATCTCGATGGCGCCAGACTATGGAATGCCTTGGTTGCCAAGGGTGAAAATCCAAAACAATACGGGGAAGTATTCGACAGCATTTCCATTTGTCTTAGTAAAGGACTGGGTGCGCCTGTTGGAAGCTTGTTGCTTGGAAATGCCGATTATATAAAAAAAGCAAGGCGCGTTAGAAAGGTATTTGGCGGCGGTATGCGGCAGGCAGGTTACCTGGCAGCAGCTGGTATCTATGCACTCGAAAATAATATTGAAAGGCTTGACCAGGATCATATTCACGCACAACAAATCGCTCATGCTTTGTTGAAAAAAGACTTCATTGGAAAAATGCTGCCTGTTGAAACGAACATCATAATATTTGACGTGCTGGGCGAGTACAGCCCCGCTTCATTTACAGCATATATGAACACACATAACATACGTTGCAGCGCGATCTCCCCCACACAGGTGAGGATGGTTACACACCTGGATGTAAGTTCAGCGATGGTGCAGGAATTGTTGGGGATAATTGAAGCGATGTAATCTTTTCGGGATTTACGGCTTTTAAGAAAAACTATATACCTGAAAAAAGGTTAACAGTTAAAAAAAAAACAATTAAGTTCGAAGCGCCATGAACGTCGTTAACCACTCAACTTCCGTAAACCGCAAAATAGCAAACCAATAACCAAATAAAACAACAACCATCCAAATGTTCCCAAAGATCGATCCCACAACTACCAATGCCTGGAAAAGCCTGGCTGCACATTTTGAACGAACAAAGCATGTTGCCATAAAAGAATTATTTACATCAGATAAAAACAGGTTTGATAAATATTCATTGCAGTTTGGGGATATTTTATTCGACTACAGCAAGAACAATATCAGTAGTGAAACAAAGTCCTTGCTGTTACAATTGGCGGAAGAATGTAAATCTTCTCATGCAATTGCTGCAATGTTTAATGGAGCGAAGATCAACGGCACTGAAGACAGGGCAGTCTTGCATACAGCCTTGCGTGATTTTTCCGGTAAGCCAATAATGGTAGATGGAAAAGATATCATGCCCGACATAAAAGAGGTGCAGGAACAAATGCGTGCCTTTTGCAGTAAAGTGCATAGTGGAGAATGGAAAGGCTACACCGGTAAAAAGATAAAATACATTGTGAATATAGGCATCGGTGGCAGCGACCTTGGCCCAGTAATGGTAACCGAAGCGTTGAAACCATATTGGGTAGAAAGTATACAACCCTATTTTGTAAGCAACATAGATGGCACGCATATAGTAGAAACCTTTAAAAAGATCACCGCAGATGAAACGATCTTCCTGGTAGCCAGCAAAACATTTACCACCCAGGAAACCATGACCAATGCACATAGCGCCAGGGAATGGTTTCTGCAGCAAGGCGCTAAGGAAGCAGATATTGCAAAACATTTTGTGGCCTTAAGTACCAATAAGACCGATGTTGAAAAATTTGGTATTGACGCCGCCAATATGTTCGTATTCTGGGATTGGGTTGGTGGCCGGTATAGTTTATGGAGCGCTATCGGCCTCTCAATTGCACTTACAATTGGCTATCAAAATTTTGACGCATTGCTGAAGGGAGCACACGAAACTGACGAACATTTTAAAGAAACAGCTTTTGAAAATAATATCCCCGTATTGATGGCATTGATTGGCATCTGGTACCGCAATTTTTATGGTACAGCTACAGAAGCTATCCTGCCTTATGATCAATATATGCATCGCTTTGCAGCCTATTTTCAGCAGGGGAATATGGAAAGCAATGGCAAATATGTAGACCGCAATGGCAAAAAAACAACTTACCAAACAGGCCCGGTGATCTGGGGCGAGCCAGGCACCAATGGACAGCACGCTTTTTACCAGTTGATACACCAGGGAACACAATTGATACCCTGTGATTTTATAACCGCCGTTCATTCGCACAATCCGATTGGCGATCACCAGCAAAAACTGGTAAGCAATTTTTTTGCACAAACAGAAGCGCTGATGAATGGGACCAGCCCTGAAAACCCTTACCGTGTATTTGAAGGCAACCGGCCAACCAATTCCTTCCTCATAAAAAAGATCACACCATTTACACTGGGCCAGTTGATCGCATTGTATGAACATAAGATATTCATACAGGGCGTTATCTGGAATATTTACAGTTTCGATCAATGGGGTGTGGAACTGGGAAAACAATTGGCGCAAAAGATATTACCTGAACTTAAAAATGATGCAGCAGTAACATCTCATGATAGTTCTACGAATGGATTGATGAATGCTTATAAAAAGATGTAGGAGGTAGATTTGACATAATAAAAGAAGTCCCCGGTTATTAATCGGGGACTTTTATATTATGCAGGATGACTTAAAACATACAGCTCGTATCATTCATTATGTTACCACTTGTCTACTTCTTCCGAATGATGGCTGGTATCAGGAGCAATCTCTTCTTCCGGCTTGGCTTCAACCTTGTCTTCCGGAGCAACAGTTTCAACTGGCGGGGCCGGGATTGCATGTGTACCTGGCATTTCTTCCTGGCTTGCAGGTGCAGCGCCTTGTCCATCTTCTCCTTCATAAGGAGTATCGTGGTTGAATGCATCGAAATCAAAATCAGGCATTAATTCAGTTTTTACATAATCAACCGCTTCATTCAGCCCCTTTACGAATTTATTAAAATCTTCTTTATATAAAAATATCTTATGGCGGTCGTAGCCATCAGAATCAAAACGTTTGCGGCTCTCTGTAATCGTAAGAAAGAAGTCATTTCCACGTGTTTCCCTTACATCAAAAAAGTAAGTCCTGCGTTTGCCCGCTTTTACACGGTTACTGTAAACACTTTCAATCTTTTTGTCGTTATTCTCGTACGGCACTGTTGATATTTTTTATAATTAAATAATTGTCTCTTATAGAGTGACAAAGATAAAGTTGTTTTTGATATGACAAAATAAATGAGTGTGGAGGGATTTACAAATTTTCATCCGGAGAAGCTGTCTTTTCCTCAGCCTGCTGGCGGGCGTACATATCAGCGTATAGCCCCTTCTTTTGAAGCAATTGCTCATGTGTTCCCTGTTCTGCGATCCACCCTTCATCCATTACGATGATCTTATCGAACTGGAACAGCGAGAATATGCGATGGGTAATGATAATAGCCGTCTTTTCTTCTAGGTACAAATATAGATTTGTGATGATCTCTTTTTCCGTTTTGCCATCTACAGCACTGAGGCAATCATCGAAGATAACAATTTCAGGGTCTTTGATCAACGCTCTCGCAATGGATATACGTTGTTTTTGCCCGCCGCTGAGTGTAACTCCCCGCTCTCCTACCATCGTTTCGAATCCTTCGCTGAACCTTTCTATTTCGTTGTAAATACTGGCATTCCTGGCAGCTTTAAATACAGCTTCCCGTGTGGCAGCTGTATTTCCGAATTTTATATTATTCGTGATTGTTTCACTAAACAGAAAAACATCCTGCGGCACATAGCTTATCTGCGTGCGCAATGCATCGAGGCTAATTTTGTTAACTGGTATTCCATCATAGGTGATCATACCCTTTTGCACATCATACATCCGCAGCAATAATTGCGCAATAGTTGACTTGCCCGAACCCGTTTTACCAACAATTGCTACCTTCTCCCCTTTTTTCACATCCAGGGAAAATTCTTTTATGGCATGAATACCTGTGTGCGGATAAACGAAATCAGCATTCACAAAACTAATATTACCTTTCAGCGCAGCATTTATTTTATGTGTATCATTTTTAATAACAGGTGAAGTTAGCAGGAATTCATTGATACGTTTTTGTGATGCTACTGCCCGTTGTGTCATACTGGCCGTCCAGCCAATGGCACTTACCGGGAAAGTGAGCATCTGTATATACATTACAAATTCTGCTATCTTACCAACAGTAGCACCAGCCACATGATTTGCAACATCCAGTCCACCTACCATGATCGTGATCAATGTACTCAATCCAATCAGGAGTGCCATACTCGGAAAATAGATAGCTTCAGTTTTCGCAAGGCTTAATGCAGTGCTCCTGTAAGACTCACTGTTCTTTTTAAAGAAACCGAACATGGCTTTTTCCTGTACAAATGATTTGATTACACGAATACCTGAATAGGATTCCTGTGCATTACTTGTAAGGTCGCTCAACAGTGATTGTATCTTCTCACTTTTTTTATTGATGATAGTATTCACAAAATAAATGGTGAAAGCAAGGATGGGTAGCGGACAGAGGGAAACGATTGTAAGCTTTACATCAGAGCGTATCATAAAATAAATGCTGAATCCGATCACGGCCGCAAGGTTAATAAAATACATGATCGCCGGTCCGGTGTACATACGCACACGGCTTACATCTTCGGCAATACGGTTCATCATATCCCCTGTGCTATGCGTTTTATAAAAAGTAGTATCTAATTTCTGGTAATGAGCAAATACTTCATTCTTCTGGTCATATTCAATATGCCTGCTCATTACAATGATCGTTTGCCGCATGAGGAACATGAAGAAACCACTGATAATGGCTAATACAAATAATACGAGACCTGTAAAAAGTATCTGCTGCTGAAAAGAAAGGCTATCAAAACGGGTGACCAACATCCGCACAACTACATCATAATTACCCGCATGACTTATGGCCGGCGCTGTCGTACTGCCTTTCGCTTTAATAGAATGGATAACGGTATTTACAACATAACCGGTAAGCTGAGGTGATAATATCCTGAAATAATTGGTAAGGATCACGAAGAAAAATCCCAACAAGAAAAGCCAGCGGTACTTCCAGAAATATTTATTGAGTGTGGATAGTTGCGTCATCGCAGCAAAAATAAATAAATAGTTTGAGGTTTGAAGTTTGAGATCAGCACTCAACAGGTGGTAATAGCTGGCAATTGATTTTTTTCAAACCCAAAACTTCAAACCAGGGGTCAGACCATCTGCAACTCCTGCCTTTTGATCAGCTTTATCAACATTATTTCCCAGTCAGCGGCTTTTTTTTCTAAGGCAGGTAACTGGCAAATAGAATTTACATTGATATCATAGAACCTTATTTTCACAACAGGTGCTTTATTATTTTTGAAATCAAACGTCAATGCTATTTCATTTAACAGCATTTCAATCGCTTGTGATTTTCTTCCTTCATGCACGATCCTTGTATATTCTTTCTTGATTGTACATTTTTGAATATCATCCAATGCTATAATAAGCGTAACAAATGCATCTCCCGATTCTTCAACCATGGCCAGTTTCCTGTTAACAGCGTCCAGTGCCATAATAGTTTTCTTAACCATTTCCTGGCTGGCAAAAGAAAGTCCATTAGCAGACCCCAATTCACCCAGTTGCATGAATTTTTTTTTCCTTCTTTGTTTTTCATTCCTGTTATTTACAAATACAAGCAAACATATGATCAATGCGACGCTTCCAAGCAATAGCATTGCTATTAGTATTGTAGACATAATTCTTTATTTATAAGTGTAAGAACAGACTTACCCGCCAGTTGCAGGCAGCCGAAAAAATTGCTGTAATTAAAACAACAACTATATTAATATTATGATAAAAAAGAAGGTATTACCAGAAATAGTGTTTGGGGAAAATCAGTTTTAACCCGATCTTTTTATAATATGAAGACCGTTCAGTAAAATTTTTATTGATTACTATAGGTAAAAAAGATACCGCAATGGAAAATGTAAAATATTTTCCGGTAGAAAGTTGCCTTTGTAGAGTATTATTATCTGCCTGTACGGCTGTATATAAAATATGGGCTGTTGGAATTATGTACAGGTGATCAGCCGCTAAATCATTAACAGCATTACGATCCTGATGAATGTTGATACCTATATTCACATGCTCAACCACACAACCACTTTTAACAGGACCTATAAAGAATATGCAAGATGATATAAGCAGCAATAAAATCTTCATGCGGCAAAAATAAGCATATAAAAATATCGAAGTCCTTTCAAAACTATTATGTCTGATATTTAACTTATTGCACGATAAATACGAGTAAGGAAGAGATTTTAGCATTGTGTCAAATGCTCAACAGTTGTAATCTGCCATACAGATACGTCGTCGCAACGGGAATCACAGAACCACCTCTTACAACAGCATTTCACCATTAATAAAAATGCCTTATTTTGAAGCATAAAACTAAGTACTTTCATACTATGTTTAAAACTTCGGGGAGATATTGGCTTTGCCAGTTAGCGGGTTGGGGAGGCTGGGCACTGATCAATCTTTTCTTTGCCTACCAGTTTGCAAGTGACTATTATCTGAGCCCGGAACCCAAAAGAAATCTTTTTTTTATCGCCTTGATGATAGATTTCATTGTGTGCGTTGGCTACACACACCTGCTTCGGCTTGTATTAAAGCGCATTCAATGGATGAGGTTTTCTTTCACCAGGGTATTCAATATGTTTTTGATCAGCACCATATCTGTAGGCCTGCTGGCATACTATAGTTCAAAGCTGGCCAGCGAAGTTTCAGGATGGTCGTTTGAAAAATACAACCGCAGTGAGCGAAAGACCAAAGCCATTGATATGGAGAAGGAACTCAACGTTAACGGCACCAGTTATTACGAATTCGAGATCAACAACAAAGTAGATTCAGTAAAGTATACAGCATTCAGCAAAATAAAAAAATCTACAGGCTGGTACAGGAATGCAAAGTCTCAATGGAAATATGAAGAGCCGAGAAAAGGAATGGATTTCTGGGGCATTCTTATCACTTTTATTCTCATTGCACTTTGGCTGTTGATCTACCTCGTGTGGCATTATATGAATAAGAACCGGAATGATCAGTTAGATAAATTAAGGCTGGAAGCAACAGTGAAATCGCTCGAGTTAAAAACGATCAAATCGCATATCAATCCGCATTTTATTTTCAATGCGCATAACAGCATAAGGGCATTGGTTGATGAGAACCCGGAACGTGCAAGGCAGGCCATCACACAGCTCAGTAATATATTGCGCAGCAGTATGCAGGTTGAAAAAATGGAAACCGTTCCTTTACGGCAGGAACTTGATATTGTAAAAGATTACCTGGCATTGGAACACATGCGTTTTGAAGAGAGACTGCAGATAGAGCTGGAGGTAAGTGAAGATACCCTTGGCCAACCGATACCACCGATGATGTTGCAAACATTGGTTGAAAATGCAATCAAGCATGGTATCAGCAAGCAGATATCAGGTGGCATTATCAGGATCATTTCGCATTTTAATAATGGCAATCTTGAACTCATTGTTCAAAACACCGGTATCCTGGATGTGTACGATGGAAGTAATAAAGAAGGCTTCGGCATTATCAGTACACAACAAAGGCTAAACCTGCTTTTCCAGGGAAAGGCAAATTTTGATATCTATGATATAGAAGGGATGGTTGAGTCGAAGATCATGATTCCAACTTAACTGCAAAGGCGCAGCAAAAATAGGATGCAATGAATATATACTTGGCAACTTCGCGCCTTTGCGGAAGAAAAAACTCTTTCTTTGTGCTTCAATGTCATTAATCACTACATCTTTAAATTCGGGCAGTAACGGTAATTGTTATTATATAGGCAATGATACTGAAGCCGTATTGGTCGACGTTGGCCTTTCCTGCCGTGAAACAGAAAAAAGAATGAGCGTTCTTGGCCTTTCGATGAATTTGGTAAAAGCGATCTTTATTTCCCACGAGCATATTGATCATATAAAAGGTTTGCAGGTACTTGCAGCGAAATACCAGTTACCGGTGCTGATCAGTAGCAATACTTCCAGGCATAGCAGCATCAACATACAAAAAGAACTCGTACAACATTTCACAGAAAATGAGCCGGTGAGCATTGGCAATCTTACGATTACGGCTTTTCCAAAATTTCATGATGCAGCCGATCCGCATAGTTTTATTATAACCTGCAAGGGAATCAATGTTGGCGTATTTACAGATATCGGTAAACCCTGCGACAGGCTGATCAAACATTTCAGTCAATGCCATGCTGCTTACCTGGAAGCTAATTATGATGAAACCTTATTGGAGAACGGACGCTACCCTTATCACCTCAAGAACCGGATACGTGGTGGCAACGGGCACCTTTCAAATACACAGGCACTGGAAATTTTTATTCGTTATAAACCGTCGTTTATGACGCATCTTTTCCTCTCACATCTGTCAAGGGATAATAACTCGCCGGAACTTGTACAGCAATTATTTGATAAACATGCAGGCAATACCAATATCATCATCGCATCCAGGTATCAGCCAACGGAAATATATAGGATACAAAACCCTATTGACCGGTTGAATCTTAAAAAAAATCGAATTCGTACACCCGGGCCTGAGCAACTATCGTTGTTTTAAGTTTTTTATTTTGCAACCAACACACGAAGGCTGAAAGTCTCACAAAAGCTATTTTTTATTCCTTGTGCTTTGCGTTTTAGCATCTTCGCGGCAAAACAAAAAACGCCCGGCAAAAATGCTGAACGTTATTATCCAAATGTACCCCTTCAAAGAGTAAGCCTTATTATAAGTTGCTATCAAGTATTGAATAACTTTCATCAACACTGAAAAACTTTTGAAGTGATTCGATTAACTTTTTCATTTTGGTTATTTTTAAGATGAATGATTTTATAATTGTTCCGTTAAACATTGCTGTTTAAAATTGAATAGCTTTCATCTACACTAAAAAACTTCTGGATGGTTTGTATAAGTTTTTTCATTTTTATTTATTTTTAAGGTTTAGTGATTCTTATTTAGTAGACTTTGCTTTATCAAAAAAATTTAATCCGTGGATATTAAAAATTTGTTAATGAAAAAAAGTTCACTACCCCTTTCGGAATAGTGAACAACTGATGCTGATAATGGGGAGAAAAGTTTTAGTTTATTATCTATTGGGAGGTTCCAATTTACTTACTACACCGACTTTATGTAATATTCCCCGGCTTGTTCTTTTGTGCATGAATTGGTAAACAAGTGAATAGATCACCGGTAATAATAACAGCGTAAGAATAGTAGAGGTTATCAAACCACCAATAACAACAACGGCTAAAGGCTTTTGTGTTTCGCTGCCAATGCCGTGGGAAATAGCTGCGGGTATCAATCCGATTGCAGCCATGATCGCTGTCATGATTACCGGCCTTACCCTGGAAATAACACCTTCATAAATAGCCTTATCAATATGCATTTTTTCCTGTAGGTTTTTCCGGAATATGCTTATGAGTATTACACCGTTCTGTATACAAACGCCGAATAACGCGATAAATCCAATACCGGCACTGATGCTAAAATTAATTCCCGTTACATGAAGTGCGAGAATTCCACCAATTAAAGCAAATGGAACATTTAAGATCGTCAGCAATGCATCTTTAACGTTATTAAACGTTACAAATAGAATCAGAAAGATCACCAATAAACAAATGGGCACTACCTGCGAAAGCGTTTTGGATGCCCGCACCTGGTTTTCAAATTCACCGTTCCATGTGGAGTAATAACCCCGGGGCAAATGAACATAATGGTTTACTTTTTCCTGTGCCTCAGCAATGGTGCTGCCAAGGTCGCGGCCTCTTACAGAGAATTTTACAGCAATGTACCGCAGGTTGTTATCCCTGTAAATAAACGCTGGCCCGGTGATGGTTTTAATGTCTGCAATTTCTTTCAACGGTATCTTAGAATTGTCTTTGCCAGGCATCATCAGGTTTTCAATTGCCTCCTGGTCGGCACGATAGGGCTTTTCATACCTGATCCTGACATCAAACTTTTTTTCACCTTCATATAGCTGCGTGGCGGCTTTTCCGCCTATGGCCATTTCTATGACGCTTTGCGCATCTGCCATCGTAACACCATACATAGCCATTTTCTCCTGATCAAGTTCTATCCTGAATTCCGGTTGGCCCAGGTTTCTTAATACACCAAGGTCTTCGATTCCCTTAACTGTTTTTAACTGGTTATAAACCTCATCTGCTGCTTTATCAAGTGCGCTAAAATCGGTTCCAAAGATCTTTACAGCCAGCGAAGCATTAACGCCGGCTACAGCTTCTTCCACATTATCCCGGATAGGTTGGGAATAATTGAATACGGTGCCGGGGTACTTACGCAACTGCTTATCCATTTCGTCTATTAGTTGATCTTCAGTAATTTTTCGTTTCCACTTATTCTCCGGCAACAGGTCTACCTGTATCTGCACGTTGTAAAATCCTTTGGGGTCCGTTCCATCATTGGTGCGGCCTACCTGTGCCATGGTTTGCTTTACTTCTGCAAAATTATGCAGCACCTGCACCATCTTATTGCTGATATCGTTGGCTTCCGGCAGGCTCACACTCATCGGTAATTCGGCTTCTACCCACAATGCCCCTTCATTGAGTTGAGGAAGAAATTCTGTTCCCAACAGCCTTGCCGACAAAAAACTCAGGGCCATTACAACCATTGCAATTAATATGGCAGCTTTTTTATACTGGTAAGTGACCTTAAACAGGGTTGCCACGCCTTTCTCGAAGAAAATTACCACGGGATTGTGCTTTTCCCGCACATTCTTTTTCAGCAAAATACTAGACAGCGCCGGCACCAACGTTAGCGTTAGCAGCAATGCTCCCAGTAAGGCGAACCCCAGTGTATAGGCCAAAGGAGAAAACATTTTGCCTTCCACTTTTTGAAAAGCAAAAATTGGGATCAGGCAGGTGATGATGATCAATTTTGAAAAGAATATGGCCTTACCCATCTCCGTTCCTTT
Source organism: Chitinophagales bacterium (assembly GCA_038207305.1). GTDB lineage: Bacteria > Bacteroidota > Bacteroidia > Chitinophagales > Chitinophagaceae > Ferruginibacter. The sequence goes on from JBBQZY010000015.1 coordinate 52,053, forward strand.
TTGTTTGAATAAGCCGAGTTTGGCGAGTTTGTTAAATTTTTCCATACCAACTTCTCTTGCTTTTTGGTCGAGCGCAACAAAAAGGCCTTCAACCATAACCACAGCCCCATCGATGATGATACCAAAATCGATAGCGCCCATGCTAAGTAAGTTTGCCGACATCCCCTTTAACCGCATGCAGATAAAAGCAAATAACAACGACAGCGGAATGATAATACTTACTGTAACGGTAGTGCGCCAGTCGGCCATAAAAAGAAACACAATCACGGTAACAAGAATAATGCCTTCCAATAAATTATGTATAACCGTATCTGTTGCGAAATCCATTAAATCTGTACGATCATAAAATGTATTAATCTTAACTCCCCTTGGTAAAATGTTTTCATTCAGCTCTTTTACTTTTTCATGAATCCTGTCGAGGGCTTCCTTAGGGTTTTCCCCTTTCCTGATAACAACGATGCCTTCAATTACGTCTTTGTCAAAATCTCTCGAAACCTGTCCCAGCCTGGGCTTTCCGGCCTCTATTACTGTTCCGATATTCTTTACCAGTATGGGTACTCCGTTGATATTATTAATTATGATGTTTTCTATATCACTTACATTGTTCAGCAAACCGATCCCTCTTACAACAAATGCCTGCCCATTTCTTTCGATCACATCGCCGCCAACATTGAGGTTGCTTTTTGAAACGGCTGCATACACGTCCAGTGAACTGAGGTTATATTGATTTAGCTGGTTAGGATTGACGGTTATTTCAAAAGTCTTTTCTTCGCCGCCAAAACTGTTCACATCGGCTACGCCTTGTACACTTTTGAATTGCCTGTCCAATACCCAATCCTGCAATGTGGTAAGATCACGTATAGAATATTTGTTGCCTGTTAAGGTATAACGATATACCTCACCCGTAGGGCCATAAGGAGGTTCAACTTCCGGCACGATGCCTTCCGGCAGTTCTGCGTTCCCAAGCCGGCTCATTACCTGTTGCCGGGCAAAAGCATCGTCAACGTCATCATCAAATATGAGTCGAACATAACTTAACCCAAATGATGAAGTTGTTCTCAGGTTTATTTTTTTTTGAACAGAATTCAGCGCCACTTCCAGCGGTACTGTTATAAACTTTTCTACTTCTTCGGCACTTCTCCCGGGCCATTGGGCAATGATGATGATCTGGGTATTTGTAACATCCGGGAAAGTTTCGATGGCCGTATTCTTATAACACCATATACCAATAACCACAAGCACAGCCGTCAGAAAAAAAACGAGGTACCGGTGACGTAAGGAGAAATGAATGATATTCTTAATTATTTTAACCACGGTAATTTTTTTTAGTTGGTGAAAGAATGATCGTTAATCGCCATTGAGTGAATTGTAGAGTAGTATCTGGTTCCGGCTTATGATCTTTTCGCCTGCAGACAATCCACTGGCGATGTATGTTTTTTCACCAACAACTTTCAGTGGTTCTACTTCCCGAATAGAAACATGATAAGCATCTTGATATACCAATACATAATTTTTACCCCCATTGAAAACAAGTGCAGTGCCGGGAACACTCAATGCTGTTGCCGATTCCTTTTCTGCAATGATCACTTTGGTAAACATCTGTGGCTTCAATAACATACCGGCATTGGGCAAAACAATTTTTATTTTCATTGCCTTACTCAACGGATCAAGCACCGCATTCACCTGGTCTATCTTGCCATGAAAGATTTTACCGGGATAAGCCAGCGTACTTACATCTGCCGGGTATCCTTCTTTTACTTTTTCAATGTCTGTTTCAAAAACATTTGCCCATACCCATACATCCTGCATTCCGGATATTGTAAACAGGTTCTGACCATTATCATTCCTTATAAAACTTCCAGCATTGAGGTTCTTGTCAACAATAAAGCCATCCATTGGTGCAGTAATAATATAAGTTCCTGTTTCATCTGTGTTACCACCACCATTGATACTGATAGAAGACTTAATTTTATTCACCGCTGCCATCGCCTTCTCATACTGCAACCTGGCTTGCACAAGTTCCTTCTCACTGTTAATGCCATTTTTGTATAACTGCTCCGCATTATCGAGTTCTTTTTTTGCGATGGCTGCGTCATTATTGGCGGCAACCAGGTCTGCGTAATTTCCTGCAACATCCGCACTTTTAATTACAGCAAGTGTTTGTCCCCGGTGCACATGGTCGCCAAGTGACACATTTACCTTAACAACCTGCCCGCTTGCATTCGGGAACACCCTTACTACTTTGTTATCATCATAACTTACTTCGCCACTCAATGACAACTGGCCTTCAATCGGCTCATTTTTTACGGTGTCGATGGTGATTATTTTTGCCAACGAATCCGTTACAAGTGGTGCTTTCACTTCAGCAGATACCGGCATATTCTCTTTACAGGAATAAAGCGGTGTTGCAAAAAAAATATAAAGTGCTATATATGCGTACTTCATTTGAATAGTTTTAATTGTTTAAGATCACAACATCTCTGCCCGCTTCATAATTCAGATCGGCAATAGCTTTTATAAGCCCGGTATGTTGTTCAAGTAATTTTAACCTGGTATCCTTGTAGGCATCAGCAAAATCAATAAACTCCAACAAGCTTATTTGACGCTGTTGGTAACTCTTCAGCATATTTTGAAAAACAATATCATAGCGTCTGGAAAACTCAAGCTGTTCCAGATTATTTACCTGCTGGAAAAATCTAACCCGTTTAACTGCCGAGAAAATATCATTTTCAACTTTGGAAAATTGAAGGTCAAGCAGCGCCTCTTGTTGCTTGACGGCAAAACCGGCAGCGCTAATATTTCCTTTATTCCTGTTAATTATGTTTAAAGGAAAGGAAACAGCTAATCCAACATAATCGGGTGCATAACTACTATGCTGGTCGTATTCTGTTCCCACCGTAATATCTGCTTTAGCCAAGGCTTTTTGGTAAACAAGATTGTGCTTTTGATAGCCCAGTTGTGTACGTGCAATAGCCAGGTCGGGCCTGCTGCTGTCAGCCATCTTTAACAATACAGGTTCAGACGGAAGGCTTGCACCGATCAAATCAGGAAGGTAATAGTGAAATACCGGCAGTATAAAGCTGCTGTCCTTTTTGTTCAATAAAAAACGTACTTCACTTTGAAGGATGATCAGTTGTGTATCCGCGTTCACCAATTCATTTTGCAAACTGAATAGCAATGCCTTAATACGTATATCCTCTTTCTCCGAAATATTCCCGTTACGCAACTGCTCGTCCATACCAGTCACCAGTTTTTGCAGCTCATTGATCTCCGCATCATAAACCCGCTTTATTTTAAGCTGGTGATCTATTTCAATAAGATCTCCAAATAAGACGTTGCGCAATGTTCGCACAAGGTCATCAAATTGGGCAACCGAGATACTTGTATTATCCGTTGCAAGCTGGGCAAGTTTATTGCGTTTGCCCGCAGTACGGATAAGTTCAGATACCTGGACAAATACCTGGCCGGCTGTTTGCCCATGTTGGAAAAATCCATCCTGCCTGTCATAAATATTCTGGTCGGTAGAAATCATTGGGTTGTCCCAGCTTTTCGCCTGGCGGATCAGTGCCTGGTTGGCATCTATGTTGTAGTTGGCTGCGAGTATTGATAGATTATTCTGCAGGAAGATTTTTTCACTCCCCGCCGCAGTAATTTTAAGCGTATCCTGTTGGGCAGTTGCTATGGATGTTTGGAGCAGTAATAATGATATCACTGCCAGTCGGCATTGCCGGCATAAATTTAAATTCATGATGAATATTTAAATGAAATTTTAACGAATAAAAGCCAGTTGGGCTCTTAAAATAATAGCTGCTTTGGATCAGGCTTTGGGAGGAGGCGGATTGATCTCTTTGACGAATTGATAGGCATATTTATCTTCATTGTTCCTCGGAAAAACGAGGCAAACAGACATTGGTAGTATTTGCAGTGAAGATTCAATTTTCTGAACGGCGATCTGGATATGCTTGTGTTGTTGCATATCTTTTTGCTGGCGGTTACCGGACTCAGGAATTGCATTGTCGTGCTTTAAAATCACTTCCGCAACATATTCAACGAAAGTATCCATATAATTAAAATTATCAACCTGGCCAGGTTGCCGGGCAAATTCTACCGTTGCAGAATCTATACTCATGTTGAGTATCTGCAATGCAATGATAAGCGTCAAAAACCGATTTATATTATGCCGAAATTTTTGCATTTTTAATGTCAGGTACAATATTATTAAAATAACAGGTGTCAACTTGTTAATAATTTACAAAGTAACATTTTTGCTAATTGGGTTATGGGTACTTGTTGATATATTAAGAAAAGATCTGCAGGCAGGCAACCTTTTCTTTGCATCCAGCATTTTTATTTCTAAAACCAGCAACGTATTTTGGTTCACATGAATTTTTAAGAACTGATCAAAGAAGCAAAGCAGGAAAGTATGGCGGCACAACAATGCCTCTTCGAAAAATTATCTGGTGGCATGATGATGCTATGCCGCAGGTATGTAAAAAATCAGGGAGATGCTGAAGAGAGATTGCAGGATCGGTTTTACAAGTTCTTTAAAAAGCTGCCGGTTTTTAATTACCAGGGGAAAGCTGCGCTTTTCGCCTGGTTGAAAAATATCATGATCAATGAATGCCTGATGCAGTTACGCAAAAAGAATGTGTTCAGCATTGTATCAGAATCGGCCGCAACTGACCTTATATTGGAAGCAGATGCACCGGACAATTTATATGCCGGAGAAATATTCAACCTGCTTGTGCAACTTCCAGTCGGATACCGCAGGGTTTTTAACCTGTATTCTATTGAAGGAATGGCTCACAAAGAGATCCCCGCACTGCTGGGCATAGCCGAAGGAACATCCAAATCGCAATTATCGAAAGCAAAGAGTTTATTACAAAAATTGTTATTAGCAAAAGGAAACGAATATGTCAAACGACAATCAAAATAACGATCGCTCCCGGAGGATCCGGCTGGATGAACTCGAATCTATCCCGGCCGAACTCCCCGCATGATAAAAAATTGCCTGGGATAAATTACAGGCAAGACTGGAGGATAAACCCCGGAGTAAAAAGAAATTCTGGTATTGGGTAGCAGCTGCCGTTTTGTTGATAAGCTTTATCTTACCCTGGATCATCGCAAAAAAGCAACAACCCGCGCTGGTAAAAACAAGCACAGCAAACAATCCCGTTAATATGATTGTATCATCATTTTCGTCAATAAATACTGGTGATAGTAATTCAGTTGATGATAAAACTGCGAAGGCGACAAAAAATGGTACAACGCAACTCCTTATCAAGATAGTAAAAGAAAATACAACAGGAACTAGATAAAAGCCAGTGATGGAACTATGCATCATAAAAAGAACCCAGGCATTTCAGCCTCAGCACTGAATGGCTATACAGGTGGTAATGATATGCTTTCTCTAAGAGTATCCACCGACATCCGGAATTATAAGAATTACTTTGTACCATCTATAAGTTTAGGCCTCACGATCGTTGCCAACGCTAACCTGGTAAGGCGAGAATACAGTGTTTCCGGAGAAAGAAATTTCCTGTTTTTAACAAACGATAATGGCAAACTGGAAGCATACAGGAACACATTTCTAGCCATTAGCTATGGGCGTGGTTCGCTAAAGAACAATGAGGTTAAATCATTTGGAAACCGCTACCCGTATTTTTCCCTCGGGTATCTTATTAAACGGCGAGGGGATTATTATGATAAAAATACTTTCAAACCTGGATTGGGCAGGTAGTCGTTCATGGGTGGAACAACAAAAATAGAACCAACCATTTATTTTAATAATTTTTTTTAAGGCGTTACGCCTTCGCTGAGGATCGCACAAAGTTTTTGATATTTTGTTGCGGGGAAGTTGGAAAGATGTTGCGATGAATGAAAATAACTCCAGTAGAAGTATCATTTAATTCATTTGGATCCTACTGGTGCAGTTAAAAAATCGTATTGTATCCATTCTATAAAAAAATGCCTCTACGGCGGAAACATCATTTTCTTTCCAATACTAGTAATGCCCGTTGAGTAACAACGTTTTAAACACTTAAATCTTTAAACGATGAATAAACGCCTCTCAGACTAACCAAACAATGTGCGTAACTATGCTATTTGTACTATTGACATTTTCATTCCATATCAATAATTTTATAGCAAATTTTATTTATGAAAAAGATACAGACGAACGATGCGTCTCCACGTCGTAAGTTCCTGCAAACAATTGCTACTGGTACAGCAGCATTGGGTATTGCAAGTGTTATTAGCCCATTTCAGCAGTTGCAGGCTGGCTCATTAAATAATTCCGCTGATCCCGGCCCCGATGAATGGTTCAATAAAGTCAAAGGAAAACATAAAATGGTATTTGACGTTACCGAACCAAAAGGCCTGTTTCCTTTTGCCTGGCCGAAAGTATTTTTAATGACGAATGCGGCAACTGGTACGCCAGAAAAAGATTGCGGCGTAGTAGTTATTTTAAGACATGAAGCAATACCTTACGCAATGGAAGACAATTTGTGGGCAAAGTATAATTTTGGTGAAGTATTTAAAGCAAGCGATCCCCTGACCAAAAAACCTGCAACCCGCAATCCATTCTGGAAACCAAAACCGGGCGATTTTAAAATTCCAGGTGTTGGCAATGTGCAGATCGGTATAAATGAATTGCAGGAAAGCGGCGTGCTGTTTTGTGTTTGCAATATGGCGATGACAGTTTTCAGTTCAGTAGTAGCCGATATGATGAAAATGGAAGCCGCCGATGTAAAAGCTGAATGGGTTAAAGGTTTGCTGCCTGGTGTTGCAGTGATGCCATCGGGTGTATGGGCTGTGGGCAGGGCGCAGGAAAAAGGTTGTGCCTATTGCGCAGTCTGATAATCAATAAATGCAATTGCTCAAATCATACTGGTGGATATTGGTAGCGATGGCGTTTGTAATTATAATGGCCATTGTACTGATACCGTCAGATTTCAGAAAAATTAAACCTTCGCCGGAAACGGAGAATGGTATTGAGTGGGATATACCCGATATCAATCGCCTGTCTCAAAGCCCGGAAGATGATCTCATACGATATGGTAAAGACCTGATCGTAAATACTGCTGTATATCTAGGCCCAAAGGGCAGCGTCGCTTCCATCAGCAATGGCATGAATTGCGAAAATTGCCATTTAGATGCGGGTACCCGTTTCCTCGGTAATAATTACAGCGCAGTCTATTCAAATTATCCAAAATTCAGGGCACGGAGCGGCCGCATAGAAACAATCTATAAAAGGGTGAATGATTGTTTTGAAAGAAGCCTTAATGGGGTTAGTCTGGACAGTAACAGCAGGGAAATGCAGGCAATCTATGCATATATACGATGGCTTGGAAAAAACGTTCCTAAAAATAAAAGAACGGTAGGTTCAGGCATTCCAGATTTGCCTTTGCTTGAGAGGTCTGCAGATCCCGAGACCGGAAAACTTATATATGCACAAAAATGCCAGCGCTGTCATACTTTAAATGGCGAAGGGGTGCTTACCGCTGAAGGTAATGCGTATAAGTACCCTCCTTTATGGGGTGAGCATAGTTATAATACCAGCGCGGGGCTATTTCGACTCAGTCGATTGGCAGGTTATATCAGGCACAACATGCCCTACACAGCCGATAACGACCATGATGCAGATGATATAGCTTTAACAGATGAAGAATCATGGGACCTGGCTGCTTACATAAATACACAACCGAGGCCACAAAAAAAATACGCAAACGATTGGCCAGACATTTCAAGTAAACCCTTTGATCATCCTTTCGGTCCTTATGTAGATAATTTTACAGAAGTGCAACATAAGTACGGGCCATTTGCGGCAATCAAAAATGCGGGGAAGAAAAAATAATCTTTAATTCTCAGGGCAGTAGCGTTAATAAAATTAATTAAGTTAACAGAGTTGGCGACGATGATAATGTGGAGATTGACCCAACCCTTAGTAATTTAATAAATAAGTAAATTACCTAACCAATAAAAGATGTAATTGTTTTACGAAGACAATAAAGTTGATATAGTTGAAGATGATACAAAACCCGTTAACTTAATCAACTGATAAACTGGTCAATCGTTACACGAATTAGTGTTGATAAAATTAATAGAATTGATGAAGTTGGAAATGATCCAACATCCAGTTACTTAGCCTATAAATAAACCAATCAACTAATAACCTACTCCGCAATTATCAGCCGTTCTTCCGGAACAAAAATATTATTCGTTGCCTCATTGCCGGGATATCTGTATTCAACTTCATACCTGTGCAACGCTTCTTCATACTTACAGATCACCGCAGTTCCTGCAGGTTTATATTCGGTATCTAAAAGCATAACTGTTTGTCCTGAATAAAATTTCATGGGTTGAGTATTTTGAGCCGGTTCAATTTATCAAAAAATTAAAATTCATACCGAGATTCTTGTCAACAACCTCGTCAAAGGATGTGAATATCTTTTTATGAACTACTACAAAAAGGGTACTGCATAGGCTTATTTCATCAAAAAGAAAAATCTGCAGTCCCGTAATTTGCACCTGGAATTAAGTAAATGCCGCATCCATGGGGCTTTTCCTCTATCCTGCACTTTTGTATGAATTATTGAAGCTTTATATGATCTTAAACATTGCTGCCAGGCAATGGGTAAAATTCCCGTAACTCCAAAAACTTTATTTATTTGAGATTTTTTTTAATAACTGATTTTTAAATACATTTATCGCATGGAAGCCCATTACAAGACCTTGCAAACTATTTATAGCATCTCTAAAGACGATCCGCAACCGGATTCTTACAAGTGCCGCCCGAGGGAGATTATACTTCGCCAGTTCCAGGATTGGAGTATCATTCAACAGCATCTGCAATTACTCGAAGAAGAAGAACTCGTTTTAATAAACCAGGAAGATACACTTGTGATTCGCATAACGCATAAAGGAATTGAAAAAGTTAAACCGGGGTTGAAAGACATCATTCAATAATATTTTGAAAGCAGCTTTTATTCTTAGTGCTACATTGCTAAAAAAGATTTTAACACTACCAAAGGAAGCCGAAAACGTTTCCTTTTTTTATTTTGAAATACTGCTGTGATTTTGATCGCTGTATAAAAAATAGCTCCTTTCAGAAACCACCTCGAATACCCTGCTACGAACTGCAAATAAAACACGTATTACTACATAAACAAGCGAAATAAATATTATTTATATTGTACTAAATTTTTTTTGCAGGAAAATAATTAAGACATTTAAATGACGAATATCAAACAGGATATTATCGTAAATGTTGAGATCAAAGAAGACCAATTAGGGTCATCTGCTATATCCCCAAAACAGATTTTTTTGAGACGAATGCCACGGCTAACATCTACAAAGAGGCCGTTGTGATCAATAAGAAAACAATGATTTCGGTAATTATTGGGGATGAACCGACAGAAACAAATCTAACCGGTATAATCTTATCCATTACTGAAATGCCAGCTAAGCCCACCAAATTCCGACCTGGAAGAAGCTACGGCCTGTTGGTTAACAAGCCATCCGGGTTTACCAAGGGGAAAATATTCACCCCGATCGTAACAAAACCTTACAGCAATACTGCCATTGGCACCGGTTATGATCATGGGCAATATTCAGCCAAAAAATAGAAAAGATGGGCAATCTGAATTGGTATTGCATGCTATCACTGCACTGGCCGTAAATGCAGGATTAAAGAAAAAATAAACAGTAGGTAGATTACCAGGCTTAAAGAAACTGTTGGATGTAACGATAGAATCAGTATTGCAGGTATATTACAATACAATCATTTTTGAATTTGCCAAAAAATCTCCTGCTTAATATCCCCGACTTTTCAACCTCAATCCTGGTGAACAATCCGTGATAGATGGATTGCTGCATAACCGAGCTAACCTTATAACCAGAGAAAGTAGAATGGAAATAGTGGCATTCGTTACTGCAAACAATAAAGGTGACGATAAGATGCTGGCGAACCTGGTAATATCCAGTGTAACATGGTGACAAGATACCGAAGGATCAGGAAAAGAAGGCTTGCCAAAGCAGCGTTGAAAGATCAGGTTGATGTTACTGTTCCTGAGAATGATATTTTTTAGAATTATTGTATAAAAGGTTTCACCGCCGAGGCGCGTTCATTTGAGGCTTAGCGGCCCAGGTTTCCTTTTGGTAATGATCTTATAAAAGTGCCTGGGTTTTAAGTAAGGCGGTTTCATTATGATGTAGGTCATTAACAGTTTTATTGTAAGAAATGTTGGGCGTAACGCCAATACCTACAAACTTTTTCCCATGCGGAAAACGATTATCCTTTGAACAAATTTTTGCTATTCTTCCACGGGGCAGATCAAACGACAAAGGCTTACTTTAATTCTGGCCTTGGGCGGCCGATAGGTTTTTCTCACTTTCTGTTACTCAAGGCAACGACAAAAAATGTTGGTGAATATTTTAATTCGAAAAACCTGCATAAGATTATTATCCATTTTTTAAAAATACTTTTGCACTAACCAATATAAAATCACTGTATGTCCGAGAAAAATTTCATTGTTTTTGTCATCGCCCTCATTTTTGCCTTGCCGCAGCTAAATGCACAATCTTCTTTTGTAAGCGTGAAGGGCCGGCAGTTCATGCTGAACAATAAGCCTTATTATTATATAGGTGCCAATTACTGGTATGGTGGCTTATTGGCACTTGTCGAAGATCCTGCGCATGGAAGAAAAAGACTAACGGCCGAACTTGATTTCCTTCATGCAAAGGGTATTAATAATTTACGAGTAATGGCGGGTGTAGAAGGAAGCGGAAAAGTAAATGGCGTAAGCCGGGTATCGCCTTCTCTTCAACCGCAACAAGGCTTATTTGATACAGCCTTACTCAGCGGGCTCGATTTCTTATTGGTTGAAATGGGCAAACGGAATATGAAAGCAGTGCTCTTTTTAAGTAATAATTGGGAGTGGTCGGGCGGTTTTTTACAATACCTGAACTGGAATGGTTTGTTGCCCGATAGCATCATGCGCAGAAAATTAACCTGGGATGAGAACCGCGATATCGTAAGCCAGTTCTATACATGCGCCCCTTGCATGAATGCCTATTATGAGCAGGTAAAATTAATTGTTGGCAGAACAAACAGCATCAATAAAAAGGCCTACAATGAAGATCCAGCCATCATGGCCTGGGAACTTGCCAATGAACCAAGGCCAATGCGCCTACCTGCCGTTCCGCATTGGGAAAAATGGATTGCAGTTGCCTCAGCACTGATAAGATCAATGGATGCAGTTCACCTAATAACCATCGGCAATGAAGGTTCTATCGGAAGCGAGAACCTAAAAATATTTGAACGATCACAGTCCATAAAAAATATTGATTACCTCACCATTCATATCTGGCCAAAGAACTGGGGATGGTTCAGCGATACATCGATCGGAAAAAGTTATGATGCCATTCGACAAAAAACAGCAACCTATGTAAACGACCATATCCACGTGGCCAACCTTTTAAAAAAACCATTGGTGATAGAAGAGTTCGGGTTGCCGAGAGATAAACAATCATTTGATCCGTTAACAGCAACAGATCTAAGGGATAAATACTTTAGACTGATATTCTCGCTGTGGAATAAAAGCCGTCTTAAAGGAGGTGCTATTGGAGGTTGCAATTTTTGGGGCTTTTCAGGCAGCGGCAGGCGTGCTCCGGATGATTACTGGTGGAGCAAAGGTGATGAGTACATGACAGACCCACCTTCAGAGGAACAAGGCATCAATTCTGTTTTTGATACAGATGCAAGTACGTGGAAAGCCATTACTTCTTTCACAGAAAAAATTAAGCTTGCAAAAGAATAAATTTAAAAACAATAGATTATTGGAGAAGATAAGAGCTATAAAAAGGGGAAGGCTACATTAGCAGCAATTCTAGCTTCGTCCGAATCGAAGTTGACTTCGAAATCCATCTTTAGGTCTTTAAGCTTAAAATTTCCAGAAATTTTAAGCTTAAAATCAATAACTTACTGTCGGTTAGTTAGCATCAAACAAAATTTATAATTGATGAAAATTACTTCCAAAATACTGCTTTCAATATTCATTCCATTCTACTTATTAAATTATTTGGTTTTTGGAAATGAGTTAATCGGGAAATCAGCCATTGCAGGTAATTTACCCCGGTTATTATCTTTGAAAACTTCTAACACATAAATCACTTTTCCAATAACTATAAAACCCTGAATGAAAAACATAAGCATTTTGACTGTGTAAAAAATAAGCGAAGCATTGGTTCACATTCATTATAATTATAAAACCAGGAATATGAAAAAGTCATTTATTTTTTTTGTAATTGTCGTTTCTACTACGATTATAAACCCTTTTTGGGTGTATGCACAAAGTGTGGCGATCAATACTGATGGTTCGCTTCCCCATAGCAGTGCTATGCTGGATGTAAAAAGCTTCACAAAAGGTATATTGGTTCCCAGGACATCTTCAGTGGGGAGAATTGGTATTTTCAATCCTGCAAAAGGACTACTCGTTTACGACACGACAAGCAGTAGTTTTTGGTTTTATAATGCAAGTGCCTGGGTGCAGATTGCAGGTAGTAATGGTTGGAATCTTACCGGCAATACAGGTATCAATGCAACCACTAATTTTATTGGTACCACCGACTTGCGTCCCCTGCGTTTCAGGGTTAATAATTCATGGGCAGGAGCAATAGACACCAGCAGTGCCAATATATTTTTGGCATAGGCGCAGGGCAGGCGAATACTACCGGCCAGGCAAATACTGCTTTTGGTGATCATACTTTATCCAGTAACTTATCCGGGGGCAATAACAGTGTCAGTGGTTACCAGGCACTTTATTCCAATACCAATGGATTTAATAACAGTGCTTTCGGGTACAATACCATGTACAGTAATGTGTCGGGAAGTAACGCCACAGCTATTGGAACCAATGCAATGCTTTATACAAATAATTCGGCTACCCCCTTTACCAATTTTAATGTAGCAGTTGGTTTTGAAGCATTACGGGGTTCCCCTAATGCCGCAAACAATACAGGAATGTCTAATACGGCTGTTGGCTACCAGGCGCTTTTAAGTAATACTTCAGGCATTCAGAATACGGCCATAGGTTTGCAATCTCTTTTTTACAACACATCCGGGCAAAGTAATACGGCAACGGGACAAGGCGCTTTATATACAAATGTTAGTGGGTTCGATAATACTGCCAATGGTTATGCGGCGCTTGCTTTCAATACTGGTTCTTATAATACTGCCATGGGGTCCAACTCCCTTTTTTCAAATGCTGGAGGAACTGATAATAATGCAAATGGGTAGGGGGCGCTTTATTCTAACACTGCCGGAAGCTATAATATTGCCAGTGGAAGTGGAGCACTCTATTCTACACAACAGCATCACAAAATGTGGCAATTGGTTATTCTTCATTATTTAACCAGAACTATAATAATGGCGGTGTTGAATGGACTGCCGGAAATGTGGCGATAGGAAGCTATTCCCTTACTCACAACAATCCAATATCGCCTATAACAGGTGTTAATAATACAGCCGTCGGCAATACATCGTTGCAAATGAATACAACCGGGCATGAAAACACTGCTGTTGGGAGTGCCGCACTTTCTTCAAATACCACAGGGCAATCTAATACAGCCACAGGTTATTCGGCACTTTATACCAATACAACCGGGGAAGAAAATACTGCAATTGGCCAAGGCGCACTTTATTTAAATAATGGAGGTGCCAATACCGCTATTGGTTTTTCCGCATTGTCTTCAAATACTTCCGGAGTTTTTAATACAGCCAATGGCTACAAAGCATTATCTGGCAATACAATCGGTCAATTCAATACTGCTATGGGGCTAACTGCCCTTTTTAGCAACACAACTGCATCCAGTAATGTTGCAATTGGATCATACACATTAAGCAAACAAGCTTTTAATAATGGTGGTAACAATTATACAACTGGCAATGTGGCTGTTGGCGATTACGCTCTTTATAATAATAATCCCACTTCTACTACAACCGGGGTGTTTAATACCGCCAATGGCTTTAATTCACTCGCTGAAAATTATACCGGTAGTGGCAACTCAGCTCTTGGTTATAATTCCGTACCTGGTTCAGGTTTTTCTAATCTTTCCAACACCACCTGTATCGGTAACGGCGCAACCGCAACCGGTAATAACCAAATAGTGCTGGGTAATGCCAATGTTACACAATTTTATTGTTATGGTGCATTTGTAGGAACTACTGCCAACGCCGCAAACTTAACAGTTTTAAATACAGGGCAGATTGTAAGGAGCACATCCTCCCGCCGATACAAAAAAGATATTGTACCGCTTGAAATTAATACTTCAAATATCTACAAATTAAAACCTGTCTCATATGATTCTTATACCGATAATGATAGGCATTTCGGATTGATAGCAGAAGATGTAGCAGAAATTATTCCCGAACTGGCCACTTTTGCAAAGGAGAAAGATGTTGTAAAAGGAAGCACTTCTGATAAAATGATACCTGATGCAGTGCAATATCCTCTGCTCTCTGTATTGCTTTTAAAAGAAGTGCAAAAACATGAAGAAACCATAACCGAATTAAAAACAACCATCATTGAAATGAAGAAGATGCTGGAAGCCCAGCAAGCACAGATAGATTTATTGAATAAAAATATTACTAAATGATTTAAAGCGAATAGACTAAAGGGGGTAATAATTTTATCTCAGTTTAACAGCAATTATGAGAGCAATAAAAATATGACCTGGAAGTATATAATCAGGGTTTCTATTAACTGCTGCTGCTAACATGGGTATTGGCGGCAATACGGGCGGGCGGAAGTAAATTCAGCATTAAATCTTTACTGTTCTTCAGTTTCGGGTTGACCATTTTGCAATTGAAATTAAATTTCAATTGTAATTTTCGTTCACTAATTTGCATCGGCACCGGGCGGGACACAGCATCTATTCCGGTCCTGCGCCAATACCGTTCGTCAGACTGTCTAAAAACAATCCACCTCTGTTTATAATATTAATTATAATTGCGTATGCTTAAAGGAAACTTTAGTTATGCAATTTATAGAAGGAAAAAACCGAACACAAAGCATTCTTTTTCCCAATTCGCTTAACCAGATCATTGATGAAAATAATGAGGTACGCATTATTGACCTGTTCATAGAAAGTATCAAGCTTACAGATTTTCAGTTTGTAATTAAGACTTCAAAAGAAGGCCGCCCAGCCTATCATCCCAAAGATCTACTGAAGCTGTATGTATATGGTTATCTCAACCACATCCGGTCCAGTCGCCAGTTAGAAAAAGAATGCAAACGTAACATTGAGTTAATGTGGTTAATGAAAGAGCTTGCTCCTGACCACAATACCATCTCAAATTTCAGAAGAGACAATGAAAAAGCCATTCGGAAAGTGTTTCGCCATACGGTTAGTATTGCAAAGCACTTTAATTTAATTGGCGGTACGCTTGTGGCTGGTGACAGTACAAAACTGGATGAATATAATAAAGCGTTGTCGGATGCAGATAAGGACAACCGGGAAATCATTGAGCAGGAAATAAAAAAACAAACATATAGAAAAACGGGTTATGAAGATATGAGCCGGCAAATAGAACAGTCAGGTGAGACCCAGGTATCTACTTCTGATCCTGAAAGCAGGCAAATGATGACCCGTAACAACATTAGCGAAATTGCTTATAATGTGCAAACGGTTGTAGATGCAAAACATAATTTACCCATTGATTATAACGTTACCAATACCAATGATACCAGGGCCTTAAGCGGAATGCTTCGCAGAACAAAAATAATCCTGGGGACAACAGGTTTTACTGCGTTGTATGATAAAGGCTACCATGCTGGAATAGAGATCAAAAAAGCCTTAGAGCTTGGGATAGAAATAATGGTGGCTATTCCCACAGTAGCTTCCAATGCTCCTGATCTGCATTACAATATGGAACATTTTAAATATGATGAACATAGTGATCATTATACCTGCCCTCAAAACCATATTCTAAACACGAATGGTACCTGGTATAAAGAAGGTAAAGACAACAATTATTATCTTGTTAAACATTATAAAACAAATGCTTGCAAAACCTGTCCGGTAAAAGCATTGTGCACCAGAAGCGACAGAGTTCGCTTAATAGAAAGGAGTGAGTATACACCTTTTATAGAAGCAAACAAGCGAAACATTGAAACCAATACTGAGCTTTATAAAAAACGACAGTCTATTGTAGAACATCCTTATGGAACCATTAAACGGCAATGGGGATTTTATTACATCATGACAAAAAAAGGAATCAAAAGAGCCAGTGCCGATGTAGGGTTTATGTTTACTGTTTACAACCTACGTAGAATAATGAATATCATTGACAAAAATATACTCATTAAGTTCCTGCAGGATCTTGCCTTTTTATTTTTAAGAAAATGGGTATCACTTAACAGTATTATCTTCAAAATGAAGAACTCTTTTTTAAAGCTATGGGCGGATGACGTATTTTTTTCGGAGTATAGAATCGGCTCTAATTAATTTATATTTGAAAGTAGAACCGAAGTTCTTAGACGAACTGACGTTGGTTGCAATAGCAAATTGAAACTTTCGTTATATTTGCACTATGACAGATTTGAATACCATAAAACAAATTCTTACACAGTTAAAACCGGAGTTGATTGCCAAATACAACGTTAGCTCTATTGGTTTATTTGGATCTGTAGTTCGTGACGATTTTACTCCTTCTAGCGATATCGACATTATTGTGGATTTCAGTAAACCAATTGGAATAGAATTTATAGACCTAGCAGATTTGATTGAAAAGAAGCTTAAAAAAAGTGTTGACTTGGTATCTAAGAATGGCGTAAAGCATAAATATTATCGTAACATTGAATCCGAAATTATTTATGTCTAAAAGAGAGCCTATTCTTCTCATTGAAGATATAATTGATAGTGGTAATAACATTCTTGAATACACTACTAATCTTTCATTTGACGATTTTACTAAAGACAGCAAAACTATTGACGCAGTTATCAGAAATTTTGAGATAATTGGAGAAGCTGCAAATCGCTTACCAGAAGATTTTAAAGAAAAATACTCAGAGATTGATTGGCACAGAATTCGAGGTTTTTGAAATCGTATAGTTCATGATTATTTTGGAATTGACTATGCAATCGTTTGGGAAATCAAAACTTCTTTTCTTCCAGACTTATTAATCAAATTGCAAGCATTACTCTAAATAATGCTATTGCAACCAACATGCTTGCAGGCGGAACTTTGCCAAGCATTTTTTATCTATTTTTCTTCAGTTTCGACTTGACCTTTTTGCAATTAAAATTTAATTTCAAATAAATTTTTCGTTCCTTTAATAAGCATTGCCATCGGGCGGACACAGCAACAATCCTGTACTGCGCCAATGCATTTCGTTATACGCCACTAAAAGTTACTTTATGAAATATGTAGTTACAATTCTTTTCACTTTTGTCTTTGGTAATTCATTTGCTCAAATGCCGCCACCTCAATCTGATTCCTTCGCTTATGAAACATACTCCGATTTGAAACACATTGACAGTTCAGTGCTATCACAGGAGCAAAAAAATGAATTGACATTTGAAAAACTTAGAAATTTCATTTCTAAACGTCCTGGCGACGGTTTTTGGGGAGATCAACTTTTATTAAGTAATAGAAATTATGATACTACAAGATTAGATATCCTTTTTAAAATCTTTGATACCTCAATTCAAAAACAATATGCTGAACATTTTACAGCTTTAAGAATACAATCTAGTTTAATGCGTGGCAAACGTTTTCCGGAAATGATTCTTATGGATTCATTAAAACGACCTTTGAACATAGCTGATCTAAAAGGAAAAGTAGTTTTAATCGATTTTTGGGCGTCTTGGTGCGGACCTTGTAGGGCAGAAATGCCTAAATTAATTTCACTTTATAAAAAGTTTAAGGATAAAGGATTTGTTGTGATAGCCGTATCGCTAGATGAAAACAAAGAAGATTGGTTAAAGGCTATTCACGATGATTCATTGCCGTGGATTCACTTCTGCGATCTTGTAAGTGTTGACAATAATAGTTTATCCAAAAAGTGGGGGATTTTTTCAATACCATATTATTTTCTGATTAACAAAGATGGAATTTTATTAGACAAGGGAGAATCGATGGAAATTTCGGAAAAAGAATTATCGAAATTACTATAGCGGCGTATAACAAAAGGTTTTGTGCAATTTGGGCGGATTTGCAATTAGCTTTTGCAGTTAAAATAAAAATTCGTTCCTTTAATAAGCAGCATCATCAGGCGGACTCAGCATCTATTCCTGTACTGCGGCAATGCATTTCGTTGTGCGTAACTTTTAATGGGCCGTTACAGTTTTAAGATAACTTCATTTATGGTAAAGAAACTGTTGCCTTTATAATATTTATATTATTGGAATGAAAAAGTATTTATTATTTTTTATTTTCTTTTTTAATTTACTCAATTGTTTTTCACAAAACAGGAATAATATCTGGTATTTCGGAGACCAGGCGGGAATTAATTTCAATACCAATCCGCCAACAGCTACAACTTCAGCAATGCATTCATATGAAGCATCTTCAGCAATCTGCGACAACAACGGCAACCTCTTGTTTTATACAAACGGAGATACCGTATGGAACCGTAATCATGTAGCAATGCAAAATGGAATCGGGCTTTTATCAGGAAGTCAGGCATCTGCTACACAAGGTGTATTAATTGTACCAAAGCCTTGTGATAATAATATTTATTACATTTTCACAGTGCCGGAAAATGAATCAATAGTGTCAACAGATTCTACATTCTTTTACTCAATTGTAGATATAAGGCTGGATGGAGGGCTCGGTGCCGTTACTATAAAGAATTCTCCGATCCATAAACCTATGACTGAAAAGCTTACTGCAACATTACAGGCAAACAATAAAGACTATTGGATAGTTGTACAGGAAAGAATAACTGGTAACTTACTGGCGTATAGTTTAACAGCTGCCGGCCTGGATCCTAACCCTGTAATTTCTACTACCGGCACAACAATTCCTGAGGAATATAGCGGTTATTTAAAATTTTCTCACGATGGAACTAAATTATGTACAGCATGTGATTTGTCTGATGAGGCTAAATTGCTGGATTTTGACAGAACTACCGGAGTTGCATCTAACATAATAGTCTTGCCAGTCTTTTGCTATGGGATTGAATTTTCTCCTGATAACACTAAATTATATCTTAGCTCATCCTATTATCTCTATCAATATAATTTATCGCTGGGTTCATCTGCAGCAATTGTAAATTCACAAATTATTGTTGCCAGTTCATATCCTATTAGTGCTTTAAAACTTGGACCGGATAATAAGATCTATGTAGAAAAATATACAGACAATATTGCGATTATTGATCAGCCGGATCAATTAGGAACAGCATGCAACTTCATTGAAAATTTTATTAATTTCAGTCCGTACATACCCAGATGGGGACTTCCTAATAGCGTTGATCTGTATCCAGTCTGTAGTCAATGTGCTGCCAGTGTTAACATAACTGTTAATGCAAAAATCTGTTCCGGTCAAACTTATCAATTGTCTTCGGGAATAACTGTTAACAGCACAGGGACATACCAAGACACAATAAGAAATCAACAGGCAACCTGCGACAGTATTATCAATACCATTCACATTATCGTAAACGACACTGCCCACACAAATCAATTTGATTCAATTTATGCAGGGCAAACATATACTTTGCCATCTGGTGCAGTTATTGATGCCGCCGGTATATACCAAAGTGTTTTAGTAAACAGCCTTGGGTGTGATAGTGTGATCACTACTACATTAAAGTTGAGAAAGCCAATAGAAGAATGCATCAGACTTAATAATGCATTCACTCCCAATGGCGATGGTATAAATGATTATTGGATATTGTACAGATCTTTTTGTTTTAAAAAATTAGAGGTCAATGTTTATAACCGATATGGAAGCTTAGTTTATCATTCATCCGATTATAAAAATGATTGGATGGGAACTTATAAAAACAAACCTGTTCCTGATGGAACTTATTACTGTGTTATTAAGCTAATATCCTTTGATAATAAAGAGTCGGTATTTAAAAATAATGTTACAATCTTAAGGTAGGATTACTATAGATGCTGTTCAATTGTCAATAAAAGCTTCGCATAACATTGACGCAACAGGCGGACTGAAGTTCATTCAACAACATTTTGTCTACCAATCTTTGGTCTCGGTTTGACAGATTTGCAATTATTTTTGTAGTCAAAATAAAAAATCGTTTCTTTAATAAGCATCAGCAACCGGCGGCATAACATCTATTCCTGTACTTCGGCAATGCATTTCGTTATGGGCAAGTTTACAACGAACTTATAAATTGCTAAAAATTAGATTACTTTAGGCTTTGTGAACTTTAGAAATCATACATAAAGTAAAATTCCAAAAATGAAAGGGAAGTAACTGAACGACTAAACGAGTAATTAATTATAAATTATAGACACTATGGAAGAAAAATTTTTTAAAGCCGCAAGACTCTCTGAAGGAAATAAATTATTCCCTGCGGAAATTCATATCGAGGATAATGAAATTATGTTAAAGATCCCCGGGTTTTTTAGTGGGAAATCTAGACATATTGTGTATCAACAAATAGAAGGAGTTAATATTGACACCCCAATGATTGGGTATTCCACAATTACATTCGTGGTAGGAGGTGAAAGAATTGTCGCTCATGGATTTACTAAAAATGAAGCTAAAGAGATCAAACAAATTTGTTCTAACAAAATTTCTGCGAATGGCCCTCGTGCACAAAGTGATATAATTGCATCTGCAATTGCAGATGCAATTGGAAATACAAAAAGCGATGCTCAATTTAGCATTGCTGACGAATTGAAAAAATTAAAAGAATTACTCGACATTGGGGTTTTAACTCAAAGCGAGTTTAATGAACAAAAATCTAACCTTTTAAATAATTAAAAAACTACATTATACTCTTATACAATAATTAATTATTTTTTCACGTAGATAAATAATACCTTTTTTTAAAAAGAGAACAGTCTGTAAACGGGGAAGGCTACAACGTAAATTCAACATCCTGTTGTTTTAGTAAATAATAGGCGCCCATTACTTTTTGAGTCAATTCGTCAACATTCTTTTTTAAATCGAATGTCTCTTTTGGGAAATCTTTAATAAGCATCTTTTCTTTTTGCCAATTATCATAAGGACACCTTACACATGTACT
Source organism: Chitinophagales bacterium (assembly GCA_038207305.1). GTDB lineage: Bacteria > Bacteroidota > Bacteroidia > Chitinophagales > Chitinophagaceae > Ferruginibacter. Next base: position 73,277 of record JBBQZY010000015.1, read on the forward strand.
TCTCTCGTGCGTTTCTTAATTGAAAACAATCCGCACATAAAGTATAGCTGATTGGTCATTTCCGTTTTTTCTTTTGGGATAGATCCTGAATTTTGGAGGATGCTGATTATTCATAAATGCAAATTTTTCAAAAGTCATAAATTCTTATTACAACAAGCTGTGTAATAAGGAGTATAACCGGGAAAACTTGACATTCAGAAAAATAAGGATTTGAACCATTGCAATAGCATGTATTCGAACCTCCGGAGATTTCAGGGTTCTCGAACCTAAATCGGGTGAGTCAAAAACAGTGACTCATAAAAAACTCACCTGAACATCGTGTGCAATCAGGTGAGTTTTTGAGTAATTTATTCATTTTCAACGGTGGCAAAAAATAGTTACCCACCTTTTCCGGCCATTTCCCATGCTTGTGCGGAGAGTTAGGGATTCGAACC
>JBBQZY010000016.1:0-69457 GCA_038207305.1 Chitinophagales bacterium
TTTCCAAACAGGGCTCAATAGATTGAAAGTTATACTGGAAAAATAATTCGTTGGAAAAGCACTTTTTGGGACGATCGTGCGGGGAATTATTTACGTTCTATTGCTACTTCAGAGGTTTGGAAACTGTCATCCTCCACCGCAGCAAAATACGGACTCTTATTTTTTACATTTCTACGATAGTTTTTAAACATACTCATCCACCGGAGTTTTAACACGCCGAGAATACCTTCTTTCACTATCCCTTTATTCATTTTACTTTCACCATGTTTGCGGTCAATAAAGGTGATGGGAACTTCTGCAATTAGAAAATTAAGCTTCCAGGCGGCAAATTTCATTTCTATCTGGAAGGCGTAGCCAACGAAACTGATCCCATCGAGGTTTATGGCATCCAGTACTTCTCTTTTATAACAAACGAATCCTGCGGTAGGATCTTTGATTGGCATCCAGGTTATTATCCTGGTATACATAGATGCACCCTTTGATAGCATGATCCGGTTGGCCGGCCAGTTAGCTACGGCACCGCCTTTTACATAACGGGAGCCTACCGCTACATCAGCATTATTTTTACAGGCTTTGTATAACTTTTCAAGGTCGGCGGGGTTATGAGAAAAATCGGCATCCATTTCGAAGATAAAACGATAGCCTTTGCTGAGTGCCCATTTGAATCCATGGATATATGCAGTTCCAAGGCCTTGCTTGCCTCTTCTTTCTTCCAGGAATAGCTGGCCGGGGTATTTCGGAAATAGTGATTTTACAATGGAAGCGGTGCCATCCGGCGAACCATCATCGATAATAAGTACATGATAATCCTGCTGCCTGTTTATCACAGCTGCTATAATGGCCTCAATATTCTCTTTCTCATTGAAAGTAGGTATGATAACTATTTTTTCCAATATGCGAACAGGTTATAGAACAAATTTACAATTTATAGTTTATGGAGGCAGCAATAAGACTATATTAATTGTTTTTTAACAGGGTACGGTTGAACAGTTCGGTTAGTTTTTTCTTTGTGTGAAGCGGGAAATCCCCCTTCATCATCCAGTCGTAATATTGGGGTTCTGTTTTCAATACCTGGCTTACAAGCCGGCCTTTATATTTACCGAAGTTAAAGATTTCATTGCCTTTATCATCAAAACCAAACCTACGGGCATAATCTACTATTTTTTCCTCACCAATAACGCCTAATATTGAATCAACAGAATTGCCAAGTTGCTCGTAGCGCTGTAACTGGGCCATCAATACATCGATGGTTGCCTGTACATCTGCTTCAGCGCTGTGTGCATTTACCAATTCCTTCTGGCAATAGAACTTATAAGCGGCGGTTAGCGTTCTGGGCTCCATGCTGTAAAAAATATGTTGAACGTCAACCATTCGCCGGTCGGTTAGGTCAACCTCCATTCCTGCTCTTAAAAATTCTTCCATAAGCATAGGAATATCAAACCGGTTACTGTTATAGCCACCCAGATCACAATTTTCAAGGTATTGTTTTATTTCGTTGGCTGCCTGCTTAAAAGTTGGAGCATCTTTTACCATATCATCTGTAATTCCATGAATGTCTGAGGAAGCTTTCGGAATAGCCATTTCAGGGTTGATCAATTTTCTTTTTACCTGTCTTTCCTGGTCTGGCAATACTTTTACAATGGCAATCTCTACGATCCTATCTGAAGAAAGGTTTACACCGGTTGTTTCAAGGTCGATAAAGGCAACCGGGCGGGTTAAGTTTAGCATGAAAAATTAACAGTTTTAATAAAGAAGATCAAAGTAAGAGACAAATGTAGGCTAATGATTGAAAGTATTTGCAGGCAAAAGTACTTTTTCCACTAATTTTCCGTTTACCGTTCATACATTATCTTTACCGATAATTTCAAAACCTACATAATGAAAAAATTAATTCTTACAGTGGTATCACTTTTGCTTGTTGTATCGTTATTGAGCAGTTGCGGTTCCAGCAGGAAAACCGGTTGCCCGATGAATGAAAGGATCATTCACTAAATTCTATTGAAGTGATGAATTGGATTGAACTTACAACTGAAGCGCAACTTGAAGATATCAGGAAAGACTCCTTGAATAAGCCTCAGGTAATCTTTAAACATAGTACCCGCTGTGCAACAAGCAGTATGGCCAAAAGCCGGCTGGAACGGGCTTTAGCACCAGAAGGTATAATGTTTCATTTGCTCGATCTTATAAAATTCCGTTCCGTTTCCAATAAGATCGAAGAGCAGTTCCTGGTTCAGCACGAATCGCCACAAATTCTATTGATCAAGGGAGGTGAATGTGTGTATGAAGAAAGCCACAATGGTATTTCGATGGATGATATTGTAGAGCAGGTTACTCAATAAAATTTATACCCACAAATTATTTATAAAAAAAACGCTCGGTTGAGCGTTTTTTTTATTGAAGTATATTTTTTTGTGTACAGTTGATTTTATTTAAAATTGCCCTAAAACAGCCATGAGCCATTTTTTTACCATTTATTTATCTGCGGGGATCCTGTTGAGGGTTTCCAGCAGGAAGAGCCAATATTTCTGCACAGAACTTATCTGCACTTTTTCATCGGGCGAATGTGCGCCCAAAATATTTGGCCCGAAAGAGATCATTTCCATACCAGGATAATTGCGCCCGATGATGCCACATTCCAATCCGGCATGACAGGCATTTACATCAGCCTCCGAATTATATCTTTCCATATATAAATTGCGCATCAGTTTTACAATAGCAGCATCGGGCTTTGGTGCCCAGCCGGGGTATGATCCGCCAAAACTTACGTCAGCCCCCAGTAATTCAAAAGTTGATCTGATCGCCTCCGCCAGATCCATTTTTTCTGAATCAACAGCGCTTCTTGTAAGACAAAGAATTGAATAGCTCCCGTCTTTTACCAACACGCGTGCTATATTGTTGGAACTCTGAACAAGGCCTTTGATATCCGGACTCATCCGGTAGATCCCATTCGGACAAGCATATATACTTCTTAAAAGTTTGTGTTGAAGATCAGCAGTCAGAACCGTTGAAGCAGCGTCAATGCTTTCGATGGAAAGGTTGAAATTAGGATCGGTATTTTCATATTCAGATGATAAAACCTGCGATTGGTCCGCGATGAATTTTTTAAATGCATCTGCTTCAGCTGCAGCGATTACAATTTCCGCAAATGATTCTCTTGGTATGGCGTTCCGCAATCCACCTCCATCAATTGTATTGATCCTTAAACCAAATGATCCGGCAGCATTGTACAAAATTCGGTTAATAATTTTGTTCGAATTTCCACGGCCCTTGTATATGTCCATTCCTGAGTGACCGCCTGTTAGTCCTTTGATGTTTATTCTAAATCCAACACAACCTGCAGGCGCTGGTTCAGTTTCATATTTCCCGGAAGCAGTTACATCGATTCCACCTGCACAACCGATGGTGAGTTCACGATCATCTTCTGTATCAAGGTTGAGCAGGATTTTCGCATCCAGTAATCCGCCTTTTAAGCCGAGTGCACCCGTCATACCCGTTTCTTCATCAATGGTGAACAATGCTTCGATCGGAGGATGTGGAATATCACTGGCAGCAAGTATGCTCATGATAGATGCAACACCAATCCCATTGTCGGCACCGAGTGTAGTGCCCCTTGCTTTAACCCAGTCGCCTTCAATAAACATTTCAATGCCTTGAGTAGCGAAGTCAAAATTGGTATCGGCATTTTTTTGGTGAACCATATCAAGGTGGCTTTGCAACGCTACCATCGTTCTGTTTTCCATACCTGCAGTGGCCGGTTTCTTGATGATCACATTTCCTACTTCATCTTTATATGTTTCGAGCTTAAATTTTTTACCGAAGCCGATAATGAACTGTATCACGCTTTCTTCTTTTTTGGAAGCACGGGGAACTGCATTCAGGTCTGCAAAATTATTCCACAGGCTTTTTGGTTCCAGGTTTCTTAATTCGTTACTCATGAGATTAATTAAATAAATATTCAGGCTTCAAATGTACCGCTAAGACATGGAGCTGCAAAGAAAAAAATACTTAACAACCTGGCGTCTTTGCCTCCATGAAATCGGTTGCCGCATTTTCAAATGAACTACCTTAGCTGATCAAATCATAACGATGAAAACAGTCATTGTAACCGGCGCTTCCGGTAATATGGGACAAGCCGTTGTAAAGAAATTTTTAGTTGAAGGATACCGTGTTATCGGTACCGCCGTACCAAACGATCCCATTCCGATGGATTTCGCAGATGCTTATTTTGAAAAGATAATCGTTGACCTGATGAATGAGGAAGACTCAGAAAAATTTATCGCAAAGATCGTCGAAAAATATAAATCGATCGACGTAGTTGTATCAACCGTTGGTGGATTCGCTATGGGTTCTGTTGCCGAAACAAAAACATCCGATATTGCTAAACAATATAAACTGAATTTTGAAACAGCTTACAATGTAGCCAGGCCTTCCTTTGTACAAATGATGAAGCAAAACAACGGAAGAATATTCCTGGTAGGCTCACGCCCTGGGTTAACTGCGAAAGGAGGGAAGGGGATGGTGGCTTATGGTCTTGGCAAATCGCTCATCTTTCGCATTGCTGAATTGATGAATGAAGAGGCGAAGGGACGCAATGTGGTGGTTTCTGTATTGGTGCCAAGTACGATCGACACGCCACAGAACAGAACATCTATGCCCGATGCGGATCCTGCCACATGGGTAAAGCCTGAAGCCATTGCCGATACCATTTATTTTTATTGCACCGAACAGGCAGGAGCGTTGAGGGAACCTGTTATTAAATTATATAACAATGCCTAGGGTCACTACTCGCTGAACATAGAAAAAAAAGCATGTTGTTTATTCAGCAGTGGCTGGACTGATAATCGCAGCAACGGCATTTACTTCGTTTGCAGGAAAGCCACCCTGCTTTGCATGCTCCCTGATCATTTCTTCATTTGGGGCTATATACACACAATATATCTTATCAGCCGTAACATAGCTTTCCAGCCATTGTATCTGCGGACCCATATTGCTTAGTACCCCACAGGATGTTTGGGGGATGGATTTTAATTGCTCAGGTGATAAATTACCTGCACCCGGAATTTCTCGTTCAATGATATACTTGGGCATCTTGTTTTTGTTTAGCTGATGAATTGATTTAAAATTCTAAGTTATAAATAAAAAACGCAAAGTGATCGTTAAGAGACGGGACTTAGTTTGCGGGAATATTATTTTCTGAAAATAACATCAATTCTTCTTTCCCGACCCTTACCATTTTTTCAAAGCCAAGCCCGATCTTTTTGAGCAGTTTTATTGAATGGAGGTTATCTGCGGAAGTGATTGCAACAACTTTTTTTATGCCGAGCGTTTCTTTCGCATGCTGCATGGTTGCTGCTGCAATTTCGTATGCATAACCTTTACCACCAAATTCCGGCAATAAAGCAAAGCCGATATCAACATCTTTCAATCCTTCCCTTTTGATAAGTCCGCACATCCCAATAGGTATGTTGCCTTCTTTTAGTTCTATCATCGAGAGGCCAAAGCCATGCTGGTAATAACTTTTCATCGGGCCATTTACGAGGTAATAAACTGCATCAGAAGTTGTTTTAATATTCCTGTCGCCAATGAACTGCAGCCAGGTTGCATTGTTTACCAGGGTCAATATGAATGCAGCATCACTGGTATCGAATTCCCTTAATAACAATCTTTCTGTTTCGAACAGCTTCATGCAATTGCTTTAGAAGTATTCTTTATATATTGTAAGATCAAAAATCAGTTGACAATGTTAAACCGTATGTTTTTGGATCGGCCAAATGTACCGCTCCAAAATCATAAGCATAGGCGATGTGCTTTTTATCAGCGAGATTTCTTCCCCAAAACATTAAAGAAACATATTTTGTTGCAACACCAAAACGTACATTAAATAAACTGTAATCGGGTTGTCTTATATTGTTGACAAGGTCAAAATATTGCTGTCCTAAATAAAACCATTCGCCGCGGGCAACCAGTTTTACTTTTTTATTTTTACCAAATGCGTAACTATATTGTAATGCCAACAGGGATGTGGATTCGGGTGTGAACAGTTGGCGCTTTCCATCCAGGTCTGCATTGGAGCCGGATTGAGAAAGTTTTAAATTCTTGTATTTTGCATCTGTATAACCGAAATTATAATCAATCTCTAACCCTTTCAGCGGTGTTGCTGCGAGTTCAAGTTCAATTCCCTTGCTGGTAAGTTTGCCGGCATTTTTTGTTATGGTGACTGCGTCGGGCAAGATCAGCGTTGGCACCTGGGCATCCGTTACCGTTGTAAAGAATGCTGTTATATTCAATCGCAACCTGTTATTCAATAAATTATTTTTTATTCCGGCTTCAATATTATTGCTAAATTCTGGTTTGTAAGGATAGAGTGGGGGTTGTGAAGGATCGGATGATAAAGCGGTTAACCCTCCTGTTCTGTAGCCGCGGCTATATGTGATAAAGAGGTCACTGTTCTTATTCAGTTCATACGACAACCCGAATTTTGGTGATACAGCATTGAAAGATGCACTGGCGCTGGTGTCGGGCCTTGTATCAAATTGTGGATTTGGATCAGGGTCTTTTTGATATTGCCCCAATACATTGTATGCTTTCTTTTCATAGTCATATCTTAATCCCGCTATTGCACTTAATTTATTTGTAATGGCATAGGTTGCCTGCCCAAAGAATGCGATGCCTGAACTCTTTCCTTTAGTTGTATTAATGGTTGAAAAATTAATGTCGGGTGCGCCAACAACAAGTATGGCATCATTGCCAAAATGAGTAGCCTGCTTTGTTGGATTATCCTGTTTGAAAAGATAAGTCCCCAATGTCCATTTTAATTTGGAAGCGGAATTTGTTGCATTGCTGAATTTCAATTCTTCAGTAATGACTTTTACATTGTTCCAATCCTTACCGTAATTGTTGATCACTGTTACAGCATCGTATTCAGAAAAATCACCGTCTAATGGGTTGTTGTAATAACGGTAATTAGATTGATAGGCAGTTTGTGAACTAACATTAAATTTACTGCCGGTAAAATTTATCGATAAAGAGCTGTTAAGACTGTTATCGATCATTTTAGCTATTGCATTCTGCCTAAGCACAAATGGATCAGCGAATGATTCATCAACTCCGAAAACCATTGGGAAAGCACCGTCATTCCTGGTGTTTTGATGTTTTACATTCAGCACAACCGACCATTTTGAAGTTGGCAAAAATTTCAAATAATAATTTCCCATAAAACCATTCCTGCGATCGAATGAATTATTGTAGAAAGCATTCTTATAATAGCCATCCCGTTTATCATACATAAATGAAACACCCAGGAATAATTTATTTTTCAGTACCGGCATTCGTATTCCTGCACTATAACGTTGCCGGTTATAATTACCAATATTGATCTCTGCAAATCCGCTCATTTTATTACCCGGTTGTTTGGTGATGATATTGATCACACCACCCATGGCATTTCTTCCATACAAAGTTCCCTGTGGCCCACGCAATATTTCTATCCGTTCAACATCTGATAATTGTGGCATATAAGTATCGAGGCTAAACTGGTTAACGCCATCAATATAAGTAGCCACAGCCGGGTCGTAGGAAGTGGTTGCAATACCGCGGATACCGGTAACATTCCTGTCATCACCCGATGAAGCCGAATACAGATTTGGTACAATAGCAGTAAGTTCATTGCTGCTCCACAAACGATAATCTTTTACCTGTCGTGCAGCAATGGCAGTGATACTAAGCGGTACTTTTTGCAAAAATGCTTCTTTCTTTTCCGCACTTACCAATACAGCTTCCAGTTGAAGGTTTGCATCTGCCAGTCTGAATTCAGCAACCTGTTTACCTGCTTTTCGAACGAATACTTCTTTGTTGAGCGTTGCAAAACCAATTGATGATACCTGTACTTCATAGTTGCCTGGCGGAATATCCTTAAAACTAAAATTCCCCTGTGCATCAGTGGTAGTACCAAGGTTTGTATTCAATAAATATACCGAGGAGTTTGGGATGCCAATTGCTTTGCTATTCATGATTTTACCTGAAAATTCCGTTTGCTGGCAATTAACAGCAATGGTTATGCATGTTAGCAATATAGAAAAGAAAATCCTCATATTCATATAAGCAGTTTTGTCAGGAATGGTAACGAATAAACATATCGCTCAGGATGAGAACATGCAAATTATGCATTATTTTTTATTTAAGAAAAGGTTGAAAATTCCTATAACATTGCTGTAAATGTCGAATTTGTCTTTCTATACTGTGTTTCCGAAGAAGGAGGAATGTAAGGAAGGCGATTGGCGTATTATGATGCATGTTGCATAGTGTAGAAAATAGCGCAGTTATTTTATCAGGAATAATCGCTTTTCTTTTCCCCGCGACTTTGCTCCTTTGCGATCATTGGGTGAAACCCAGGGGTAATATTCGAAGTCTGATCGGTATAAAGCCTGTAGATGATTTTGTGTATTTAATGTGAAAAAATAAATTCATTGGAAATGTTATAAGTTTTTATCTTTACAGATCTTCAGTACTGAATGATATCATAGTCCCCTCCCTAATCTTAAACAAACAGGCTTCTGTAGCAGAACGAGCGAAAAGGCTTTTTCATTAAACCCGATGAATATTTAAAAACTTTCTTTAACCCGCCTTGAGATCCATATGCTGCTCTTTAATCGCCTGCCTGTTGGCAGGTTTTTTTATTTTGCACAAATAGCAATGTATACAGGATGAAGTTAAAGTGTAAGAGCTGAGCTATAAGATGTCATGTAGGCTGTTTAAATGATACATCCTCCAGCTCAGATAACAGAGAATTTATAAATAGTTGTCTGCCTATAAGTACATCCTGGCATTAGCATTGTGCTGGGAAATGAAGATTCATTCGGACTGTTTGGGAAATGCTGTGCTTCCAGGCAGAGCGCTGCATGACGTTGATATTTGCTTTCATCTGCAGGATCATCCGAAGCTATATTCAAAAAATTGCCCGAATAAAATTGAAGCCCGGGTTCTGTTGTAAACACTTCCATGGAACGACCGCTTGTGGGTTCATACAATACAGCAGCTTTTCCCGAATCTCCATTCAGTACCATATTCATATCGTAACCATTGGGAAGACTGCCGATATCAGTTCCAACTTTTTTGGGCGAAGTAAAATCATACGGTGTATTTTTTACGAAAGCAAGTTCCCCGGTGGGAATAGAACTTTCATTAGCGACCGTAAATTTCTCTGCAAACAATAATAATTCATGATCTAAGACATTGTTCAGTTTGCCTCCGGATAAATTAAAATAACAATGGCTTGTAAGATTAACATGTGTTGCTTTATCAGTAACAGCGCTGTAATCTATCATCAATGCATTGTCGGGATATAAGCGGTAGATCACTTCTACATGCAGGTTACCGGGAAATCCTTCTTCACCGTCTTTGCTTTGGTAGGTTAATTTCAGACTGCAATCAGCTTCATTTTTTTCAATATGCCACCAGGCTTTATCAAAACCTTTGATGCCACCATGCAAGCTATTACCCTGGTTGTTTGTGGCGAGTGTATATGATGTTCCGTCTATTGAAAAACGGGCATCAGCTATGCGATTACAATAACGCCCAACAATACAACCAATGTATTGATCACTGTTCTGAAAATAGCCTTCCATGGAATCAAAGCCGATGATAACATTTGCTTTTGCTCCATGCCTGTCGGGACTAATTATTTTTGTGATCGTTGCGCCATAATTGATAACAGAGACCTGCATGCCATTTTCATTGGCAAGTGTGTATTCTGTTACGGGTTTGTCTTCGAAAACGCCGAATGGATTTTCTGTTATAATGCCATTCATACAATCAATTTTATTTTACTTAATTATACTAACGTATTTTTTATTTAAAGGTTCATCCATTAGCATGTATAACAGTCTTTTCTACCAAAAAACAGTGTACAATGCAACTATGATTGCACAGGCAATGATGGCACCCACTGCAAATGATGTATTGACTTTAAACATCATTTTGTCAACTTCTAATCCATGTGGCTTAACGCCGTTGCGATTATCGATGGCACTGATAACAACCATACCGATGATGCATAATATGAATACGAACATCATGCGGTCAAGGAATGGTATTTCAAATATTCCTGCTGCATTTGCTTTTGAAAAACCAGTTCCTGATAAAAAGGAGAGGTCTGCCATACCAGGCAGGAATTTAAAAAGGATAGAAAAAAGAAATCCGCCTATGATTGCAAACAGGGCTGCATTGGAAGTTGCTTTTTTCCAGAAGAAGCCAAGTATGAACATGGCAAAGATACCCGGTGATACAAAGCCTGTGTATTCCTGTATGTACTGGAATCCTTGTTTTCCTTCTCCCATAAGGCTTTCACCCAGTGCCAAAGCAAGCAGGATGGCAAGTATCATTGAAACAACAACGGTGATCTTACCAACGCCTACCAGTTTTTTATCATCAGCATTTGGGTTGATGGCTTTTTTATAAATATCGAGGGAGAAGATCGTTGCAATGCTATTTGCTTTTCCTGCGAGTGATGCAACAATGGCTGCCGTTAATGCAGCGAATGAAAGTCCTTTTAAACCGGTTGGCAATAAATTCAATAACGATGGATATGCTTTGTTTACATCAACGATGCCTTTTGAATCCAGCATTTCGGTATGAAACATTCCTTTTTGATACAATACATAGGCAGCAATACCCGGCAATACAACGATTACCGGCATTAGCAGTTTTAAGAAAGCGGCAAAGAGCAACCCTTTTCGGGCCGTAGGCAAACTGGCACCCAACGCCCGTTGTGTGATGTATTGGTTACAACCCCAGTAATTTAAATTTGCGATCCATAGCCCGCCAAGCAAAACAGAAAGTCCCGGCAGATCCATATAATTATCATTTTCTTTTTTGAAGATCAGGTGAAAATGATCATTGGCTTGCGTAGTAAGTAAATTAAATCCATTGATCAAACCCGATTGTCCTGATTTCTCCGCCACTAAATTCAATGCGATGTAAGTGGCAACAAGACCGCCTAATACCAAAAAGAAAACCTGTATCACATCAGTGTAACCGATTACTTTCATTCCACCCAGTGTTATGATAACTGCGAACACGGCCAGCAAGCCGATGCACAAATGAATATCCAATCCTGAGATACCATGAATGGCCAATGCACCGAGGTACAGAATCGACATCAGGTTTACTACCACATACAACATCAACCAGAATACAGCCATGATCATAGCAACTGTTCCATTGTAACGGGTACTTAAAAATTGCGGCATCGTGTAGATCTTATTTTTAAGATAAACAGGGATGAAAAAAACTGCAACAATGATCAGGGTTGCTGCGGCCATCCACTCATAGGCAGAAATGGCAAGCCCCATTTTAAACCCGCTTCCACTCATACCGATGAATTGTTCGGCAGAAATGTTGGAAGCGATCAACGATGCACCAATGGCCCACCAGGTAAGGGATCCTTCTGCTAAGAAATAATCATGCGAAGCAGATGTTGAGTGCTTGTTCTTTTTTCGATATACCCAGTACCCATAACTGGCAACCACGATAAAGTAAAAAAAGAACACGAGGTAATCTTTGGTTGATAATGCATTCATAATGCAGGTTTGTTTTGGGCGTTGATAAAATGATAATGGTTCTTCAGGAATAACATTTTTTCTTTGTGAATATTTTTGTCTTCATGTCTTTGTGGCTTGAAATATTGCCATTAAGGCTCTAAGGCTGAAAAAAGCCCAAAGGTTTAAGCACAAATTTCTGTTCCGTTTTCGATTGATGCCACATAACCTGTAACAGGCAGTTTCATTGCTGCACGGTAAGCAATGCTGATATCTGCTACCAGTTTTTCAATGGCATCTTCTTTTACCAGGTTGATGCTGCAGCCACCAAATCCTCCTCCCATCATTCTTGCACCGGCAACGGCTGGTATATCCTTTACATAGTCAACCAAAAAATCAAGTTCTTTACAACTTACATTATAATCTTTACTTAGCCCATCGTGCGTTTGAAACATTTTTTTCCCCAAGGAACTGATATCTCCATGTTTCAGATCTTCGCAGGCGCCGAGCAGCCGCTCATTTTCTCCCACTACATATTTGCTGCGCCGGTAAACTAAAGGATCAATGGGTTCAACATATCTCAGGAGCATCTCCATGGTTACATCCCTAAGGCTTTTTATTTCGGGATGATGCACGGCAACAAGCGATACAGCTCTTTCACATTGCTGTCGGCGGGTGTTGTATTCAGACGAAGCGAGGTTGTGTTTTATATTTGTATTCAACAATAGTATTTTATACCCATCCAGTTTTAGCGGAACATATTCATATGCAAGTGACCGGCAATCTAATTTTATTGCTTGGTCTTTTTTCCCAAACATACTGGCAAACTGGTCCATGATACCGCAGTTAACGCCTGCAAATACATGCTCCGCTTTTTGAGCAAGCGGAACCATAGTAATCCTGTCTAATCCCAGGTCAAACATTTCATTCAATCCAAATATGGTAGCACATTCAACTGCTGCGGAAGAGGAGAGACCGGCACCAATGGGGATATCGCCATCAATTACTAAATTAAATCCCGGAAATAAAAATCCTTTCTTTTGAAGTTGGTCAACAACACCCAAAATATAGTTTGGCCACTGTGTAGGGGATGGTTGTATATTTTTAATATCCGCTGTAATGGTTTGATCAAAATCCACGGCATACAGGTTTATGATATCGTCTGTTCTTTTGCTGATGGCAACATAAATACTTTTATCAATCGCCGCAGGTAGCACAAAGCCCTCATTGTAATCGGTATGTTCGCCGAGAATGTTTACACGGCCTGGCGAGCGAACCACAACCGGTTGCCCGGCATATTTTTCGTTGAATACTTTCGTTATTTTTTTGATCATATTTGTTGTTTGTTCAAACTATAATTTTATCCCCGATTCTGCATTCCAGCTTATTTCAAAAAAGTTTTGCTCATCTCATCGTACAACTTCAATAAATCATTCGCTTTCCCATCCCTGTCAAAAAATCGCTCCCAGGTATTCAAGGGTTCCCAGATGCAAGTGCCTTTTCCTCTGCCATTTGCTATGTTAAAAGCAATTTCATTGACTTCTTTTTTCAACGCTGAGTATTCAACAATTATAACATCTTTGCTATACCTGTGTGAAAGATCATCCAGATTATATTCAAGGTCGGCCAGGGTATTGTGCCATTTAGGATAGTATGATAAACCGATCACATCAAACGGCACACCGCGGTTGATCATATTGTCGAGAAAGAATTTGCTTTCATCATTTTGTCCGCCCAATGCAACGTGGATCATAATTGAAGTTGAAGGAGATACTGCTTTTACTGCCATAGTACCTGCATAGATTAACTGGGCCAGGCTATCAAGATTATTTACATTGCCATACGGCCATACAATACCGTGATTGACCTCGTTGCCGACCTGCACCATATCGGGAGTTGTGCCTTGCTTTTTTAATGACTGCATCACCATTTTAGTATAATCATACAGCGATTGTTTTATTTGAGTCATCGACTGTCCACGCCAGGCAGCAGGCATATATTGTTTTTGTGGATCGGCCCAGTAATCACTGTAATGAAAATCAAGCAGTAATTTCATGCCAGCTGCCTTTACTCTTTTTGCCATTTGCAGCGTATGTTCAAGATCGCAGAAACCTTTTTTTGGTGAATAGCCACTATCTCTTGCCGGGTCATTGAAAATGCGCAGACGCACATAATTCATCCCATGATCTTTTAATATTTGTATGGCATCTTTTTGCTTGCCATCTGTATCGTAAAATTTCATTCCCCTGTTTTCCAGTTCAGGAAGAAAGGAAATGTCGGCACCCAACATTTTATCTACAGTCGTTCCTTTAAATGGCTGAACTGGAAATGTATTTCCGGATGAACTCACCGGATGTGCAGTTCCCGGTTTTATCATCATAATATCTGTTGCACCGGCAAAAAGGCTATCTGCTTTAGCTTCCACATGCACCAACTCCATTGTTGATCCGGATTGTATGATCACCTGGCATTTACCATTGAATAAATGCCTTTGCGCAGTTGTATCGTAATACTTATCCTGCTCATGACTGCTGGGATCTCCATTGCCAACGCCGATGATCCTGGCATCGCCTGATACAGAAAATCTGATGAGGTTATCTGCAACTGGTATTTCCCGTCCATCTTTGTCGATCACTGTTACATTAATAACAGTTACATCTTTGCCATCTGCAAGCATGGTTGTTTTATACGGACTGATAACCACTTCAAAAGGTTTACCAGTTGTCTCAACTTTTGTAGAAAGTTTTTTTCCTTTTTTATAAGCGATGGCTTCAAGTGTTCCTGGCGCGTAATTAACCAGCCATTGCAAATGCCCGTTGCGTGGCATATCTTTTTTACCGTGGCTGGTTCCGTTTAAAAATAATTCCACATTATCTGCATTGCTGTTCACCCATACATCAATTGGTTGCCCTTGCTTGCCTTTCCAGTTCCAGTGCGGAGAGATATGCAATACATCTTTATCTGTCCACCATGATTGATAATAGTAATAGATATTTTTAGGAAAGCCGCATACATCCATAATCCCAAAATGCGAACTTATGTTTGGCCATTGATAAGGTGTTGGCTCACCACGATAATCTAACCCGGTCCATACAAAACCTCCCAGCCAATAGTCATTCGGGGCTGCAAGTTGCCACCATGTTTCCGCAGTGCTTGCCCACCAGGGTGCTGTAATGTCCTGGTCTGGTAGATAAGCTTTTACAGAATCTTTTGTGTACTGTCCCCGTGTTGTAACCGTGCTGCCCATTTCTGTGCCCATCAATGGTTGTGTTGGATGATCGCGGTGATAATCGGCCACAGCAAATTGCCTGTAATTAAATCCTCTCACGGGTATAACTTCGTTGATGCCCGGATACTGGTTGCCCATATCTGCTGCGTATGTACTTACCCGTGTTGGATCCAGTTCTTTTTGTTTTGCCAATAAACTTTGTGCGATCAATTTTCCTGTACTATTGCCCTGTACCCAACCTTCTTCATTGCCTATTGACCAGATAAATACAGATGCCCTGCTGCGGTCGCGTTTCAACAACCATTCAAAATCATACATGTATTGCGTGCTGCTGTTGAGCAAGCGGTTCTCGTCCATTACCAGCATTCCAAGGCTGTCGCATGCATCCAGTAATTCCGGGGTAGGAGGGTTGTGGCTTGTTCTGTAAGCATTTGCACCCATTTGTTTTAATAAAAAGATGCGATAATATTGTAGATAATCCGGCAAGGCACTGCCAACACCTGCATGATCCTGGTGGTTATTCGTTCCTTTTATTTTGACGTATTTGCCGTTTAAAAACAAGCCTTTATTCGTAATGTCAATGGTGCGTATGCCAAAACGGATATTAGCTGAATCAACGATCTTTCCATTTAATTTTACGATCGGTATCACCCGGTAGAGGTATGGATCTTCCAAAGACCAACGTCGCGGCCTGGTTACCGTTACCTGTTGCTTTGTTGTTCTTTTTTCATTGATGCCAGGTGAAATATTTTGATTGGCTGTCATGCCAACGATCCTGCCGGTTCTGTCTGTAAGAACTGCGGAAATGGAAACATTCGCGTTCGCATAAGATTCATTGTGAACCGTGGTTTCAATATAAACCGTAGCATTATTTCCCTGGACTTTCGTATAAACAAATACAGGGTTTTCGTCCAGGTGAACTGTATTGTATTGATTCAACCATACATGGCGATAAATTCCAGCGCCTTCATAGAACCACCCTTCATACTGAGTAGCATCAACTCTTACAACAATTGTATTCTCACTTCCATAGTGCAGGTAATTGCTGACATCATAAGAAGCGCCCACATAGCCGCTCTTGTTATTACCAAGGTAAAAGCCATTTACCCAAAAAGAAGCATCTCGGAAAATGCCATCGAACTGAATCTGGAAACGCTGGCCTGAATCTGCTTTTGAAATTGTAAAATGTTTTCTGTACCAGCCAATACTTGTCTCGGGGTAGGCACCACCAACGGGTTTATATCCGTGCGACTGTACATCAAAATTTGTTGAGTTTGCAAAAGGAAGTTCTACTGCCCAATCGTGGGGAAGGGAAAGTTTTCGCCAGGCACTGTCGTTGAATTTGGGATCGATCGCTGTTTCTTTTGCTGCGCCTGTTTTCGCAAAAATAGTAGCGATGCTAAAGTTAAAATCTTTTAAAGGGTCATTTGCATTGCCGAAAGCAAATTTCCAGTTATCATCAAAATTTATTCTTTTGCGTTGTGCGGTGGAGGTTAGCGTGCCTAGTAAAAGCAGGGTTACAAAAAGATAAAAGGCATTTGTCTTTTTCATATTTTAATATTTTATAGGCACGAAGGAAAAGATGCCATTTCGGATTTTTCAATTGCTTAATTAAATGCATTTAAACCAACCGTTGGTTTTCCTGTATTATCAAATGCACCCAGGCTATAACCTTTCCAATTGTTATATCCTTCAGGTTCCCAATAAAAAACGCCCAATCCTTTATTATTGCTGATGGATTTTACTTTAGTAATAAGGTCGCTGATGAACGCATTACATGCTGCCGGCTGGTCCCAACTCATACCCACTTCGCAGATCATTACTTCCGATCCATACCTTGTTACCATATCATTCATGTTTGCCAGACATTGTGTATTAAGTGTGCTCCAATTCGATGATGATGGATACAAAGACATGCCTATGACATCCCAGTTGGCACCGTTCGCTTTTAATCCGTCCAGGTTCCACCTGAATAATGCATTGTCATATCCATTGGAAATATGAACGATCACTTTTGATGCAGGGCTTACTGATTTTACGCCGTTATAGCCGGCTTTTACAAATTTTGCATAATTAACCATGTTCACCGATGCTTTACCCTCGGGCCAAAGCATACCATCATTTGTTTCATTGCCTACTTGTACCCAATCAGGTGTAACGCCATTTGTTTTAAGTGCATTCATTACGGCAACAGTGTGGTTAGTTATCGAAATTTGTAATGTTGCGATATCCTGGCTTGCCCATGCAGCAGGCTTGTTTTGTTGTCCGGGGTCGGCCCATGTATCACTGTAATGGAAATCGAGCATTATTTTCATGCCCAGGTTTTTTGCCCGGATAGCCTTGCTAACCAGGTCGGCGGTATTGCTCCAATGATCGGTCGGGTTCACCCACACCCTTAGCCTTATGGAATTCATGCCCAGGCTTTTCATAAGCTGCATACATTCCTGCTGCATTCCGCCACTGTTAAAAAACCTGATGCCGGAAGCTTCCATTTCTGTCACCCAACTTACATCTGCACCTTTTGCGAAAAATGTTATCGGAGCAGGGGGTATATCGGGTGATGGATCATTAGATTTATTACATGCTGGTAAAGCAAATAATATGCAAAGTTGAAATAAAATCTGTATCATTTTCATAAAATTATTGTTTTACCGCAGAGGCGCTATGTCGCAAAGATGTTACTCAGCGTCTCTGCGTATTTTCGGTTATTTTCCTTATCGATGATTCCCTGAAAACAGCTATCGGTTCTAAAACTTTTTTTTGCATCACCACTGATCTTCCTCCTTTTTTTTCTATCAATTTCATCATCAGCAAAAATGCTTCCTTTCCCATCTTTACGGTTTGCTGATCGATCGTTGAAAGCGATGGTGTGATATGCTCTCCAAAGCCTTCATTGGCAAAACCGATAACGCCAAAATCTTTTGGTATTGAAATATTCTGTTGCTTTAATTCTTTGATGGCACCGAGGGCAGTAAAATCCTCCACAGAAAATACTGCATCTGCCGGATTTGCAAGTTTTAATAATTGCTGAATGGCTTGTCGTCCGGCATCAATCGATACATCACCAGCTATGGTCAGCGTTTTATCGAATTTAATGTCATTCGCTTTTAATGCAGCTTTATAGCCTTCCAGCCGGGCTTTAAAAATGCCGATATGCTGTGGCCCTGAAATATGAGCGATGCGTTTATATCCCTGGTCTATTAAATGCTGCGTAGCCATATAAGCACCCTTGTGATCATCAACCACAACGGAATCTATATTAAGTTCGTCGTTCGCCCTGTCAAAAAAAACGATGGGCACTTTTGCTTTCTTTACATTTACGAAATGTGAATGATCAATTGTTTCTTTTGCGATAGATACCATGATACCATCCACTCGTGCATTTAAAAATGTTTCGATGCCTTTCTGTTCATGTTCCCAGGATTCGTTCGATTGATAAATGAGTACATTGTAGCCATTCTGGTTTGCGATGCTTTCAATGCCGTGCACTACAGAACCAAAGAAATTTATCTCAGCACTGGGTACAATTACACCTATCAGGCCTGTTTGTCCACGCCTTAGAGAAGAGGCTACATTGTTACGGCGGTAATTTAGTTTTTCTGCAAGCCTTAGTACATTCTTTTTTGTTTTTTCGCTGATGGCTGGATGGTTGTTCAATGCACGGGAAACAGTGGCTGATGTAGTGTTCAGCTTTTTGGCAATATCAGCAATGGTAACTGTAAGGCTCAAGTTTATGCAATCGTTTGCATAAAACTATGAATTTATTTTATTTCACCAAAAAAATAATTATCCCTGTCGATAGTATGATGTAGCTGCTCGGCTTACATCCCGTATTCCTGGTTAGTGCTGCCTCAACTCACTCATCACCAATTCCTTTCTTCTTTTGGAAATGGTCAATTGCTTATTGTCTGTCATGATCAATGATCCTTCTTTGTCGATCTTAGAAACAAATTTTCGGTTTACGAGGTAAGATTTGTGGATGCGAAGAAAACCATGTTCTCCCAGTAGTTCTTCATATTCTTTTAGTGTTTTTGAAACGAGCAGGGGCTTATGCTTTGTAAAAGTGAAGCGGGTATAATTACTTTCGCCTTCGCAGTAAAGAATTTCTGAAGGATCGTAGAAGAAAACACCTTCGGTAGTAGATAAAGCGAGTTTAAAATCTTTGGAGTCTTTTTGCTGAATGTTGGTCAGTAAATTAGATACCAGTAATTGTTGCTGGTTTTGCTGCCTGATGATATGCCGGTTGATCGCATTCTGGAGATCAAGCATATCAATGGGCTTTAAAAGATAATCCAATGCACTGAACCGGATGGCTTTGATGGCATATTGGTCGAAAGCTGTGGTAAATATCACATCGAAATCATTGTCGGTGGCCATGCTTAAAAAATCGAAACCACTCATACCGGGCATTTGTATGTCGAGCATGATCAGCGAAGGCTGAAAGCTTTGCAGCATTGCCAGCGCTTCTGTTCCATCCTGACAATACCTGATCTCTGTGGGAATATTAATATGTTTTTCTATCAATATTTTCAGGATATTTCCTGCAGCCGCTTCGTCATCAACGATCAATATTTTTATCATGATTACCTTTTTATAATGTTTACAGTGTTCCGATATCTGAAGAAAAGCTGAGTATTACAAGCGTCCCTGTTGCATTTCCTGCTTCGTCTTTTTTATCGAACGTTTCCAGTTGTATGGGAGTTTTAAGTTGGATGGCCAATACCTGCAATCGTTTTTGCAGTATCGCAGTTCCTTTAGAAGCAAACTGGTTGCTTCCTAATTTTTGGGCGCGGATTGCTGCCGCTTTTTCCCTCCCAATTCCGTTATCATCAATGCTGATGAATAATAGGCTCTCTTTTTCTTCGTAAGTAATTGTTAGTTTTTGATCTCCTTCTTTATTTCTTAATCCATGCCAGATAGCATTTTCAACAAGTGGTTGTGTGAGCAGGGAAGGAATCATGATCTCATCTGTATCAGGAATGCCAGCAATATCAATATTGTATGTAAAAGATTTGCTGAACCTCAATGACTCCAGCGAAAGGTATAGTTGCAGCATTTCTATTTCACTGCTCAGCGGTATCAGTTCATTTTCAGAATTATTCAATACCATTCTTTGAAGCTTGGAGAATTTTGAAAGATATTCATAAGCAGCATCTACTTTATTTGTTAAGATACATTCCTGGATGGCATTTAAACTATTGAAAATAAAATGGGGATTCATCTGGCTTCTCAAAGCTTCCAGTTTTGCTTTGGAAAGTTGTTCATTCATGCTGTACATTTCGATTTGTGATAATTGCAATGACTGCTCGGCTTCTATGGATTTTATCTTATTGGCAGCCAATGTTGCTATCGTGCTTAGTATTTGCAGGTGCTGCTGCGTGAAAAAATTCTTCTCATTGTGTTCACTATCTATCACTCCTAACAACTCGTTGTTGTAAATGATCGGTACTGTAAGTTCACTTAACCTTACGAGATCATCCGGGCGGTAGCGGCTATCCCTCGACGTATCAGCAATCATAACTGCTTCCCTGGTCTGCATTACATAACCCACAACGCCCTGGCCATTTTCTACACTGAAGAGGTGTTTGTTGATCGCTTCTACAGAATCTTTTGGACCGAAACCTGCTTTCTGTATCATTTTCGTTTTGTCGTCATTCCATAAATAGATCATGCAGTCAATAAAGCCGAGCCTTCCGATGAGGTTTTTGGCAATATCCCACAAAACATCTTCAGTAGTATGCTTGTCGACCAGTGACGAAGAGAAATAATTGATGATCTGTTCCAACTCAAGTTGACTTTTATATTGTGCCGCATTCAACTGCTGAGTCTTCAGTTTTTCTGCATTGATCGCTTTGATATTTGTTTCACGCCATTTGACAATAAAGTATATGAGTGCTAACATAGCTGTAAACAGCAATGCTTTGAACCACCATTTTTTCCAGTAAGGCGGAGTAATGTTGAAAGGAATATCCAATGAACGCGAAACCTGGTTACCGTATACATCAGTACCTCTAATATGTATGATATAACTGCCGGGTTGCAATGCATTGAATGTTACTTCAGCGCGGTTGCCCAACTCAACCCATTCAATGTCTGATCCTTCTAAACGGTAATAATATTTTACTTTTTCAGGTTCTGCAAATTCCAATAGCCCGAATCGAAAATAAATCCTGTTCTCCTGGTAGGTCAGGTTCCCCAACAGGCCTTTTGAAATATCAACAGCCTTGCCATTTACCTGTACTTCATCCAGCAACAGCTTTCGTTCTTTCCTTTGCTGTTTAAAGAATTCATCAGGATCCACATTCACCAGTTTTCCACCAAATAAAAAATAGATATGCCCGTCGGTTGCTTCCAGGCTGCTGCCAAAATAATTACTTAGTTTATCCGGCGATTCGGGAAAGACATTCAGGAAAATATTTTTCTGTGCATCATATAAATTTACCCCACCCATTGAGCCCACCCAGAGCCTGTTCTTCGAATCGGAACACAACGTGAAACTGAAGTCATGCAATAACCCGTCTGCCGTTGTATAGATGAATATATTTTTATCTTTTATATTATATCGTATCAACCCATTTTGAGACGTGATCCATATATTCCCATTTCCATCATCAGCAATATCGCGTGTATTTGCGTAGGAGAAATTCAAATCCACTAATTTTTTATTCAGCAGGAAGGTATCCATCTGCAATGTTTGCAGGTTTCTTTTAATCAGATCAGCATTTTCACTCAGGAAATAGAAGAAGCGATTGTCTTTTGAAACACAGGCCTGCTTTGAGAAACCGGTACTTGCTATTTTTTCAGGAGTAGGAGTTCCGTTGTAATAATAGATATCGCCGCTTTTTTTCTTAAAGTAGATAGCATGTTCATTGTGCTTAAATACCCAGGCAATGCCCTGTTTGTCGACTGCAAGAAATTTATATTTACCAACTGGATCTGTTTTCAGCTTTATATTATGCGAAGAACTGTCTGCAATCATCATTGTTCCGTTATGGCTAATTAGTATCTCGCCTTTGTCGCCTGTAAACACATATCCATATCCTCTTATTGCCGTATCCACAACGGGGAAATACCTGTTACTTCCATTGAATACATTGTATTTAAAAAGTCCTCCTGCCGAAAACGGTGCATATATATTCCCTTTGTCGTCCTGTGAAATAATACCTGCAGGATAATTGATATTGATGAATTCTTTTTTATCACTTAAATATTTTTGCTGAACAATGCTGTCGTAATAATTTATTATGAAAATGCCGTTGTTTGTGGTCACCCACATTCTGTCAAGGTAATCTTCACAAAGCGAATAAACATAGTCGGATTGAACAAGGCTGTTTACATCTTCATATCTTATGGAAGTGAATTGCTTTGTTGTATTGTTGAAATAAAGCAGGCCGCCATACCTGAATCCTATCCAGATATTGCCTTTATAATCTGCTGCCAATGAATAACAGCACTGCCAGGCACTTTTTGGTAAATTGAAATGAAAGGAATCCAGTTTTTCAGTGATGATATTATATTTAACCAATGCTGAATTATTGAAAACAAAATAAAGGTTATGACTGCTGTCTATACACAATTCGCTTTGTGAATCAGAATTGTTTCCTTCTCTTAACCGGAAGATATCTTTATGCAAAGGGTTGTTATACTGATGAAAGAATTTACCCGTTTTAAAATCATAGAAGACTATATAACCCGAAGCAAACATCCAGATACCTGATTCAGTTCTCACAGAACCCTTGTACAACATGCCTATACTGGGCATGCCATTGGCACTTTTCTCATGATCCGGGACGAGCCTGTATTTTCCGTTAGAAGGATTAAGTACAAACAATCCCCCTTCGGTTACAACCCATAGGTCATCCTTGTTGTCCTGGAAAATGCTTACGATATAACCTATCCAATTCTCTGCATTCTTTGCAGGCTTTAATTTATAATGAATAATGATGCTGGTTTTGGGATCAAGTTTATCAAGTCCTCCGGTTGTGCCGACCCAGATAAATCCGAGCCTGTCTTCAAATACAGCATGCATTTCTTTGCTGCTCAAGGAAGCTGAATCTTTGCCCGATCTGTTGTATACTTTGATCGCGGTTCCCTCATGTTTGTGCAATCCGTTGTAACTGCCAAACCACATGTTATGCTGCCTGTCTTTTATTAAAATGGTTAACTGGTTTGTGGCCAAACCCTGGCCCGTGGTTACATGATAACTTGTTTGCGCAAAGCCGTTTGATACAACGATCAGTGCAAAAATGATAAGCTGGATATACTTGTTACGGGGAATAAAATTAATTTAGAGTTAAAAGTAATCAAATATTACTCCCGTCAGCTTTCATTGCCTCATTTGAAAAGCCCGTTGCCTAACTCATTTAAAGCTGGCCAGCCTTTTTTTACCGTTTAATAATCAGTATGCACCAATGATAACTGATAATCAACACTGCATAACTGTTCCTTATTCACACCTGAACTGCTGCCTACATTTACTTTAAATTAAAGAAGTATGGATGCAACTGCAAATGCATTGACAGAAAAGACGGTTGAACTGGAGGCTGAAATGAAAGCGGCCGGCTTATGGCAAAAAGACATGCCTGCATGGGTGCATGGTTACAATGATAGCCCCATTGATTCGAAAACAGATTTTGCTCAATGGTTACAATTCGTTTTTATTCCCAACCATTTGCAGAAA
This sequence comes from Chitinophagales bacterium, assembly GCA_038207305.1. GTDB lineage: Bacteria > Bacteroidota > Bacteroidia > Chitinophagales > Chitinophagaceae > Ferruginibacter. The sequence continues at coordinate 23,444 of JBBQZY010000016.1, forward strand.
AATAATACAATCCCTGTTGCTGAAAAGAACCACATCGTATTGCATGCCATCAAATATTTTGGCGACGACCTTCGAAAGGGGAAACTACTGCGCTTAATTATTGAACTTGATTCTTTATTATAAAAATAAATAAATGCAAAGAATAATTTTACTAATGACGACCCTGTTGGTTACGTTGATTGATACCTATGGACAAAATGTGGGTATTGGTACGCCAACACCTGCAGATAAACTTTCCGTTGAAACAACTGTTCAGGGTTATGGCATCACCCATACTTATGGAGCAGTGAAGGTTGGCACTTATTTGACTTCGCTCAATGCACAATTTGGTACTAAATCAAATCATCCGTTACAGTTTTTTACAAATAACGGCGCTGCCCAGGTGGCCTTATTGCAAAACGGAAATTTTGGAATAGGCACAATTGCACCGGCATATTTACTGGAAGTAGCCGGGAATATTGCCAGTACCGGTAGTACCGGTGGTTTCCGGTTTAATGACAGGGCAAATACAGCAAAAGGTTATCAATGGTATTCTACCGGTGGGAATGCTTATCTATTCCGGCAACAGGCGCCTAGTGTAAATGCAATTTCAGTTTTAGAAAATGGAAGTATTGGATTCAATGTCGACGTTCCACAAACAGACTTACATGTAAATCCTAATGGAGCAGGCAGTATATTAATTGGTACAAATAAAAATACAGGTGGTTATACCAATTTAGAAATGGGGATCACAGCCCAGTCCGGGGGAGGCAGTTATATTCAATCAACACGTAGTTCAGGTTTGATGCCTGGCTCCTTGTACTTAAATCCAGGCGGGGAATATGTTGGAATAAACATGGCTTCAAATAGCGTGTTGTACGCACCACTGGATATCAATCAATCTTCTTCGATCAGGGGAATAAGGATTAGGAATAATGTAACACTCTTATCCAGTAATATCTGGGATATTTATGTTGACAATCAGCTGAGATTTATGGAATCAGGGTATTTGGCGGCCTATATCGGCGACGATGGTAGCTGGAACCAGGTAAGTGATGCACGTTTAAAAACGGGCATTATAAAAATGGAAACTGTATTAGATAAAGTAATGGCTTTACAGCCAAAAAAATATCAATACATCAACAACAATCCAACGCATAAAATTTCATCAGGTTTTTTATCCCAGGATGTGATGCAGGTTTTTCCTGAATTGGTATCTGATTTCCAGCATCCGACAAGTGATACCTCCGACAATACAGTTTATCATGCGATTAATTATGCAGGATTCAATGTTATTGTCATCAAAGCAATACAGGAGCAGCAGATACAGATAGAAGCCGCCAATGAAAAAAATAATAAGCAGGCAGATTTGATAGAAAAGATGCAGGAAGAAATAAATGCACTTAAACAAAGATAAAATAGAATACAAGAGTTAAAAGCAAAATAGGTGAGCTAAGGCGATATTGGCGCCGAAGTAAAAATATAACCAATGCATAAGTTAGTTGCTCTGTTAACAGCGCAGCATAAAATGACAATGGAAGAAATTGAAAAAATAAAAAAATAGACCATACTATGAAGCCATTTATTATTTTATTCTGCTCCATAATATCTTTATCATCGGCTGCACAAATAACTTTTACCAATTTACCCAATCAGCCACCGGATAACATGATCAGTATTGTTACTGATCCTACAAGTAATGATATTTATGCAGCGGCTACTTTAAAAGTGATCAGGTCGGTAAATAATGGTATATCATATACACTGACTGCAAATACCGGCGCACAGAATTTAAACCTATTATATTTTACTGCTGCCGGGCAATTGTATGCGGGTGCAGATAAAACAAATACAAATGCGGTTGGTTTGATAAAATACAATAAGGCTGGCGATGCATGGAGTGAAGTAACGGGATCCCCGCAGAATATTACTGCCATAATAGAAGACAACACAGGCAATTTAATTGTAGGAACCGGTACAACGGGTAACTATACGGCCGCAAATCCTATCAATAAAGGCAATGGTTTTTACTATTATAATATTGTTGCAAATACTTTTACGGCTATCAATAGTGGTTTGGCCTATGTTCCTGCTTATTCAGTTTTACCCTTTATAAAATCATTGCAGAAATCTTCCACAGGAGTGGTGTTTGCAGCTACATACGGTGGAGGCGTTTATAAGTGGAATGGGACATTATGGAACAATTATGGAAGCGGGCTTGCCAATATTTATGTTAATACCCTTAAACTAAATAGCAATGACAGCCTGTATGCAGGTACAGATGCAGGTATTAGTGTTATTAGCAATGCTGGTAATTTATGGGGCAATGTAAGCGCCGGCTTGCCCGTAAATAAGCCGGTGAGGTCGATGACGATCGATGCCATGGGGAAATTATATGCCGGACTGGGGTATTATCATTACCAAAACGGTAATATGGCCGGCGATCTTTACACAAGTAATAACAACGGAACAAATTGGCAAAATGCAAATACAGGCTATGTTGGAGGGGTTATTTATTCAGTACTCGCACATTCATCGGGGAATGTATTTGCAGCTTCGGCAGGCATATGGAAATCTGCAAGCAGTGGCTTGCTTTGGACTTACTCCATGACCGGTGTAAAAGTTGCGAATCAAACAGTTAAGATAGCAGAAAACAGTGCCGGCCATATTTTCGTGCTTTGTAAAAATAATGCACTGGGTACAAGACTTCCATACGGAGGTGTATTTCGTTCAACAGATAACGGTATCACGTGGATGCAACTGGTGAATGGGATCAATGCACAGGGCCTGTTTGAAATCTTTATTGACAGTCATGATAATATCTGGCTTAGCGGGAGTACGATTCGGGCCAATGCAAATGGCACAGGTACCATTTGGGGAACACCTGAATTATATAAATCAACAAACAACGGTTTAAACTGGATAAAAAATACCTCCATCGTAACCGCAAGTGATGCGTATACTCATATTGCCGAAACTAAAAACGGTAAACTATATGTTGCAAGTTCTTTTGGTACAAGTGTTTCAAACTTATCTTCCAGCAACGATTATAACAGCTTTGATAACACGCTTAATTTACCACCCAACAATGGGGGGTACAGTTATGGACTGGCTGTTAATAATGCCAATGATGTTTTTCATGGTACAGAAACCAATGGTATCATGCGTTCTATAAGCAATGGTGCCCCGGGCAGTTTTACAACTGTGGCAGCAGGAGGTAATACTACCGTTTATGTAGACCCATACACCCAATATGTATTCAGCAGTGCAGGACCCAACGCAAGCATTCATTTTAACTGCTCGACCAATATTAATAATGGCAGCAACATGTTCACATTGTCTAACTTCCCCGGTTTTTGGGCAGATACCCAAGACATGGCTTTTACAAATACCGGCAAAATCTATTGTGCAGTAAATTCGAGTCATTTCAACCAGGTTGGTTTATACCTCATGCAATCGCCCGTTACTGCAAATTCAAGTTTTACCATGCTTATCAATTTCGGCACACTTTCCTTTTACTTTTATAGCCTGTTCATTGATAAATGTGGTTACCTGTATGGTATAGCGCCAGGTGGTGGTATTTCGGTTTCAACACTGCCTGTAAATACGCCATTGCAAAGCACTTTAAATTTGCCGGCAAACAATGCAACCGGCATTTCAACGACTGCAACGTTGAGCTGGTCAGCGGTGTGTACACCTGATAGTTTTCATTTACAGGTGGCAACAGATTCTTTATTCGCAAATGTTATTTTTGACAAAGGAAATATAGTGGTTCCTTCTTATCAATTACAGTCGGGGAGTTTAACAGGGACCAATCATTTTTTCTGGCGGGTATATGGCATAAATGCAGCGGGTAGAGGCAGTTGGAGTGCAATAAGTAATTTCAGCACAGCTAACCTGGTGAGTTGTATCGCTGGTAATAATACTTTGTTAACCAACCTGGCCGGAACCAGCTACCAATGGCAGGTAAATACCGGTAGTGGGTTTGCAGATATAGCTGACAATGCAAATTATGCAGGAACTAATTCAAACACTTTGCTGTTATCTGGTGCACCAACAAGTTGGTATGGATATCAATACCAGTGTTTGACAGATGGTAATGTTGGAAATATTTTCACTCTTAAATTCGGCGAAACCTGGACCGGAACTGCAGACAGTGACTGGAACAACCCTCTTAACTGGAACTGTGGCCAGGTGCCCGACGCAAATACCGATTCATTTATTACCAGTGGCAATGTATTGGTAAATTCAACCGGTATTTGCCGTAGCCTTGAGTCGGGAACCGGAACCTCATTCACAGTTAATTTCGGAATTAATTTTACAATTACTAACTAAATGCAGTTGCATTTTTCGAATTGCAAATATTGAAGGATGACTATTAATTGAATCATCGGTAAATGATGCTTCGGCCATCTGATAATTGTTATCAAGGCAATATTTTTTTTTCATACTCAATGTAATTATAATATTCAGGAACGTATAACAAGTTATTTTCGATGGGAAGAAAAGACAAGCTGGTTGTTACTGTGATGCTAATCTTTATACTGGCAAATGTTTCAGTGCTAATAATTGGTATTCTTATAAACAAACTTCCTTTTTTAACAGGCATCGTAAATTTTATTGCCGCAGTATGCATACTGACTTATTGGGTACAAAAGCAAATTAGGGTAACCCAGCACTTTATTGAATGCAGGGAAATTACTGTTTTATTTTTTGAGTTTTTTATAGCAGTTTCTTTCATTTTTTTTATCACAACCGGGAAATGCCAAGCCTGGCAAAGAATATTGCAATATGTTTTTTTTGGAATGCATTTCCTTGCATTAATCGCTGGATTGATCTTCATGCTCACTTTTAAAATAAAAAGGATGATCTGATCTGTTAATTGCTTTCCTGGAGTTTAAATGGTATAGTGGTTGGGATTGAATAAGAATATTGGGTTGTAAATATTATTGAAAATGCATTCCCGGGAAATAATCCATATGGAAAAAGCAATTGGGGAGAGTGACTTTTAATATAATGTGACTTTCCTGCCAAAATTAAAATGGTGACTTTTTGATATAGTTGAATCCCCAGTAACATTTTTTTATTACAAAATCCTGTAGCATTTTTTGAGCCAAACAAATTAATATAGTCACAAAACCGATCTGCCAGGATTAAGAACTCTTACGTGTTGGCAGCAGTAATTGAATTTATGTATACTATTTTGCTACCTGCAAAAAGCAGCTACACTGCAGTGCTGGCTTGCTGATTTTCATGCTTTTTGTACAAAATGGGAGATATATTAAATGAATAATTTGATAAATATTTATTTGGAATTCTAACAGAAGACATTAATTATATCTCGATTTAGTTACCCCAACTAACTAACGATACTTCTACTCAACCAACACTATTCCTCCGAAAAGACAGTCATTTTTCCACAATTCCGTTTGAGCAATCGTCTTTTTACCAAAGACTAGGTCATTATTAACTGCAAACCTCTTGTGTGAGACCTAAGCTTATGCCCAGGTGGGCGCAGGACAAACTGCAACATTGCTTTTCGGAACATCGGGCAGTGAGTCGGATCCGGAGCAATACACAGAATCTTACCGGCTCACCGTGTTGTAATTTCAAATACATCGCAAAGCAGGACAAATAATACTGCTGGTGATGAAGGAACTAAAACGATCACTAAAGCCAATCCTAACAAGACATTGAGCATCGAAGTTTATCCCAACCCTTCAAATGCAGCATTCACGCTGGAAATGAGAAGATACAGCGATGATAAGTTATCGATCATTGTGACTGATATGCTTGGTAACGGGGTTTACCAGGCTGAAGGTCCGACGCGTGAACGCTATAGGTTCGGAGATAATTTCAGCGCTGGCATCTACCTGGTGCAGGTTCTGCAGGGGAATAATAAGCAAAGCATGAAATTATTGAAAGGGCATTAACCCGATCTTTTATTCTATGCCAAGTTTCATAGCTTGTATCGTTCTGTTGTTTTTTTTATGCGCTGGATGCACAAACGTTTAATGCTGTGGGTGGTTCTATACCGGATAGCGGCCGGCGAGCATGTTTTTTGCCAGCGGTATCAGATATATGCACCACCAGGCTCTTAGGAACTTGCTTCTGTTTACCCTGACATCACGCATAGTAACAGGGTATGTTTGCTCCTGATGACGATGCTCTTTTGAACTGGAGTTTACTTTTTAAACCTTCCTCTTGCTTGCTGTCTGGGCAACTTTGTGGCTATTTTTTTGCCACGAACATACAATGTCGCTAAGATGCACAAAGAAATAAACTGATCAATAAATAATATCGTGAATGGATAGAAGAAAATGTAGCACCATAAACTGCTCAAACTGTCTGCCAGCTTGGGTTTATTAGAATTATTTATTAAATTAATATGAAAAAATGCAATAATTAATTATATTCGCAGCCTGTATCATATAGTTTTTAACTACTATGTAGTCCGTTAGTTTACCAAGCCAAAACCCTTTTCCTATAATTTACCAGGTCCTTATCAACCAAAGCTTAACGCATTAACCAACGCTTCATGAGAGTAATTTTATGCTTTTTTCTATCCCTGGCATTTGTATGTAGTAGTTATTGCCAAACGATTTCGCCTGTTGGGCCCCTCGATCTTTGCCCTGGCGGTAACCAGCTGTTGAGTGTTATCGGCGCTGCACCAACTTCCTACCAATGGTTTCAGGGTGCAACAGCTGTAGGTGCAGGTTCAACATACAGTGTAATTGCAGCTGGTAGTTATTCTTTGGTGATAAATGGAGGAGGACCCGGAGATACACTTGGGCCTGTTATTGTTACTGCTCGTCCAAATCCTGTCGCTGCATTTTCTTTTAATCCAAATAATCAATGTGGTAATGTTCCGGTTTCATTTATAAATACTTCAACAGGAACAGGTTTGTCTTATGTCTGGGATTTTGGTGACCCGAATTCCTTAGCAAATAATACTTCAGCAGCCGCTCAGCCTGTTCATCGCTTTGTAGGAAATCCGGGAAACGGTATACAATCATTTACGGTAACTCTAACTGTAACAAGTGCATTTGGATGTACGGCAACAATCACTCAAACTGTTACAATCAACCAGGTTCCTGACCTAACCTTAGGCGGGCCGGGTGCAACGATCTATAATAATAAAAAATATTTTCGAAAATGTTCCAACGCTAGTACGGCTCAGTTCGATTTTACAAATCAATCTACTACTATTGCCACCAATACATTTTATCAAATTGTTTTTGGTGACGCTACACCTAATTATACTTCAGCTACATTCCTAACACCCGTAGCTCATAATTACTCTGTTGGAACTTATTCACTTTTATTTATTGTGACCGGACAAAACGGTTGTAAGGATACGTCTACCTATTATGTATTTGTTGGAAGTAATCCAGCTGTTGGTTTGGGAAATCCAGGTAATACTGCAATTTGCACCTCAAGTACGCTTACATTTCCGATCTCTTCTACAGCAACTAACCCGCCAGGAACTATTTACACAGTAACTTTTAATGATGGTACGCCTCCAATAACTTTTCCTCATCCGGCTCCAGCTGATATCAGTCATAATTTTATAATTACGTCATGCGGCACCAATAGTCCGCCATATCCTAACTCATTTTCCGGGACCATCCAGGCATCAAACCCTTGTGCCTCGTCTACGGCGACAGTTGTTCCAATTTATGTTTCGCAGCGACCGGTTGCATCATTTACAATTGCCCCAAAAGATACGGTATGTGTAAATGCGCTAACAACTTTTACCAATACAAGTGGCGCTTCAAATGATATTGACAATGGAACATGTGTTCCGGCGAAATTTGTATGGGTTGTAACTCCCGCTACCGGCTGGACAATTGGTGGAGGTGCACTGGGAAATGACTTTGGCCTTTTAGATCCAACAACATGGTTAACCGGCACCACAAATTTATCACTAAACTTTACTACACCCGGAACTTATTCAATTAAATTAAAACTTGGTAATTTAACTTGCGGTGCGGACTCAATTACTAAAACAATTTGTGTAAATCCGTTACCTACAGGAAGTTTTTTAGTAAATCAGAATATTGGTTGTGCGCCTTTAGCGGTGAACACAACCACTACTGCAAATACGCCGCTGTGTGGAACGAATACATATAATTGGACAGTTACTTATGCTTCAACTATAGGTTGCGCACCATCTACCATTGGTTATGTATATCTCAACGGAACAAATGCGAATTCAGCACAACCACAATTTCAATTTAATAACCCCGGTGTTTATACTATAGGGTTGGTAGTCGTTGGACCAGCAACTTCATGCTCATCTGCAATAGTTACACAAACAATAACAGTGAAAGGAAAGCCTGTTGTAACCTTAGGTGCTCTTCCTGCTACATTGTGTCAAAATCAATCGATCAGTCCGTCAGCTACTGTTTCATGTTATACAAGTGCCAATATATATAGTTGGTCTTTCCCGGGTGGTTCACCTGCTACATCCGGCAGCGCTAATCCGGGAACGATCACCTACAACACACCCGGCCCTTACACGATTTCCCTTTCCGTAACAAACGAATGTGGTACACCTACGGTTACTACTCCCATAATGATCAATGTTACGCCGGTTCCTGTAGTGCCTTCAAACATTGTTGTTTGTGCAGGTGCAACTGTCGGGCCATTGACTTTTACAAGTGTTACAGGTGGTGCAGCATTTTCCTGGACAAATAACAATACATCTATAGGCCTTGCGGGAAGTGGTACTTCTAATCCAATACCATCTTTTATTTCAATCAATGCAGGAGCATCGCCTGTTGTTGCAACCATCAATGTAACAGCAGCGCTAAATGGTTGTTCGAGTTCAAATAGTTTTACGATTACGGTGAATCCAAAGCCAGCGCCACCGGTTACTGTTTTGCCGTTGAACTACTGCCAAAATGCAGTGGCAGTTCCATTAACGGCAGCGGCTTCCCCGGGAAACACCTTGCTTTGGTACACCGTTGCAACAGGCGGAATTGGTAATGCTACTGCACCAACACCTCTTACTACAACAGTGGGTAGTACGACCTATTATGTCAGCCAGTCAATAACTGCAACAGGATGCGAAGGGCCGAGAACAGCGATAACTGTTATTATCAATCCTGCGCAATCCATTTCATCAGCAAGTTCTGCCAATCCTGCAACCTGTAGTTCTTTAACCGGATCTATTACATTAAATGGGTTAACTCCAAGTACTATTTATAGTGTTTCTTATACTTTCAATGGAGGCGGAACAATCACTGTTAATTTAACTTCCAGTGCAGCAGGTGTGATCATTATTTCCGGACTTGGCGCTGGTTTATATGAACACATTAAAGTTATACTTGCTGGTTGCCCGTCAAATGAAGTAGGGCCTTTTAATCTGGTAGATCCTTCGGCACCCGCAATGCCTCTAATCATAACAAATTCTCCAATCTGTGCCGGTAACACACTTACTTTATCGGCGTCTACCACTTCGCCTGGAGTTGCTACTTTTACCTGGACAGGTCCAAATGGTTTTACAAGTGCATTGCCAAATCCTACTATTCCGAATGCTACCGTTGCAGCCAGTGGTACCTACAATGTTACCGCAACGATCAGCGGCTGTACTTCGCCGGTAGGTTCGGTTGCCATAGTTGTAAATGCCACACCGGCTACTCCTGTTGCAGGTAGTAATAGCCCGTTGTGTGGCGGGGTAGGACTTAGCCTTAATTTAACTTCATCTACAACATTCCCGGGAGCAGTAAGTTATAGCTGGACGGGCCCAAATAGCTTTACAAGCAGTTTGCAAAATCCTGTCATCACCTCGGTAACCGGTATTCATGCGGGAACCTATACAGTAATAGCAACGGCAACTGCTGGTAGTTGCCCTTCTGCACCAGCAAGTACCGTGGTAGTTGTGAATCCGACGCCAACGATTAGTAGCAGTAGTGCTGTCAATCCCTCAAGTTGTGGATCGGCAACGGGTTCAATTACCCTAAACGGGTTACAACCAAATATAGCTTACATCGTAAATTATTTATTCAATAGCTCGCCACAAACATCAACCATAACTTCCGGACCTACCGGCATTCTTATTATTCCGGGCTTGGTGCAGGGCGCTTATACAAATGTTACGGTAGTTTTAGGTGGCTGCCCATCTTCAGCAGTTGGACCATTTAACCTGGCAGACCCGAATCCGCCGGTAACCCCAGTTGCGTCAAGCAACAGTCCGCTTTGCAGTGGTGCTACACTTAACTTACAATCAAATGCAACTGCGGGTGCCAGCTATTTATGGACAGGCCCTAATGGATTTACAGCAGCTACGCAGAATCCATCTATTGCCAATGTTGCAACAGCAGCCAGTGGTATATATTCGGTAACTGTTACGGTTAGTAATTGTACTTCTGCAGCGGGTAATGTTTCGGTGTTGGTGAATCAAACACCCGCTACACCAACAGTTGGTAGCAACAGTCCGCTGTGCAGCAATGTAGGAGCAACGTTAAACCTGACATCCTCTACAACAACTGCAGGTACAATAACTTATAGCTGGACAGGTCCGAATGGATTTATCAGTCCTGCACAGAATCCATCTATTCCAAATATAACAATAGCGATGGCGGGTACCTACAATGTAACTGCAACGAATAGCCTTGGAACTTGTCCTTCTGCAATAACAGGTATTCCAGTAGTTGTAAATCCTACGCCGGTGATCACAGGATCAAGTCATATAGATCCAACCAATTGCGGTTCTTCAACTGGTTTTATCAGTCTTACAGGCTTAACGCCTAATACATCTTATCTTGTAAATTACCTGCAAAGTGGAAATCCTCAATCGGCAACCATACTTTCAAATGGGGCAGGAGTTGTTACAATAACAGCATTGCCACAGGGAACTTACACAAATATATTTGTGGTATTAACCGGCTGTCCTTCTGCGCCTGTCGGACCAATTGTATTAACAGATCCCAATCCACCGGCAGCGCCGTCAGCATCATCCAATGCGCCTATATGCAGCGGAACAACTTTAAATCTGAACGCATCAACAGCAGCAATGGGAACAATTTCTTATAGCTGGACAGGACCAAACGGCTTTATAAGCAATATTCAGAACCCCTCTATTGCAAATGTTACAACTGCGGCAAGCGGTACATACAATGTAATACTAACTGTAAATAATTGCGTTTCGTCTGCAAGTCCACTTGTTGTATTGATAAATCCATTGCCATTGGCACCTGTTGTAGGTTCGCCTGTAAATTATTGTATCGGGAATACAGCATCGGCATTAACAGCTACTGCATTGCCCGGACATACTTTGTTATGGTACAATGTTGCAACAGGTGGAACCAGCAGCACAGTTGCACCAGTTCCACTTACTACCGTAGTTGGAAACACGAATTATTATGTAAGCCAGGTGAATACTGCCACAAGTTGTGAAGGAGCAAGAGCATTGATAAATGTGATCATCAATCCTGATGCGATTGCAGATTTTCGTCCAACAGATACAATCGGCTGCCCGCCATTCAATATTACAAGTGCGATTATAAATTTACAGACATATCCTGCCAACAATGGTATTTATCAATGGTATGTAAACAATGTGTTGATTGGAACAGGTACAGTATTTCCGGGATACACGATCTTGAATGAAGATGATTTTGTAACTATAAAACTTAAAGTGATTTCGCCATTTGGATGTAAATCCGATAGTATCAGTCACAATTTTTATACATACAAACTTCCGCATCCATCTTTTACACTAAGTGATACGCTTGGCTGTGGTCCAATATCTGTGCTAATCACCAATACAACACCGAATATTGGATTGTTTACGTATACCTGGAATTTTGGTAACGGACAAACATCCTCAGCTGCCCAACCGGGTACTATTGTGTTCCCGCCAAATCCAAATTCGGGTGATACCACTTATGTTATTTCTCTAAGCATTTTTTCAATTTGCGATACGATAACAGTAACCGATTCGGTAAGGGTGAAAGCAAAGCCTAAAGCATTGTTCACACCTTCCCGTACAGTTGGTTGTTCACCGATGACTGTTACGTTCACTAATAATTCATTGGGTATCAACAATACTTATTTCTGGGATTTTGGAGACGGAACAACCACTACTACCAATAATAATAATTCAGTAGTACATACTTACAATACAGGTATCCAGGATACTTTTTATATCAGGTTAATTGCTGTGAACGAATGTGGGGCTGATACAATAACTTATTCTGTTATTGCTGCGCCAAATAATATACACCTGAACCTTGCGGTGAATGGTACCAATTATTTTGGTTGTGAGCCACATACCGTAGCATTTATAAATAACACTCCGGGCGCATCTTCTTTTGATTGGAATTTCGGTGATGGAAATACATTGAATACCACTGCTATTTTTGATACTGTATATCATACTTACCTGAGTGCCGGAACTTTTACCGTAACACTTACAGCGCAAAACAGTTGTACAGATACTTCAGCAACTCTAACGATCACGGTGTTTCCTAAACCACATGCGGCGTTTATTGCCGACAGGTACACCGCCTGTATCGGGGAACCAATACATTTTACAAACCTGTCAAGCGCTGCAACATCATACCTGTGGCAATTTGGAGATGGCGGTACTTCTACCTTGCTTGATCCTACACATGCTTATGCAGCGCCGGGCTTATACAATGTTATGCTGATCGTTTACCGGGTAAATGCACCAGGTAATATTTGTGTTGATACAACTGTGCAGCAGGTTCAGATCGTAGGTACACAACCGGGTTCGTTCACCATGTCGGGCAATAGTAGTTTGTGCGCACCTTTTACGGTAACTTTTGTGAATCAAAACAGGCCGTCTGTATCGAGCAACTGGGATTTTGGTGATGGTAATACTGCAACAGGCGACAGTGTTGTACATACATTTTTGACCGCAGGTATTTTCATTGTTAAGCTAACTGTAACGGTTCCGGGTGGTTGTACATTTATCACGCAGAATACGGTTACCGTTTCCGGTCCTTCCGGTTCATTGCTTTATACAGGTGGCTTTAAATGCTATCCTGATCCAGTAAGGCTTGAAGCTGTAGCTGTAAATACCAATACATTGTTATGGGATTTTGGTGATGGTACCACACTAAGTACAACCCAGCTCGTTATTTTCCATAATTATACTAACCCTGGTTTGTATGTTCCAACACTCACACTTCAGAATACAGCAGGTTGTAACTATTTTATCCAGGGGCTTGATACAATAAAGGTTGATAAGATTGATGCAGGCTATAACTATGCAACGCAGCATTATTGCGGTTCTACCGAACTTGCTTTTGCAGATACATCACATGTATTCTTCGGTACATCGCTGGTTAAATGGGATTTTGGTGATGGCAATACAGGTGCGGGCGTAAATATAAATCATACCTACAGTACCACCGGTTTATATGCAGTTCAAATGATTGTGATAGGAAACAGCGGCTGTTCCGATACCGTAACGAAACAGCTTAATGTTTTTGTGAACAGCAAACCTGTAGCATCTATTTCGGCAGATACACTGGCATGTACCAATCAGCCTGTATTGTTCTCAGGAATAGTTCAGTCAACTGATCCGCTGAATATTTATCAATGGACGATATCCAATGGTGTAAATGCTGCCGGCCAGAATCTTTCTTATAGTTTCCCATTACCGGGTTTGTTTTCCGTAACTTTCATCACAGGAACGGTTAATGGCTGTTATGATACATCATATCATATTATCAGGGTAAATCCTTCACCGGTGGTTACTGCAAGCGCATCGGTTACTTTTTGCCTTGGCAATTCAGCCCAGTTAACTGTAACAGGTGCACCACAATATCAATGGTCGCCGATACAAGGACTGAGCTGTACAACCTGCGCTAACCCTGTTGCATCGCCAGTTATAACAACGCCATATATTGTAACCGGCACAAATAGCTTCGGCTGTTCCGGTTATGATACGGTAGTGGTTACCGTTATTCAGCCGTTGAATATGACTGTTTCTCCAAATGATACTATTTGCATAGGCAAGTCTGCAAACTTAATTGCCAGCGGAGCTACATCTTATGTTTGGTCGCCGGCACAAGGCCTTAATAGTACAACCATTTCTAATCCAACAGCTTCGCCTGTAGTAACAACTATATACAGGGTAGTAGGCTATGATGGCTTTAACTGTTTCACTGATACTGCATTTATTGTTGTTGCGGTTGGTAATTACCCGATCGTAAGTTTAGGGCCAGATAAAGTATTGGCCACCGGAACAATATTGCCATTGGTAACTACGATACAAAACGGTCCGATCCGTTATTGGGATTGGTTGCCACCGAACGACCTTAGCTGTGCTGATTGCCCTTTGCCAAATGCAACAATTAAAAATGATATCAGTTATATCGTAAACGTTACAAATATCTATGGTTGTAAAGGATCTGATACCATGAAGATCCGGGTATTCTGTACCGACTCACAGGTATTCATTCCGAATGCATTTTCGCCCGATAATGATGGTATCAATGATATACTCATGGTAATGGGTAAAGGCATCGTTACGGTTAAATCTTTCCGCATATTCAACCGCTGGGGTGAAGTCGTTTTTGAAAGAAATAATTTCCCGCCAAACAATCCTGCTTATGGCTGGAACGGAAAAATAAAAGGAGTTGCAGGCCCTTCTGATGTATTTGTATACACAGCAGAAGTGATTTGCGACAATGGAACAGCATACACATTCAAAGGGAATGTATCTATAATAAAATAAATGAAAGGACTATGTTTCGTACAATAATATTTAACATTGGTTTGCTCTTCGTTGCTTTGTCGACAACAGCACAGGACATTAATTTCTCCCAGTTCTATGAGTTGCCTTTGTTGCGCAACCCTGCACTGGCAGGTAATTTCAAAGGAGATATAAGGGCTACCGGTGCTTTTCGCAACCAGTGGGCAAGTGCAGCAGGTGTGCCTTTTCGTACACAGGCACTTGGGATAGAAATAAGATCAGGTGTTTCTGAAAGTAGCGATGATTATAAAGTGATCGGGTTACAGATCACAAACGATCAGGCTGGAGATTCCAAGATGGGGAAAACACAAATATTACCATCTTTCACTTTTCAGAAATCGTTGAGCGAAATGCGGAATTCTTATCTCGCAATTGGTGCAATTGGTGGTATCATACAGCAACGCTTTGATCCGAGTGGATTGAAATGGGCCGACCAATTTGTGAATGGCGAATACAGCGAAACGAATCCCACACAACAGGTTTTTTCAAGAACGAATATGACCTATTGGGATTTTTCTATGGGGCTTTTATACAGTGGTGAATTTGGCGGCGATTTCAGGTATTATGTTGGACTGGCAGGCTTTCATCTTTTTCAACCAAAAGTTTCTTTTAACCCGGAGAATAATTTTAAGCTTAACAGGAAATTTTTATTCAATGCAGGACTGTCCGCACCCACAAGTCCTGATGATCGTGTAACCATCTACTTTGATGCATTTATGCAAGGCGGTAGCCGACAGGCACAGGGAGGGTTTTTGTATAAACACGATATTGCAGAGGCAGACAATGATGAAACATTAAGCATTACTGCAGGTAGTTTTTTAAGATGGGGAGACGCTATTATTCCCGTCGTGAAATTCGATGTATATAAAATTGCAGTTGGACTTACTTATGATATTAATATCAGCAAACTTACTGTTGCATCTAAAATGCGTGGAGGATTTGAAGTAACAGTTTCCTACCGTGATTTTTTAAATATACGGAACAGTTCATCGCAAAAGTTGAGGTGCCCGGTGGCTTTGTAATTTTCGAATGTGCTGATTTGTTGATCAGGCACTAATTATTTGAATCGCCACCCATCATGTATCACAAATCACTTATCTCTAAAACTATTTTTCCCTCTCTTATAATTGGCAAAGGATTTATTCCCTGCTGAAATAGTTTTTGTAATGGCAGCCTCGTTTGTAATAACCGTATTGCCACTATTGGAGAAGTTGATTATATCCGAATGCGAATCATCAAAACTCACCAGAAAATTTTCTTTTCCCTGTTCTGGCAGGTATTTGTTTTGTTCTATGTTGATGGATGTAACAGTGTTCTTTACATTAAAAAATATTGCTTGTCTTTTTTGTGCAGATGATAATTGAACAGATGGAATGGTAAGGTCGAATGAATTGTTGGCAATGGTTACTTTATCAGGATCTGTAATGCAAATCGCATTGCCGGTTGAATTTGCAGTAATAAAATTATTTTCCAGGATCATCATTTGTTGACCGGGGTAGCCATTTAGGTAAAGCTGGAATGTTGATGCAGCCAAATTATTTTGGTTGCCTGGCTTTTCAACTAAGATTGAACCAGCTTTGGATTCTTTTCTTTTAAAGCTATTCATATTGAAGTTCAATACCTCCAATGAAGTAAATGAATAACTATTCGCAGGCTCCGTAAAAAAAGTATTTCTACTAACATTTAATGCTCGTATTGTTGTTGCGGCGTCTTTCCCCAGGCTTGTCATGTTAAGGCTGCAGTTAGAAAAAATATTGTTCAACAGGTTGAAGCTTTCTATAACGGTGTTCTCATTCCCTGCAAGCAAACTGCTGCAGGATTGAATAAAGTTATTTTCAAATGAAACAGAATTAAAACTCGTTTTGTTTTTTTTCTGGATCCGTACCAAACAACTGGCTTGAATGTTGTTTCCGGTAAAACGAACATCCTGTTTGTATTGATCATAACTATTCACTTCTCCATATAGGTACATATAGGGTACAACAGTTAGTGTTTCCCAACGGTAATTTCTCTTATTATAGTAAACAGTATTGCCGGTTTGAATAGCAGGATCATAATGTTGTTTTCCGGCTGTTCTTTTTAGAACATCAACATCTTGAACTATATATGTCTTGTAAATATCTAACGAGTTTTCATCAGTAGTTGATGTTGTAATGTAACGCGTGCCAGGGCCCGTTATTGTATTATTTGTAATATAGAAGGAGGCGGGTGATTCGTTCGCAACAAGATTGCCCATCATGCCCATAGATATTTTATTGTTTAAAATAGAGATCAATGCCGGGCTGGTTCCTTTAACCAAAATTACAGGTGGTCTTGTTTGTTTTGCCGGCACTGCTGCCATATAAGTCCTTATTGTATTCCCTTTAACTACGGTACTACCACCTAGGTATAGCTGAATGCCAGTGCAATCGACAAAACTATTGCAGGTAATGCTGCCCTTATTCAAGGTGCGAACCAGGTGGACGGTATTCTCAGAGCCCGGATTCAATGCCCGCAACCTAATAAAACTATTATTTGTAATGCTGAAACGGGTCCTGTCTGCATCCGGTAATTTTGTATTGTATTGCGGAAACAGGTAAAAACAATTGAGCATTGTATAGCAATCATGAACTTTATTGTTGGTTATAGTATAATTAGAACAGGGTGGCGCTCCCCACACAATGGTTTCATGTATATAGCTGAATTCGCTTCCCTTAATAATGAATTGTTTGAAGCGCATATTCCAGTTGATGGAATAATAGCTGCTTGCCTTGTACCAGTTTTCAGATTCCAGGATGCCGGCGTAGGCCATCGTTGCCAATACCCTGGCTGTATGTTGGAAGCTGCAGTTTTCAATTATAAAAAAGTTGCTTGTTTTTAATTCCTGTTGGGGCTTTTTTGAGGATGGGAGAAAAAGATAAGGGCGAAAATTTTTGAAACTCATATTCTTTACCGAAAAATTACCCTGTGAAATAAACGCAACACTTGAATAATAGCGGCTCCAAATTCCATTGCTACGTTGTAAAATCGTTCCTTGTACATATAAAGGAGCGCCATTGTAGCCAAGCGTCAGATGTGCAAACCCGCCCCCATAATCATGAGCGGGATGTTTGGCAACAACGTAAAGTCCATCGATTCCCGGGTCGGGTTCACGGGTATCCAACTCTGTAATATATCCCAGCGCTTTTACTTCGGATAAAGAAACGGGATAGATCAATCCTTTTTTTATTTCGATATACGAATTCAATTCGATACCCTGGAGGGTTCTAAAATCGCTATGCAATGTGGATGCAACCAGATCAACCTGGTAAACGCCTTCAACAAGGGCTTTTGACTTTGTCAGATCGATCTTTTCGGGGATCGCAAAATTAGTGGCAGCATTGCGATTGGTTGTCAATACTGTTTTGCCTCGGCCGTCACCCAGGATAGAAAGGTCGTTGTTACCAAAATCATATTCGAAGTTTGCCGGGAGCAGGTATTTGCCGGCAGGAAAATACACAGGGCTATGAGCCCGCCTGCATTCATTTAGCCATGCATCCAGTTTAGACTGGCTTATCAGAGATCCATCATTGCGAATACCATACCTCGAGGCTGGCACGGGATCCGATAATTCTATTCCAAAGCTATTCGCAGCATGAATTACCAGAAAAATAGCTATGAATAAAACTGATTTCATACCAACGGCTTGAATTTTCCAAACCTACGGTAAACTTAACAAGCAGTAAAGGATACTTGATTAAAATGGCATTTTTTTGTTTTCTCTTAACATATACCGTCATCGTCTTTATTTTATCAGATATTATGCTTTGAATTCGTTCTTTAAAATTATTTTTGCTGGCTTCTAATAACTGTCAGTTATTATAATTTCGGGGAAACCGTTCTTAAGCCTGGCAGCAAAACACTAATAAATATGATAAAGACTTGCTTTCTTACAACTATAATATGCTTAAATATATTTTCGGTGCAGGCGCAAACGAACTACAATGAAGCTGATTTTAGTTCCAGACCTGTTTGGATAGAAATGATGAACGACAGCACGGTGAATTATAACCAGGCTGTAAAAGCATTCAATTTATATTGGAAGGAACGAATTAAGCCCGGTGAAGAAGAAGAAAGAATGAATGAAGAAAAAAAGCAGAGCAGGGAAAAAGAGCTTGAACACAGACGCTTTGAAAAAGAATTGCGTAAAATGAATGCTGCTGAACGCAATGAATTTGACAGGGTGAATTATCAATACAAACGTTTTGTAAACTGGATGCGTGAAATGCGACCATTTGTTCAGCCCGATGGCAGGATCCTTACAGCCCAACAACGCATGGATATATGGAAACAGCAACTGGCTGAATCCAAAAGACAAAAGATAACCGGCAATTAATATTCCATAGGGAAACAAACGCTAACAGTATTTATGAAGCAACTCATCACCGCATTAGGGATAATTTTTTTTACAAATATTTTTTCCATTCAAGCCCAGGTAGCCGACTGGAATGCTATATTGCCATCAACTTTCCCTACCAATGCAAGTGGACAAATACATGGGATCAGCCGGGTAAGTCAGCTTAAATTCCATCCTTCAGATTCAAACAAAATGTATGCAATAAGTGCATGTGGCGGGTTATTTACGAGCATTGATGCTGGTAATCACTGGATCGTTTCAACAGGAACAGACAGAATGCCTACCAATCACCTCGCTTCTGTTTGCATTGATCCAACCAATGACCAGGTAATCTACATCGGAACCGGCGACCATAATTATTATGGTGGCGGTATTGGCGTATGGAAATCTTTAGA
The DNA here is from genome assembly GCA_038207305.1 of Chitinophagales bacterium. GTDB lineage: Bacteria > Bacteroidota > Bacteroidia > Chitinophagales > Chitinophagaceae > Ferruginibacter. The sequence goes on from JBBQZY010000016.1 coordinate 42,927, forward strand.
TGGCGGCGCGTCTTTCTCACAAACATCACTCCAGAATAAACTGGTGATTGATATTGTTATAGATCCGGTTGATCACAATGTATTGGTAGCAGTAACTGATGCCGGGATTTATAAATCTACCGATGCCGGATTGAACTGGTCTTTAAAAACTATCCCCCGCAGCTTTGATGACCTCAAACAAAAAACACCGGTGTCCAGGGTACTTTTTGCAGCAACAAATGATTCAGCTTTTTTTCGTTCAATGGATTTTGGAGATAACTGGTCACAAATAACAACCGGTATTATTTTACCTTCCGGTGTAACAAACGGAAATGGTTGCCGGCTTGCAGTTACCCCCGCAGATACGAATACAGTTTACCTGGGTATGGTAACCAATGGAGGTTTGATCTATCGCTCTACTGATGGCGGTAATTCCTTTACCCGGCTAAAATCTGCAGGGGCACCTTATCTTACTTATTATGAAAACAGCTCTTCCTCATCTGGCCAGGGAGATTATAATTTTGGTATTGGTGCCGACAGGCTGAATGCGAATATTGTTTACCTGGTTGCGCACAATGTCTGGAAGAGCACCAACGGTGGTGTAAACTGGAGCAAACTGACTAACTGGTACCAGCAGGTGCATACCGATATGCACCAGGTTAATACCAGTCCGTATAATAATAACCAGTTATGGAGTGTGAATGATGGCGGTGTGTGGCTGAGTATGGATGGAGGAAATAACTGGGCTCCCAAAAGCGACGGCATTTATGGTTATGAAATATATCATGGTAATTGCAGCCCTACGCTGAAGGACATGCATAGCATCGGTACGCAGGATAACGGAGAATTGTATGCGAACAATACCGGCTGGTTCACCAATCGTGGGGGAGATTGGGGATCACGTTGTGCCTTTGATTACAGGCCCGGAAGTTCCATGGTTTATTACTATCAGAATAAAAGCAGAAGGTTTGTCAATGGTAACACATCTTCGTTCGGCCTTCCAGGTGCAGGTAGCTTTAATGATATAGCTTTCCATCGCGGCAGTCCGGATCTTGCATTTGCTGCTGATTCTATTATTTACCGCACAACCAATCTTCTGGAATCTGATCCTGTTTGGCAAACGGTCATTAACACGCACAAAGAAATTGCTGCCCTACATATTAGTTTCGCTTCTGCAAACACGCTGTATGCTGTTACTAAAGATGGATTTATCTTTGTTACTGAAAATGCCCAGGAAGCCAGTCCGGATTTTAATACTTACCAATTGCCTGTTTCCGGTTTCAGCAATGCCAGCATCACCAGTATCAAAACTTCACCCAATACTATTTATATTCATTGCGACAGGCAGGTATTCCGCTCAGATAACAAAGGAGTAAGTTGGGTAAATATTACTTATAACCTGCCGTCGGTAAGTCATGTTCGGATACTTGCAGATGAATATTTTTCAAACAATGAACTGGTATTTCTTGCAAGTGCAGGTTCCGTTTATTACAAGGTTAAAAATCAATCAAGCTGGTCGGTTTTTTCCGATAAACTTCCGGCACGTATTTATCTCACCGATCTTTCCATTTTCAATGACAGCAGTGCAAATAGTGTTCTAAGGGCATATACATACGGAAGAGGTGCATGGGAAACCGGCATTGATAATTTGCGGGTACTAAATGCCAGGATCGATGCAGACAATACAAATCCCTGTATGGGTGGTGCTGTTCATTTTGCAGATGTTTCAACAGGCAATATACTTAGTCATTCCTGGACATTTCCCGGCGGTAACCCCGCCACATCCTCAGATGAATTCCCGCAAGTAACGTATAGCAGTAGCGGCAATTTTGATGTGTCGTTAACGGTATCAGACGGTATTGCCAGCAGTACGGTAACACGTTCTCAGTATATTTCTACCAAGGGTGGACAATTACCATTGGCAGAAGGATTTGAAGGCTTAAGTGATCCTCCGGCAGGATGGAAGAATGTTGATAATGGAACAGTAGGAAACAAGTGGGCCAAAACAAGTTCAGGTGGATACGGGACATCTTCTTATTCTATGTTCTTTGATAATTATAGCTGGAATGTTCCCGGCGAGAAAGATGAGTTACTGGCTAAACGCCTTGACCTGACCAGTTACAGCGCTGCACAACTTAGCTTTGATGTAGCATACCAGGTTTTTCCGGGTTCGGCAGATTCGTTGGCTGTTTTGGTCTCTGCTAATTGCGGACAAACATTCAGCAGGGTTTACATCAAGGGCGGAGTCAACCTGTCAACGGCCGGCAGCGACCAGGGCTACTTTATCCCGAATGCAGCACAATGGAGAACTGAAACGATAAACCTTGCGGCTTATCTCAACGAGCCGGGAATGATTATTGCTTTCCAGAATATTAATGGTTATGGAAACAATCTTTATATCGACAATGTGAATATTTCCGGAACTCTTTCGTCGGTTGTATATAAGTTCACAGGAAATGGTAATTGGGATGTTGCGGCTAACTGGTTTAACAATACGGTTCCTCCTCCTGTATTAGCAGGTAACGAGCAGATAATAATAGATCCTGTTGTAAATGGAGAATGTGTGCTGAATGTTTTGCAGCAGGTGAGTAATAATGTAAAAGTGATCGTAAAAACAGGAAAGAATTTCAGGGTTATGGCAAATCTCATTATAAATAATTAAGATCCAGGCGAATGTTTGCCATTTGATGAATTCTGTATTCCCATATATCGTTATTGAAAATTCATTGTTGTCAAATGCAGATTTCAGCACCTGCTTTTATTTATCCCAATAAATTATGCCATGCATAAGCAATGAATTTGAATTTATCCTAACTTAACGTTCCAAAACAGAAAGCCATGTGATCCTGGTGCTGCAGGATTTTTTCACCTGGTAAATTAAAAAAAATATGAAAGGAACTTCCCTGGTTGCACTGCTATTTGCCGTGTATGGCCTTGGCGCATGCAATGAAAAAAAACCGGCCGGCACATCAACAGACAGCAAATTCAATGATCCCAAAACAGCGATGGTATATACCACCGATGACAGTGCCAAATTCAGGCTAACCCTTACCGATACGATTTCCTTTGCAGCGAAAGGTCAACCTGTAGAAAGAGAAGTGGTGGTCTTTGTAGATCCTTCAAAAACCTTCCAGCGTTTTCTCGGCATCGGGGCAGCCCTGACAGACGCATCTGCTGAAACATTTTACAAATTGCCGAAAGGCAAACAGCAGGAATTGCTGAAAGCCTATTTCGACAAGGATAAGGGCATTGGCTATACGGTGGCTCGTACCAATATCAACAGTTGCGATTTCAGCAGTGATATGTATACTTATGTTCAGGAAGGAGACAGTACATTGAAAAGCTTTAATATTGATCACGACAGAAAATATAAAATCCCGTTTATCAAGGAATCTATGGCAGCAGCGGGTGGTAAACTGAATTTATTTGCCAGTCCGTGGAGCCCGCCCGCCTGGATGAAAGACAACAATGATATGTTGCATGGTGGCAGGCTAAAGCCACAATATTATGGAAGTTGGGCGCTGTATTTTACAAAGTTCATCAAAGAATATGAAAAAGCAGGAGTGCCCGTTTGGGGAGTTACGGTTCAAAATGAACCAATGGCAAAGCAAATTTGGGAAAGCTGCATGTATACCGCACAGGAAGAAACTGATTTTTTAAAGAACAACCTTGGGCCAACAATGGCTAAAGAAGGGTTGGCTGATAAAAAGATCATTGTCTGGGATCATAACCGCGACCTTATTTACCAGCGTGCGCAAACTTATTTCAACGATCCTGAAGCATCCAAGTATATTTGGGGAATAGGCTTTCATTGGTATGAAGACTGGAGTGGCGGAACACCGATGTTCGACAACCTGAGGAGGGTTCAGGAAGCATACCCTGATAAAAATATATTCTTTACAGAAGGTTGTGCAGAAAGCTTCGACTCTACAAGATACAATGCATGGGCGCTGGGCGAAGAATATGGCCGGTCAATGATCAATGATTTTAACAACGGGATGGTAGGATTTACAGATTGGAATATTTTGCTGGATGAAAAGGGTGGACCTAACCATGTAGGAAATTATTGCTTTGCTCCCGTTCATGGCGACACGAAGACAGGGCAGCTTACTTATACCAATGCATATTATTATATCGGGCATTTCTCTAAATTCATCAGGCCCGGTGCAAAACGGATCATTAGCAGTGCCAGCAGGAGCCAGTTGTTAACAACGGCTTTCAGAAACCCAGATGGAACAACTGTAGTGGTGGTGATGAACCAGAGCGCAATAGAAACGCCTTATTATATCTGGATGAACGGAAAAGCGGCACCTTCAATAGCTTATCCGCATTCTATTCAAACCATTGTTTTTTAATGCAAAAGCCGTTTTATCATGCAGGGATCGCGTCATTTGTTTATGATGCGATTCCTGTTTAAGTCTAATCCAATAGTTATTCAAAGAATGCACCTATATTATTTACCCTGTCTGTCAATTGGTGCGCTAAAAATCTGTTTCTGTTGTTAACCTGTTTTTCTGAAATCACGCGATATATCCCTTACCTGAAGAAAACCAAGGCAGCAATGAAAAACCTTCGATATTGACGTTGGCTCTTGCTTTTATAGTCCTTATATTACGAAATGATTTTTTGCCTGCACAATTATATGGAGGTGTATATAACATACCATACATTTTTAATTGGCTTCTTTGCTGCGAAATTGAAATGTATAATGCTGTTATTCATTTCAGTAAGGGAAATAAAAAAATAATGAAAAAATTCATGATAGAAATTAATATTTATTTAAAATTCCTAGCTTTAGGAAAAATGTTTTCCTGCGGTATTTCTTTTTTTTGTGAGCGTTTATTTATGCCCGGGAGAATTGATTTTTCATCAGAAGTAGATAAGGTAAGTAATGGCAGGTTTTCGTTTTGTGAAACGGTTAGGTTGCGCAAAAGTGACGAAAAATTATAACAGCGTTTTACAATTACATGAATAACTTCTCCTTCGATCTGTAATTTCCCTTCAACCATTATTAATTTTGATTGTAAAATTTCTTTCCGGAATTTATCAAATAGCTTTTCAAAAATAACTACGTTGGCATATCCTGTTTCATCTTCGATGGTCATAAAACAAATACCACCTGCAGTGCCAGGCCTTTGACGAACCAATACAAGTCCGGCAACTTTTACGAGATCACCATTTTTCCCTGCACACAATTCTTTGGTTGATAGTACACGAAGTTGAAAAAGAGTATCTCTTACAAAGCTTACCGGATGTGCCTTTAATGAAAGAGATGTTGAAGCATAATCCTGAACAACGTGTTCCGAGGCAGACATAATCGGCAATGAGATGTTTTCGCTTGTTGCATCTGCAGCAGCTTGGCCCGCAAATAGAATAACAGGACGATCTTTTGTTGATACTTCCCACAATGCTTCACGTCGGTTGAGTCCGATTGACCTGAATGCATCGGCATCTGCTAATTTTTCCAAAGCAGCTTCAGGTAAATTTATATCCCGCAATTCATTGATTGTAGTAAATTGATTTTTCCTGCCTGATACAAGCATTTTTATATCCTCCTGTCGTATACTTTTTACCTGGCGAAATCCTAAACGTAGTGCACAGAACTTACCAGACAGTTCTTCCAGGGTATTATCCCAATCAGAAAAATTAATATCAACAGGCCTTACTTCTACACCGTGTTTTCCTGCATCAATAATAATTTGTGCAGGTTGATAGAATCCCATAGGCATGCTATTCAGCAAAGCGCATGCAAAAACATCCGGGTAATAGCATTTGATCCACGACGAAACATATACAAGCAATGCAAAACTTGCTGCATGGCTTTCAGGAAAGCCATAACTTCCAAAACCTTCCAGTTGCTTGAAAACACGCAAAGCATATTCCTTTGAATAGCCATTTTTCATCATACCGTCTACTAACTTTTTTTCAAATTTTGTAACCAGGCCCTGTGTTTTAAATGTTGCCATGCTGCGGCGTAATTCGTCTGCTTCGGCCGGGCTGAAACCTGCGCCAACGATCGCAATTTTCATAGCCTGCTCCTGGAACAGTGGAACACCAAGTGTACGGCCAAGGATTTCTTCCAGTTCCTTTGAGGGATATTCAACCGGCTCTTCTCCATTTCTACGTCTTAAATAAGGATGTACCATATCGCCCTGTATGGGCCCGGGCCGAACAATGGCCACTTCAATTACAAGGTCATAAAAAGTTCGTGGTTTCAATCTTGGTAACATAGATTGTTGTGCCCGGCTTTCAATTTGAAACACTCCAATTGTATCTGCATGACAAATCATTTCATAAACTGCAGCATCATCTTGTGGAATATTGGCTAATGTAAGGTTTAGTCCATAAGTTTCCTTAGCTGCATCAAATGCTTTGCGAATGCAGGTGAGCATTCCCAGGGCAAGAATATCAATCTTCATAAAACCTAAAGAATCGATATCGTCTTTATTCCATTCTATACAAGTTCTGTCAATCATGCGGGCATTCATGATCGGGCAAAGGTCTGATAGTTTTCCGTTGGTAATAACAAAGCCACCGGTATGCTGTCCTAGTTGGCGTGGGAAGCCCATGAATTCGCTTGTGAGTTGCAATACCTTTTTGATATGATTATCTCCGGGATTTAGACCTTGTTCTTTTATTCTTTTGCCTTCGAACCATTCATCAGTAAATTGCCAAATGGAACCGGAAAGCCTGTTGATCGTATCAACAGATAATCCCATGGCTTTGCCAACATCTCTTATGGATCCTTTTTGATGTTGCTGTGTTACAGTTGCAACAATAGCAGCCCGGTCGCGGCCGTATTTATTAAAAACATATTGCATCACTTCTTCACGTCGCTCGTGTTCAAAATCCACATCAATATCAGGAGGTTCATTGCGAGCAGCAGAAATAAAGCGTTCAAATAACAGATCAAATTTGGTTGGGTCTACAGATGTAATTCCAAGGCAATAGCAAATGGTTGAGTTGGCAGCAGAACCACGTCCCTGGCAGAGTATGTGCTCACTTCTTGCAAATCGAACAATATCATATACTGTAAGAAAGTATGGGGCATAATTCATTTCCCGGATATAAAACAATTCATGATGAATGTTTACAATGATCTTTTCTGGAATATTATCTCCATAAATTTCATGGGCTCCCTTCCAGGCCAGTAAGGTCAGTTCTTCCTGGGGTGTACGGCCTTCAGTTGTAATTTCTATAGGATATTCATATTTTAATTCGTCTAATGAGAACTGGCAGGCTGTTACAATTTCCTGAGTACGCTCGATTGCGTTTGGATATTGGTGAAACAGACGTAACATTTCTTCCGTTTGTTTCAAATATCTTTCTGCATTTGCATGTAATAAATAACCCGCGTTATAAATGGTACATTTTTCACGAACACATGTTACGATATCCTGTAACTGCCTGCGGCCCGGTTCATGATAATGCACATCATTTGTTGCAACAATTGGAATATTTAATTGGCTTGAAAGTTTGTTAAGCCTGAATAAATATTTGCTATCATCGCCACTATAAAGCCGGGAAGCCGCTATGTAAAAGTCATTTCCAAAAACCGAATGATATTCTTTTAAAGAATCCTCAAATGAAACATCGAATTCAAACATCTCATTTAATTCAGTTGGCGGTAACACTATAAATTTTATATCGCCGGCATATTCATAAACATCTCTTTTATACAAATAGCAATCTCCTTTTTCTGCCCGGCGATTTCCTGCTGTAAGTAAATTGGAAAGTTGAGAATATGCTTTTAAGCTGGTTGGGTAAGCTAATAAACTAATCCCATCCAGGAGATCGAGCCTGCAACCAACTATTATGCGTATGCCATTTTTCTTCGCTGCAACATGGGCCCGTACAATGCCTGCTAAACTATTTCGGTCTGTTAAGGCTATTTCCTTGTATCCAAATGCTGCAGCTTGCTGAACCAATTCTTCAGGATGCGATGCACCACGTAGAAAGCTAAAATTTGAAGTGACCTGTAATTCTGTATAATTCATACCCTGATCTTTTACGCAAAAAATCCATGAATAAACCATTTGTATGATTTGGCAGTATCGTAATGGCCCAGACGAAATAACCAATAACGATGGCCTTCTTCATCTTCTATAGCATAATAATCCCTGTGCTGGCCATCCTGCAGCCACCATTCCTGCTCGATCCTTTCGGGTCCATCTGCTTTAACTGTTTTATGTAATTTCCCCCTGTACCGAAAATTCATCGGCGGGTAATCGGGGATAGGTGCAGTAACTTCTATTGGTTCAGGCCTTGGTAATAATTGCAATGGCCTTGGCCTGTTGAGCTTCCAGGGCGTTAGTAATTTTTCATGTATAGAAGCAGCCAATTTGAATGAGCGTTCTGGCCAGTAATGTTCATCGGGGATATAACGATGAATATGATTGTTACCGATCTTGCCGGCAATGCGGTCGAGCAATTCAGATAAACCAGTATCATCCAGGCCAACAGCTAGCCCGAATAATTTTTCCTGGACAGGAGATAAATCTTCTGTTTTTTGTGCTTCTAAAATAAAAAGTTCTATTCCCAATGCAGGTTCAATGGTTTCGATTTTAAGTTCGAATAATTTAAAAAGATGTTTGTTGTTGCGGGAGGGCCTGTTGGTACCGATATCGATCTTTTCAATTTTTCCATCCATCCGGTAACATTTGAAGGAGCCATAACGAAGACCTTTTCCTTCTTTTTTCAGCCGGTTACATAATGTATCCAGTAATCTTTGCAATGCGATCTCAATTCCTGTTGATGTTACGATCGGTTCCATACATGGCAATCGTTCCTGGAAAGGTACAATGGGAATTACCGGTTGAATCATTTCAACTTCATAGCCTAAAGCCTGATCTAAACGGGTTAACAATTGTTGGCCAAAGCGTCTGCGCAATGCAGTTCGGGGCATTTTGATAAACTGATCAATTTGACGAAGCCCTAACTTTTCCAATCTTTCTAAAATTTCTATTTCAATACGAAGCGCTGCAGGAGGTAATAATTGTAATGCGGCAAGTTGTTCTCCAGGTTTAATGATAAAAGAATTTTGCGCAAAACGGGTAACAGCCCACGATGTTCCAATGGTATCAGTTATTGAAATGCGGATATTATATCCAAAACCTTTTAATCTTTTATATATATCTGCCAGGTATGGTCTTTCAGCTCCCCATAAATGAGCACAACCGCTAACATCCAGCATAAGCCCGTCGGGCATATCTATAGCAACAGCAGGTGTAAAGCGAATGCACCATTCAGCAATACCATTCAGTAATTTTTCAGGTAGTGCTGGTTGGTCATCAAAATACTGCAAAGATGAAATGATTGCGTTTGCATCAGCCAATGCCATTCCTATATGTACCCCTTGCTGTTCTGCGATGTCATTGGCTGCTGTTATGATCATTCGTCCATGATCCGGGGCAACCAACACAAATGGCAATTGCTTTAAGCCAGGCTGGCGCCGAACGAACCAATCTGTTTTAAGATAGCGGAACCATATCGATACATAACGCTTTTGCATATCATCCTGCTTTCTTTTGTTGCTGAGAAATTTCAGCTACTTTATTAAACTGTTTAAATCCCCCTTCCATGAATTCAATTTGCCAGTTACCTGGCCTGCCATTTCTTACTTTTAATAATTCCACATTCCAGCGCGGAAAACCAACGCCGGGCATTCCATCTGATAATTCACTTGTAAGAGAAGCAATCTTCCAACGGGTCACACAAGCTGTTGTATTTAAACTACGGGGATTCTGGCGAAGCACAAAACCTGTAACCCTGCTTTGCTCAACAGCTAACTGTAAACGCCGTGATGCAGTAAAACTTAATTCCTGAATTTGTGCCACAACCGCTGCAAGGCCATCACATTTTAATGCTTCTTCCATTGCCCATAAAACCTGTTTTTCTTTTTGCAGATCGATAAAAATTATTTTATCCGGGGAAATTCCAAATGATTTAAGTGCCGGTAAAAAAATAGTCCGGGAAGAACTGATCCAAATGGTTGCCCCGTCAGTTTTCATCAATGATGCAAGAATAGCTGATACAAAACCGCCTGTAACAGCGGCATCTTCCGGCTTTATTGAAATGAATTCATGTATGGCTCCCAATGGAAATGTATGTCCGGGAAATGCATGTTTAATGGCTCCAAGTTTTATATCTAAAGCAATATTCTTCGGAGCTTTTTTAAAGCCTTGCAAGGGGAGAATATCCCTTTGTAACTGGGCGATTATAGCTGCTTTTGTTCCTGTCATGGGGAAAAGGTAAACCTTTGCTGCAATAATACTAAATTATTTAGTATTATTGCAAAGGCTAAACCATATTATTTTCTAATTAACAAATGCTGCTTAACAAAGCACTTATAGTATAAACATATATTGCTTGCTTTGTTTTCCTGAATTTTTTCAGTATTTGTTTGCACTTTGTAAAAAGTTGGCAGGAGTACCTAAACTTAACCTGTTGCATTGTTTTAAGCCAGCAGGAAATAATAGAGTGAAGTTGTATTTGGGGTATCACGTCAGTCGAAATGCAAATTAATAATCAGATGTTGTTATTGAGCAGAAAAGGAATCTGATTGGGCTGGAAATAAAAAGCCGGCTACGCGGAGTGTAACCAGGATAACAGCTGCTAAAAATATCCAACCTAAAAAGTTTAATTTATATTTAAAGTATGGCAAAATCGATCAATAAATGGCAGATCGAAAGCGTAAATAAAACTATTGATTCAATCATAAAGGCCTCTGCACCGGGTATTTCAATACCATAAAGGAAGGCATCGAAAAAAAGAAATAATAAATCAGGGAGGAATAATATTTAACCTTGTCCTTCAATTGCAATTACAGCTCTGCATATAACTATACTGCCTGATTCAAAAGCTGTTCAAAGAAGCCACCAATATTATTTTTCCTGTCAACAAATTGTATCTCTAAAATCCAGTTCCTGCTGTTTCCCCATTTATCTGAAACCAATATGCTGCTATGATTATCCGGGTGTATATCAAAACACAGATCATTAGGATCATTAGGTTGTTCATGCGGATAGGGGCCAACAAGATGTCCCGCTATCTCATTTCCAAATTCATATCCATAGCGTTTTGTAAGTCTCGTCAAGTAATTAAAAAATTCAGCACCGGTAAGGATACTTTGATTATCGTACCATTTTTTCGCCTCATACCAAGCAGCTTCAACATCTTTTTTCAACTTAAGTTTTAAGGGATTGTTTCCAAGTATATATGTTCTTCCCAGGTCTGCTTCAAAACCTTCGAAAATTGGACCGAAGTCCAAAATTACAATGTCATCTGCTGATATCATGCAATCGGGTGGGTTGCCATTGAAAGCCTGAAGTGTATTAACGCCCGCCCTCACAATTTTTTTATGCCAGTATTCTTCGATGCCAAAATCGTCTTTAGCAATTTGCACGATCTCCTTCACTAACTCACTTTCCAATTTCCCGTGAACGATTAATCCACGCTGCTCAATGACATTGAACAATTCTTTTGCCTTTTGTTCAGCGATTACAAGTTGTTGTTTTGCTTCGTTCATATATATTTATTGAGCAAGAGAAAGCTGTTGATTTATAAAATGGGTATTTACAACTGTTGCAAATTCTTCATTCAAACTTGCAAGGGCAGTTTCGTGAATGACTTCGGCAGAATAATTTTTACCATCAATTCCTTTTTTATTAAAAGTTGCAGTTGCATCTGCCACCAAAAAGGTTTCATAACCTAAATTGGCAGCCATTCTTACAGTTGTTGAAATACAATGATCGGTTGTTAAACCAACGATGACAACTGTGCTGATCTTGTCCTGGTCAAGCCGGTCTTGCAGATCAGTTCCGATGAATGCACTGTTCACATTCTTTTTTATGATTACCTCGCCCGGTATTGGCGCTACCAGTTCTTTAAATGCATTCCCCGCATTTATTATGTGAAGCGGAGATGCAGGGTTGGATGAACAATGCTGGATATGAAAAACAGGCAGTTGATATTCCCTCCAGCAGTGCAGTAATTCACTTGCCTTTAATTCAGCATCAGGATTATTTCGTTGCCCGCCCCAATGATCAATGTTGTTAAATCCCTGTTGAATATCAACAAGGATCAATGCCGGCCTGCCTGATCTGCTTAAGCTCATGGAACTAAATTTAGTTGCTAAAAGCAAAGCAAGGCTCTTTCTGTGATACAATAAAATACTTAATTTTGATTGATTGATAATTTATTCTGATCAGTATGGATATTCAGCAACTTCAAAATTTCCTTGTTTTATGCGATACGCTCAATTTTAGAAAAGCTGCTGAACAGATCAATATTGTTCAGCCGGCTTTGAGCCGGCAGATACAATTGCTGGAAAATGAAGTAGGTGCTTTGTTATTTAACAGGAGTAAAAGAACTGTTAGCCTAACTATTGCAGGGGGCTTTTTTCAAAAAGAAGCGAATAGGATTTTGCAGGACCTGGATAGAACAATTGTCCGGACTGCTCAATTACACAACGGTGAAGCCGGTGAAATAAAAATTACGCATTCAAGCTCAGCTATGAATGCTGTTATACCTGGTTTCCTTGTAAAAGTGAAAGCGAAATGGCCCCAGCTTAAAACCATCGTACAGGAAGCTTCCAATTTTCAGCAGATTGAAATGATACAGGCTAGAAAAACTGACATAGGTATTGCCCCCAATATTATTTTAGCTTCCGAAATGAATTCAAAAATTTTATATAAGGAAAACTTTGTGTTGATCTTACCCAATAACCATCCTTTGTCAAAAAACCGGTTAACAGATCTTTCCGTTTTAAAAAATGAGACATTCATTTTACCACAGTTATCCACTGGCACCGGTTATGTGGAAGCCATTTTACAAATCTGCCAGGGATTTGGTTTTAAACCCAAGGTAGCACACGAGTCGGCACATGCTGCAGCAGTATTGCGATTGGTAGAAGCAGGCCTTGGTATCTCCATTGAACCGATCTCATCTGTTCGTGGTACAAATATGAATATTAAACTAATTGAATTAAAAGCGCTTCCGCAAAAAGCGGTAATGACACTCTTTTGGTTGCAGGAAAGAGAGGAGGAACTGAGTAAGTTTATAAAGATGTTTTAAAGTGTATTTGGCACGAATGCACAAATACAGCATATTTCATTCGTGCATTCGTGGGATCATTAATCAATAAATCAGTACAAAATTATTTTAAAGGTGAAAACGTGGTTCAGCTTTTGACCATTCCAACGTGAAATTATGCAGGTGGTTTGGTGCCTCACTGGCATTCCAGGTGAAATCATATTGAGTGCTATGCGGACCGGTTATATAGGTGCCGGCTTTTATGGCACGGTCATTATCCAGCCCAATTTTTAATGTTTCATTCAAAGGAATTACGGTTACCCTGAAATCATAATCAACAATAAAGGGGGCAGGGCTTCCATCTGCAAGAAAAGAATAGCGGGTAGCTTTTAATTTGTGCATACGCAGATCACTTAGCTCAAATGCACCATTGTTAAATTTCACTTCACTTTGAAAATTATTTTCTTCGTTCGTATGGTCCTGGTAAGGTTTGCGCCAGATCACCATCCCGTTGCGATTTTCCAAAGAGACCGTCATGCCGCCGCCGGTGTAAGATGAATGCCCCTGTCCGCCAATTGCCCAAAAAGCTTCCGACTTTGAAGAGAAAGTGCTGGGCATAGTAAAACGTAACCACGTTACGATGCGGTTCTGCATCAGCACGTAAGATGGCGTTAAAACGAACTTCTTTAAGGAGAGTGCCTTCATCGGGTTCTTTGTAAAGCAGGCTTATTTCCCACACATTCAGCATACGTTTATTGGTTTCTTTTGCGCCATTGAGAACAGATACATATCCTGCACCGGCGTCATCATCCGGATCGCCGATGCTGACTTTAATATAGAACGGTGTCCATACTAAAATAACGCCATCACCGCTGGCCCTGCCATCTAAGAAGGTATTGCCAATTTTTACTTTGCTGCCGATTGTGCTGTCACCAAAGTTCCCATATAAATATAGATAGGGGCCAAAAAGATTTTCTTCCACCTCCATATAATCAAGTGCATAGCTTGAGGATGTTCCTACAACAGGTTTTACTGTGTCTGATTTTTTACAGGCAGCAAGCGTTACTGTTATAATAAAAACGAATAAAATTAGTGTACGTATCATTTGATTTTATTTTATGATGTAAATATCAATTGAACATTTGCCATGCAAATAGCATAATTGTATGAATTGAAAAAAAACATGAGTGAATTGAGGAGCAGGCTTATTTTTAATTTTAATAGTCGAACGCCTGAAAGACTAATAATGAATAAGCTATTATTTAAAAATGTTGCACTAACAGGCATTAAAGATTCAAAGACACCCGGCCGCTCATTTCATTCCCTCAATCGAATGTACCGAACCCTCGTTCATTCAATACTTTTTAACACATTATTTGCCGTTGGATAAACAGGGTTTACTTAACCTAACTTATTTATTCCGTTCACTGGTTTTCGCTTCCTTTAAACTATTTGCAGGAGTAGTTTTACTTCAGATAAATCGAGGTCATTTCAAGGCTTCAATTTTTTTACCCTTCATATTAAGAAGAATAGTTGGGTTGCCGAACGAAATGGAAGTTATACAAACAATAGATTTTAATGAATTGGCAGGTCCTGGAAAAATAAAAGTCTTTTTGAACATTCAATAACATTTACATTAATAGTGCAATTATAGCAATGGCGAAGATCAATACTGCAGCCATAAAATCTAACATAGTATTTTAAAATTCATTCATAAAAATGACTAAACTCTTTTGCCGCCTGCTGATTTTAATTGTTGCCAACAGCTTTTGTTACAATGCTTCCTCCCAATCCCTGGGCGTGAATACTTCAGGTGCAGTAGCAGCTAACAGCGCTATTTTGGATATTAGCAGTACCGATAAAGGGATGCTCATCCCAAGAATGAACAAAACAGAAAGAAACGCAATAACAGCACCGGCAACCGGATTGCTGGTTTTTCAAAATGCCCCTGATAGTGTAGGGTTTTATTATCACGATGGCTCAAGCTGGCAATGGCTTGCTGCAGCCAGTGGAAAAACAGCCTGGTTAACGTCGGGCAGTGCAGGCACTTCCGCGGCAAATAATTTTTTTGGAACTACAGACAATGTCCGGTTAAGTTTCAGGCAGAATAATAAATGGTTGGGCATGTGGGATTCGGGTACAGATAATTATTTCATTGGAGACAGTGCGGGGAACAATACAACAGGTATCAGCAATATAGCAATAGGCTCAAAAGCACTTTGGAGAAATGCATCAGGGTATGGTCATATTGCTATTGGAAGCATGGCTTTAAATGGCACTTCAGCGACATATCCTAATACCGCAATTGGCATTTCCAGCCAGGAAAATGGAACTACCGGTTATGCCAACACGTCGTTGGGTAGTTATTCATTGGCTCGTAATAAAACCGGAATCAATAATACGGCAATCGGCAATGCTGCTATGTACCTGGCCTATAATCCGGCAAATCCTGCGAACGTAAATAACAATACAGCCGTAGGAAACGATGCCTTGCGTTATAGCCGTTATTCAGACCAGGTTGCTGTTGGTTCGGGTACATTGAGTAATGATACATCAGGAACTGAAAATACAGCGGTAGGTTATTTAGCGATGAATCAAAATCTGTCAGGCTTGGGTAATGCGGTATTTGGCAGCAATGCGATGTATTCAGGTAAGTCGAGCAATTACAATACTGCTGTTGGATTTAACGCTTATTATACGCATCAATCAACCGGTTACGATTATAACACCGCCGTAGGTTCATTTTCAATGGAAGAGGATAGCAGTGGTTATTACAATACTGCTGTTGGTACTTCATCCCTGCGGAATAATGTAAAGGGATTTCTAAATACTGGCATAGGAATTAATGCAGGCTACTGGCAAAAGCAATCTTTTAATACTTTTATTGGTGCTTTTTCCGGCGTAGGTGAAAGAACGCCCGGGAATAATTATGCGGTAGATAGCGGCAGGTATAATACGGGCATAGGCGCTTATGCTTTGTATCGACTGGCAAATGGCAACCGAAATGTAGCAGTGGGTAACAATGCGCTTTACAATGATTCGAGTGGTGTAGACAATGTAGGCGTTGGGATAAATTCGCTTAGCGCCAATGTATCCGGTAGCAGGAATACGGGGATCGGACAAAATGCGAACGTAATTGCCGGAACTTTTACGAATGCTACTGCGATCGGCGCTGATGCGCTTGCCGGGCAAAGCAATTGCCTGGTTTTGGGTAGCATTGCCGGTATAAACAGCGCACCGGCAAGTACCAGGGTCGGTATCGGGGAAACTACTCCTGTTGCACGGTTACATGTGAAGAATAGCGGCAGCAGCGGGGGAACTTTTATTGCAAATGCTTCGGTGATAATCGAAGACAACACTCAATCATATATTCAGTTATCTAGTCCGACAAATGCGGAGAACGGAATGTTATCAGGCAATGCTGTCAGTACTGTTCGAAGCGGAATCGCGTTCGCTCCTGACAGTTCATTGATGTTAAGATCTGGTGGGAATACTAACAGGATGACGGTTTACAAAAATGGGAATGTCGGTATAGGTACAATTATCCCGGCGGCAAAGCTAGAAGTGTATGAGCCTTCGGCCAATGTAAATGCAAGAATAACATGTGGAAATTTTAGTTTCGATCCAGGATTAGAATTCATTAAAAGCGGGTTTGGTGCAGATTGGAAAATACGGGTAGCAAATACCAACGCTTTAACATTCTCACGGGCATTTGATGATTTTGTGGGTGTTCCTACAAATTATTATGAGATGGAAGGCATCGCATTCAAGCCCTCCATTGATTTTGCCAGTTCACTGGGGCAATCAACCAATCGTTGGGCCACTGTATATGCCATCAACGGTACAGTTAATACTTCCGATCTGCGTGACAAAGAAAATGTAGAAAATTTGGGCTATGGTCTTAAAGAGATCATGAAACTCAGGCCGGTTACATATAACTGGAAAGCAAATCCGCAATGGGGTAAAAAGATCGGATTCATCGCACAGGAAGTAAAACCCATACTTGCTGAAGTTGTACTAACAGGAAACCTTAAGGGCAGGCCCGGTCAAAAGGAAGACCAGGAAAATAATGCTGCAAAAGAAACTGATAAACTTGGCATCTATTACTCAGACATCATCCCGGTTGTTGTAAAAGGTATGCAGGAGCAACAGGCATTGATAGAAAAATTAACAAGTGAAAATGTCGAACTAAAAGCCCGGAATGCCCGGCTTGAAAAAAATATAGCATTAATCAATGAACGGCTCGGGATTAAGGATTAATTACCATAAAGGCTTCTTTCAATGCTCAAATAAATTACAAAATTGCCTCTGACATAAGCAAATGTTATATGATTTATTTAAGAATATTACAGAAAGGGCCAGCGTTTGTGCCAACCAGCGAACATTATTATGCCGGTATTGAGTGTTTTCAAGTGCAGGGTCTAACTTACAGGATATTTTATCTTTCGGACTCTGCTTTCATAGATTTTTTTTCGAGGAAAACGTGAAATGAATTATTATTTAGATAGTACGTGCAGTCGAAAGACAGGAACACAGGCGCTATTACTCAGCATTTTTTTAACTGTTCTGAAAAGTAAATAAATCATAATTTAGAATAATATTCACTTTTTATTATT
Organism: Chitinophagales bacterium; assembly: GCA_038207305.1. Taxonomy (GTDB): domain Bacteria; phylum Bacteroidota; class Bacteroidia; order Chitinophagales; family Chitinophagaceae; genus Ferruginibacter. Next base: position 60,554 of record JBBQZY010000016.1, read on the forward strand.
GGTTATAAAAAATGAAAAAAATACCCGTAAGGCAAATCAACATCAAAAATGAACCGGTTAATATCGGGCAGTTCAAAATCAGGGCTGTAACCGAAATACTTAAGGGCAAGGATTTAGCGCATGATTTACACAGGCACGATTTCTTTTTTGTTCTTGCCCTGCAAAATGGAAAAGGGAATCATGAAATAGATTTTACAGACTATGAGGTTCAGAACAATTCAATATTTATCCTTCGTCCGGGCCAGGTGCATCAACTTAATTTAAAAGCAGACTCAACAGGATTTCTTGCTGAATTTGATACTGCTTTTTATCATCCAAAAGATAAGCTGGCAAACCAGCGGTTGATTAGGGCAGGTAACAAAAACTTTTGTGCATTTGAAGCAGGCAGGTTTAAAAAGCTACATAATGTTTTAGCCTATATGTTTAATGAATACACAGCAAAGCAGGAAGGGTATATCGATGTGATAAAAGCAAATCTTGATATTTTCTTTATAGAATATATCAGGCAAAGCGAAAATCGAACTGAAATGTCCAAAAAGGGGGCTACATATACACAGGAACGTTTTGACGAATTTATGGAGCTTACTTCAACTCACATTACCACTCATAAACAGGTTTCGCAATACGCCGATATGTTGAGCCTTTCAAACTACCAGCTTAATGCAATTACCAAAGCAAGCGTTGGTAAACCTACTTCAGAACTCATAAATGAACAGATCGTATTAGAGGCAAAGCGATACCTTTTGGCAACCCCCAACCAGGTTAAGGACATTGCAGACCACCTGGGCTATGAAGATATCTCGTACTTTATCAGATTCTTTAAGAAGCATACCGGTTATTCACCAGAGGCTTTCAGAAAGAATTTGCAATAAGTCCTGTTCAACTTAATAATCGTCCTACTGTAATCGCTGCTGCGGAAATTAGTTTTGTATAATAAAATAATTATCAAAATATAATTTCTAAAAGTATGAAACTGAAGTTCAAATTTATGACAGCCTTAAAAATCTGGCTGGTTATTTATCCATCTATTACATTGTTTCTTTTCCTGTTTGGACAGCCCCTCGCTTCCTTACCGCTTTACCTTAGAACATTTATTCTAACTATAACACTCGTTCCATGGATGTTATTTATCGGTATACCTGCAGTGGATTCTGTTTTTCGCCGAATTTCGTCAATGAATAAAAAATAAACAGGAACTGTAAGAATCAAATACTTTTGAAAAGCATTTTTAACATCAGCAAAAATTACCAACATACTGTAGTATTGGCTGCAACCGATGCATCACGAAGAAAGTTCATTCAACAGGTAGGCATTATCGGTACGTTTGTTATTTTTCCTTGGAACACGAACGCCTTTTTTAAAAAGCAATCAAATGAAAGACAATCAAAAATTCGACGTAATCATAGTTGGTGGCAGTTATTCCGGGCTGGCAGCAGGTATGGCACTGGGCAGGGCGCTCAGGAAAGTGTTGATCATTGACAGCGGCACACCCTGCAACAGGCAAACACCGCATTCACATAATTTCTTAACACAGGATGGTAAGCCGCCAAGGGAAATTTCAACCATTGCAAAACATCAGGTAGAGCAATATAGCTCTGTGCAATTCTTTAATGGTCTGGCAACAAGTGGAGTGAAAACCAATAACGGCTTTGAGATACATACTGATACCGGCAAATTGTTTACAGCACGGAAACTTATTTTCGCGACAGGCATTAAAGATATGATTCCTGACATACCAGGCTTTGCAGAAAGTTGGGGAATATCTGTACTGCACTGTCCTTATTGCCATGGCTACGAAGTACGAGGCAAAAAAACAGGTATTCTTGGAAATGGAAATTATGGCTATCAATTTTCCGCTCTTATTTCAAACTGGACAAAAGCGTTGACGCTCTACACCAATGGGCCATCAACCTTAACAGCCGAACAAACAATAAAAATTCAACAACATAACATTCCTGTTGTTGAAGACGAAATTGAAAAACTGCAACATCAAAATGGCTACCTGCAACAGATATTTTTTCAAGGGGGGAAGTTAGCTCCGGTAACAGCGATATACACACAGACTCCTTTTACACAGCAAAGCTCAATTCCTCAATTATTGGGATGCCAGTTAAATGACGACGGATATATTGAAGTTGATCCGGCACAAAAGACAAGTGTGCGTGGCGTATTTGCCTGCGGCGATAATACCACCCGTGTGCGAACAGTTGCAAATTCCGTGGCAATGGGAACCACTGCAGGGATGATGCTAAACAAAGAACTGATTGAAGAAGATTTTTGAAAGAAATGGAATTTTCAGAAGAGACAGTCAAAATTCTTACCGTATTAAATTGGGTTTTCGCCGACGATATCCTTTATTTGGCAGATTGATGTTTAACAAGCACCAAAAGCAAATGACCTTTGACCCTTTTAAATCACTATTTTCAAAGTATGAAAAAATCAATCATTATTTTATTGCATGCAGGTTTCTGGCTATGCTATTTAATATTGATACTGATTATGCTGGCGGTTTACGCTAAAAGCGGTAGTCATGTTGGTAACCAGGCTCCACGAATTTTAAATGCATTTTATAATATTTCCCTTTTTACACTTGTTCCTTCTGTCATTACTTTTTATTTGTTCTATTTTCTTTTATTTCCAAAATACCTGCAGAAGAATAAGATACTGCTGTCAATCATTTATGGCATACTGATTTCTGCAGGGGCGGCCATTTTAAGTTATATTCTGATCAGATTCTTTATTGAATCGGGCAGAATCAGCGATTTGGATAAAGGCGGAAGTAACGGCAGGTCCACGGCCGTAATAGTCATAATTGTGATGGCTTTTATTGGTTCCATTTGCGGCATTGTGGCATTGGTACTGAATGGGTTTATTACCTGGTTCAACGAAATAAAATTGAAGGAACTGCTACGGGAAAAAAACTATGAAATGGAGATGGCGCTCATTAAATCAAAGCTTGATCCACACCTGTTGTTCAACACCATTAACAATATTGACGCGCTGATTTTAAAAGATGCAGTGGCGGCATCTGATTACTTAAATAAGTTATCAGACATCATGCGGTTCATGTTGTATGAAACAAAGGCTGATAAAATTTTACTGTCTAAAGAAATTGAATACATCGATAAATACATTGCTTTGCAGAAGATAAGAACAGCCAACGAAAATTATGCACACTTTACTGTAACAGGCAGCACCGGCAATAAAATGATAGCACCCATGGTTTTTATTCCGTTTATTGAAAATGCTTTTAAGCATACCAATAATAAGAAGATTGAAGACGCAATAATAATCAATATTTTTATTAAAGAAGATACCATTCAGTTGGTATGCGAAAATAAATTTGATACCAAATTAACCGTAAAACAATTTGACAGCGGTTTGGGAAATGAACTTATGCAAAAACGCTTGCAACTTATTTATCCGGAAAAGCATACTTTAGAAGTGCATAAAACAAATGAGCAGTATAGCGTAAACTTAACAATTCCTAATGGATAAATATACCTGCATAATTATAGAAGATGAGCCGCTGGCGCTTGAAAAAACGAAAGACTTTGTAAGCAAAGTTCCGTTTTTGCAGTTAAGTGCTACGTTCGACAATGCACTCACCGGGCTTGCTTTTCTGAATAACAATAAAGTTGATATTCTTTTTTTGGATATCAATATGGATGAGCTGACCGGTATTGAGTTGCTGCAAAGTTCAAAAATTACCAGCCAGGTTATCATTACCACTGCATACCAGGAATATGCATTAAAGGGATATGAATTGCAGATAACCGACTATCTTTTGAAACCATTTTCATTTAATCGTTTTTTACAAGCTGTAAATAAAGCACAGCAAAATATTGCCCATCGTATTTCAGATGCACAGCCTGATTTCATTTTTGTAAAAACCGAAAACAGGCTTGAAAAGATCATGCTCAACGAAATTGTGTACATCGAGGGAATGAGAGATTACCTTAGAATTCACACGGTGAATAAAAAGCTGATGACCTTGCAGAATTTCAGCGAGTTTGAAAAATTGATTCCTTCAAGTGTTGTGTGCAGGGTGCACAAATCGTACATGGTGGCACTAAATAAAATTGAATCCATCGAACGAAGCAGAATAAAAATTGCAGATCAGCTCATCCCTATTTCAGAAACCTACAAAGAGCTTTTCTTTCAGCTCATCAACGCCAGGTCATAATCCTTCAATTATTTGGCAGTATAAAATTCGTATTTCGCAGACATCCTAACCTTCTTTGCATAGCTGAATTGTAAGGCCTTTTCCCTTCATATACTTTTGTCATGAATTAAAAATTTAAACAATTAAAATCAAAATTTAAATCAAAAATCATGACACAGTTATTAAGAACATGGAAAATTTCATTGGCAACAGCATTGATCTTTTCACTACAGATCTCAAAATCGGTTGCACAAAAAACCTACATGTCACCGCTTATCAATATGGTGAACAGTAATTTTAATTACGGCGACGCAAACAGTGCAGTAAAGTCGTATAAAAAAGATGCAAGAGGAATTATGGCGGGAGTAACCTTCCAGGCTGGTATTACACCTGCATTTTCTGTAGTTGCAGAAACCTATTTTGTAATGAAAGGTGCTACGTTAAAAACTGATAATCCACTTACAGTTAATAAATCAACATTGCGTTTGTACAATGCAGAAATACCTCTATTAGCACGTGTACACATTAATCATCTGTACATTAATGCCGGTCCTTATGTTTCTTACAGCTTTGGTGGCAGAATAAAAACAGAGGGTTCGCAGGCAATACCTGAAAAATCAACAGCTGTTTCTTTTAGCAATGTAACCGATGGTTTTAAGCGCTGGGAAATCGGTGTGCAGGCAGGGGCAGGTTACAATTTTCGCATTAAAAAAAGAGCACTGGCACTTGATATACGCTATGGTTATGGTTTAACCAATGTATCGCAGAATTCGGAAAGGTACAACCGCACATTCACCATCAGCATTATTGCAGTAAAGCCATGGAAGAACAATCCATTTGGAAAAAAGAGAAATGCATAAAAATAAAAATGACCGCCTGTTGAGGCTGTCATCAAAAAACAGTAAACCCGTAAAATATACTTTATCAATTTTCAGGAGATGAGAACAATAAATTCAAACAGAAAAAGCGCAACGGCAGCAGGCGTACTTTACGTACTCACTTTTGTATCCATACCAACCCTGGCACTTTATAAATCAGTCCACGGTGCAAACTATATTCTTGGCCCTGGCCCCGATAGTTCGGTGATTATTGGTGCCATACTGGAAATCATCGTAGCGCTCACCTGCATCGGTTCTGCCGTTGCACTATATCCCGTACTCAGGAAGCAAAACGAAGGGATGGCGCTAGGGTTGGCAGGCTCCCGGATCCTGGAAGCAGGCACCATTTTCGCAGGTGTTATGTTGCTACTTACGGTGGTAACCATGCGGCAGAATGCAGCAGGTGCCGAGGCATTGGTAACCAGCAGAACACTTGTTACTATGTACGACCGGATGTTCCTGATTGGGCAGAGTTTTTTGCCGGCAGTGAACGACATTTTGTTGGGCTTACTGCTTTACAAATCGAGGTTGGTGCCTCGTGGCCTTGCTCTGATAGGGCTCTTTGGCGGACCAATTCTTGTAGCTGGCGACATTCTTGTGCTCTTCGGATATATCGGTCAGCATGATCCCAGCACCGGGCTGTTCGCATTGCCTGTTGCAATATTTGAATTTTCGCTGGGCATCTACCTGGTAGTTAAAGGCTTCAAACCAACAGCAACAAAGGAAGAAAACCTAGATGAAATAATTCAGTTCGGAAGGGATTAAAAAAGTAAAAAGTAAACTAAATCAGCATATTTAAAATTTTAAGATGTCTAAAAATCAGTTTAAAGCTTATCTGCTTATTTTGTCGATTGCATTTGCAGCTCCTGCTATATGCAACGCACAAAACAATAAAAAAGAAACTGTCAATATAAATGCGCTGATTGATTCTTTGAATACGGTGCTGAATAATCACTATGTTTTTCCGGAAAAGGCAAGTAACATATCCACTTATTTAGCAACGCAACTAAAGAAAAATGCGTATGTTATTGACTTGCAAAATCCGCAAAAAATTGCAGAACAAATACAAAGGGATATTATTAAAATTCATCGTGACCCTCACATGGGCATTAATTACGATCCTGGTTTTCGGGTGCAACAAAACCTGGCACCATCTGTAGAAGAAATAAGCCAAACTAAAAAATACTGGAAAGAAAATAATTACGCATTCACTAAGGTTGAGATCCTTCCTGGAAATATCGGCTACTTTACTTTTAATGTATTTGTAGAAGATGTAGCAGCTGCTAAGCCAACAATCACTTCGGCACTAAAGTTTTTATCTAATACCAGCGCTATCATAATTGATCTAAGAGAAAATTACGGAGGTAGTCCAAATTTGGTAAGTCAAATAGAAAGCTACTTTTTTTGTGTAAAAACACACATGAATGATTTAATCAATCGCTCAGCCAAAGACACTACATTCTTTTATGCTGATCCCGCAAAGGCCGATAGTTTAAATCTCCTGATGCCGGTATTTATTTTAACCAGTCATAACACTTTCTCTGGAGGAGAAGATTTCAGTTATGGAATGCAACAGGCAAAGAGAGCAATAATTGTTGGGGAAGCTACGGGTGGTGGTGCACATCCACAAATGCCTTTTTCTGTGGGACAAGGGTTCGTTATTTCTATTCCCTATGCCCGTTCATTAAACTCTGTTACTAAAACAGATTGGGAAGGCACAGGTGTGATACCGGATGTAAAAGCCAACGCTCAGGACGCTTTATTAGCAGCCCGGGAGCTTATTTTTAAAAATCAAATGCGGGTAGCGAAAGATGAAAAAGAAAAATACAAAGCTGAGTTTTACCTGCATACGGTTTTATTAGAAAAGGAAATTCAAAACCCGCGGTTGAAACTTTTATTGCAGCTCACCGGAATTTATCCTGATGTGACTATTTCTCTTGATAAGGGGAAGCTGTTATGTACCAATAATGATGACAAGCGTATTTCAGAATTAAAACAGATAATTAATAATCGTTTTAAAATTGATGAGAATGCCCAGGTAGAATTTTTTAAAGATGCAAAAGGCCAATTTTCTTCAATTAAGATTTATCTGAGTGATGGAAATGTTTTTGCAGAAGCCAAAAAATAGTTCACTCAGGAGCATTAACAAAGTTGCAGATAAAACCGGGCATTACTTAAGATAAGTGCTATTCAACTCATCTTTTGTGCTACCTAGCAGCCTACTGCCCTGATATTTTTGTACCAGGTTAAAACTTAATTTTTAAAGGCAGCATCATGAAAATTAAAAGTATAAAACAAACATTACTCCTTAATCCTTTTGTTAGAATAATACTTGGGCTGTTAGTTTGCTTTGCTGCATTCATTATTGTGCAGAATGTTGCCGCAAAACTGCTTGGCTTAACCGGACTGGATAAAGATTATCGAAATCTTATTAAGGGAATAGTTGCTTCGGTTGCTGTAATAATCGCCTATAAGCTCTTTTACAGAAAGATAGAAAATCGGGATGTTTCCGAAATATCTTCAAAAGGAATTGTAAAAAACTTGATGCTCGGAACGGTGATTGGAGTGATGCTGCAATCCCTCACTGCGCTGGTGATTTATTTAAATAATGGCTTTCATGTAATTGCTGTCAATCCTGTTTCATTTATAATTATTCCTTTAACGGTGGCTTTTACTGTAGCCATTTTTGAAGAGATTTTAATACGGGGAATTATTTTCAGAATTGTGGAAGAGAAGTTAGGCAGTTATATTTCACTGATACTTTCAGCAATAATATTTGGGGCGTTACATCTTATGAATCCCGAAAGTTCATTTATATCTGCTGCTTGTGTTGTAGTGGAAGGTGGACTTCTATTGGGTGCAGCCTACATCTTTGCAAGAAATTTGTGGCTGCCCATAGCCATCCACTTTGCCTGGAACTTTATGCAATCAGGCATATTTGGAGCGATTACTTCCGGCAACGAACAAACAAATAGTTTATTCACTACGAAGATTACGGGGCCAACACTTATTACCGGAGGAGCATTTGGACCTGAAGGAACGATTCAGGCAATCCTGTTTTGTTTAATAGCCACGATAATTTTTATGTACCTGAATGTGAAGAGAAACAAATTAATAAGGCCGTATTGGAAAAGATAGCAGCTATCCAATAATTACTTAAAAAATAAAATCACTTTTTTAAATTAATAAATAAAACCAAATAATTATGGAACAGCAATTAATCAAAATGCACAAAGATCTGGTATTTCTTAAATGGTATGCAGGCGTTTTAACTTTGCTTTTAGTAGTCGCCAGTTTCCTGGCCCTTACCAATACCGGTAAAACCCACTTTAAAGAAATTTCAGCTGAGCGTATTAATATCCTGGAAAATGATGGGCAACTGCGAATGGCTATTTCTAACAAAAGCCTTTCTCCAGAAGTTCTGGCCTATGGCAAACCCTTAATTCCGGCTATTCCCGGCGGCAACAGGCCCGGGCTGATTTTCTTTAATGACGAAGGGACAGAAAACGGTGGGTTGGTATTCATGGGAGGTAAGGATAGTAGTGGAAAATACTTTGCTACGGGACATTTATCTTTTGATCAGTATAATCAGAACCAGGTACTTTATTTAACCTATTCAGATAACAATGGCGATCAAAACACCGGTTTGCATATTGATGACAGGCAGACGCCTCAACCATACTGGGAATGGCGGGCTGAGTATAAAAAAGCGCAACTTCTGCCTGATGGACCAATGAAAGAAGCATTGCTGAAAAAAATGATGGAACCTACTATTGGTCAGAAGGCAATTGCTCAGCGGGTTTTTGTTGGTAAAGATGAAAACAAAACAGCCATGGTAACCCTTGCCGACCGTATGGGAAG
>JBBQZY010000017.1:0-68869 GCA_038207305.1 Chitinophagales bacterium
TATTTAGTGTTACTTTTATTCAATAAAAACAACAAGTTCTTTCTACAATTTTTAGACCGAAAAAGGGGAAATCAAAACATCTGTTTTTGAGGGGTCAATTTGAAATGGCGGAGAGGGGTCAGTTTAGCCGGTATTTACACACAATCATCGGAACAGGTTTTTGAGGTCGTTTTTCGGGCTTCAAATTCCTTCCCACATTGTTGACAAATCTTATTGATCCTGATATTTGAACTCATAAGATGCTTTTAGTGTATTTTAATAGAAATAAGTACATTTAAGTATAAATAAGCGCAATTAATTCGCCCAACAGTCCGAAAATTTTGTACCTCAGTCTTCCGGGGTACAAATAAGGTACAAATATAAACAAAATAATCAGATATTAAAACGTAATATCCCATAACTTTAAATCATTAAAAAAGCCCTATTTAAAGGGCTTTTAAGCTGTTTTATGGTTATTTAGTAAATGGTTGTTTTGTAGTGGTTACTTTCCGATACAAAACTTACTGAAAATATAATCCAGCTTATCCTCATTCGTTACCTCACCGGTTATCTCACCGAGATAATACAAACAACTGCGGATATCCGGCGCAAGCAGGTCGCCGGAAATTTTATTATCAAGCCCGGCTTTGATAGCACGGATGCATACCCTTATCTGTTGCAATGCTTCCAGGTGCCTGGCATTGGTAATGATCGTATTGTCGGTGGATACAGACGCATCAACAGTAGTATTGTACAAAAGCATTTTCAATGCTTCGATACCCGTATTTGCTTTTGCCGACATGAAATGCACCTGCGTTGTGTGTTGGAATCTTTGTTCATAAAAACCCTGCTGGTTGATATCTGCTTTATTGCCCGCCAATAAATATTTTATAGACGCCTTGTTGAATATCTCCAGCTGCTGTTGAATATCCTGCTCCGTTTCAAGGTTGGCATCAAAAATATAGATCACCGTATCGGCGGTCTTCATTTTTTCAAGGCTCTTTTCGATCCCGATATTTTCTACCAGGTCGGTACTATGCGATCTTATGCCCGCCGTATCTATCAACCTGAACAAGATGCCGTTGATATTAAGCGTCTCTTCAATCGTATCTCTTGTTGTTCCCGCAATATCACTAACAATGGCACGGTTCTCATTCAACAAGGTATTGAGCAATGTAGATTTACCTGCATTTGGCTTACCAATAATGGCAACCGTTACTCCATGCTTGATCACATTACCCAATTGAAAAGAATGGATCAATTGTTTTACCGATCCATCAATATCCTGTATGAGTTTATAAAATTTTTGCCTGTCTGCAAATGCAACATCTTCTTCTGCAAAATCTAATTCCAGTTCTATCAATGCGGCAAATTGTATCAACTGCTCACGCATGTCGTTGAGTTGTTTGGAGAAACCCCCGCGTATATTATTCAACGCTGTTTTTTGAGATGCTGCTGTATTGGATGCGATGAGGTCGGCAACAGCTTCTGCCTGTGTAAGATCCAGCTTGCCGTTTAAGAATGCCCTTTGTGTAAACTCTCCTGCTTTTGCAAGCCTCGCTCCTTTACCAACACATGCCTGCATTATCTTTTGTTGTATATAAGGACTGCCATGGCAACTGATCTCCACAACATTTTCTCCTGTATAACTTTTGGGGCCTTTGAATAAGGAAACCAATACTTCATCAATTGCAGTTTCGCCGTCATTTAAAATACCCAGGTGAATGGTATGCGAAGGTTGATCCATTAAATTTTTAGAAGGAAACAATGTGTTGATGATCTCAAATGCTTTTTCACCGCTGAGCCTGATAACGGCAATAGCACCCAATCCGGGCGCTGTGGCTACTGCAACGATGGTATCATCCCAACCTGATAATTTGTTTATCATGCTGCAAAGATAATCTTTGTGGCTGTTAGCCACGAATGCACGAATATGATCACCGCCAGGACAGAACTATGCAAAAAGATAAATTGCCGCGATGGCACAAAGACAGCAGCAGTACACAGAAGAAATTATACCAATTAAAAATTTAAGGCGCGTACGTTTCCTTTCCTGCTTTGGTCCTTTGCAATCTTTGCGTGAAACCGCCTGAGATACTTAGTGCCTTCCGGTCATTGTGGCAAAAAAAACTCCCGGAAAAGATCCGGGAGCTTATACATTAAAAAAGAATTATTGTTAGTTGCCTTCTGATACCACGAAAGTGATCGGCTGGCGGCGATATGCATTTACATTTCTGCCGTTTTGCAAAGCGGGCGTCCATTTAGGACCTTTCTTGATGATCTTTACAGCTTCTGCTTCCATACCAAAACCAAGTTTAGTTTCAGGAACAACATCACTGATGCTTCCATCCCTGCTAACAATAAATCGAACGATCACAGTATAAGTTCCTTCCGGTGCACCGTTATCGATCGGCGTATTTGCATCCAGGTTATTGTGAAGATACCGGCCCCATGCGCCTTCGCCACCGGGAAAGGAGGCTTCAACCTCTACCTTGTTAAATACCTTATTCTCATCATCGGCTGCCTTTGGCACTTCGGCAACCTGTGTTCCCTTATCTTCTATGGGAGCCTGAACGATCTGTTTGTTATCACTTTCCACTGTTTTATTACTGATCACCTGGTCTTCTTTGATTTCCTGGATCACTTCATCAGGTTTTACTTCTTCATCTTTCACGATCTTAGGAGGTGTAAACTTGATCTGGTTTACTTCCGGCGGTGGTGGTGGAACAGGTGGTGGTGGTGGCGGTGGTGGCGGTGGTGGCTCATCTTTTTTAAGTTCTGCCATCTGTGTATCAACCACATCCAGTTCACCTTTGCCGCTATCCTTGTTCATGATATTGGCAAAAACTGAACCCAGGAATATCAATAACAAAACTGCCAGCGTAAAAAGCAAGGCCTTCGTAAGCGTTTTGTTATAGGTTTTACGTAACTGGTATGCCCCATAAGATTTATTCTTTCCGTCGAATATGATATCGAGTATATCAGCGTTTAATATCTTGTTTGCTTCCATCGTAGTCTCTTTGATTAATTAGATTCAAAATTGTACCAATTCCATAAATCACTTGATACCGTTTGCGTCTTCTGTCTGTTTAATGAGCATAGCTTCAGTAGCTGACATATCAACTTCAGCATAGTGACCCGGAGGTATCAGACTGATCTGCATTTCATCTAAAATATTAATGGCATTTTTAAATTTGCTTTCCTTATCAGCCTTAATGATGAACATCAAATCGCTTTTGGGTTGATCACCATTCGGTACAGAATTCCTTTTATCAAGAATGATCTTGCGGATATCTTTGAAGTTGCTGCTTTTAAAGATCTCTGAAGCATTGTCGGCTGTTAAACTACCATTGTAATAATATACTTTATCGGCTTTACCGAGCAGGATTGTCATAACAGCAGACTCCTTCACTTTCATTGCATCTTCCGGTTTATCATCTTTGGGTTCATTCATATTCATGGCCGTAGACTGGCTCATGGTAGTGGTGAACACGAAGAATGTGATCAGCAGGAAACCAAGGTCTACCATGGGTGTAAGATCCACCCTTGTAGATTGCTTTTTTGATTTTTTGACGCCGGGGCCTTTTTTATGTCCGCCACCCGACGAGGTATCCATTTCTGCCATGTCAAATATTTTTAATAATTACTAATTATTTTTTCTGCAGCGACGAGTTATACAATTCAGATCCTACCGGCGCGGTTTCTCCGTTGGTTACGATCCTGAATTTATAAATATCTGCTTTCTTGAATGCCGATTTTATATTCTTGAAATAAGGATATAAAGCTTCATTATCACCTTTTACGAGGATCATCTGCTCAAGCTTAGACTGATCTCCACCTTTATAGGTATTGGTAACACTACGCATCCAATCTATCATTTCATTGTTGGCAGTATCGATTGGAATACCAGGTAATTTTTCAGCTGGTATTGCTGTGGTAAGTGCTAAAGACCCTTTTAGCTGATTCAGCGGAAACCCGATAAAATCAGCTCTCTCCAGCTTTGCTAATTCTGCAGGAGTAAGGCCCAGGTTTCTTAGGGTATTTATATTTTCCAGTATTTCCCTCTTTTTTGTTTCATCACCGAGCATTAAGAAAGCCCTTCCATCTTTTGTAAGTGTTATGATGATAGACTTATCGGGTACTGCCTTGGCTGATACAGATGAAGGTGTTTGTACGGTAAGTACTTCCGGCGGCTTCTGTTTAGTTGCCAATATAAAGAACGACAACAACAAGAAAGCCACGTCACACATCGCCGTCATATCGATGGAGGTACTTTTTCTTGGTATTTTAACTTTTGGCATTTCGTGTATTTTTAGATATTACTTTAATGATGCAAACCCTGGTGCTTTCCATACAATTACCTGTACAGAGATGCAAAAGTTTGCGTTAAAGTAAAACCTGATTCATCGATACCATATGTAATACCATCAATCTTAGTGGTAAAGATGTTGTAGAAGATAATAGCGAATGCTGAAGTACCGATACCCAATGCTGTGTTATACAAGGCTTCCGAGATACCTACAGACAACTGAGCTGCTGCTCCGCTACCACCACTATCTGCACCAAGGTTTGAGAACGCACGGATCATACCCAATACCGTTCCCAGCAGTCCCAACAGGGTTGCAATAGATGCGATGGTAGATAAGAAAACCAGGTTCTTTTCAAGCATTGGTAATTCAAGTGAAGTAGCTTCTTCAACCTCTTTCTGAATAGCCATTACTTTTTGTTCTGTACTAAGTTCGCTGTTGGTGATCATGTCTTTGTAACGGTGCAGACCTGCTTTCATTACATTACCAACAGATCCTTTTTGTTTATCGCATTCTGCCAGAGCTGCATCTACATTTTTATTTGCAAGCTGGTACTGTACTTTACGGATGAAATCTGCATTGTTACCGGTACCATTTGCTTTTGCGATCGTCATAAAACGCTCAATCACGAACGTAAGCATGGTTAAGAAAGTACCGATCAGGATAGGTACGATAATACCTCCAAGGTACATTTTACTCAAAGCAGAGTGTGGCCCTTCATAAGTTGGCCAAAACCAACCCTTATCTACTATTTTATCAAAGTTGTTCGGATTGCCAAGTAAGAATCTCCAGATCACATAACCTGCTAACAGGCACAATGCTGGTGCAATCAAAGAAATTACATTACTCGACTTTTTTGCCTGTACTGAACTTGACGGTGTTACTGTTGCAGTTGGTCTTGTCTCTGCCATAAAATACTAATTTAAATAGTTAAGAGTTTAATTACTTGTTTTAAAAATATTCAGATGATGCAATTCTATGAAAAAAAAATTCTCTCGTAAAAATTCTTCAAAAGGTAACGAAATACGAAGCAACAAGTTAATAAAATAATTGAAAGCAACAATTTTGATACCTAAATTTTTATTTTTCTGCCAATTTTTTAGACAGGAGATGTCTAATGAATGCTGCTTTTGAAAATTATTCATAACGCAGGGCAACAATGGGGTCTAATTTAGATGCTTTATAAGCGGGGTACAGCCCGGCCGCAAGTCCAACAAAAGAGCAAACAAAGATTCCAGCGATCACCCAGCCCCAGGGAATAACAAAACCAGTATGTAGCAATATGGCAACAACATTGCCCAATAAAATTCCTGAAATAATTCCAACAACTGCACCGAGTAAACTGATGATAACCGATTCGAATAAGAACTGCGAACGGATATCTTTTTTTGTGCTCCCCAATGCCTTGGCCAAACCGATCTCTTTGGTACGTTCATTAACCGCCACCAGCATGATGTTCATCAATCCAATGGCAGCGCCAATCAATGTTATCAGTGCAATGCCAATAGTACCGGTTTCCAGGAACCCAAGATTGGTAAGTAAGGATTCAGCAATGCTGTCGCTTTTATCAATAAAAAAATTATCTACATCCTTTACATCCAATTTACGGATGGGCCTGAAAGTTCCCTTTGCCTCTCCGGTAGCCATGTCCATCAGCTTAAGATCAGGAACCATCACTGCAATATTATAGGATGTATTGTTGCTCGAAAATAGTCGTCGGATATTATTGTAAGGCGTTATTACTACTTTGCTTGTATTGAAAAATGCACTGGAGCCTTTGTCTTCCAGCACCGCAATTACCCGGTAAGGAATATGATCTACCCGCACGATGGCATCAATGGCTTTTGCCTTGTTATCAGGAAAAAGCCTGGTGGCAACGCCATTCCCGATCATACAAACGTTTCTTCCTGATTCAATTTCTGTTGGTGTAAAGTTTCTTCCGTAGGCCATCTTGTAACCATTCAGCTCCAGGTAATTTTCATCACCGCCATACATATTTGTTTCAGGATTTGTTTTTCGCTTGTCGTTGTTCACCACAATGCCGGCGGGCCCCCGCAGCGCAATACTAACTTTAGCGTCGGGAAAGGAATATCTTTCTTTAAATGCCTTTGCCTCCTCATAGCTGATGGGAATGCCCATATTTGATTTCTTTTCCTTTAACGCCGACCTGGTTGTTTTGCTTGATTCTGCCTTGTGACCTCCACCGAAATTTATATTACGTTCTTTAAACCTTATGCTGAAAGCATTGGCCCCCATGGTAGAGAAACTGGAAGTAAGACTGTTACTCGCTGCTTTGATGGCCGTAATGATCAGGATAAGCGCAAAGATTCCCAGCGCAATGATCACGATCGTAAGGGCCGATCGCAATTTATTGCCCTTGATATTTGTCCAGGAAAGAGACAGCGAATCCTTATAGGTCATAATAATATATTCTGCATAAAGTTAACTACTGCAGGGATGTCCTGGGAAATTGTTTTATAAACGGAAAAGATCAATGATATATCCAGCCGATGAGAAGTTCAGGATAAATACCCAGGATTATGATCAGTATAGCATTGATCAGCAACAGTATCTTAAAGCCCATGCTGATATCGGAAGGAAGTATAACATCCTCCTCTTTCGGTTCCCTGAAATACATGGCCTGTATAATGCGGAAATAATAATAAGCACTCACTGCAGCAAAAAGTACTGCAACGATCACAATCCAGAAATGCTGTCCGTTTTCTACTGCCGCCAACAGCATGTAAAATTTGCCTTGAAAACCTGCTGTTAACGGAATACCTGTAAGTGAAAGCAAAAATATCACTGCGGTAAGTGCCAGCAATGGCTGCTTCTTCGCAAGGCCGTTAAATCCTTCAATGGTGTAATCGTTCATCTTAATAAGAATTGCAAAGATGCCGATCGTAGCCAGGCTATAAGCTGCTGCGTATAATATCAAACCTTCTTTTGCATAAGGGTTCAACGCAAATAAAGCCAGTAACATAAACCCCGCCTGTGCAATACTTGAATAAGCCAGCATCCTTTTTACACTTTGCTGAAAAACGGCTGTGATGTTTCCGATGAGTAGTGTTGAAATGGTGATAAAGATGATCAGGTTTTGCCATTGACCATGAATATTTCCAAATGAATTTTCGAAGAGGCGAACGAATGCAACAAAGCCTGCCACTTTTACAATGGTACTCATGAAGGAAGTGAATACAGTTGGTGCGCCATCATACACATCGGGTGTCCAGAAATGAAAAGGCGCCGCCGAAACTTTAAACGATAATGCAACGATCAGCATCACCAATCCTACTGCGATCATCACCGGCATTTTGCCCGTGCCTAATAAAATATTGTTGATGAAAAAAGATGCATTGGTATTACCGCCGTATATGAATGCGATACCCATCAGTAAAATTCCTGTCGAGAACGAGCCCATCAGGAAGTATTTAAGGCCGGCTTCATTGCTTTTTAAATTGCGTTTATCGCTTGCTGTTAAAATGTACAATGGTATCGACATGATCTCTATACCCAGGAAAAGGAATAACAATGTGTTGAATGTGGCCGAAAGTGCCACGCCACACAACACAAAAAATATCAATGCAAAATATTCACCCACGTGCTCACCCACTTTTTCTATGTCCCTGCCACTGAGTAAAAAATACATAGCGGTACAAAACAATGCTACCGCAATAAAGGTAAGGTTGAAACTATCGGTACGCAACATATCATGCGTTTCAATATTGAAGAGCAGCAGGCCGCTGTTCAACTCAAGGGCATTGACGATAAAGATCAATGCAATACCTGCCAGCGCAATATATTTAGGCACTGCTTTACTCTTAATAAAAACAGCGGAAAACATCATTATGATTCCCCAGATTGCAGATAATATAATTGCGTTCATAATTAATTCTAAAAATATTTTTTTGCCGGCGATATTTCTTAATTCAACATCGTTGTGTCACTCACTTGTACTGCAACGCTTTGTGCGTCTTTTTTTCACGCAGAACAGGCGTTAAAAGAGTCTCGCTGATCTTAATCAACAGCTCTGTGCTACCGCTGCGGTTAACCTTCTACTTCATTTTCATCAACAGGTCCGATACTGCGCCCCTGGTAAGATCTATCAATGGCTGCGGGTAAATGCCGATAAAAAATACCATGCAAACAATAGCACCCAATATAAGTTTCTCATTCAATGAAATTTCCTTAACCGCATCCACCAATGAATTGCTGTTGCCATAAAAAACCTTTTGTATCATATTCAGTGTATAAATAGCTGCCAGTATGATACCCATACCTGCAGCTGCGGCATACCATCCGTTGAATTGATACAAGCCGCTGAACATTAAGAATTCACCGGTAAATGCGTTAGTCAAAGGCAGGGCAATATTTGCCAATGCAATGATGACAAACAATATGGTAAGTACAGGCGCCTTATTGGCAACACCCGATAATTTTGAAATCTTTTTTACACCGGTTTGTTGTTCCAGCAGGTCAACCACGATCCACATACCGATGATATTTATACCATGGTTAAACATCTGCAGCATTACGCCCTGTACACCTACCTGTGTGGCAGAGAAAAGTGCAGCACACATCAGCCCGATATGTGCAATAGACGAATACGCCACCAGTTTTTTAATATTGTCCTGTACCATGGCAATGCAACTTGCGTAGATGATACCAATAATGGAAAGCACCATAATAATATGGCTGTACTGTGCTGCAGCATGTGGGAAAACCGGTATCAGCCAGCGGATCACGCCAAACAATCCCATCTTCACCATGATGCCGCTCAATACCATCGTAACACCTGTGGGCGACTGGTCATAGGTATCGGGCTGCCAGGTATGTAAAGGAAAGATCGGCATCTTAACAGCGAATGCAACAAAGAATAACCAGAACAACCAGTTCTGATCGCCGGTAGTCAATTGTGCATTTTGAAAAGCAGACCATGCAAATGAATGTAAAGTCTGCGTGCCATCTTCGGTAAAAACACGGCCCGGAGTATGCAGGTAAACATAAATGATACCCGTTAGCATCAACAGTGACCCAACAAATGTGTAGACAAAAAATTTGAAAGTTGTTTGTATCCGCTTCTCGCCGCCCCAGGTACTGCAAAGAAAATAAACAGGTATCAAGGCAAGCTCCCAGAAGAAATAAAACAACAATGCATCCATGGAGCAGAACACACCCATCAGGCCGGCCTGTGTTAGCATCATCAATCCGTAAAAAGAAGCAGGGTTTTTATATTTGTTGCGGTAGGTAGCAATGAAGATGATCGGGAATGCAATAGCCGTAAGCAAGGTAAGCAGGCGGCCCGTGCCATCGAGTGCTACAAAAAATGTGCTGCCGATGTTATTCTTGTAATAATAATTTGCACCGTTCCAGGTGATGTGTTTTGCATCTGTATAAAACAAACTCGCCACTGAAACTGCGAGTACTATCAATGAAAAGATCAGCGCCATTGATTTGGCAGCCTGCTCCCGTTTTGTAAAAAATGACAAGACTCCGGCCAGTAACGGTAACCAGATCAGCAATTCCGGAAATGTAATGTAAGTACCCATTCTTTTACAAAAACAATTGAATGATAAATAAAATCAAGATCCCTAAAACCATTAATAATACATAAGCACCAACCTGTCCGCTTTGTAACCAGCGTAACTGCCGGCTTCCATAATTCACAGCTTTGCCGGTACCGTTCACAGCACCATCGATCACTTTCTTCTCAATGATATTATTGAAGAACAAAGACAAAGACTTCAATGGCTTTGAAATAACAGCGCTGTACAATTCATCCACGTACCATTTGTTCTCCAGTAATTTTGCAATGCCGGTAGATTCCTTTTCTGTCTTTTCGTATTTGCTGAATTTATTCCAGGCAAATACCAACGCAATAAGCGCACCTACAACAGATACGGCCATTAAGGTATATTCTGTATTATGACTTAATTCATGTTTTGTTGCGATCGCATTACTCTGTGCAAATATGGGTTCTAAAAATGCTTCCAGCCTGTGGCCGCCGTGCATGAATACTTCCGGTATTCCAACCCAGCCACCAACAACGGCGAGTATGGCCAGTATGATCAACGGAATGGTAATCGCTATCGGGCTTTCGTGCAGGTGATGTTCCTGTTCCTGTGTACCACGGAATTTTCCATGAAAGGTCATGGCATATAAGCGGAACATATAAAATGCCGTCAACATAGCGGTAATTACGCCTACGCCCCATAATACAGGGTTGTTTGCATACGCTGCTGCGAGTATTTCATCTTTGGAAAAGAAACCCGAGAACGGCGGCATTCCCGCAATGGCCAGGCAGCCCAATAAAAATGTAATGTGCGTAGTGCCCATAT
Source organism: Chitinophagales bacterium (assembly GCA_038207305.1). GTDB lineage: Bacteria > Bacteroidota > Bacteroidia > Chitinophagales > Chitinophagaceae > Ferruginibacter. The sequence continues at coordinate 10,625 of JBBQZY010000017.1, forward strand.
ATTTTTTCAATCCGCCCATGTTGCGCATATCCTGTTCGCCACTCATGGCATGTATCACACTACCTGCCCCCAGGAACAACAATGCTTTGAAGAATGCATGCGTCATTACATGGAATACGGCACCGGTATATGCACCGACACCCAAACCGAGAAACATATAACCCAACTGGCTAACGGTAGAGTATGCCAGTACTTTTTTGATGTCATTTTGTTTGAGAGCGATGGTAGCTGCCAATACAGCAGTGGCAAGCCCGGTAACAGCAACGATGTGTTGCGTAAGCGGCGCCATGGTATATAAAATATTACTCCTTGCGATCATATAGATACCAGCCGTAACCATCGTTGCAGCGTGTATCAACGCACTCACCGGTGTAGGGCCAGCCATCGCATCGGGCAACCAGGTATATAAAGGTATCTGCGCACTTTTACCGGTTGCGCCTACAAATAACAATAAGGTGATGCCAGTGAGATCAAATGTTGTAAGTGGACTTTTTGGGCTACTAACAATAGTGAACAGTTGATCGAAATCTATTGTACCAACTTTTGCGATCATCCAGAAAACTGCCAATAGAAATCCAAGGTCGCCGATGCGGTTCATCACGAATGCCTTTTTTGCAGCATTGGTGTAATCATTGTTCCTGAACCAGTAACCGATCAGTAAATAAGAGCAGAGACCCACACCTTCCCAACCAATGAACATGATCACATAATTGGCGCCTAAAACAAGCAGCAACATCGAAAAGACAAACAGGTTGAGGTAAGCGAAATATTTTGCAAAATCCTTTGCCGGTTCTTCGTGCATGTAAGAAGTGGAATAAACATGTATGAGAAAACCAACACCGGTGATAATTAATAAGAATAGAGAGGAAAGTTGGTCAAGTTTAAAATCGAAGGCGATCTTTAAAGTATCGATGTTAATAAAGTTGAAATAATGTGCCACATGTGTATTGCCATTCTTTACCTGTATAAAAACATAGATACTCAACAGGAAAGAAGCAAGCACAACTGCGCTGCCGATGAAACCGGATATATTTTTTGACAAGACATTGCGCCCGGCACCATTGATGATAAAGCCGATCAACGGCAATACTGGTATTAGCCAGGCTATTTGTAAAACATTGTTCATAAGCTATGTTGGGTCATCAATTCTTTAACCTGTTTAAAAAATTCACATCCACGGAATGCGTATTGCGGTAAAGCATTACAATAATGGCCAAGCCCACACTCACTTCTGCCGCTGCCACCACCATGATAAAAAATACAAATATCTGTGCATCTGCAGTATAACTTACGGATGCTTTTGCTGCAGCACTCACTGCATGCATTTTTGAAAATGCTACCAGTAATAAATTCACTGCATTCAACATCAGTTCAACACACATGAAAATAATGATGGCATTGCGGCGCACCAATACGCCGATAATACCGATGGTGAACAAAGTGAGCGATAAAGCTATGTATGCTTTTATATCCATGATCTGATTAATCTTTTTTTCCGATTACAACTGCACCAACCATTGCGCTTAAGAACAAAACACTGCTTAATTCAAAAGGCACCACATAAGTGGTGAATAAAACTTTTCCCAGGTTACCGATCAACCCGGCATCGCCAACTTTCATTTGAACGAGTTGCTTGTCCATGCTCATCAACGCTGATAATAATACCAGCAACAATGATCCGCCTGAGATCACCCCTATTAACCGCAGCCGGTAATTCTTTGCCGGCTCCATATCTGCATTTAAATTCATCAACATCACCACGAAAAGAAAGAGCACCATGATGGCGCCTGCATAGACAATGATGTTAACGACCGCCAGGAATTGTGCATTCAATAAAACATAATGGCCTGAGATGGCGAAGAAGACCACGACAAGCCATAATATGCTATTCACCGGACTCTTGCTGAACAGCATCATGATGGCACTGCCCACAGCCACAACCGATAATAAAATAAATAACAGTGTTGTAATGTTCATTTGTTGTTATTAACTATTAAACCGTTTCTTTTTTTGCCCTGTTGCCCAATGCCTTTTTATACGCTTCCGGATCTTCTTTTGGATTCGGTATCAACAGATCTGTCTTGTTATAAATGAATTGCTTCCGCTGGTAATCGGCAGGCGTAAATGTTTCGCTGAGGTAGATGGCATCTTTCGGACAAGCCTCTTCACACAATCCGCAAAATATACAGCGAAGCATATTGATCTCGTACCTGGCAGCATATTTTTCTTCGCGGTATAAATGTTCTTCGCCAGGCAGCCGTTCCGCAGCTTCCATGGTTATCGCTTCTGCCGGGCAGGCAACGGCACACAAACCACAGGCGGTGCAGTTCTCACGGCCTTCTTCATCCCTGTTCAATATCTGCAGGCCGCGGAATACCGGGCTGAACGGACGTTTCTTTTCAGGATAATTAATGGTTGGTTTCTTCTTAAAAATATGACTGAAAGTTATCATCATACCTTTAAAAATAGCAGGCAGGTATAACCGCTCCATAAAACTCATTGGCTTGCGGCTTACATTTTTTACTCTGTTGGTTAGTGCTTGCATTTATAAAAGGTTTGCAAAAATAATGTTTTAAAGTTCTGTTACTATTTATTAAAATATAAAATAACGCCGCCTGTTGCCAGCATGTTGAACAATGCCAGTGGAATCAATATCCTCCAACCCAGGTGCATTAACTGATCATACCTGAATCTCGGTATCGTCCATCTTACCCACATGAACAGGAATATAAAGCATACTACTTTTACCATCAACGCCACTACACCCAGTATTGCTGCAACATTTGGTGCCAGGTGGGCCTCGTTCACAAATGGTATATCATAGCCACCAAAAAATAACGTAGCCATAATAACACTGCTGATGAACATGTTTATATATTCTGAGAATAGATAGAAACCTAGTTTCATGGATGAATATTCCGTATGGTAACCGCCGATCAATTCACTCTCTGCTTCCGCAAGATCGAACGGGGTACGGTTACATTCTGCGAAAGAACATATGAGGAATATTAAAAAACCCAACGGCTGGTAAACAATATTCCAATACCCGTGTTGTTGCTGAACGACCATCTCTTTCAGGCTCAGCGTTCCCGTTACCATCAGCAAAGCGATCAATGAAATGCCCATGGCCAGTTCATAACTGATGATCTGTGAAGCAGCACGCAAACCGCCGATCAATGAAAATTTATTGTTACTTGCCCACGACCCGATCATAATACCATATACACCCATACTCACTACGCCAAAAACATATAATATACCAATATTGATGTCAGCGATCTGTAAGGATATATCACGGCCAAATAATACGATCTTATCGCCCCAGGGAACTACGGCACTTGTCATCATTGCTGTAAGCATCGCCAGGCCCGGGCCCATGATAAATAAAAATTTAGAAGACAAATCTGGTATGATTTCTTCCTTAAAAAACAATTTCAATCCGTCTGCGAGCGGTTGTAGTAAACCAAACGGGCCTGCACGATTTGGTCCACGCCTGTCCTGCAAAATAGCAGCAACCTTTCGCTCGGCAAAGGTTGTATACATGGCAATAACCAGTGATGCCATTACCACTACGATTATTAGAACCAGTTTTTCAACTATAAATGGAAAGTCTATTGTTAAAAGCATAATGTCTTTTAAATATTTAATCTACCTGGTTTGATTCTTCTTCACTTGTAAACGGCTTCAATCCAAACTGCCGGGTCTCTCCTTCACCGATAATATGCTTTCCGGAATTTTTAAAGTCAGTTGCATGTGCCGGCCTTTCAATTTCACTCAAATGTATATTCGGATTATTCACTTCGCTTACGTTGTGAATATTCATTAATAGTTTTGGAGCAAGCCCATGCATGACTTTTTTTACAGTTTCTTTGGGCATTTCCAATGTCTTATATTTATTTGCCCCGATCACTGAATGGCGGCTGATGGTTGTCAAACCTTCGATCTCCCAATCGCTTGTTTTCTTTTTTTCAAAGCGACAGGCATTGCATATCCATCCTGGTTTTCCTTCATAACTCTGCACTTCGCCCCATTCATCTATTCTTGTAGTTACCCTGAATACTTCATCGCCTCTCATCCACAAAGTTGCTTTACCGCAGCATTTGGGATTTTCGCAGTTGCGGTGTGCATCTACAGGCTTGGTGAACCATACACGATTTTTAAAGCGGAATGTTTTATCGGTCAGCGCGCCTACCGGGCAAACATCGATCATGTTTCCGCTGAAATCATTGTCGATAGCTTTAGAAATATAGGTAGAAATTGCCGCATGGTCGCCGCGGTCAACGATACCATGTACTCTTTTATTCGTGATCTGGTCGGCAACATACGTACAGCGATAACAAAGTATGCACCTTGTCATGTGTAACTGTATGTATGGACCGATATCTTCTCTTACAAAAGTTCTGCGTGCAAATTTATAACGGGTGCCTTCTTTGCCATGCTCATAACCAAGATCCTGCAAATGGCATTCGCCGGCCTGGTCGCAGATAGGGCAATCAAGCGGGTGATTGATCAATAAGAATTCCACCACGCCATTGCGTGCATCTGTTACTTTTTCGCTGGTGATATTTTTTACGATCATGCCATCCATTACCGTTGTGCGGCAACTTGCCACCAGCTTAGGCATGGGCCTTGGATCGGCAGTTGAGCCTGCAGCCACTTCTACCAAACAGGTACGGCATTTTCCACCACTGCCTTCCAGCTTGCTGTAATAACACATAGCAGGAGGCGTAACATCGCCACCGATCTGCCGGGCTGCATTAAGTATCGTTGTACCTGCCGGAACATCAATGCTGATGTTATCGATGGTAACTTTGAAACTTGTTGGTGCTTCTTTTTTTATTTCGTCTGCCATGTTAAATAAGTAATAATTGAAAAGTCAAAACCAAAAAGTAAATATTCCCTGATTAATGTATCACTTTTTTATTTCTTTACTTTCTTCTTTTGATTTTTTTAGCTTGATAATTGAAGAAGCTAAAATTCTCGATATCTCGTCTGCTTCTTTTAAAATTTTAATCAGTACATCATCCTTTTTATCAAATCCATCCCTTAATAAACATATCCAATATTTTGATTCATTACAAGACTTAAGTGCAATTTCATAGTATCTTTTAAACTCTAGTCTTGTTGAACTATTTCTTGCTTCAATAACATTCGCACCAATTGAAGATGCTGAACGCATCAACTGCTTTACTATCACTAAACTTAAACTATCCCATTTCCCTGCTTTTAAAAATTTTACAACCGAAAGTGAAAATTGATAACAGCGATATTTGATCTCTTGCTCCACTTTTTGGTTTTCACTTTTGACTTTTGATTTACACCGTTACCGGTACATGAATCGGATCTGCATAATGCCTTAACCCATAATTCTCGGTCAAACACTTTTCCGGGTTCAGCACATGCCATTCAAATTCATCCCTGAAATGCCTGATAGCTGCTGCTACAGGCCATGCGGCAGCATCACCCAACGGACAGATCGTATTCCCTTCTATCTTTCTTTGTATATCCCAAAGCAAATCGATATCACTTATTGCCCCCTTTCCTTCCTCTATATTCCTTAATATTTTCTCCATCCAGCCGGTTCCTTCACGGCAAGGTGAACATTGCCCGCAACTTTCATGGCGATAGAACCTTGCCAATGTGTAAGTGTTCCTTACCACGCACTGGTCTTCATCCAGCACGATAAATCCGCCGGAGCCCATCATACTTCCGGTTGCAAAACCACCATCGGAAAGACTCTCATAGCTCATCCGTCTTTTTTCACCTTTGGCAGTTGTCAATAAAAGATTCGCTGGCAGAATAGGAACTGAAGATCCGCCCGGTATGCACGCTTTCAATCTTTTACCATTGGGAATGCCGCCACAATATTCATCACTGTAGATAAATTCCTCTACAGAAATATTCATATCAATTTCAAAAATGCCGGGCTTGTTGATATTACCGCAGGCACTGATCAATTTAGTTCCGGTACTTTTTCCGATACCGATCTTTGAATAAGCTTCCCCACCGTCATTGATGATGGGAACAACAGCCGCGATCGTTTCAACATTGTTTACAACCGTCGGGCAATCCCATACACCTTTAACCGCCGGGAACGGAGGTTTGATGCGCGGGTTACCACGCTTGCCTTCAAGGCTTTCGATCAACGCCGTTTCTTCACCACAGATATAAGCGCCGGCGCCACGATGTACATACATTTCTGCATCGAAACCTGAACCTAAAATATTTTTTCCCAGGAAGCCGTTCTTTTTTGCTTCATCTATTGCTTCTTCCAAAATATCTGCGATCCATGCGTATTCGCCCCGTATATAAATATAGCTAACATTACTTCCTAACGCGAAAGCCGAAACGATCATACCTTCTATTAAGATATGCGGAATAAATTCCATCAGGTACCTGTCTTTAAAAGTACCGGGTTCGCTTTCATCAGCATTGCACACCAGGTAACGCGGAACGCCTTCCGGCTTTGCCAGGAAACTCCATTTCATACCTGTAGGAAACCCAGCCCCACCGCGGCCACGTAGACCGCTCTTCTTCACTTCTTCCACGATAGCTGCAGGCGACATTGTAAATGCTTTCTCCACGCTGCGGTATCCACCTTCCCGGCGATATACTTCGAATGAACGAATGCCTGGAACTGCTGCTTTATCTAATAATAATTTTTTCATTAATTATCTAGCTTCTTCTTTTTTATAGTCGTGATTGAACATCCAGCTAATGCTGAATTTATCTACAAGCATTCCAAATCTCGCTCCCCAAAAAGTATCCTGTAAAGGCATCGTGATCGTTGCGCCTTCCGACAATGCTGCAAATGTTCTTTCTATTGGCTCAAGGTCTTCAAAATTCAAGGAAAGGCTTACCTGGTTTCCTGCGCTAACAGTTACACCCGGGGGGCAATCACTCACCATGAATTTGAGGCTACCTGATTCAAATCCCGCGTGCAATATTTTATCTTTCATGCTATCATCCTGCGCCATGTTTGCTTCTCCAAAAGTAGAAGCGTGCACAACCTTTCCATTCAGCGCTTTCGTATAAAATTCCAATGCCTCTTTTGCATTGCCATTAAAATTTAAATATGGTATGATGGCGTCCATGATTTATTTGCTCACTTGCTTGGTCAAAATATATTTTTCTGCTGATGCCCCTTCGATCTTTTTCCCGGCCATATCCATCTGCGTGATCTTGTTCTCACTTACAAAATAAGTTGATGCTTCATTTTTTATTCCCTGCAATTGTATATGAGACCCGTCTACCCAAACAAATTTTCCATCGCCTTTAACCTCCGCCTTGTCTTTTTTTCCTGCATATTTTGTAGCGATCATATAAGAGCTGTCGGCATGCAGCATGATCTCGGTTTCAATTCCTTCGCAATCGGCACAAGGCATTACGCCTTTGTAGGTTCCCTGCCAGTTTAGTGGGTTTTGCGCCGTGTTGCTGCTGTCAATAGCGGCCGTGATCACGTTAGAATCTGTAGCCATTTTCATGGTTGCTATACTGTCTGCAGCAGCTGTATCATTTTTTTTATCAGCACTGTTACATGCCGACATTGATACTACAAAACCCAATATTATGATCCTTGTTAAGTTCATACAAGATTAATTTGCTTTCGAGCGGCATTCGTCAATGATCGCATCTACTTTTTCTTTTGTAAGGTGCTCTCTGTAATTTTTTCCCAGTTGCATCATCGGCGCATAACCACAGGCACCCAGGCATTCAACTGTCTTTAAGGTGAACATGCCATCTGCCGTTGTTTCACCAACTTTGATGTTTAATTTTTGTTTGATGTATTCAATGATATTGTCGCTTCCGTTCAGCATGCATGGGCCTGTCTGGCAGACTTCAAACATGAATTTTCCGACCGGCTTTAAATTATACATGCTGTAGAAGCTGGCTACTTCGTAAACTTCTATTGGCTCAATGGCTAACAGCGAAGCCACATAATCCATTACCGGCACATCCAGCCATCCGCCAAAACTATCCTGTGCCAGGTGCAAGACGGGAAGCAATGCGCTTTTTTGTCTGCCCTGTGGGTAACGGGAAATGATCTCGTTTACCTTAGCCAGACTTGTTTCATTAAATTGTATCATACATTAAATTCAATAATTAAAAATCAAAAATTAAAAATTTAAACTGTTTCAGTTTCTAATTTTAATTTTTCACTTCCTATGCATCCAACTCGCCTGCTATCAAATTCAAACTACTCATGGTTACGATCGCATCGCTCAACATACCGCCTTTGATCATTTCAGTATAAGCCTGGTAATAAATAAAACATGGCCGGCGGAAATGAAGCCTGTAAGGCGTTCTGCCTCCATCACTGATAAGGTAAAAACCCAATTCCCCATTTGCTCCTTCAATAGAATTATACACTTCGCCTACAGGCATGTCAATTTCGCCCATCACAATTTTAAAATGGTAAATCAGCGCTTCCATCTTGCTGTACACATCTTCCTTGGGTGGCAGGTAATAAGCGGGCGAATCTGCATGAAACACAGCTGCTTCTGTTCCTTTGAATTCCTTTACTTTCCGATAGGCTTCGTTGATGATCTTAAGGCTTTGCCACATTTCTTCGTTACGCACCAGGAAGCGGTCATAACAATCGCCGGTTGTACCAACGGGAATGTTGAAATCAAAATCTTCGTAACTGCTGTAAGGTGTATGAACCCGTACATCATAATCAACGCCGGCGGCCCGTAAATTCGGACCGGTAAAGCCATAATTCAACGCACGCTCGGCGGTAATTGGTCCGCAGCCGATTGTACGATCCATGAATATCCTGTTACGGGTAAACATGTTTTCAAATTCTTTTAATTGCTTTGGATATTCAGCCAGGAATTTTTCTAATTTCTCAAAAGCGGTATTGGTGAAGTTCCTTTCAAAACCACCAATGCGGCCAATGTTTGTCGTTAGTCTTGAGCCGCAAACTTCTTCATAGATCTCATAGATCAGTTCACGAAACTGCATTACATATAAAAAGCCTGTGTAGGCACCGGTGTCAACTCCAACGATCGAATTACAGATCAGGTGATCTGAGATCCTGGCCAATTCCATGATGATGATACGGAGATAGTCTACTCTTTTAGGTATCTTAACCTGCAGCAGTTTTTCACAGGTAATATGCCATCCCATATTGTTGAGTGGCGATGAACAGTAATTTAACCTGTCTGTTAATGGCGTGATCTGGTAAAGCGGCCTGCGTTCTGCTATTTTTTCAAAAGCACGGTGAATGTACCCAACCGTAGACGTAGCTTTCAGGATCCGCTCTCCGTCCATTTCCAGGATATTCTGAAAAACCCCGTGGGTAGCCGGGTGAGTGGGCCCCAGGTTTAATGTGGTCGTTTCTTTTTCTAAACTTCCTTCCGGTAAAAGAATATGTTCGTTCATAATTAATTCGATTTGAAGATCTTTAGATCTGAAGATTTTAAGACGGCTTACATCAGCACATTTTCAAATCTTCAAATCTTCAAATTGTTATCCTCTCCCAAACATCTCATCGTCCTTATCTATTCTCGTCTGGTCTTCCAACGGAAATTCTTTTCGCATTGGAAAATAATCCATCTCATCTACATTCAACACCCTGATCAGGTTTGGATGGCCTTTAAAATTGACACCATAAAAATCGTATGTTTCCCTTTCCATCCAGTTGGCAGACTGGTATAATGCAGTTGCGCTGAAAACATCGGGGGTAGCGATAGCTGTAAATACTTTAAATCTTATACGAATATTGTCTGCTAAATTATGCAGGTGATATACTACGGCCAGTTCTGCGTCTTTATTATCCGGGTAATGAACTGCCTGCAGATCTGTAAGGAACCTGAAATTCAGTGCTTCCTCATCATATAAATATTGTAAGACTTTTAAATTGAGATCCTTTGGAGCAGTAAAAGTAAGCATGCCATAAGGCTCCTGCCAATCGGTGAGGGAGTCACCAAATTTCTCTGTAATCTTTTGTTTTATTGTTTCGTTGGTTAAAGACATCAAGCTATTCGCTTTTAGCCATTAGCAGTTAGCTAATGCATTATTATAAAATCGGCCAACACTAATAGCTAACAGCTAATAGCTAACAGCCTTATTGTATTCCGTAACTTTTCAACAGATCCTTATATTGATCGCTATTCCTTCTTCTCAATCCTTCGCTGTTCACCAGTTCCTGTATTTTTAAAAAGCCGTCTAAGATCGCTTCAGGCCTTGGCGGGCAACCTGGTACATATACATCAACCGGTATCACCTGATCTATTCCCTGTAACACCGAATAAGTATCAAAGATACCGCCACTGCTGGCGCAGGCACCTACAGAAAGTACCCAACGTGGCTCTGCCATTTGCAGGTAAACCTGCCGGAGTACCGGCCCCATTTTTTTTGAGATAGTTCCCATTACCATTAACAGGTCGCACTGACGTGGAGAAAAGCTCATACGCTCTGCTCCGAACCTGGCCAGATCGTAATGGCTTGCAGCTGTTGCCATGAATTCAATGCCACAACAACTTGTAGCGAAAGGCAGTGGCCAGATAGAATTCTTACGGGCAAGGCTCACCACTTTTTCAAAATTGGTTGCCATAAAACCTTCTCCCATATAGCCTTCGGGAATGCCTTCAAATTTTAGTGTATTGTTATATTGGACCGGACGAGACATAGTTAATTGATTTGAAAATTTGGAGATTTGAAGATGAATATCTGAGTATCAGCCAAACATCCTAACAACTTTCGTTCCTTTAATGTTTTTACAATTTTCAAATTTCCAAATTGATGCATTTCCAAATTTGTTTATTCCTCCCACTTCATTGCACCTTTCTTAAATATATAGATGAACCCTGCCAGGAATAAACCGACAAAGAGCACAACTGCTTTAAAACCTTCCCATTTTAATTCCCTGAAATTTACAGCATAAGGGTAAAAGAATATTACCTCCACATCAAATAAAACAAAGAGGATTGCCACCAGGAAATACTTAATAGCCATTGGCTGGCGTGCATTTCCTTTGATCTCGATACCGCTTTCGAAGTTTTGGAGCTTATCGGCGGTTTTACGTTTAGGGCCGAGAAAGTTGGAGCCAATGATAATGGTAACGATCAAGCCAATGGCAAAAATTCCCTGAAGCACAATCGGCAAATAGTTTTCCGCATTGTTGACATTGGTTTGTAATAAGAAAAATTGCATATATGTGATGCTGTTATAATTAGTCGCAAAAATAAGACAGCTACATTAATATACAATGATGAAAAAAAGAATTTAGAAAATAAAGAAGCCCGTTACTTCTTAACGGGCTTCTTATTGGTTATTATTTTAGAATTTAGTTTTTTTTTGGAGTTGCCGGCTGCTTAGGCTTAGTTGCAGGCTGCCTCCTGGGTGCTGCATTTGGGTCATTTTTAGAAATGAACTCCTTATTGTTGATCAATTGCGCATCTGCAGGGTCGATGGCCAAAGCCTTATCAAGGTAAACCAATGCTGAATCCTGGCGCTTCTTAACGTTGTAAAAATATTCTACAAAGAATTTGTATGAGCCCAATAACTGGTTCTTTACTTTTTCTTTATCCGTTGCCGCTTCACCTATCTGAACAGCTTTCGTGTAAGAAGGTACTGCCAAACCCTGTGCACCAGTTGAATCAATACCGGCGTAAGCTTTGCCTACCATGTAATATCCGAAAATATCATCCGGAAACTTCGCAGTGTACTTATTAAAAACCAGCACAGAAGAATCATATGACATACCACGGAAGTAGTCGTAGCCAGCATTGTATAAGTCGGTTTTAGAATAATCCTTTTTCACATCAAGTATTTTATTGTACCATCTTGCAGCTTCCAGGTAATTTTTCTGGTTCTCATATACGAGCGCAATAGACTTCAAAAAGCCTGCTTTATTTGAAACAACACTATCCAGTTCCACTGCTTTCATGATCAATTGGCCAGCCGTTGTTTCATTACCAGGGAATTTGAGCAAAATAGTAGCATACGTTGAGTAATCCCCGCCACCGATCTTTTCAGGAACCTGCTTTTTAAAATATTCTTCAAACATGGCTTTTGCATTGGCAGAATCATTCAGCCTGTTATAGGAGTAGGCTTTTAATCCAAATAAATTGGGATAAGCATTTACGCCATCTGCAGTAATACATGCATCTGATTTTACGATAGCTTCATTGAATAAGCCCTGCGCATATTTAAGTGATGCCTGGTAGAAACATGCTTTCGGATCATTATCCGAACTGGCAAGCCATTTATCAAGGTATTCCGCAGCTTTTGATACGTTACTCTCGTAATAGTAATTGAACAGGTTGTAATAAACCGGTGCATATTTAGGATCCATTGCAATGGCCTGGTTAAAATACTTCATGAAAATAGGTTCCTGCATGGTGCCCTGTGTCTGGTAAACTTTACCGATCCTGTAGGTAGCACGTGCATATTTAGGATTCAATGCCAGCGCTGCTTCATAAGATTGTATTGCATTACCACCATCTGCAAATTTGCGGTAAGCATCGCCAAGGTTAGCATATACATCAGGGTCGTTGAATTTTTTTATCTGGGTAGCCTGCTTTAATTTTTCGATGCCATAGGCCGCATCTCCATTCTTTGAATCCGGATTACCATTTGCAAAACCAATCGCATTTAAAACCGGGATGCTTTTCCCCTGGCTCAATGAAATTGCCGTTTCAAAACGATTACGGGCATCCTGTTTCTTTCCTTCTATCAATTCAATATGTCCTATGCCGGCAATAAGCAACGGACTGTTAGGAGCACTTGCAAGTTTAGATTGATACAAAGCTTTTGCATCGGCAACATCTTTTTCAGTTCTGTCATCGGGTGCTATATATGACTGTCCAAGCCAGTATGCAGCTTCCTCACTTGCCGGGTTAGCAGCCAATAATTTTTGAAACACATCTTTCGCACTTTTGTACCTTTCATAATACATAAAACTTTTACCGTCATCAATACTCTGCGCAAAAATAGAATTTGCAAAAAGTACAGATGCCAATAACATAATTCCGGTTTTGATCTTTTTCATCGCTGTTGTTTTATTCGTTTGCTATTTGACTTATGCAATGTTATAAAAATATATAAGAAACAGTTAAAGCTATTTATTATTTATTTTCTAATTTTTCGTTGATCTTCACATTCCTGATCTCAAAATCCATCATCGTACCAAGATATGCTCTGCGGAAGATCAACTGGCCCCGTTCATATTTCATAAAATTCGCAAACCCTGAACCGAGGCCAAAGAAGTTTTCTTTGAGCACATAATACAAACCGCGTACCAAAGGATACCGCCTCGTTAAGATGCTTGCCTGTGTTGGTTTTACGTAGGGTGAGTCTTTACAAAGGCTGCATTGTACATAGGCTATTTTTACTTTTTTTAACAGGTTAACCTGTGCGCTATCTTCAGGGTTTCCGATCCAGCTAATGCCCACAAGCCCAACGGCATTTTCATGCTCCGCTATATAATCAATTACTTCCTGGCTTGATTTGGCGGCCTTCACAACGGATGAATCAAATTTTTCCCCACGCAAAATGGAATCACTGATATAACGTACGGTGCTGGTTGCATTCAACCCGTCGAAAACGATGGGCTGGTTACGGTTTATTTTCCCCGAAAGTTGTTTTTCTAAACGGTCAATGGTAAAAAGTGTGTCGTTGCTTTTTGCATTTACGATAATGGCAATTGCATCGTTAGCAACCTTGTCCCAGGCCGGCCGGTAATTAAGAGAATCCAGCATATACTGATCCTCTTTACTGGTAAGCCCACGGGTAACAATCACCATCCTGTTAAGCGTATCCCTGAAGAAATCTTTCAGACAATCGGCTTCAGGCTTGTATGCTGCAATCAGATGGGTTCCGGGATACGACAATTCATAAACCTGGATCATCTCTTCCATGATTGGTTTAAAGGATTCATCCACGCTCAGGTAAATAGTGCCGGCCTTCGGGCTATCGCTTTTGTAAGTTTTGCTTTTATTGTCGTTACAACCCGCAACAAGAAAAAAGGATAGTACAAGTACGCAGATCTCTTTTATATGTTTATCCATCATCGCTCCTTCAAATAGTTTTTCTTGTATCCCCTGTAGATTCTGAACAGACCATAAATAGCACAAACGCTGCCGAATACCTTAAGGGTAGAATCGTCGTACCTTGTTTCCAGCCCGGTATGGAACTGTTTTATGAATAGGAGAAAAACGCCCATGCATGTCCATAAAACACCCATCCCGTAATCCATAATACTCCGCATGCGCAAATAGCCCTTATCCTTTTCACTCAACTCTTCTTTATCAAATTCTTCTAATGCCATTTCGCTTGTTTTATATTGAAACCTTTTACTGCAATTTACAGGTTTATTCTGCTAAATTAATCCTGCGGAACAAACTTTACTGGAATGCTGTAATAAACTGCCACATTCTCGCCGCCATTCCTGCCGGGTATCCACGAGGGCATTTTTTTAAGCACCCTGATCACCTCATTGTTAAACGCCGCACCGCCATCCTGCAATGTTTCAAAGCCTTTCAATATACCATCATACCCAACAATGAACCTTATTTTAACGGTCACCATTTCACCCTCTTCCAGCGCCTGTGGATTTTGAAGGTTGCTTTGCAGGAATTTTATCAGTGCTGCTTCGCCACCCGGAAATGCAGGAGCTACATCAAGATTTGATACAGGTTTTGTTTTATCAACTGCCTTCGCAACAGCAGCAGGTTCGCCAGTTTGGGTTTGAGGCGCGGGACCACCATGCACAAGTTGCCTTGCTCCATTCACCACATTATTGGCAACATTAGAAATAACTGAATTTTCAATGTTCTCAGGAAGTTTTGTTGCGGCAACATCATTGGGTACAATTTTGATCTGCGAAACGAATACCTCGCTTTTTAGTTTAGGCAGGGAAGCCGGCAGATTTGCTTTTGGCGGCATTACAGGTTTAACCGGTTCTGCCGGTTGAATCACATCTCTGGCAATATTTACAAGCGTGGTGGTATCAAGTTCAGGCTTCCACGAATTCTTTTCATTTTTCTGAAATAATACAAACAGCATCAACAATGCAATAAAGATGAAAGTAAGTCCGAGCGCCTTATACAACCGATCCTGGTAAAATTTACGTAGAATATAAGCCCCGTAGCTTTTGTTGCGGTTATCGAAAATGATGTCCAGTACATCGGCTTTTAAAATATGATCGGTCTTCATGTTCTTTTAGTTTTGAGTTGTTAAATAATTGTTGCCAAAACTGCGCAGTTTCCTTTTAGATGCCCATAGCATACAAATCCATAAAAACAATTGATCATACAAAGAGAAATCTTGTAGCCAAAAGTTATCGGCTAACAGCTATGAGCTATATTTGCCGCATGAAAATTTTGATGGTATGCCTGGGCAATATTTGCAGGAGCCCGCTGGCAGAAGGTATTTTGAGGGAGAAAGCTAAAAAAGCCGGACTGAACTGGGAAATAAAAAGTGCCGGAACAAATAGTTATCATACCGGAGAACCACCTCATAAGCTTAGTCAGAAAGTAGCTACGGAGAAAGGCATTGATATCAGTGCTCAAAGAGCCAGGCGTTTTTTAAAGACCGATTGTGCTGCTTATGATAAAGTTTATGCAATGGCCGGCGATGTAATGGAAGATATGCGGACGATTGCCGGCGATGCATTTGATGATGCAAAGGTTGAACTGTTATTGAATGAAGCTTACCCCGGTCAGAACAGAGACGTACCCGATCCATGGTCGGGGCCCGAAAGCGGTTATCACGAAGCATTCAACCTGATCAATAACGCATGTGATGCCATCATTGATAATTATGTGATCGCACAAAAAAAAACTGCGCAGCTATAATGGCAAAACCATCCATACCACAGGGCACCAGGGATTTTCCGGCAGAAACAGTGCGGAAACGGAATTATATTCTATCTGCCATTAAAAATGTTTTTGAATTGTATGGGTTCCAGCCGTTGGAAACGCCGGCGATGGAAAACCTGGAAACTTTGATGGGAAAATACGGCGATGAAGGTGATAAACTTATTTTCAAAATACTCAACAACGGATTGAATGATCCTAAGAATACGGATAAGGCCAAAGAAGGTTTTGATAAATTAATGCGGGGAAAGAACACAGCAGCACTTACAGAACGTGCACTGAAATACGATCTTACCATTCCTTTTGCAAGATTTGTAGCCATGAATCATGGGCAACTTTCGTTTCCATTCAAACGCTATCAAATACAACCGGTTTGGCGTGCCGACAGGCCGCAGAAGGGCCGCTACCGCGAATTCACCCAATGTGATGCAGATGTGGTTGGCAGCACTTCGTTACTCAATGAAATAGAACTTGCAAATATTTACCATGATGTTTTTGTAAAAATTGGATTGCCGGGTTATGAATTAAGGATCAACAACCGAAAGTTATTGGCTGGACTTGCGGAAATTTGTGGCGATGCTGAAAAGATGATCGACATAACCGTTGCTATTGATAAGCTGGATAAGATCGGTATGAATAAAGTGAAAGAGGAATTGATGCAACGCGGTTTGAATTCCGCACAGCTCAGCATCATTGAAAATTATCTTTCCATTCATGGAACCAACGAAGAAAAGCTGGCTGCGATAGCAACGCTTTTCAAAGACAATGAGCAGGCAAAAAATGGCATTGCTGAATTGACTTATATTCAAAGCCATACTAAGAATATCAACCTCGTTATTGATATTACGCTTGCCCGCGGACTGAATTATTATACCGGAACAATTTTCGAAGCCAAGGCTCCGGCCCATGTACAAATGGGCAGTATCGGCGGCGGTGGCAGATACGATGACCTCACCGGCTTGTTTGGCGTTCCCAATGTTCCGGGTGTGGGAATTAGTTTTGGCGTAGACAGAACCTATGATGTGCTGGAAGAACTTAATTTATTTCCGGAAAACCTACAGGTTGGAACCAAAGCACTTTTCTTCAACCTAGGAGAAGCAGAAAGCTTCTTTTCGCTGAATTGCATGCAGGACCTGAGAAAGCATGGCATCTCTTGCGAGCTTTTTCACGAGGCAGCTAAAATGGATAAGCAATTCAAATATGCAGCTAAAAAGAATATCCCTTTTGCCATTATCATCGGCAGCAAAGAAATGCAAACCGGCGAAGCCGTTGTTAAGGATCTGCAGGCAGGAATACAGGAAACAATTTCTGTAAATAAATTATCTTTATTTTTTCAAAACAAATAATAAGGTTAGTAAAAACATAACCCGATCAATCAAAAACAATTTTATGCAAATCAGATTCAAGTACCCACTCCTTTTTTCAATCCTTGCAGTATTCATGTTCACGTCTTGCAGTAAGAAAACAAATAAAGAAGGACGTTATATTCCTTCCGACGCAAGTTTTGCAGTTCACATGAACGGCCAATCAATGTCGGCCAAATTACCATGGGAAGAAATAAAACAAAGTGAACTTTTTAAAGACGCTTATTCCGACACTACAGCCTCGCCCCTTGTAAGGTCGGTAATGGAAAACCCGGATGTTACCGGTGTTGATGTTAAGAATGATATTGTATTTTTTATGGTAAAGGATGGCGAGCAGGGCTATATAGTGGTAGAAGGCGGCCTTAAAGATGCAGCTAAGTTTAAGCAGTTCAATAAAGAGGCAAACAAGAACCTGGCTGTTGAAACAGAAAAAGGCGGTATTAGTTATTCAGAAATGCCTGAAGTAACTACCGGCTGGACTAAGGAAAAATTCATCCTGCTGATGGATGTTAATATGAGCAGGCGTGATGGTGCGGGCAAAAACACGAAAAGCAGGATCGGCTTTGCAGAAAAATTATTCAACCTCGATGAAGATAAGAGCCTTGGCAAAGACGAAAAATTCAGTTCACTTATGAAAACACCCGGTGATATTCATTTCTGGTTAAACCTTGAATCATTGACTTCGGATGATGCATTGACAAAAGGGATGGGTGGCATGAACATGCTCAACCTGAAAAAAATATATGAAGGTTCAAGGGTTACAGGTACCATGACTTTTGAGAATGGAAAGATCAATGCAGATTTTAAATCGTATTCGAATAAAGAAATGACTGACCTTATCAAAAAATACAGTGGCGATAAGATCAATGCAGACATGATCAAACAGATTCCAACAAAAAACCTGGGAGCATTATTCGCCTTTAACTTTAAACCGGAAGGATTGAAAGAATATTTGAAATTATTGGGTGTAGATGGTTTTGCAAACATGGGGGCAAGCAGGTTTGGATTTAACCTGGATGATTTTATCAAGGCGAATAAGGGTGATATACTGCTCGCGGTTTCAGATGTTAAGATCGACAGCTCGGGCAAACCGGAAGTAAATGCTTTCTTCAGCGCTTCTATTGGCGACAAACCATCTTTTACCAAACTGGTAGAAGCCGGCAAAAATTTAAGCAGGGGAAAATTTGATGGTGTGAATGGCCCATCAATGTTCTCTACGATGAATGATAAATATTTTGCCATCGGTACCAATCAACAAACCATTGATACATATATTGCCGGTACTGCTAACAACAGTTTTGATTTCCTCAGCAAAATATCCGGCTCTTCAGGCGGTGCTTATATTAACTTTCAATACCTGATGACATCCATGGGTGCTGCGGCCAGCAAAGACAGTTTAAGCAAAGCGTCTTTCGACGCTTCTATAAAAATGTGGGACAATATGGTTGCTTATGGCGAAGGATTTAACGACGGCGGCAGCACACAGCATATAGAAATAAACCTCGTAGATAAATCAACCAACAGTTTAAAGCAATTGAATAATTACATGGCAACACTTGGCAAGATCCAGAAAATACAAAAAGAAAGATTCAGCGATTTTAATATGAACAGGGATCAAATGAGGGATTCGATTATGAGGGAATTCCAAAAAAAGCATTAATACTATTTTGAAATAAATTAAAAGCCGTCAGCATGCAATATGACGGCTTTTTAATTTCACGCAGTTATGACCATCAGCTTAGAAAAAGTAATACCCGATTTTCTTGAAAAGGAAAAGATCGAAAATTCGCAAACCTGGGATGAGCAGGTACTCATCAACAAAGGCGAAAGGGTTCAGATCATTGCGCCCAGCGGCAGTGGTAAAACATCGCTGATCCATTTCCTGTACGGGTTGCGGAAAGACTATGCTGGCCGCATCTTACTCGATAAAAAAAATATCAAAGAATTTACTCCGGAAAATTTTGCAGCAAGCAGGTCATCTTTTTACAGCATCATATTCCAGGACCTCCGTCTATTTCCGGATCATACTGTTTTTGAAAATATTAATATCAAAAGATTATTAAATCCTTTTCATGGAGAAGAAAGGATCACGGAGATGACAGCAAAGCTCGGCATCGAAAACAAACTTAATAAGCTTGTGCGCACCTGTAGTTATGGAGAGCAGCAGCGGGTTGCTATCATCCGTGCATTGCAACAGCCATTTGATTTTATTTTAATGGATGAGCCATTCAGCAACCTGGATGAAGCCAACAGGAAAAAAGCCATGGACCTGGTAGAAGAAGAAGCAGCCAAAAGAAATGCAGCGATCGTATTGGCAGACCTAAAGCGGCTTGATTTTTTTACGGCAGACCGTATCATATACCTTTAGTTTTTCAACATGGAGAAAAATAAACCTACCGGAAACACCGGGCGACTTTCATTTAAAACCATTGCGCCATTCTTAAATGTGGGGCAAAATAATACATCCAGGTTCTTCAGTTATACAGGGCTTGGTATTGGTGTATTCCTGTTATTATGTTCGGTGCAGATGTACACTAACATCAATCATCTTTTAAAAGATAAGAATCCGCGTAAAAATGGTTTTGATTATATCTCTGTAACAAAAACCATTACCAATGAAAATATGGGAAGCGATAACCGCTTCACCGATGCTGATATAAAAGAAATACAATCGCAGCCTTTTATTAAAGATGCTGCACCGCTTATCAGCAACCAGTTTCGTGCAAAAGCAAGTGCGGGCGATATTATACCTTTCAGTACCGACCTGTTCCTCGAATCTGTTAAAAATGATTTCATCGATACAGTACCGCCTTCATTCGATTGGAAGCCCGGGCAACAGGATGTACCGGTTGTTTTCTCTGCCGATTTTTTAGAGATGTATAATATTTTCGCACCAGCACAGGGATTGCCACAACTATCAGAAAAAAGTATTGGCACCGTAAGTATCATCCTGGAATGTTATGGTGCGGATGGCGTACATAAATTCAGGGGACATATTGTTGCCCTGAGTGATCGCATTAATTCAGTACTCGTACCTGAAAGCTTTTTACGCTGGGCCAATACACAATTCGGCAATATGCCCAATGCGCCTGCTGCAAGATTGTATATCAAAACAATTGATGCAAATGATCCAACCTTATTAAATTACCTGCAGCAGAAGAATTACCACGTTAATAAAGACAAAACAAAATTCGGAAGAGTAAAACAGCTTTTACAGGCCGTTGTTACAGGGCTCGGCGGATTTGCAGTATTGGTCATTCTTCTTGCGATGATGTTATTTTCTTTCTACCTGCAACTTATGATCGCCAGAAGCAAAGACAACCTTCAGTTATTATTAACGCTGGGTTATTCTCCTTCCTGGCTAAGTAAAACTGTTGCAAAAAAATGGGTTCCTGCATATACCATCATAATCATCGCAGCATTGCTGTGTACCGCGTTAATGCAATTTTCGTTTCAGCGATATGGATTGAATGGAAGAGATGAACTTTCTCCTTTTATAGACATGAGGATCGTAGTATTGGCTGCTGTATTGCTGCTGCTCTGTATTTTTGTGAACTATAGGTTGATCAGGAAGTTGTTGTTCAGGTTGTAGGACCTGAGAACGTTTAAGGGTTAATTGTTCGAAAATATTCAAAATGAACAACCTTAAACCTTTAAACTTTTAAAGCACTTTTCACATACCCTCAAACACGATCGCCGAACCCTGCCCTACACCAACACACATCGCAGCCAGTCCGTATTTGCTTTTTCTTTTTTTCATTTCATGCAGTAAACTGGTAGCTATTCTTACGCCGCTGCAACCCAATGGATGGCCAAGTGCGATAGCACCTCCGTTAACATTTACTTTCTCCAGGTCAAGCCCCAGGTCGTGAATGCAGGCAATGCTTTGCGATGCAAATGCCTCATTCAATTCTATCAGGTCAAGGTCCGCCACAGTAAGCCCTGCACGCTTTAATGCTTTGTTGGTTGCAGGTACAGGTCCGATACCCATCACCGCCGGTTCAACACCTGCCACTGCCATGCTGACGACTTTCGCCATCGGTTGCAATGCATATTTTTTTACAGCCGCTTCGCTTGCCAGCAATATGGCTGCTGCACCATCGTTGATACCGCTGCTATTACCTGCCGTTACTGTTCCGTCTTTTATGAATGCAGGTTTTAGTTGTCCTAATTTTTCAAGGGAAGAAAGCCTGGGGTGTTCATCATTTTCAAGATCAAAAGATTCCTTGCCAACCTGCACCTGCACAGGAACGATTTCATCGGCCCACTTATTAGCTTTCAATGCAGCCGCATATTTCTGCTGGCTTTCCAACGAAAATTCATCCTGTGCATGCCTGCTGATATTCCATTGCCGGGCAACATTCTCTGCAGTTTCGCCCATGGAATAGGGAAAATATATTTCAGAAAGTTTGGGATTTACAAAACGCCAGCCCATTGTTGTATCAAACAGCTGCGCATTGCGGTCGAATGCCGACGTTGCTTTAGGCATTACAAAAGGTGCCCTGCTCATACTTTCAACACCACAGGCTATCATCAGTTCTGCATCGCCACATGCTATGGTACGGGCACTGTCCATGATTGCCTGCAGCCCGCTTGCGCAAAGCCTGTTCACTGTATTGGCGGCAACAGTTACAGGTAACCCTGCCAGCAAAGCAGCCATACGAGCCACGTTGCGGTTATCTTCCCCACTTTGATTTGCAGCACCTGCGATCACATCTTCAATTGCAGCCGGATCCACATTCTTATTGCGAATCATCAATGCCTTGATAACCTGTGCCAGCAGATCATCGGGCCTTACACCCGAAAGCGCACCGCCATATTTTCCAATGGGCGTTCTAACTGCATCGATGATATAAACTGTATTCATACATTATTTTTTATGTGAGAAGCTGTAAAGTCTTACTTAACAAAATTAAGTTAAGGAAGTATAAAGTTTACACCATTTGAAGAACTGTAAATTAAATATGTATCAAATTTAAAATGATTCTTTTAGCTAACGGCCTGTAAATTGACATAAAGCTTATTTGGCTGGCACATGGTGCAGTTGATCTTTGCTGAATAAAATTTAGTCGGGGCCTGAAAGAGTTTACACCTTTTTGGAAAAGCTGTAAACACTTCAAATTCCCTCAAATTTAGGATGATTATCTTTGCAGCATGTCAGAAAGCAGAAATATACGTGCGCTAAGTTTAGCTGAATTGAAGGAATACTTCGAATCAATAGGAGATAAGAAATTCAGGGCTATACAGGCTTATGAATGGATCTGGAAGAAAAATGCCCGCCATTTTGATGAAATGAGTAATTTATCGCTGGAATTAAGAAAGAAACTTGCCGAAGATTTTATATTGAACGCCATCACGGTTGATACTACACAACAAAGCAATGATGGCACGCTGAAATCACGCTTTAAAACCTACGACGGGCATTTGCTCGAAGGGGTGATAATACCAACCGAAAAACGCAATACTGCCTGTGTTTCTTCCCAGATCGGCTGCAGCCTTAGCTGCAAATTCTGCGCTACGGGCTTAATGGACCGTAAGCGTAACCTCAATTTTGATGAGATATACGACCAGGTTGCTATTTTAAATGAACAAAGCCTGAAGATTAACGGCACCGCACTTACCAATATTGTTTACATGGGTATGGGCGAGCCTCTGCTTAATTATAAGAATGTGCTGAAGTCTATTGATAGGATCACGGCAAGCGATAGTATGGCAATGAGTCCAAAACGCATTACCGTTTCCACCGCAGGTGTGGCCAAAATGATCCGACAACTCGGCGATGACAAGGTTCGTTTTAACCTTGCGCTTTCTTTACACGCTGCCACCGATGAAAAGCGCAATAAGATCATGGCTATCAACGAAACCAATAATATAGCTGCACTGGTAGACGCACTCAACTATTTTTACGAGCAAACAAAGAATGATATCACACTCGAATATGTATTATTAAAAAGCGAGAACGACAGCCTCGAAGATGCAGAAGAACTGGTAAAAGTTTACCGCAAAATACCTACTCACCTGGTAAACGTCATAGAATATAACCCGGTATATGGTATCCCTTTCACCAAATCTGATGACGACAGCACGCAGCTCTTTACCGATTACCTGGCCAAACACAAAGTGAATGTAAGAGTGAGGCGCAGCCGGGGTAAGGACATAGATGCAGCCTGCGGCCAATTGGCCAACAAGGATAAAGTAACCACTTAATTTATTTCACCCGGATTAAACGAATACAAACGCCGCATGTCTGTATAAAAGAACATTGCAACGGCATTTTATGGCTTTAACAGAGCATTATTAAACAAACAGCCAGGCAGAAAGTCTAAATAGTAACGTGTTATGCTATTAAGTAATTTATAAATACTATTGTTTCGATAAAAAGTCTTTATCGTTTTCAGCTTTACTTTTTTGCTTCTGATAAGAAGTAACAAAAAACGAGCGCCGAAAAAAAATACGTTCTTTTTTCGGGAAGGAGCTCTGATCAAGCTTTGGTACTACTGTAGCTTAAACAGTTGTTCCCTGACAGCGATTCAAAAACTATTTTATTAGCAAAACACGCTAAATTATAACATCTAAAAAATCAACAGACATGAAAAAATTATTATCGGCTATCGCCATATCGGTCATTGCCCTTTCTGCAACAGCACAGGAAAAAAGAGAATCTCCCGCTCCGAAAGAGCATATGGGACAAGGAATGCACAAGAAAGACCACCATGGCAACAACAGGCACATGATGATGAAAGCGCTAAATTTTTCTGAAGCACAAAAATCTCAGTTAAAGGCTAACAGGGAAGCGTACAGAACAAAAGTGGATGCGCTTAAAAAGAATCAGAATATCAGCTTGAAAGTATACAATGAAAAGAAAAGCGCTTTGGATAAAGAGCAAAAGGAAAAGATGCTTTCTTTATTAACGCCGGAACAAAAGACCAAAATGGCGGAAATAAAAGCAAAAAGTGAAGCTGACAGAGTTGCCAAAACCAATAAGCGTTTTGAAACAATGAAATCTAAATTATCGCTTACGGATGACCAGGCTTCTAAGTGGCAGGCACAGGATGAATCTGTTCAGGCAAACAGAAAAGCCATCATGAACAATGAATCTTTGAGCAGGGAATCAAAAAGGGATCAGATGAAAGCGCTAAAAGAGACTTCTCAGAAAGACCGAAAAAGCATATTAACTGCCGACCAGGTAAAGAAACTCGAGGATATGAAGAAGCAAAGGCAGCCAAAAGATTGGAAGAAAACTAAAAGTTAATAAATCGGCCTTAAGTCATAGGAGCGCAACAATTGTTGCGCTTTTTTTGTGTGAGGCCCTCGCCTGACCGCATAAAAAAGATTACCTTCGGGCCTCATTACTGTTGCAAAACAGCATAAATCTTTATAACATGAGCCAGTCGCCATTTCAGAAATTCGTTGCCCCAAAAAAGAACAGTGTAGTTAAAGAATCTATCCGCCAGGATAAAAAGAAGGCGAGAAAAGAAAAGAATGCTTATTTCGATAAATTGAAAGAAGATAAATACCAGGCAAGAATGGCTGCGAAAAATAAAGGTTTTTCAAGGCCTGCAGAGCCGGAAGAAAAAGGGAAGCCATTTGATAAAAAATCTCCTGCCGGTTCAGACAAATCAAAAAATACGGTAACCACTGATACGGTGATGCCATTGAATAAATTCCTGGCACATTGTGGTATATGTTCCCGCAGGGATGCTGTGAACCTGATCAGCGAAGGAAAAGTAAAGATCAATGGTACGCTTGCAACGCAACCCGGGTACAAAGTTCAACCTTCGGACGAGATCATTTACAACAATAAAAAATTATTCGTAACAAAAAACCTTGTTTATATTTTATTGAACAAGCCGAAGGATTACATCACTACTACAGATGATCCGCAGGGACGTAAAACAGTATTGGAGCTTATTAAAAAAGCAACAGATGAAAGAGTGTACCCGATCGGAAGGCTCGACAGAAATACTTCTGGTGTATTGTTACTGACGAATGATGGCGACCTTACTCAAAAACTATCACATCCCAGCTATGAAATAAAAAAGATTTACGAGGTAAAACTGGATAAAGTATTGAACAAAGCCGACTTTGAAAAGATACTGGATGGACTGATATTGGAAGACGGGCCTGTACAGGTAGATGGATTGGCTTATGCAGATTCGAAAGACAAATCGATCATTGGCATTGAGATTCACAGTGGCCGTAACCGAATCGTTCGTCGCATATTTGAACACCTGGGTTATGATGTAAAAGGGTTGGACAGGGTGATGTATGCAGGCCTTACCAAGAAAAATGTAGAGCGCAGCAAATGGCGTTACCTTAGTGATAAAGAGATCCGGTTGTTGAAATACATGAATGAATCTAAAAGAGGGACCAATAAAATGACTCCTGCGAACGCAACTGTTGCAGAAAAAAAAGTTCCCAACCCTGAAGCTAAACATTGGAAAAGCTTAACTGATAAAGATATTGCAACAGCCATCGGCGAACCGATTCCTACATCTAAAAAACCTGTGCGGGAAAAAGAAGTCAAAGTTGCCAAGCCAAGAAAATTTAAAACACATTCCGAAAAAAAGGATTTCAAAAATAAGCAAGTTGGCAAAAAATAATTTACAGATCATTTTTGAAAATGATGATTTTATTGCGATCAATAAACCCGCTGGCTTATTAACGATACCTGATCGGGAACAATCAGAAAAGTCGCTCAAAGAAATATTGAAGGATAAATATGGAACAATATTTACCGTTCACCGATTGGATAAAGACACCAGCGGCGTGGTGATCTTTGCCAAAAATGAAACGGCTCATAAATATTTTTCAAAAATCTTTGAAGACAGGAACGTGGAAAAATATTATCTGGGCATTGTGCATGGCTCTCCGGGAAATAAAACAGGAAGCATTGATGCCCCGATTACCGAACATTTGCAACATAAAGGCACAATGACAGTTCACAGGAGTGGCAAGCCATCACTTACAAGTTATGAAGTGCTTGACGCAAATAAAAATTATTCCCTCGTTTCATTCAAGTTACATACGGGAAGAACACACCAGATCAGGGTACATGCAAAACATATTGGCCATCCGCTTGCCTGCGATGAATTGTATGGTGATGGAAAACCAGTAATGCTTTCTTCCATCAAGAAAAAATACAGACTAAGCAAGCATGACGAAGTGGAAAGACCTATGCTTAACAGGCTGGCCTTACATGCCTATCGCCTGACGTTTACTGATCCGGCTGGCCAAACTTTTGACCTGAACGCTGATATACCAAAAGACATAACTGCCTTATTGAATCAACTGAAGAAGCACAATTAGTATAAACCCTCTACCGATAAATACCGCTCGCCTGTATCATAATTAAACGCCAGTATTTTAGCCCCTTTAGGTATATCCGAAAGCTTTTTTGCAACTGCCGCTAATGTGGCACCCGATGAGATGCCGATAAACATACCCTCTTCCCGCGCCGATCGTCTGGCATAATCCATAGCTTCGTCTTTGCCTACCTGTATAACCCCATCAAGTATGCCGGTATTTAAAACAGTTGGAACAAACCCGGCGCCAATGCCCTGCAAGGGATGCGGCCCGGGCTCGCCCCCGCTAAGAACGGGCGACAACTCCGGTTCAACAGCAAACACTTTCAAATTTTTAAATCTTTCCTTCAACACCTCGGCCACGCCGGTAATGTGGCCTCCGGTACCTACTCCCGTAATTATGTAATCTAATCCGTCAGGAAAATCAGCCAATATTTCCAAAGCTGTTGTTTTGCGGTGTATCTCCGGATTGGCAGGATTATCAAACTGCTGGGGTATCCATGAGTTTGGTGTTTCGGCGGCAAGTTCGCCAGCTTTTTCAATAGCTCCTTTCATGCCTTTTTCACGCGCAGTTAATACAAATTCAGCGCCGTATGCCTGCATAATTTTTCTTCTTTCTACACTCATGCTTTCAGGCATTACCAATATAAGTTTGTAGCCCTTTACAGCAGCTACCAATGCCAGACCAATACCTGTATTACCACTGGTAGGTTCTATTATAACGCTGTCGTTGTTCAAAAGCCCTTTAGATTCGGCATCTTCGATCATTGCCAGTGCAATGCGGTCTTTGATACTGGCGCCCGGATTATTCTTTTCCAATTTCACCCAAACTTCATAGTCGGCGCCAAAAAGCCTGTTTACTTTAACGTGGGGGGTGTTTCCAATTGTTGCCAAAATGTTTGATGCTTTCATCTTTCCTAATTAAATAATGATGTAAAGGATTAAATAACAAAATTCAGTGGCTCGGGAAATGGATTAATGTCCCGAACTTTTATTTCACTTTGATGGTATACTACGGAATGTTGTGGTACGCTGTAGGTTAACCATACATTTCCGCCGATAATACTATTACTGCCAATTGTTGTATTACCGCCCAAAATAGTGGCGCCAGAATAAATGACCACATCGTCCTCAATGGTTGGATGTCTTTTTACACTTGCCAATGCCTTTGAAACCTGCAAGGCACCCAGGGTAACACCTTGATAAATTTTTACACGGTTGCCAATGATTGTTGTTTCACCAATAACTACTCCGGTACCATGATCAATAAAAAAAGAGTAGCCAATCTCAGCTCCGGGGTGAATATCAATACCTGTTTTACTATGAGCATGCTCCGCAAAAATGCGGGGTAAAACAGCCACACCCTGTTGATGTAATTGATGGGCCATGCGATGTACCGCTATTGCATAGAAACCGGGATAAGCAAGCAATACTTCCTCGAGCGATTGTGCAGCCGGATCAAATTCCAATACAGCAGCTGCATCCTCGAGCAAGGCTTCATAAATGACCGGCAAATGGTTTAAAAAAAAATCGGACTGCAGTTTTCCCTTCTCATCACTCTTTAGTGAGGCTGCAAGCAGCACTTCAAGAATTTTTTGTAATTCTCCGTAATATACGCTGAGTTGGTCAACAGTTTCATATCCACCCGAAAAAGAAGTAAAAAGAAAATGATACAGGTTATCAATAAAATTTCCGGGTGCCTCCTTGCCTGGCAAGTAAGTATCGGTGGCGCGTCGGCTGTTAAAAAGCTGCTGTATGAATTTTGTGTGTTGAATAACCGGATTTTTTTATGTGATGTCAATAACAGATCTAACAGTTTTAGGTTCTACAAAATTTGTTAAACCGACAAAGACTGATAAAATCTACACTTACGTGCTGCAGTGCATGGAATCTGCTGCATTCTGGTGCAAATTTACATACCCTATTTGTTCAGCAGGGTAATAATATTGTTATATTTTGGAAAATGCATGCACCTGAAAATTGTGCTATAAAAAGACACAATATAGCCTGACTGCACTTGGCTTCCTGGCATCAGGATTGGATTAAGGGCCAGTTTTGATCACTGAATTTGCACGGAAGAGAAAAAATCGGGTAAAGTTCCTGAAAGGCATTTTACGTCGATTAAAAGGCAGGGGTATGTTACCACGTAAAAATAGAAAAGCTGGCCGGTATTTTAAACAGATTCACCTAAAAAAAAGCCGCAGTCATCAAAATTTTAGACTGCCTCATTGAAAGGATGCGCTGTGCAAGATTGAATTTTTACCAAAAAAAGCAAGTTTTGAGTAAAAGCTGCGTTAACTGGATGATGCACGTTTTACAGAAGCCTTTCCGAACCTACCTTTCACATCGTCTATGGCTTTATATAAATCTGCTTTTCGCTCCACATCATCAAATAAATTGGTTTGAATGGCATCAGCGGTTAATTCGCTCAATCGAACTCCGAGGAGCCGAACCGGTTCTCCTTTTTTATAAAGCTTTTGAAAAAGACTATGCACCACCGGTATGATCGCATCGTCTGCACCTGTATAAGGAATAGTTGTTTGCCTTGACGTTGTTTCAAAATCAGGATAGCGGATCTTCACTGCTACACAACCTGCAACTTTTCCATCCTGCCGGAGTTCAAAACATATTTTCTCTGTTAATCTTACCAATTCTTTTTTAATGAACTGCAGGTCTGTTTTATTTTCTTCGAAAGTATTTTCAGATGAAATGGATTTTGCCTCATGATAAGATGTTACTTCACCATGATGAATACCCTGACTTTTATACCAGAGATCAATACCCCATTTACCTAATTTTTGTTCCAGCACTTCAATGCCCGCTTCATGAATTTCCCGGATGGTATTAATGCCAAACGCTTTCAACACAAGGTTCGTGTGTTCGCCAACACCGGGTATATCGCCTACAGGCAACGGCGCCAGGAATTCTTTTTCTTTTCCAAAAGGTATTTGAAGAAAGCCATTCGGCTTTGCCTGGTTGGTGGCCATTTTAGCCATCATCTTGTTTGCTGCCAGTCCGAATGAAATTGGAAGTTTTGTTTCATCAATGATCTTTTTCCTAAGATCGATGGTCCACTGCAATGGGTTAAAAAATTTCTCCATGCCGGTGAGGTCAAGATAAAATTCATCTACCGAAGCTTTTTCAAACAAAGGAGCTTTTGATGCAATAATGTCTGTTACCCACCGGGAATACCTGCTATAATCACTGTAATGTCCTTTTATAAAAATAGCATGCGGACAAAGTTGCTTTGCTTTAGAAGAAGGCATGGCAGAATGAATTCCGAATTTCCTGGCTTCATAGCTACAGGCTGCTACCACGCCTCTTTCCCTTCCTCCTACAATTACAGGCCTACCCGTTAATGAAGGATCATTCAACACTTCGACGGAAACAAAAAAGGAATCCAGGTCAAAATGTGCTATGGTGCGTTGGGGCTTTTGCAAATGATGTTAGAATTGACTATATAAATTTATGAAATTGAAAGCAGCAATATATGTAAAGAAAGTATCTTAGCTTAAATAGTACTCATGAAAAAAAATCGTATTTTATTTTTTTCTTTAATAATCAGTTATATCATCTTAACACCTGGTTTTTTGTGTGGGCCTGGCCCACAGGAAAATTGCTCAAACAGTATTAAGGACACTGCAATATTCCCTTTTAATATCCCAAATAACAACACGTCATTTCATGTACTTGATACTATTAAATTAATTTCAGCAGTTAGCGATACAATACATTCGATAAAAGGGAAATCATTTTTAAATCCGCTTAATTTCCTAAGCAGTTCTATCAGTTTATATAAAGTAGTTAATACAGGATCAGGTGCTGTATTAAACTATGCCAATATTGAATTTAATCCACTGGTTTTGGAAGGACAGTTTTTAAACAATGGGGATTTAGAAATTCAATACAATCGTGTTCTGCCTTACAACCGTTTACAAGCTTCACTTGTACCGGGTAGTCCGGGTTTGTATCTTGTAACTTTAGATAATAACTATTCTTATGGGTACCAGATAACCGAGCCCAATAATCATTGCGATATCTATTACGGCGCATTTTTTATCCCTGAAAATCAGCAACAAAAACAGTATTGGGATTCTTTAGGTACTACTTCATTAATGCTGGCGGGTACCAATGGATATGAAGTTGCCAATAAAAATAACAGGAATTGTTTTTTTGTAAAGATTTTGCCTTAAACAACCTACCCATAAATATCAAGCAACCCTTCCGGAAGTTCTACAAAAACTTTTTTATTTTTTTGATCTATCTTAACAAGGCTTGCTTCATGAACCGGTATCAATGCTTCATTTCCTTTGTATAAGATAGTGCATAAAACCTGGTGAGGTTGTTCGATCACTTCTATTACATTGCCCAAAACAGCATCACCTTCTATCATTGAAAACCCTAATAAAGAGATCGGCGCAGCTTTGGCCGCAAATTTTTTGAAATCTGCCTCTTCCATCCAGGCTTCCTTGGGCGTGAGTTTCCTGGCTACTTCTTTACTATCTATTCCTTCGAGTTTTATGTAAGTTTCCGTGTCACTTTTAATAGATGTCTTCTGAATAAAATAGGGTAAAAAATTGTCATTTTGCTCTTCAATATAAATAGCTTCCAGTCCTTTCAGTGACGTCTTTTTTCCCAGGCTGTGTTGCAAAACAAGTTCTCCAAGGAGCCCATAACTGGCAGCAAGTTTTCCTATTTTGAAATATTCCGGCATGGGTGCAAGATATGAATTGCCACGGGTTTAAACCTGTGGCAATTCACCGCAATTCATAAAAAAAGTCCCGTTAATAAAAACGGGACTCAATGAATTAACGGAACAGAGTAGTTTATTCTCCTGTTTGGGTTTCTTCTGATGCAGGTGCTGCTTCTTCTTGCGGAGCTGCAACCGGTGCATCCTGTGTTTTTTCAGCAACTTTCTTAACTACCGGAACGTCACGACGGTCCATACGTGCTTTTTTATGAGCACCCTGGCGCCTGGCTACATGTGAATCATGTTCCTGGCTCCATTTGGTAAACTTTTCCATAGCAGTAGCTTCATCAAATAAGCCTAGCCCAACACCACGCAAAAGATGCTTCAGGAACAATACTCCTTTGAAAGAAAGGATACGGCGTACAGTATCGGTGGGTTGAGCACCTTTCTGAAGCCAATCCAATGCTTTCTGACGATCGATCTGGATAGTTGCCGGAACGGTCAGGGGATTGTAAGAACCAAGTTTCTGGATGAATTTCCCATCACGTGGGCTGCGGGCGTCCGCAATTACGATGAAATAGAATGGTCTCTTCTTCGAGCCATGTCGTTGCAATCTCATTTTAACAGCCATAAAAAATAGAAATTTTTTTGGTTGTGAATAAATAGGGTTTCTAATCTCCTTAAAAAAGGATAGCGAAGATAAGTATCATGCCTAAATATTCCAAAATAAAATATAGTCTTTACAGGGTTTAACGTTTGCCAAGGCCCATGCCCGGCATCCTGCCCATCGGCATTTTATTCATCATCTTCATCATATCCTTCATTTGATCGAACTGTTTCAGGAACTGGTTTACTTCACTGATATCCTTGCCGCTACCCTTTGCAATACGGGTCTTACGGCTTGGGGTCATAATATCAGGATTAAGCCTTTCCTGCATGGTCATAGAGTTGATCATAGCCTCAATGCCTTTAAATGAATCGTCGTTTACATCTACATCTTTCAGCTGTTTGCCTACACCCGGGATCATACCCATCAGGTCTTTCAGGTTACCCATTTTTTTGATCTGCTGCAACTGTGTTTTAAAATCCTCGAAATCAAACTGGTTCTTTCGGATCTTCTTTTCAAGTTTGGCTGCAGCTGCTTCATCAAATTGCTCCTGGGCTTTTTCAACAAGGCTTACAATATCCCCCATACCTAAAATACGCTGGGCCATACGTTCCGGGTAGAACACATCCAGTGTGTCCATTTTCTCGCCGCTGCTGCTGAATTTGATGGGCTTGTTTACGGTATATTTAATAGACAAGGCCGCACCACCACGGGTATCGCCATCTAATTTTGTTAACACAACGCCACTGAAATCAAGGCGTTCATTAAATGTAGCGGCGGTATTTACAGCATCCTGGCCGGTCATTGCATCCACAACAAATAATATTTCCTGCGGATTGACGGCTGCTTTTATATTCGCAACCTCGTTCATCATCACTTCATCAACTGCCAAACGGCCGGCCGTATCGATGATTATGACATTTTTATTTTTGGCTTTGGCTTCCCTGATCGCATTTTGTACGATGGAAACAGCATCCTTGTTTTCCCTTTCACTAAAAACTTCCACGCCAATCTGCCCGCCCAATACTTCCAGTTGATCTATCGCCGCAGGCCTGTAAATATCTGCTGCCACCAACAAAGGTGATTTGCCTTTTTTTGTTTTGAGATAATTGGCAAGCTTTCCGCTAAAAGTGGTTTTACCACTACCCTGCAATCCGGCAATAAGTATAATAGCAGGATTGCCGGAAATATTAAACTGGCTTTCTGTTCCACCCATCAGTTCGGTGAGTTCGTCCTGTACGATCTTTACCATTAACTGGCCGGGGCTTACTGCAGAGATAACTTTTTCACCCAGCGCCTTCTCTTTTATTCTATCTGTAAATTCTTTGGCGATCTTATAATTCACATCGGCATCCACCAATGCACGCCTGATATCTTTTACCGTGTTAGCGATATTCAGATCAGATATTCTTGCCTGTCCTTTAATATTCTTAAATGCACCTTCAAGGCGTTCACTCAAACTTTGAAACATGGTTTGTTACTTATTTTAATGTTGAATTGTATAATTCGATTAAAGGTATAAAAGTTGAAGGGTTTTAAAATCGTCGCTCTTTTCACCTTTAAACCCTTAAACTTTTAAACGATCATATACTAAAAGCTGTATTAATTATCTCTGCCTGCTCCTTCGCATGAATTTTTGCATAACCTGTAGCAGTAGCCGCACTTGCCTGCCTGCTTACGATATAAAAATTGATATTCTTCAAATTCATACGCAGGAAAGTAGCCGCGCCCATATTCAGCGGTTCTTCCTGTACCCAGTACCAGATGGCTTTGCTGTATTTTTTATACAAACCATCCAATTGATTTTGTGGTAACGGATAGATTTGTTCCAGGCGAATGATCGCTGTATCTGTATGTCCTTCCTGCTGCTTTTTCTCGAGCAGATCAAAATAGATCTTTCCACTGCACATGATCACTTTTTTAACAGAAGTTGGATCGCTTACTGCTGCATCGTCATATACTTCCCTAAAACCACCACTCGTAAATTCTTTTACCTCACTATAACTTCCGGGATGGCGAAGATTGGCTTTCGGTGTAAAATTCACCAATGGCTTCCTGAAAGGCCATGCCAGTTGCCTGCGTAATAAATGGAAGAAATTAGCGCCGGTGGTTACATTGCTAATGACCATATTCAATTCAGCACATTGTTGTAAGAACCTTTCCATCCTGGCACTACTATGTTCCGGGCCTTGCCCTTCATAACCATGGGGCAATAACATCACCACGCTGTTCATACGCTGCCATTTTGTTTCAGCCGAAGCAATGAACTGATCGATGATAATCTGTGCGCCATTGCAAAAATCGCCAAACTGTGCTTCCCATAAAACAAGTGCATTCGGATTTGCCAATGAATATCCATATTCAAAACCAAGCACGGCGTATTCGCTTAACAAGGAATTATAAATTCTGAATGGCGGCTGGCTTTCGGTAAATTGATTCAGCCTGTTGTATTCCTTATTGTTAGATTCATCGTATAGAACAGCGTGGCGGTGGCTGAAGGTACCACGCTTCACATCCTGCCCGCTCATACGTACATCTTTACCTTCTACAAGCAAGCTTGAATAGGCCAGTAATTCGGCTGTTGCCCAGTCTATTTTATGTTCATCGTTGTACAGTTTTAATTTATCCTGGATCAGCTTTTCAACTTTCCTCAATGGCTTAAAATCTTCAGGC
Source organism: Chitinophagales bacterium (assembly GCA_038207305.1). Lineage (GTDB taxonomy): Bacteria > Bacteroidota > Bacteroidia > Chitinophagales > Chitinophagaceae > Ferruginibacter. The sequence continues at coordinate 45,088 of JBBQZY010000017.1, forward strand.
CATTTCATCAATCCGTCAAATAGTGATTTAAGTTCAGTGTCTTTGATCGCCGTTACCGGCGATGCATTAAAATCTTCGGCTTTCGCCCTGCGCAGGCTTTGCCACCACAGTTCAGGTTTTTGGTAAGTATAAGGCAATGGATTCTGTTTAACATCATCCAACCTTTCCTGTAAGTCTGATAAGAATTTCTGTTCCATTTCTTTCGCCAGTGCTTTTGCATCCGGCTCACCATTCTCTATCAGGTATTGCGTGTAAACTTCTCTTGGGTTTAAATGTTTATCGATCAACGCATACAATTGAGGCTGCGTGAATTTCGGCTCATCGCCCTCGTTATGGCCATGGCGCCTGTAACAAACCATGTCGATAAAAATATCACTGTTGAATTCCTGCCTGTACAAGGTTGCTATCTCAGAAGCCTTAACCACAGCTTCTGCATCATCGCCGTTCACATGCAATACAGGTGCATTCACCATGGCAGCAATGGAAGTAGCATAGTCGGCACTGCGGGCATCATCAAAATCTGTTGTAAAACCTATTTGGTTATTGATAACAAAGTGTATCGTTCCCCCGGTATAATAGCCTTTCAGTTTACTCATCTGCAGCACTTCATACACAACACCCTGCCCTGCAACGGATGCATCGCCATGAATGAGAATTGGAAGTATCTTATCAAAATCACTGTTATAAAGTACGTCTGCTTTGCTTCTTGCAAAACCAACTACGAGCGGATCTACAGCCTCCAGGTGAGAAGGGTTCGGGCAAAGTTTTAAATGTATTTTTTTACCGGTGTCAGTACCTACTTCACTGCTGAAACCCTGGTGGTATTTTACATCACCACTTCCCATTGTGGTGTCAGGTGTTGCCGTTCCTTCAAACTCTGTAAATATCTGTTCATATGTTTTACCAAGGATATTCGCCAGTACATTCAACCTTCCCCTGTGTGCCATTCCAAATACAACTTCTTCCACATTGTTTGCTGAAGAAGTATTGATGATGGCATCCAATGCTGCGATGGTTGTTTCGCCACCTTCGAGGCTAAACCTTTTTTGTCCGACATATTTCGTGTGAAGAAATTTTTCAAACATAACGCCTTCATTGAGTTTTTGAAGAATGCGTTTCTTTTGTTCCAGTGAAACAGGTTTCAGGAAATCCTTTTCCATGGCATTTTGCAGCCAATCCAGTTTTTTACCTTCGCGCATACTGCCGTATTCAACACCAACATGACCGGTGTAACATTCCTGAAAATGTGCAATGATGGCTTTTAAGGTTGTTTTTCCGAGACTGGTGAATTTACCTGCTTCAAATGCTGTATCAAGGTCGGCATCTGTGAGTCCGAAATAAGTCAACTCCAGTTTTGCATGACGGTCTTTACGCTCCCTGATTGGGTTTGTTTTTGCTACGAGGTGCCCCTTTTTGCGGTATGCCTGTATCAGTTGATACACAGCAAATTCCTTGTCTAACTGCACAGAACCAACCGCAGTTGCCTGTCCATTAGATTGCCCGTTTACAGCAGGTTTTGCAACAACGAGGCTGGAAGCTGCAAAATCATAACCTTCAAAAAATTTACGAATATCAGGATCAACCGTTTCCGGGTTTTTTAAGAAATCATTGTATAAATTTTCTATATAACCAGGGTGTGAATTTGTGATATACTGAAAATCCTTCATTTGAAAATTAGGGTTTTACGATGTGTACTGTTGAATTTGGACTGCAAATATCGGTTTTATACGCTTAAAAAATTGATTAAGTATTGGCAAAATCATCCCCGATCAGGTGAATGGCCATCAATCTGCATCTTTTTAAAAAAAACCTGAAAAATACTGCCGGTTAACACTATTCCCCTATCTTTGCAGCCCAAAAAAAGGATTAAATGGCAAACCATTCAGCAACTAAGAAAGATGTGCGTCAGAGTGCTAAACGCAATGAGCGTAACCGCTACTATGGCAAAACAACCCGTAATGCTATACGTGATATCAGGGCAATTGAAGGCAGCAAAGAAGCTTCAGATAAGCTTCCTGAGGTAGCTTCTATGATAGACAGGCTGGCAAAACGCGGCACCATTCATAAGAACAAAGCTGCAAATTTAAAACGCAAGCTGGCTATGAAAGTAAACGCCCTGGCTAAATAAGCGCAAAGAAGATCTAACTAAAAGAATAAATATTTTCAAGGCCCGTCATATTAATATTTGATGGGCTTTCTTGTTGATAAATGTTATTGAATCGCAAGCATCTATCTTTAGATTTTATACGTCTTTACCTGATAAAACGATCGCACTGTGGCTAAAAAAAATATTCTGCTTGTACTATTTGCCTGTTCTGTGTTAATATCAACAGCACAGAATATTCCACCTGGCTATTATTCAGCCGCAACCGGATTAAGCTGCGGCCCGTTAAAAACGGCGTTAAGCAATATCATTACAGCAGGACAGTTTACTTTAAGTTACGGACAACTGGATAACAATCAAATGCCGATCGTTGATACGATCAGGACCGATGATGGAACAGGCTCAATGATCTGGGATATCTATTCAAATAATAATACCGGCCCGGAGCCTTATTTTTTCAACAGCACTCAAACTTACCCGGGTGGATTTTGTGGTGCAACCACTCCTACTATTGATGGAACCTGCTGGAACAAAGAACATACGTTTCCAAAAGCATGGTTCGCTTCCGCATATCCTGCCTATGCGGATCTTTATATTGTAAGGCCAACTGATTATAGATTGAATGCAAAAAGAGTAAATGCTCCTTATGCTACGGTTGGCTCACCAACTTATCAATTTCCTACTGCAGGAACATATCCGGTTTATCCGATGCCTCCAAACCCTGTTCTTGATAAATTAGGTCCTTCAAATGCTACAGCTGTTACCATACCGGTGGCCTGGGAACCCAGTGATGCTGTAAAAGGTGACCTGGCACGTGGCTATTTTTATATTCTTACCCGTTACGAAAATGATCTGGCTGGCTGGGTTACAGCAAACAATGGCACTGGTATTGAAAAAGTGGTTGATGCTGCCAATCCTGTATACCCGTCTTTTAACCTGGCTTACCTTACCATGATGTTTAACTGGCATATCGCCGATCCGGTTGACGCCAAAGAAATAAACAGGAACGACCTTATTTATACCCAACAAAATAACCGCAACCCATACATAGACCATCCAGAATATGTAGCACTGGCATGGCAATGCACCGGTGTGATACCGGTTACGGTAACTGATTTTGTTGCCCAAAAAAACAATGCGGCTGTACTGTTAAAATGGTACGCAACTTTTGAAACGAGCTTTAAGAAATTTGAAATTGAAAGAAGCACGGATGCAGCCAATTTTAATAAGATCGGCGAAGTAGAAGGAAGGAACCTTGCGAATTATTCTTTTGATGATGATAACCTGCCGAACAGGGCGATCGTTTATTATCGTTTAAAGATGATAGACATTGATGGAAGATTCACGTATAGCAAAACCATCGCCATAAGGTTGAATAATAATTTTTCAAATGCACTGGTCTATCCGAACCCAACTGCTGGCAAACTTACTATAAAATTACTGGAAGAACTGGCATCAAACAGTGTATTGCAGGTAACGGACATTACAGGAAGGAAAGTTAAAGAAGCGCATATCAGTGGCGGTCGGTTTAGTATCGAACTGGATGTTCGTGCATTGCCTGAAGGGAGGTATTTCATCAGGATCTTTAACAGTAGCCAGCTGATCAATCAGTCAGTCATAATACTGAAGTAAGCCGTAAACTATTTTATAGCCCTCCGAAAATCCGGGGGCTTTTTTATGCACGGTAATTCAATGCATTAAAAACTTTGTAGCTTTAAAAATCATGAGAAATATTTTATCAACGCTTGCATTGTCATTCCTTTCATTTTTTGCAAATGCTCAACTAAGCACATTCGAAAAAAGCAATGGCAAAAAGACCGCAACTTATTTTGAAGCCATTAAATGGTATAAAGACCTTGATAAGAATTCTGCCAAAATAATGATAAAGGAAATGGGGCAAACGGATGCCGGTTATCCTTTGCACATCGTAATGGTGAGTGCTGATGGTAAGTTTGATCCTGCTGCCTGGCACCAGCAAAAAAAAGTTGTTATACTCATCAACAATGGCATTCATCCCGGCGAACCCGATGGCATAGATGCAAGTATGATGCTGGTGAGAGACCTTACAAATGGAAAAGTAAAACTCCCTTCAAACGTAGTGCTTGCATTCATCCCCGTTTATAATATTGGTGGTTGCCTGAACAGGAATGCTTACACAAGGGCAAATCAGAATGGGCCCGATGAATACGGCTTTCGGGGCAATTCACAAAACCTCGACCTTAACAGGGATTTCACTAAATGTGATAGCAAAGAAGCCAGGTCTTTTGCAGAACTATTTCATTTTATTGATCCTGATATTTTCATCGACAACCATGTAAGTGACGGTGCCGATTACCAGCACACGATGACATTGATCACAACGCAGTATGATAAACTTGGGCCTGTATTGGGCAAGTATTTAAAAGAAGATTTTGAGCCAACAATTTATCGTGGTATGAAAACGAAAGGCTGGGACCTGATACCTTATGTTGATTTTGAAAATGATGAACTTGATAAAGGGATCAATATGTTCTATGAAGCTCCGAGGTATTCTTCCGGCTATGCAGCATTGTTCAATACGATGTCATTCATTCCGGAAACGCACATGCTGAAGGAATATGCTCAAAGAGTGAAATCAACTTATGACCTGATGGTTACATTCATAGAAGAATCTGAAAAGTCAGCATCCGGCATTGTTGATCATAGGAAGGAAGCAAGATTAGCTGCAATAAAACAATCATCTTTCCCTTTGTCGTGGAAACAGGATACCACTAAGTTTACTGAGATCACATTCAAGGGCTATGAAAAAGATCATACAAAAAGCGAGGCAACCGGGTTGGATAAAATGTTTTACAACCACGACAAAGCTTTTACCAGGCAGGTTAAATTCTATAACAGCTACAAGGCATCTAACATAGTAACGGCTCCGCGTGCCTATATTATTCCGCAGGGATGGTATGCGGTGGTTGATTTGTTGAAACTAAACGGAGTTGTAGTGAGTCAATTTTCTAAAGACAGTGTACTTGATCTAGGCGTTTACCATATCGATGATTATAAAAGCTCTCCCAAACCTTATGAAAAGCACCATAAGAATTATGCAGTGAATGTTTCCTTTTTACAGCAGTCAATTAAAATTTTGAAAGGCGATCATATCATTTACCTCAACCAATCTAATAACCGGTATATCGTAGAGATGCTGGAACCTACCGGTGATGATAGTTTTTTTGCCTGGAATTTCTTTGATGCCATCTTACAGCAAAAAGAAGGTTACAGTGATTACCGCTGGGAAGATATCGCTGCTGATGTGCTCAAAAAAGACCCGGCTTTGAAAGAAAAGCTGGAAGCCAAAAAGGATTCCGACGCCAAATTCGCTGCAAATTCCAATGCAATCCTGGATTTTATATACCGAAATTCGAGTTATTATGAGAAAGCCCATTTGCGATATCCTGTTTATCGCCTTGATTATTAATTAATTACACAAGGGAAACAACTACCAAAAACTGTTGCAAATTATCCTTCATCCTATATCTCTTTATCGCCATTTATTCCTACCTTCGCCTCCCGTTTAAAATGAGCGGGATTAATAATATTTTTAATTTAAAAAACAGGTAAATGAGCAACTACGAATTGATGGTGATTTTTACCCCTGTGCTTTCTGAAGAGGAATATAAAGCCGCTCAGAAAAAATACGAAGCCCTCGTGAAAGATAACGGCGGTGAAGTAGCGCACACTAAACCATGGGGACTGAAATCACTGGCGTATCCCGTAGCCAAAAAGACAACAGGTCTTTATTGGGTAATGGAATATTCAGCGCCAACCAGCTTCAATGAAAAGTTGAAAATTCAACTTTTGCGTGACGAATCAGCTATGCGTCACATGTTCACTGTACTCGATAAATACGCCGTTGAGTACAATGTTAAAAAGAGAAGTGGTGTACAACATTCAGTAACTGAAAAAGCGGAGGCATAATCATGGCAAAAGCAAATGAAATAAAATACTTAACAGCTATCAAGGCTGAGAAGCGTCCGAAGAAATACTGCCGCTTTAAAAAAATGGGCATCCGTTATATTGATTATAAGGATGGCGATTTTTTGAAAAAATTTCTGAATGAGCAAGGAAAATTATTGCCACGCCGTATCACTGGTAACTCTTTGAAGTTCCAGCGTAAAGTAAGCGAAGCAGTAAAGAAAGCCCGTCAAATGGCGATCCTTCCTTATGTAACAGATCTATTGAAATAGAAAAGCGCCACCTATCTTCCTCAAAGCGGAAGAAAATGGAGTATATCTAAGCAAAAAATAACGTTCTTATACAACATGGTCCTTTCGGGTTCTCTTCCCTTCGGGAAGGGGTTAGAGATGGGCTATATTTTTCACCACCCTAATTCCGATTATAATCGGAAGAAAGTCCTTAAATGAGATTGGGTAAAAATGCAAAACAATGCAGGTAATATTAATACAAGATGTAAACAACCTGGGAGGTGCTAACGAACTGGTAACCGTAAAAAATGGTTATGGCCGTAACTACCTGATCCCTCAGAAATTTGCTGTTGAAGCTAGTCCAAGCAACATGAAGCAAATGCAGGAAAAGCTGAAACAACAAGGTAAGAAGGAAGCTAAATTACTGGCAGAGATCAACAGTGTTATTGCAGTTTTAAAAGATGGTGCTTTAAAAATCGGTGCTAAAACCGGTACAAGTGGCAAGATCTTCGGTAGCGTAACTTCAGTTCAGATTGCCCGCGCAATTAAAGAACAAAAAGGTTATGAGATCGATCGCCGCAGGATCAGCATCCTTGATGAGGTTAAAGAACTTGGTACTTTCAAAGCTAAAATTGATTTTGGTAACGGAAACGAAACCGAAGTTGAATTTGAAGTTGTAGCTGAATAATTTTCATGAACATTATAACATGACTGATCCGCTTCCAAAAGAAGCGGATCTTTTATTTGTTGTTATCCGGGCTCTTTAAAAATATATCTCTCATCATATTCAATCTCATACATTTTCAACAATTGCCGGTATTCATCTAAGAATGTTTTCTTTCTATGATGTATTTCCTGGTTCTGAATATAACATATAACATTCGAAAGCTGACTCTTAGAATAGGAGAAAGCACCATAACCTTCCTGCCATGCAAATAAAGATTGGCATAAGCTGTTTCGATTGATCCATTTACTGCTTTCCGTTTTTACATTTTGTATGATGGCTGAAATGGTTTGGTTTGGCCGCACAGCTACCAATATATGAATATGATCGGGCATTCCGTTTATTTGTAACATTTTGTGGCCGTTTGATTGAAAAATACCGGTAATGTATTTATACAATTCGTCTTTCCATCCCTTCTCAATTAAGGCAGCCCGGTTTTTAACTGAGAAAACAAAATGAATATGGATTTGTGTGTATGTATTCGGCATCTGGCAGCAATTAATAAAAAATAAATTTACATAACCGGTTGGGGTTATGAATAATTTTTGAGTGAAGATTATTTAGTGAGCCATATATTACTCCGGAAGTATAATTTGTAATACATTATTTGAAAAGGAAAACATGGCTGCTATTTAAAAATCATACTAATCATAAAACCTTCCTACGGAACGTAAATACCTTTTGCCATTAATGGTTCTACCGATAATAAGTTCCTACGGAACCCGATAATAAAATACTGTTGGGAAATATTCGCAGGAAATAAAAATTGATAGAGCATTCCAGCAGAAGAACCAGATTGTCCGCATGTTCCGAAGCCACAATAGAAAACAGCTTCCCGAAAGAAATGGATAATACATTTGTTCAGAAAGAACATCCTTAGAAGATAAAATGCATAAATTGAAACAGCATCTCCGCAGAACAACCAGATAGCCCACCTGGTCCGGAGAAACAATTAATAGGTTGCATAATATACTAATCATAAAACGTTCCTACGGAACGTAAATGTTTTTTGATACTAATGGTTCTACCGATAATAAGTTCCTAAGGAACCCGATAATAAAATACCGTTGGGAAATATTCGCAGGAAATAAAAATTGAAAAAGCATTCCAGCAGTACAACCAGATAGTCGGCATGGTGGGGAGAAACAATTCATAGGTTGCATAATATGCACAATTGAAAAAGAATTCCAGCAGAACAACCAGATAGCCCGAATGTTTCGGAGAAACAATTAATAGCTTGCATAATATATTCAATAAATAAAGGCGCTCCATGAGAAGGACCAGATTGCTCTACTGTTCCGGAGGAACAATTCATGGGTAGCATAATATGCACAATAGAAAACAGCGTTCCGTAGGAACGCATTATGCTGATTATAAAAAAAAGACGTTTATTTTACATCCTGCTCATTAAAAAATCTTTCAGCAAATCACTGTCGGCTGCTATCTTAATACTCTTTTTTTCTTTGGTCAATTGCTCCTTTACCGATTCCGGAATGGGAACTGATCTTCCTATCACGGGCTCCACCACATCATAGAATTTTACAGGGTGGGCTGTTTCTAAAAAAATCCCTTTGGCATTTTTATTTGTTGCCAGGTAATTATTCAATGCTACATAAGCAACGGCGCCATGCGGATCAAGCAGATAGTTTTCTTTATCTAAAATAGCTTTGATGCAGGCCCTTGTTTCATCATCTGAAATACGATCACTGCTGATCTTATTTCGTAATTCATCCAGGCTATTATTGTACAACTCCAGTATGCGGACAAAATTGCTGGGGTCTCCTACATCCATAGCATTCGAGATCGTTGCGACGGCTTTTTTTGCCTTGTAATTTCCAGTATGAAAATATTCAGGCACGGTATCATTTGCATTGCATGCTGCAATGAAATGCTCAACCGGTAAGCCCGATCTGTTCGCAAACAAACCGGCACATATATTTCCAAAATTGCCACTGGGTACTGATATTACAGGCGGATGATCCTTATCAGACCATTGCTTCCATGCAAAGAAATAATAAAATTGCTGGGGCAACCAACGGGCAACATTGATCGAATTTGCTGAAGTAAGAAACAGCTGCTTGTTCAACATTTCATCTGCAAAAGCGTCTTTTACCATACGCTGACAATCATCAAAATTACCTTCAACTTCCAGCGCCTTTATATTATTTCCTAATGTTGTCAATTGTTTTTCCTGGACACTGCTTACTTTACCCGAAGGATATAAGATCACCACCTCAACGCCTTCTACATTGTAAAATCCATTTGCGACGGCACCACCGGTATCGCCGGAGGTAGCAACAAGTACCGTAACTTTTTCCGCTTTCTCTTTTGCAAAATACCCCAGGCACCTGCTCATGAAACGGGCGCCAACATCTTTGAAAGCAAGCGTGGGACCATGAAATAATTCTAAAGAAAATATATTGTCATTTATTTTTACAAGTGGAATATCAAAATCAATTGATTCAGCTGCTATGCACTCTAATTCACTGGCAGGGATTGAGTCCCCAACATAAGGACTGATCACCTGGTATGCAATCTCCGCATTGCTATACTGATCTATATGTTCAATTAATGCTTTACTTACCTGTGGTATATGCTCAGGAAAATACAATCCCTTATCTGGCGCAAGTCCTTTAATGGTAGCTTCTTTAAAATCTACGATCGCAGATTGCTTATTGGTACTGTGATACTTCATGATTATTTTTTTTCTGGATTTCGTTCCCTTCTCGTTGAGGAGAAGGATTAGGGTGAGGTATTTATTATGCTATTACTTTCACTCCTTCATTATTCAACGTAGTTACATATGTTCTATAATCAATTCCAATTTTATCATAAACAGCTTTGAACTCAAGTTCAACCTGGTTCGCAGTTGCTGCGGCTTCGCTCAACATAAATATGGATGGCCCCGAGCCGGAAATACCGCCACCCAGCGCACCTGCTTCCCTGCTTCTTCTTTTTACTTCATCGAAGCCGGGTATTAATATACTTCTTACCGGTTCTATCAATACATCCTCCAATGAGCGGCTGATCAACCGGTAATCGCTTTTTAAAAGTCCGGCAACCAGCCCCGCAATATTACCCCATTGCTGAATGGCATCTTTCAACTGAATTTCCTTTCGCAATATCTGCCTCGCATCGGAAGTCTTTACTTCTATCTGTGGATGAACAACCGTTACAAACATCGGTGGTGCTGTTAATGGAACAATATCAAGCGGAAAAATAGAACGTATCAATGTTACGCCTCCATAAATACAGGGCGTAATATTATCCGCATGCTTTACACCTGAAGCAAGTTTTTCACCGTTCAAAGCAAAACGCACCAAATCTTCTTTAGAAAAAACTTGATTGAGTAAATGGTTGGCTGCAACTACTGCACCTGCTGCTGCTGCTGCACTGGAACCCAATCCACTTCCGGGTTTGATATTTTTATGCACAACCATATCAAAGCCTATGTTCTTTCCATATTCTTCCATTAATGCCAATAAGGAAACGCCTGCAACATTTTTTTCAGGTTCAACCGGCAAACCAAAATCATCTGTGTGTTTTATTCTTAAGCCGGGAACATCACTTAATGTAAGTTCCATTTCGTCGAAAGGATCATTGATGGCCATACCAAGAATATCAAAGCCACAAACCATATTTGCAACTGAAGCTGGTATCTTAACTTTTACTTTCATGATTGTTATAAGTTATGAGTTTAGGGTTAACGGTTAAGAAAGTTAAGGTTAACCCGCTACCGTCAAAATGCTTGACCCGCAACAATATTTATATTCTTGCTGCACGAATAATATCTGCAAATACACCCGATGCGGTTACTTCTGCACCGGCACCAGCTCCTTTTACAACCAATGGCTGGTCTACATATCGATTGGTATAAAACAACACGATATTATCTTTCCCATATAAATGATAGAAATCATGTGAAGGATCTATATGTTGTAATCCAACCGACGCTTTTCCGTTTTCATACTTCGCAACGAATTTTAATTTCTTTCCGGCATCCTGTGCCGATTTATAAAGCGACTTGAAATGCGCTTCTTCTTTTACCATCGCTTTGTAGAAATCATCTACACTACCCTGCATGCATGATTCGGGCATAAAAGAACTGTTGCTGATATCATCCATCTGTAATTTTGCACCTGCCTCTCTGGCAAGGATCATGATCTTACGCATCACATCTTTACCGCTAAGATCAAGTCGCGGATCCGGTTCTGTATAACCTTCATCCTGCGCCTGCTTCACTACTTCTGCAAAAGGCCTGATACCATCATAATTATTAAAAACAAAATTCAGGGTACCACTTAATACGGCTTCTATCCTGTTCACTTCGTCGCCGCTGCGTACCAGGTCGTTCAATGTTCCAATCAAAGGCAAGCCTGCTCCTACATTTGTTTCAAAAAGAAATAAGGAACTGAATTCATTGGCAAGGTCTTTTAGCTTTTTATAATAGCCATAATCAGAGGAAGCCGCAACTTTATTACAAGCCACCACCGAAATACTTTTAGCTAATATTTTTTCATAGGCGTTAGCAACATCATCATTGGCCGTTACATCCACAAAAACGCTGTTACGTAAATTTTTCTGAATGATCGTTTCCGTGAACTGGTGAAGATCGAGCGGTTCGCCGCCATCCAATTTTTCCTTCCATTTCTTGAGTTCTATTCCGTTCTCATCAAAAAACATTTTTTTGCTGTTTGCCAAACCAACTACCTGTACATTTAATGACAAATGCTTTTGCAAATAAGCGTGTTGCTGCTGCAACTGTGCCAGTAATCTTTTCCCGACATTGCCTACGCCGGTAATAAAAAGGTTTAGCTGTTTGTAAGTGGTCTCAAAAAAATCTTCATGCAATACGTTGATCGCTTTTTTAACATCGGCAGTACCGATCACCACCGAAATATTTCGTTCAGAAGAGCCTTGTGCAATTGCCCTTATATTCACACCATTTCTCCCGAGTGCACTGAACATTTTTCCGCTGATGCCGGAATGATTCTTCATACTATCTCCGACCAGCGCAACGATCGAAAGATCTTCCTCGATGATCAGGGGCATCAGTTTATCGGTAGCAATCTCGTAAGCGAATGCCTGGTCAACAGCAGCTTTTGCTTTCTTCATAAATACCTCTTCTATTCCCACACAAATAGAATGCTCTGAAGAACTTTGTGTGATCAATATTACATTGATTTGTGCAGCAGCCAATGCTTCAAACAATCTTTTAGAGAAACCAGGTATGCCCACCATACCACTACCCTCCAGGCTGATCAACACAATTTTATTGATACTGGAAATACCGCAGACCGTATGCCCGCTACTGATCACTTCATTGTGAATAAGTGTTCCTTCATCATCTGCTGCAAAAGTATTCTTGATCCATACCGGGATATTTTTACTCATTACCGGTTGAATGGTTGGCGGATAGATAACCTTAGCACCGAAATGCGAAAGTTCCATGGCCTCCTGGTAAGATATCTGCGGAATATGTTTTTTATTCTTAACCAGCCTGGGATCAGCAGTCATCATACCAGAAACATCGGTCCATATTTCAAATACAGTTGCATTACTACCTGCTGCAAGTATGGCGCCTGTATAGTCAGAGCCTCCTCTCCCCAGCGTTGTTCCTTCTCCGTCCTTACTGGATGCGATGAAGCCCGGGAAAATAAAAAGCTGACTTTTTGTTTCTGAAAAATACTTTTCGATCTTTTTATTACTGCCTGCAAAATCCACCACGGCTTTCCCAAAATTGGAATCTGTTGTGATGAGTTCTCTTGAATCTTTCCATTCATTTTCCAATGACATGGAACGCAGTTTTGCTGATAATATCTGCGAGGATAAAATTTCGCCGTAACTGATGATCCTGTCTTTGGTGCGTTCTGATAATTCGCCCAACAAAAAAATGCCGTTACATATATCGCCGATATCATTGCATAACTTTTTTATAAGGCTTAGCAAACTGCTTTGTTGCGTTACTGGCATGATCATTTTTATAACTTCCAGGTGACGGCTTTCTATTTCCTGCAAAATTTTTTTATACGATTCATCATCTGCTGCTGCAAGTGAAGCTGTTTTCAGCAATGAATCTGTAATTCCTCCGAGTGCAGAAACAACGATCGCTGTTCTTCCTTTTTTACTTGCCCGTTCTATAATAGCAGCAACCTTGCTGATGTTTGCTGCGTTCTCTACAGAACTGCCGCCAAATTTTAAAATCTGCATAATATTTTTTTAAGAAATGTATTAAAGTGAAACCTGTTGGTTAAAAGCTGTTGCCCAGGGGGTGATATGAAAATGTACAACCCTAACGGGTTGTTGTGGTTTCTGTTGTTGTTTGTGCACAGATATAGGTCTTGCTGCAGTTAATTACAGCCGGGGAAATAACGATATGAGCAACTTGTTTAAGCATTGTATTATATCCATCCGAAGATAAAGAAAAACGGTTTAGAATCATTCAAAATAAAAATTTTGCAGGCTTTCCAGCGCAAAACTGTTGCCGTAAATATACTATACGGCAGCGTATTTTACCGATAATTTTAATCACAAATAACTTATTATCAACCACTTGAATGAGTGCTTAAATATTTTGAGAATTATTATCATTTTAATCGGAAAACATTACCTTTACAATGCTCTTAATGGTTTTAGTTTTTCACTGTTGGCTGATTTCACTTGTCTTGAGTCGTTCAGTTCATTGTAGCAACTAAGTCATTATGTATTTATTTAATTATTAAACGTTTTTACAATGAACATTTATGTAGGAAATCTTAGTTGGTCTATGACTGATGACGATTTAAGCAACCTTTTTACGCAGTACGGTAGTGTAACCAGCGCAAAAATTTTGAAAGACAAAATGAACGGCCGCAGTAAAGGTTTTGGTTTTGTTGAAATGGAAGACGAAGAAGCAGCAAAGACTGCAATCGCCAACTTAAACGAAACTGAAGTACAAGGTCGTAAGTTGATCGTTAACGAATCACAACCACGCCAGGAAGGTGAAGGTGGATTCAAAAAGCGTCCAGGTGGTGGCGGCGGTTATGGCGGCAGCGGCGGCGGTGGATATAAGAAAAGCGGCGGCGGTGGTTACGGCGGCGGCGGCGGAAGAAGCAGCGGCGGCGGTTATGGCGGCGGCGGTGGAAGAAGCGGCGGCAGCGGCGGCGGATACAACAGGGATTATTAATATTCTCTTTATATCATTCAGAACCTCTCAATTTATTGGGAGGTTTTTTTGTGTCGGTTCATTGATACCTTTTCTTCCTTTCAAATAATTATGCAAAAGATCATATTCCTTTTAATGATTGTTACCATTCAGCAATCATGTTTTGCTGATACTGATACTTTATGGCTTGACCAGCAATGGAAAAAATGCGCAAGCACAGCCGCTAAATATTATTCCATTACCAATAAAGCCGGAGTTGCGTGGCAGCAACAAATGTATTATGCTGAAAACAAAAACATTTACATGACAGGTAATTTTGAGGAACCTGACTGTAGTACCAAGACCGGCAATTTTAATTGGTTTAGTAAAAAAGGTTTCATGACAGATTCAGCTGTTTATAAAAAGGGCATTTGTCTTTACAACTGCATTTTTTATGAAGACCACCAAAAGAAAACAGTATTGATGCATGATTCTGCAGGCAGGGCAACTTATGTAAATTCCTGGGATGAGTTTGGAAACGAATCATACCAGGATACTTTTTATCAAGATAGTAAAGGGCGTGACTGTCATAGGGATACAGCCGGTCTCATGGGTATTATCAATAAGGAAAACGATGTTTGGCGGTTAAGCTTTTCCCGGATCAGCAGTAAGAGTTTGATCAGCACTGCATATTTTAAAGAACGTTTGTGCAAAACAAGGGTTCGTTATGGCTGTTGGTATTATGAAAGGCAGATGAAAGACTCGATACTATTTAATGAGGATGGTAAAAAATATGCAGCCTGGTATTTTCATGGTAACGGCAATAAGAATGCTTATCACACATTTGATAACAAAGGCAAAAGAACTTCAGCAAAAAACCGGGATGAAAATGGGAATGAGATCGCTGCCGACACTTTATTCCTTCCTGCCTTGCCGGAAGAAGGATTTAATAAATGGCAAAAAAATATCATTAAAAAGATAAACAATGATAAAACACTCGATAAAAAATATAGAAGGAATCTTTATGGGAGTGTATACATCAATTTTTCTGTTGATGATGGGGGCAATGTAACTGCAAGTATAAAAGAACATTCATTGTACAAGGATATGGATGCAATCATTTTGAATGCCTGCAAAGAATATAGAGTATGGAAACCAGCTTCACAGCGGGGCAGAAAAGTTAAGTTCATGGGTACGCATTCTTTTTCATTTGTTGCGGGGGATGTAATTAAATACCGGTCTATGTATTGATGATCGCTTTAATAAGTAGGCTACCGCTCCCATTTTCAATACCTCGTGCCGGTGATGCAATAAATGCCTATCGTCCTGGTGCATGGCACACGCTATAATCTACAGGGGTGAAAATAATCCATTTACCTGTTATAAATAATTTACACAAACAAGTATAGATAATTTCGGATGCGTAACTAATTTTTACGCAGTTTTGCATGGCAAAAAATATTGTTTTGATATTTCGTTGCCGTACAACGCAGCAAGGAGGATAGTAAAATACAGCTCAAGACCGTTTTATATTTATGCAGGTTCATGCAGACTCGTCACTTCCTTCGCCTTGGTGGGGTTGCCAGATACCAAGGCGAAGTATAAAATTATTATGTATTTGTAAATATCACCTTAATGAAAGTCTTTTCAGTAACAAATCTTTTCGGCTCCTCGAGACATTAATTGTGGAACCGTCACTCATGACCAGGTAACCACCTTCACCCTTAATGTATCTATCAACCTCGTTTATATTTATCACATGAGAATGATGTACCCTTATAAATGGATAATCTTCCAACATTTCTTCCATCTCTTTCAAATTACGGGAAGCGATTATTTTACGTTTATCTTTCAAAAACAGGTGAGTATAGTTGCTCTCTGATTCGCAACTGATAATAGACTCAGCTGAAAGTAACTGAAATCCCTCCATCGTTGGAATAGCAATTTTACTGACCGGTATGGAAGGATGTTTTAATTTATGCAATAG
Organism: Chitinophagales bacterium; assembly: GCA_038207305.1. Taxonomy (GTDB): domain Bacteria; phylum Bacteroidota; class Bacteroidia; order Chitinophagales; family Chitinophagaceae; genus Ferruginibacter. Next base: position 61,201 of record JBBQZY010000017.1, read on the forward strand.
CATATCAAGTTGCTGTGGCAAGGGATGCCGGTTACGCTGGGCAGATTTTTGTACAGCCTTTTGCAGTTCTTCGCGGTCAATTGGTTTTAATAAATAATCCAGCGCACTAAAGCGGATCGCTTTAATAGCATACTGATCATAACTGGTAGTGAAGATGAGTTCAAAATTAATATCACCTGATTTTTCCAGCAATTCAAATCCATTCATGAAAGGCATCTCAATATCTAAAAATAATATTTGTGGCGCGTATTCTTTGATAGATTGCTGGGCACTTTCAGCCGAATAACAAATGTCCAGCACTTTTACCTGCGGGCAATAACGTTCAAGCAGCAATGCAAGCGATTCACAACAATCCGGTTCATCATCAACAATAATAGCAGTGATCATTTCATTGTTTTATTTTATGCAATAACTTCTGTAAGATCTTTGTAGGGCATTGTAAGCACTATTTTCGTTCCACAGCCTTTCCCTTCATCATTCATCAGGTCTTCAATATTAAAAATAGCCGTTTCATTTTTTGACTTGTTTAACAATGCAAGTCGTCCGGCAGTAATATCAACGCCCATTGATTTATTTTTTTCTGCAGACCGGCTCTTGAATGAGGCAGCCATATTTCTGCCAACACCATTGTCAACAATAACACAGGTGAGTGTTTTATTGCCGGCGCTTAACTGAATCTCAAGTGATCCAATTCCTTTCTTATGCATTAAGCCATGCCAGATAGCATTTTCAGCAAAGGGTTGTATCAGCATAGGCGGAATAAAAACAGTATTGATATCAATGGTATTGACAAATGTAATGCTGTAATCAAAAGCATTTTTAAACCTGAGTCTTTCAAGATCGAGATAAAGCCGGAGTGCTTCCAATTCGCTTTCCAGTGTTATCATCGATTTTTCAGAGTTATTCAAGGCCATCCGGATTAACCGGGAAAACTTAGTCAGGTAATCAGAAGCCTCTTCTGTTTTATTTATCAGAATAAACCTGTTGATAGAACTAAGGCAGTTAAAAATAAAATGAGGATTCATTTGTGCACGTAATGCCTGCATTTCAAGCTCAGTGGCCTGTTGCTGAAATTCAATGTTGTTCTTTTTACTTTCCAGTTGTTGTAATTCCAATTTATGTTCCAGGTATTGTTTTTCATTTTTACGTTTAAGATTTATATTCCTGAAAATAAAAATGCCCATTAATAAGAAAGCGCCCGAAATTGAAATTAGAATATACCTGATCAATGATTCACTTTTTAATTTCTGCTGCTGCAGCGATAACTTTTCCTTGTTAAGTTGCTGATCCTTCTGTAATAAATTGATCTTTGCTTTTTGTTGTTCATCCTGCGATCTCATTTGGTATAAAGCTATATTTCTCCTGTATTCATCACTGAGGATGGAATCTTTTATTGTTATGTATTTCAGACTGTATTTATAAGCACTATCAGTTTGCCCCTGCCCGTCATATAATTGCCATTGTAATTTGTACGCATCGCGTAGATATGGCCTGGCACCTGTTCGCTTTGCTATGTTAAACAACCGTTTTGCATAAAGAAAAGACTCGCTAAAATGATTTTTTTCCTTATAGCATGTAGCAAGCGCAACTAATATCCGCTGTACACTGTTCTGGTCATTTCCTTTTTCAAAAAACTGTAAAGGTTCTTTAAACTGTTCAATAGCCAGGTCGAATTTATATTGCTTCATATAAATTTCCCCGATACTTACATCTTTAAATGAAATGCTTCGCTTTCTGATGATGCTGTCGGTGGTTCTGAGAATTACATAATTGTGGGCTTCTTCAAAATAATATATTGCAGAATCCAGGTTGTTAAGTGTCATTGCAATATTGCCCATTAACTTATTATATCGTACTGGATTCGTTGGCTTTGCTTTTTGTGCAGCTAACCGAAAGTAGGCTAAAGCTGTTTCAGTTTCCCCGGCGTTAATATATAAGTTAGCCATATTTTCCGGTGAAGAAATAATGCCCCTTGCATCGCTTATTTTATAGGTTATCCTGATGGCCTGTAAAGTGTTTTCAAATGCTTTCTCATTGTATCCCCTGACACTATAAGTCTGGGAGATCAACCTAAATAACATAGACTGCCGTTCTTTATTTTCTACTTTGCTATAATAAAGCATGGCTTGATCATAGGCCAATTTTGCATCAGAAAATCTCCCTTCGCTGAACAGGCTAAAACCCAGTGTTACCTGAGCCCAGCTACATTTTTCGGGATCATATATTTTTTCGAACAACGCAATTGACCGTCGAAGATAACTTTCTGCTGTAGAAAAATCATTCCGATATCTGGCTATTTCACCAAATATCATTAGCGCTTCTGCCACTCCTTTATCATAGTGAATTTTTAACGCTTCTTGCTGGGCCTGCGTTGCCAGCCAAATGGCAGTATCGGTTTGTACGTTAATGTAAGTTTCACTTAAAACGTTTACGTAATACTCTACACTTAGTTCATTCAAACAATCAATTCTTATACTGCCTTTTAAAGCAGGAAGCATTTTTTTTAGACTGTCGATACGGTTGATTTGTGCCATGCAGAGCGCAGGAATCAATAAGATAAATATGCAGCATTTAAATTTCATTTAAAAGCTTTTATTAACTGGAGAAGTAATTATTTGTTTACATGTTTAGCAATCTGCCGTTTCAAAGGAAAGTTAATGTAATTAGCAGCAAGCTGATCTGTTTTAAGACAAAAAGGTTATCAAATGCTGACCATGATAACCTTTTTGATATTTTTACGATCTTATCCTTCAACGCACAGTATAATCAAAACAATCACTCTTTAATGCAGGCTGTAACGTAGTTTCATCGACTACCTGGAAGCGAATGTGAAATGCTGTTCCCCTTGGTATGGCTGTTATATCACGCCATAAATTTGCGTGTCCATCTCCTTGTGCATTTGTCACGATCGATTTTGGTTGTAATCCTTCACCGAGCGTAAGCCACGCAGTGCTTGAGCAGCCTGTAATATCTGCAATAGGATTTACTGCACGTTGCAAGATGTAAGAATGATTCGGGAGCAGGTTATGAATCCAGGTTTCGAGTGTGATAACGCGGGCTGTATCGGGGTTCTGACGAAATTTTAGAAAGCCAGCACCCGAACCGTCGCCTGTGTGGGTAAGATTAACATCCAGGTCGTACAAAGGATTTAATGGATAAGAATCATCTTTTTTGCAACTTGAAGATGCGAAAATGATTAATGCAATTGGTAAAATAATGTTGAGCTTCATAAAATGATTTTTAAATGATTTGATTTGTTCTTTCGCTCAAAGATGTATTGTAAAACGGGTATTGATCAGTCAGAATGTGTAATTGGGGGAAATGGCGTGTACTTGGATATGCGGTGTAAGTAATTAGTAAGATTTAATGTATAGTATCCCTTGCTGCTCACCCTCATTCGTGAAACAGGTAACAATTTCCATCCCGATCGGGATGCTGCGTGTTGGACGCAGTTACTTAAGTATATGCCCGAACTTCTTTATAATAATCTACACCTTCATATAATATAAAAAAGGATGCTAATAATTTTTCTTTTATACTTAATTTTTCCTCATCATAGTTTAGAAAAAGCATCTTAAATACCTTCATACCCAATGTGCAGTCAAATAGAAAAATCGTAATAAAGCGATAAAAAACAAAACCTAATAAAATTGACAAATTTGGATTTATTAAATTATTTGTCATCATAGAAAATAACGTAATAAAAAAAATCATCGCAACTATCGCGTCAATTAAGCCGGCTAATACAATATTAGAATAATTGGGTTTAATATATTTTACTGACATTTTTAATATTTTGGTTTGTTGGTAAAATTATTTTTTAAAGAAATTCAACATTAATAAACTATCCAAAAATTGTGTTCCAACACATAGATTGCCACATATATTCTTAAACTGTATCTTACCAAAAATTCCACTAACTAAAGATGTCCCTTCCGCCTAACAATTCCCACCGTATTAACCCTCAATTTTTACATCATCTCCACATACATTCTCCAACGTTCCTGGTGCAGGTCGGCATAGGCAAGATGGCTATCAATTTTGTCCTGCAGCAGTTCCTGTTCTTCTATGCCTGATTTGGGGAGCTTTTGATGGGTAAACCATTCCGTCATTTCAATGAATTTTTGGTCGGCCTCTTTGCTGCTGTAACCCGGCCCATCGCTTTCTTTCATAAGTTCGAACAATTTCAGCCGGAACTGCAGGCGGGGATTTGAACGCTGTAATTTTTCCAGCTGCCCTTGCAGGCTTGTGGCCAGCTTGCGGTGTTTCGCCATTTTTTTCTTGTGCAGCTCTGCCAGAGGGATGGGATCGGTAAATCGTATTTTGGCTATCTCGCCTGGTTGTTGCTTGTCCATGAGCTTTACCATCATGGAAACCAGCTTAAAATGTGCCTCTCCGGGCAAACTGCGCTTTCCCTGCTCTACCATATAAACCAGGCTGCGGGAAACATTCAGCCAGGCCGCAATGGCTTGCTGGCTGAGTCCGGTCATTTCCCTGATCACTTTTAGCTCATGCATGGACAAAAAAATTTTTATTAAATATAGAAATTTTTGTGCGTGTGTGGCAGTTTTTTGTGGCAGTTTTTTTTTGCCACAAATTTTGGCCACAGGTTAGGGAACGAATCCGGTGTTGCTAAAAGAAATGCACGGTAGCAGTAAGCAATTTTTTTGAGACTTAATTCCTGGTGAAAAGAATTGCTGAAAGGTTTAAGGGTTTAAGAATTCTGATGAAATGATCCGACTTTTAAACTTTTGGACTTACTCAAAAATTCAATAGGAAGTTTCACGCAAAGAATATAAAGGAGCGAAGGCGCAAAGGAAAACAGGGGGAAATATTGGTTGAAAGGTTTAAGGGTTTAAAAAATCTGACGAATTGATCTAACCTTTAAACTTTTAAACCCTTAAACTCATAAACCCTTAACCCCTACAGCTCAAACTCCCACACACTTCTGTAAACCCCATGAGTTTCAATATAGTTTATGAAGGAATTATAAAATGGATCTGCACCAATGGTTGCACTGTCGCCGATAACGAACAACTGTTCTTTTGCACGGGTAATGGCAACGTTCATTCTGCGGTAGTCTTTTAAAAAACCAATTTCAGATTCATCATTGCTCCTTACGAGTGATAGGATAATGACCTCTTTTTCCTGTCCCTGGAAACTATCTATTGTACTAATGCGCAGCTCTTTGGGTAATAGTTCTTTTGCGGCGCTAACCTGCCCGGCATAAGGAGAGATAAAGGCGGTTTGCAAAGGATCGAAAAACGCTTCCTGCAATAACTTTGTTACAATTTTTAATTCGCCTTCATTCTGTAAACTCATTCCATCACTGCCACTGGTTTCATTAAAACCAGATCCTGCAGTATCTATGAAAGTTATATGATTGCCTTCGTTTGCCAGTTTACTATCTGTAAGCAGGAGGCTATTGTAAAAATAATTTCCAGAAAAACCCGCAATGGCCTGTCGCATGCGGTATTGGGTATTGAGTAAAAAAATATTGCTGATCGTTTCTATACTTATCTCTAAAATAGATCTGTTTAAACCGAGTTTGACCGCTTCCTGGTTCAATACGGTTGGGGGTAGCTGCAGATGATCACCGGCCAATACATATTTATCAGCCATAGGAAAAATACACCACGCCAATGGCTCTATACACTGACCGGCCTCGTCGATCACCAGGGTTTGAAAATGCAGTTTATCGGTCTTTGCATCATATAAGCCAACAGGCGTACCAAGAATTACAGCTGCTTCTTCATATAATTTTTCTTCATTGTAAGCCTGCAGTTTTTTTATTTCTGTTCTAATGTTCTTTACTTCCTTGAACAGGAGGTTACGTTGTTCCCGGTCTGCTTTGCCGAAACTTCTTTTATACTTCAGGGCCATCTTCCTGAATTCTTCGGCCCTGATCTTTAATTGTTTGATCTCTTTCTGTTGTTTGCTGTTCACCAGTTTTCCTTCGGGGGTATGTGCAAATATTTGTTCATTTACTTTACTGGTGTTTCCAACACGCAGTACTTTCAGCGACTGGTCAATGAGGCCTTTTGCAATATGGTCAACAGCTGTATTGCTGGGTGCCGCAACCAATACTTTCTGCCCTGCTTTTACCAATTGAAAAATGGCTTCTACCAGCGTTGTGGTTTTACCCGTACCCGGCGGGCCATGAACGATCACTATTTCCTCATTTTGAATGATGGCTTTTACAGCTTTCTGCTGACTTTCATTGAGGCCTTTGTTCTTAAAGGATAGATCGCTTATCAGGGGAGTACTATTTTTGTCTGCAGCCCCGCTGCCTTGTCCATGCAGTTGTTCAAATAATGAAAAAAGTTTTTTATTATTCTCCAAACCATTCAGTGCAGCTTTCATGATACTGGTCGTTCGCTGGTCGGGAGCCAGTTTTATGCCAACGCCGTTGTCTTCAATCCAGTCGGGAAAATCGGGTGCAAATAACCTAAACTCACCGGATCTGCCATCAAGGTTCAGGAGCACTCCTTTTACTGGTGCTTCACCAGCGTAGAAACATTCGATGGCTGCACCATCTTTGAAAAGATTGGTTTCCGTTTGAAAATTAAGCCGGAAGCTGATCTCGGGATAATCTGCATAACCGAAATTTTTCCTGGTTACAGTTAATGGATGTAAAGCAAGCCCTTCAGCTTTTAATGACTTTAAGGTATGCTGTTGATCGAGGCTGTATCTTTTTACCTGTTCCTGTTCTTCAAGGTCGATACATTTTAATAATATTTTGATGTGCTCATTTATTGCAGACATACATGGAAGATAAAAAAGATGGCAGGAAAAGAAGAAGCTAATTTTTAATAAAAAAAGCTATAAAACTAATCTGAATAATAAAAGGTTACGTAACACTAAGAAAATTTTGTGTTTCTTGCTGTCTTTGAGTCTATGTGGCAAGAAGCCCTGCATAGATAAAAATCCGGTAAAGATGAAAATTGACTATTGATGATTGAATATTCAATCATTACTGTTCAATAATCAATAGTCAGCAGGCAAAGTAATTTTGCATAAAAACAAAAAAGCCTCTCAGTTTCCTGAAAGGCTTTTTTAAATGAATATGGCAGCTACCTACTCTCCCACATTGTTGTGCAGTACCATCGGCCATGAGGGGCTTAACTTCTCTGTTCGGTATGGGAAGAGGTGAACACCCTCGGCAAAACCACCATAAAGAGATGATTATGTCAAGTGACATAAAAAATAAGTTAACATATTGGAATAAGAAGTAAAAACAAATAGTTATTAATAACCGAAGTTAAAAATAAAAAATAAAGCTTACGGGCAATTAGTACTACTCGGCTTCGATGTTACCACCCTTATACCTATAGCCTATCAACGTCATAGTCTCTGACGACCCTTAAAAGTAAACTCATCTTAAGGAAGGTTTCACGCTTAGATGCTTTCAGCGTTTATCCTGGCTGTGCGTAGCTACTCTGCATTGCACCTGGCGGCACAACAGATACACCAGCGGCACATACGACCCGGTCCTCTCGTACTAAGGTCATGTCCTCTCAATTTACTAGCGCCCATCACAGATAGGGACCGAACTGTCTTGCGACGTTCTGAACCCAGTTCACGTGCCACTTTAATCGGCGAACAGCCGAACCCTTGGGACCTTCTCCAGCCCCAGGATGTGACGAACCGACATCGAGGTGCCAAACCT
>JBBQZY010000018.1:0-53375 GCA_038207305.1 Chitinophagales bacterium
CAGTGATGCCAAAATTAATATCACCGTTACAGATATCATGGGAAGAATCGTTTACCAAACCGAAGGCAGTGCAAACAAGGCTTATGGTTTCGGCAACAGTTTCAAAGCAGGTATCTACAATGTACAGGTAATGCAGGGCGATAAGAAGCAAACTGTAAAACTTGTAAAAGAATAAGAAGCTAAGTTTTTGTCTTAATGAAGAAGGGAGGTCCGGTAACGGGCCTCCTTTTTTTTAGTCAGAATCTGATGATTTGAAGATTTGGTGATTTGGAAATGCATACTCTGCTAAACACTAAAAAGTCAAAAATCAACATTAAAAAACTCATACCCCAACCATCAAACCCTCAAACTTTTAAACCCTTAAACCTTTAAACCTCTAATCCTTTAAACCTCTAAACCCCTAAACCTTCAATCGATCTTAAACACACAACCATCCCCAACCTAAATTATCTTCAAAATCATACATCTTAGATCATACTTCATATATTTTACATAATATCCAACCTGTTGTTTTCCCCACCAATTGTTTTTTATTTTGTTAACGGGTTGTAAAAAACTTTAAAAAAAATTAGGATTTCTAAAAAATGAATTCTATTTTGCATTCACTTACACACTACCTCGTACCATCCATCCTTTCCAAAGCCGTCATATTTCTTCAATCCTTTAATTGTTGCAAGAATAGCTTATTTAGTTATTTAAATGGCTATGTTTTATTCAGCCTATCCTAAGGATCATTCCATCTATATACTACCAGTAACCTGATAACCTGAACATCCACAGCATCCCTTGAAGGTCCGTTTTAATCAATGACCTATCCTCCACTGAACGATTATTAAGTTAACTAAACAGGACTATATATGAAAGGGAAAAATATATTTATGTATCTGCAATCAATGGTTGCAGTCATCAAAATCTTCTTCAACAAGCATTACCATGCTGGCCCTTGCATCGACAAACAGGATTTTCATTTTCATCATAAATTCTCTTATTTCTTACCTAAATCGACTGTTATGAACAAGTCTACCCAAGTAGTACCGGCCCTGGTGCCTGTAAAACAAAAAAACCGATATACAGTGCTCATGTTGCTCTGTATAACTTTTGCATTTACAATGAATGCGGGCGCACAAAACGCCAGCCAGTATTCATTTTCAACGGTGAGTAACGCATCCCTTGCTCTTGATAAAAATAGCAATGCGGTTGATCTGAGCACCTCTACCCAACTGGTAGCTTCGACATCTGACGATGTTGTATCAGCCAGTACCAATATCGGGTTTAATTTTACTTTTTTTGGAACTACGTACACAGCTTTTACGGCTTCCTCCAATGGGGGTATTCGTTTGGGTGGTACAATCGGAACTACCACGATCGGTACAAGTTTCCCGGTGTCTGCCCAGGCTATCCTGGCACCATACCTGGGAGATATCCGAACCAGTACCACAGGTAAAGTACATTACAAGCTTATTGGAACAGCGCCCAATCGTTCACTTGTGATAGAGTTTTTGAATATGGGGATAAATTTCAATAATAGTACAGCCAATGGAACCTTCCAGGTAAGGCTATACGAACAAACTGGGGTAATAGAATATGTTTACGGGGCTATGAGTGTGGGCAGCACCAGTACTACTTCCTCAACGACTGCCAATGCCAGAACTGTGGTAATTGGATTTTCAAATACAACGGGAGCCAATAACCAGTTCAGCGTAAATCAATCAACCTATGCTACCTCAATCACGGCTACGGCTATAACAAATACGAATGCCGCCACAGGTGCCATTGCAGGTTTGAACAGCGCGGCAAATGGAAGCCGGAGGAGTTTTACCTTCACGCCAACACTTCCTTACAGAGCGCAATTCATCTCTTTGAACGCAGGGTCGGCAACATGGTGCGCAGGTGAAACTAGAAATGTAACGATCCAGATCAAAAATATTGGAACAAGTTCATGGACAGATGGTGGGGGAAATGATTTTAATATAGGTGTAAAATGGAATACAAATGCTGCCAACTGGGCAGATTACTTCGTACGTGTGGATGCACAAAACCTGGCAGCAGGAGCAACGGGCACTTTCGTGTTGCCGATCACTGCATCCAATGCAACGGTGGGACCTGTGTATGGTACTGCATTAGCTGCAGGTACGAATAACCTTACATTTGATATCGTTTGGGAAGGCGTAACCTGGTTTGGTGCAAACGGAGGATCAGTAGGGCCGGGAAATGCGGCTTATACTTCTCCTAATCAAACCATCTCGGCTTTACCAACCATTACCAAAGGCGCAAACCCAGCTGTATGCCAGGGAACAACTTCAGCAAACCTTACTTATTCCGCAACCACCGGTACGCCAAATCAATACAGTATCGATTACGATGCTGCTGCAAACCTGGCCGGTTTCATAGATGTAGTAAATGCAACACTGCCAGCAACGCCAATTATAATGGTGGTACCTGCAGGTGCAGCCGCAGCTACTTATAACGGATCACTTACGGTAACAAACAGTACAACGGGTTGTTCAAGCACTGCCCAGGCAATAGCTGTCACTGTAAACCCTTCTCCATCAGTGACACCAGGAACAAGTCCTGTAGTCTGCCGTGGAACCACTTCTGCACTACTGTCTTATACAGCGGCAGGGTCACCAAATCAATATAGTATCGATTACGATCCAACGGCAAACGCTAATGGTTTTGTAGACATAACAAATGCTTCACTTCCAGTGGGTAACATAACTATTGTTATACCCTCCGGTGCTCCAGCAGATGTATATAATGCGGTAATAACGGTAAGGAATAGTACCAGTGGTTGTACAAGCACTGGAGCTCCTGTAACAGTTACCCTTAATGCCCCATCCGTGAGTTTCACCGGGCCAACCACCCTTTGTATCAATGATGTTACATCCCTGTTCCCAACTTCGGGTGGTACCTGGATAAGTAATAGCCCCGCAGTTGCCAGTGTTAACAATGCAGGCGATGTAACTGCACTTTCTGCCGGTAGCGCAACATTTACGTTTACAGAAACCGCAACCGGTTGCAGCAGTACCACAGGTTCAATTACCGTAAATGGCAATGCTACACTTACCTTAACATCAGCCGGCGCAACAACTGCGCAGACAAAATGTATTAACAATGCCATCACCATTATCACTTACCAGGTAGCTGGTAGCGGCACAGGTGCAACGGTTACCGGCCTGCCAACAGGTGTAACCGGTTCTTATAATTCGGGAACCAAAGTATTTACGATCAGTGGTACACCGACCTTAGCAGGTAGCTTCAATTATTCAGTTACTACTTCAGGGCCATGTGTTAATCCTTCCCTGGGTGGTACTATTGATGTAACTGCAGCTTCGGCTATCACACTTACTTCGGGTGCAGGTACCAACACACAAACAAAATGTATCAACAACGCCATTACGAATATTACCTATGACATGAGCGGAACAGCAACAGCTGTTTCCATCACTGCGGGTGCGTTACCTGCAGGCGTAACCGGTAGTTTCGACGGTATAAGTACATTTACCATCGCTGGCGCACCAACTGTTGCAGGTACATTCAATTACACGGTTTCAACAGCAGGCCCTTGCCCGCTTTCTTTAACGGGTACCATTACAGTTACTGCTAACAGTACCATCAGCCTTTCATCACCTGCAGGAACAGATGCACAAACAAAATGTATCAGTACGCCCATTACCAATATTACCTACGCAGTAGGCGGTAGTGGAACAGGCGCAACTGTTAGTGGTTTGCCCGCAGGTGTAACAGGTGCTTACAGTGCAGGAACCTTTACCATTAGTGGCAGTCCTTCAGCGGCTGGTACTTTCAGTTATACAGTTACAACAACAGGCCCATGCGTGAACCCTTCATTGGGTGGAACAATTACTGTAACGCCCAATGCAACATTGGTATTGGCAAGTGGTAACACTGCGCAAACAACCTGTGAAAATACTGCCATAACAAATATCGTTTACACAGTGGGAGCCTCCGGTACAGGAGCAACCGTTTCCGGTTTACCAGCGGGTGTTACAGGCGCATTCAGTGCAGGGTCTTTTACCATCAGTGGTACGCCAACTGTGGCAGGTTCTTTTGCTTACACTGTAACAACAACCGGCCCATGTGTTAATCCATCGTTGGGTGGCACCATAGTGGTAAACCCGCAACCAACTGCTGTCAGCATTACGCCAGCAGCAGCAACCATTTGCGTGGGAAGCAGCCAGGCATTGACAGGATCAGCATCGATCGGTTCATTGTCATTGCCTTCAGAGAATTTTAATGCAGGTAATAGTTACACAGCGGCAGGAACGCTTTCGGGTAACCGCACACAGATCTTCGAATCAGAAGTGAGTGGAGTAACCGTGAACAGCATCACTGCCTTTACAAACGGATCAGGTAATGTAATCGCTTCAACAGTTGGTTCAAGCAGTACAATCACATCAGAAACAGTGGCAACAACACTTACCTCACCTGTGTTCAGTGCAGCCGGTGTAACACTTACAACGCTAACATTTAATCACACTTATAAACAAGGTAACAGTGGTTCGCCGAGTGGTAAAGTTGAAATATCTACCAACGGTGGTACTTCCTGGACAACCCTTGCTACTTATACTACCAACCAGGGAGCTGTAGCAGCTTTTGGGGCGGTAAGTCTCAATATTTCAGCCTACAGCAATACAGCCAACCTGCGTCTGCGGTTTAACTTTACTTCGGGCATAACAAATTTCTTCAGCAACAATACAGCATGGTGGGCAATTGATGATGTGGTACTGAATGGTACACTGCCTGCTATATTATATTCGTGGATTGCAGATACAGCACCGGGTGTAAATGGCCTGCCTGTAAATGCAGGAACTCCTTTAGCTGGTAATAGCAGCATCTCTGTTAATCCGACAGCTACCACTACTTATACACTTACAGCCCAAAATCCGGTAACCGGTTGCGCTGCAGGTTCTGTAGCCCGGACTGTTACCGTTAACCAGAATGCAACAATTAGCTTGTCGTCTGTTGCAGGTTCAGGTGCCCAGACCTTGTGTATCAACAATGCCATCACTGACATCACGTATGCCATTGGTGGAGGCGGTACAGGCGCTAATCTTACAGGTACTTTGCCTGCAGGCGTTACAGGTTCTTACAATGCCGGCGTATTTACCATCACAGGTACGCCTGCACAGTCAGGAACATTTAACTACACCGTTACAACAACCGGCCCATGTGTTAAGCCAGCCTTATCGGGTAGTATAACCGTACAGGCAAATTCAACCATAAGCCTTTCTTCAGCAGCAGGTACTGATGTGCAAACAAAATGTATCAATACTGCAATCACAAATATCACTTATGCCATTGGCGGCGGGGCAACAGGCGCAACACTAACAGGAACATTGCCTGCAGGTGTAAGCGGCTCTTTTAATGCCGGTGTATTCACGATCAGTGGAACTGCTACCGCTACAGGTTCATTCAGCTATACTGTTACAACAGACGGCCCTTGCGTGAACGATCTGCGTACCGGTACTATCACGATTGCTCCAAATGCAACCATCAGCCTTTCTTCTGCACCTGGTACAAATGCACAATTGGTTTGTGCAAATACAGCCATTAGCAGCATTACTTATGCAGTGGGCGCCGGAGGAACCGGGGCAGGCGTAACAGGCCTTCCTGCCGGTATCACTGGCTTATTCAATGCCGGTGTATTCACGATCAGTGGAACAGCTGCAGTTTCAGGAACATTTAACTATACCGTTACTACAACGGGTACCTGCACACAAGCTTCAGCAAACGGTACCATCACCGTTTCTGCACCAATTACCGCCACGTTTACGACAACCAATGTAAGTGCATGCGGCGGTTCAGCAGATGCTACCATCACGGTAACGCCTGCCACAGGTACAGCGCCTTATGTATATAGCTGGACAGGTATGACAGGTGTAGGTGCTCACACGCCGTTTACGGCAGGTAATGTTTCAGGCCTTACAGGCCTTGATATCGGTTATTATGATGTAATATTTACCGATGCCAACGGTTGCTCAGGAACCATTACCGGTATTCACATTCAGTATGCATTCTCTGCATTCGTTACCAATAATGGAAGTATATCTTCAGGTTGTGCCAATACAGGTTCAATTATCCTGTATGCCAACGCAGGTATACAACCATATACATTCAGCCTGGATGGTATTACTTACCAGTCTAACAATACCTTCCTTAATCTTGCAGCAGGCAATTATACTGCTTATGTAAAAGACGGCGGTGGTTGTGTGGCAACCAAATCTATCTTTATTGCAGCAGCTCCTCCTGTTGTGGTGAATCCTTATGTAAGGCCGGCCACCAGTTGCAGCAATGATGGTTCTATCGAGATCTACCGCACAGGTGGTATACCTCCTTACCAATATAGCCTGAATGGTACTAATTACCAGGTAGGTAATGTGTACAATAATCTTCCTGCCGGCCCTTATACATGTTATGTGAAGGATTCTAAAGGATGTATCGGTGTAACAGCAGTAACAGTAACACAGGGAGCCTCTTTAGGAGTTACCGTTAGTAAAACACTGGTGAGCACCTGCCAGAACGATGGTTCTATGCAGGCAACAGCATCCGGTGGTACCGCTCCGTTTACTTATAGCCTGGATGATGTTACTTACCAGCCAGGCAATTCATTCAGTGGATTGGCTGCAGGTAACTATACGGTTTGGGTAAAAGATTCAAAAGGATGTAAGGGTTTCAGGAATGTAACGCTTAACCTTAACCTCATCGGAGTTACGTACAATGTAACAGCCGCCGGCAGTTGCGCATCAACCAACGGTGTAATACAATTGTTTCGTACCGGTGGTGTAGGCCCTTATACTTACAGCATCGATGGTAATACTTACCAGAGCAGCAGTACATTCAGCAATCTTGCTCCGGGAACTTACGATGGTTTTGTGAAGGATTCTAAAACCTGTATCGGTGCAACATCTAATATTGTTGTTGGTCCGGAAGGTTGCAGCGGTCCGATTGCCGGTAATTTAAAAGGCAACAAAAATACAGCATCGAATTCAGTAAAAATTGCTGCGAACAGCGTGCTGAAAATAAGCGCTTATCCGAACCCGTCTGCTTCATCATTCAAACTGATCCTGGAAGGCGGCAGCAAAGAAAAAGTTGTCATCACCGTATCCGACCTGTCGGGCAGGAAACTATACCAGGCAGCAGGCGAACTGCAAAAGCAATACAATTTCGGAAATGAATTCATCCCCGGAATGTATTTACTGCAGGTTGTTCAGGGTAGCAATAAACAAACAATTAAGCTTGTAAAAGAATAACACAGTTGATCAATAACCTATTTCCTTACTAAAGAAGGGGCTGCTGAAAAGCAGCCCTTTTTTTCAGCATACCTGATCTGCGTTCCACTGCAATTGTAATCTGCGATGTATGCGGGAAATATTATCATTTGAAATGAGGATTTGCTGATGTGCTAATTTGAAAATGCCATGCCATTCAACAATTTTTAAAACTATACCGAATCCGAAACCCAATACTTAATACCTTAAACGATATTAAACGATTCAAACGTTTAAGCAATTTTAGCGCTTTACGCTTTTAACGCCGGCTATCAACCCATTTAACAAACATTGCCTGGAACTTAATGGCGGATTATTTAAGCATGGGATTTGTAATTTCTAAATTATTCATCTTAAAATAGTTTTTATGGCAGCTAATAAAAAGAAAACCAATGGTGCAGCGGATAAAAAGCAATCCGACCTGAAACCCTATATAGAAAGCGGGCAGGAGCAGTTTCTTACCACAAACCAGGGCCTTAAAATAAACGACAATCAAAATTCATTGAAGGCCGGGGAGCGGGGCGCAACCTTGCTCGAGGATTTTATTCTTAGGGAAAAAATTACTCACTTTGACCATGAGCGGATTCCCGAGAGGATCGTGCATGCCCGGGGTTCAGGGGCGCATGGGATCTTTGAATGTACAAAATCGATGTCGAAATATACAAAGGCAGGCTTTCTTCAAAAGCCAGGTATTAAAACACCCGTGTTTACAAGATTTTCAACGGTTGCCGGATCAAGAGGATCTACCGACCTTGCAAGAGATGTACGGGGGTTTTCCGTAAAGTTTTATACTGATGAAGGTAACTACGACCTGGTGGGAAATAATATGCCGGTATTCTTTATACAGGATGCTATTAAATTTCCAGATCTTGTTCACGCTGTAAAACCTGAGCCCGATAAAGAAATACCACAGGCGGCTTCGGCACATGATACGTTTTGGGATTTTATCTCACTGATGCCCGAGAGCATGCACATGATCATGTGGGCGATGAGTGACCGTGCCATTCCCCGCAGCCTCCGGATGATGGAAGGTTTTGGTGTTCATACTTTTCGTTTTATCAATGAAGCAGGTAAATCAACGTTTGTAAAATTTCACTGGAAGCCACTGTTAGGTGTACATGCAGTTGCATGGGATGAAGCTACCAGGATATCGGGAAAAGACCCCGACTTTCACCGCCGTGATCTTTGGGATGCCATCGACAGCGGAGCATTTCCGGAATGGCAACTGGGTGTGCAACTGGTGGATGAAAAAGACGAACATAAATATCCATTCGACCTGCTGGATCCAACCAAGCTGATTCCAGAAGAAGTGGTGCCCGTAGAGATCATTGGAAAAATGACCCTGAACCGTAATCCCGATAATTTCTTTGCAGAAACAGAGCAGGTTGCATTTCACCCGGGGCATCTTGTACCGGGCATCGACTTTACCAATGACCCGCTGCTGCAGGGAAGATTATTTTCTTATACAGATACACAGTTATCAAGATTGGGCAGTGCCAATTTTCACGAGATACCCATTAATCGTTCAGTGAATACAGTGCACAACAATCAGCGCGACGGGCATATGCGCCAACAGATCAACAGCGGAAGAGTAGCCTATGAGCCAAATACGATCGGTGGTGGCTGTCCGTATCAGGCAAAGGCAGCTGAAGGTGGTTTTAGCTCCTATGCGGAAAGGATAGATTCGAAAAAGATCCGTGGAAGAAGCCAAAGTTTCTTCGATCATTTCAGCCAGGCAACCTTATTTTACAACAGCCAGAGCGAGGCAGAAAAAAACCATCTTACCAATGCTTTGCGTTTTGAATTAAGCAAGGTGGAGATACCCGCTATACGTGAAAGAATGGTTGGATTGCTAACACAGGTTGATGAAAAGCTTGCAGCAAGAGTGGCCGATGCGCTCGGTATAAAAGTTCCCAAACCTGCCTTACCTATGAACCATTCAGTTCCGGCCGATGGCGATTCTAAAAATTTTCAACCCATCAAAATGAAATTGCCAATTAAAGTGTCGCCCGCTTTAAGTATGGCCAACCTTATGAAAGATAGCATTCAAACGAGGCAGGTGGCTATCCTTTGTGCAAACGGCGTGGATGAAAAATTCCTGGGCCCTATGCAAAAAGCGCTAACTGCCGCAGGTGCCACTTATAAGATCATTGCGCCTAAACTCGGTACGATCAACAGTAAAAGTGGGCAGGCTATCAAAGTGGATCAATCGTTTTTAATTGCAAGTTCTGTTTTATTTGATGCAGTGTATATCCCCGGCGGAGCAAACAGCATCGACAGTTTAACAGCGGTTGCCGATGCTCTGCATTTTGTTGAAGAGGCTTATAAACATTGTAAACCCATTGGGGCAGATGAGGATGCTCTGGCCTTTCTACAATTTACTTACTTAGTGAACGAATTAGAAGAACCAGGCTACGATGCAGTTGCCGACGGAGTTATTTACGGGCGTAATATTCCGAAAGCATTTATCAACGCTATGAAGAAGCATCGTTTCTGGGAAAGGGAAAAAGCGAGGATGGTACCGGCATGAGGAATAATTTGCAATTAATCAAGTTGGAAATTTGGAAGATTGGAAAAGCCGAGTGTGAAATTTCGAAATGGGAATGCGCTGGCTGGATAACACTGCTTGTTAAACCCTTACGCCTTTTACCCGACCCGTAATCTCCTTTTAACCGACTTTAAATATTCATTTTCCAAATATTTAAATTATGACAACATGAAAAGCAACAATATTATAATAGCCGGTATTGCAGGAACAACTGCGTTTACTCTATTCAGTTACCTAATATCAAAAGGACTGGGAAAGAATTTTAAAGAACCTGCACTCATCGGTAAAATGGTTGAAAGGTCAATTCCTGCATTGGATGAACGGGAGTCGGCATTCACTGGCTGGCTATCACATTACCTGATCGGGGTTGCCTTTGCGGCAGCATTTGAAGAGATCATAGAAGTAACCGGTATAAAACCAACCATAAGCAATGGAATTATTACCGGTGCACTTTCCGGTTTTCCTGCTGCGCTTACCTGGGATTCAGCACTAAAATTACATCCTGCTCCGCCAAGAGGAAGAAGCCTTTTATATTATTCCCAATTGCTGGTAGGCCATGCAATCTTTGGTGGGGTATGTTTTTGGGTGCTGAATTTATTTGAAAAAGACAAATATAAAAATAGGGTTCTCTCCGCGAATTTAAAGTTACAGGAAGAATGAATTAAGTAATTGGTTTGCTGTTATGGAAATTTACAGTTTAATAATATTCATGGCTTTCACTGCCGCGATACAATTACAAAATCAAAAATTTAAGTGAAGAATATCAATGAGTTTTGTAAATTTTTGCATTCAGCAGCCAAGAAATGCATTTAACCCAATCTGGGCAGTTATATTATCAGCAGTATTTCTTTAATCTTCTTTGGTTTTCAGTTTCACAACAACTTCCTATAGGAATGAATGCCATTTAAATACCTGACAAGACAAATGTTAAAAAACATAACAGGATCTATTGATTCCTGACCTCAGTTCCATAATATTTTACTGTGAATTTGTACAGCCATTGCAACTCAAATACCTCATTTCAGCTGAAATAGAAATTATTTTTTTGTACCAATTCTGTAATATTAATGCAGTACTACAGTTTAGGTGTGAAATAATTTTTTCCTCGCATATTTATAATAGCAAAACTATTATTCTCCTATTGTTCTATTCACATGATGTGGGTACCTTCGTTGTGCAACTGGCACATGATATTCATCTCGATACTGATGGTTTTCAGGGTTTAAAATATCTTCCGGAAGGCGTGATTGCCTTACGCGGTTGCTCAAAGCAATACTCCTGGATACAGAAATGGCCTTTGTGCCGCTGCAGCATTTAGATCCAACGCATGAAAACAACATAACCATAATTTCTGCAGGCATTACACGTGGAATAGAAACGTTGAAAAGAGACCAGTTTATTAAATGCTTAAATTGTTTAAACTCAGATTCACCTATAGAAAGGAAAATAAATTTGAATTGTTATCTTGGGCTCTAAAGTAACTTTACATTTACAAAATAACTTTAATACTTACAGCATTCACTAGTAATCCATGAAAGCGAACGAAGAAATAATACCTGCGTTTCTTACGGGCGGTGGGCAGATGGGAGAACTAATCCGCTGCTTTGATTGGTCAAAAACTGCTCTTGGCAGATCTGATACATGGCCGCAAAGTTTGCGTATTGCAGTAAGGATCATGCTCGATTGTCCGTTTGGAATGTACATAGCATGGGGAGAAGAATATATTCAATTGTATAACGATGGTTACCGTCCTATCCTCGGAGCCACAAAGCATCCCCAGGCATTGGGCATCAGTACACGCAAAACTTTTGCAGAAATATGGCCTACCATAGGACCAATGTTTGAGGGCGTAATGCAGGGCACACCGGTTGGCTTTCCAGACTTTACTTTACAATTGGACAGAAATGGATTTTTGGAAGAGTGTGTTTTTGATTTCGCTTACAGTCCTATCCGTTTAGAAAATGCGGAAGTAGGTGGTGTGCTGGTTACAGTAATTGAAACCACTGAAAAAGTTAAAGCAACCAAAGCACTTAAAGAAAGCCAACAGCAATTGCAATTTGCCATTGATGCAACCGACTTAGGCACCTGGGATTTAAACCCTGCTACAAATAAATTTAGAAGCAACAGCCGTTTAAAAGAATGGTTTGGGTTAACGCCGGAAGAAGAAATAGAACTGCCATTTGCGCTGGCAGTAATTGCACAAAAAGACAGAGACAGGGTAACAGCCGCCATTCAGAAAAGTTTGCAGGTTGCTTCCGGAGGGCAATATGATATTATTTATACAATCATTCATCCACATACAAAAAATGAAAGAATTGTACGGGCAAAAGGGCTGGCATCATTTAACGATGAAGCCATTGCTTACCTGTTTACCGGAACCCTGCAGGATGTTACAAAAGAAATAGTTGCCAGCGGGTTGCTGGGTGAAAGCGAGGCAAAATTCAGAACGCTGTCCGAAAATATACCACATATGGTATGGACCGCAACACCCGATGGAAAGAAAAATTTCTTCAATCAATATTTTCTGGATTACACAGGCTTATCTTTTGAAGAATTAAAAGGTCACGGCTGGCAGGCAATTATTTTTCCGGATGACCTCAAAAAAGAATTACAAGAATGGAATCACACCCTTAAAACCGGCGAAGATTTAAAAATTGAAAAGCGAATTCGCCGGCACGATGGAACTTACCGGTGGCACCGATGTCATAGCATTGCCCAAAAAGACCAGCAGGGAAACATTACAGGATGGATAGGAACAAACACCGACATTGAAGAGGAGAAGAAAATTACCGAAGCATTAGCCAAAGCTGAAGAACAGTTCCGCACATTTGCAAATAACATTCAAAACCTGGCATGGATTGCCAATGGCGATGGATCGGTTTATTGGTATAACCAGCGCTGGTATGATTATACCGGAACCACGCTTGAAGAGATGGAAAGTTGGGGATGGCAAAAAGTACATCATCCCGATCACGTTGAAAAAATAACAACCCTTATAAAAGAGTTATGGAAGAAAGACGAAGCATTTGAATTAACCTTCCCGCTTCGCAGGCATGACGGGGAATATCATTGGTTTTTAACCAGTGCCTATCCTGTAAAAGATTCCAAAGGTAATATTGAAAGATGGATAGGAACCAATACTGATGTTACACAACAAAAAGCTTTTACAGAAGAATTAGAATCGAAGGTAAAAAAACGAACTGCTGAATTAGAAGAAAGAAAGATTTTTGTTGAAACTATTTTAAATACTAGTAAAGAATACATCGCTGTATATGCAACCGATTTCACCCTCATCGATTTTAATAAAGCCGTAGAAATTATGATGGGAAAAAAGCGGGAGGAGCTGATTGGAAAAAAATTATTAGAATTAATGCCCAATGCCAGGGGCACAAAGGCAGAAACAGATTTGCAAAGCGCTTTTAATGGAAACAGTATTCACAATGAACCATATCAATCACCAGTAACAGGGCGATACATTGAAAACTACATTTTCCCGTTAAAAGATAACCAGGGCAACGTTTACGCAGCCCTGACCATAGCCAGTGACGTAACCAATATTGCTTTAAAGCAAAAAGAAATAGAAACGGTTAACGTACAACTGGAATTGCAAAATCAAACCTTTGAACTTGCAGAAAGCATTGCCAGATTCGGAAGCTATAAATGGAACATGACAACCGGTTCTCTTGAGTATTCTGATAACCTGTTTCGATTGTTAGATTGCGAACCGCAAGAGTTTATTCCTTCTTTTGAAAAGTTTTTATCGTTCATTCACCCCGATGATTTGAACCAGGTGATAAAAAACGGGGAGGAAACAATGATTACCGGCGCCTTGATAGAAACACCGTATCGTATCATCAGCAAAACAGGAGCTGTTAAATACCTGCGTTCAAGCGGAAATTTTTCGGGTGAGGGCGCCAACCGTATACTGATTGGCACCGTGCAGGATATTAGCAAGGATATTTTAGCGGCTGAGGCATTGGTAGAAAAGGAAAATTACCTGAACCAGGTAATCACTAATGCGCCCGATGCCGTTATTGTAATCGACGACAAAAGTATTATAAGGTTATGGAATCCTAAAACCGAAGAAATATTCGGCTGGAAAGCTGCAGAAGTTTTGGGATCGGATTTAACCGATATAATCATTCCAGGGCATTACCGCGATGCACACCAGGAGGGCATGAAACGGCTTTTAAAAACAGGAGAAATACGGATTTTAAATAAAGCATTAGAACTGACGGCACTAAATAAGGAAGGCAAAGAGTTTCCCATATCCATCACCATTTCACAGGCAACTCAGCAGGGGAACAAATTGTTTATAGCCTTTCTCAGAGACATCACTGTTGAAAAGCGTACGATAGAACTTGCAATAAATAATCAATCCCTGTTGTTGGCCAATCATGAACTGGAGGCAGCGCAAAAACTTTCTGAAAAATTGTTAACACAAAAGGATGAGTTTATTAGCATTGCAAGTCATGAAATGAAAACACCGCTTACCACAGCAAAAGGTTATATAGAGTTACTGCTACTTTCGTTGAGTGAAGAAAATCAAACTGCCTTATACGCAAAAAAAGCCAATCAGGCCGTTGAGCGGTTACATGATCTGGTTACAGAATTACTAGACGCAAGTAAAATACAAAACGGTCAACTGAACTATAATATCACGAAGTTTGATTTTAATAAAATGCTGGACGAAACAATTGAAAATATTCAGCATAGTGCAAAAAATCACATAATACAAAAAACCGGATTCATCCAGCATGAATTTACCGGCGACAGCGGCAGGCTGCAACAAGTGTTGATTAATTTATTAAGCAATGCCATAAAATATTCTCCAAAAGCTGAAAAGGTATTAATTAAATTAGAAGAAAAGGATCAAAAAATTCGGGTATCGGTTCAGGATTTTGGTATAGGAATTCAAAAACAGCATTTGGATAAAATTTTTGACAGGTATTACCGGGTGCAGGAACAGGCTACACATTTCCAGGGCCTGGGCATTGGGTTGTACATATCTCACAATATTATAGAAAGGCACAAAGGCAGTATGTGGGCAGAGAGCGAGCCAGCTAAAGGAAGTATATTTTATTTTACGTTGCCTTTATAACCTGCAGGAGCCATTTTTTATTGCAATAACTTCATTAATATGAAAAGGAATATTCTTATTTATGATGATGATGATGAAATCCTGTTTTTATGTGCAGCCATTTTAAGTAAGTATGATTTTGCTGTAAAAACTTTATCAAATTGTGAAGATATTATGAATGATATTCAAACATTCAACCCGGATCTTATTCTCATGGACTTATTGATTCTTCCTATTGGGGGTGAAAAAGCGATTGAAATTATTAAGCAAAATGAAAGTACAAAACAAACGACTGTTTTAATATTTTCTGCAAATGCCGATGTTAAGGAGATCACCAAAAAAGTAAATGCTGATGGCTATTTAGAAAAGCCGTTCAGCATCAACACTTTTATTGAAGCGATTCATAAACATATTGGTTAAACAATTTTTTCGATTTAAATACGAAAAGCGATACGTAACCTGTAAAAACTATTGCTGTAAGCTGGATCCCGGTATCGTAACCTCAGCATTTTATCGCTATCTTATGCCTGTGGCTCCCGACCAATATGCCAGTTTCAAATTAAGGTTCAGGGTTGTTTTTCTTTCATATCTTTCGACTTAGCTTCTGATTTTTCTGTGTCTTCAGCTTTCTCATCGAACGAATGAATTGCATAAACAGATTCTTTGTCATTAGATTTCTCCGACAGCTTTCTATAATACTTTTTAATTACTTCAAGTTCGGCAGGGGTCATATCTTCGCTTGCTACTAACCGGTTGCTTGTATTTTTATTGGAGGCTATGAGCTCATTTAATTTTAAATGTATGGCGGTGGTATCTTTATTTTGAGATTGCTGAATGATAAATATCATCAGGAAGGTGATGATGGTTGTTCCTGTATTAATGATCATTTGCCATACTTCAGAATAGTGAAAGAACCGCCCGCTTATTGCCCAAAGAATAACGATCGTAAGTGCTGAGAAAAATGCTGCCGGGGAACCGGTTGCTTTTGCGACCCAATTAGAAAACCTGTGAAAGTTTTTTTCAATAATATTGTTTCCTGATTTTGACATGGCGATAATTTTAAAGGTTTATACTTTGGTGATATATCCAGGTTGGTAAAATTATTTATTCATCGCTTTTATAAATTTACCACCCAATGAAAATGACGTTTTGTGCTATTAATTAATATGTTAAATGTCGACGGGGGCTGTGAAATGCTATTTTCCTTAGCGCCCTGCTCTTAAAAAATAATATAAAAATTCATTGGTTGCTGCATTTTTTTCCCTGATTGTAATTGGAAAATTAGGTGCCAAAGAAAAAGCGGAAATTTTCCATCGGTAGAGGGGAAGCAAATTTAGCGGCGACCCAATTCCAGACGGCCCTCTTAACAAATAAATAACCCGTTAAGCCAACAACAGTGTTAAGGATTTGCCTGTTCTTAATTTTTTTTGAGATAAAGAACATACTCATTCATCGCTGGTTAAAATGGGTAAGCAGTACTGGAGAAATATTTCCGTGTGTGTAGATTTTATTACTCAACATACAGGTGTTTTAATTTATTCAATAAGATTAAGCTGGATAAAAACAGCGTTTTATCCTTGCGTGTTTTTTTGCCTTAGTTGCAATATCATTTACTAAAATTAAAACCAATGAATCTTCAAACCAACTTAAAAACAGCGTTTTGCACTATTATCTTTTCACCATTCAACCTGTCATTATGCGCACAGGAAAAAAAATGATGTGGATGTGAAAATCGGCAAAGAAAATGGATCCCAATGGTATACTTAGCCTGTTGTATGGGTGATAGCCGGAGTTGCTTTTTATTTTATTACCCGTTGCACTGCTTCGGGGAAGGTTGGAAGATTAAGAAAAAGTTCTCTTTATAGTGATTGCGATCTTTCCGCTTGTCTCAAACCCGCGAAATATATAAGATTTGCCTGTAACCAAATACATTCGACCCGCGCCTGGATTTAAAAGGCTTGTTTAAAGCGGTTGTATCTGACTGCCGCTCCCGAAACCTTTGAAACGGGCGAAGCGGATGCTGCCAGTTAATTTCGCACCCGTTGATTTATTTCATCAATGGTTGTGGGGTTGCAGGTTCTTTCAATCGGATGAACCGTTAAAGTATATACGCCATAAACATTACTAAATCCTTTTGCAGTAAGGAATAAATCTTTATCATAAAAAAAGAAGGCTTCGTCGTATGTAATTAGTTCAGGGATATGGTGTAATACTATAACAGGATTAAGCAGGTGAAAAACCGATAGCCCTGTTGCGTTGAATGTAATTACATGAATTTCCGTATTTGTTTTTTATACAGCCCCGCTGCACTGAACTCAATCGTTGCTTTAAAGCAAACCGAACCGTCGATATTTTCTAAATGGAAATCACGAATAAAACTTCGAAGTAGTTTATCATCCGTTCTCATAGTTTATCATTTAGCAGTTGAAAAATTAACCCTTTGTACTATTGTAATGCCATACGTCGGCATCTTAAGCTGAAAAGCTTAACGGCGTTGATATGATTCCGGCTTTTTTTATTACTTAGGTGGTTTCGCAATTGAAATTTTTCACGACTACCCCTAAAAAATGTACCAGGCTGGTATAGTATTTACGGTTTATTACTATCAGTCGGAAATTTTCTGCCCCGGATTTTTATCACAATCATTTATTTGCCTGCATCTCTCATCTCCTTAATTACATCGTGGCTTCTTCTAAGCGTTTCCTGTTGCGAAATAATTAATTGCCTGCTTTCCGTATCCAGGTCTGCATCTGTGGCCAGCGCCGCATTGTATGCATGTTGAGCCTGGTCTTCACCAAATTCACAGGAATCAAGAATGCTTTTTCGGTCGTTGCCGGTAAAAGTGGCTTTTACCGACATCCATGCCCGGTATATTTTTCCCATAGTTGTAGTTCCGGTTTCAGCTTCAGCTCCCATCATTCTTACCTGTTGTGTTAGTGCCGAAACATTAAGCCTGCTCTCATCGGCCATTTTTTGAAATACCGGGTGAAGCTGTATATCATATACTTTACTTTCTTCTGCCGCCTTACGATATCCTTCAATACGGTCGTAGTTGATCATTATAAGGTCATTTAGCACTTCGGTGAGTGCGGTTGTTGTAGTTGTCATAATTGAATGTTTTAGATTAGCATATAAATATTTGTGCCAACTAGGAGTAAAACTATTTAGTCTGATAATTCGAATTGGAAGGCCACGTTACCATACTCTACCGCCGGAAATTCGAATTTCCTGAACTTAAAACCACTGTGGATATTTTCCCACAATTCCATTTTATTTTCCCCAAAAAACCGGGTGATGAAGATTTTTCCGTTATCAAATTTTCTGGCAAATGTTTTGGGGTTTATCAGCACACATAAATCATTTAAAACGTACAAACATGAATACATCAACAGCAAACAAGGCAAAAAAAAGCAATGGCTCAACCAATGGTTCTGCGAAAGCAACTGGTTCATCAGAAAAAAAATCTGCAGCGCTATCTGCCGGCAAAGCTGCAGGAGACAGCATCCTGAAAGCGTTTTTTGAAGATGAACTGAAAGACATTTACTGGGCAGAAAAACACCTCGTAAAGACATTGCCCAAGATGGCAAAAGCAGCAACTGCTGAGGAGTTAAAAAATGCATTCACTGAACATCTGGAAGTAACAAAAACGCATGTGGGCAGGCTGGAGCAGGTTTTCGAACTGTTAGGAAAGAAAGCCCAGGCAAAAAAATGCGAAGCCATGGAAGGCATTACGAAGGAAGGTGAAAGTATCATTGAAGATACAGAAGCAGGTACTGCTACCAGGGATGTCGGTTTGATCCTGGCTGCCCAAAAAGTTGAGCATTATGAAATTTCAACTTATGGCGGTCTCGCCCAATTGGCAACAACGCTTGGCCTTGATGAAGTAGCCGGCATACTCAACGAAACCCTGGGAGAAGAAAAAGAAGCAGACCAGGCACTTACCGGTATCGCAGAAAATGATATCAATTACGAAGCTGCGGAAGAAATGGAAGCGTAAACAGGTTTAAATTCGATTTTAATAAGCCCGCGGATTTTTTATCATCTGCGGGTTTATTAAATTTGGAAATCTCCTGATTTAAAAACAGCATGCCGTTTTAAGCGCTGAAAACTTCACATAATCCGAAGTCCAACCCTTAAACTTTTAAACCCTTAAACGTTTACCCCCCCCACTTCATAACGGATAAAAAAAGGCATCCTTCAACCCAGCTCGTTCTTGTTATTCTCCCGTTAACAATCGTACACGTTTCTTTTTGGCGACGGGTTTGATTAATATTGTTTTTAGAAATAATATGCCCCGCAGGAATAATGAAAACCAGTGCCAAAACATTAAGAAATTTTATCCTCGATTTTGACCTCGGGTGTGTTGACCAATCCGTATGTTTTACTGCTGCCCTTGCATTTACGGCAGAAGGGGTTTTTAAGACGCTGGATACCGAGATACATGTAGTGACCCTGCAGGTTACCGGCCTTTCGATCCTTTACCTGCTCAGCATAGCCATTGCTGAACAAAATATCCCGGATACGCTCCCTTTTACTGAAGAGCTTTTTTCATATACAAAGGGTCAATGCCTGACTATAAAAGGCAATAGTGATCATTACGGTCCCTATACCATGGAGATCTTCCCCATCGAAAAAATATGCTATCCGCAAACGCTGGAGGAGATAAAACATAAAACACTTAACTGATATTGGATCTGGCAGGTATTTTTTGCTACGACGGCGTTCAGGCTCACTTAAAAGGTTACGGGCCAGGCTTCAGACTCGGTAACAGGTGCCGGGAACCGGCATATTGTTTCTTGAAGCCATATAAATGTCCGGAAGAATTTTTAATCCTGCCAAATAGATAACATGCCGGTGCCGGGTAGTGGCTTCCCGTTTATAGCAGATCAATCAACGTCATTCATTTGGCTCCGCAGAAGGCTCGTGCAATATAGAAAACTCCTACGCAGTTCCGCAGCTACCGGATTCCTGGAATGGTTGTTTTATTCCAATGCTTCCGAATACTTATGCTGAGGCAGGAGTCAATGCATTAGCCGGCATTGTACATAACCTGCCTTAACCTCAAACGTCAAACGTCAAACCTCAAACCTCAAACCATAAAATATATTTATGCCAATCATAAATAAGTTAAATAAAAACTTATAGAGAAAAAACCGAATTTTAAATCTTTATAACAACGGGAGTGCGTTGACGCATTTTAATTTTCAACGTACATAAATAATTCAAACACAAATACCGCAGGATGTCAAATTTAATTCACACAGCGCAGCAATATTGGGACGAACGGAGTGATCTGTTCGCAAATTATTATAAAACGCCCTCAACCTTTGACAAGCTTTTTCGGAAGGCAGTTTACCTCCGTACCGCCGTTGCTTTAAAAACTATCCAGGACTATCCCGGCAGCACGGTGCTGGATATTGGCTCCGGCCCGGGCGTAAATAGTGTGAGCTGGTTAAAAAACTCAAAGGCTTCTCATTTACTTGGAATTGATTTTGCCGAAAACATGAATGAATATGCCCGAAGAAATGCAGCGCAGGAGGGAGTAGGGGATCGCTGTAAATTTATTGAAGGCGACTTTAATAAATATGATTTTGGCGGAAATAGTTTTGACGTTACGGTTGCGGTGGGAGTGCTTGATTATACAGAGGATGCAGCTTCTTTAATTAAAAAGATGAGCGAAGTAACAAACAAAGCCTTTGTAATATCTTTTCCTGAAAATGGCCTTCGAATGGCACTGCGCCGCCAACGATATACCTGCCCGGTGTACCACTACACTGAAAAAGAAATTCGCCGGCTGCATAGTCTTTGTGAGGTAGAATCGCTGCAACTGATCCGTTCACAAGGCGGTTGGGTAACTGTAGCCAGGAAATAAAGCGATTGATCAGCACCATGCATCATCCCTTTTTTCCGGAACCAGTTCCCTGGTAATAACAATCAGAAATTAAAAACCGTTATCATTTCTTTTCGACTTAGCTCCTTTGCGATCCTTGCGTAAAACCCCTGCACAATGCCCGGCGTATAATTGTTATGATCTGCTAATACTCTTCAAACCAACCGAATTTCTCCCTGATGATATTATTTTTTTCCTGTCGGATATAATTTAAATAGGAGGAGGCCACCGGTGAAAGATTTTTACTTTTCAGCCAGATCAATTGCCAGGTAGATTTAATTGGAAATCCTTTCACAGGAATAATTTGCAGATCTCCGTTATTCAACTCATTTTTTAGGCCAATCAGCGGCATAATAGAACATCCCAAACCAGCGATCACAGCTTGTTTAACCGCTTCGTTGGTACTGAGTTCCATTTTTTTTCTTACCGGTAAGCGATTTTTTTCAATAAATTTTTCCATCACATACCTTGTACCGGACCCCGCCTCCCGGTATATCAATGGCAGTGTTTCAAAGATCTTGCTGTCATACAGTTTTTTGTTGTAGTTGTTTTCAGTGTTAGCTACCAGGTACAACTTATTTTGCATGAGCGCTACCCGCTCAATTTTCACAGTTTCGGGCAAAACGGAAACGAGGGAAAAATCAATTTCATTTCTTTCCAGGCTTTCAATTACCCTTGCTTTATTGGTAACGTCCATCACCAATTCTATGCCCGGATGGCATTTTAAAAAATCAGTCAAAAAGTAGGGTATCACATATTTTCCGGTTGATACGACCGATATTTTTAATCGGCCTGCCAGTTGCCCTTTGTGCGCTAATGTTTTATAGTTGATAGCATATACTTCATCCAGTATTTTTTCAGCAGCCATTGCTATTTCTTTTCCGAAATCCGTTACATGCAATTTTCTTCCGACTACTTCCGTGAGTGGAATATCAAACTGCTTTTGTAAATTTTTAAGTTGAATAGATACCGCCGGTTGAGTTAAATGTAACTCTTCAGCGGCTTTCGTAATGCTTTGTGTTTGCCTGATCGTTAAGAATATCTGCAACTGGTGTAATGTATAGTTCATAAAAATAATTTATGGTAAACATTACAAAGATAAATAAAAGTATATGATCTAATGTCAGCAACTTTGCTCCATCAATAAAAAAAATCAAACAAAATGACAACAATTACAGTAGCAAAAGGAGATGGAATAGGCCCCGAAATTATGGATGCCACCCTTGATATTATCAAGGCAGCCGGTGCCCGGATTATTATAGAGGAAATTGCAGTAGGCGAAAAAGTTTACCTGGCCGGCGATACCTCCGGAATTGCGAAAGAGTCGTGGGATATTATCCGAAAAAACAAAGTGTTTCTGAAAGCACCCATTACAACACCGCAGGGTGGCGGATACAAAAGCCTCAATGTAACAACCCGTAAATTTTTGGGACTTTATTCCAATGTCCGGCCCTGTATGAGCCTGCACCCGTTTGTAAAAACCAAACATCCGGTAATGGATATAGTGATCATCCGGGAAAATGAAGAAGACCTCTATGCAGGTATTGAACACCAGCAAACCGATGAAGTAGTGCAATGCCTGAAGTTGATCAGCCGCCCTGGTTGCGAAAAAATTGTACGATATGCTTTTGAATACGCAAAGCAATATGGCCGTAAAAAAGTAACCTGCTTTACCAAAGACAATATCATGAAACAAACAGATGGCTTGTTTCACCAGGTATTTGATGAAGTAGCGAAAGAATATCCTGAAATAATAAATGAACACTGGATCATAGATATTGGCGCAGCAAAATTGGCCGATACTCCCGAAGCTTTCGACGTACTGGTGATGCCGAATTTATATGGTGATATATTGTCTGATGTAGCGGCACAAATTGCAGGTTCTGTTGGCCTTGCGGGTTCCGCAAATATTGGCGAGGAATGTGCCATGTTTGAAGCGATTCACGGATCAGCGCCTCGTATAGCAGCACAAAACAAAGCAAACCCTTCCGGTTTATTGCAGGGCGCAATCATGATGCTCAACCATATCGGGCAAACCGAAGTGGCAGAAAAAGTGCAGAATGCCTGGCTTAAAACCATTGAAGAAGGTAACCATACCTACGATATTTATAAAGAAGGAGTAAGCAAACAAAAACTTGGTACGCAGGAATTTGCAAAGGCAGTTATTGCCAACTTAGGGCAGCAACCTTCTGTGCTTAAACCCGTTTCTTACGCCAAAGGCACTGCATTAACCTTACCCAAATACAAACGAAAAGCAGCAGGCGTTAAAGAACTTGTTGGCATGGATGTTTTTGTTCACTGGACCGGAACAGACCCGGATGAACTGGCCGGTAAAATAAAAGAAATTGAAACAGCAGAGATAAAACTTGTCATGATCACCAACAGGGGTATCAAAGTCTGGCCGGAAGGTTTCCAGGAAACATTTTGTACCGATCACTGGCGTTGCAGGTTTAAACCGGCTGAGGGGGTTTTGATGAAGAAACAACACATTCTTCAATTACTTTCTGACGCAGAAGAAATGAATATCGATTCCATTAAAACAGAAAACCTGTATTCATTTGATGGCAGGCAGGCATTTTCATTAGGGCAGGGACAATAAAATTTATAAATATGAATATCCAACTAATCAAAGGGCAATTCAACGCAAAGGATGCCATTAAACTGATCACTGAAATGATTCATGTAAAAATAAGATTTCACGAGAGTCAGATTCATGATACCAGTATTGAAGAAGATATTAAAATGCGGGAACATAGAATAAAACAGCTTCAAAAAGACCTGTATAATGCCAGGAATTACATAGAGCAACAGGCAGGCACCATTGCTATTGAAAGCGAAATATCATTATCTAAATAAGTATGAAAAAAAAACACGATTTTAAATTAATAGACGGAACGTTTACAGCTCCTGAAGCCCGGCGTGTTCTCTTTGATCTCATTAGCAGCAAGATCAGTTACCACTCTATGGAAAAAGTTAGTAACCAGGAAAGATTCGGTAAAGACGCATCGCATTCAGAAAAGCGAATAAAATCGCTCAGAAAGCTGCAGACCTCCTTAAAAAAAGTTTTTGATTTTGCCGAAAAGCAGGGAATGAATTTAAAAATTGATGGCTTAATAGAATTAAAAATTGTTGAATAATTAAAAATTAAAACAAAAATTATTCTTTCATAGATAAGGAGGTTAACCGCTGTAACCTTTTTTAAAAGTTGTATGCGCCCGGTATAACAGTTCGGTTTAATGTGCTGATAGTATCCTGTCAATATATTTATTGGCTGCTGTTAATACAAATCAAACTGCATTTACAAAAAAGTAAGGGTAACTAAATTATGTATTCAACCGGTTTATTTTACAATCGAAAGGCCTTGCTTGTTACGAAGCACAACAAGGAAAAAGTGATTTTTCCGCTGTTGAAAGCGGCCCTTCGATTGGATATTGCAATAGCTGCAAAAGTAGATACAGACCAGTTCGGCACATTCAGCGGAGACATTGAAAGACCCGATACACAATATAATACGGCCAGGTTAAAAATCTTAAAAGCCTTTGAGCTGTATCCTGAAGCAGAAATTGCTATTGCCAGTGAAGGTGCTTTTAATCCACATCCCGATTGCCTTTTCATGCCTGTGAACACTGAGATCGTTATGCTGATAGATAGAAAAAACCAGTTGGAAATATCAGGAAGATATAGTTCACTGGCAGCAAGCGTAAAAGCGGGTACCGTATCATCTATGAAAGAGGCCCGGGACTTTGCTGAAATAACAGGCTTCCCGGAATACGGAGTAATATTAAAGGCTGGAAAAAATAAAAATGCCAAGCCTTATATTTTTAAAGATGCAAGAACCAGTTCCTGCCTGGAAGCTGCACTGCTTTTTTTCTTCGACATTTCCGGTGATGGAAAAATCGAAATGCAGACGGATATGAGAGCTCATTACAATCCTTTTCGTATGGAAAATATCAGGCTCGCTACCCTGGAGCTGATCAAAACCATTCAGGCTGTTTGTACAAAATGCAACACACCCGGATTTGACGTGAAAGAGGTCATCAAAGGGCTTCCCTGCAGCCAATGCAACGCCCCAACCCGGCGTACATTATCCTATATCTATGAATGTAAGAAATGCAGCCACCGGGAAGAAAAATTCTATCCACATGGTAAACAACAGGAAGAACCGGGTTCCTGCGACTACTGTAACCCATAAATGATTATGACTTCACATCAAACTGAAACAGGAACGGATATTGATAAAGCAGTTAACCTGCTTATCAATGGTGATCTGGTAGCGATACCTACAGAAACGGTTTATGGACTCGCGGGTAATGCATTAAGCGCGATCGTTGTAAAAAAGATCTTTGAAGTAAAAAACAGGCCTTTCAGCAATCCACTGATTGTACATATTGCCAGTGTAGACAGATTGTTTGCTGTTGTAAAAGAAGTTCCCGACATTGCTTTAAAATTATTGCAGGCCTTCAGTCCTGGCCCTTTAACGCTGATACTCCCTAAAAAGGATATTATACCGGATCTTGTTACTGCTGATTCCCCACATGTTGCTGTTCGCATCCCGAATCATAGCCTATGTATTGAATTGTTGAACAGGCTTCCATTTCCATTAGCTGCTCCGAGTGCCAATAAGTTTACCTCCATAAGCCCAACCAGTGCTGCTCATGTTTTTGATCAGTTGTCGGGAACCATTCCATACATTTTAGATGCCGGTTTTTGCGATAATGGAATTGAATCTACCATAGTAGGTTTTGAAAATGATACCATCCTGCTGTTTCGTTTAGGCGCAATAACTATGGAACAACTGCAGGCAATTCATCCCAACTGCAGGCTGGTGAATAACAATACAGAAATCCGCAGCCCTGGAATGATGAAACAGCACTATGCCCCCAGAACGCCGCTGCTGCTGACAGAAAATGTGGCCGATACAATCAGATCATTCGGGGATAAAAAAATGGGCGTATTGTTTTTTAAAAAACCGCTCTTCGAATGTTCTGCTGCTTACCAACGGGTGCTGAGTGTAAATGGCAACCTCCGCGAAGCCGCGGGCAATTTATACAATGCCTTATATGAATTGGATAAGCAGCAACCGCAGCTGATCATTGCTGAACGGTTACCTGATACAGGGTTAGGACAATCTATTAACGATCGTTTAAAAAGAGCTGCCGCCCAATGAACCGGAAACAGTTACTCATAAAAGAGGTATCAATTGTAAATGAAGGAAGCACTTTCATTGCAGACCTGTTGATAGCCAACGGAATCATTGTACAAATAGGATCAATACCTGTTTTAAAAAACCATACAGGTATTCCTGCCAAAGGGCTTCACCTGTTGCCGGGTGTTATAGATTCCCATGTTCATTTCAGAGAACCTGGTTTAACCCATCAAGGAGATATCTTTTCAGAATCCCGTGCAGCGGTTGCTGGCGGCATTGCTTCTTTTATTGAAATGCCCAATACGGTTCCCAATGTTTTAACACAGCAAATTGCAGCCGATAAGTTTAATAGGGCAGCTAAATATTCTTTTGCAAATTATTCCTTTTACATGGGTTCGAACCCGCTTGCTGAATGTGACCAGGTAGCTATGGCTTTGTATAATGAAAACCCAGGGCGTTACTTCAGTGGGTTTAAAATTTTAAATTGATTTACCTACCTTTAAAATACCAGGGAAGTTTCAGCATCGGGCACAAAGAAAATTATGCGGCGTGAAAATAATATTTAGATTTTTATTACAGGAAAACAAAAATTAAACGCTAAATCAACTTAAGAATGCCTGACAAACCTGTTTCAATAATAACCTCGCTTACCAGGCTGAACAGGATATTACTGTTAGACCGAAAGGATACTGCGGTGGTATATATGTTTGCCATACTTGCAGGATTGGTTCAACTCTCCTTACCGCTCGGCATCCAGTCCATTATAAGTTTTGTAATGGCTGGCACCATCTCCAGTTCCATCCTTGTGCTGATAGGAATGGTTGTGTTTGGTGTATTCATTAATGGCTTGCTGCAGGTACGACAACTTCAGATAATAGAAAAAGTGAAGCAAAAGCTTTTCGTTCGCTATTCACTGGAATACAGCGACCGGTTACCTAAATTAAATATCGAAAAATTAGATAAGGAATACCTGCCTGAAATGGTGAACCGATACTTTGACAGTATTTCACTTCAAAAGGGGCTAGATAAATTATTAATAGATTTACCCGCTGCCATCATCCAGGTAGTGTTGGGCTTGTTACTGCTGGCATTTTATCATCCTGTATTCATCGCATTTGGCCTCGTACTTATTATCATTGTATTATCCATCATACGTTTTACGTCGCCGCAGGGGCTTCATACCGCTATGAATGCCAGTACCTATAAATACGGGGTAGCTGCATGGTTGCAGGAAGTGGCCCGAACAGTGAAATCATTCAAATATGCCAAAGGTACATCGCTGCACATGAACAAAACCGATGAGTTGGTTAGTCAATATTTAACCTCCCGGACCAATCATTTTAAAATACTCATCACCCAATTCTGGAGCCTCATATCTTTTAAAATAATTATTACGGCCGCTATGCTCATAATTGGCTCTTACCTGTTGATAGATCAACAGATAAATGTCGGGCAATTCATAGCAGCAGATATCGTGATCATAGCAATCATCGCTTCCATAGAAAAGTTAATCGTCAACCTCGATTCTGTATATGATGCCCTGGTGTCGGTAGAAAAACTGAGCATTGTTACCGAAGCGGATACAGAACAAAGTGGCAGCGTACTGTTGCCCGCAGTAAAGGAAGGGTTAGAAGTAGAGTTCAGCAATGTAAGTTTTGCTTACAGTGATGGTATCCCTGTATTAAATAAAATAAACTTCAAGATCGTTAAAGGACAGATCGTACAGTTTACGGGCGTTTCAGGTGCCGGAAAATCAACGGTCCTCCGCTTGCTTACAGGCGCCTTCAGCAATTACCAGGGAAGTATTCTGGTTGATGAAGTTCCAATTGCCAATTACCAGGTAAAAAGCCTGCGCAATCATACAGGCATATTGCTGGGAAGCCAGGATATTTTCCAGGGAACCCTGTGGCAGAATATAACCATGGGTGACGAGGCTATTGAGATAGGCCAGGTTGCCCACCTGGCAGAAATCTCCGGATTAAAAACATTCGTGCAATCCTGCAAAGATGGTTACGATACGATGCTGCTTCCTGTTGGCAATAAGCTATCTACCAACGTACGCAAAAATATTTTGCTGCTCAGGGCATTGCTTGGAGACCATCGCTTACTGCTACTGGAAGAACCTTTTGAACACCTGGAACAACCCTTCAAAAACAATGTCATCAATTATATACGACAGGATAAAACTGCAACGGTGATGATTGCTTCGCAGGATGCAGGATTAAAACAATATTGTGATAAAATTATTTTGATGAGTAAGAACGGTGAAATAATCAGTCAAGCCTAAAGAGAAATATGAACAGTTACCTGAATACCGAACTGGAAGCCGCAGCCGCCGAAAGCAACCTCACCTGCTTTACAAAAATATACAGGATACAGCGGAAAAGCCATGTAAAGCGCTGGCTATGGGGCATTCTTGGTTTGCTGTTTTTTATCATGCTGCTACCCTGGACACAAAACATCCGGGCAAAAGGAACTGTTACCACCCTACGCCAGGAACAACGGCCCCATGAGGTAACCACCATCATTGCAGGTACCGCCATAAAGTGGTATGTGAAAGAAGGCGACTTCGTAAAGGCCGGTGATACCATATTACAATTAGGTGAAGTGAAAGTGGATTATTTCGATCCACGTTTACTTGAGCGAACCGGGCAGCAAATCGAATCCAAACAACAAAGCATTGAAGGTTATAAAAATAAGGCCAATACCGCTGTTACCCAATCAGGGGCATTAGAGCAGTACAGGGAACTGAAACTGCAATCCTTAGATAATAAAATAGCCCAACAGCAATTAAAAGTAAAAACAGATGAAGCAGACCTGCTGGCAGGAAACAATGAACTGGAAGTATATAAGAGGCAGATCGATGCTGCCAGGATCATGTTGGATAGCGGCGCCATTTCTCTTACCGAATTTGAAAAGCGCAAAGTAAATTATCAGAATGCACTGGCTAAAAATAACAGCGCCAATAATAAACTGTTGCAAAGCCGCCAGGAACTTACCAATCTGCGGATAGAGCAACAGGCCACCATACAGGAATATGCCGATAAAATAGCCAGGGCAAAGGGCGATCAATTTGCTTCCCTCTCCAATGCGGCCAGTACAGAAGCCGAAGTTTCCAAACTGCAAAACGAATATGCTAATTACGATGCCCGGAATAAACTGTATTATATAATAGCACCTCAAAGCGGCCAGATAACAAAAGCAAAAAAAGCAGGGCTGGGCGAATTTGTCAAAGAGGGTGAAATGATCGTAGAGATAGTACCTGATAATATTCAGTATGCCGTGGAATTATTTGTGGAGCCGATGGATCTGCCCCTGATCAATACAGGACAAAAAGTGAGGTTTGTATTTGATGGATTTCCGGCGATTGTTTTCAGCGGATGGCCGGGCGGTAGTTATGGAACATTTGCGGGGAAAGTGGCTGCCGTAGAAACCTCGGTCAGTGCCAATGGAAAATTTCGTGTATTGGTAACCGAAGACCCTGCCGACCGGAAGTGGCCTGCACAGCTGCGAATGGGTGGTGGTGCCGACGGAATAGCTTTGTTGAAAGACGTCAGGATCTATTATGAATTGTGGCGCAATATCAATGGATTTCCACCGGAATATTACCAGGTACAGAAAAATGAAAAGAAATAGTTTTCACGAACAGATAATAAACGGCTGATCAGTATGAAGTATTATTTACGGGTGTGTAGCTTATTGCTGCTGATGAATGCAGTGTCCTGGCATACCGTCTATGCACAAACAAAGGTTGTACTTACCCCGGATGCATTCATACAGCAGGTAAAGCAATTTCACCCGGTAGCGAGGCAAGCCAATCTCATTACTGAAAATGCGGTTGCCGGACTGCTAAGCGCCAGGGGTAGTTTTGATCCGGTATTTGAGCTCAATAACAACAGCAAATCCCTTGACAGTGTTAACTACTACCGGTATAATAATACTGAATTAAAAATTCCTACCGCTTTTGCTGTAGAAATAAAGGCGGGTTTTGAAAAAAGCAACGGGCAATTTATAAATCCCGAATTGACCAACGGTGTGGCCAGTTACATCGGCGTTGAAATTCCGCTGCTAAACGGGCTATTGATGGACAAGCGAAGGGCGGCGCTTCAGCAGGCAAAAATATTTAAACTGCAAAGCGAACAGGAACGCCTCGTGCTGATCAATGATCTGCTGTTTGATGCGTACACTACTTATTGGCAGTGGGCGGGGGCTTACGGGTTATTCAAAACTTACAACAATTATGTTGAGGTGGCTGAAAAGCGGCTGCGGCTGGTGAACGTTACCTTCCTGCATGGCGACCGTTCTGTGGCCGATACTGTTGAAGCTTATACGCAATTACAAAATTACCAGTTGCTCCAGGCCGAAGCTTTAATGGAATTGAATAACAAAGCACTTGAACTGTCGGCTTATCTGTGGGCGGGTGATGGAAACCCTTACCTGTTGCCTCAGAATTATATCCCGGATACAAATCAATTTGAAATGCTGTTGCCGTTGAGAAATATTGAAGACCTGGTGAAACAGTTACCCGGTACACATCCCCGGATAAAAACCTATCAATACAAACTAAAGGACCTGGAGGTAGAACGTAAATTAAAATTTCAAAACCTGTTGCCCGTTTTTAATGTGAGGGCCAATATGTTGAGTAAGGATTACTACAGGTATAAGGGCCTTAATGCTGCTTATCTTGAGCATAACTATAAATGGGGCGTTACTATGAAAGTGCCGTTGCTTTTACGCCAGGGGCGTGGTGAATACAATAAGGCGCAAATAAAAATTAAAGATATTAACCTGCAGATTGCTGAAAAGAGCTGGCAGTTGCAAACTAAAGTACGTCAGTATTATAACGAGGCCACCCAGTTGCAGAACCAGCTGCAGATAGCCTTAACCATGTACCGGAATTTCAATTTCTTACGCAGCAATGAGGAACTCAGATTCTCACAGGGAGAAAGTTCCTTATTCCTTGTTAACAGCCGCGAAACCAAGGCCCTGGAAATGCAGCAGAAGCTGATTCAGATAAGGATAAAATATCTCAAAGCAGTATATGCCATTGATTGGGCCATGGGAACTGTCAGGTGATAAACAGGGCTGCTATAAAAGACTGCCTCCATGCCTGCTCCTCAATACTCCAATTAAAGATTTCATATTTATTACTAAGCAACATCCCCCATACACCCAGCCTCAAACCTCAAACCAACTTTTTTAATTCCCCCAAAAGCTCTAATTTGTTATAGATGAAATACACTGCCATGAATAAATGGATGATCTGTTGCTTTTTTGTATCAGCGGTATTTACTGCCACTGCACAATCGGTGAGTATCAACAACGACGGTTCCCTGCCGGATGCCAGTGCCATGCTGGATGTAAAGAGCGGTATAAAAGGTTTTCTTCCGCCAAGGATGACCTACAGTGAACGGAATGCCATTGCTACGCCGGCATTGGGGCTGATGATCTATTGTTCAAATTGCGGGGCAGGAGAGGTACAGGTATTTACCGGGTTGATCTGGACAAACATGATCGGCGGGCAGGCAACGCTGCCATTAGCCATCGGCGGTAGTTATGGTGGCGGAAAGGTTGCTTATATTTTACAACCCGGTGACCCCGGTTATATCGCAGGGCAGGTGCATGGCCTGGTGGCAGCTTCAAACGATCAGGGCGCCAATAACCCATGGTACAATGGCAGCTTTATCCTTACGGGGGCAACGGCAACTGCACTTGGTACGGGCAATGCCAATACAACAGTCATTGTTGCTGCACAGGGAGCAGGCAGTTATGCGGCACAGTTATGTTCCGATTATACAGTTAACGGATATACCGATTGGTATTTACCAGGTAAAGATGAATTAAACAAGCTGTATATTAACAGGGTTGCAATAGGGGCTTTTTTAAGTACAACGTACTGGAGCTCCAGCGAACTCAATCTCAATTTCGCAGCCAGCCAGAATTTCACCGATGGCAGCCAGGCTTTCAGTAATAAGATCAGCGGTTACGCCGTGCGGCCGGTAAGGTCTTTTTAATAGCAGCCTGCTAAGGAAACCGTTATCTCCCAGCTGGCGCATCAAATGATCCCTTCAACTTCATTGTTATAAATACCTGGTTTTTAAACGGGAACAGTTGCGCAACCGGCGCCCCTAAGGGCACTGTGACAATTTTTTTCCTGTTTTTTTCCTGTCACATTTTTGTGACATTTTTTAACCGCTGTTAATCTTGTCACATCAGCTATTTTTATGCGCCCCCTGTTGTTTTTATGTTGTCAGGCACGGGTCTCCACATCAACGGCTCCGCCAGCAAATATGCAATATGGAAAGGGCGCCACTGCAGGAAAATGCAGGAAAATGCAGGAAAATGCAGGAAAATGCAGGAAGATGCAGGAAAATGCAGGAAGTTGCAGGAACTTGCAGGTTCAGGGTTAGCTTTCTACCGGTTGCGTTTCGCAGAAATACGCATACTCCGCCCGCAGTACCAGATCGTCCAATGTCCGGATCCTACATGATCAAATCAGCAGCCTGTTGATCTTCTCAATTAGCACAGGCATTTCAAAAGGCTTGTCCAGGGTATCGCCGGCGCAAAAAGATTTATAATTCTCCGGTAAATGATGGCTTGCAGAAAGAACGATCATGGGAATTTCTTTATAATTGGCGTCTTTCTTTAATTGCTTACACAATTCCCTGCCATCCCAGCCGCCCGGTAAAATATCCATCAGGACCAGGTCGGGTAATTTATTTTCAAGTTGATACGTGAGTTGCAACGGGTTTGCAGCCATAGAAACTTCAAAACCATTGGCCCTGATCATATTGGCCAGCATTTGGGAAATATCGTCGTTGTCGTCTGCAATGCGTACATGAGCCATAGGTTAGGTTTACGGGTTATTAATTGGCTCTGCAGAGAGATCGATGTATTGGAACAAACAAAGTACTCCTGATTGATAAGAAATATTGGTGCAGGAGTTGTTAACCTACGAATAACGCAAACGCAACCGGCAAGTGATCTCTTCAACTTCAATAGTATACCACCTGCTTTTTTAAACGGGAGCACTTGCCCCTGCGTTCTTACCAGGCAACTTCCCGAACACAACCAACCTCAAACCTCAAACCTCCAACTTCAAACCTCAGCCTTTCAAAAAACACCTGCAAATATTTCCTCCTAATGCTTATATTTAACGTGGAATATATATGTTCCCCCGTTTTCTCTTCATCCATAAACAATCATTTCAATCATTTCAATCATGAAAACATTACCATCCTTTTTTAAAACAGCACTCGCCCTCGGCATTGTGTTGTTTGTTGGTTCCTGTAACAACAGTACCAGCACCGATGCAACAACCAAAACCGATACGTCAAAAATGCTAACAACCACGGCGGCAGATACCAGCAAACCTGCTCCTGCCGCTGCTCCTGCCATGGCTGCGCCATTCGATATGGCAGAAGTTAATCTGAATGTAAAAGATGCTGCTGCCTGGAGATTGGCATTCGATTCCAACGTAGCCAAGCGCAAGGAAGCGGGGCTAAGTACCATCGTATTGTCGCATTTGATGGACAAACCAAACAGCCTGCAGGTTGCATTTGGGGTTGCGGATGTGCAAAAGGCAAAAGATTTTTATGCCAATGCCGAAAGAAAAGCGATGATGCAAAGAGCCGGCGTTATCGGTGCTCCCCGGGTAGATTATTTGCATGTGATCAGGTTCAACCCCAACAGCCACGAAAAGCAGTGGGTTGAAATTACACACAAGGTAAAAGACTTTGCTGCCTGGATGAAAGTGTACGACGCCGAAGGCACCGCAACAAGGCTGGGTGAAGGCATGGTAGATGTTGTCATGGCACGTTCCATGGCCGATTCAAATACCGTTCACCTGATATTCGATATTTCAGATATGGCCAAAGCAAAAGCTGCCATCGCATCGCCTGAAAAGAAAAAATTAATGATGAGCGCCGGCGTAATGGGTGCACCAACCATGGAGTTCTTCCAGGAAATTGCTAAATAACCGGTAAGGAATCGGGGGCCGGTCAGACTGTTGGGTTTGACCGGCCTTTTTTTATAAAGGGGAGAACTGTTTGGGGCGAAAATCTTGTAAGGGTCTGGAATCGTTGAAGGGTTGAAGGGTTTAAAAAGTTTAACGGTTTATGGCGTCATGCATGTCCGAATCTCCGGATCTTCAAAACTCCAGATCATCAAATTGTCAAATTATCAAATCATCTTGCCATTTCACAAAATCTTTCTATATTCACCGTTGCTTAAATCCACTCCCTTTCAAAGGCTAACCTTTATTTTCCTTTTGTAAAACAACCATACTGCTTAATATATGCCAACCAGTGAACGCTGGCTGGGGCTTCGCAGCCATATGTATTGAGCTGTTTATTATTTATACATACAAACGCAATTATAAAAATCTAAAATCGCCGTTATGAATCTTTCTACCTTATCCAAGTCAAATACTGGTATGACTGCAGTGAACAGAGTTCCTGTAAGTAAAATGCTAAAGCCTTTGATGGGCTTGTTATTGTTGATGATGTTTAGCTCGTTGAGTTCGGGGCAGTTATTATTAACTGATAACTTCACAGGGCTTACGGCGGGCAATCTTGCAGGTCAAAGCTCCTGGACGAAAACTGGCTCAGGTCCTGATGCAACGATTGCCAGTGTATCACCACTTACGCTATCAGCTTATAATGGCGGTGGCGCTGAATACGTGCAAATGCCGACAGCAACCAGTACAACTAGTAATGTAAGGAAAGGGTTTACTGCTACTGCAGCAGGCACCAATACCATTTATTATTCATTCTTATTAAATTTAAGTGCTGCTACTGCTGGAGGAGATTATTTTTTAAGTCTTGCAGATCCATCAGCTGGCACTTCTTATTTTGCAAGGGTGTTCGCTAAAACAAGTGGGGCAGGCTATAATGTTGGAATTGCAAAATCATCTGCAACAGGTACATATGGTACTACTGTATATAATTTAAATCAAACATACCTGGTAGTAGTTCGGTTCACTTTTGTCACGGGCGCAACCAATGACGCAGCTTATATCTGGATGAATCCTTCTATGGCGTTCGAGCCCACCACAGTTTCGGCCGAAGCTCAAATAGCAACTGGTGCGGATCCAGGGTTGACCGGCAGTCAATTTGGAAATATTGTTTGGCATAATAGAAGTACTAGTAACCCGGTAGGTAAATT
This sequence comes from Chitinophagales bacterium, assembly GCA_038207305.1. Classification (GTDB taxonomy): domain Bacteria; phylum Bacteroidota; class Bacteroidia; order Chitinophagales; family Chitinophagaceae; genus Ferruginibacter. The sequence continues at coordinate 35,119 of JBBQZY010000018.1, forward strand.
TGATGGGTTAAGAGTGGCGTATGCTGCCACGTCTGCGGCAGCCTGGACAAACCTTGCTATATCTACTGTAAATGGTACGATCGCTTCAGGTGAATATGGTACGCACACTAATGGACAAAATCAACAAAGTAGTGCCACCGGTACATGGTATATGAACTGGGATGACACTTATCTTTTCGTAGGACTTACAGGTACGAACACAGCAGAAGGTGCGGTATTATATTTGGATAAGATTCCTACAGTGCCTGTTAATGGTGGAACAAATAGCGATGGTACTAATGTAGGTTACAATAATTATGATGGGTCTAATTTTGCCGCACTTCAATTCCGTGCAGACATGGTTGTATATTTCAAAGACACTTATCGTGAATACCGAACGGCTGATGGAGCAAATGGCTGGTCGAGTCCAACAGCAGCATTTGGCATATATTCATCAGCAAGCGGAACAAAGGAAATAGCTATACCTTGGTCAGCAATTGGAGGAAGGCCCGCTTCTTTCAATTGGTTTGGATATGTGGCTTATGCTGGTGGAGGTGCTTATGCATCAGTTCCAACAGAAAATCCTGGTTCAGGTGCAGGCCTTATTATTGGTGCAAGTGCAAGATGGGAACGTTATTACACAGTGAGCACCACAACAATTGGTAGTTCCACAGCACCTTTCAGTCGCAATAGTTTTGTATTTAATAATACTGCTGATGAAACATCGTTCGGAGCAATCTCGGTTTATGATTTTACTATGAACAGCAGCGGAAGATTTATTTCAAGAACCGGTGCTACAAATCAAAACTGGTCAGTTGCAGGTAATATGGTAGTTGGTGACGGTACCATATATATGGGAAGTGGCGGAACGAATGGAGCTTATGGTTCAACTACTATAACAGGCGATTTTGACATAAGAGGCGGAACACTGGATATGGATCAAACTACCAGTCCGGTAACAGTCAATGGAAACCTGCCACTATCGGCAGGAACATTGAAGTTATCTGCAAATGTTTTTGGGGGTGGTGATCTCATATTGAAAGGAAACTGGAACAATACTGGTGGTACGTTTACTCCTCAAACCCGTGCCGTATTCCTTAACGCTGCTACAGGCAACCAAACTATCACAAAGGCCGGCGGAGAAACTTTCGATTATGTGATCGTTGACAAAGCTGCCGGTTCAGTGGTACTTGCAGGCAATATGATCCTCAATCAAACACTTACCCTTACAAACGGAACAATCAATACAGCAGCCAATAAAGTGCAGCTGAACAACAATGCTCCCGGTTCACTCGCAAGAACCAATGGTTATGTAAACGGAAATTTACAACGTGCCATTGCAACCGGTACCAATACATACGATTTTGCAGTAGGTACCGCTGCCGGTTATACGCCGGCAAGTTTTGCCTTCACAGGAATCAGCGGTGCTGGTACTATCCTGATTGCATCCAATGACGGAGTAGGCGCAAATTACCCCGCAGCATTGAATGCAACCAAACGTTTGGCCCGTAACTGGACGTCTGTTAACACTGGCGTTACCGGTATTGGCGGTACGGCTACCTTTACCTACCTCGGTGCCGACCTGGTGGGTGGTGCCGTTTCAGGTAACCTGAAAGCTTATGTAAACAATGGTTCAACAACATATTCTATACCTACCGGAACTACCGGCAGCAGCTTCACCTTCAACAGCCTTACAACGGTTGGTGAATTCGGTGCAGGCGAATGCAGTACTTCACTGGCTCCCACCTTTACAAAAACAATGGCAAGTTCCTGCGGCGGCGGTGCCGATGGCAGCATCACGGTTACGCCTGTTGGCGGTGTAAGTCCTTATACGTACAGCTGGACGAGCAACCCATCGGGTTTCACGGCTGCAACGGCAGCCATCACCGGCCTTGCGCCAAAAGATTATACCGTGGTTGTTACAGATGCCCTCAGTTGTACAGCAAGCATTCCCAATATTACCATCTGGCAGGCACTCGCTCCAACCATTACGCATAGCGGCAGCGGTTCCGGCAGTTGCGGTAATACGGGTTCGATCATTTTATATGCAGGCAACGGTGTTGCTCCTTATACTTACAGCATCGATGGAACGAACTATTTCGCAGGCAATACATTTATCAACGTTGCCGGCGGAACTTACACCGGTTATGTAAAAGATTTAAGGAATTGCATCAGCACCAGGCCAAATATCGTGGTAACATCGGCAGCTGCCATCGTGGTAACGGCCAATACACGTGCAGCCAGCAGCTGTGCAAACAATGGGGTAATAGAATTATACCGCACCGGTGGTGTTGCTCCATATACTTATAGCCTGGATGATGTAACCTACCAGGGCAGCAACACATTTTCAAACCTGGCCGGAAATGCCACTTATACAGGCTGGGTAAAAGACAGCAAAGGATGTAAAACTTCTTTGCCGAATATTACCGTAGCAAAAGCAACCACGGTTACAGCAACAGCCACCCATACCAATGCAAGTGCCTGTGCAAACGATGGTACCATAACGCTTACGGGCAATGGCGGTGTACCGGGCTTCACTTACAGCATCACAGGGGCTGGCGGGCCTTACCAGGCCGGCGCTACATTTACCGGCCTTGCAGCAGGAAGTTATACAGGCTGGGTACAGGATTCTAAAGGTTGTAAGAATTTCGTAGGGGTTACCATTACAGGCACTGCGGGCATGACGGTTACTGCACAGGCTTATGATGCAGGCGGTTGCAACAATGCAGGTAAGATCAAATTGTTCGTTACCGGCGGTGTTGGTCCGTACACGTATAGCCTCGACAATGTTGGCTATGTTGCCGGCAATACCTTCACCGGTTTAACAGCGGGTATGTATACAGGTTATGTAAAAGATTCTAAAGGTTGCGTGGTATCGCTTCCAGGTATCAACGTTACACAAAATACAACGGCATTGACTACAACAGAAAGCCATACACAAAGCAGTACCTGCGTGAACGACGGAACGATCCAGTTACGCCCTGCAGGTGGTGTTCAGCCATGGACCTATAGCCTTGATAATATCACTTACCAGGCAGGGGCTTATTTTACCGGCCTTGCCCCGGCAGCTTACACCGGTTGGGTGAAGGATGCAAATGGTTGTACAGCTTCTGTAAGTTTGTCGATCACTGCAAACCCGATCATCATTACCGATTATGTTACCGACCCCACCAATTGTGCAACGGCCAATGGTAAGATCCAATTGTTCCGCACCGGTGGAACAGGCCCGTATACGTACAGCCTGGACAATATTACTTACCAGGCCAGCAATACCTTCACCGGTTTGTTGGCGGGTACCTATACCTGTTATGTAAAAGATTCAAAGGGTTGTGTTGGTTCAGTGAGTGTTGAGGTTGGCCCTGGTTGCCCTCCCGGCATTGCAGCCAATCGTGGAACGGGAGCAGCAAAAGTTGCGGTAAGCAATGGTTTTACTGTACAGGCTTATCCAAACCCAACTGCCACTGAATTCACCCTGAAGCTTGAAGGCAACAGCAATGCAAAAGTTTCTATCACCGTTACCGACCTGATGGGAAGGAATGTGTTGAAGATAGAATCAGCAGCGGGTAAACTGATCAGGTTTGGCAATGAGCTGAACGCTGGTGTTTATTTGGTGCAGGTTGTGCAGGCCGGAGAGAAACGCAGTATCAAACTGGTTAAAGAATAAGATCGTTTAAGATCGTTTAAGCCGTTTAGGAGTTCGCTCCTAAGCGGCTTTTTTTGTGTGGATGCATTACAGGTTTAAAGATTTGATTGGAATAATCACTTGCTCCCGGCGTTCGCAGCATCGAATTGCAAATACTTTACACAGCTTTCTCTTAGCGCCGTTGCTGCTTTGCGGTCTTTGCGTGAAACCGGTTGAAGATCGTTTAAACGTTTAAAGGTTTGAATAGTTGACCGGAATAATAGCTTGTTGCCTGCAACCCTTTTGTCAACAGTCCCACGTTAATGACAGGAAACACACCCTTAACAACCGACACATAGCAGCCGCTGCTACATTTACATTCCTATTACTTCAATCAGTAAAAAGTACCATTAAACCCATTAATAATGCCCTTGTCTTGTTACAGAACTTTTAGTTTGGCATTACAATAAAGACAATGTCAAAGCATGTACTACCCAATTACAATATTAACAGCTTGAAAGATGTACCCGTTCAACCCGAAGACTTTGTGGCTGACCATTTTGCCCATTATTTAGCTGAACACAAGAATTTGTATTTCCCACATAAGCATGCTTTCTATCAGCTGGTTTATTTTTCCAAAGGCTCTGGAAATCATGCTATTGATTTTGTAAACTTTCGGGTAGAAGCCGGACAGATATATTTTATGATACCCGGGCAAGTGCATAGCTGGGATTTTAAAACAAAGCCTGATGGCTATATTGCAAACTTTTCAGAGCAGTACATCAATGCCCTGGTTGCTAATCCAGGATACACAGACCAGTTTAGCTTCTTTTCAGGAATTGCCAATCACCGGGTAATTACTCTACCTCAGCAAGGGAGAAATAAAGTTGAGCTGCTATTAGAAACAGCAGTCAGGGAGGGCAATTCGAAAGAAAGTCTGAAAGACGATTTTGCAGGGGCAGCATTGATACAGCTATTCATTTTGGTTAGCCGTTCCGCCAGCATTGAGAAAAGCGGAGCAAAGAGGAATTACAACAAAGATGAACGAAGAATGTTCTTTTTGCAGACAGCCATTCAATATTGAAGTTGGCTTCTATGTTGGTTCAGGTTATATTAGTTATGCTTTAACGGTCGCATGGAGTGTTGCTTCATTTATCGCCTGGTGGATCATCGGTATATCTGTAGGTGGCACCTAAGTTACGAGGATGGATACGTTATTTTGGAGTATTCCGTCCATCAGAATTAAGAGAAGTATTTTCGGCATTGAATGAACGTTTGGTGAGATGGTACACCAACAAATACAAACGATACCGAAGGCGTATGAAAGAAGCACGACAAAAGTTACACGAAGATTGTAACAATTTTCCAAATCTATTTGTGCATTGGCAATATGGCTACACTCCTTAAGTAGAAATAAATCTTCAACCCGTAAGAGCCGTATGAATCGAGAGGTTCACGTACGGTTCTGTGAGAGGGTGAGGGCTGCTATTTTGGTAGCCCTTGCTCTACTCGACTCTTACTGAGTTGTCAATTATGTTTTGCGCAGCGATACAATGAGCGTCCCAAAAATAAACATGAACAACCCTGATATCATGCCAAAAACATTATTAAACCATGAAGAAATTGGGATTAGAATATGAGATAGCATATAAATGATAAAACCAGGTTTCGATGAACACAGGAGAAATAATTTACCTAAATAAGTTTTCGAAATGTCATCTGCATTAAAACTGAAAACTTTTACAGTTAAAAATGTTCCACCAAATATGAAAAGTCCTCCTGTTAAAATCGCTTTGATTAAATCATGATGCCATAGAAAATAAATTCCAATAAGTCCCCCGGCATTGTTTAACCAGAATTTTACCGGGTGAGCGTTTATTAACATTAATTTTTCAAACTTGGTCATACCATTATATTTAGGAATAATGATTGTATTGACTTTCAAAACGTGGAGTTTCGATAATCACCGCTAACGTTGAGCATTGGCGCAGGCAGCGATCAGTAATCCGTTCGCCGGTTGCTGAACTTACTTAAAAATGAGAATTTTTATCTTATTACAAAGCTGGTTAATAAACGGTCAACCTGGAATTAAAGATTGAGACAGATTTACTGCTGAGATTAAGTGTTCATAAATATCCCGCTTCTTAATTAACAAAGCATAAAAACCAACTTTATACTTAAGGTTTTCCAGCACTCCATACATTATTTTTTCTGTCCATGTCCGGTAATACATTTTCGGGGTCTAGAATTACTTTGTCGATCTTATTTTTTGAAGGATATTTAAAAGTCCAGGTACCGCTTCGCTGCCATATTTCTGCAGGTAATTGTATGGTTGCTGTTTCGCCATTACTTTGGACAATTTTTACGATTGCCGGTAAGATCATTCCACCCTTATTATCAATGCTGATTAAAGCGCCTTTGGATGGATCATTGTCAACATAGTTTACAACAGTTACAGCCTGGTCTAATTTCCACGTTGTAAAAAACCATTCTTTCCAGAACCAGTTCAGGTCTTCACCTGCAGCATTATTGATGCAGTGAAAAAAATCGTAGGGTGTAGGATGTTTAAAGGCCCAGGCTTCAGTATATTTTCTGAAAGCATAATCAAAGCGTTCTTTGCCAACTACTACTGTTCTCAATAGATTAAGGCCATAGGCAGTTTTGCCATAGTATTGATAGTGTTGTTCTTCATCCATAGCGTCTGAAACAGTCATCAACGGATCTTTGTATTGCATGAACTGTTCATAATTCCTGGAAGCAAAAAACCCTTTGTCAAAATAGGCAGGATCTGTTTGATATTCACCTTTATTAAAAATATCGTTTGCTATATAATTGATGTAAACATTAAAGCCTTCATCCTGCCACATATATTTCCGTTCATTGGAACCTACGATCATCGGGTACCAGTTATGCCCGATTTCATGTGATACCAGGAACCACAAGCGGGCTTTTGATTCTTTGTAGCTGTTAAAGATCATTCCCGGGTATTCCATGCCACCGGTTAACCCGGCATTGCTCACGGCAACATTCCAGGGATATTCAAAAAAGTTTTTGGAATAGATCTCTATTGCCGACTTTAAGTATTCAGTTGATCTTGTCCATCCGGTATCGCCCATACTTTCAGCCGGGTAACATGACATGGCCACTGCTTTACGTCCCGATGGTAAATTGATCCTGGCAGCATCCCAAATCATTCCTTTGCCGGCAGCCCAGGCAACATCTCTTGCATTCTTCAACATAAAATGCCAGGTAAGATTTCCTATGGCTGTTGGGCGCATGGAAACTTTACCCACTTCAGCTGCACCAATGATGGTAACAGTTTTATCACTGTTCGCAGCTGCTGCAAGCCTTTTTATTTCTGCTGCTGTTAATACTTCGGCAGCATTTTGAAGATCACCCGATCCGTATACGATCATCTCTGCAGGTGCTGTAATGTAAAAATCATAATCGCCATAATCACAATAAAATTCTCCCAAGCCCATATATGGAAGCGTGTTCCAGCCTTCCACATCATCATACACACACATGCGTGGGTACCATTGTGCAATTTGATAAATAACACCCTCTTTTGTGTACTGTCTTCCAAAGCGGCCGGCGCCGTCAAGCGGTATATTGAAGCTGAAATTTATTTTTACAGAGATCTTGCCGCCTTTTGGTTGCATCGGCGTACGTAAACGAACCTGCATCCTGGTATCGGAGATGATGGGTTGAACGGAATATGTTTTTCCACCCTGGATTATTGTTACATCTTTAATCTGATAACCACCATTAACTTTTCCGATCACAGCAAAATAGTCACCGGGATATTTTGTAGCCGCAACTGATCTTGACGATGATTCAAAAATATTTTGATCCAGTTGAAGCCACAGATAGTCAAGTTGATCCGGACTGTTGTTGGTGTAGGTAATGGATACATCGCCTGCAATGCTTGTGTCTTTTTCATTTAAGGTAGCGTGTATTAAATAATCGGATTTGTTTTGCCAATACATTGGGCCTGGTATACCTTTTGCCGAACGAAATACATTTCCTGCAGATGGATTAAATGATGGCAAATAAAAATCCGTTGGATTATATTTTGTGTTTTTATCTGTTTCTTGTGCAGATAAAAATCCGATACTGACTAATTGTAAGCAGCAAAAGAAAAGTTTTTTCATTTATGTGTTTTAGGAAAATAAAAAGGATGGATGTTTTGATTAAATGTAAGTTAAGATAATTATAATATGCGTCATCTCAACCATAAAAGTACCAACAAAAACCAACCGAAAACCATCGAACAACTGTTTAAAGCCTTTGACGAACCCTTACTTCAATTTTATTTTGACTTTTTACAACAGCGTTTTCAGTAAAAAATAAAAAAAAGCTGTGAATTCCTGTTTAGTCCACTTTTTTATTTCAGTTTATTTTTTTGTCTGACTCTTAGTTTTGTATAATATTTTTTATCTCTAAACAAAATAACGATTGACAGCATAACAAACGTTTATTTTATCTAAAGTAGTTTGAAGATGTAAGGACATAAATTCCCAAAAGAATGTATTTATCACACTAAAGCAGCAAAAGATTTATTTTCCAAATAGGAATAGAGATTTTCCAATTAAAGTAGAAAAATAATATTTCAAAATAAGAAATGGTTAAAATTATTTACCTGGGCTATTTTGCAAAAGCTCCTCCCGGTTTAATATATAGAACCTGCCAGTTATTTAATACTGAAAGTTTTCCATGTATTTTTAATTGCAAACCAACAACATCTAAAATACGGCTATTTACAGGTTCTCCATTTTCGCCCACCAGGATTGCGTAATTTTCTTTACCAGATACCATGTACTTAACCACCGGCATAATGCCTCCACTGATACAACGCACTGCACAACTTAAATGGGTTTTACCTTGCCCCGGATTCATGGCGCCAAAATAACATTTAGGGTCAATAATTTCTCCGCTAATAGTAGTATCAATTTTATTTAAAATTGATATTTTGGGCAACTCAAATGGCTGTGTAACTGTCTTAAAAGAATACAAACCATTATCAATTTCCATCAGCGGAAACTGTGTAGTGCCGGTAATACATTGATTGCAAAGGGATGCACAATCATGGCTGCTGTCTGATTCTGTTCCGCAAGAAATATAATTATTACTTAGGTAACCGGTGATGTGAACATATTTTTTTTCTGCCCCGTCTAACACTTTATTCACTGTTTCTCCGGCTCCTTTTTTAAAAGCATCGACCAATAAGATAGATCTAAACAGTGGGTTACCGTTTTCATCCTTGCCGTCGATAATGGTAAGCATGGGCACAGGTTTATTTTCAAGCCAGCCTTCCATATCTTTTACCTGGTTGTAATTTATTTGAAAAGTTGAAACTCCTTTTTGCTGGGTTACTAAAACGAAAGATGTAATAATCAGTAATGCAAGAAGGCTGAAGGCTACCCATTTAGAAGTGGAAAAAACTGATTTTTTATTATTGCCGCTCCAGCCAATAAAATAATTATCAGCTGCATTTTTATTTTCACTGAAAGAAGGAATAATGGTAGGTTCAATAAAAGTGCCTTCTGGTAAGGCTTGTGTACTGATAAAGATTTTACTTCCTGTCAATTGTAATGGATATGTATGCAGCTTTTCTTTGAATGGCGCAGGTGCACAACCATCTTCGGGCCTGTATTGGTATCCATGCCACGGGCAGGTAATACAGCCATCTATCACACGCCCCTCGCCCAATGGCCCCATCTGGTGCTTGCAAACATTGTGTACAGCACTTAATTTGCCATCATACTTAAATACGGCTATGCGTTCTTTATTAATGATAGCCATTTTTGCAAGGCCGTCTTCAATCTCTTCTACATTACACACATATTGCCAGTCATCATGCTGATTTCCTGGTTTTATGTTATCAGTTTTGTTTTCTTTAACGGCCGCAAGTATATGTGTTACAGAAATTAGTAATATTCCTGCCAGTAATAGAACAACCAGCACAGGGCTTTTTTCAAACTGAATAATACCCAAGGCTACATGTAGTATTACCAATGCATATGCTATGTAGACAAGCATGTGCATGGCTTTCCAAAATTTTGGGCTTAAAAAAGACAACCAAAAATCGTGACTGGTAAATGCCATGGCAGCCAATATAATCAATGCTGCAAAACCCAATGTTTGAAAGGGGAAATAAGCAATGGAACCGTAGTGTTTATTTGCAGTAAATAAAGATAGCAATGGACTTATATTTGAATTACCATGAAACCAAAGCAGGCTAAGCAAGCCATGTACTGCTGCAATAATAAACAGTGAAACGCCAAGGTGACGGCGGTTATAAAGTATAGGTAAAAACTTATCGCTCATTCTACAGAGTGGCCCTATAAACAGAACACAGTGTAATAAAATAATAGCCAACGTTCCAAAAGCCCTGATCAACACGGTATTAAAACTATGATGCGGAAATCGAAAGGTGTTATATCCAACAAAAACAAGTAGGTATAAAATAATACTGCCCCATAAAATAAGGTCGTATTGCTTTTTAAATTTATTCCACAAAATAGGTTGATATCCTGCACTCATATTTTGGTAGGTAATTTTTATAGCCGTTTATAAATGGCAATCAATGCTAAGATCATTGATGTGACTGAAACAATCAACCACATATAATAATGCCGCTTTCTTAACCGGTGATTCATAATTTTATTTTATGCTTTTACCAAGCTGATTTAAATGTCTCTTTCTACCTATTGCCACTATGGTGTTTGCCTTAATTTATTTAACAGGTCTTCAAAAAAAGCACAGCTTATATTGCTGATGACTCACTAGACTGGCGAATTACCGGCGTTGATTTAATCGCCTGAATATTTTTTACAATATCCAGGTAAGGATCTTCATATATATCTCCTCCTGTTACAGCCACTATTTTAATTACTTTATGCAAAAGGCGTCACCGCTTATAAAATCAAACATATTATACCTGGTTTTTATTTTTTATTGTAAAGCTTTTGCCATACTATCGGCCAAAGCAATATGGCCGCTGGTATAATAATTAATTTAAACCAAACTGAAGCATCAGAAGCTCCCAGATCAATTTTTGTTACTTTAAAAAAACAGAACCATAAGGAAAAGAAAAATCCAATTACAAAATAAAAATTGAAAAGATATATTAAAGTCATAGTATTTGTAAATTACCTTTAAAAATTACTTCTTAGTATTTATTAAACACCGCTTTACATTTTTTTATGTAAAATGATTATCCATTATTTAGTTGATAAACTGAGTAAATGTTTTTTAATGATGTCAAAGTGTTGCCATGGAATAAAGTGATTGGCCCCAGCAATTATTATTGCATCAACATGCTTATTTCCTGCTAATTTACTTTGCCCGTATGCAACATTTTTTACTGTCACAAATTTATCCGCATCGCCATGAATAAACATAAAAGGCATTGTTAGTTTTTTATAGTTGCTGTCAAGACCGTACAAATCTTTTTTAAAATAATAGATTTCATCGTTTGAAGGCAGGAAAGCACCCGGCATCAGGTAACGAAATGGGGTGTACATTATCAACCAACGCCATCTTTCTTTTGGTTCATCATAAGGCGATATGGAACCGGCTAAAATTGTAAGTGAGGAATACTTTTCCGGATGGTCTTGTCCCAGCTGCATCACTATAGGCCCGCCAATGCTATGCCCAATGAGATGTAAGGGCATATTATTTGCTTCTTTCTGTATAACTCCAAAAATAACTTTTGCATTTTCCTGTAAATGTTCTGCATGTCCAAAATTGCTGTATCCAAATCCCGGCCTGTCAATACTTATTATTCTAAACTTAGCCAGCAGTTCGCTGTCTTGCATATAGATTTTGAATGCATCCCAACTACCTGGTGAACCATGTATAAAGAATAAAGTAGGCAAATTATCATCCCCAATTTTTACATAGTGACTTTTAATACCATTACTGATCAAATAGCAAAAATTTGCTTTTAGATGCTTTTGTTCAAATTCCTTATTTGCTTCCGAGTCTGAAATGCGCATACGCATACATGACTGAGCAATTATCAGCCAGCAGACAAACAGCATAAGCAAAACCATTTTTAATTTTTTTCGATCTTTAAGCATTATAAGATTCAAATTTTTAAAGCAATAAAAAATACGGCCATTTTAATTTAGCAACTAATATAAAAGCACCCAATAAATTTACCAGCAGCATTTTATAAAGCACTCTATAAATCAATCTCTTTCCTTGTCTCCTGCCCCGTGATAATCTGCTGAATTGCAATGGCAATATTTTCTGTAGATGTCCATTCGGAAAAATCAGCATCCGGCATTTGCTTTCGGTTAAGTTCAGTATCTAAAGTGCCGGGCATTAAAATATGTGCCGTAATATTAAATGACGCTTCACTTTCATTTATCAGCGCTGTAAAATTAAATAACATTTGCTTGCTTAATGAATAGGCCATGTTATTTATGGCAGTGCTGTTGTTATTAGCTGCTTTTGCGCCAATAAAAATCAATTTTCCGCCACCTGCCTTCCGGTAATGGCTAACCAAAGGAATAACGCTGTTGAATGCAGTTGCAAAATTTAATTGCAACATGCTGTTAATATCTTCCATTGAAGTCTGCGGCAGCGATCCTGCAACAAAACCACCCGCCATAAAAATACCTGCAGCAATAGTATCAGTTTTATTCAAAATCTTTTCTACCAATAATTGAGAATCGTGCGGGCTGGTTAATTCGGTAGTGTATTGATGTACATTTCCTTTTGACGAATCGGTTTGCTCCCTTGTTGCCAGGTGAAGCTGGTATCCACTTTCCAGCAATTTACTTACAACCTTTTTCCCGAGGTTGCCTGTTCCACCAGTAATTAGAATATGTTTCATTTTATTCAATTATTTATTCTTTACAATTTTGACATCTTTACTTCTGTGATACCAGCATAGAACTTTATAAACCGCATTGTATTTTCCATCACCACTCATAAACACATTCATAGAGCTGCACTCGTTTTTAAAAATCATATACATCTTTCTGTACAATAAAGCTGCCAATTGCATTCCGGTAACCGGCGCTATAATATACAACCAAAAACTATCCCAGTGTTGTGCCGGCAATGCAGAGCCGAAACTACGGGCAGGGTTTATGCTCATCCCAGAAAGAGGTGCTTCAAAAGCAATAAAAAGAAAAACCAATGCACCTGCAATATAACCGGTAAACTTTGCCAAACGGCTGTTGCTTACAAGCAGTACAATAATAAATAAAGTAAATGACAAAAGCAGTTCTGCTGTAAAAGCCACCCATACAGCATTATGGCCAGGTTCAGTAATTATGTAATTTACCGAAGGGTCTGCAATAAATGAAAAAGCAAATGACTTAAAAAGAAATACAAAAAAAGCTGCTCCGGCACACTGAGCAATTATGTACCAAACAGCATCCTGCAAAACCATTCTATCAAGCTGATAGTTAGCTAATGTTACTGCAGGGTTCATGTGTGCACCACTTTGTTTGCCCCATTTTGAATATATTAATAATACAGCAGTAATACCCATAGCTAACCCAATAAATACCCGACGTATAAAAGATGAGGGTATAATTTCGGGCATTCCAAAATATGGGTGCTCAAACAAAATCACAAAAGCACAGGCCGATACCATGAACATACCCAATGCCCATGCTTCAATTAAATATACCCTCCAGTTTTTTTGAAATGCTTTTATCATTTCACATTAATAAGTGACCAATCAAAATCCTTGTTCAAAAAAACAGCCAGCAACATACTAACACTCCACGCCTGTTGCACACAACCTTTGCCTGTTAAGGGCTGCAGCCCATCGAATATTTCGGCAATGGCAAATGCGCAACCTTCGCTGTAAAAATGATGTTGCAACGATGCCGATTGCTCCCAGATATATTTACATGCTTTATTGCTAAAATCGTTTTGCTTTAAATACGCTAAAGCCCATTCGCCCCACAAAAATGGCCACACCGTACCCTGGTGATAAGCATTATCCCTATTCCATGCATTACCCTCATAAACCGGTTTAAATTCAGCATCCGCCGTATTTAATGTTCTTAATCCAAAAGGTGTTAATAAATTTTCTGATACTGATTGCAGTACTTTTTTTTGAAAGTCTTTATTTAAAGGACTGAAAGGGAGACTAATCGCATAAATCTGATTGGGTCTAATGCTGTCATCAGAATATACAGCTGGAATTACCACATCATTCAGGTAATTATTTTTATTGGAGAAAAAAAACACAAAAGACTGATTGCACCTTTTTATCAGGCTATCTGTTTCTTCATTTTGTATTTTTAAAATTTCTTTATTAAAAAATTGATAAATGCAGAGCGCATTGTACCAGAGCGCATTTATTTCTACCGGGCAACCAATACGCGGTGTTACTACAAAACCATCCACCCTTGCATCCATCCAGGTTAGCTGGTAGCCAGTTTCGCCGCCATACAACAAACCTTCGGGTGTAACTTGAATATTGAATCTTGTTCCTTTTATATGCCAGTCAATTATTTCTTTTAATTGGGGAAGCGCTTCTTTAATTAATTTATTGTCGGCAAATTTTTGATGGTATTCGTACAACGCAACAAATAACCACAGTGTGGCATCAATTGTATTGTATTCTGGTTCTTCACCAGTATAATCGGGAAAGCGGTTGGGCAACATGCCTTCACTCAGGACAGATAAAAAAGTTTTTAAAATACTCTTTGCTTCCTCTTTTTTTCCGGTAGCAATGCTGATGCCACGTAAGGCAATCATTGTATCTCTTCCCCAATCGGTAAACCAATGGTAGCCTGCAATGATGGTGCTACCGCCCGTGCTTTTTCTATCTACCACAAACTGGCGGCTGCTTTTTATCAGATCATTTATGAAAGCCGGATAATCATTTTTATCAACAACTTTTTTAACAGCTTTCTTTTTTATTTTTTTGATTTCATCTGTTGAAAAAATAAGCTGCATGGTTTCTTTTGGTGCCAACGAAACTTTCACTTTACCTATACTGATGGCATCTTCTTCAAAATCAAAACCACGTGCTTCTTCCTGTTTGTATTGGATTTTTTTATACCAGTCATGTTCGGATGCCCAGTTTCCTTTGGAAAATTTTATAAATAGCGGATGCGCCTGGTATTTTGGATAGACTTTAAAATAATTCTCCTTTAAATCTTCTTTATAAAAATCGAATTGATCGTCCTGGTAAAACAAAGCATGGTAATCTTTATAGACAAGTAATGGCATTAGTAACAATTCAAAGGCTTGTACAGACCTGTTGGTATAGGTAATAATAACCGTGTTTTCTCTTTCAACAATTTCAATTGTTTTTTGAAGTAAGTAATCAGCCACTCTATATTTGAAAAACACTTTATTTGTATCGCAATTATAATTTTCTATAAAATTATAACCTTCGGGATGTACCTCACCGGGATATTGATTAGAAGATAATTCGTAACTCATCCCATCTGCAATAATCGTTTCTTCTATTTTAGAAACCACTACCAGCCTGTCTGTTGGAGGATTAAAAGAAGCCACCAATAAGCCATGATAACGCCTAGAATTAGCACCCGCAATGGTTGATGAACTATAGCCGCCAATACCGTTGGTTAATAAGTACTCTTTGGAAGAGGCTTCTTCAAAATTTAATTTCATGGAAATAAGTATTAAGTAGTAAGTGTTAAGTTTTATGTGGTAAGAAATTATTTAAATTAATTTAATATTTTCCTATTGCACAATTAAAGTTCAAAAAAGGTATGCGGTACAAAGGAGATTCTTCTTTTCTTTTACTAAAAGAAAAGAAGAACAGAACAAGTTCACAACGATGATGACCATAGTTTCTAAGCTTGTACCAAAATAATTTACTTACAAAGTCTCTAAGTGATAAGTAGAAGTTATTTTTTGCAGTGATACCTAATACTTACTACTTACGTCTTATTTATTAATGTCATTAATTAATTCCGCAACAATGCCAGTCCATCCTGTTTGATGTGTTGCACCTACTCCCCTGCCATTGTCTCCATCAAAATATTCATAGAATAATACGAGGTCTTTAAAATGTTCATCCTGGTAAATTTTAGGTGAAAGTCCGTTGATGGCCCTGTTGCCATCTTCATCTGCTGTAAACAGTTTTACTAACCGCTTAGATATTTCAATAGACACTTCACTCAGATTCATTAGCTGACCACTACCTGTTGGAAATTCAACTTTCAATTCATCACCAAAATAGGCATGGTATTTTTTTAACGCCTGAATGAGCATGTAATTCATCGGCATCCACACCGGGCCACGCCAGTTGCTGTTGCCGCCAAATAAACCCGAGCCGCTTTCTGCAGGTTCATATTTTAAACCAAATTGCTCACCTTCTATTTCAAGGCTGTAGCCATGCTGGTGCCTTTTTGACAATGCCCTGATACCGTGTTCGGATAAAAATTCATTTTCATCCAACATAGCCTGCAATAGTTTCTGTAACCGGTTTTTAGGAATTAGTGTCAGCAGGGTTTTATCATACATCGTTTCTTCAATAATGGAATAGTCTTTGTTTTTCTTCAGGTAGTTATTAAACCAGTTCATTCTGAAAACAAATTCGGGAGATGCATCCGTATCTTCTTTGCTGATACAAAAACTGGCGAACAAAGTGGTTAGCCCAACTAATGAACGTACTTTAAGTGGTTTGTATTCGCCATTAGGCAAGGCAAGCACATCATAGAAAAATCCTTCTTCCTCGTCCCAGGCACCTGTCCAGTCTTTACCAATGCGGTTAAGGCTTTCAGCAATTAAAGCAAAATGTTCAAAAAATTTGGTAGTCATAGGTTCATAACTGCTGTCGTATTTTGTTATTTCCATTGCCATCTCCAGCATATTGATGCAGTACATGGCCATCCAGCTTGTACCATCTGCCTGCTCTAAATGCCCGCCACCAGGTATGGCACTACTGCGGTCAAATACGCCAATATTATCTAGCCCTAAAAATCCACCTTCAAATACATTTTTACCATAACTGTCTTTTCTGTTTACCCACCAGGTAAAATTTAAACATAGTTTATGAAAAGTTTTTTTCAAAAAATCAATATCTCCTTTGCCTGTTTGTTGTTTATCTATTTCATATACCTTAATACAACTCATGGCATGTACGGGTGGGTTCACATCACCAAAAGCCCATTCGTATGCAGGCATTTGACCGTTGGGGTGCATATACCATTCTCTTAAAAATAATAACAATTGGCTTTTGGCAAATTCAGCATCTACCATTGCCAATGGAATGCAATGAAAAGCCAGATCCCATGCGGCATACCAGGGATATTCCCATTTATCGGGCATGGAAATAATATCTTCGTTGTTGAGCGTGTGCCATTGACTGTTACGGCCACTCTTCCTGCTTTCGGGTGGCGCAGGTTGCCCTTCATCGCCATTGAGCCAAAGCGGAATATCAATGTTATAATATTGTTTGCTCCAAAGCATGCCGGCAAAAGCCTGCCGCTGAATTGCTATTTCATCTGCTGTAGCTTTTGCAGCAGCTATAGAAGTATAAAACTCATTGGCTTCCGCTTTATTATCATCAAATATTTTATCGAAAGACTTTAGTAAAGGGTTCTTTGTAAATTTTTCTTTACTCAATCGTATTTTGATTTCGATGCTGCTGTTTGCCTTTACAGTTTGCTGGTAAACCGGAGAAAATTTTGTGCCTTTCTGTTTATCGTATGAATCAAAATCATTGCTGATAACGGCGGTATGAAAAAGGTCTTTTACATAAGGCGTTTCGTTAGGTGTATTCCAGAGTTGCTGATTGTTATTTTCATTTTCAGTAAACAAAACATGATCAGTATTTTGAAAATAATAATAGTAAGTGCCCAACTCTTCGTGCTGTAGTTTTACAGAAGAAAAATCACCCTTATTTTCTAATTCATTAATAACAGGCTTGTTTTGCATCAACCCAAAGTGCCACAAGTTTCTAAACCATAATTGAGGCAACACGTTCACCCGTGCATCTTCACCTGCTCGGTTGTGTACCGTTATTTTTATCAGTATGTCTTCATCATCTGCCTTGGCATATTCTGTAAATACATCAAAATATTTATTCTCATTAAAAATACCGGTATCAATTAATTCGTACTCCACTTCTTCTTTACTGCGATTGGCATTGGTCTGCAATAAATCCTCGTACGGGTAAGCCGCCTGTGGATATTTATACAGGTGCCTCATGTAGCTGTGTGTAGGCGTATTATCCAGATAATAATAAAGCTCTTTACAATCTTCGCCATGATTACCCTGCGGGCCAGTAAGGCCAAACATGCGTTCCTTCAAAATAGCGTCATTACCATTCCACAATGCAACAGAAAAACAAAGCCGCTGTTTATCATCACTTATACCGGCAATACCATCTTCGCCCCAGCGATATACACGGCTACGGGCATGATCGTGTGGGAAAAAATCCCATGCACTACCATGCTCACTATAGTCTTCTCTTACTGTACCCCATTGCCTTTCGCTTAGATAAGGACCCCATTTGAGCCAGTTTTTTTTATTGGAGTATTGTTCTGCTAAACGGGATTTTTCTGATGACATAAATATTTTTTTATTTTTTTACTACTTATATTTCTTTACTGAACATCGTTGTGAACTTGTTCTGTTATTTTTTCTTTTTAGTAAAAAGAAAGAATAATATCACTTTTACTTTTAAATCTTTACT
>JBBQZY010000019.1:0-53313 GCA_038207305.1 Chitinophagales bacterium
CTAGTTGGCAATACAGGCGCTGCTGCATTTTGACAAACATTTGCGATTGCATTGAATGTTGGAACAGTTGGCGCCGTAACCGTTATACTTAACGTTGTAGTTGTAGCACATTGACCGGCTGTTGGTGTAAACGTATATACAATAGTTCCGATAGTAGCTGTACTCACCGCAGGTAACCATGTTCCCGTTATCGGAGTTGCATTCGTTGAACTAGTTGGCAATACAGGCGCTGCTGCATTTTGACAAACATTTGCGATTGCATTGAATGTTGGCGTAACTGCGGCTAATGCTGTAAGCGTGACCTGTGCCGACTGAATAGTTGTAGGAATTGTGCACCCGTAATTTAAATATGTAGGAGTTCCATCGAAAGAATAATTTACATAAGCACCATTATTCTGCGCTGCATTGCCCCCTGTTGTTCCACTCACATTGATGAGCTGGTTGGTATTATAAATTGTTGTATCAGTGCAACCGCCTCCGAAATTCATCACCAATGTTCTCGGTCCCGCTGCGCCGCTATTATTGGCAAAATGCCCCTGCGTATTTCCTGCACATTGAAATAATGCATACATGGGGCCGGTTAAATTTGCAAAACTGCTCGCACTTGTTGCAGGTGTACTTGTTATTAATACCACATTTGCATTGGCAGGCAATATCCCACTTACAGGTAATGGCAATAAACTTCCGCCACCTGTTATCGTAGCATTTACGCTGGCAATAAAAGCTGGATCGGTACACAATCCATTCCAGCTGTCAGCAGCAGTAGGCCAGGTAACATTTAATGCTGATGTATTCAACGGATTCTGTCCAACCTGGAAGAAAACCATTTCCTGATCATATTCAATAGCTGAACATGCATCCACCAAAACACTTTGAATCTGGAAACATCCGGGTGCAACTACCGGTGAAGCAGAAGATACACAACCGTTCTGATCAGTAATAGTAACTGAATAAGTTCCCGGGCACAATCCTGTTATGGTTTGCGTATTGCCTGAATTGCTCCAGGTAAAAATAAATGGACCGGTACCCCCCGTAATATCTACCGTTGCCGTTCCATCACAAATACTTGCGCAGGTTGGATTTGTACCATGCACGTATATCACAGGTACCGAACTAACAATAACGACTATGGGAACCCGCGGACTTTCACAGGCACCGATTGTTTGGCTTACATAATAAGTTACCGTTCCAGTTGTTGCTGTGGAAGGCGTTGGTGCCGTTGATGAACCCAAGCCTCCGGTTGCCGTAGTATACCATAAAAGATTTACCCCTGTTGCAGTTAGTGGAACTGACGCTAAACCCTGGCAATAGTTTATCGGACTGGTAACGGTTGGAGCTGAAATACCTGCTGTTACTGTTACCGTTAAAGTTGCCGTTGTTGCACATTGGCTTGTGCCTGGTGTGAATGTATATGTGCTGGTAGCAGTATTATTTATCGTAGCCGGACTCCAGGTACCGGTTATTCCATTGGTAGAAATAGTTGGTAATACCGGTGCAGTAGAGCCGCTGCAAATAGAAGCAACAGGATTAAAAGTTGGAACTGTTGTAGCTACAGTAAAACTAAAACAACCGGGAGGAGCGACATTACCACAAAGGTCTGTAACTGAACCTGACGCATTGGTAAGGCAAACCTGGTAGGTTCCATTCGTACTAATTGAAGGGCTTACCGCCAGTACCACATTGTTTGCATAAGTAGCACCGGATGTACAGGAAAGCGAAGACCACCCTGTAACCGTATAGGGACCGCCCGGGCCCGTGATGTCAAAATCAGCATTTTGAATGGTATTGCAGAGAATATTCTCCGAAAAATTAACACTTACCTGGGCACCACCGCATAAAGTTGATGCATTCACAGATTGCAGTTGTGGTGCAACATTGTCGAAGATCGACGCGGTGGATGCACCAAAATCAATCGTATAGCCATTTGCAGAAAGTGTATAATTACTTACATTTATCACATAGGTCTGACCGGCAACAACCGGTATTTGTGCATTAAAAGGTGTACCACCTGCTGCCTGGTTTGTTTGTGCCGAGCCTCCGGTAGGGCCGGTATTGCCGGGAGTTGCTGAAAAATTACAACTCACATTCAATGCCGGATTGTTAAAGATCGCAGCACAGTTTGCATTGGTAAGATTGTACACCGCCCAATCATAATCGTCAGTTGGGGTATCGGGTGTGATAGTAAAATTTAGGTTACCCGAGGTCGTTACGGTGAATGTATACCAAACATCTGCTCTTTCACCACCTGCAAGGCAACTGGTTGCTGAATTAATTTCATTGGGAATACTTCCTGTGCCACTGTAAGAAACACCTTCGTGGTAAATATTCTGGCAGATAGCAAGTGCTGCAGGGCAATCCTGTGCAGTTGGTGGTGGTGGTATGCTGGCGCAAAGCTGGAAAGTGCCTGTGTTGTTCGTTCCATATCCCCAGAATCTTACCCACAAGGTAGCCCCAGGGGTAAGTCCTGATAAAGTTATAGAAGGCATTACACCATTTACACTCGAAAGGTCATCACAGGCAAGTAAGGTAAGCCCGGTGCATGTTCCACTGTAAACAGCCATATCGCCATCTGTCATCGTACCTGTGTTTGAATCAAAAATTATAGATCCACCGGGTGGCACCGTAACCCTGAACCACACATCCCCACCCTGGTAATTGCCACAGCCCGGGTTAGGAACAGCAGATGCAGTTGCGCCTACATTTGAATAATAAGAAAAGTTGCAGCTGTTGTTTACTGGTAGATTGAAAGCTGAACAGGGATCATCGTTGGTTGGTGGCGGCGGAGGCGTTGTTACACAAATACCGAACGTGCCGTTGTTATTATTCCCATACTCCCAAACCCTTATCCAAACTGTACTTCCCGGCACAAGGCCGGTGGCATTGATCATAGGCATAGCACCATTGTTACTGGCATCATCATCACAGGCGATCAACGCCAGCCCACTGCAGCTACCCGAATAGATCGCCATGCCAGCATCCAACATTACACCGGTTTGTGTATCAAATATCAATGCCCCGCCTGCAGGCACTGTTACACTAAACCATACATCCCCACCGGCATAATTGGCGCAACCCGGTGCAGGCACGCCGGTGGTTCCGGTAGCATTTTCATTTGTATAAAATGTATAATTACAGGAGCTGTTAACCGTTAACGGTATAGCATTGCAAGGCTCGTCATTCGCAGGAATAACCGGGGGTGCAGCAGGCGTATTGTTGAATAAGATACTCCAGTTCACCAGGTTTCCCTGGTCAGTAGCTGCCATATCCTGTATGCAAAGGCTCCAGGCTCCATTTGCGTTCTGCCCATTGTTTACAGCTCCAAGGTTGCCTTCAGGCCTGAAGTTCCCGGTATAGGGCGGTGTACCATTGATGATTTGTGTAGCGGCAGTGGCAGTAAAACAAGTGTTTGTATAATTCACCCCGGCTATACCGTTCTGAAGAGATAGTGGAACCAATGTTCCATCCGGTGCTCTTAAATATATCTCCAGGTCTGAATCCCAGTTGTGTGTAATATTGAGGCATACAGATGCAAGTCCGTAAGTTCCATTGATAGTGCCAACGCCTGTTACGGGAATATTGAAACATGTTTGTGCACCCGCATCAGGGATGACGCCGCCTGTACCATTAAATGTTTGTGCATGTAAGGATTGAATAAAAAAGAATATGCCAATAGAAAGTAAAATTTTTGACATCAAAGCAGTTCGCCAGGAGGCTGGTTTAGTTTTTTTTCAAATAATAGATTTAATTACACCGTTTGGAGGCGTTTCAGTTTAAATAGTGCGGATTCGGAAAGGAAACGCAGCAATTAAATCCTCGCTGCTGCATAAGAAAGGTACTAAGAATTTTCGTATTTTTTCGAAAAAAATTAAACAAAATATCCTATCCGTGCGGCAAGCGATGCATTATAATGCACCAGTGCTATATTGGCTTCAAGGCTCTCGCCTTTTGAATGTTCTGCAATGTGTTTAAGTAGAAATGGCGTTACTTCTTTACCGGTTATATTATTGCTGGAGGCATCTGCAAATGCCTGCTGTATATGACTTTCAATGAGTTGGGGCGCTACTTCCTGCTCAGCAGGAAGTGGGTTTGCAATGAGCACCGACCCATTTAATCCAAGGGCCCATTTTACAGAAAGCATGGCCGCGATCTCCTTTGGATCATCCATTCTTAATGGGGATAAATAGCCACTTTTACGTGAATAAAAACTTGGAAATTCATCCTGTCCAACCGTTATTACAGGAATCCCCATGGTTTCCAGGTATTCCAATGTTAAGCCGATGTCGAGAATTGATTTTACACCTGCTGAAACCACAGCAACATTTGTATGGGCCATTTCAGTAAGGTCTGCAGAAATATCCATCGTTGTTGCAGCGCCCCGATGAACACCACCTATACCGCCGGTTGCAAAAATCTTTATACCTGCAAGCGACGCTATACGCATGGTAGCCGCAACAGTTGTTGCCCCTGGTAATTTTTTAGCAATCACATAAGGCATATCACGAAGGCTAACCTTCCATACGTTTTTTTCTTTACCGAAATATTCAATTTCAGCTGTTGAAAGTCCGATCAGGCACTTGCCATCTTTTATGGCAATCGTTGCTGGAACCGCTCCTTCTTTTCTTACAGTTTCTTCTACTGACAAAGCTGTTTCTACATTACGGGGCCAGGGCATCCCATGTGAAATGATCGTTGATTCCAATGCCACTACCGGCCGTTTTTCTTCCAAGGCTTTTTTCACTTCCGGGTGTATAGCAATAAGGTCATGATTCATCGGGATAATATTTTTTAATTGAATGAAATAAATGCTCCTTTGTAAGGTTTTTGAGAACGGCTCCTCCCGACTGTAGTACTTCTAGCGCCAATGCATGACCGGCTTTAAGACATACCTCCCCATTCATCCCATAGTAACGGGCCGCAACCCAACCGGCAAGCGCTGCATCGCCAGCCCCGGTGCTATCAGTTATTTTTATAGAGGGCACATGCAATGTAATCGTTCCCTGCGCGTGAAAGATTACAGACCCGTTCTCCCCTTTCCTTAACCAGACATATTGTACTCCCCGCTGAACTAATTCGGCGACACAGTCAGCTGTCGTTTTATGGCCGCCTGCACAAAGTGAAACCAATTCATCTTCATTTGGTGTGAGCATGAAAATGCCATCAATTGATATACCGGCCAGTTTACGGGCTTTGGCAACAGAAACCGGTTCAACCAATAAAGGAATGGCATACTGCTTACAGAAAACAGCAAGCCACTCCAATGCAGCAGCCGGTATATTGGTATCAGCAATGATCATAGCTGCAGTTAAAAGCAATTTCTTTTGTTGTTGAAGCATGGTGGCATCCAGGTATTTACCGCAGGGGTCCGTGCATGCAGCTGCATACAGGGAGCCGTCTGCATCCAGGATAGAAGCATATTTACCGGTACTATCATTTACCCTGAGCAGTGCATCTATACCGATACCGATCCTTGCACAATCTGCAATAAGCCATTCCCCATCAGCATCATTTCCCAATACGGTAATCAATTGCACCGGTACTTCCAGCAAGGCCAGTTGGTGAGCAATATTCCTGATCACACCACCTGCGTATCTTTTCAATACAGCCGGGTTGGAAGTAGCCGCAACCGTTTTCTCTTCACAGAAAAACAATTCATCAACAAGTGTTGCGCCGACACATATAACTGGGGAAGACATAAACAAATATATTGAAACATAAATAAGGTGACGCAAAGGCCAACCACTGCTGTTTCCAGCTGATAACGCATACTCAGGAACACAGATTTCCGCAGATTTAAATCTAAATGCAATTCTCTACCGGGGTGTTCCTCAAGATAACTTGTTCCAGTTTAGATTATTCTTTTTTCCGGTTTATTCCGTATTTTAGCTAACGGTACTGTTATGGCTGCTACATTTATTAAAGTAAAAGAATCTCAGTGATTTTTTCTACTGAAAATATAAGCGCAAAAAAAGAAATGAAGACGTAGCAACAAAAAGAAATTGAAAATGAAAATGCTACAGGAAAACAACTGGTAGAATTGCTACAGAAAATGAAATCGAAAAAATGCTACGCCCGAAATTTTAGCCTCCGGTTATCAATAAAAAATCATATTGGAAAATTGCTCTACCGTCTCACAGGAAAAATTATTCCCATTGGTGAACTTGCTCAGATCAACGGAGTTTATGAATATTTCGGTACTTTACCATAACGGTTTCAAAAAAAAATATGAAACACATGGCATTTTTCAGTCTACCACATTTTGAAAAAATAGATCCCGAAGCGTTAGCAGCATATTATGACGTAAATATTCACTTTAATAACACAGAAATTCAGATCGATCTGAATTTTGATAATAAGTCAATAGCCCCCGCAAGACTGGAAACAGTAAAGCATTTTATTGAGAATATACGGATACATGACCTTAAAAACAAGGAATATATTCAGCAAGACTATAAGGACGAAGATAGTGATACCGTAAAGTTTTATCTCGAACAGCACCTGGAAGAATTGGGCGAAACCGAATTGGCAAGCCTCATTGACCCCGGCAGTAAAAGCACTGATCACGAGAAACAATTACTGAAGAAATTACAGTTGGTCAGAGTAGGATTATATCCCGATAGTGAAGACCAGTTTGCCATCTTTGATTACAGCATCGGGCAGGAAATTACCAATTACCTTGTGGTGCTTAATACCGATGAGAATGGCAATTTAGAATATATGACGATGGAAAGCTAAATACATTTATTGCAACAGAATTGCTGGTAAATAAAACAAAAAAGCATGTATAGACAAGGAGCATCCGGCGCATTGATTGATATTTATGAACAAGCAGTTGCCGAACTTAAAAAGACAATTGAAAATATTGCTGATGATCATTTGACGCTTATAACCGACCCCCTAACTACTGATGAAAACTGCAGGTCTGTGCAAACAATTCTATCGCATGTGGTTCACAGCGCCTATGGTTATGCTACCAGTATCTATAATCTGAAAAGCCCTGATCACAAGCGCCCCGGCAAAACTTTTCACCTGACAATAAAAGAATACCTGCTGGATCTCGACAGCGTGTTTGCATTTACTGAAAAAGTTTTCCGAGATATCAGCGATGCCGAATTGGAACAAATGAATGATTCCCTGAAGATCAAAACAGGCTGGGGACAATTGTACGATATTGAGCAACTAACAGAACATGCAATCGTACACATCCTGCGGCATAAAAGACAAATTGAAAGAATACAATTTTGAACAGTCATAAAAACGGCCGTTGCCTGCCTTAACAAAAAATGTGTTAATCATGAAACAAAAAATAACAATACTGATCCTGGCAACATTTTCCATGCTGGCTGCATTTTCACAAGTCAAAACGGATTCATTAAAACAATTTACGATCGGTGAAAGAAGAGTTATTAAGTCGGCAGTTCTAAAGGAAAACAGGATCCTGAATATCAATCTTCCATCCGGTTACGATAAAGAAAAAACTTACCCTGTCATTTATCTCCTGGATGGGTCCGCCGGGGAAGATTTTTTACACATTGCAGGACTGGTGCAATTTTTCAACATGACATTCAACATGCCTGATTTTATTATTGTCGGAATTGAAAATGTAGACAGGAAAAGGGATTTCACTTTTCATACAGAGCTGAAAGATCTTAAAAAAGCCTATCCGACAACAGGACATTCCGACAGCTTCATAAAATTCATTGAATCGGAATTGCAACCGTACATTCAATCTACCTACAAAACCAATGAAACAAAATACATCATCGGCCAGTCACTCGGAGGATTGCTGGCCACTGAAATATTACTCAAAAAACCGGCCCTGTTTTCTCATTATCTTATCGTAAGTCCGAGTTTATGGTGGGACAATGAAAGCCTTCTCACACAGGCGGCTGCGCTTATGCAAGATCAAAAAGAGACACAAGGCTATGTTTACATTTCCGCGGGCGGGAAAGAGGAGAAGATCATGCAAAATGATGCGAAACAACTGGCGTTGATCTTAAAAAATTCAAAGCATAAAAAATTAAAGGTTGACCTGCTCATTCTACCAGACGAAAACCATGCAACTATTTTACACCAGAGTATCTATAATGCATTTAATATCCTGTTCCCTTATAAGAATTAGAAAAACCTCGCCCGATATTCGATACAAATTGATATCAGCCATCTAAAAACTGATAGCAAAATTCAAGCTATAAAACAACCCCACTGCTATTTATAACGGGCAGGAGGTATCCTTTCCCCGGAAAAAGTTCAAAGGCCCATTTTCCGGGAGCGGTTTTTGTGTACTGTTAAATACCCTGACATTCCACAATATACTAACAGTTAAATCTTTACACATCCATGAGCGTATTTGGCAAAAAAAATAAGCAGCATGATTTCTTTGAATTATTACCACAGGCTATTGCCAGATTGAAGAAAAATATTATTGAACCTTTTTTTGGCGAAAGTATTGCCGGAAAAAATGATTCGGAAAAACTTCCATTAAGATCCGAACTTTTCACCCGTGAAAAACTGCAACAACATGCTGTAACCCTTGCCAAAAGGCATGTTCTCATTACCCGTCAAGCCCCTGAGCAATTATTGAAGCGCCTGTCGGAGAATGAACATATACTACTTGAGGTTCATGAATTACTCACGAATACGCTGAAAGGAGATGGCCGGGTATCCCCTGCCGGCGAATGGCTGCTGGATAATTTTTACATGATCGAAGAGCAGATCTACACTGGTAAAAAACATTTACCCAAAGGATATAGCAAAACTTTACCTCAACTTTCAAAGGGGCAATCGGCAGGTTTACCGCGTGTTTACGATATGGCTGTGGAAATTATTTCTCACAGTGACGGGCATGTGGATATTTTCAGCCTCACGGATTTTATCAGTGCTTATCAAACAGTTAATTATTTAAAGCTCGGTGAATTATGGGCAATACCAATTATGCTGAGATTTGCCTTGTTGGAAAATCTTAGGCGTCTTTCTATACAAATAGCCGAGGAATTAACCAATAAAGCACTAGCCACCAAGTGGGCCGATGAAATGATCGGGGTTGCCGAAAAGGATCCCAAGAACCTGGTGTTGGTGATAGCCGATATGGCAAGATCTGACCCACCGATGGAAAGCACATTTGTTGCTGAACTAACAAGGCGCTTACAGGAAAGAGGAAATATATTATCGCTGCCTTTGAACTGGATAGAACAACGGTTACAGGAAATGGGACTAAGCAGCCGTGAATTGATTCAACAGGAAAACCAGGCGCAGGCAGCGGGGCAGGTTTCCATAAGTAACAGCATCAGCAGCCTGCGTTTTATCAATACAACCAACTGGAGGGATTTTGTTGAAAGTACCAGTATTGTTGAGGCTACACTTAGCCGTGATATAGATGGCATCTATCAGAAAATGGATTTCCATACACGTGATCAATACAGGCATGCCGTTGAAAAAATTGCACGATGCAGCAGTAAGCCGGAAAAAGAAATTGCCGACCTCGTAATAGGCTATGCAAAAGAAACCCATGAAGCAAATGGCGATACGAGAAGATCGCATGTTGGGTATTACTTAACAGGCAAAGGTTATTTGAACACCGAAAAGGCTGCCGGCTCAAAACTTACCGCTTTTGAAAAATGTGGCCGCATGGTCAAAAGATCACCATTGCTGGTATACCTGGGTACCATATTGCTGATCAGCAGCCTCTTTAGCTGGATACTTATTAATGAAGCTTCCAAAGAAGCCATCACACAACCACTATTCATACTCGTTAGTGTGATGTCATTTTTAGCTACGACCCATATTGCCGTATCAATCGTAAACTGGCTGAGTACTATTTTGAATAAGCCGGCTCTTTTGCCAAGGATGAATTACTTCAAAGGAATTCCCGATGAATCCAAAAGCATGGTGGTTATTCCAACCATAATCACAAGCCTCAATTCAATTGATCATCTGATTGAAGGACTGGAAGTCCGGTTCCTGGCCAACAGGGATGCCAACCTTTACTTTGCTTTACTGACTGATTTTAAGGATTCAAAAACAGAACATACGCCTGATGACAATGCACTGATACAATCAGTAAAAAATAAGATCATCGCATTGAATCAAAAATACCAGCGCCCGTCTAATGATACATTTTTTCTTTTTCACCGTCCGCGGAAATGGAATCCGCATGATAAGATATGGATGGGTTATGAAAGAAAACGTGGTAAACTGGGAGAATTAAATGCATTACTTCGTGGCGGCTCAGCTGATTGTTTTTCAGAGATTATTGCCGACAGGAATATTTTTCCTTTTATAAAATATATCATTACACTTGATACCGATACGCAGCTTCCCCGTGATACTGCCTGGAAAATGATCGGCTGCCTGTCGCATCCGTTGAACCGCCCGGAGTATAACGAAAAAAAGAAAAGGGTTACGGAAGGTTATAGTATACTTCAACCAAGGGTTTCCAATAGTTTACCCGCAAATACCAGTTCACTGTATGAACGCCTGCATGGCAATGACCCAGGTACGGATCCTTACACCAAAGCCACTTCAGATGTTTACCAGGATCTTTTTCAGGAAGGATCATTTATAGGAAAAGGTATTTATGACATAGATGCATTTGAACATGCATTAAAAGACAGGTTGCCGGAGAACCGAATCTTAAGCCACGATCTTTTGGAAGGTTGCTACACGCGCTCGGGTTTGATTACCGATGTACAATTGTATGAAGAATACCCTTTGCAATATTATACAGATATGCAGCGCAGGCATCGCTGGATAAGAGGCGATTGGCAGATCGGCAACTGGGTACTTCCCTTTGTGCCCGACAGCAATAAAAAACTTCACCGCAATCATCTCTCTGCATTTTCGAAATGGAAGATCTTTGATAACCTGAGGAGAAGCCTGGTGCCCCTGGCACTGGTAGTGTTATTCCTGTTTGGATGGACATTTTCAACCGCTGCGTGGTTCTGGACATTGATGACTTCACTCATCATCCTACTCCCTTCATTCGTTTCTTTCTGTTGGGAATTGTCGAGAAAACCACCGGAAGTACTTTTCGTGCAACAATTGATATACACAGGAAGATCTGCATTCAACAGTTTCATTCAACAGATCCTCTACCTTACTTTCCTTCCTTACGAATTTTATATAAATACCAATGCTATTTTGCTTACGCTTTGGCGCATGTTCATTTCCCATAAAAAATTATTGGAATGGAACCCGTTCAGCAGCACACAACAAAAGACTGTAAGCATTATCGGATCGTATAAAAAAATGTGGTTCGAGCCTTTTTTAGCGATCACCGTTTACGCATACCTTACCATTTATGATCCTGGTGCCGTTCTCTTTGCATTACCCTTTCTTAGTTTCTGGATGGCCGCTCCCATGGTCGCTTATGCAGTCAGCCGGCCCCTTGCATTGGTAAGAACAAATATATCTGTAAAGCAAACAGTTTATCTAAGAATAATAGCTAGAAAAATATGGGGTTTCTTCGAAAAATTTGTAACAGCAGAGGATAACTGGTTACCACCAGATAATTACCAGGAAGACCCTGTAGAAAGGATTGCGCACAGAACCTCGCCAACCAATATCGGGCTATCATTGTTATCGGGCCTTACCGCTTATGATTTCGGTTATATCACTGCATTGCAATTAATAGAGCGCACAAGCAATACGATCAATACGATGCAACGCATGGAAAGATACCGCGGCCATTTATACAATTGGTACGATACGGTATCGCTGGCACCTTTGTTTCCCCGTTATATTTCTACCGTAGATAGCGGAAACATGGCTGGCCACTTAATTACTTTAAAGCAAGGGCTGTTATCAATTCCTGATAAAAAGATCATTGAGCAAAACTTCTTTGAAGGCCTTTGTGATACCATCAACACATTGATCGAATACAGCGAACAAAAAGAAAGATTAAAAAAATTCAGGCAAGGTATTGAAGAAACTTATCCCGGCAAATTACAATCGCTTACCGAAACAGTAGAATACCTGGAACAGATCGAAGCCTCTTTTTCAGAAATACTGAATGAACTCGATCCCGTGGCAGGTGAAGATGAAGACAACTGGGCAAATAAATTCCTCGACCAGCTCAATGAACAGATCAAAAACATTCATTCACTGGCACCCTGGTCGTTGTTCACAGAAATACCAGAAAAATTTAATGACCTCATTCCTGAACTTCCCTCTATCCCAACGTTAAAACAAATAGCTTTAATAGAGCGGGTGCTTTTACAAAAGATCATCCTGCAGCATAAAAATGATAACAGCAAGTCAGAAATAAATTGGCTACGAAACTTTAATGCAGCTATCACAGAAGCTGCCAGGCGTGCAAAAGAGATCATACTCACCATCGAACAACTGTCAGCAAAATGCCTCGAGCTGGCCGACCTGGAATTTGATTTTTTATACGACCGTTCACAAAATTTATTGTCGATCGGTTATAATGTTGAAGAACAAAGAAGGGACAGCAGTTACTATGACCTGCTGGCTTCCGAAGCAAGGTTAACAACTTTCGTAGCGATCGCTCAGGGAAAATTACCGCAGGAAAGTTGGTTTGCATTGGGCCGCCAGCTCACCAATATTGGTTCTACACCTATTTTACTTTCCTGGAGTGGTTCAATGTTTGAATACCTCATGCCTTTGCTTGTAATGCCAACCTATGAGAACACATTGCTTGAACAAACATACAAGGCCGTTATTCAAAAACAAATTGATTATGGCAGGAAACGCAATATACCCTGGGGGATATCAGAGTCGGGATACAATATGGTTGATGCCGGTTTAAATTATCAATACAAAGCATTTGGTGTTCCTGGTTTAGGTTTTAAACGTGGATTGGGAGAAGACATGGTAATATCACCTTATTCAACCTTAATGTCTTTGATGGTGGCTCCCAATGAGGCTTATGAAAACCTGCAATTATTAAAAGAAGAAGGATTTGAAGGACGATATGGTTTCTATGAAGCCATAGATTACACAGCAGTTCGCCTGCAACGAAAACAAAAACGGTCGGTTATACAATCCTTTATGGCCCATCACCAGGGTATGTCATTGCTTTCAATATCATACCTGTTGTTAAACAGGCCTATGCAGGAAAGATTTGAATCCGAGGTTCATTTAAAATCTGCGTTGCTATTATTACAGGAAAGAATACCAAGGGTAACTACTTTCTACTCGCCCAGTGTGCATGCAGGAGATACAAGTATTGTATCCGGCACCGACCCATCTGTCAGGTTCATCAACACGCCTAATACCGCTGTGCCTGAGATACAATTATTGTCGAATGGAAGATACCATGTAATGGTCAGCAATGCCGGTGGCGGTTACAGCCGATGGAAAAATATTGCAGTTACCCGTTGGCGTGAAGATACCACCTGCGACAACTGGGGAAGTTTTTGCTTTATACGCGACCTGGAGAGTAATTTGTTCTGGTCATCTGCCTATCAACCCAGTTTACAACAGGGAGAAAACTATGAAGCTGTTTTTTCACAGGGCCGTGCAGAATTCCGGCGCCGCGATTTTAATTTGGAAACACATACAGAGATCGTTGTATCACCGGAAGATGATGTTGAACTGCGAAGGGTTCATATTACAAACAGGTCCCGCAAAAAAAGAATACTGGAAATAACGAGTTATTCAGAAGTTGTATTAGCTGCACCTGCCACAGACAAAGCGCATCCTGCTTTCAGTAATTTATTTGTACAGACAGAGATCAGGGAGCAACGGGATGCTATACAATGTACAAGAAGGCCAAGATCAGAGGAGGAAAAAAATCCATTCATGTTTCACCTGATGAAAGTGCATGATGCGGAGGTTACAAACATCAGCTTTGAAACAGACAGGGAAAAATTTATTGGCCGGGGAAATACTATTCAAAGTCCTGAAATAATGAAACAGACAGATCCTTTGCAAAACAGCAGTGGATCGGTACTGGACCCGATCGTATCCATTCAATACCGCATCGTATTGGAAGGAAATGAATCTGTAACAGTTGATATCCTCACCGGCATGGCTGATACAAAACAAACCTGCAACGACCTTATTGATAAATACCAGGAACGCCACCTTTTCAATCGTATACTTGAACTTGCATGGACGCATAGCCAGGTCATCTTACACCAGATAAATGCAACAGAAGCGGATGCGCAATCTTATGCAAGGCTTGCAGGCTCTATCATATTTTCAAACCAGTTATTCAGGGCCGATCCTGCAGTGATCATTAAGAACAGGCGAGGCCAATCGGGCTTGTGGAGCTATTCTATCTCCGGCGATCTTCCCATTGTATTGGTGCAGATTGAAGATTCAGATAACATTGATCTCGTAAAACAAATGATACAGGCGCATGCCTATTGGAGATTGAAGGGGTTGATCGTTGACCTGGTAATATGGAATGACGATCATGGTGGGTACCGACAGGTTTTACATAACCAGATACAGGACCTCATTACTCCGGGTATGGGCAATGAATTGCGTGACCAGCCCGGCGGTATTTTTATACGATCCGCAGAACAGGTATCTAATGAAGACAGGTTGCTGTTCCAGGCAGTGGCGCATGTGGTGATCTCTGATAAATACGGAACATTGGAAGAACAGTTGAATAAGCGAAACAAGCTGAAAACCGCTATTCCTTATTTCAGTCCAACAAAATTTTACCCATCGGTAGATACACAGGTAGAACCACGGACCGACCTGGAATTCTTCAACGGCCTTGGTGGGTTTACAACCGACGGAAAAGAATATGTTATTACAACAACGGCAAACAGCAGAACCCCTGCACCCTGGATCAATATGCTGGCCAACCCGGATTTTGGAAGTATTGTTTCTGAAAGCGGCCAATCGTATACGTGGGTAGACAATGCACATGAGATACGCCTTACGCCCTGGAACAATGACCCAATCACTGATCTGAAAGGAGAAGCGTTTTATTTAAAGGATGAGGAAAGCGGAAGGCTCTGGTCGCCGGCGCCACTACCCTGCCGCGGTAATTCTGCTTATATCACGAGGCATGGCTTCGGCTATTCAGTATTTGAACACAGTGAAGATGGTATCGATTCGGTGATGACAATGTATGTTGATATTGAAGCACCTGTTAAATATATTGTGATAAAGATCCGCAATCATTCAGGCAGGCAGCGGCGTATTTCCGCTACCGGTTATGTGGAATGGGTATTGGGAGACCTGCGTGATAAGTACCAGATGCATACCATCACGGAACTGGATGAACGCAGCGGCGCCATTCTTGCCCGCAATCATTACAGTAACGAATTTGAGAACAGGATCGGCTTCTTTGATGTGGATGGAACGAATAAAACAATCACCACCGATCGTACAGAATTTATCGGCCGCAATGGTACGATGAGTAACCCCGATGGATTAAACCGGGCAAGGCTATCAGGCAAAACAGGTGCTGCGTTAGATCCATGCGCTGTTATACAGGTTGCATTTACACTTGGTGAAGATGAAGAAAAAGAAGTCATCTTCCGCCTTGGCGCCGGTAAAAGTTTGCCGCATGTATTGGATATCATCAAAGCAAGTGAAGGCCCTGAAGTTGCCCACCAGGCATTGGAAAAAGTTTATGAATACTGGAAAAAAACCTTATCAGCTGTACAAATAAAAACACCCGATCAAGCACTCAACATACTTGCAAATGGATGGTTGAATTATCAGACACTGGCAAGCAGAATTTGGGGAAGAAGCGGCTTCTATCAATCAGGCGGTGCATTCGGATTCCGTGATCAGCTGCAGGATGTATTATCTCTGCTACATACACAACCAGCTTTGGTAAGAGCGCAGATCATCTTAGCTGCATCCCGGCAATTTAAAGAAGGAGATGTGCAACATTGGTGGCATCCCCCTGGAGGCAGAGGTGTACGTACCACCTGCTCTGATGATTACCTTTGGCTGCCATTTGTTACAGCAAATTATATAGATGCCACTGCGGATAAAGCTATCCTGGATGAGCAGGTGAATTTCCTGGAAGGAAGATTACTGAATGACGGGGAAGAGTCTTATTATGACCTGCCTATCAGATCCGATGTTTCCGCAGGACTTTATGAACATTGTATGATCGCTATTGAACATGCATTAAAATTTGGTGAACACGGCTTACCTTTTATGGGATCCGGCGACTGGAATGATGGTATGGATAAAGTAGGCATGCATGGTAAAGGTGAAAGTGTGTGGCTGGCATTTTTTCTTTATGATATCCTGATAAAATTTATTCCGGTTGCTCAATTAAAGAAAGATGAGCCATTTGCAAATAAATGCAAAGCAGCAGCTGAAGCCCTGAGAATAAATATCAGGCAGCATGCATGGGACGGGGAGTGGTACCTTCGTGCGTATTTTGATGATGGATCGCCATTAGGTTCAAAAGAGAATGAAGAATGTAAGATCGATTCTATTGCGCAAAGCTGGTCCGTATTGTCGAAAGCAGGTGATGAAGATCGTATCAAAAAGGCCATGCAATCTGCTGATGAGCACCTTGTGCAAAAAGATGATGGGCTCATACAATTATTTGATCCGCCATTTAATAAATCGAATATGAATCCCGGCTATATTAAAGGATATGTGCCTGGTGTCAGGGAAAATGGAGGGCAATACACACATGCTGCGGTGTGGCTGCTGATGGCATTTGCCAAAACAGGCAACCACAAAAGAACCTGGGAGCTATTGCAGATGATCAATCCGTTGAACCACGGAAATACTGTTGATAAAATCGCCGTTTATAAAACAGAACCCTATGTGATAGCAGCTGACGTTTACGCAGAGCCGATGCACAAAGGCCAGGGTGGATGGACATGGTACACGGGATCAGCAGGATGGATGTACCAGCTTATCATTGGTTCCTTTATCGGCTTGAGAAAAGAAGCTGATCATTTGTACTTTGAACCGTGTGTGCCTGCAGAATGGAAGACGTTTGACGTCAATTATCGTTTTAAGGAAACAAATTATCATATTGGGTTTAAACAATCTGTTGCTACTGAAAAAAGAATGGTTGTTAAAACTGATGGGCTTATACAGCAAGAC
Organism: Chitinophagales bacterium; assembly: GCA_038207305.1. Classification (GTDB taxonomy): domain Bacteria; phylum Bacteroidota; class Bacteroidia; order Chitinophagales; family Chitinophagaceae; genus Ferruginibacter. The sequence goes on from JBBQZY010000019.1 coordinate 17,008, forward strand.
AATCGTGTACGATTACTAAATGACCTGCAGACACATGACGTGACAATAGAATTGTTTATTTAGCGTGCAAACGTACAGAACATTCGTCGTTGCGGTGAATTAAAAAAATTGCTTCGTTACCGCAATGACGGAAATATCAATTTGCTCCTAAATAATGCCAGAGTGTTTTTAATAAATGAGGTGACTCTTAAGGCTTTTCTATGAAGTCCGGCGCATCGTATTCTTTACATGTTCTGCAAGCGTAACTATTGTTTACCGAATGTAATTTCAGTTCAACCAACCTGACAAACTGTACACGCAGGGATGTCAATTTCATAGATTGTAATTTATTGGGTATCCATTTCGACAAATGCAGGGAACTTTTTTTCAAAGTTAATTTCAAAGGTTGTATATTGAATTTATCTTCTTTTTACAGGATGAAGTTGAAAATATCCTATTCGAAAATTCAACCTTTAACGAAACAATTTCGCTGAACGTGACCTGGGTAGTGCAGCATTTTTAAACTGCGACCTGTTTGGGGCAATTTTTGATCAAACAACCCTGGAAAACGCCGACCTCCGTATAGCCTAGAATTACCCGATCGACCCAACGATAAACCGAAATAAAAAAAAATTCCCAGGATGGTATTGCCGGACTTTTGAATAACCACGATGTAGAGATAGAATAAGGCAGAAAAAGGCTCCAGCTAAAAATATAAAATGAAATATCTTTTTTTGATATTGCTGACCACTGCATTTTCCTGCCAGCGTAATGTTGATAAGGCAGCTGCTACTGTTAAACCAACATCCACAGACAGCATTCCAAAAAACCGTTATTTAAAGATCATTAGTGACCCTGCCAATAAATTAGAATCCAACATCCAGACATTGGAATTACAATATACCCTTTGGGGTTGTGCCAGTGCTGACTGGATAGAAGTTACCGATGCTGCCAGATTCAGGGATAGCGGCTTTTTAGCACATCATATTTTTATTGAACCAGCCAATGCTGATCTGAATTTTGAGGACAGCTTTTTTCAATTTGAGAAAGAAAACATTGTGGTTACGGGGCAGTTTTATGAAAAAGAAGATTACCCGCAAGGGACTGTCAAACTTGAGGAATCATTGGCCAAGGCAAAGGTATTCAGGTATACTAAGATCAGGTTTGTAAAAAAGCCAGCACTGTGATCGCCAACAGTCTTCAACTTTTTTAAAAATATCTTTAAATACTTGTCCAATTTCAGAACGGCCGATCGTCATTGGTTTTTAATCATAAAATATTATAAAATGAAAAATTTCCTTTTTGTATACAGAAACGACTATAAGTCAGTTCCCAACGGCTCTCCTGAAGAAATGCAGGCTGTTATGAAACAATGGATGGACTGGATTGGCAGCATCGCTGCCCAAAACAAATTGGTTGACAAAGGGAACCCGTTGGGATCTGAAGGAAGGGTTGTAAGGCCGGGCAATGTTGTTACAGATGGCCCATACACAGAAATAAAAGAATTGATTGGCGGGTATACAGCAGTTAGGGCTGAAAATTTTGAAGAAGCTGCCGAACTGGCCAAAGATTGCCCCATTTTTCAATCTGGAGGCAATGTTGAAGTAAGGGAGATTGTATCTTCTATGTAAAGGCAAAAAAAGATGTCATCTAAAATATCAAAAGCCTCTGTAATTTTCAGGGGCTTTTAATTATGGAACAAGTAACCATCTTACCACATTTATTCCGATCAGAATACAGAAAGATCGTTTCTGTACTTTGTAAATTATTTGGTATTGAACATATTGAAATTGCTGAAGACATTACCAGTGATACTTTTTTACTGGCTTCTGAAACCTGGGGGCTGAAAGGATTGCCTGAAAACCCCACTGCATGGTTATATACCGTTGCTAAGAATAAAGCCAAAGATTACCTGAAACGAAATGCCGTTTTCAGTCAGAAGATCATTGCGGAAATAAAACATGCATCAACCGTTTCCCATGAAATTGAGATCGACCTGTCGAATAAAAATATTGCCGACAGCCAGTTGCAGATGATGTTTGCTATTTGTCACCCGGCGATTCCTGCAGAAGCACAGATCGGGCTATCGCTTAGAATACTCTGCGGATTTGGTATCAACGAAATTGCCGATGCATTTCTATCAAATAAAGAAACCATCAATAAAAGATTGTTCCGGGCAAAAGAAAAATTAAGAGCTGAAAAAGTAACTGTTGCATTGCCCCATGAAATTGAAATTGGCCGAAGGCTTGAAACCGTAGCCACCACATTATACCTGCTTTTCAACGAAGGATATTATTCTGCCAGCCAAAACAGCGGCTTGCGCAAAGAACTATGCCTGGAAGCAATGCGGCTTTGCCTTTTATTGATAGAAAATGAATCAACCGATCAACCTTTCATCAATGCACTGCTTTCATTAATGTGCTTTCAAGCCTCACGCTTTGAAGCAAGAATGAATAAAGACGGGGATATGATCTTATACGAGGAGCAGGATGAGGGTTTATGGGACCAGGAACTTATCAGCAAAGGAGAATATTTTTTAAACAGAGCTGCCAGGGGAAATACCTTGTCGAAATATCATTTGGAAGCCGGTATCGCTTACTGGCATACCATCAAAAATAACACAAAAGAAAAATGGGAAAATATACTTCAACTCTATAACCGCTTATTGCAAATAGAATACTCACCGATTGCAGCATTGAACAGGACCTATGCATTATCTATGACGAATGGAAAAAAAACTGCAATCGCAGAAGCTGAAAAACTTGGCCTTGCAGGTAATCATTTATACCATTCACTGCTTGCAGAACTTTATACAGGAATCGACAAAAATATTGCATTGGAGCATTTGGGTAAGGCTTTAGCACTCGCAAAATCTGCAACAGACAAAGCCCTTATATCAAATAAAATAATTGCATTACAAAATAGCTAGCATATTTTTTACGAGGGAATTATACTCAGCGATATCGATATGAAATCTACGTTTATCCTGGCTCGTTGATAGAAGGATCAAAAGAATGATCCGCAGCTTTACTCACTGCGGGTTTTTCTATTGCTTCTTTTAATGCCGCTTCAAATACTTCCCCAGTAACTTCTTCCTCAAAAAATTTACGGTAACCTGTTTTGGTATTTATGATCAATGTCGCTGGAATAGAACCACTCCAGCTACTATCCAGTTTCGGACAGAAATAATCGGCATTTGTTTCATCCAACCAAACAATATTTGTTTTAAAATGGTGGCTCTTAGCAAAAGTGGCAATCTTTGCCGGGTAATAAGAAGGAAGATCGAGGCTAACAAGCAGCAATTTTACATGCCGGGCTTTATATTTATCAACGGTTTTAATAAAGGAAGGTATCTCTGCCACACAAGGTTTGCAGAAAGTTGCCCAGCAATTAATGACCAGAATATCGCCCTTTCCGTTGGCAATGTATTTTTCAACATCTGTCATCTTCCATTTCGGAATCGACTGGCTTCGGGCTGCAACTGCTGTGGCAATAAACAACGCAATTTGTAATAATTTCTTCATAACCTTAAAATTACGGATTATCCCTATGCTACCCGAAAAAGGAAAGGTTAAATGGGTTAAAACAAGCTTTTGGCTAATCCCCTATTTCAAACTAATTTCGCAGTCGAAAAGCTGTTAGCTAAATCAAATAAACCAATAAACAAGTAAACAAATGGCATACGATCTAATAGTGCTCGGCAGTGGCCCCGGTGGTTACCCTGCAGCAATAAGGGCAAGTCAGCTCGGAAAAAAAGTAGCGATCATTGAAAAAGAAAGCCTGGGTGGCATTTGCCTCAACTGGGGCTGTATACCAACCAAAGCGCTTCTAAAAAGTGCACAGGTATATGAATATGCAAAACATGCAGAATCTTACGGTATCAATATAAGCAATCCAACAGCAAATTTTGGCGGCGTTATCAAACGCAGTCGCGGTGTAGCCGATAAAATGAGTAAGGGTGTTCAATTCCTCATGAAAAAGAACAAGATCGATGTGATCATGGGTTTTGGTAAACTGATTGCTGCCGGTAAAATAGAAGTAACTGCAGCCGATAATACAAAACAGGTGGTAGAAGCAAAAAATATCGTCATCGCTACGGGTGGCAGGTCAAGGCAATTGCCTTCCATGCCTATGGACGGTAAAAAGATCATCGGTTACCGGGACGCGATGGTTTTACCAGAACAACCTGCATCTATGATCATCTGCGGAAGCGGTGCGATTGGTTCCGAGTTCGCCTATTTCTACAACAGTATGGGAACAAAAGTTACCATCGTAGAATTTATGCCCAGGATTGTGCCTGTTGAAGATGAAGATATCAGCAAGGAACTTGAAAAGCAATTTAAGAAACAGGGCATGACCATTATGACCAACAGCGAAGTAACGAAGGTTGATACTTCTGGCAAAGGCGTAAAAGCTACGGTAAAAACTGCCGATGGCGAAGTAACGCTTGAAGCAGATATTTTATTAAGCGCCGTGGGTGTAATTGCTAATCTTGAAAATATTGGACTGGAGCAACTGGGTATCAAAACAGAAAAAGGAAAGATCATTGTGGATGCAAACCAGCAGACCAGTGTACCGGGCATTTATGCGATTGGTGATTGTACTCCCGGACAGGCATTGGCGCACGTTGCAACCAAAGAAGGAATCAATGCAGCAGAACACCTGAGCGGCCACAAACCAGAGCCAATGGATTACAATAACATTCCAGGCTGTACTTATTGCAGTCCGGAAATTGCATCAGTAGGTTATACGGAAAAAGCGGCTAAGGATGCTGGTTATGAGATCAAAGTTGGTAAATTTCCATTCATGGCAAGCGGTAAAGCAAGCGCAGCCGGTGCAACAGAAGGATTTGTTAAAGTGATCTTCGATGCAAAGTATGGCGAATTCTTAGGTTGCCACATGATTGGTATGAATGTTACAGAGATCATCGCTGAAGCTGTTGTTGCCCGTAAACTGGAAACAACCGGTCACGAAATATTGAATGCAGTTCATCCACACCCAACCATGAGCGAAGGTTTGAAAGAAGCTACAGCGGTTGCTTATGGTGAGGCGATAGATTTATAGATTTTAAGTTGACAGCGTTAACATGTTGATTTTATCAACTGAATTATCTAATAATTAATAAAAAAAGGATCATCCAAACATGATCCTTTTTTTTATTTTCCCAACAATTGGTTCCATAGCAACATCCTTGCGTCGCACACTTGTACAGCATCGCTTGCATGGATCAATGATTAAATAATATTAAATTATTTACGCTCATTATTAATAGCTTTTATCAATTTTTAGTTTTTCCGGCCACTCATAAACTATCAACTTTCAACAATAAACAATTTCCTACATTTGCTTCAAACGATTCTGTATGAAAAAGATCATCACTACCATTTTTTTGTTGGGCATTTTTTGTTTGAAATCATTTGCCGATGAAGGCATGTGGCTGCCACAGCTATTGCAGGCATTGAATGAAAAGGATATGAAGAAACTGGGCATGAAGATCAATGCATCAGATATCTACAGCATCAGCAACGGAAGCCTTAAAGACGCTATCGTAAGTTTTGGCGGTTTCTGCACGGCTGAAGTTATCTCAGATAAAGGTTTGTTACTCACCAATCATCACTGCGGTTTTGATGCCATACAGAACCACTCATCGGTAACCAATAATTATATTCAGAACGGTTTTTGGGCATACAATTACGGACAGGAATTGCAGAATCCCGGCTTATTCGCAACATTCATCGTTCGCATTGAAGAAGTAACAAAAGATGTACTGGCCAACGTGAACCATTCAATTACAGAATCAGAAAGGCAAAGCCAGGTTGATAAAAATATCAATCAGCTTAAAAAAGATTATAAAAAAGAAACCTACGAAGACGTGTTCATCCGCCCTTTCTTCGATGGCAATAAATACTTTTTATTTGTTACAGAAACCTATAAAGACATCAGGCTTGTTGGAGCGCCTCCTTCTTCCATTGGTAATTTTGGAAAAGATACTGATAACTGGATGTGGCCACGTCATACCGGCGATTTTTCTATGTTCAGGATCTATGCCGATAAGAATAACAAACCTGCAGCATTCTCTCCTGACAATGTTCCATACAAACCAAAACGTTCTTTAAAAATCTCTCTGGATGGTTTAAAAGAAGGTGATTTCACGATGGTATTCGGTTTTCCCGGAAATACAAAAGAATACCTGAGTGCTGCGGCTGTAAAACAGATCATGGCTGTCAGCGATCCTGCGAAGATCGAGATCAGGGGAAAAGCATTGCAGGTGCTGATGAGTTTTATGCGTGCTGATGAACATATTAAAATACAATATGCTGCCAAATATGCCGGCATTGAAAACGCCTATAAAAAATGGCAGGGTGAAGTGCTCGGACTTACGTCTACCAATGCACTGCAAAAGAAAAAAAATTATGAAGATGCTTTTATGCAAAGGGTGAATGCAAATGTGGATTGGAAAAATAAATATGGTAATCTTTTAGATGATCTTTCAAAAGCTTATACTGAAATAGAACCTTACGGTTATGCAAGGGATTACATCAATGAAATTATTCCAAAAATTGAATTATTGGGAATAGCTGCTGATATGAATTCACTGGTTACAGCACTGGGAAAAGATGAAGCCACCTACCTCAAAAAAAGAACAGAAGTTTTGAATAAGCTTGATGAAACTTTTAAAGAATACGATACCAAAGTTGATAAGAAAATGTTCGAAACATTGATGGAATTGTATGTCAGTAAACAACAGGCGGCGTATATCTCTCCTGCTGTAAAACAATTGTTAGATGACAATGCACAATCTTTCAATGCTGTTGCTGAAAAATTGTATGCTCAAACTGCATTCAGTTCTTTTGATAAGATAAAAACAATACTTGAAGGCAGTGCATCCGAAGCTGTGAATAAGATCAAAGAAGATCCGGCATTAAAGCTTTATACTGATATGATTAAAACATATACCACCAATGCGAGTCCAAAACTTAACGAACTGCAACCGAAGATCAACCAGTTACAACGTACTTATATGGAAGCTCAACTGGAAGTGTTTAAAGAAAAACGATTTTATCCTGATGCGAACAGCACACTAAGGGTTACTTATGGAAATGTAAATGGTTATAAACCAAAAGATGCAGTTAAATATAATTACTACACTTACATGGATGGCGTAATGGAGAAATATGTTCCCGGTGATTACGAATTTGACCTGCCGAAAAAACTGATCGACTTATACAAAGCGAAAGATTTCGGACAATATGGAGAGAATGGCCGCCAGCCCGTTTGCCTGATTGCAACCAATCATACAACAGGAGGAAATTCCGGCAGCCCTGCACTGGATGCTTACGGTAACCTTGTGGGTTTAAATTTCGACCGTGTTTGGGAAGGAACGATGAGCGACATCAATTATGATCCATCGATTTGTAGAAATATTATGGTAGATATCAGGTATGTTCTTTTCATTGTTGATAAATATGCTGACGCGAAGAATTTAATCGCTGAGTTGAATTTGGTACATCCGAAGAAAAAGAAGTAGGTTTGACTTTTAGGCATTTTTGCCAGCAGCATGCTCATATAATTTTATTGCAAAAGATATTTAATACGCTCATCGATAGTTTTATTGACAACAAAGTGGGACTGGCGGAGCATTTTTTAAGTGATGAACTGGCATCGCATCTTAAAGAAAACCTAATCAGTCTTTATGCAGATAAAAAACTGGTTTCTGCAGGAACGGGAAAAGATACCCTTGTGGTACATGATAAATTATTCCGCAGTGATGTGATCTATTGGCTCGACCGTAGCCACAACAATGCCTACGAAAATGATTTTTTCAACTTAATGGATGATTTTGTCAGTCATTTGAATCATACCTGTTATACCGGCATCACAGGTTATGAATTTCATTATACTTTATATCAACCGGGAAGTTTTTATAAAAAACACATCGACCAATTCCGCAACGATGACAGCAGGCAATATTCCATGATCATGTACCTGAACGATGAATGGCAATTGGCCGATGGCGGTGAATTGTGTATCCAGCACAGCGATCATCAGCAACGTATTTCCCCCAACAACGGTAAAGCAGTATTCTTTAAAAGCAGTGAAATGGAACACGAAGTATTATTGACTAATAAACCGAGGATGAGTATTACGGGGTGGTTGAAGAAAAGTTTATAGTACTTCGTTTAAGGCAGGTTAATAGTTCATAGCCGGGCGGTATAAAAGTTGAACTATCTTCAAATCCTGGTTTGTTTAAATAATGAACTTTCAACTATGAACTATGTATTATTTTGCAAACACCTTCTTCAATAAATCCGTTACCTGTGCCGCCGGATCTTTTCTTATCTTCTGTTCTTCCAATCCTATTTCATAAAACAAACCGTCCATCGCTTTGCCTGTAACGTATGCTGTGAGATCAGTGTTTATCTGTTGCCTGGAGAATTTATTGTAGGTGGTAAAAACATCTTTCCAATAAGATGTTGCATTAACTTTATCCAGGGAAGCCTGTATAACCGGGCGCATTTTTTCAGTAAGAATTACTGTCGTATTTTTTTTAAGGAATTCTGTTGCTGCAAAATCTCCACCGCGTAAAATACTCAACCCATCCTGTAATGACATATTTTTAATGGCATCCCAGAAGATAGTTGATATACCACTGGCTGCATCTTCAGCGGCACGGTTCATAGATAAGATCGCTTTATCAACCAGCGGCGACATACCCATACTACGTAAAGTACTTTCGGCTTTTTTTGCTTCTGCCGGCATCAATATTTTAATAGCTGCATTGGTAAAAAATCCATCAACCTTACTTAGTTTTTTTGAACTGCTGTCTGTACCGATCGTTAACGCTTCTTTAAGACCTTTAATGATATCATCATTTGACAAAGAACTGCCGGATGGTAATTTGTTACTAACTGTTGATAGAATACCAGTACTGTCTTTCTTTTTCAGCTTGTTTAACCTGTCTTGAAGTGTTTGTGCATTTACAGCGATAGCGAGGGGAATAGCGATCAAAAAAAGGATAAGTTTCTTCATAGAATGCATTTAATTTAATAGATAACAAAAATAAAGCCATTGATGCTAAGAAAGGGTTAAAAAATTAACTACTTTTATCGGGTGATGCACACACGCTCATATACAAACTTCTACAGGCTATCAGCTTATATCTCCATTATGATGAATGGAACTTCGCCATTGCGGTTCAAGTACCGGATCTCAACTTATTTTTTTGTTTCCGCAATTTGAATCTTCGATTTTATTTTTTTAATCAATCAATCTAAACTTATTGTATGAATATAGCGATCCTCGGCGCAGGCATGGTTGGAACAGCCATTGCAACAGACCTGTCTAAAAATTTCAATGTTACGTCTTTTGATATCAGTGAAAAAAATCTTGACAATCTAAAAGAAAATATTTCCATAAAATGCCAGCAGGCAGACCTTTCACTCTATGCTGATTACAAAACCATGCTGGCATCATTCGATATGGTAGTATCTGCGGTGCCAGGATTTATGGGATATAAAACACTGGAAGCTATTATCAGGGCAGGTAAAAATGTGGTTGACATTTCTTTCTTCCCCGAAAATGCACTCGACCTTGATGCGCTCGCAAAACAAAATAATGTAACAGCCATAGTAGATTGCGGTGTTGCCCCCGGCATGAGTAACCTTATCCTTGGCTATTACGATACACAAATGAAGATTGAAAGTTTTGATTGCATGGTCGGTGGCTTGCCGAAAAAACGTGTAAAGCCTTTTGAATACAAAGCTCCTTTTTCACCCGTGGATGTGATCGAAGAATATACCAGGCCTGCACGTTATGTTGAGAATGGCCATATTGTTACCAAACCTGCTATGAGTGATACCGAGTTGATAGATTTTGAAAATGTAGGTACACTCGAATCTTTTAATACAGATGGCCTGAGAAGTATTTTGTTTACCATGAGCCATATACCTGATATGAAAGAAAAAACACTTCGCTACCCGGGGCATATCGACCTGATGAAAGCTTTGCTGAAAGCTGGTTTTTTCGGCCACGACGAGATCAGCTTGAGCGGTAAAAAAATTAAGCCGATCGATTTTACTTCTGCTTTATTATTCGACAAATGGAAGCTGCAACCCGGTGAAGAAGAATTTACTTTAATGAAGATCGTGATCAAAGGCACAAAGGATGGAAAAGCGCTGCAGGTAGAATATTTATTGTACGATGAGTATGATGCAGCTACCAATATATCATCCATGAGCCGCACGACAGGTTATACATGCACTGCAGCGGTAAACATGTTGGTTAATAAACTATTCACTGAAACAGGTGTTTTCCCTCCCGAAATGATAGGTAAAGACAAAGCCTGCTTTGATTTTATATTGAATTATTTGTTGGAAAGAAATGTGACCTATAAGAAAACGGTAATATAAATTTACAGCGCACTACTAATTGCTATTAATCCTTGTAGTAAGTAGTGTGCATTTATAATTTAATGATCTTCATTATTCTTTTATCTGCCCCTATACCAACCTTCGCAATGTAGATCCCTGCAGCCAATGAACCCAGATTTATTTTTTCTTTATTTGAAGTAAGTATTTGTTGCCTGATCAATTTTCCCTGGGTGCTATATATTGCTAAAACTTTCCCGCTTAATTCATACCCGTTTACCGCTACGAACGTTAATTCTACCTGTACAGGATTAGGGAAGATAGAAATACCAGCGTCCGGCTTTGCAGTTGGAATGGTATCATCGGGCAAAGGAGCTCCCGAAGCAAGTGTACTATCACATGCAAAAGAATTAAGAAATGAATTCCTTGTATTGCCCAATGCAAACAGTCCACGCATCTTTTGTTTTTGTCCATTTGAAAACATATTCATACAGGCATCATCGGTAAAATCCATGAAGTTCATGAACATATCTCCGTTGATCGTTTGCGAGCAACTTGTTACATGCGGAAAAGAAGGGCAGCCGTAATTATAACCCAATTGCCTTGGTGTATCTTCCACATCATCTGTACCACAATTATCATCGCCCCAGATATGCTTCAATCCTAACCAATGGCCAACTTCATGGGTTGTTGTGCGGCCTTTATCATATGGGTACCTAACAATTCCCGTTTTTCCAAAAACATCAAAATTTATAACAACACCATCCTTATCTGCCGGGCCGCCCGGAGGAGTTGCATAACCCAGGCTTCTTCCGAATAAAGAACATACCCATATATTAAGGTATTTGGTTGGATCCCATATATCATCACCGCCAGCGGCTGAATATTTCATGGCATCATCACCCAGGAAAAAATCTTTACCCGTAAATTTTCTTATAATGCCTTTTGTTGGCCTTCCATCGGGAGCAACCTGGGCAAGGCAAAACATGATTCTTGAATCTGCAGCCATTGGCCTGAAAGCTGCCGGCGTGTTTGTAGCATCCGTATTCATCCTGCGGAAATCGCGGTTAAGTACATCAAGCTGCGACTTTATCTGCTCATCACTGATATTCTGTTCATTTGTGTTGAAAAGTAAATGCACTACAACGGGGATGGAGATGATCTCGTTTGGAACAGTATCCCTTGCATGGCCATTGACAGCACCCGGACGCATCGTCTCGGGCTTATAGAAGTTGCGTATATAATCTTCAGTCCCACAATTACGTTGTGCACTGGCAGTTTGAATGGTAACAATAGCAATAAGTAGGCTGACTAGTAATCTCATTTCTTAATATTCAAAAAGTGAATTAAAAAATGATCTTCCAGAGATATGGTGTTCAGTTCAGCTAAACAAAGGATTGGACATGACCTAACGCAGCGTTTAAATGCTGGAGGTTCAAGTAAAAAAGCCTGATAATTGCCAATCTTTAGGGGAAAAGTAGGAAACGCTCGGCTCAGAGGTTAAACAAATCTAAATATTATTTTCCGCTATAACAAAAATTTAATTCATTTATTTTCAATTAATTGTCATTAAGCGCTACAGTTTATTATTTTTGCGGCATTAAATCTTCATAATGAGACTTATACTTGCAGTAGCTTTTTTATGTGGACTGGCAGCTTGTAACAATGGCAAAGATGACGGTCCGACCATAACTGACACTAGCATTCAGCCAGCATACGTAGGACTTAAACCTCCCATAATTATTCCCTATAAGATCGTAGCCCAGCACCCCCATGATACCAGCGCTTATACCCAGGGTCTGCAGGTATTCAACGGTAAACTTTATGAAGGAACCGGTGATTTTGAGACGTCTTCCCTGCGCATTACCAATTGGAAAACAGGCGCCATTGAAAAAAAGCATATGATGGGAACCAATAAGATATTCGGCGAAGGGATCAATATATTCAATGGGAAAATTTACCAACTCACCTGGCAGAGCCATATTGTTTATGTGTACGACATCAATAATATTGACAAGCCGGTTCAAACATTTAACTGGGCCCAGGAAGGATGGGGTATTACCAATAATGGAAAACAGTTGATCGTAAGTGATGGTAGTTCGAATTTATATTTTGTTGATCCCGAAACTTTCAAAATTCTTAGTACTATATCTGTAGTGAGCAACGAAGGACCAATTGACAGTCTGAACGAACTGGAATATATTGATGGCTTTATTTATGCAAATGTTTACCAAACTGATGATATTGTAAAGATAGAACCCGAAAGCGGCCATGTAGTTGGTAAAATGACCTTTGCGAATTTATTGCAGGATTCAGATAATGTGCCCGGCCGTACAGATGTATTGAATGGTATTGCATACGACAGCACAACCAAAACTATGTTGATCACCGGTAAGCGTTGGCCGAAATTATTTGAGGTAAAATTATAACCTGCGCTCTTACGAATGATGAACGAACAATTCGCAGAATGAGTGTGTTAAGTTTTGGAAATTATATAAATAACCGAACTGCATTTTTCAATATTGAAGATCGCTTTGATATTTGACAGCAATCCATTCCAACAAGCAGCAACTATATTTCCCTTACCGTTCTTATATTGCTCACTTAGCATACTCACATAAAAACCATCGAACCACATCGGCTTCATTTTTATTACGTCCAGGCCGTGCAGCTTCATTAATACCTTCATACTTTGGGGCGAGAAATGATAAAGATGTCTGGGTACATCATAAGCAGCCCAATTCGCTTTATACGACTGTGCATCTCTGGATGTATAATTCGGCACTGCTATGAATATCCTTCCTTTTTCAGCCAAAAGATTTTTCAACTGCCCAATATATTCATGCAACTGGTGAACATGTTCCAATACATGCCACATGGTAATTGCATCAAAACTACGAGGCTTTAAATTAAAAAGTTCAGGAGAAGGAAGTGGCTCCACCTGGTAAAGTGCGGTTGCTTTTGCACGTGCAGTTTCGTCCGGCTCAAGTCCGGTTACGTTCCACCCTGCTTCTTTCATGGTATGCAAAAATGCTCCTGTGCCACAACCGATATCCAATATATTCCCTTGCTTTTTGCCGGTTTCTTTTTGAACCAGTCCCAACTTGGAAGCGAGGGTTCTTTTACGCACTGTATGATAAGCCTTATTGATAAATCCCTGCTTTGTATCACTATGTGAGATATAACTTTCTGCTGCATAATAAACGCCAATGGCATCCTGTTCCGGTACATCCTGTGTAAACCTGGCATTACAGGCACTGCATTCCCATATGTCAAAGATTTTATGAGAAACCGTATTGTCCGCTGCAGCTAAAACGCTTCGTACCGAGCCGGTCTGGCAAACAGGACAATTTGAATAATGTATCATGCAACAATAATTGTGGTTGCAAAGAAAAACATTTTATTCATCATTCGGCAACACGATAGGTGATAGTTGTGAGAGTGGGTTGTATTTGACTTTTGTTGCCAAATGTAGTTGAATGATTTTTTTCATTCAGGAATAATACAATTGCGGTGATGGCCGTTGCCGCAAATACGAGAGCAAAAATCCACCATTTACTTTTCGTAGTATCTTCCGAATCGGCATAATAAGCTGTCATATCAGCGCTGGTTGTCTCTTTATCACCTACAACCAGAGTATGAGATGCCATCGGGTGCAATACCCGTTCTGCATAAACAGGCGGCACTAATGCGGCAGGTAATTCTATTGGTTTAAATATAAGGTTGCCATCTGCATTCACATAAAATTTCCCGAGCTGGGCTAATTTGGTTTCCCCAAATGCGTCCATATTTTGAAGTGCTGTACAATATTCTGTAAGAGAAACCATTGCTTCTTCCCTGCTAATATCTTTCCGGTTGCTGATGAAACTGATCAGATCTTCCGTTTCTGTAACCTGCCCACTTAATTTCACCGAAGGTACCGGTGCTTCAATTTTTTTTTCTGCATACCAGGCAACAGCATTTGATTCAATTACGTGCAAAGTACCAATCTCGGGCAAGGGGCATTTTTTATGCTTAAAAAGATATAATGCGATCAGTTCTTCCATATAAATAAATATGTGCCGAAGTTAGAAATTGAACCGCACTCCGCCCAATAAATTTAAGCCATACACTTCATACCGGTGCCAGCGTTCATATTTATTATTGAAGATATTATTTACATCCAGCCAGGCGCTGAATTGTTTGGTGATACTGAATTCTGCTCCTGCACTCAGGTCTGCACCTGATTTAAACTTATAGCTCAGGTTTCCTTTCTCTAAATAATTTCCACCGCCAAACATATAAAAATCTGCCTTCAGCATTACCTGTTTGAATGCCCACCAACGCAATGACCCGGTAATTTCAAGCGGAATGGTATTCCACGCCCTTGCATTTGCATCCAATCCTGTATAACCATTTACAGTAACACCCGCAGTTGCAGTAAATTTTTCCTGCATGATATAACTCAGGTCGCCATGAATGCGGAAATTATTTACCGTAGGCTCGTAGGCCAACACAAAGGCTTTACTGTCTGTTGCTGTATCATTGATGAAGAATGGCAGGTCATTGTATCTAACATAGCCAGCTTTTGCATTGAAATTAAAATGCTTGCCAAGGCTCGCTTTGATACCGCCATAAATTTCTACTTCTTTTGTATTTGTTTGCGAAGTAAGCGTAGCAAGGTATGGATTGACCGTACTTAAATTTCGGTAGGTATTTTTAACATAACGGCCAACCCATCCGGCTTGTAACATAAATACCTTCTCCTTCACCTGGAATTCGGCATAAACATTTGGCAACCATTCAAACTTGCTGTTACTCCAGGTTGGCGTAATACCGCCATTTATACTCAACCTCGGCGTAGTATATACAAGCGACGGCGCAACCTGTACTACATTATTACTGAAGTTGTAGTTGTTTGGAATATAACCTTTGGTATAATAATTTGTAATATCTGCTCTTGCATCAACTTTTACTGCAAAACTTTCGCCGAATTTTTTTTCAACCGGTGCATCAACAATGAAAGTAGTTTCATTTAGTTTTTCAATATTGGAAAAAATATTCAATTCTATAGCAGGATTGTAGTTGATGTTGAAATCAGTAACATTCGTATTGCGGATACCGGCCCTGATGGTAATATCCTGTAAATGTTGTTTAACATCGGCTTTTTTATAGTCATACAGAAGATGATCATATCCATATAAAGCATAATCATGCCTGCTCCAGGTTGCTGAACCATATACTTCTGTTTTCTTCAAAAAATAACTGCCTGCTATTTTTGCATCAAACTGTGCATAATCCTGGTTTTTGATCTTTCCTTTAGAAGATATATACTTTCCATACACATTCACGAGATAGTTTTTACCATCGCCAAAGCCAAGCCCTGCCTGAACAAACGGCGTTGTATAATTACCAAAACCTGCTTTTACAAAATTGCGGCCACCGAGGTAAAGATTAGAATCCTGCTGCAATGCCAATGGTTTCAATGCTATTGGCTGATAGGCATAAAAAAGATTTTGTGCGGGTATAATATAAGGTCGCACACTGGTAGCTGTATCTGACATCAATTGCGATCCTGAAAAATTAATCTTCACTGCATTGCGTAATACCGGCTTATAGGAAGAATTGATATTGATGGATTGTTTTGTCGTATCCTTTTGTGCCGTTACTGCAACAGATAGCAGGCAACCGATCGATAGTAAAAAACCATTTCTATACATGCTGTTCATCTTATTAGGAATTGAAAATTTTAAAAAGTTCATGTTAATCAATTACCGATTTTAGAATTTTGTTTCTCTTCTGCAGTAGCTGCATCTAATTTTTGCTGTGCCTCGTTTCTCAATTCCGGAATGGCCGCATTCTTTGCCACACTTTCATAAGTCGCTTTGGCATTGAAATAATCTTTTTGTTTCATAAATATATCGCCCAGTAATATATACGACTTCGTAACCCACTGATCATAAGAACCGGTTTCTTTGATAACTGCCATTCCCGCTTTTTCGGCAGCAGTTAAATTATTTAGTGATAACTGGCAATTGGCGATCTCATAACGGGCTTCGGCACCCCAGGCTGTTTTATTAATGGCTGCAGCTGATTTAAAAGATGTGATCGCCGCATTGCAATCGTTGGCAACCTGCTGCGATTTACCCAAGACCAGGAAGCCGATTGATCTATCATCAGTGCTGAGGCCTTTTTTTGTCAGCAATTCTTTTGCAGCGTCATTGGCAGAACTGTAGTCTTTTAATAAATAATAACTGCGTACAAGTCCACGCAATGCCTCCAGTTGATTATCCTGGTTCACTGCATTACTTCTCAGTGATTCAAAATATTTCTTCGACTTTGTATAATCTTTCAACTCAAAATAACTGATATGAGCTGCCTCCAAAGTTGCTTTTTCAAAATACCTGTTCAGTCCCTTACTGTTCACATATTCATATCCTTCCAATGCTTTCTGCCAATCTTTGCTCTTCTGGTAACAATCGCTCCGCAGGAAATATGCATCGATGATATAGGAACCACTAGGGAACCGGTTGATATAATTATTAAAACCATTGATTGCTGAGGCACAATCATTGTTATTATATTTTAAGAAGCCTGCAGAATAAGTAAGCGAATCTTCTTCACTAACAGAAATATTGATACCATTTTTACGCATCAGGTCAACATAATCATTGGGCCTTCCCTCTTCTACATAAATATCTTTGATGATACCAAGCGCTTCATCCGACTCCGGTGATTGCGGGTATTTCTGAATAAGCGTTTGGTAGGTGCTCAATGCATTCTTGTTATCATTGCTGTTATAATAAGCAAGCCCGAGTTTTAGATAAGCTTTAGGTTTAAGCCCTCCTCCCTCTGTAGATGAAATAATATTATTCAGGTAAGGAACCGCATCCCTGAATTTTTCATCGGCAATATAAGTACTAGCGGTCTCCATATTCGCATCCTGTAACAAACTGCTTTTGGGATATTGCCGTGCCATTGTATTTAATATTCTGATCTTCTCCGAACTGTTCTTAATACCTGCGATCAATGCTTTCTGGAACATTGCATAATCACTTTGTATCAGCGCATTGTTGATCACATGCTCATACATGGTATTTGCTTTTGCAAAATCTCTGAGCATGAAATAGCAATCTGCACTCCGTATGTACGCATCCTGTTCCATGGCCGATGCTGCGGTGGTGCTTTTGACAGATACCTGTTCGAAATAATTCAATGCCTGTTTGTAATTTTCCTTTTGAAGAAAGCTATAGCCTGTATTGTATTTTGCAGTGGCCTGATTTGCTTCGCCCTGCGCAGGTGCATTTGATTGTAAATAAACCGACAGGTACCTGATAGCTGCGTCATAATTTTGTTTCCGGTAAGCGATCTCTCCCTTCCAGAAATTTGCGTAAGGAATAATATTGCCGGAATTGCTGTTGGCTAAAATTTTATCAAGTAACACATCAGCCCTGTCTAATTGCTGGTCGTTGATAAACTCAATGGCCTGTCCGTACAAAATACGTGGATAAACTTTCTGCATGGAGACTGTGGGCTTATCAAAAGATTCATACAAAGACAATGCATCACTGAAATTGTTTGTGTTTGCCAGCAGGTTTACCAGAATTTCCTTCGCTTCCGTATCGTATTCAGAACCAGGATAATCTTTCAGGAATTTCTTCATCTCGTTCAGGGCCACATCCTGGTACCCGAGTTCATACGAAAGCTTGGCATAGTTGAACCTTGATACTTTTTGTTGCTTTGCATTGCTGTTGTTATACGCACAATATTGGAATGCATTCCTTGCATTCGCTTTCTGCTTTGTTTTGAGGTAGAGGTCGCCCAGCAGGTACATACTATTCTGCCCCATCGAGTCTCGCTCATTACTTAGCTGTTTAAACCCATTGATCGCTCCTTCGTAATTGTCTTCCTTATAATAACAGTAACTGAGTTCATACAATATCTCTTTGCTAACTTTGTTGCTGCCATTCACATAATCTTCTAATAACGGACGTGCTTTTTTAAAATTTTGTTTTTCAAAATATAGCTGTCCTGTCAGTAATTTCAATTGCTTTTCATAATACAAAGAAGAGCCACGGGTAAGTACACTTTCCCCATACGTAAGTGCTTCCTCTTTCTTGCCCTGGAAATAATAAATTTCAGCAATATAGTAAGGAACAACACCTTTATATTCATCGAAGGTTTCAACGAGCTTGAATGATTTCAATGCTTCATTGTACTGCTTGTCGTGGTAAGCAATGAAACCATAATAATAATTGGCAGGTATATAATATTTATTGGATGGAAGCTGGTGGATCTCATCGAACAAGGGCTTTGCTTTTTCAAAATTCTTTAGGTTAAAATAAGCATACGCTTTTTCAAATTTCGAATCAGCTATCTGGTCATTGCTCAAATTATCATACCCGGCCTCATCGAAAGTTGCGATCGCATTGTTATAATCGTCGTTCAAAAAGTAGTAGTGAGCCAGGTGAAAACTTAATATCTCCCTGCGTGGCTGGTTATTGACTGCATGGATGTATTGAATAGCATCTGCTTTTCCAACCGGCTGCATGAGTTTTAATTCGCAAACGATGTAATAAAAATTAACATCATCATTGATATAAGTATGGTCGCTGATGGTATTATCAGGATATGCAGCCTTTAATTCTTTCAATAGTGGATAAGCAAGTGCATATTGTTCCCGCACAAACAATTCTTTTACTTCTTTGTATTTTGTTTCGGGATCAATGATGGCATGACTGGGCTGTGCAAAGGATATAACAGAGAGCATCGAAACGAAGAGCGACAAAAGCATTTTTTTGATCATGTGGGTTAATTAATGTTTACCGGTTGCAAATGTACTACTGATATCAACAAACATTATTCCAAAGAAATTAAGACATGTTGATATGTTTGTAAACAAAACGAATCTATTTTTAAAATGCTGTTAAAGGATTGATAAAAGAATTTCATGAAAATTTAAATTGTGAGGACATTTTTCACTGTTGGTTCATTACATTTACAACCAAATCAAAAACCAATTACCAATGAAGAAGCTTTTTTCTACAAATTATTCTGCCGGTGCTTTTAATTTTACTATGTTGTTGCTGAGGCTTGTGTTCGGTATCTTATTGATGAACCACGGGTATGGCAAACTTTCTCATTTCACCGATACGGCACAACACATGCCATCGCTTTTCGGTATGGGACCTTCAGTAACAACGGCTCTGGTAGTTTTTGCTGAATTCTTTTGTGCATTGTTCATCGTATTGGGGTTGTTTACACGTATGGCATGCATCCCTGTGATCATCTGTATGGGTTATGCTTTATTTAAAGCCCATAACGGAGATGTTTTCGGACAAGGTGAAACGGCCACACTTTATATGGCAGCTTATGCTGCTATATTGATCGTTGGACCTGGGAAAGTAAGTGTAGATGGAATGATCGGGAAGTAATTTCGGGATACGAAATGCAGGATAACAGTACATAGTTTCAAACTTTTTTATGTTCACGACAGAAACACAGATAAGGATACACTATGCCCTTACAGACCAGATGGGTGTGGTTTATCATGGGCATTATGCCCAGTTCTACGAGATCGCAAGAACGGAAGCGATCAGGCAGATAGGTTATACCTATAAGGATATTGAAGCGATGGGCGTTATCATGCCTGTAATTGAAATTCACAGCCGCTTTTTGCGGCCGGCAAAATATGATGATCTTATAACAGTAAAAACGATCTTAAAAGAATTACGAGACGATCATAAGATCGTCTTTTACCACGAAATTTACAACGAATCTGATGAATTACTGAATACAGCCGTTGTGACCTTATATTTCATGAATGCCAAAGAAATGAAAAGATGCCCTATGCCGGATAAACTTATCGAAGTTTTGAAAGGGTATTTTTAAAAAGGCATGATTTATTTTTTAGGCAATGCATCAACATCTTTTTTGTATCTCCTGGCTTTGTTCATCATTAACCAGGCCTGGCGTAGTCCATTCAAAGTGAACAGGCATTACATTTTTGATCATTTTATCTTTGGCGTGCTTAAAATTGCAAGCATTTTGCTCTTCCAAACGGAGATTACAAAACGGGACTATGATTAGCGCTTATAGTTAACATTGCGTTGGAGTAATACGAGCAAATCGCAGTCATTGTGCAACATCGCTCCCCTCGTCTCAAACGTCGGATCGACAGATTTACAATTTGTTTATACAATTACAAGTACTGCCCACACCATCATTTTTTTCAGGAAATGGCCTATAAAGCCTCAGTGACGCAATATTGCAAATAATGGACGTGGGCTGAACCATGCGGAAACTTGTTTAACTTTGGTCATGATTTTATTAAATAAAATAAGAAAACTATTAAAGTCAAAATTTGATTTAATAAACAATGAAAAACTAAAAAAAAATATACTCAATGCAATGCCCTTTTGGGCTGCCGCTTTGATTTCAGGAGGAATTGCTGTTTTATATGCAAAGTTATTTTCATTGGCTGAATTAGGAACTCGTGTCATTTTCGCGAAAGCAGACTGGGTATTTTTTTTTATTACCCCAACATGTTTTGTTTTAAGTTGGTGGATCATATCAAAATATGCTCCTTTTTCACGCGGTAGCGGTATACCACAGGTAAGCGCAGCGATCGAATTATCAAATCCAAAGCACTACTATAAAATAAACTCACTGGTAAGTTTAAGAATTATTTTCATAAAAATAATCTCAAGCTTAATTGCTGTGTTTGGAGGTGGGGTTATTGGAAGGGAGGGTCCGACGATCCAGATTTCCGCTTCTATATTTAAAAAAATAAATGACTTATTACCCTCCTGGTATCCAAAAATTTCAAAACAAAATATGATAGTCACTGGTGCAGCAGCTGGCCTTGCTGCAGCATTTAATACGCCGTTAGGAGGCATTGTATTTGCGATTGAAGAATTAACAAAAACGCATTTTAGCTTTTTCAAATCAGCACTATTAACAGGTGTAATAATTGCAGGCTTAACCGCGTTAGTCTTTCTTGGTCCGTATTTATACCTCGGGTATCCTACATTAGAAGGAATTTCTGCATTTACTATTGTAACGCTAATTCCATTGGCAATTGTTACAGGTTTCGTAGGAAGCGGAATGGGTAAAATAATTATATATATACTTAAAAAGAAAGAAAAATTTAAAAAGAAACATCAGCATATTCTTTACGCAATCATTTGTGGGTTAGTTATCGCTTCTCTTGCCGTGTTTATCGACGTAAGAACATTCGGATCAGGAAAGGAAATCATGGTTTCCACTTTATTTACAAGCCAAAAACATTTAGAATGGTATATCCCGATTTTAAGGATTATTGGGCCTGTTATATCGTTTACAACCGGAGTTTCAGGTGGAATATTTGCACCTGCTTTAAGTGCAGGAGCCAGTATTGGAGCCGTATTTGCAAGTTGGTTCCACCTTTCGGGTAATGAAACCAATCTTGTTATTTTATGTGGTATGACAGGTTGCTTGACGAGTATAACCGGAAGCCCATTTACATCGTCAATCCTTATTTTGGAAATGACAAACAGTCACAATGTTATCTTTTATATTATGCTTGTTGCATTAATTTCAAATCTTATCTCAAAATTAATTAGCAAGCACTCCTTTTACGATCAATTGAAAAGCCAATATATTAATGATATCCATAAAAAGCAACTCCAGCATATTGATCACTAAAAAAAATTCTGCTAAGAAATTATTACCGCAACAGGTGCAGACACTTAGATTACCGGCAAGTTTTCTTTGCGAATATCTTTCTTTAAGTGGATTCTTCTGTTATTGACAAGACATTAAATGCAAAAAAACGCCAAACATCCATAAAATACGACAGTCATAATTACCAAAACTTCATAATTGTGATAAACTAAAAGCCTTCAGCAATAATTTCAAGCAGCTGCTTATTTTTAATAATTACTTTTCTTGCTTGAGTGGTAAGGATGCCTTGTTCTTTGAAAAAAGTAAGAACCAGTTTTTAATTATTCAGGCAATTTTCCTTTTTTATGGGATGAAATAAAAATACCAATTCAATACGGCAGTAATTATGATAAAGCAACCGCCTTTTTTTAGCCGCGGGAATAGAAGTTGCAGGACACTTAACTGAACAATCTAAAGAAAAATGGGCAGTGTTGCAAAGCAAATACCGACTCGAAGATGCACAAACAGAACCGATGGTATCTTTAATTGCAAATAACAATTGGGTTGAATATACGCTAAGCTTTGTGGTAAGCTTTAAAAAAAATCGGGCAACGAAAACAGTATTATTTACAATATTTTAAAAGAAATAGAAGCTACCAATGGGGAAATAAAGTTTGCGTCAGCAACTTTCCAATTGGTAGAAGCTTCTGAAATAAAAGTATCTTTCACAAAATAAAAATAATTCAAAATGAACATTACAATTCAAACAGTAAATTTTAAAGGAAGCAAAAAATTAACAACCCTTATTAATTCAAAAGTTGGTAAGCTATTTAAACAAAGTCCGGAAATTATCAGGGCAGATGTGTCTTTGAAGGAAGGTGCAGCCAACAATCATAAAAATAAAAGTTGTTCCATCTATATTTCCCATGCTGGTGAAAATGAATTTGTAAAGAAAAACAGTACTTCTTATGAAGAGAGTCTTTTACTTGCTACCGAAGCAATGGAAAAGATCTTACGAAAAAGGAAAACCAAGATGGTAAATCAACGCAACGACATTTGATAGTGGCACAATCCCGATAGCCAATAAAATACTATCTTGCTGATACAAGCTTCTTTTATCAACCAATGCTAGCTGTTTGTTTATGAGTAATTTCTTTAAAAATCTCTTTAATCTTCATATTGGCGAAGACGACAATAAAAAAACATTAGATAATATAAGGAATAATATCTCATTTACAGGTGCCAATCTTTGGATTTTGGCTTGTGCCATTATTGTAGCTTCAGTTGGATTAAATGTGAACTCAACCGCAGTTATTATTGGTGCCATGCTGATTTCACCTTTGATGGGTCCAATCGTTGCATCCGGTTTTGCTTTAGGTATTTATGACTTTGAGTTATTGAATAGAGCTTTACGAAACCTGCTGGTAGCAACAATTGTTGGACTGGGTGTTTCTGCACTATACTTTTTTATCAGCCCTTTTAAAGAAGTCCAATCAGAGTTACTAGCTCGTACATCCCCCAATATTTATGATATACTGATTGCTTTTTTTGGTGGTCTTGTGGGTGTAATTGCAGTTACAAGAGTTGAAAAAGGAAACCCGATACCTGGTGTTGCTATTGCCACTGCATTGATGCCGCCATTGTGCACTGCGGGCTATGGATTGGCCACGGGGCAAATAAAATTCTTTCTCGGTGCATTCTTTTTATATTGTATCAACTGTGTATTTATTTGTATTGCCACATTTGTAATTGTGAAGTACTTAAAGTACCCCCCAAAAGCACAGGTAGATATTAAACATCAAAGGCAAGTGAGATATGGTGTAACTGTTATTGTTTTGCTCATGCTGTTGCCCAGCTTTTATTTCGCATATAATTTGTTTAAGCAGCAACAGTTTGGACAGTCTGTAAATGCGTTTGTAGAGAAAGAGTTTACTAACAAAGGAAACACGATCATTTACAAAAAAACCTATTATAACAGTAGCCCACGAAAAATTGAACTGGCTTTTCTTTCAAGGCAGTTCAGCAATGAAGAACTTAATATTTACAACAGAAAATTAAATGAATATGGATTCTCCAATACAATTTTAACCATCAAACAAAGTAACAATTTGCAAAACCTGAAGAATGACATTTTGAATGAAGTAAGCAAGGCTGACATTATTGTTAATGAAAAAGATAAAAAAATAATCGATTTAGAAAATAAAATCGCATCGGATACATTTAACAACAAACAAATATTTAAAGAAGCTAAGGCGCTGTTTCCGGAAATTGAAGCAGTATCAGTTTCAAAACATACGTTTTACTTTGCTAAAGACAGTGTTGCAAGAAATACCGTATTATTATACAAAGCCAATAAAAAATTAAGGGAAACCGACGAACAGAAATTTATAAGGTGGTTGAAAGAAAAATTACCAAACGATTCTATTAAGGTCATTTATGAAAATTAAAAAACAGTAATTACTGATGTCAATCTATGCCATACTGATTATTATAATAGCAATCTCAGCAATTTTTGGTTATATCAATCAGCGTTTTATTAAAATGCCCTTTGTTATAGGGCTTTTCTTCTTATCAACTTTATTATCGTTACTAATCCTTAGTTCAAAGTTTTGGGACTTCAGGCATTTTGCTCAGATAAAAACTTTAGTTGAAAGCCTTGATATCAGTAAATATATACTGGAATACATGTTGGGCTATTTACTTTTTGCCGGTTCATTGCACACCGACTGGAGAGATATTAAAAAGCAACTAAAACCTATCTCCCTCTTTGCAGTATTTGGAGTAATTCTTTCTACCATCATAGTCGCCGGTTTGTTTTATGGGCTTTGTACTTTACTGCCCATTGAAATTGATTTTATTTACTGTTTATTATTTGGTGCGTTGATTTCTCCAACTGACCCAATTGCAGTGCTGGGAATACTTACTAATGCTAATGTTCCAAAAAAAATTGAGGCAACAATAGTGGGCGAAAGCCTATTTAATGATGGCGTCGGTGTGGTTATTTTTATTGCTTTGCTTGAAGTATTAAAAAGTGATGGCTCCCATATTAACTTTTCACATTTTGGGACCCTATTCGTACAAGAAAGTTTTGGAGGAATATTATTCGGGTTTGCGGCAGGCTTCATCCTTCACAAACTTCTTTCTTCAATTGATCATTATCAGACAGAAGTTTTATTGACTTTGGCATTTGTGATGGCAGGCTACAGCCTTTGTTTATACCTTCACATTTCCGGTGCTTTGGCAATGGTAATAATGGGTCTATTTGTTGGAAATTACAATCATACAAAAGCTATGAGTAACATCACAACTGATTACATTGACAAATTTTGGGAATTATTAGATGTTGTATTAAACGCCATATTGTTTGTACTAATTTCTTTTGTAATTGTAGTTATCGACTTTAAAACAACTTATTTACTGGTCGGCATTGGTGCAATTTTCATTGTGTTGCTGGCAAGGATAATTATAGTGTTTTTGCCCAAACTCTTACTGCCAAAAATTATAGACTTCACGAACAAGGAAACTACTGTTATTGTGTGGGGCGGACTTCGTGGAGGTCTTTCATTGGCATTGGTTCTATCATTACCAGACGGGCAATCTAAAAATATATTGCTGATTGCAACTTATGTCTGTGTTGTTTTTAGTATATTAATACAGGGCTTAACAATAGGCAAATTAGCTAAGCGGTAAAACATCATTTTATACAAATACGCTAACAAACCAACGCACCAGTTAAGGCATATTTGCCAGGCCGGGTCGGGAAGTGCTCTTTAGGAACTTTCTTATCTCTGTTTTTTTGGCTGCCGGAGGTAAGCATTAGAAAAAGCAGCTGTTACCAGGATTTCTAAGCTTGGCATTTGAGTCATATAAGGCATTTTAGTGTTAAAAGGCAACACAACTGGCTGCGTTAAAAAAAGCAAATACTACGAATGCACGAATATTGGCAATGGTATAATTGTTTTATTCGTGGCAAAATATTTAGGATCCAGCTAGTTAAAAACACCGGAAAGCATTTCCTGCATTAACATATATTTGTTGATAATATTTTAACTGAATGAATTCAACTACTACGGCACTTAATCTTTTATTTGATCGCATCCCAAGAAGGCATACTGCTGATAATGTAAAAGAGATCAATAATATTTTGACCGAGTATGAGGACTTGCTGATAAGCATAGAAGCCGAGAACGGCTGGTATGAAAGAAATACGCCGGTTTTTTTTGATGGAGTAGAAATGGTAAAATCGCTGATAAAAAAATCTAATGACAGCAAGGCTTCGAAGAAAAATAAAGATAGTTTTTTTGATGAGGCCTCCGGTTGTCTGAAAGACAATTTGAATTCGCTTATGGAAATATATGCGGATGGCAGCAGGACTGAATAGCCCATCGACCATTAATATTTTAGCAAATAAAGTTATCTTTTTTGTGCTCAGCAGCGGAACCTTAATAAAAGTGTCAGGCCTGGTTTAATGGAACTGGCAACTCAAAAGGATAAAGCATTTTAGTATCACAGCCTCTTCTATTAAGTGTTTAAAAAAAAACCACGAATGCACGAATATTGGCAATTGTGTAATTGTTTCATTCGTGTATTCGTGGCAAAATATTTCGGCAGTTGCAAGCAATTTAATAAAAAGTCATCTGTCGCTGGTTTTCTGAAGTTGGCATTTAAATCAGCTAAAGCATTTAGTTTAAAACAACAACACATACGGCCGAGTTGTTAATGATCCATTCCCCTTAAACCCTGTCATTGTCGGCTTTCCAATGCTGGATAGCTTTTTTAATATCGGAAGGTTTCATATTTTCTTTCACAGCCCGGTGTACAAGGTCTACATATTCATTGTTGGATGCAAAACGCAATGCCACGATTTGCCCTACACTTAATTGACTATCGAGCAAATTTCCGGTAATAGCAAAATAGCGAAGGTTTTCTTCCGCCCGTATGGCCCGGTCCTGTGCTTTGAGTGCAAACACACGTGCAAACCAGGCAACTAATAAAATTGTAACCGATGCAAGCAGCAGCAATACCGGCGTCATCAATCCGCCAATACCAATTTCATAATTACGGTATAATTTATATGCAGATCCCACGATCAAGATCAAAATAAATGTAAAAGTTACAAAGTGATACAATGGTACATAACGGCTATGGTTTTTATAATTCTGTTCCTGCATAATCAGTTGTTTTGGGTTAATAATTCAGAAATTTACTTTAAAAGATCCAGAATGTTCCATATTTTTTCACGAACAGTGCCCGGGCTGCCATCAAAATTATTGACAATGAAAGCGAACGTATATTCAGCACCGCTCCTGCTTTTTACATACCCGGTATAAGAACGCACGCCACTGATATAACCATCTTTCATTTTTATTCCATTCATTTCGGGAAGTGCATTTTTAAAAGATGGAAACCATGAACGTGTTTTTGCAAACTGCATCACGAGTACCAAAGCATTGGTGGTTACGCGGTTTGCCGGCGACAGGCCGCTGCCGTCAATGATATTTATAGCCGACCGCTCAATTCCATATTTACGCCAAAACTCCTTGATGATAGCAACACCTGTATCAGTAGAACCACTGGTTGTTTTTTCATAAGCAATGGTTTTTACAAATGCTTCTCCGTAAAGGTTTATACTTTTTTTCAGGAACCAGTAATTCATGCTGTCTAATGGCGGTGAAATAAAGGTATACAGTTGCTGTTCCATTTTATTATTCAGCGCTGCATTTTGATCCAGCGCACCTGTAAGCTTTATTCCCAAGCGGGGAACTACCTGTTGCCTGAAAGAGGCTGAAGGATTATGATCGGCACCGGTAATTATGAATGAATCTGCAGCAATTGGAATGGTACCCTTGACGACAATCACATTTGAAAACGGCGCACAATAAATATAAGCCTGGTCACCACTGCCCCTGGCCGCGGTTTTCAGTTCATTTAAAACAGTGCTGATGCCAGCCGGAGCAGCTGACAATAATTCAACCGGGTCACCAATTTTCTTTCCTGCTTTTAAAACGATATCATATTGATTTTCGTGCCAGTTAAATGAATAGCTTCCTGCGCCGTAATAATTGCCGATATCCTGCCATACCCAACCATCCGGTAAAGATTGGGAGCCCCATTTCATGACATCTGTATAGAAGTAATTTGCAGCACTGATAGTTGCCTTGCTCAATACATCCCTTATCTTTTTAACGATAGTAGCCTCATTGGTTTCCTTCCAGCGCCAGCTTCCAAAGGTAGGATCGCCATTACCGGACAGGTATAAACTACCGTATAAAATATCGTCATTTATTTTTCCATTGTAACCAAATTCCGTTTTATACCTGTAATCGTGGCCAAGTAATTCAAATGCGGCCGCACTTATGATCACTTTCTGGCAACTGGCGGGTGCCAATCCAAGCTCACTATTCTTTTCATAAACAGAATTTCCTGTTTTGGCATCAACAATGGTAAAACCAATGATGGCATGTTTGAATTGGGCATCAGTTTCCAATTTATCCATTGCTTTCGCAATGGTTTCTTTTATCGGCTGCCCAAAAGAAACGGTAGTTGCCAATAAACTTATGAAGAGATAAAGTGTTTTCATGATTGGTCATATCTTGCAATAAAATTATAACAAATAAAGGATGATAAACACAAGCATTATAACCATCGGTGACGAATTACTGATAGGCCAGGTTATTGATACCAATAGTGCCTGGATGGCACAGCAACTGAACAAAGCGGGCATCAGCGTTAACAGACGTGTGGCTGTTGGTGATGTTGCTGCTGATATATGGGCCGCACTGGATGAAGAAATGCCGCATGCGGATATTATCCTGATCACAGGCGGACTTGGGCCTACAGCCGATGATATTACCAAACCGTTGTTATGCAAATATTTTGGCGGAAAGTTAATTGTTGACCAGGGAGCATTGGAAAACGTACAATATCTTTTTGAAAAAATATTCAAGCGACCGTTGACAGAAAATAATTACAAACAGGCAGAAGTGCCCGATGTATGCAAGGTGATCCCAAACGGCAGAGGCTCTGCGCCGGGCATGTTGTTTGAGAAAGAAGGCAAACTATTTATCAGCATGCCAGGTGTACCGCATGAAATGAAAGGCATGATGGAAACAACTGTGATCCCATTATTAAAAGAAAGATTCAGGCTACCTCCTATAGGCCATCGTACCTTACTAACTTTTGGTATCGGCGAATCTATGCTCTCCGACATGATCAAAGATTTTGAAGAAGCATTGCCTGCTTACATAAAACTTGCTTACCTGCCCAATTATGGAATGGTGAGATTAAGGCTTAGTTCCACCGGCGAAAATAAAATTGCCAGTGATGAAGAACTGGATGAAAGATTTACCCATTTGCAACAATTGGTTTCAGCATACATGGTTACCAATAAAGATGAAAAGATGGAGGAAGTGCTTGGTAAATTATTGTTGGCAAAAAAGAAGACCATGTGCACTGCTGAAAGTTGCACGGGTGGATATATTGCTCACCTCGTTACAGCCATTCCCGGATCATCTGGTTTTTATGACGGAAGCATTGTTAGTTATTCCTATAAAGCAAAAGAAGACCTGTTACTTGTACAGGAAAAAATATTACTCGATAAAGGTGCTGTGAGCGAAGAAGTGGTCATTGAAATGGCAAAAGGTGTACTCCTTAAAATTAATGCTGATTATGCCATAGCTGTATCAGGGATTATGGGACCGGGTGGCGGTATGCCCGATAAGCCGGTAGGAACCGTTTGGATGGCAGCCGGCGATAAGGACAAGATCATTACGCAGAAACTTCATTTCCGTTTTGAGCGCCAATTAAATATCCAACTCACTGCCGTTAATGCACTGAACCTGTTGCGGAGATTTATATTGGAAAATTAAGATTGAGTTTCCGCCCGAGATGACATCTTTTCAAAGAAAGATGTCATCTCGGGCGGAAAAGATGTCATCTTGGGCAGAATCAGCTTAAAAGAGATTTACTTACATTTGCTTTTATTATTAATATCACAATTTATTTTCATTTATATGAGTTTAGTTGATCTGGTAATGCCGAAACTTGGCGAAAGTATCATGGAAGCAACGATTTTAAAGTGGCACAAGCAGGTTGGTGATAAAGTGGCACAGGATGAAACAATTCTCGACATTGCCACAGATAAGGTTGATAGCGAAGTTCCGTCTACTGCTGAAGGTGTGATTGACCAAATTCTTTTTAAAGAAAATGATGTAGTACCCATCGGTACCGTCATCGCCAGAATCAAAATAGGCATAGGTTCATCGCAGGTTGCCAGTCCGGCCCGTGAACCAATAAAAGAATACGAAGAAGCTAAAATAGTGGAAGAAGTCCCTTACCAGCCGGCAGCTTTCAGCAATAGCACCAATACATCAGGCAATGCTGTTCGTTTTTATTCTCCACTTGTGCTGAATATTGCGGCAAGTGAAGGTATCGGCATGAGTGAACTTGAAAATATTCCCGGTACCGGCCAGGATGGAAGGGTTAGTAAAAAAGATATCCTTGCCTATCTTTCTAATAGATCTGCCCACAGGCCCGTAGTTGTTAGCAAACCAGAGGTTCACCAGGCTAAAATCCAGGAAAATAATAATGTGCAGGTTGCCGTAGCCGTTAACCAACAACTGGCAACAAGCAGCTACCCGGGTAATGTTGAAATAATTGAAATGGATCGCATGCGCAAGTTGATCTCGAAGCATATGACCGATAGTAGACACACCAGCGCACATGTTACCAGTTTTGCAGAATGTGATGTAACCAGCCTCGTGCTCTGGAGAGAAAAAGTTAAAAAAGAATTTGAAAAAAGAGAAGGAGAAAAAATTACCTATACGCCTTTATTCATTGAAGCGATCGTAAAAAGCCTGAAGAAATATCCTTTGCTCAGCAGTTCTGTTGACGGTGATAAAATCATAGTAAAAAAAGACCTCAATATCGGTATGGCTACTGCTTTGCCAAGTGGTAACCTGATCGTTCCTGTGATTAAAAATGCTGATCAGCTGAATCTTACAGGGCTTACAAAACAGGTTAACGGACTTGCGAATGCAGCCCGCACCAATAAATTAAAACCCGATGATACCAACGGTGGCACTTTCACGCTGACCAATGTTGGTACGTTTGGAAGCATCATGGGTACGCCGATCATCAACCAGCCCCAGGTTGCAATCATGGCTGTGGGCGCCATCAAGAAAAGACCCATGGTAATTGAAACACCCCAGGGCGATAGCATTGCAATACGCCATATGATGTATATCTCCTTAAGCTATGATCATCGTATCATTGATGGTGCGCTGGGATCTACATTCTTAAATTCAGTAAGTAAAGAGTTGGAGAATTTCGATGTGAATCGTTCCATATAATAATCAATACTAAACTTTAGAACACTTCTGAACTTTATCAACCGGTTAATTTTAAAAAAAGTTAACCGGCTTAACACTAGTATCCCCTTATCACTCCCCTTATTACCGAATCCTTTTGCGCTGCCGTTAATTTATAATTGTAATTGAACAAGGCAGATTCCCAATCGCCATAAACAGGATTGGGTAACACAATAAAACGGTTTCCGAAATCCGCTACTGAAAAATTGGCATTGCGCAAACGTTCATCTGTAGTTTTCTTATCAAACAATGTACTGAAGTCAGACAGGTTATCACCCAACAACATTACTATTTCATACATACCAAATACAGTTTGCCTTCTTGATTCTTTGCTAGATGTTGATTGCTTTCCCATAAAATGTGCATCATCTGCATCCGGCAGGCTGAAGCGTAGAAGGTTTCGTATCGTGCTGGCGCGTTCTGATTCATTTCTATTGGTAACATAAAATATGTTAACCCCTTTTGAAGCAGCGTACTTTAAAAATGAAACAGCGCCGGGTATCGTATCTGCAGTTGCTTTATTTACCCATTCATGCCACGAAGGCTCATCATAATCTTTACCCTGGAGAACACGATGGGCTTCATACGCACTGTTATCCAATATAGTTTCGTCGATATCAGTAACAATTGCTTTGGGCTTATTGGTAAGCGGTTTATATTCATCAAGCCGCAGGCGTGCAATATTAAATGCCTGGAAACACAGCGCCCTGTACTCAGCTGCTCTTTGCTGAAACAATGTGGCGAATATTTTCCCATTGATCGTTATCGTACCATTAGCAGAAGCTGTAGGTTGCGTAACCAATTGCTTTGTAGTGCAGGCTGCCAAAAGGCTTGCTGTTATAAAAAAGAGTCTCTTCATTTGTTATGATTGGTTCATTGATTTTATCCCGCCCATGAACTGGATTCAAAACGCAATGTTATAGTTTTTACGTAATAAAGATTGATGCTTTTAATCCGTTATTTTTAACAGCACAAATTTATGAATCGGATGGCGTATATAACTATAAAAAGACTATCGGTATTAATGATTCCCATCAGCTTTTTATTTTCCGGGTGTAAAACAGGTTCTAAAACCACGATAAAAGAAATCATCAAAACACAAAGGGCTATGCTCCCTGCCGACAGTATTATTCAAAAACAAAAAAAAGGAATTGATATTATTGCTTCCGGTAATGACCCGGTAGCCTGGTCGTTGGAAATTGATTTTGATAAAATAATCGATTTCACTGCTGCCGATGGAAATACGCTCCATATTTTACCAGCTTTTAGCAGAAAAGAAATAATTGCCGAATATGAATTATACGAAGCAAAAACTGATCTCGGACCTGTGATCATAAAGCTTTTTACTATAAATTGCAGTGGTACAGTTGCTAATCAATCGGGAAGAAAACTGACAGTAGAATTACAAAATAAGGTCTATAGCGGCTGCGGAAAATATTTATATGATCACCAGTTAAATGATGTATGGATATTGGAAACTGTGAACAATGTGAAACAAAAAGCCAATGATTTTACCAAAGGAATACCTTACCTGGAATTTAACCTGCAGAGGAATAAAATGACGGGATCAGATGGTTGTAAAAATATCAGTTCAACGATTGAAGTAAAAGGAAACAGGATTAAATTTTCTCCATTTGCTTTGTCTAAGACTGCATGCAATAGAAATATGGTGGAAAAAATATTTTCAGAGATGCTTAGTGATAAATTGGTTGATTATTATATGGAGAATGGAAAACTATTTCTCTATCTTTTAGACGATAGCAAGATAAGTTTTAAAAGAAAAGACCTGTAATATTTCGTCACAAATGCAAGAATATTAACCCAACCGGCTACATTGTTTAAAACCGTGGCCGGCGTTTACACAGCCATCAAACAATGTGGTTCATGTTTAACCGGAAAATTGCAGGAATTTGAAATGAAGCAGTATTTGTTTGCAGTGTGATGCAATTCGTTTGCCTTTTCAATCTTTGATCTATCTGATATCGTTACAACAGGATGCAATACTACTTCAGTGAAATGCCCACCGGTAGACGCTTCCAGCATCGTGCCCGTGGCTTCGTCTTTATACTCAACCACCACAATTCCATTATCGGAACAAAGATGCAGGTACCATAGCATGTGGCAGGAAGACAATGATGCCAGGAACAATTCTTCGGGGTTATACTTTGTTGCATCGCCCATAAAAGCGGGGTCGGAAGATGCTTCAATAGCAGGTTTATGATCTGCTGATATGCGGTGGCTTCGATCGTAAGCCCGATAATTTTTTGTTCCTTCTCCCCTGTTGCCTGTCCACTCAATGGTTGTTTTGTAATTGTGTTCTTTTAACATTATTTATTCCTTTTGATTCTTCGGACACTAATGTCTTCGTAGGTAAGAATTGCCACGAAGGCAGAAAGTAGCACAAAGACTTTTTTATTAAATATATTCTTTTAATATTTTTATAAATTCTTTCCTGGCGATCATAGTTGCACCTAAACTCACCAAATGATCCGTTCGCATCTGGCAATCTATTAACCGCAGGTCTTCAACCTGCAATTGCTGCACAAATTTTATAAAAGCAAACTTGCTGGCATTCGGCATGCTGCTGAACATGCTCTCTCCAAAAAATATTTTACCAATTCGAATGCCATACATTCCACCCACCAGTTTCCCTTCATACCATGCTTCCCCGCTGCATGCATAACCAAGTTGATGTAACCTGCAATATGCTTCGATCATTTCTTCCTGGATCCAGGTGCCGTGCTCGCCCTTGCGGGTGATTGTCTGGCAACCACGCATTACTGATTCAAAAGCCTGGTTGATGGTAAAGTTGAATTTATTGTTCCTGATCAACTGCTCCATGCTTTTACTTACATGTAATTGCGCCGGGAATAAGACGCATCTTGGATCAGGGCTCCACCAGCAAATTGGATCACCTTCATTATACCAGGGAAAAATGCCATTGCGATAAGCCTCCAGTAAACGTTCGGATGAAAGATCTCCGCCGATAGCAAGAAATCCTTGTTCATCCGCAGTTTCTACAGAAGGAAATGATATGTCATCTGAAAGTAGGTACAACTTTATTTTATTGATTTTGAACTGGCCAGGGCTATGAAAAGTTCCGGCCATCTGAATTGCATTGGCTTTTAATCCAGGGTACAAAATTATTATTAAGTTTCTCCCGTTACAATCTTTAATAAAAAATTTAGGATTGATCTATCTGGATGCGATCTCTATTAGTGCTTTTATTAATTTATCCAGGTCCTTCAGTTTTGTGTAAACATGTGGGGTGATGCGAACACAACTGATATTTTCCCAAACAATTGCAACCGTATGTATCTTATATTTATTAAAAAGTTCTGCATCAAGTTGTGCTGATGTCATTCCTTCTACACTTACGCCACAAATAGCACAGGAATATGCTGGATCGAGCGATGTGTGGATCGTTATCTTAGGATGTTTTTTTACTGC
Source organism: Chitinophagales bacterium (assembly GCA_038207305.1). Taxonomy (GTDB): domain Bacteria; phylum Bacteroidota; class Bacteroidia; order Chitinophagales; family Chitinophagaceae; genus Ferruginibacter. The sequence goes on from JBBQZY010000019.1 coordinate 51,794, forward strand.
GGATGCCCAGTAATATTTTAAGTAATGAAGACGCTCCTGCTTTCGTTGCGAACCGATGGCATTGTGAAAATTGATCGCTTCTCCAATGGCCTGTTCAATCGCAAAACTTCTTGTTCCAAGGGATTCAAACTTTCGGATATCATCACGCTCAGGTTTATCATTACACAACAGCGGCCAGGTATCTTTGATCCTTTCCTTTTTGATCCATAACATACCGCTGCCAATGGGCGCACTTAAAAATTTATGCAGACTGGTACCGAAATAATCACATTCCAGCGCTGGTATTTTAAAATCCAGCAAGCCAAATGAATGAGCGCCATCAACCAAAACTTCCACTCCCCTGCTATGTGCCATCATTGCTATTTTTTTCACCGGCATGATCTGTCCAACCCAATTCACCAGGTGCGTAATATGCAACAATTTTGTTTTGGACGTAATGGCTTTTTCAAATGCAGTGACAATCTTCGCATCATCTTCAATTGGGAAATCAAAACTGATCTGTTTATAAACGATCCCTTCCCTGCTCTGCCGTTGTTTCCATGCATTGATCATGTTTGGATAATCCTGTTTCGTTCCGATCACTTCATCACCGGCTTTTAACCTCAATCCATAGATCACGGTGATCAGCGCTTCTGTTGTGTTCCGGTTAATGGCAATTTCTTCCGGAGATGCTCCGGCCAGTTCCGCAAGTTTTTCCCGCAATGATTCACGGCCCTGGTCAAGCACCCTCCACATATAATAAGATGGCGCTTCATTGCACAATTTATTATACCTGTCTAAAGCATCCTGTACGATCCTCGGTGCCGGGCTTACTGCACCATTGTTTAAACTAATAATATTCGGACTGACAGAATATGCCTGTTGAATAATACTCCAGTAATCTTCGTCGGAAGCGATTTTTGTTGCAGACAATGATGAAACTCTTTTATTGGCTTCTGCAAGATCGGCTGCGTGTAATTGATTGAATAAACTGTTTACGGAGAAAGCACCGGTGAGTAAACCGGCTTTGTGCAAAAAATCCCTGCGACTTTCCTTCATAATTGAATATTAAGAACAGAAAGTTAGTCAAGAAAAGATAAATTATCAGGAGTTTAAAAAAAAATATGATTTAATCATCCATTCCGCAAAATAAAACACTTTAACATCAATAAGAAAACTTTTGAACCGACCTTGTATTACCCGGCCCACTTATGTCCAATTGATAAGTACCATGTGCCATCTTTTTAGGTAAAGGGATCGCTACATTACTATCGCCTTCACTGCATTGTAACCGGGTATTCAATATCAACTGGCCTGAGCTATTCAATAATCTTGCCGTGTACAATCCTTCGGGCATTGCTGTAAACAGTAGCTGAAGCCTTTCTCCAACAACAGGATTGGGATAGATGATCATAGCTTTCTTATTTTCTATCTCAATAGTTTGGGTATTGGGATTGGCTTTTATATCGGCTAATGCCACAGGTAATTTGTGCAATCTTTTAAACACAATAAAAAACCTGTTTGCTGCGGCCGATGCCATG
>JBBQZY010000020.1:0-45932 GCA_038207305.1 Chitinophagales bacterium
GGGGGCACTGAAAAAGTTCTGTTTTTAGAATAGAACTTGCAAAGCGATTAAGTTAAAATCAATTTTTAGCTTAATCGCTTTTTTATTTTCGCCTTTTTTGTGAGGAGGAGTAGGGTCGGCTATTGCGCTTTATATGTCTTAAGATTAATGTTTGAGAACATTTTGGCCTACATATTTATGCTGATTGCACTTCTGTGCATAGTTTCAGTATTCTTTTGAGATTTACCGTAAATATGGCCATAGCTCCCTGAAGCTGCATATTATTTATTCCATAGGATGAAGCCCTATTGTATCCGTGAACATTCTTTAATTCACTATTCTTTGCCTCGATTTTGTATCGATGTTTTGCCTTCTCTTTAAAGTATTCTGTTTCTTGAAAAGCACTTTGTTCTTGATGAACATCTGATTTTATAGATACAGAGTAAGTTTTTGACTTGGCGCCCTCTTTATAGCAGCCGTTTCTCAGAGGGCAGGTTTTACATTTCTCAACATCAAAGTAATAAGTATTTACTTGGTTTTGTCCTACGTTCTTTTTGCCTTGTTTAGCTTTTCTAATGGCTATGTGGCCCGCCGGACATACATACATGTCAGCATCTTTATTATAGTCAAATTGATCTTCGATTTTTCTAAAGCCTTGTGTTATTGTTGGATTGAGTTTTGCAACTATTTTGATATTCTGTTCACTTGTTAATTGAATATTTTCTTTTCCTGAGTAGGCCGCATCGCCTATAACGGTATCAACTTCAATTCCATTTTCCTGACTAATTTCTAAGAGTTTTGGCAGCTCTGGTCCGTCGCCTTTTTCACCTGATGTTACCACTGCGGCAGTTATTATCCGCTCTTCCGTCATGGCTAAATGGGTCTTATAACCAAAGAATGAACTTTCTGCAGATTTATGACCTGTTTTGGCATCCTCATCTTTTGATAACACAATATTTTCATGAGTGTCTTCAACCATTTCACTTAAGATGTTTAATTTTTCCTGTACCGCAGGAATTGAGCTGATGGATGGCTCTTTCTCAACAATCTCTTTTAGTTCTTTACAATACGCTAACTCTTTTTCTAAATCATTATCCATATTCTTTTTCGGCATACGATCCTTCCAGTCTTCATCATACATGTAAATAGTTTTCCGAAGCTGCTTTGAACGCTCTCTTAGAACTTCGATGGCTGAGAATGGGTTTGATCTGGACAATGTATGTGTAGCATCAACAATGATTGATTTAGATCGGATTACTCCTTTTTTAATAGCAAGGGTTACCGTTTTGTTGATGAGAAGATTCAATAAATCGGTATCCTTTAATCTTAGCTTTCTGAATTTTGTAAGGGAGCTGGGATTTATCACATCGTCTTCAGGCGACATATCTAAAAAATACTTGAACGACATATCAAAACGTGAACGCTCAACTACATCAACATCAGAAATATCATAAATCGTTTTTAACAATAAATACTTGAACATACGAATTGGACTTTCTGCAGCACGTCCATTGTTGTGACAATACTAATTTACCAGTTCATTGTAAACAAAGGAAAAATCTATCAGATCATTGATCTTCCGCAGAAGATTTTCCTTTGGCACAATCAAATTATAAAGGGAGCTATATGCACTCAATTGAAATTCTACTTGTTGTATCAGCATCTACATTAAGTTTTTGAATCTGATACAAAATACAAAAGGGGAGTAAAAAACTTTCGTCTTTTTACTCCCCTTTGTTAATAAGTCTTAAATGACTTTTTCAGTGCCCTCATATTGATCGGGGTCTTTCTATTATTAATTAAAAAAATCAGTAATTTTCCTTTACTGTACCAGCATCACCGTTCCTTTCATTTCTACAACGCGGCCATTTTTATCAATACCTTTTACGATCCAAACGTATGCACCCATTGGCTGTGGTTTACCTTTGTATTTACCATCCCAGCCTTTCAGCCATTGATTCGTTTCAAACATTAACTGTCCGTAGCGGTTGAAAACCCTGAACCAATCTGTTTTGGTAATACCAACAGGCACCGCCCGGAATACGTCATTAAGTCCATCTCCGTTAGGAGAAAATGCATTTGGAACATAATAATTCGGTCCTTGGTATGCCTGTATATATACAGTGTCATAGCCAATACATCCTGCTACATCTGTAACCTGCAACACGAATTGTTGGTCGTTGGCCAAAGTTGCCATTGGATTCTGAGCAGTAGATAAATTCAACGGGAACGAAGGACTCCATAGGTAACTAACACCACCGCTTCCAAATAACTGGTGCGGAACACCCAGAACCGCGATGGTATCATGTCCTGCGTAAGCCGGTACCGGAGGTTGCACGGTTATTAACACATCATCTGTGACAGAGAAATTACAACCGTAGTTATCAGTCACAGTTAAAATGTATAATTGAGTTGTGTCAGGTGATGCAATTGTTATTGGTGCGGTAGGAACCAGGACACTGTCAGCCGGAGCCCATGAATAGTTCACCGCTCCTGAAAGATTTGTAGCACTTCCCCGAAGTATTGCATAAGTCCTGTCGCAAATTGCCGTATCCAATCCTGCATGTGCAACAGGCTTGTGAAGAATATTTACAATGATCGTGTCTTCTCTTACGCAGGCTCCCCATTGTGCATTTAAAATATAAGTAGCCGTATCTGCAGGCGTTGCTGTTGCATTTTTGATAAGCGGGTTATCAATTGTAGCAGGAAGTGTAGCGATTGGATTTAAAGGACGCCAGTTGAATATGGAGGTTCCTACATTTGTTTGAGGCTGGAATCTTACGGATGAACCAGCACAAATCGTGGTATCGTTACCCAATGAAAGAAACATCGCATCTACCAATATTACGGTTGTTGATGTTGTTGCAACACAACCATTGGCATCTTTTACTTTAATATTTGGATACGGTCCAACAGCCGGTGCCGTAAATGTAGTACCGGTTTGATAAGTGGCACCATTATCAATCGAATATTGATAAGCTGGTATTCCGCCAGATCCAACAACAACGATTGTTCCATCATTACCAAAACAACTTGCAGGAGCTGTACTGCTGGCTGAAGCCATTAGCAGAGTAGGTTCTGCTAAAGTAACCGTTGTATCTTTTGTACAACCCACATTATCTTTTATACGGAAAGTATAAGAGCCGGCGATCAATCCATTAAACGTACCCGAGGATTGATAAGTCAGGAACGGACTCAAAGCATATTGATAAGTAGCAACACCGCCTGATGCATTTAGTGCAATGATACCATTGGCATTTCCATTACATAAAGGCTGGGTTAATGTTACGGTTGTAGCCAAAGGAGGGTTCGTAGTAAGGATAATAGGTCCACCGGTGCCGGTACATCCATTCCCATCAGTGAAACTATAATTATAAGTGCCTGCTGCAAGATTGGTGAATGTAGCTGTTGATTGTGTAAAAGGGCCACCAGGTCCTGTTAAAACATAGGTATAAGGAGCAAAGCCTCCGGGAATGATGGTGATTGTTCCGTCATTGATATTGGCACAAGGGGGATCAACCTTCGTGAATGAAGACGTCAGGAATGGACCAGCAACAACCACAGGGTTAATTGCAACTGTACCACCGCAACCACTTCCTGTTACAAAAGTGATGGTGTAAGTATTGGGCGCTAAACCTGTAAAAAGTGGATTGTTATTTTGTACAACATTCCCCGGGTTTAGTGTATAAATATAAGGGCCTGTTCCGCCCGGTGTAACGGTAATGGTACCATCATTCCTGGTTGGGCAGGAAGTATTTGTTGCAGCAGCTGTTCCCGTAACTGCGGGACCTGAAGCAACTGTTACCGGTCCAACCGTTCCCGTACAACCAGCAGCATTCGTAAATGTTGCAGTATAGGTATTAGCAGCCAATCCATTAAAAGTAGCTCCTGATGCAACAGCATTTTGCAAGATAGCCCCAGGGTTGAGTGTTATATTATATGGGCCTTCGGCTATTCCTCCGTTCGGTGTAATTGTGACTGTGCCATCGCTTACGCCAGGACATGTAGTATTTCCAGACGAGAAACTACCTGTTGGTCCTGTTCCTGTACCAACAGTTGTAGAACTGCTACTGCTTCCGGTACATCCGGCAGCATTGGTAAAAGTAGCTGTATAAGTGCCAGGCGCAAGTCCGGGGAAAGTTGCAGCTGTAGCGATGCCATTTTGCACGATACCCCCGGGATTTAAAGTTATATTGTAAGGCCCTTGTGCAGCACCACCATTTGGTGTTACTGTAACTGTACCATTATTAACACCAGGGCAACTGGTGTTGAGATGACTCATAGCGGCAGTAGGAGTAGTTCCAACGAATACTGTTACAGTAAAAGTAGTACCTGTACATCCGGCAGCATTGGTAAATGTTGCTGAATAAGTATTGGGAGATAATCCTGTAAATATAGTTGAGCCTGTAACTCCGTTATGAACAATAGCTCCCGGGTTTAATGTAACGTTAAAAGGACCTGCACCGGCACCAACTCCAAAGGTAACTGTTACCGTTCCATCGTTTGCTCCGTTGCAGCTTTCATTCACTTTGGTTATAGAAGCAGTAGGAGTAATTCCGGGCGATACGATCATGCCTGTAATTGTTCCTGAACAGCCCGCAGCGTTAGACCATGTCACGTCGTAAGTACCTCCTGCCAATCCTGGAAAAGTTGCAACTGAAACAACAGCATTTTGGGTATAAGGGCCACCTGGTCCACTTAAAATGTATGTGTATGGACCTGCTGCGGCGCCCAGTGTTGGAGTGATAACAAGACTGCCATTGTTTATTCCTGGGCAGGATGCGGCTGTTGCTGTATAAGTTCCCGTGAGATTGGGAATATTTGTAACCACTGCCGTTGCTGTACCAGCGCAAAGGCCTGCTTCAACAACATTGATGGTGTAGGTACCAGCTCCTAAGTTTGTAAATGTATGCACATTGGTAGCACTAACTACAGGTGCAAAAGGACCGCCGGGGCCAGATAGTGTAAATGTAAATGGTGCAGCACCTGCTCCGGCTGTTACCTCAATAGCACCTGTGGTTAAACTGCAGGCTGTTGGTGTAATAACAGTATTGACAGGCATTGCAGCTTGTTTTATAATACGAATCGTATCAAGACTATAAATTGTTGCTCCCGGTGTGGGGTCATCTAATTTTTGATACGTAGTTTTTATAACATATAAGCTTGTTCCGGCAGGCGGACAAACATTTGGGAAACTAGTTTCAAATGTATTTACGTTAACCCTCGTAGTGTCTCCTGTAGCAACGACGGCACCTGTGGCATCAAGCAATTGCACACTTCGATAAAGAGGAGCTCCGCCTGTAGGGATAAAACGCCATGTTTCATTCATACCTATTGTTCCCCATGCAGGGTCAGAAGCTTGTCTCCCAGGAGCCATAATACCCTTTGTTTGTGTAAAATCCTGAAGACCCACCATAGCTTTTCCATCATTCCAGCCAGTGCATATTTGCTGGTCACGAATAAACACTTCTATCACGCCGGTGGATTCATATAAAATGATCTGTGCGGTATTTTCTATTAAAGAATTGCATGTTGTAAGGAACAATGGCACTTTATAAAAACTAAGTACCCATTGCCTGTTTGGCGCAGCACCGTATACATTGGTTTTGATCTGCTGAGTTGGCTGGGTAACATTGGGATCAAGATCATGATATGGCCCCATTATCAACGCCCTGTCGTAAAGTGTGCTCGGTAGATTCTCTCCCGGGTTTCCAGTTGTTGCAGAAAGAAACCCTCCACCATTAAGAATTCCGTAATGGCTAAAATTCCCTGCTCCTGAAACATCAAAAGAAACGTAACCGTTGGTACTTATTATAAGAGAATTATAAATCGTTCCATAAAAAGGAAAACCAAAAGGAAGAAAGATCTCGCTCGAATATTTATCATCAATTGTAAGGTTTGCTGAAGGGCCAGGTCCACCTGGATCTACAACAGGCTTACAGGCAGATGCACCTGAAACATTTTGGAATGTATAATCCGTACCCAATGCCCTGACATCAGGGAACTGGCCCTTGATGGTAAGGCAGTTGGCGTTACATCCTAATATGGTGTCTCTTGGACAAGTAAATGATAAATTTTGGGAGTTTGAGGTATATATGCTGCACGCAAATATAATTAGCAGTAAAAATCTTCTCATTGCTTGAATTGATGTATGATTTTAAAGATTAATTGGAGCCATGAAGATAATTTATTTAATCGAGATTTCACATCCAATTAACAAGCTACAACCAAAAAGCGCCGATTGTGAACAACTTGAATCAAATCGCCAGCCAAAGCCTCGCTTTCTGGCTAAATAAGGATTTATTGTACTTCTATTTCATCAACAAATAACCATGCAGGGTTGCCAGATCCTGGATTACCTATTGAGATAATGCCAGTGTTTTTCGCAAATACTTTAATATACCGGGCAGCTGTTTCCTTTATAATGACAGCGCTGTAAATATTCCCAGTCCTCTTTAATTCAATTTGATCACTGAAATTAATGCCATCCTCAGAAAAGCTTGCGTTAACAAACAAAGGGAAATAGATCCAGCTTGCCTGTTGTTCGAATGCATGTAATTTTATACCAGTGGTTATTTCAGTTTTGCCAAGGTCAATAACGGCCTCGACGTCCTTTCCCGAAAAGCCTAAAAATTCTGATGACCACGCGAGCCCTTTTTCATTTTGAATGCCGTTCACCAAAGTAAAAGCGCCGTCTCCTGGATAATTGCTGGAAGGCTGGTTGGAAAGTGTGATCTTTTTGCCGGTTGCTTTATTGAAATAAAAATCCTGCGATACCCTGGCTACTACTTTATCATTAACAATATAAATTGCAGAAACCCCTTTCGCCGATCCTTGAACAGTAATTGCTTCATGATAATCATGCATGGCTGAATTAGATGAATAGCTCCATTTAATTGCCCCATCTTTATTGTTGCTTTCAATTTTCCACAAGATTCCGTCGTTAGTTTCTGTTGGTAGAGCGGCACCTATAAGATCATAATATGCATGACTGTAATTAATCTTTTGTTGGTCTAGTCTTTCCAGGATTACGGGTAATCTTTTTTTAAAATCCTCCCAGCTACGTTTTTCTTTTGGGCTCCATAAAACTTCGCTCAAGGCTGCTATTCTTGGAAACAACATATACTCCAGTTTTTTTTCATTGAGTAAATGTTCTGACCACATATTGCCCTGGGCACCTAGAATATGGCTTACTTCTTTTAATGTCAATTCTTTGGGAACCGGTTCATAGTTGTAAACATTTTCTATCGGGTTAAAACCTCCCTGTGTTACCGAATCTTCGTGTTTGCTTTGTGCATGGTTAAGGTACAGTGGGTTCTCAGGTGTCATAATTACATCGTGGCCTTGTTTTGCAGCAACTATGCATTCCTGTTCTCCATGCCAGCTCATCACCGTTGTATTGGGGGCTAATTCTCCGTCAAGTATCTCATCCCACCCAATGATCTTCTTATTGTGTTTATTAAGATATTTTTCAATCCTCTGTATAAAATAACTCTGTAATCCATTTTCATCTTTTAATTTTTTATCTTTCATCAGCTGCTGGCAAAATGCAGAACGTTTCCAGGATTCTTTAGGGCATTCGTCTCCGCCGATATGAATGTATTTCGAAGGGAACAACTGCACAAGTTCATTCATTACATCTTCCAGAAATTTAAAAGTAAATTCAGAGGGGCAAAGCACATCTTCAAAAACACCCCAGCTTTGAGGTACCTGCTTCCCTTCACGACTACCTGCCCATGCTGTGTTTGCAGGTATCTGTGATGTTTCTGCAGGGAAGCAACTTAGTTGGGGGTATGCGGCAATGGCTGCAGAAGAATGGCCGGGGATATCAATTTCGGGAATGATAGTTATATAACGGTCTGCTGCGTACTTAACAACTTCTTTAATCTGCTGCTGCGTATAAAAGCCCCCATAACGAATACTGTCATTTCCTGTTCCGGGATATGCGCCAATGATTGTTCCATTCCTGAAGCCGCCAACCGAAGTTAATTTTGGATATTTTTTTATTTCGATTCTCCATCCCTGGTCGTCAGTTAAGTGCCAGTGAAATGTGTTGAATTTAAAGGTGGCTAAATGATCGATATATTTTTTTACCTGTTCAACTGAAAAAAAATGCCGGCTCACATCCAGGTGCATGCCACGGTATTTGAAACGAGGATGATCAGAAATGGATAATTGGGGGATGGGTAATGAATATTTTTTGGCATTTTTTGTTGGCAGTAGTTGGATCAAAGTCTGTATGCCATAGAATACGCCCGTTTCGTTATCACCAGCGATGTAAACCTGCTTATCATTTATCTCTATTGAATAAGCACCTGGCAAAGGATAATTCATTCTTTCATAATTCAGTATGATGGCATTTTTATTTACTGGTGATTTGCTTACGCGTAAATTGAACCCATAATTTTCCTCCAGGTAATTATTGAACAATCCGGCGATTTTTTCGAGGTTAACGCCCTCCAGAACAATCCTTGTTTCTTTATCGATCTTGAAATACCCGTTGCCGATTTTTAATTCGACAGGAGCAGGAACAACATTGAAATTGGTTTGACTTTTAGATGTGCAGGATATCAATATTAAAACCATGCTGCATAATAGTGTGCAGAGAATATTTAGATTTATTTTCAATTTAAAAGATGTCTGTGATAATATTTTCATTCAGGTTTTTAATTTGATTGAGACAGTCTATTTTTGATAAGCCAGCTAACCGATACAACATTTCCTGGTTGCATAAATTACCATTTCTTAAGCCTGCATAATCTTGCCACGAAGAATGATCCCAATTTTCCAATGAATTAACCAGGCCTGCTTTCAATGGGTTTTGATGAATATAGAAAAAACAAGTGATTATAAAATCGATTTTATTTAAAGGTTCATTTATTACCGGATCAGTCCAGAGTATCTTTGCTTTTGTTTTTTTCTGAAAAAGATTACCGCTGGTGCTATTCTGAATATTGATCGCTTTTGTATAAGAACTGAGTGTCATACCTATCTGTTTCGACATATATTGTAAATGCGATGCTTTTTCCGCCAACACGATCGTTTCGCAGGCATTTTCGTTGGGAACCAACATAAAATGAAAATGGTTAGGCATCAGGCAATAGCTAAGTATCTCACAATATCTTGGCCATTCATTTTTTATTTTTTTCAGGAAGTATAGATAGTTCCTTTTTTGAAAAAAGATCTGTTGTTTTCTGTTACCTCGGTTATACACGTGATAGACTTCATTGGGTTCGAAATGCATAGCTATAGTTTTAATATCCGTCAGTCCACTTAAGTCGCCAGACGACTATAAAGTATGACTGTTTCGGTTAAATAATGCAAATCTTCACTAATGTTTATTTACTCTCGTGAAATACGCCAAAGTACTATCGTTATTTATTCAAAACAGGCAAAACGATGCTCGATGCATTCACTGCATCATGATAGATCTTAATCGTTGCTTTTTGAAAATCACTTTCATTTGCATCAGGGATGCGCATGAATTTTTGTGGGTTCCTGTCAACTAAGGGGAACCAACTGCTTTGTACCTGTATCATGATCTTGTGGCCTTTTTTAAAAGTATGTGCTACATCATTCAAACTTAATTGAACATTACTGATCTTATTAGGTTCAAATGCTTCGGGCTTTTCAAAGCTATTCCTGAATTTTCCACGCATCACTTCAGCTCTAACAAGACGCTGGTATCCTGCCATCTGGAAGCCCTTTGGCGGATTTTTGATATTTGGCTCATTATCTGGTAAAACATCAATCAATTTTACTATAAAATCTGCATCGGTACCGCTGATGCTTACCTGCAGATCTGCCATTATTTTTCCTGAAAGCGTAATGTCGTCGCTCAATATATCCGTTTCATAAACCAATACATCTGGACGTATGGCAGCAAAACGCTGATCCTCTGCCATGTACTCGTTGTTACGCCTTCCCCATATTCCATTTGTATAAGGAACAGGCCTGGCAGGGTCGCTAATATATTCATCTGCCCCGTTTCCTTTTTGCAGGGAAAGTTTATTATTTGCATTAAAATAGTAAGCAGTGGGTATTACATTTTTAGGAGGCCATGAGTCATATTTTTTCCATTGGTTACTTCCTGTTTCAAATACTGTCGCTTCAGCAATTTTGGATTGTCCTTTGTCTTTCAGATAAAAATTAAAAAACACAGTCTGCAATGAATCCTGGAAATAGTTACTGGTATTGCTTCCGAATTCCTGCGTAGCAAACCTGCTCCAGTCTCCGCCAGCCCATGCCCCGTGAGTCCAAGGACCCATTACCAGCCGGTTATTATTTTGCTTATTTAGTGCTTCTATCGATGAATAAGTGTTCAATGCGCCAAAAAGATCTTCCGCATCAAACCATCCACCAACGACCAGTGTGGGAATAATAATGTTTTTTAAATGTGGCCTGATATTCCTCGCTTTCCAGTAGTCATCATAGCTGTCATGTTGAATATATTCGTCCCATATATTACTCTGGTGGTTAAAGTATTTTTCAGATTGAGTATTTTTTACCGGGCCAAGTTTCAGAAAAAATGAATACATATCTTTTGGATTCAGCTTAAATACTTCTGACTCATAATCCTGTACCGGACCAGTTCGCTGCTTTCCAAAATAATTCATGAATTCAAAATTATCCATTAGAAAAAATGCGCCGTTATGATTTACATCATCACCCATGAATTCATCGGTTACAGGTGCCTGTGGACTAACGGCTTTGATAGCAGGATGAGCACCAGGTAAACAGGCTGTTGCATAAAAGCCGGGGTAGGAGATTCCATACAATCCAACACGGCCGTTGTTGTTTTTTATATTTTTCAATAGCCAATCCACCGTATCATAAGTGTCACTACTTTCATCTACATCTTTTTTACTTTTTTTATCGACAATGTGAGGCGTTACTTCCAGGTTTATTCCTTCACTCATGTAGCGCCCACGTACATCCTGGTAAACGAAAATGTATTTTTCTTTCAGGAGGTTAGTGTCCGGACCTATCCGGTTCGGATAATTTTTATCGCCATAAGGGCCTGCAGCATAAGGCGTACGTTCCATCAGGAATGGATATTTTTCAGACACGTCTTTGGGAGCATAGATCATCGTATACAATTTCACCCCATCACGCATGGTAATAGTTGTATCGATCTTTATATAATTATCCTTTACGAAATCTTTTGTGAGTTGTGCGTAGGAGCTGATTCCCATCAAAACAGCAACGATCAATAGTATTTTTTTCATGATTATTTAATTACGGGTAGAATGAATTTTGTTTGGTTTACTGTGTCATGATAGATCTTAATGCTGGCTTTTTGAAAATCATTATCTGTCGCCTTATAGATATCCAAGAATTTTTGTGGATTTCTGTCAGCCAACGGAAACCAGCTGCTTTGTATCTGTATCATGATACGATGGCCTTTTTTAAATGTATGTGCGACATCTGGTAATTCAAATTTTACGTGAGTCGGCTTGTTCGGAATAAAAGCCTCGGGTTTTTCAAAACTGTTCCTGAATTTCCCACGCATGATCTCGCCTCTTACAAGCATTTGATATCCACCCATCGGGTATTCTTTGCCATTGCCTGTTATATTGGAAGCATATTCAAAATCATCCGGAAAAACATCAATCAGTTTTACAACAAAATCAGCATCAGTTGCTGAAATGCCTGCAACAAGATCAGCAATCACAGGTCCTGCAACAGTGATATCTTCTTTCAATTCATCCATTTCAAGTGTGATAACATCTGTTCTCCGGGAAGCAAAGCGTTGGTCATCGGTCATATATTCCCTTGTTCTGTGGTTGTGCACATCTTCAGTGTAAGGAACCGGGTGTGATGGGTCGCTTACATATTCATCAAATGATAATTGCTGCGTTGGCTTAGCAAATGACAGCATATGATTTGCATTCATGAAAAGCACCTTATATTCAACATTTTCCGCAGGCCATTTAGATAATTTTCTCCAGTTGTTTTCTCCTGTAAAGAAAATATTAGCTTCTGCTATGGCATCAACATTCCCTTTATTTTTTAAATAATAATTGAAGAAAGGAATCTCAATATTCTTTTGGTAATAATCGGCAGTATTGCTTTCAAAACGCAAATTGCCCAGGAAACTTCCTTCTCGGCTCCATTGCCCGTGATACCAGGGGCCCATGACAATTTTGCTGTTGCTTTGCGGACTTTGAAATTCCGCTGCTTTATAACTGTTCCACGCGCCCCAACAATCTTCTGCATCAAATAAACCGCCAACCCAAAGCATGGCAGGTTTTATATTATACAATCCAACACGGGCATTGCGTACTTTCCACCATTCATCATAGTTAGGATGTTCATACATTTCATGCCAAAATTTAATACTGTCGCCAATCATAGCAGCCAGGTTTTTTACCGCACCTGTCTGCAGGAAGAATTTATAATTGTCTTTAACAGGGGTTGTGAAGCCTTTACCATAATCTTTTGTAGGAACCGGATGTGGCTTTCCAAAAACAGCATAGAAAGAAAATCCATCCAAAGTAAAGAATGCACCTTTGTGATGGAAGTCATCACCCATGAACCAGTCTGTTACGGGTGCTTGCGGACTTACGGCTTTTAGAGCAGGATGGCCGCTTAGCGCTGCTTCAGTACTATAAAAACCAGGGTAAGATGTTCCAATAACACCAACGTTGGAATTGTTACCAGGGATGTTTTTTACCATCCAATCGATCGCATCGTAGGTATCGCTTGCTTCATCAATATCCTTGTTTGTTTTTTTATTTTTATTGAATGGACGTACATCAACAAACTCGCCTTCACTCATATAACGGCCACGTACATCCTGGGTAACGAAAATATAGTTTTCTTTTGCATAGGCCATGCGGTAACTATTCCATATTGCACCAAATTTTCCTTCGCCATAAGGTGCACATGAATAAGGCGTACGGGTAAGCAGGAAGGGGTGTTTTTCTGCATTGTCTTTTGGAATATAAAATGAAGTGAAGAGTTTTATACCATCACGCATCGTGATATAGTTTTCCAGCTTGGTATAATTATTTACGAACCATGCACTATCACTGTTTTGTGCATAGCTGCTGAAAGAAAATAAACAAAGTAAAAAAGCGGGAAGGAATTTTTGCATGTGTGTATGAATTTAGAGTGCTAAATTTAATGAATCTAAACGACTAATGATGACTGCAAATGAACAAGTGATCGCTGATTTTTACACAGGTTTTCAGGATCTTGACTATAGAAGAATGAATGCCTGTTATAGCGATGATATTGTTTTTTTTGATCCTGTATTTGGTTTGTTAAGGGGTGAGGAAGTGATGTCGATGTGGGAAATGCTTTGTAAAAATGCCAAAGATTTTTCACTTGTTTTCGGTAATATTGTTGCATTGGATCACGAGTATTATACCTGCGAATGGGTGGTTAGCTATACTTTCTCAAAAACGGGCAGAAGGGTAGTCAATAGAATTAAAGCGCATATGATGATTTCTAACAGTAAGATCATTGAACACAGCGATGGATTCAGTGTTCACAAATGGAGTATGATGGCACTGGGTTTTAGCGGACGCCTATTGGGCTGGAATAGTTTTTTTCAGAATAAGATTAAAAAGCAGGCGAGGGCGAACCTGGATAAATTTATGGTGCAGAAAAAAAATGGTTGATTTTGGAGCAAGTAGAAGTTCATATAGTTGCAAGGGTTAATAAAGTTAAGGTAGTAAGCCTCTATTAACGATCTTACTTCATTGAATGATCAACTGTTTGTTTGCAAACCAGCTAAACAGTTTGTATATTTCTGAATCAATCAACCAAAACTATTAAACCATGAACACAGCATTTATCAATGATCTTAACTGGATCGCAATCTTATGCGGGGCACTGGGTTATTTTGCACTCGGAGCGTTATGGTATTCGAAAATTTTATTTGCTAAGAAATGGATCGAACTTACCAACGTAGATGCCAGCGACCCAAACGCAACGAAAGGAATGGGGTTGCTTATGTTTATATCTTTAATATGGATGTTCGTTACCTCTTTAGGTATCGCGGTAATACGGGAAAGGGTGGGCGATATATCGGGGTGGATGGGAGGTGTGAAATTGGGCACACTTACCGGGCTTTGCTTTGGAGTAGCTTCGATTAGTATTTCTTACCTATATGAAAAGCGTTCATCAGGCTTGCACTGGATAAACGGAGGATATACTTTATTGGGTAATATTATAGCTGCGGTGGTTGTTTGCAGCTGGCATAATTAATTGACCCGAGAACAAGTTGATATGTTAAAAGGGTTGATAAAGTTCGTTTTAACCTTACCAACCCTTTTAACGTTATAAACTTTCTCAATCTTTCAATCAACTCTTGTGATCTTAACCATATTCGTAGCCAGATGCAATTCCACCGGCGTACTTCCCGTATTGATCACCACATCTCCTTTTTGTAAAAAACCTCTTTCTTTCAGGATATTGATCTGGTCGAAAATGATATCATCCAGGCTCTCTTCTTCAGCATAATAAAATGCCCTTACGCCCCAGCTTAAACTTAGCTGACTGATCAATGTACGTTCCTTACTAAAAATATAGAGTGGGCATTTAGGCCTGTAGCTGCTAAGCATAAAAGCCGTATAACCGCTTTGAGTCATACCTACCAATGCCGTTGCTTCAGAATCTTTTGCAAGTTTGCAAGCTGTATAGCAGATTGCATCACTTAAAAAGGATGGAGAGTGCGGTTGCGGCGCCAGGGTATCTTCCCTGTTATAATCATAAACTGTATTTTCCACTTCCATGATGATGTTGGTCATGGTTTGAACTACCAGTGTGGGATATTGGCCTGTCGCAGTTTCTCCACTCAGCATAACCGCATCGGCTCCTTCCAATACAGCGTTTGCCACATCACTTACTTCACTTCTGTTCGGCTTGGTGCGGTCGATCATGCTTTCCATCATTTGTGTTGCCACGATAACAGGTTTTGCACGGTGCATACATTTACGGATAATCTCTTTCTGCATCATCGGGACTTTTTCTACAGGGATCTCAACACCTAAGTCGCCACGGGCAACCATGATGCCATCGCTCTCAACAATGATATCACGCAGGTTCCTTAAAGCTTCGGGCATTTCGATCTTTGCGATTACCTTTAACTTGCTGTTATTGTCTTTAATGATTTTTTTGAGTTCAATGATGTCTACCGGTTTGCGAACAAAAGAAAGTGCCAGCCAATCGATGCGCTGCGTAAAAATGAATTCCAGGTCCTGCCTGTCTTTTTCAGTCAGGGACGCCATCGTTAATTCGCTATCAGGAAGGTTTACACCTTTTTTAGGAAGTAACATACCGCCAAGCGTAACGCTTACGAGTATCTCTTTTTCATTCAGGATCTTTCTTACCATCAGTTCCATCTTTCCATCGTCCAGGAATATGCGTTCACCAACTTTTACATCGGTGCTGAGGTTTGGATACGACACATAGATCTTATCTAAAGTACCAACCATTTTTTCGGTGGTAAAAATAAATTCATGCCCTGGTTTTAATTCTATCCTTCCATTCTCAAGATCGCCTACGCGTAATTTGGGTCCTTGCAGATCGGCAAGTATAGATATATTATATGGTTCGGATTTGATGATCTTCCAGATATTGTCGATCACACTCTTCTTGTCTTCATGTGTACCGTGAGAAAAGTTCAAGCGAAAAACATTCACTCCAGCTTTCACCAGGTCCAGTAAACCATCATAAGTATCGCAGGAAGGGCCTACTGTTGCAACGATCTTGGTTCTTTTTTGAGAGTGTGCCTTACCTGCTTCCTTGTCCATGTGGTGGTGCAGGTATTTACTGATGTTCTTGCTCATTGTTGGTTATTGGTTGTTGTTTGGTTAGTTAAATTTAATGGTGGATAGTAACTAGTAGATAAAAGAGGGAAGTTCCGATATCCCATGTCTTTCATCTGCCTTATGTCGCCAGTATCTTCACGATCTTCATCCATTCTTCACTAATACGTTGTTTCTTTTTTACTGCTTCATTTAAAGGTATATAGTGCATCTTATTGTTAACGATACCAACAAAAACATCATATCTTCCTTCAATTAAACATTCCACTGCCGAATAGCCCATGCGGCTTGCGATGACCCTGTCGAAGCAGGTAGGTGAGCCACCACGCTGAATATGTCCCAATATACAAACCCTTGTTTCCAGTAATGGCATGCGTTCTTTGATCTGTTTTGCTAATTCCACACCGCCAAACTGGTCGCCCTCGGCTACGACGATCAGGTTTACCAGTTTTTGTCTTTTTTCTTTTTCTTCCAGCGAACGTATAATGTCTTCTACATCTGTTTTACGTTCAGGTATCAGGATATTTTCGGCACCGGTAGAAATACCGCTGTGTAACGCGATATAACCGGCATCGCGACCCATTACTTCAATGATGAATAAACGATCATGTGCATCAGCCGTGTCCCTGATCTTATCAATAGCTTCAACAGCCGTATTTACAGCAGTGTCGAAACCGATGGTGAAATCGGTTCCGGCTATGTCTTTATCAATCGTGCCTGGCAGGCCTATACATGGTATATCAAATTCATTGCTGAATATTTGTGCTCCCCTGAAACTGCCATCGCCACCGATGATTACCAATCCGTTGATCCCTCTTTTTTTAAGATTATCGTATGCTTTTTTTCTCCCGTCGTGTTCAAAGAATTCTTTGCAGCGAGCCGTCTTTAAAATAGTACCGCCACGTTGAATGATGTTCGCAACACTCCTGCTTTCCATTCTGGTAATATCGTCTTCCACCATGCCACTGTATCCGCGGGTTATTCCATAAACTTCCAGTCCATAATAAATACTTGTACGGACAACTGCCCTGATACAGGCATTCATTCCGGGGCTGTCACCTCCACTGCATAAAACACCAATTTTTGTAACTTTCTTTTTCATTATAATTGATTCTTCTGTGTTTGATTATATTAACCGGTAATATTCTACATTCTTTCCGGAACCTGTATTCCCAATAACTGCATACCAGATTTTAATGTGTTAGCAGTCATGACAGCTAACTGAAGCCTTAATTGTTTTTTTGTTTCATTTTCTGCATTGGCAATAGAATGCTCGGCATAAAATGAGTTGAATATTTTTGCTAAATAAAATACATAATTAGCAATAGATGAAGGATTTAGATCTTTTGCTGCTTGACTGATTATTGTTGGATATTGTTCGAGTGCTACCAATATTTCTCTTTCAAGTTTCAGCAGATCTCTGCCTGTAGAAGTATTTTCCAGTAACTGTTCTTTACGCAAAATACTTTTTATCCTTGCATATGTATACTGTACAAACGGACCAGTAAAACCATGGAAGTCGATAGATTCATCAGGATTGAAAATCATTTTCTTCTTAGGATCAACCCTCAGTAAATAGAACTTCATGGCACCCATCCCAATCGTTTTGTAAAGCGATTCCAGTTCTTCGTCAGTAAAATCCTTCACCTTTCCTAATTCTACGGTATGTTTTTTAGAGGTTGCCACCATTTCATCCACCATATCATCAGCATCTACCACGGTACCTTCCCTGCTTTTCATTTTTCCCGAAGGAAGTTCTACCATGCCATAACTTAGGTGATAGATATTTTCGGCATTGGGTAATTGCAGTTTCTCTGCAATCAACTTCAATACTTTCATGTGATAGTTCTGTTCGTCTCCGATCACATAAATACTTTGGTCTATTTTATATTCTTCGTATTTCTGGAGGGCAAGGCCAATATCCTGTGTAATATAAACAGAAGTACCATCTTTTCTTTGTACGATCTTCCTGTCTAGTCCAGCTGCTGTTAGATCTATCCAAACGCTACCATCTTCTTCTTTTTCAAATACGCCTTTTGCTAATCCTGCTTCCACTATTTTCTTCCCAAGAAGGTAGGTGTTACTTTCGTAATATATTTTGTCAAAGTCGCTGCCAATATTTTTATAGGTAACATCAAAGCCTTCATATACCCAGTTGTTCATTGTTTTCCAAAGTTCCATCACATCGGGCTTACCCGCTTCCCAATCCAGCAGCATCTGTTGTGTTGCCAGCATAATGGGCGCATTCTTTTCAGCATCAACAGCTAACATGGCATTATCCGTAAGTTCTTTTACCTCCCTTTTGTATTCATTATTGAATTTAACGTAGTATTCTCCAACAAAATGATCGCCCTTCGTATTGGTAGAATGGGGTGTTGATCCATTTGCAAAGCGTTGCCATGCTATCATACTTTTACAAATATGAATTCCCCGGTCGTTTACGATACAACTTTTAAATACTTCGTAGCCGTTGGCTTTCAGTATTTCTGCTACGCTCCATCCAAGGAAATTATTCCTCAAATGTCCAAGGTGAAGCGGCTTATTGGTATTAGGTGAAGAGTATTCAACCATTACTTTTTTACCGTTCATTGGGTGTTTTCCAAAGCAATTATCCTGGTAATTAGCTTGCAACACTCCGATCCAATAATCATTGGGCACAGACAAGTTAAGAAAACCTTTAATAATATTAAATCCGGTGAAAAATGCAGGATAAGTTTTTGTAAGATGTGCCCCCAGTTGGTTGCCGATTGCATCAGGAGATAGTTTTAAGCGCTTAACCAGTGAAAACAAAACGACGGTGTAATCGCCTTCAAATTCAGGCTTTGTCTGGTTGATCTGGAAGTCATTTTCTGAAAAATCCTGGTTATAAAGTAACCCTAAACTCTCGACTGTGTTTTTCTGTAAGATGTGTAAAATGGACATATTGATATTTAGATCCTGGCAAATGTACTTATTCCAAGCCTAAAAACCTGTTTTACCGTATTTATTGAGCTCTGTTTATTGTTTATAGCGACATCATTTTTAGGAATTGAAGCGCATGTTATATTTAAAACAGCTTCTTATTTCAGCGGAAAACATCGTTACAATCTGCCAGCCGGCACAGTTAAACAATGCCAGCTTTACGTATCCCCGGGATAACACAAAACTGAACTGAAATAACATCATTTATTCGTAATATTAATTCACTTATCAGGTTTTCACGGAGTGCTTTAAAGGTCAAAGGCCTTTTTCGTTCGCAGGGGTATATCGATTAGACTTCTGGCTAGGTTAGCAACATTCCCAGCCAACACCCCATACGGGCACAAATGTCATTCGCAAAATAATAGACTTTCTTAATTAAATTTATATTTCAATAAAAGTTGTAAATAATTAACATCCTTATATTTATAAGGTTTATTTATTAAAAAATATTGGTTCTGTTATAGTTTATGTGACTAACGCAAATTCTATCTTCCCATTAATGAGATTTTGGTAATATTTTATTTTATTAAATGTTCATAAATAAATAACAATTAATTATTTATGTTATTATTATTTTTTAAATAAATATAATTATAAAATTTATTATTTCCGTTAACTACATCCATTAACTATCCTTTACAGTGTAATTAATTTATCAATTCCGACCAAATCTCCAAGCCATCAAAAAAGAGTTTAGTAGCTGATTGCTTCCTGATAATACCCGGTGCTTTCCATAGCATTAAACACCTATCTGCATTTTATGGTGGTATAAGTTGTATTTAAGGTGAATTTGATGTGCCATAAGATCGGGTCAGTTCTCAGTTAAATCACTAATCAACAGGAAGTTTATTTGCCCGGGTAGCTAAAACCCTTAAAGCTGTTTCGGAATGGAAATGTTTAAACGCTTTCAATTTTTCAATTATCATTTTTCTCATTATTCATTATCCGCTACCTTTGCGAACTTTTTAATAATTATGATAAGTGCAAATAATATTACGCTGGCCTATGGCAAGCGTGTTCTCTTCGATGAAGTAAATATCAATTTTACAAAGGGCAATTGTTATGGAGTGATCGGTGCCAACGGCGCTGGTAAATCTACCTTCCTAAAGATTATCAGCGGAGAAATAGAACCCAATAAAGGAACCATTGATATCACCCCGGGTGAAAGGATGGCCGTATTGAATCAGAACCAGTTCGCTTTTGATGAGGAAACGGTGTTGAATACCGTACTAATGGGCCATAAAAAAATGTGGCAGGTAATGCATGAGCGTGATGCTATATATGCAAAAGAAGATTTTACAGAAGCTGATGGTATAAAAGCAGGTGAACTGGAAGAGCAGTTCGGGGAGATGGGCGGTTACACAGCCGAAAGTGACGGCGCTACTTTTTTAAGTGAATTGGGTGTAAAGGATGAATTACACCAGGTATTGATGAAAGATATCAGTGCAAACCTTAAAGTAAGAGTATTGCTTGCCCAGGCATTGTTTGGCAATCCTGATATTCTATTACTGGATGAGCCTACCAATAACCTTGATGTGGAAACAATCAGTTGGCTGGAAAACTTTTTGGCCGATTACGAAAACATTGTGTTGGTGGTAAGTCATGATCGTCACTTCTTAGATGCCGTATGTACACATGTTGCGGATGTTGATAAAAAGAAGATCAAGGTTTATACAGGTAACTACACATTCTGGTATGAAAGTTCACAATTGGCTGCCAGGCAGGCTTCTGATAAGAACAAGAAGATGGAAGATAAGAAGAAAGATCTCTTGGAATTTATCGCACGATTCAGCGCCAATGCGTCTAAATCAAAACAAGCTACTTCCCGTAAAAAGGCACTGGATAAACTGGTGTTTGAAGACATTACAGCAAGTAACCGTAAATACCCAGGCATTATTTTCAAGCAGGAAAGGGAAGTGGGTAATGAGATCTTAAAAGTAGAGAACCTTGCTAAAGCAGTTGAAGGAAAAAGTATTTTCAGTAAGATAAAATTTGATATACAGAAAGGAGATAAGATCGCTTTCATCAGCAGGGATCCAATTGCATTGACAACATTCTTTGAAGTGATAAATGGAAGGATAAAAGCCGATAGCGGAGCCTTCGAATGGGGTACAACCGTTACCACGGCCTATCTTCCAAACGATAACAGCGAGTACTTTGAAGGAAGCACGCTTAATCTTATGGATTGGCTGCGCCAGTATGTTCCGCCAACCACCAGGGATGTGGATGAAGATTTCCTACGTGGATTCTTAGGTAAAATGTTATTTAGCGGGGATGAAATATTAAAGAAAACAAATGTACTTAGTGGGGGAGAAAAAGTGCGTTGCATGGTCAGTAAGATGATGCTGCAAAACCCTAATGTATTGATATTGGATGAACCAACCAATCACCTTGACCTGGAGAGTATCATTTCCTTCAACGACAATATGATCGCATATACCGGCATTGTACTGTTAACTACACATGATCACCAGTTCATGCAAACAGTGGCAAACCGTATCATAGAAATTACGCCGAAGGGTATGATCGATAAGCTCATGACATACGATGAATACCTGGCAGATGAGAGGGTCAAGGCGATGAGGGAGGAGTTGTATAGTTGAAGTTTGAGAAAGTTCTTTCCTTGCAATTAAAGGAAACATACAATAAAAGTAATTTAGTTGTCCGGTTAATAGCTAATTGCTCGTAGCTGACAGCTTTTAGCAATGAAGCATTTTATCACATCTCTGATTGATTTTTTTTATCCCCTTTTTAAGCGGATTATGCCGTTACAGACCTTCAGGTACGCGGTATGCGGAGCAATAACTACTGTACTCGGGTTGACCGCATATTTTATAGGATATGAGTTTCTTTTTGCCAGAGAGAATTTCGATTTCGGCTTTTTTGTGTTTAAGCCTCATATCGCTGCCTTGTTCCTTTCTTTTATTGTTTCCTTATCTGTAGGATTCTCTTTCAGTAAATATATTGTTTTTGCGGGTTCAGCAATGAGGGGAAGGGTACAGTTGTTCCGTTATTTTCTTACTGCAGTCTTAAATCTAGTATTGAATTTCGTACTTCTTAAACTTTTTGTGGAAATATTTTTATGGAATGTTTTTGTGAGCCAGGTACTCACAACCTTTGTCATCATAGTAATTAGTTACTTAAGCCAAAAGCATTTCAGCTTCAGGGCTAAAAAGTAAGACCCTCCGTAGAAACGGAGGGACTTTTAACGATTGCTTGCTATATAAAAACTCTTATGTATATTCGTTTCCGGTGTTACAAACCAACACAATTGCTTGATATTTTTTCTCTACGATTGTTTGCTATTTTTCCTGATCTCTAAAACGAAATTAATTCCAACGCTGAATTAATTAAAATCTAATTACTGCTGTTTTATTACCTTAAAAAGATTTTTTTTATTTCCAAACACTCTACTGTACTGGCTTTTAAGATATTTTATTTATGATGCCCAACGGTTTTAAAGACCTGTGTTAAGTAATTATTAAGCCATCATTTGATTCATCTTTGAAACAGTTCCTCCGTAGAAACGGAGGGACCCTAACGATTGCTTGCTATATAAAAAAATGTTTAGTATATTCGTTTTGGCTTTACAAACGCGACGACTGCTTTCCTTTTTCTACGATTGCTTGCTGATTTTTTTTAATTACTTTCAAATAACTGGATGAAATTGTCTGGTTACCGGAAATAATTAAAATCATTTTGATGTCTTTTTATTACACTAAAAACTTAATTATTATCATACATCGCCCACCAGCAATGGTTTTGGCTCATATTAAATAATGATGCCCAATAGATCTGCCGATATATTATTTCAGCTGGTTCATTCACTTCAGAAGTCCGAAAAAAGGAACTTCAAGCTTTTTATTACCCGGAGTTCGGGTAACAAGGACCTTAAGATCGTAGAATTGTTTGATGCCATTGATAAACTGCCTGAGTATGATGAAACTGCATTGTTAAAGAAGCTCAGTTCCATTAAAAAGCCTCAACTGGCTAATGTAAAAGCGCATTTGTACAAAGAATTGCTTGCAAGTCTTAGGCTGCTGAACAGCACGGAAAGCATCGACCTGAACCTGCATGAACAACTGGATTATGCCCGTATCCTTTATAACAAAGGTCTTTACCTACATGCATTGAAGATATTGGATAAAACAAAAGAGCTTGCACGCAGTTATCACCAGGATAGTTTTTTAATTCAGGTGATCTCAATGGAAAAAAAGATTGAAACCCTGCACATCACCCGGAGTATGCAGAACAGGGCAGATCAGTTATCTGCTGATGCAGATACGGTAAATGAGAACAGAAAAAATATTACACAGCTTTCTAACCTGGCCTTGCAACTATATAGCTGGTATATTAAGAACGGTCATGCAAGGAATGAAAAAGACGAGGAAGGTGTAAAAGAATTCTTCAAAAATAATCTGCCGGAAGATGCATTTGCATTTACAGGGTTCTATGAGCGACTTTACCTTTACCAGAGTTATTGTTGGTTTGCATTCATACGCCAGGATTTTTTGATGTATTATAAATACACGCAAAAATGGACGAACCTTTTTTATGAATATCCTCTGATGTTAGAGGTAGAAACAGGGCATTATATTAAGGGCATGCATAACCTGCTCAATGCCCATTTCGATCTGCGTAATTATCCTAAATTTCATGAAACATTAAAGTTGTTTGAGGATTTTGCCAATTCTTCTATCGCCAGTCAGCATGAAAATAACCGCATACAATCCTTTGTATATGTAAACAGCGCCAAGCTAAACCAGCATATCATGGAAGGTACTTTTGATGAAGGCCTGAAACTGGTAAAAGGCATCGAGGCCTGGTTAAAAGATTATAGCCAGTATCTCGACAGGCACCGGATACTTGTATTCAATTACAAGATTGCCATGCTGTATTTCGGGTATGGGGATTTTGGAAGATCGATCGACTATCTTCAAAAAATAATCAACGACAATGTTGACCTGCGTACCGATTTACAATGTTATGCACGCTTATTGCACCTTATGGCGCATTACGAACTTGGAAACTACGATTTGTTGGAATACCTTACCCGTTCTGTTTACCGATTTATGGCAAAAATGGAAAACCTGACTGTGATCGAAGAAGCCATGTTCAAATTCCTGCGGAATAATTTCTACGTACCAGCCAAAAAGCTCCAGCCCGAGTTTGTAAACTTTTTAAAAACGATCAAGCAATTTGAAAAGAGCCGTTTCCAAACCCGTTCATTTGCCTACCTGGATATAATTTCATGGGTTGAAAGCAAGGTCAATAACCAGCCAATGAGTAAAGTGATCAGGAAGAAATACCTGGATGATAAGAGAAGTTTGAAGTGATTTGTAAGCTGCCAGCCAATTGCTGCTGCCGGTATCTCTTTCTTTTTATCGTTTAATTTACTTTAGTTATTTTTTAATTATAATTGATTATTAGATTTTTATAAAATATTAATTCAATGCTTATTTTTAATATTAAGTATTAAAATACTGCGAACTACCAACAATGTCCTTCTACCTTAATGATTAAGCTTTCATTATTTACTTAGCGTTTCGATAATTAAAGAAACGGCCGCGGCTTATCGCTAGTTCCTAGCCGCCACCTCAACTGCCATTTTTACACGATCGCTCCATTGGCATAATGATTGTCAGGCATCTATTGAATTATAAAAATTTATATCATGGGAAAAATAATAGGAATTGACTTAGGAACTACCAACAGTTGCGTTTCCGTAATGGAAGGAAATGAGCCGGTGGTAATTGCAAATGACGAAGGGCGCCGCACAACGCCTTCTGTTGTCGCGTTTTTAAAGAATGGCGAACGTAAAGTAGGTGATCCGGCGAAGCGTCAGGCCATCACCAATCCGCAGAACACTATTTCGAGTGTAAAACGTTTTATGGGCCGCCAGTTCAATGAGGTTACAGAAGAAACAACCCATTGGAGCTATAAAGTGGTAAAAGGTGACAATAATACGGTTAGAATTGACATAGATGGCAGATTATACACTCCACAGGAGATTAGTGCGATGGTTTTGCAGAAAATGAAAAAGACTGCCGAAGACTACCTGGGCCAGGAAGTGAGTGAGGCTGTTATTACTGTACCTGCGTATTTTAATGATGCACAGCGCCAGGCTACCAAAGAAGCCGGTGAAATTGCAGGATTGAATGTACGACGTATTGTAAATGAACCAACGGCCGCTGCATTAGCTTATGGACTTGATAAAAAAGGAAAAGACCAGAAGATTGCCGTATTTGATCTTGGTGGTGGAACATTTGATATTTCCGTTTTGGAATTGGGTGATGGCGTTTTTGAAGTAAAATCTACCAATGGTGATACTCACCTGGGTGGAGATGATTTTGATAAAGTGATCATGGATTGGCTGGCTGATGAATTCAAGAACGATGAAGCCATCGACCTGCGTAAAGATCCAATGGCATTACAGCGTTTGAAGGAAGCTTCAGAAAAAGCAAAAGTTGAATTATCGTCTTCTTCAGAAACTGAAATAAACCTTCCTTACGTAACAGCTGTTGATGGTGTTCCAAAGCACTTAGTGAAGAAACTTACCCGTGCTAAATTTGAAGCATTGGCTGATAAATTATTCGAGCGTTGCCTGAAACCATGTGAGCAGGCTTTGAAAGATGCAGGCTTAAGCACAACCCAGATCGACGAAGTGATATTGGTAGGTGGTAGTTCACGTATCCCTAAAGTACAGGAGATCGTAGAAAAGCTTTTCGGTAAAAAGCCAAACCGCAGCGTGAATCCCGATGAAGTTGTAGCCATTGGAGCTGCCATACAGGGAGCTGTCTTAACCGGTGAAGTAAAAGATGTATTGTTATTGGATGTAACCCCGCTAAGCCTTGGTATTGAAACAATGGGCGGTGTAATGACCCGTTTGATTGACAGTAATACAACCATACCAACGAAGAAATCTGAAACATTCAGCACGGCTAGCGATAACCAGCCAGGCGTACAGATACATGTTTTGCAGGGCGAAAGACCGATGTCTAATCAGAACAAGAGTCTGGGTATGTTCAACCTGGATGGAATTCCGCCAGCGCCACGTGGCGTTCCGCAGGTAGAAGTAACTTTTGATATTGATGTCAATGGTATCCTGCATGTAAGTGCAAAGGATAAAGGCACCGGTAAAGAACAAAAGATACGTATCGAAGCAGGTAGCGGCTTAAGCAAGGAAGAAATTGAAAAGATGAAGAATGATGCTAAAGCAAATGAAGAATCTGATAAGAAAGAAAAAGAAAAAGTTGAGAAGGTAAATCAGGCCGATAGCCTGGTATTCCAATCAGATAAGCAACTGAAGGAATACGGAGAAAAGATCTCTCCTGAGAAGAAAACTATTATTGAAACTGCATTGGCAAAATTGAAAGATGCACACAAATCACAGGATATTGCAGCGATTGATACAACAATGGCTGAACTGAATGCAGCCTGGACTGCAGCCAGCGAAGAGATGTATAAAGCAACACAGGATGGTGCTCCTCAGCCGGGTGCTGATGGAAATGCCAATCCAGGTGCTGGACAGGAGCATGCGGCTGAAGCAGGTGCAGAAAATGTTACAGATGCAGAGTTTGAAGAGGTAAAGTAAGTGATAAGTCCTAAATAAGAAATCCCCGGTAATTGCCGGGGATTTTTTATTGCAATGATTTTTTTATTGGTCAGGCCACTTAAGTCGCCAGACGACTTTAATATACAATTTTTATGAAGAAAATACGTTACCCTGTTTCCACCTAACCAAAAACACCACCTATGAAGAAGCTTATCGCAGTATCAGCCCTCGTTAGTTTATTGGTATCCTGTTCACGTTCCGTAACAGTGCAGCAGGCAGCAAACCATCATTACAGGCATTGCCGGGCTGTAAAATAGTAGTCATTCAGTTACTTAGTAGTCGTTCAGTTACTGGAAAAATTCAATGTAGATACAGCCTTGTTATTATACTGGTCTGTGGCTTCAAACTGCAATACACAATTGCCGTTTAATGTCGCGGGAACGATTGTTTTTTCTTCCACTACCAAAAAGCGGCCAGATACAGGGTAATTGTATTGCACTACCGGAGTATGCATATTATCAGCCCTGTACAAACTTAGTTGAACTGTTTTCAACGAATTCTCATCAATGACATTTCCCTTGAAACAGAGTGGATCGCCGGTACGGTAGATCTCACTGGTAACAGGCGCAATAATAGTGATAGTAGGTTTTGCAGTATCAGCGCTATCAGATAAACCTGATTTAGAGCAACCAAGCATTGTGTAAACAATAATTATAAGCAGGAGATGTTTCATATAACATTTTTTTCAAGTTACGAAACCGGCAGAACCGCAGATGATCCTGTTTAAGTATTTTACCTGCAAAATGTGTGAACATTAAAAAGCCCGTCGTTTTACGACAGGCTTTTTAAAATTATTTTCAGTTTTGAGGAATTACATCAGGTTAAGTGCAGCAGCAAAAAAGGTAACATTAAAAGGTAAGATCATAGAGCAGTAACCACCTCCAATTGAATACACCCAGAAAAAAACTGCTATTGATACAAAAAAGAGCACCCAGTAAAGGCCAGTAGATTTTTTTGTTGTTGCCATATACAATATATATTTTGGCAAATATAAGATAGAAGAAATAAACACAAGCATTTTGTAATTAAAATAAATGTGTAAAAACAACACTTCATTTCTTAAATTGCGATTCGAAATTTCGATTATGGTGATTCAGCTGCATATAAAATACAAGACGAGGTACGGACAGGCTTTCTTTGTAAGGATAAACGACTCCTCCGAAACAAGTAAACGAATTTACAGGGAACTCAAAATGGAGTACCTCAATGATGAGTATTGGCATATTGCTATAAATACTGAAGACCTGGACCCTGATGAAACCTTTTCTTACAGCTATCTTTTAAAACAGGAGTGGAGGGCAGATGAACAAGACCTGTGCAAAAGCAGGATGATCAACTTGAAAAAGGTCAAGGCTGATTCAATTGATGTATTTGACGAATGGCAGGTTGCACCTTTATATGAAAATGTCTTTTTAAGCAAACCTTTTGCAAAAGTCCTGAACAAAAGCAAGACTAAGAATAGTAAAAAAGATAAGGCGAAAAAATCTACTCACCAGTTCAGAGTATTTGTACCCTACCTACACGATAATAAAGTTGTTTGCATGGCAGGTTCAGCCAAAGAAATGGGAAACTGGTCGGAAACAGAACCCGTTTTATTACAACGTACGAAGGATTGCTGGTCTGTTACCCTTAACCTCAGCAAAGAACAATATCCCATATCTTATAAGTTCGGCGTATACGATCTGAAGGAAGAAAAAATTATTCACTATGAAGATGGGAGTAACCGTTTTCTTGAGTACAATACTGGAAAAGATAAACAGGAAATATTTCACGTCTTTCCGGGGTTGGATCATTTTAAATGGCAGGGCGCCGGTATCAACTTGCCCGTGTCTGCACTTAAATCGGAACAAAGCTGGGGCGTAGGTGATTTTACGGATCTTCATTTGCTTATCGACTGGGCCAGGGAAACTGGTATGAAACTCATCCAGCTATTGCCAATTAATGACACAACAGCAACGCATACCAATAAAGATTCTTATCCTTATGCTTCTATTTCGGCATTTGCACTTCATCCCTTATACCTGAATGTGCGCAAGCTTTCAGCAGCCGCAGCGATAGAATTTTCCGAGGAATTGCTGGAAAGGGTAGCCGCATTGAATAATTTGCCGAGCCTCGATTATAAAGCGGTAACTAAAATAAAGACAGATGCCATCAGGGAATTGTATTATAAGGAAAAACATTTTTTTAAAGATGACATGGCTTTTTTCGAATTCTTTGATATGAACCGTTATTGGCTCGTTCCTTACGCAGCATTTTGTTACCTCCGCGATAATAACAATTCAGCAGATGCTTCCAAATGGGAAGACTATAATATTTATGATGAAGTGGCGGTGCAGGAACTGGTTAGTCCCGATAATGCAGATTACGACGAGATCGGCATTCATTATTTCACACAATTCCATCTCCACCTTCAATTGTTAGATGCGGTAGAATATGCCCATAAGAATGGCATCATGCTAAAAGGCGATCTACCGATTGGTGTGGGCCGTCATAGCGCAGAAACCTGGATGCATCCAACCTTGTTCCACATGGATATGCAGGCCGGCGCACCTCCCGATGCTTTTGCTGTAAAAGGACAAAACTGGGAGTTTCCTACTTATAACTGGGAAGAAATGGGTAAAAATAATTATGCATGGTGGCGCCAGCGCATGGAGCACATGAGTAATTATTTTGATGCCATTCGTATAGATCATATTCTTGGATTTTTCAGGATATGGAGCATTCCGCATAAAGATGTTGAAGGAATACTCGGCGTATTTGCCCCCGCACTTGCCTTCGGTATGCATGAATTTGAATCTTCCGGCATTTATTTTGATGAAGCCAGGTTATGTGATCCTTATATAACAGATGATATCATTGACAACACATTCCCGGGCAATGAAGCCTGGATTAAAGAAAATATTATCAGCGATAATAAGTTCAGGCCGGCTGTTGATACACAGCAAAAACTCGCTGCCTTTTTCAAAACAGCGCCATCCAAAGCATCTTTGCGACAAGGCTTGTTCGATCTTATTACCAACGTAGTTTTAGTGAAGGATCCCGAAAAGCCTAAGCATTATCATTTTAGGATAAGCATGCAAAATACTGAGTCATTCAGGCAGTTGGATCATACCACGCAACAAAAACTCGGTGCACTTTACCAGCGTTATTTCTTTGAGATACAGGATAACTTATGGAAAGATGTTGGACAGAAAAAACTGAATGCACTGCAATTAAATACTGATATGCTCTTGTGTGCAGAAGACCTGGGTATGGTGCCGGATTTTGTAGAAAGCGTATTAATAGGAAGAGAGATATTATCGTTACAGGTTCAGCGTATGCCTAAAAAAATTGGCGAGAATTTCTCTCATCCCAAAAATGCCATTTATTTAAGTGTCGTTACGCCTTCCACCCACGACATGAGTACAATTCGTGAATGGTGGGAAGAAGAGAAAGAAAACATACAGTACTTCTACAATAACCTGCTTGGCCAACAGGGTACAGCTCCATTTTATTGCGAACCCTGGATATGCAAAGATATTATCAGTCAGCATTTGTATTCACCCGCAATGTGGGCAGTATTTCTCATACAGGATATAATGGCAATGGATGCTGGTATCCGACGAGAAAATCCTGCAGAGGAAAGGATCAATGTTCCTGCAAACCCCGATCATAACTGGGATTACAGGATGCATGTAACATTGGAGCAACTGCTGGAACAGCAATCACTGACAAAAGACCTGAAAGCCCTCATCAAACAGAGTGGCCGTTAGATGAAAGTTTCATATCGCACATACGAACTGCCTTTTACATACCCGTTCACTATTTCAAACGGAACAAAAACACATCAGCCAACATTTATTGTAGAGCTCGATTTCTTTGGCGTGAAAGGCTACGGCGAAGCGCCGGCGATCAGTTATTATAATATACCTGTTGATAAAATGATCGCTGATCTTGAGGCCAAAAGAACATTCCTTGAAAAATTTTCTTTTTCCGAACCCGATCGTTATTGGCATTATCTGCACCATCTTTTTCCTGCCAATCCATTTTTAGTTTGCGCCTTAGATATGGCGGGATGGGATATTTATGGAAAGCTAAAAAAGAAGCAATTACACCAGTTATGGGAACTGGATATAAATACAGCACCGCTCACAGATTTTACCATTGGTATCGATAGCATCGAAACCATGCTGAAAAAAATGAAGGAAAAGCCATGGCCCATTTACAAAATAAAAGTTGGAACGGAAGGCGATGTAGAAATGGTGGCTGCGTTGAGAAAAGAAACAACGGCCATTTTAAGAGTTGATGCAAATGCAGGCTGGTCCCTTGAGCAAGCCATGCAAAAAATTCCATTGCTGAAAGAACTCGGCGTTGAATTTGTTGAACAACCACTTGCGAAAGATAGTTGGGATGATATGAAGCTCTTATACAAGAATTCTACGTTGCCTTTAATCGCTGATGAAAGTTGTGTAAAAGAAGATGATGTATTGAAATGCGTTGATCATTTCCATGGCATTAATATAAAACTCACCAAATGCAGTGGTATTACCCCTGCCAAAAGGATGATCGCAAAAGCAAAAGCGTTGGGAATGAAAGTGATGGTCGGCTGTATGAATGAAAGTTCTGTAGGTACCGCCGCCATTGCACAATTAGCACCTCTGTCAGATTATGTGGATATGGATGGGCCGTTGCTTTTATCAGAAGATATCGCCCGGGGGGTTGCGTTTGAGAATGGGAAAATTAATTATAGAGAAGGAGCTGGGCTAGGATTGGAATTTGGGTTTTAGTTGCAAACTGTTAGCTATTAGAAATTGGCCCGATTCGATAAGGGATAATAAATCCTATCGAATACTGGGATAGTGTCTAAATAAGAAAAGTACATTCCAAAACTTCTGACTAACAGCTTATCCTATCAACTTATTCTTCTGCAAAATATATTCTTCCTGTGTTATAGCTCCCTTCTGCATCAACTCAAATAATTTATGTAGTTCATCTGCTATCATAACCGCTGAAGGCCGTGATCCCGAGTTTTCAGCGATTGCTCTTGCCAGTTGTTGAGCCTGGTCATGTACGATTGCTTTTTTACTATCTTCCTGTGCATGTGTAATAGTATCTTTTAAAAGTCTCGGATGATGGATCATGATATAAGTCGTTTCACCCATTTCAGCAGCGGTTTGAATATCTACATTTCCATAGCCAAATATCCTTCCCCAGAATGATTGTTCATATTCAATGTTATTGATCTTATCAAGCGGACTTTCCTTCGCAAACCTGGTAAAATAGCCGCCTTCATCTATCACCCTTAAATTGGTTACTGCCCAGATATTATAAACCCAGTTGAAATATGCCCATGCGGGATAAATAGCTGCAAGTAAAATAATGACCAATGCAGCTGAAACGCTTAGGGAATCTGATGCCGATGCTATCCACAATGTTAGCACTATAACAGCCAGCCACACAGCAAAGGGAAGCAGCAGTTTTAACCAATGGTGCCTGATAATGAGTAAAACTTTTTCGTCTTTTTTTAGGGCTGTCCTCATGTGTCAGTTTAAAGGTTTATGAGTTTAAGAGTTTAAATCTTTGTGTAAATTAGTAAAACTTCATTTTAAAAGTAGCTTTAAACCCTTAAACCTTTAAACGAGTTAAGCAATATCAATCTTTAATAAGTTTCTTACTGAACAGCGCAGAAAAAAAATCGTGCACCGGTAATTAATATCCACTTTTATCCGATTTTCGCATTTATGACTCCTGAAAGAACTGAACGCCTCAATGCAGTGCTCAACAAAAGGCAACCTGGTATCACCGTTGTATTGGAAAATGTTTCTGATCCGCATAATATTTCAGCAGTGATGCGCACGTGTGATGCGATGGGGATGCAGGACATCTATGTATTGAATACAGCTATACAGCGCCATAAAAAATGGGGAGCCAAAAGTAGTTCCAGTGCGGCAAAATGGTTAACGATCCACCAGTTCACTGATGTAAATGAATGTTTTGCCGCACTTCGCAGCAATTATAAAAAAATTTATACGACCCACCTTAGTTCCGATGCTGTTGACCTGTATGATATTAACCTTACAGAATCCGTTGCACTCGTTTTCGGCAATGAGCATTCAGGTGTAAGTGATGAACTCGTCGGTTTATGCGATGGTAATTTTATTATCCCCCAGGTTGGTATCATCAAATCATTGAATATCTCCGTTGCCTGTGCGGTATCCTTATATGAAGCTTACCGTCAGAAAAAGGCCGCTGGCCATTATAGTGAACAACAACTTTCAACAGAAAGACTGGAAAACCTGAAAGCATCCTGGGGCTTCATAGCCGATGAATGATAGGAACCGGCAAAATTCTCTACATGTTTTGAACCTGCATCTTTCTTGAAAATAAGATCGTGATCCCACCTGGGTATGGTTTCGATCCCAAAATTCTGACCCGAAAAGACCATTTTGCTGTTGGCATATCTTTTGACAAATGGTATCTTTAAATACGCTAATAAAAACGTTCAATTCCATGAAGCTTTTAAAAAAAACATTTATCCTGATCATAAGTGTAGCTTCTGTATTTATTTTATTCGCCTGTAATTTATTCAGTAAGAAGGAACGTTTTGTGGATAGCGAACTCTATGATTTCTCTAAACCCACCGTTATTAAATTACCTGAAGCCCTGGATGAGATTTCAGGTATTGCATATTACCCAAAAGATACCAGCGTTTTTGCAATCGTGGATGAAGACGGCCTGTTATATAAAATACCGATAAAAAATCCGCAGGCTGCGAAAGCATGGCGGTTCGATAAGCAAAGAGATTATGAAGATGTGGTATTGGTAGACAGTACTTTTTATATCCTGGTAAGCAACGGAGATATTGAAACAGTTCATTTTGCCGGAGATTCTATTTATAAAGAGAAATCGAATTTTTCCGACAACTCGAAAAAAACAAATGAGTTTGAATCCTTGTACTATAACCGTGATTCAGGAAACCTGGTGATGGTTTGTAAATCATGTGACGAAGATTCTAAAAAAACTTACAGTTCCTTTTCATACAATTTCAATTCGAAATCCTATGAAAATTATATTGTGTTTGATGCCATGCCTGTTGCACAGAAACTTGGACTGGATAAAGTTCACATGAAAGCGTCGGCAGCAGCAATAAACCCGGTTACAGAAGATCTGTATGTTCTTTCTTCATTGAATCACTGCATAGCGGTGCTATCAAAGAGAGGGCTGTTCAAGCAACTTTATAAATTAGATCCTGGTATTTACAAGCAGCCTGAAGGAATTACTTTTACGCCACAAGGCGACCTTATTATATCAAATGAACAGGCTGAGACAGGTTTTGCAGAACTGCTTGTAATGAAAAACAAAAGGAAAGGAAGATGAGAAAGCTGTATTCGCTTGTAATTGCATGCATGGGATTTCTGCCTGCTGTCTTCGCCCAGGATAGCCTGCAGGCAACAATTGTATTAATTGGCGATGCAGGACAGCTTACCAACGGAAGACAACCCGTTGTTGATGCAGTTAAAAGCCATATCCCCCTCAATAAAAAAACGACCGTCATTTACCTGGGTGATAATTTATACAAAACAGGGTTGCCTGATAATTCACTTCCAACTTATGCAATTGCAAAGGCACCACTGGATTCTCAGATACAAATTGCTGATAAGACTGATGCAAAAGTTTATTTCATTCCGGGTAATCATGATTGGGCTAACGGTGGACGCAACGGATATGAATCAATTTTAAGAGTACAATCCTATATCGATATTCTTGGTAACAAAAATGTAAGCATGTTACCAAGAGATGGTTGTCCCGGTCCGGTGGAAGTTAAGATAAACAGCGAGGTTAGCCTGGTCATCATGGACAGCCAGTGGTGGATACAGGAATTTGATAAGCCAGGCATTGAATCTGATTGTCCATACAAAACAAAAGGGGAAGTATTGCTTCAATTGGACGACCTGCTTTCAAAAAATGCAAACAAACTTGTGATCATTGCCATGCACCATCCATTCAGGAGTTATGGGCAACATGGCGGATATTTTACATGGAAACAACATATATTTCCGTTTACAGACGCCAATCCAAAACTGTATATTCCTTTGCCGGTGCTTGGTTCTGTATATCCGCTTACACGAGCAGTATTCGGAACTTCACAGGATCTGAAACATCCTTTTTACCAGGCAATGATCACAGATATACAAAACGTAGTGAAAGGACATAAGAACGTGATCTTTGTATCGGGCCATGAGCACACTCTACAGATGATACAAGATAGCAGTTACAATTATATCGTGAGTGGAAGTGGAAGTAAAACCTCGAGGGTTTCAAAAAGCAGGAGCACGCTTTTTGCAGCTTCTGAAAATGGCTTTGCCACATTAGAGGTCTCTAAATCCAAAAATGTGAGAGCAACATTTTATACCGTACATGGAGATTCCGTAAAGAACGCATTCTCTCAAAATATTCTTGATTTTTCGAAGATTCCGTTAAAAGCAACTGATACGCTTCGCCAGGTTGAACTAACTTTTAAGGATGGTGACAGTGTAGTTATTTCTGCAAGCGATAAATATAAAAGGTATTCCTGGCTGCAGAAGATATTACTCGGCGATAACTATCGCAAAGAATGGAGTACGGCTATTGCATTACCGGTATTCAATATCAAAAAATATAAAGGCGGCTTAACAATCGAAAGTCTTGGTGGTGGTAAGCAAACAAAATCTTTAAAGCTGAAAGATAGTGATGGGAATGAGTGGACGCTGCGCTCGGTTGATAAGGATCCCGAAAAAGCATTGCCCGCTAATTTACGCGGAACCGTTGCACAGAATATTGTAGAAGATATGATCTCTGCCAGTAACCCTTATGCACCACTGGTAATACCTGATCTTTCCATTGCAGTTGGTGTTCCTACACCACAACCCGAATTCTTCTTTGTACCCGATGATCCGGCATTTGGTTATTACAGGCGCCTGTTTGCCAACACTGTTTGTTTATTTGAAAGCCGTAATCCCGATAAGTACGATAAGAATACGAAGAGTACGGATAAAGTAGTGAATAAACTGTATGAAGACAATGACAATCACGTAGACCAGGAAAAAGTGTTGAATGCAAGATTGCTCGACATGCTGATCGGTGATTTCGACAGGCATGCAGATCAATGGAAATGGGGTACAGCTGATACAGGTAAAGGCAAATTATATTATCCAATTCCCAAAGACAGGGACCAGGCGTTTTTTAATTCAAATGGATTGGCATTGAAGGTGCTTTCCAGGAAGCGCATGCCCTTCTTACAGGGATTTAAAAAATCGGTGCGTGATATCAATGGATCGAATTTTGTTGCCCGTGATTTTGACAGGCTGTTTTTAAATAACCTTGACAAAGCAGCATGGGAGCGGATCACTGCAAGATTCCAGCAAAACCTTACCGATAGTATTATCAGGATTGCTTCAGCAAAATTTCCACAACCCATCGCCGTACAGGATTCAAAAATCGTAGAAGAGAAGCTTATAAACAGGAAGAATAAGTTGATGAAAGATGCGATGAAATATTACCGCTTCGTTTCAAAAACAGTGTCGGTCGCTGGCAGCAATAAGCCTGAATATTTTCATGTAAAAAACAACCCGGCAGGTGTGGAATTGACCGTTTATAAAAAGAATGAGAAGACAGATTCTGCCAGTGTTATGTATCATCGTATTTTAAATTCCCATGAGACACATGAACTCAGACTTTTTGGTTTGAATGGTGATGATAAATTTGAAATAGATGCAGATGTTAAAACGAAGATGCGCATCCGCATCATTGGTGGTAAAGGAAATGATACTTTTAATATCAAAGGCGATGTGAAAAATTTTGTGTATGATCTTTCAACAGAAAAAAATATTTTTTTAAATCAAAATCGCACGAGCAGGGAATTATCATCTGATATATCGGTGATTGATTACAGGAACAATGGTTTTCAATACAACCGTACTTTTTTCCCTTTAATAAATCTTGGGTTAAATGCAGAAGATGGCTTCCTCGTTGGCCTGGGATTGCTATCACACACTTACGGATTCAGGAAAGCCCCTTATGCAACCAGCCAGAAATTAACGACATTATATGCTCCCGGCCGTAAAGCATACCAGGCAAAATACCAGGGGATATTCAACAAATTACTTTTTAAAAATGATATGGTGCTCAATGCAGAATTTGTAAATCCTGTATTGAATAATTTTTATGGATACGGCAACGAAACTGTATTTGATAAAAAGCAGCCCAGAACTTATTACAGGGTTAGGAACAGTCATTTCAGCACAGATATTTTAATTAGAAAATCATATAAGGACTTGCTGCAGTTTTCTTTCGGTCCAACTTATTATCATTACTGGTATAAATATGAAACCGATAAATCAAGGATTTTGAGTGATCCTTCCATTATTGGTAGTGATTCTTCCAGCATCTACAGTATTAAAGATTACGTAGGCTTCAAAGCTAAACTGGATATCAATTATGTAAACAACGAGATATTCCCAACACGCGGTATTACCTGGTACACTGATTTCACAGAGTTGAATGGATTGAATAAGAACAGCCATGGTTTTACAAAATTGAGTTCCGATATGACGATCTATGCAAGTATATCTGATAAGAACCGTTTATCAGCAGTATTAAGAATAGGTGGCGGGCATATTTTTAGTAAGAATTTTGAATATTTCCAGGCAATGAACATTGGTGCAAATAATTATGTGCGTGGATTCAGGAAGGCAAGGTTTGCAGGACGATCCATGGCATACCAAAGTTCTGAGTTAAGGCTTCGTTTGTTCAAATCAAAATCATTTCTTTTTCCTGGTGATGTGGGGATACTTGGCTTTTATGATTTAGGCAGGGTATGGGCTGATAATGAAATATCGCATAAATGGCACAGCTCTTATGGGCCCGGTATTTATTTTGTGCCGTATAGCCTCGTATCATTGTCTGTACTGTTGGGTATCTCAAGTGAAGATCAATTGTTGAATGTTTCATTCGGTACTAAATTCAATATAACTTTTTAACACATAGCAATGGATTTCCATCAATTAATTAAAAGAACAGAGCAGTATGTAACCAAACTGTTTGAAGATAACAGGAAAGAAAACCTGGTATTTCATAACCTGCAGCACACAAAATATGTGGTTGAAAAAATGAATGAGATAGCAGGCCATTACCGACTGAATGAAAATGACCTGCTTGCGCTTACAGTGGCTGCGTGGTTTCACGACACCGGCTATCTTTTTGTCTCTGCAGCTGAACATGAAGAAAAAGGCGTGGAAATAATGAAAACATTTCTCGAACAATATCATGGCTTCGAAGCCATTGCGGATCAGGCAGCCGGTTGCATCTTAGCTACCAGGTTTCCACGTTCGCCTAAAAATTTATCAGAGGAGATCATTTGTGATGCAGATACTTATAATCTCGGTACAAAGGATTTTAAGGATACCAATAAGCAGGTATATAAAGAAATAAATTTTCAGGAAACAATCGTTTCGAAGGATAAATTCGCCGAACAGGCATACAAGATGTTAGCAGAGCATGAATATTTTACGGAATATGCAAAAGAAAACCTCGATATCCGGAAGAGGAAGAATATGGAAAAACTAAAGACGTTCACCCCTGCTTTGGAAAAAATGACCGATGCCGGCATCACAGAAAAGCAAGGTACTACCAAAGGCATGCAAACCATGCTTCGACTGACATCCTCCAACCATATAAAGTTAAGCGATATGGCAGACAGTAAGGCTAACATACTTATTTCGGTGAATGCGATCATTATATCCCTTGTTGTTTCAATTTTATTGAGAAAGCTCCAGACCGATCCATACCTTGCCATTCCGACGATACTTTTTCTATTGGTAGCAGTTATAACCATCGTGATCGCTATTCTTGCAACCAGGCCAAAGATAACCCTTGGCACTTTTAATGAAAGTGATATACTCGGAAAGAAAACAAACCTGTTATTTTTCGGAAACTTTTATAAGATGGACCTGGAGAAATACGAAACTGCCATGCGTTCCATGATGAGAGATCCGGATTATCTATACAGTTCCATTGTGAAAGATATTTATTACCTGGGCGTGGTACTTGGGAAAAAATACCGGCTTCTAAGGCTTGCCTATAATATTTTTATGATCGGAATTATAATATCTGTTATTGCATTTGCACTTGCTGCTTTCTTCTTGAATCCAGCAACACCGGAAGCTTCTGCAGTAAGCAATGCTACCGGTTCACCATTTTAAGAACCTCCTGGCAGCATGATCGCTAAACGTTCATATTCTTTTTTTTCTAAGGCTCGGCGCTACCGTTTTCGTACAGTATTGTTGATAGCATTGATCTGGACGTTAATTGACCTCGTCACTGTTTCGATTGGTAATCTTTCCCATTTGAAAGAACCTTTGAACAGTATTTATACAAGGGAAGCATTCGTTTTTGTTATGAGCCTGCTGATGGGCTATCTTTTTGTGTTCACCTTAAGAAGGCTTTTTCCGAATTTCCCCTCAGGCATCAATTTTTTATTCAAAACGGTTGTATTGTTAGTGGCAGCTTTTGCCATGAACTTTGTTATTCATTTTGTTGAGAATGTTTTTATTCATCATGAAAGTATAGTGGGCGCTGTGCATAAATTTTTCTATGACACAATTACAGTTAACTGGCTTATCGCAAAAACGTTTTATTGGATAGTAATATTTATCATCACCCAATTGTACATAGAGATCAATGAAAAATATTCTCCCGGTGTTTTCATAGACATCATCATGGGGAAATATTCTACACCTAAAGTGGAAAACAGGATCGTAATGTTCATCGACCTCAAGGATTCAACACCCATTGCGGAAAAGATGGGGCATCAGCAATATTTTTTATTCATCCGCGAATTTATTCATGATACATCTATGGCCCTGATAGAATTCAATGGCAGGATCTACCAGTATGTAGGTGATGAAGTAGTGGTATCCTGGCCCAATTCAGAAAGGAATGTACGCAATGCATTAAGAGCTGTGATAGAGTGCAGAAAAAATATTCAGAAGAAAAGTGAATTTTACCGGAGGCGCTTCAATATTGTTCCCGAATTCAGGGTAGGCATTCACGTGGGTGATGTAACCGTAGGCGAAATCGGTATCATCAAAAAAGATCTTGCAATGAGCGGAGATACCATGAATACAACAGCCAGGATACGCAGTGCATGCAATGAACTGAATAAGCATTTTATTGTTTCAGCTGCATTTGTAAATCTCAGCAATCTGGAAGAATTTCAGCGTGAAAGCCTCGGTAATATAGATCTAAAAGGAAAGTCAGCGGATGTTGAATTATATTCTCTAAGAATATAAGATGAGTATTAAGTTTTATAAGACTTACTGAATGTATAAATGGTATCATCAGTTTAATCCGATTATAATAACTTTAGCGGATAAAATACTGAAAATGAGATACATTCCTGTTCCTTTCCTCTTATTGATAACCCTGCAGTTATTCAGCCAGAACAAAAAGCCACTGGATCACACAGTTTACGATGGATGGAGATCGCTTTCTGAAAGAATGATCAGCAACGATGGAAGTTATATTGTTTATAGCATCAACCCACAGGAAGGAAATGGGGATATGGTCATTCAAAACATCAAAACAAATTATAAGAAAACTGTGCCTCGTGGCTATGGTGCTTTGATCACAGACGACAGCCGCTATGCGATCTTTAAAATAAAACCTGCATACCAGGAAACCCGCCAGGCGAAAATAAAAAAGAAGAAGCCGGAGGAAATGGCGAAGGATACATTGTGCATTGTAGAACTTGGTAAAGACAGTGTTATAAAGATCAGCAGGGTAAAGTCTTTTGTTACGCCACAAAAAGCCGCCGGCTGGCTGGCTTATCAAATGGAAAAACCATTGCCTGATACTTCGGCAAAAAAGAAAGCACAACCTGATTCTGTTAAAATGAATATCGAACTGCTTGCAAAACTTGCTGACTCCATCATCAGGAAATCCCTTGATTCTGTAAAAGGAAAAATTGATAAAGAAGAACTGATTGTTGCAGCACAAAAGGCTGTGAAAGAAATTTATAAAAAGGCAGACGATCTGGCATCATTGAATTACAGAGATGCAGATGCTGATGATGCTGGTAGCAGTGGAGCAAGTGAGGGCACCGACCTCGTAGTTAGAAATCTAACTACTGCCAAAGAGAAAACATTTAGCCTGGTTAGCGAGTATTTATTCGATGAAAAAGGAACAAGACTATTGATCGAAACAACTAAGAATTCAAAAGACAGTAACAGCAGAGCGTTGGTACTGCTTTATAATCTTGCTGCCGAACGGGTAGATACAGTCATGCGAGCTTTCAATGATGCAAAGAGTTTTATTTTTAATGAGGATGGAACCCAGCTGGCATTTTTAGCGGAAAGGGATAGCAGCACCAAAGCACTGCAAAAGTTTTATAAACTATGGTATTATAAAAATACACAGGATACTGCAACCATACTGGCAGATAAAAATACAATCGGAATGAAACTGGGTAGTACCGTAAGTGAAAATGGGTCACTTATATTCAGCAAGGATGGTAAAAAGCTTTTCTTCGGTGTTGCACCCATACAACCAGCTAAGGATACTACACTTGTAGATTTTGAATTGGCCAGACTGGATATCTGGCATTACAACGACGATTACCTGCAACCTCAGCAACTCAGGCAGCTAACGCAGGACCAAAAGAAGAGTTATCTCGCTGTTATCAGGCCGGGTGCAACGGAGCTTATTCAGCTCGGAGATGAAGATGCAGAAAATATAACATTGGTAGATGAAGGAAATGCAGATTGGGTGTTAGCGCAAAGCACGAAGAACAACCGCATACAAACGCAATGGGAGGGAAGGCCGAGGTCAAGTATTTATGTTATCAATACAACCGATGGAAAACGAAAAATGCTGAAGGAAAAGGCACTCGGTTTTTTTTCACCTTCGCCGAAAGGAAATTATGTTTACTGGTATGATCCTGAGTTGAGAAATTATTTTACGTACAATATAAAAAACGGACAAACCAGGAACATAACTGAAAAGATCAAAGAACCTTTGTATGATGTTGAGAATGATGTTCCTGATCTTCCTCAAAGTGCCGGTATAACGGGCTGGACTAACAATGATCATTATTTTTTACTGAATGATGTGTATGATATCTGGCAGGTGAATCCTGACGCCTCGGAAGA
Source organism: Chitinophagales bacterium (assembly GCA_038207305.1). Taxonomy (GTDB): domain Bacteria; phylum Bacteroidota; class Bacteroidia; order Chitinophagales; family Chitinophagaceae; genus Ferruginibacter. Next base: position 41,499 of record JBBQZY010000020.1, read on the forward strand.
GCCAAAGAATATAACAAATGGGTGGGGTAAGAAAAACAAGACTGAATTAAATTACGTACGATTTGACCGGGAAAAACGTTTTATTGATGCCGATGAAACGATCATCCTGCAGGCACAGCATAAAGCAACGAAATACGCAGGCTTTTATTCAAAAAAAGTAAGTGATATCAGCGATCCCGAGGAGATCAGTAACGGACCTTATTTTTTTATATCGCCCTTAAAAGCAAAAAATGCAGCTGCGTTTATCGTGCAACGGATGACAGTGAATGAATCTGAATTATTTGCTGGTAATAATTTAAAAGATATCACGAAACTTACAGATATCGCGGCACAACAAAAAGATTATAACTGGCTCAGCGCTGAATTGGTAAGATGGAAAATGTTTGATGGAAAGATGAGCGAAGGTATCTTGTACAAGCCACAGAATTTTGATCCGAAGAAAAAATATCCCATCATATTTTATTTTTATGAGCGTGATGCAGATGGATTGTTCCAGTACCGTACACCGGCGCCAAGTGCATCAACAGTGAATGTGCCTTATTTTGTGAGCAATGAATATTTGATCTTCGATCCGAATATTTATTACAAAACCGGCGAGCCTGGAGAAGGCGCTTTCAACAGTGTTGTAAGTGCAGCAAAATATTTATCTAAAATGCCCTGGGTAGATAGTACAAGAATGGCCATACAGGGGCAGAGTTGGGGTGGCTACCAGGTTGCATATCTTGTAACACGTACCAATATATTTAGGGCAGCAAGTGCAGGTGCACCTGTGAGTAATATGACGAGTGCCTATGGAGGAATCCGCTGGGGAACCGGTATCAACAGGCAGGTCCAGTATGAGAAGCAACAAAGCAGGATCGGTGCTACTTTATGGGAACGTCCCGATCTGTACATTAAAAATTCGCCTTTGTTCAGCGCCAATAAAGTTACAACCCCACTGTTATTGATGCACAATGATGCAGATGGCGCTGTTCCATGGTACCAAAGCATTGAATATTTTACGGCATTGAAGCGCCTGGGTAAAAAGGTATGGCTGCTGGAATACAATGGAGAAGATCATAACCTGGTTGAAAGGAAAAACAGGAAAGATCTTTCGGTAAGATTGGGCCAGTTCTTTGATTATTATTTAAAGGATGGCAAACCCGCGAACTGGATAAAGAATGGATTGCCCGCAGTAGATAAAGGAAGGGATTGGGGATTACAGGTGGAGTAAAAAGAAGCTTGATAGTTGATGGCATGCGCTTGATATTTGCTATTGAAATCCACCAGTTAAAAAAGTCCTAAGTATATCCGCGCTTATCTAAAAGTTATTGTGCAGGTTCATTACTGATAAATAACAAACATGTTGATAAAACAACAAATCATAGAAAAACTTAAGATCAATCACCAGGCATTCCTTGATTTTGTCATTTCATTAAACGAAAAAGATTTTCTTTTAGCTGTAAATAATAAATGGACAGCCGGGCAACAGCTAAAACATATATGCCTCTCAGTATCGCCGGTTGCAATGGGGTTACAGTTGCCTGTATTCTTTCTAAAACTATTGTTTGGCAAAGCAAACAGGCCGTCGAAAACGTATGAAGGCCTGGTAGCCAAATACAATGATAAACTTCAAAACGGGGGCGTCGCATCAGCCCGTTTTGTGCCCAAGTCTGTTTCATTTCAACAACGACAGCATTTTGTAAAGAAATTAAATGCATCTGTAAAGCAACTTTGTAAAAATGTAAATGGATTTTCAGAAGCACAGCTTGATACATATATCATTCCACATCCACTATTAGGAAAAATTACGGTAAGGGAAATGCTGTATTTTACTGCTCATCATGTAGCACATCATCAACAATTAATACTTCAAAGTTTAGGTAGATAGAGCCTGGTGATTACAATCGCCCGGAAAGCCCAGCATTAACATTTTTTAAGGGTTAGTGAATTATTTTTAAAAACCTTTTGGCAGTAAGGGAGATAATGTGAGAGAACTATCTTTACAAAAATATCGTTACATGAGAAAAACTGCTATAGACCAATTCCTTTCAGAAGAAGATGAACATCTTTGTAAATTACACGAGATCGTTGCCCAATCTATTAAAGAAGAAAAACTGATCATCAATAACCTCGAAAACCCGCCCAAAGAAATACTAAGCCGTGGACAAAAGATATCTGACAAGGTGGCCCGGTTTGGCGGCAGCTGGAAATTCATTATAATTTTTAGTATCATCCTCGCCGTTTGGATCATATACAATGTACTGGCTCCAAAAGGCGATAATTTTGACCCTTACCCATTTATACTGATGAACCTGATACTTTCATGTATAGCCGCCTTACAAGCGCCTGTTATTATGATGAGCCAGAACAGGAAAGAAGAAAAGGACAGGATGCGTAGTGAAAATGATTACATGATAAACCTTAAAGCGGAAATGCAGATAAGGAGCCTTCACCAAAAAATGGACCTGCTGCTGGAAGAACAGATCAAAACATTGTTTGCATCACAGGCAACCCAATTTGAATTGTTGAAGGAAATAAATAGTAAAATAGATAAACTCCATTTTAATAAATTGTGATCATGGATAAGGACGACAGGTCGCCACATATTTTAAACACATCAGCAACATTGCTGGGTATATGTTTCATCGTACTCACCTCTTTGAATGTGATGGACCTTACCCACAAAACCATCATGGATGAGCTTACCACGGCGGCAATAGTTATGTTTATGACAAGCAGCTTACTTTCGTTTCTTTCTATGAGAAGCAAGACTGCTACTGGTGAGCGTTATGAAAAAGTAGCTGATATTGTTTTTCTTTCAGGTTTATTCTTTCTTTTTATTACAACGATGTTACTGGCTTTCAATATCATAAAGTGAATTGTTTGCTGGATACAGGATACTGGCGGTCATGCCATATTGGAATGAAATTTGATAAACCTTATCCGTTAACAAAAAATGAAACTAATAATTTTAATAGCCTGTATTTTATTATTATCCTGGAATAGCAATGCAGGCTGCTACAAATAGCAATGTTGATTCTCTTATAAACGAATTGAATGAGGGCTGCGAAAATATTTTATTGTAAAAGATAGCATTAAAGAAAGATATAAAATTGAATGGCAGTGATTTCCTGGTATAACAACTGGATTCAAAGGCTGTTCAGAAGTATCTGGCATTTGCAGTTCTACACCGCACTGCAATACCCCATGTAGTATATAAACAGCTGGGTTTTAAAGTTGGAAAAGAGCTCGCTGACTGGGTTTGGATTAGAAAGGGTTTTCCGGGATATATTGATTCAATAATTGCTGTTGAGATATTAAATTAACCGGTTACTATGCAATTAAATTCTCCACGACTCAATTATAGAAAACTTACGAGGGCAGATGCTGCAGATTATTCGGGCATGGCCACGAATGAAGAAGTGATGCGCTACATCTCCGGCAGGGTGCTGACGTTAGCCGAGATAAGAGAACGATTTGAGCTGATGATCATTACAAATGAAAAGGTCAATGAAATCGGATTTTATAAAGTGTATGAAAAAAAAGCAAATGTTTTCATTGGCCTGGGTAAACTTGTTTTTATCAATGGCCACACAGCGGAGATAGGCTATTCACTCCTGCCAGAATTCTGGGGACAAAAATATGCTTCAGAAATAGCTGGGTTTTTTATAGCACAAGCCAGTAAACTTTCTTATATCGGCGAATTGTTAGCAGTGGTGAATCCCGATAATGAAGCTTCAAAAAAATTACTTTCAAAACATGGCTTTACCTGGTTCGAAACCGGTTTTCTCAATGAACAGGTAATGGAGATATTTAAATTAAGTCTGCGTCGTTCATGATATTCCTGCAAACTTCGCAAAAACATGTCCTATCTAACCATACAATTTATATAAATCATTCAATACCTCAATGGGGAAGTTTTAAGACAAAGCATTTTTATTATTTTGTATCATAAGTGAATTATGGAGGCAGGAAAATCTATAGAACTGTCTTATCTTTTTTTTCAGGGAACGCAAAATGGTGCTTGCAGTAGAAGCGCATGAAAGGGTAGTTGCAATTGATACTATTTTTTATAGCATGTCTAACCTCAGGCAGCAGGGTTACCAGTTAAGATTTGCCCCGATAAATATGCGGTCATTGGGATTACAGCCATTCCTGGTAGACAGGTTCCGGAATACAAATACCTTATTAAGTATTACAGACAGCAGTTATGTTGATTTTATGGTAACAACCGAAATGGCATCGGCCGCAGCAAACAGGTTTTTTATTGTGTTTAAAAGATTGCACAAATTACCTGGGCATTAGCCGATAAAAAGCCAATCCCAATACCCAAACTATTGAGATAGAAAATAAGAAAGCTATGATCATCTATCCAAATCCTGTTGTTGGAGAAAGGCTTCAGCTATTGTTTACAGCAATGCCCGAAGGATTGTACACGGCAAGATTATTGAA
>JBBQZY010000021.1:0-41245 GCA_038207305.1 Chitinophagales bacterium
TGTTGTTGCAGGATTTGTTACCGAGATAGTCTGGCAACTGATCACCAATGTATAAGTTGTTCCTGTTCCAATACAACCGTTAGCATCAGTAACTTTTACGGTAATCGGGAAGCTACCCGTTTGTGTAGGCGTTCCGCTTAATACACCCGCAGTTGATAAAGTTAAGCCCGTTGGTAAGGTTCCTGTATTTAAAGAGAATACTACTGCGCCAATTGATCCGGTCCTGGTAAAGGTCTGACTGAATGCAACGCCTGCAGTTCCTGTTGTTGTAACTGGATTTGTTACCGTGATCGTTTGACATCCGATCACCAATGTATAAGTTGCCCCCGTTCCGATACATCCATTACCGCCGGTAACTTTTACAGTGATCGGGAAACTACCAGTTTGTGTAGGCGTTCCACTTAATACACCGACTGCTGATAAGGTTAAGCCGGTTGGCAATGTTCCTGTATTTATACTGAATGTTGCACCGCCTGCTGCACCAGATTGTGTAAAGGTTTGACTGAAGGCTGCATTCGCAGTTCCTGTTGTTGTTGCAGGATTTGTTACCGTGATTGTTTGACAGTTGATCACAAGGGTATAAGTTGCCCCTGTTCCGATACATCCATTACCGCCGGTAACTTTCACGGTGATCGGGAAACTACCAGTTTGTGTAGGCGTTCCACTTAATACACCAGCTGCTGATAAGGTTAAACCTGTTGGCAATATTCCCGTATTGATACTGAATGTTGCGCCGCCCACTGCACCGGCTTGTGTAAAGGGTTGACTGAATGCAACGCCCGCTGTGCCAGTTGTTGTGACAGGGTTTGTTACTGTGATCGTTTGACAACCGATCACCAATGTATAGGTTGCACCTGTTCCGATACAACCATTAACGTCAGTTACTTTAACCGTGATCGGGAAGCTACCTGTTTGTGTAGGCGTTCCACTTAATACGCCCGCGGATGATAAAGTTAAACCGGTTGGAAGGATTCCTGAATTTAAACTAAAGGTTGTAGAACCGATCGCTGCTGATTGTAAAAAGGTTTGACTGAATGCAACGCCCGCTGTTCCAGTTGTTGTGACAGGGTTTGTTACAGTGATCGTTTGACAACCGATCACCAATGTATAGGTTGCACCTGTTCCGATACAACCATTGCCGTCAGTTACTTTAACCGTGATCGGGAAGCTACCTGTTTGTGTAGGCGTTCCGCTTAATACACCTGCCGTTGATAAAGTTAAACCTGTTGGCAGGATTCCTGTATTTAAACTAAATGTAGCAGCACCAACTGCACCAGTTTGGGTAAAGTTTTGGCTGAAAGCTGCGTTAGCGGTACCGGTTGTTGTTAGCGGATTTGTAACCGTGATCGTTGGGCAACCAATGACCAATGTATAGGTGCCACCCGTTCCCGTACAGCCGTTACCGTCAGTTACTTTTACTGTTACCGGAAAACTTCCTGTTTGAGTAGGTGTTCCACTCAATACACCGGCGGCTGACAGCGTTAAGCCCGTTGGTAAAGTACCGGTGTTTAAGCTGAAGGTTGTTGAACCAATGGATCCCGACTGCGTAAAGGTTTGGCTAAATACTACAGCTGCCGTACCGGTGGTTGTTACCGGGTTGCTTAGGGTGATCGTTTGGCAACCGATGACCAGTGTATAATTACTGCCTGTGCCGGTGCAGCTATTGCCATCAGTTACTTTAACTGTGATCGGAAAGCTACCGGTTTGTGTAGGCGTTCCACTTAATACGCCTGCTGCTGATAAGGTTAAGCCGGTTGGCAAGCTCCCTGAATTTAAACTGAAAGTAGCACCACCCACAGCGCCTGTTTGTGTAAAGGTTTGACTGAAAGCTACAGCTGCTGTTCCGGTAGTGGTTGCAGGATTGGTAACGGTAATTGTTGGACAACCGATAATCGTTGTCCATAAACCACGGCCATGTGTAGCTGCAGCTATCGTTCCGTCTGAAGACCTGTATTTGATCATATCGGTACGTACGGTTGGGAAAGTAGCATTGGCTGTCCAAACAGTTGAAGCTCCATTGATAAGTGTTGTTTCCCATACACCTGTTTCTGTTGCTATATAGGCTTTAGTATTGTCGCCGGGGTAGAACATACACCAGCGTACAGGCATATCCGGTAAGTTGCCATCAATTGCTGTCCAGGCAGTGCCTCCATTCGTAGAAATCCATACATTTTGAATAGCGTAATTGGATTCGCACATGATCAGGTTATTGTCGGTTGTTCCCTGGTTGATACAGGAAACAGTTCCTGTTGGCAAACCGGTAGAAATACTTGTACCGGCTGAACCCGATGCGATCGTGTTTGCCCCATCAACAATGACAACTTTTCCAGCGCCGGTACCAAGGTAAACCCTGTTGGCGGTATAAGGAGAAACGCTTACTGCAGTAACTGATCCTGTGCCCAATGCGGTGATTGAAACAACTGCAGAAGTACTACCAGTCTGCGGGTTCGTCCACCTGCGGTAAGCACCTGCCACATCCCCGCAATACATAATATTGGCGGTATTATCGTAATCGAATGGATTAATGAACTGGCCGGCAGTCCCACTTAAATTTACAGGCGACCAGGTGGTTCCTCCATTTGTGCTTCTGCGGTATTGGTTAAAAACGTAAGAGCCAAATTGAAACAAAGGTTCATTCTGATCAATCGCTACAAATCCGCCATCACCACCAGTTACTTCTACCGTGTTGCTGAGGCCTGCATTGTTGAATTGGTGTACACCATTATCCTGTGCTCCTGCAAGGAAATAATTGGTTGTGCTTGGGTGAATGGCCACTGAATAAAATTGTTTTATTCTTAACCCAACATTCCTGTCGCGTATTGTTACGCCCTTATCAGTTGAATAATGTAGACCACCATCACAGGCGAATAATAATTTATTACCTCCATCGTACCATACGATCTTATGTACATCGGCATGAACATATTGATTCACCGGTGTTGTACTCACCCAGGTTGATATCTGTGCCCAGGTTGCTCCGCCATCGGTTGTTTTATAAGTGTCCAATCCGCCGATGATACAATTATTTGCGTTTGACGGATCAATATCTACCGCCAACGCATACCAGCCCTGGCCACTTGCCCATGTTCCGCCGCCAGGTTGTGTGGTAGTTGCTGCCCAGTTGGCTCCGCCATTGGTTGATTTATATATTGTTGGAACCTGGTAACTGGCATTCGCCGGCAGTGCATATAAGGTACTGCCGCTACAGGCTATTTCAGCCCGCATAGCAAATGAAGGGAATGCCGCCGCAGGTGCTGTCCAGGTGCCAGCAGCAACTGTTGCGGGTATATCTGTGTACCTATAAGCTTGTGTAGAAAATATACCGGATACCACATGCAATCTTCCGGCAGCACTGGTAGAACTGATCTCCAGATCACAGATATCTGACACAAGGCCGGTAGGTGTAATATTCGTCCAGGCCGCACCACCACTTGCCGCAGTAGAACGCAACAACCCTGTAGTTCTTGTTGCCAAATAAATATTCCCCTGGAAATCGCATAATATCCTTGTACAATTTTTATAACTGCTGGTAGTCGCCAGGTAGTTCCAGGTGTTACCAGCATCGGTACTTTTAAAAACACCAATGCCATCCACTGCATCTACATTATAATACGACTCACCTGTACAGAAATACATAATATTCTGGAAGCCTGGTCTTGGATCCTGGCAAATTGCTGCTATTGCAAGATTGCTAAGTTGGTCATTGATGCGTACCCAGTTGGCAGGCGTAACGGTAATATCTGTGGTTTTCCATAAGCCTCCATCTACACCACCAATAAATACTGTTTTATGGGTTGCATCAAGAGAATCAACCATTACAGCCCTGATCCTGCCGGATGCAATACCGCTGTTGGCCCTGGTATTGCCATTCGATGGACCGGGTAAATCACTGTTTGGTCCTCTTTCCTGCCAGGACAACGCTGTAACAGACCCAGGTGAATTAATTCGCATAGCCTGCTGCTCCTCCTGGGATTGTTCTGTTTGTCGTAAGGCAGTTAAATACCTTTCCATTGGAACCTTACCAGTTGCCGGATCTTTCGTACGTTCGAATTCCATCTTGGCGATCATTTGCGGTCCGTCATACAATTCATGTTCTTCATCGCCTTCCTCCTCAGCTTCCACATAACCGCTATGCTCACTTCTTTCACGTTCTTCCCTTCTTTCTTTTTCACTCATCCTATGAAATCTTCTTTCACGCTCTTCTTCCGATTCACGCTTACCTGCCCGGTGTTCACTCCTATCACGTTCTTCAAATTCGTCTCTGTTAATATCTTGACCGGCTCTTCTTTCATGTTCTTCATATCCGGCTCTTTCAGCACGTTCCTTTCCGTCTTCTTTGCTAAATTCAGTTTCTGCAGCATGTGCTACTTCTTTTTTGTAGCCAGGTGCGGTTTCGACCTTTTCCAAAGCGGCCGTTAAAGGCCCTGCCGTATTTGGAGTATTTACACTACCTGTATTCGAAGCAATTTGCTTACCAGGTTTTACCCAGTAGTTATTAAAAATGACCGTTGTTGCAACGGTTAATAACAGCAATAACGTGATCAGGAGAATTAATCTTTTTTTCATTTTAATAGTATTGACGTTTTGGCCAGCAAGATTGCAAGTACCCATTACAAGGAGAAAACTGTTAAGTCATTGTTAATAGAGATACTACTCAAATATAAAAGAAATCTATATCAGAACCTGAAATAATTTCAGGTGTTGTATAATATAACACGCCCGGCTGATGTATTTTCTTTATGGAGCAGGAGGGCCGCTGTATTGCAGGCAGGGAATATCGCTGGAAATGAAACAGGGGTGATGAAAATTAAAATTTAAACCAGTAATGGCTTTATCGCTTATTTCTAAAATATACAAAGGTCTTATCCACCATGCAGATAAGCAATTTTCATCTACCTGCTGGTGCTCCGTTGCAAAATCTGAAGCTTTGATCTGCTGCAATTGCTCTTCAACAATGATGGAGTAAATTCCTGGTTCTAGGGTAAAGGAAAAGCCACCAGTGCTATCGCTTGTAAAACTTTTTACAATTTTACCACTTATAGTATTTGTATTGCCCACCCTGATAAAAAACTTTTTACCGGTATAAGGCACGGGTGTCTTTAGTTGATCAAGGATTTGTTTTGGAGCAGCGGCTCCACCGCAATAGGAATAAGTTTGGGTGATGACACCAGAAACAGGAACTGATTTCCCCTTTGCGTCTTTCATGGTAACGGCAGTACGGCAAAAGATAAAGAATACATTTATCCCTGTAAATAAAAGCAATAGCAAAAGCAACCTGTAATAATCCTGCTTTTTTATGCCATTAAAAAACATGTAAAAAAATTTCCGCATCAATCAAAGTTACCCGAAGAGCGGATAAATATTATTTTTTTATTGATGGAACCTTTCTTTTCCGCAAATAATTAATCAAAACTAAAAATAAAGGCTCATCGTTATGACGAGGTCTGATTCATACCAGGGAATATTGCATAATGTATGTTGAATTGTGGTACTACATTTATCGAACTTTAGAATTTACAAGGTTTTTAAATTTTTGACGAATGGAAAGAACAATACTTTTACTTGATGCAGTAGTAGTTAAATAGTTGTATTCAGGAACTGCATCTTCCCGGCTAAAATAAATATTGATTCAACTTCTTACTGCAATTAAAAATTATACTTCAGGTTCAGTGATCCAAAATAATTTGCATCACGTGGCGCAGCAATAAAAGCATCGGGCAACTGGTTAACGAATACCATGATCGGGTATTTTGTATTGGTAATATTAGCTACTCCAACAGCTGCATTGATATCGAAATGCTTACCAAGGTTATGCTGGAAGCCGAGTTTCGCATTCAGCAGGCTATAACTTGTCGTATTGTTTACGCCATCCGAAGTAATTGGAAATCCATCCTTATACATATAAATAAAGTTGGCATAAAGGCCCATATTCGCAATAATATCAAACCCCGCATTACCAACAAATTTTGCTACACCCGCAACTGCTTTATTGCTATAGTCGGTAGTATATGCAGAATCTTTCAGTGGTGTTAAAATTGTTTTTCCAACAGTTTGATAAGTGTAATTCTTATACTTAAAATCTGAATAAGTAATATTTACAAATGGTACAATGGCTTTAAAGAAACCTTTGTCTGACTTGTAAGCTGTGTATTTGACCAGTGCCTCAACCCCTTTGTGGTCCTGCTTTCCTCCATTCACTACATAACTATATAAGGTAACGGTATTACCTGGATTTGGCACTGCAACGGTTGTAAATTTATTAGCGTATACCGTGTTGAACAATGCAACCTGGAAGTTCAATTTCTTATGCATTAATTCCCCTTTTGTTCCAATTTCAAACTGGTTGCCAACTTCCGGTCTTAAACTACTGTTCAAAGCTCCATTGAATGTGGTTCCAATTGAAGGAATGTAGAAATAAGCACTAACAGGAGCTTTGTATCCTTTGCAATAAGAAATATAAGCAGATACATTTTTGTTGAATACTTTATTGATGGCAACATGGGGAGAGAACATGCTCTTATATGTTGTATCAAACTGTCTTTGCTTATTGGGTTGCGTTGCATTGTAAAACCTGTCATCCAAACCGATCTTCATATTACTCATACCAATGCCTGCAGTAACAGAGAAATCTTTAGGTAGACTGAGTGTCCATTCTGTAAACACTGATGTTGTTGCTGTGGTGGTATAAATATTAGAATTACCTGCACCTATGACCCAATAATAAGGATTTCCATAAACCCATACACTGGCAGTATCAAGTGGATTTTTGACCATCCCATAACCAATGGTTGCTGCATTCTGGCGTTGTGTTTCTACGCCGGTGATGCCACTTAATTTTATATTATTCGAAACATCGAATTTGGTATCAAAGGTTGACCTTAGTCCGAGATTAGTAGAAGCTTTGTCTGTCCAGCCACCTGCGGAACTTGCATTGCTGTTGAATGCTGTTCCAAAGATAGAAGTGGTATTGCTGATATGGTTATTGAAAATATAAGTATGCCCGAGACCAGCCCTCACTGTATAAACATTGCTGTGAGCATTTCTTTTTATATAATCAATATTACCGGTGTAATCTTCATTTTCATATTGTGTAAGCGTTAGTTCTCCACTACGCTGATCATAACTATTGCTATAGCCAAAATAAGCGTTGATGCTTTGTTTTGTGTTTGGTTGAAAACTTCCAACCATGTTCACAAAATCTTTATGCGAAGCATTGTGAATGGTAAAGCCATCTGATTTTTGATGGCCATAATTTAATAATATGGAAGCCCGTTCTGTTCCCATCTGGAAAGAAGTTGTATAACGTTGTAATCCGTAATTGCCAATCAGTATTTCCTGGCTGATAGATTTTTTTCCATTTGCCGGTTTTACAGAGCTAAGGTTTACCGCGCCGGCAATGGCGAGTCCGTATAACGTTCCGGCGGGCCCCTTCGTAACCTCAACATTACCAATAGAACCAAAATCAATATCATCCATCGTAGTAATACCTTCAGCATCGGTAACAGGAATTCCGTTGAGGTAAACTTTGTATCCCTGGCCGTCAAAATTACTGCTAACACCTCTTGTTCCACGGGTACCGTTTCCATATCCACGTATATTGAATTGCTGGCCGGATGATACAGCTCTGCGGTTCATCGTAACACCGGGTACATTGCTATTGATGGCATCATCTAAAAAAAGGCCGGTATTTCTTTTTAATTCAACAGGCGATAATTTAGTGATAGACGAAGGCTGGTATAAAAGTGATTTATTTGTATTTGATGTGGCGCTGATCTCAACCTGGTCCAGGTTATCAATCATTGGGGAAAGTGCGATCCGGATATCTTCATCGCAGTTTGTGATATTATACTGGTAGGTCTGGTATCCAATAAAACTAACTGTTACTTTAGAAGCCGTATTGCAATCTGCTGTAAACATTCCGTCTTTATCGGTAATAGTTCCGCCCTTACCGGAAAAACTTACAGAAGCTCCTTGCAGTGCATTGTTGTTGATGGCATCATATACTTTTCCTTTGATCTTTTTTTGTGCGAATGTTCCTGAAAAAATAAAGCAGGTTAATATGGTAAATAGAATTCTCATTGTATAGTTTTTAAAGTATGCAGGTAATGATCACAGTTATATGAATGGTTCTGCAGGTTTACAACAGTTTCATATAACCAGCAACAGCAACTTTGGCAGAACGTGTTATCGTTTCATACCTGGTTACCGGGTTATGATCCTTAATAAATGAAGTAAAAAATTAACTGAGTAGAGAAAAGCCGTTTCGTGGCGGAGGAATGATCACTTCCCGAAAAGCATTGTAATTTGAGTGTTGATTAATGGGCCAGCTTGCTTTTTGTAAAGTACAAACCGGGCTGATCAGATCAATACCTGTGCCTGTATGGCTATAGGTTGAAAACAATAATATTAATAAACTAGTTTTAGCTGATAAAGGCCTTTTACCGTGATCATTAAATGCCTGTAATTTTTCCTTTAATTTATCCTCCCTTGTGTCGAACAATCCTGTGAGCACAAGTTTGTTGCCATTCCGATGAATAGTTTTTACATCAAACATTTTACCATGAATGGCTGCTTCCCTGTTCTCTTCAAACCAAAGAATGTCGGCGGGGTCAATTGTGATCGTAAGCAAATTCCCTTCCCCGAACTCCTCTTCCATCTCATATTCGATCAATTGCTTTTCTACGATTGTGTACACAGAAAAAAGCAACGGCATTGCCAGCAGGAAAAGTAAAAAGCCCGGTAAGATATTCCTTTTATACATTTGTCTTTTCTTATGCTGGCAAAAGATAGCTTTTTTTTCGAAAACCAACCTCAAGCAAGAAAATATCTGCTGAAAACAGTTATAAATAAAAATTTTTATCGTCGTAGAGTATGTTCACCGCATTTTTGATTTAACTATTGGTTGGATCCGTTAGCCAGGCAGCAAGTTGAAGCTATTTTAAACTTTTAATAGTTTACGACGTTTAGGTAACTAAAAACTATGCCCATTTGAAAATACTACTTACCGGTGCAACCGGATATATAGCTCAGCGGTTACTTCCTGAATTGCTTGCTGCAGATCATTATGTTTATTGCTGTGTGAGAGATAAAGGCAGGTTCGACCTCAAAAAGTTTGATAACGCGGATATTGCTGTCATAGAGGTAGATCTTTTACAACCGGCAACGTTACAAAACATTCCTGGAGATATCGATATAGCATATTACCTGGTACATTCGATGAGTACCAATAATGGTGATTTTGAAAAAATGGAAGCAACGTCAGCTGAAAATTTTAAAAACAGGATGTTGCAAACATCCGTAAAACAAGTGATCTACCTAACCGGTATTACAAATGAAAGCCATTTATCGAAACACCTTCATTCAAGACTCCAGGTAGAGCATATTTTAAAAACAGGAGCATATTCATTTACTGCGCTCAGGGCAGGAATTATTGTGGGTTCAGGTAGCGCCTCATTTGAGATAATACGTGACATCGTGGAAAAACTGCCGGTGATGATAACACCCAAATGGCTGAATACTAAAACCCAACCTATTGCGATAAGAGACGTGATTGCTTATTTAAAAGGAGTGATTGGTTTACCGCAGGCACTAAACCAAAGTTTCGATATAAGCAGCGGCGAGATATTTACGTACAAAGAATTATTATTAAAATTTGCTGCAGTAAGAGGCCTTAAAAGAAAAATAATAGTATTGCCTGTTTTAACTCCCAGACTATCGTCCTACTGGCTATACTTCGTTACATCTACCAGCTATCAACTGGCAAAGAATTTGGTGGATAGCATGAAAGTAGAAGTAATAGGAAAACAAAATGATCTGCAGGAAATTTTACATATAACGCCTACGCCTTATGAAAAAGCAATTGAACTTGCATTCACAAAAATTGAGAATGACCAGGTATTATCCAGTTGGAAGGATGCGACAACAAGTAATATTCTATACAAAGGGCTGACAGCCCATCTGCAGGTTCCAAAGGAAGGAACCTTTAAGGATACACGAAAACGAAAAGTAACAGATGTACAAAAAACACTTGATAAAATATGGCGAATAGGTGGCAGCAACGGCTGGTATTATGGCAGGTGGCTTTGGATCACAAGAGGCCTCGTGGATAAAATGGTTGGCGGTGTAGGCCTACGTCGTGGAAGGAGAAGCCCTACCCAACTTTACCCCGGAGAATCACTTGATTTCTGGAGGGTATTGATCGCAAGCAAGGAAGACCGGAGATTGCTATTATATGCAGAAATGAAATTACCCGGAGAAGCATGGCTTGAATTTTTTATCAACGACAGGAATGAACTTGAACAAACTGCTACTTTTCGGCCGCTTGGATTAAAGGGGCGACTATACTGGTTTGCAGTATTCCCTTTTCATGGATTTATTTTTAAAGGGATGCTAAAAGCTTTATGCAAGTGATAGCTGAATAGCAACATGGTTTAAAACTTGAAGCAATCGTTGGTGTCTTAAAAACCTCCTAACCGGTTCCTGTATTCAGCAGGGACTTTCTTTTTTAGGCATGCTATAAATTTTTTACCATCCAGATATTGCAGGCATAATGGCCTGAGTTTCCCAAAGGATTTTTTAAATGCCCGAAGCCTGCCTTTTTATACATGCCAACTGCTTTATCTAATTCAGGAAAACTCTCTAAATATAAAAATCCATATCCGAATTGTTTCGCCCAGCCAATACTCTCTTCCATTAACTGCTTTCCAATACCCTTTCCTCTTGATTTTGCTGACAAATAAAACTTAACCAATTCTGCATGTTTTGCAGGTAGCCCTTCGGTTGGATAGATACCACAACCCCCTAATAATTCCCCTTCTTCTGCTGCCACCCAATACCTGGAGCCCGGCGTTTTGAATAATTCATATAAGTGCTCGGTTGTGGGATCGGTGTAAACACTGCCAGGCATATCTATCTTAAATTCACGAAAGACTTCCCTGATCAGTGTTGCCATGACAGGATTGTCTTGTTGTTCGATTGCCCTTATAACTATTGACATATTTCCTGCAGCTTTTTATTATCTATTTTTTAATATCCTTTGCAACTGCCTTGCTGTTTTAAAACCACATTGAGATGCGATGTACTCAATGGTATATTCAGGGTTATTCAACATTGTATTGGCATACTCAATTCTTAGAAGTGTTAGGTATTCCAATATCGTAGAGCCTGTTTTTTCTTTAAAAACACGGCTTAGGTTTCGTGGGCTCATGCTAACAAGTGAAGCAAGTGTTTCAATATCGTTCTCCCGCGAAAGATTATCTATCAGGTAATCCTGCACTTCATGTACCTGGGGATTGATGTGATTCCTGTAATCAAGGTAAATACTTTGCTGGCGGTGTTTACCGCTTCTCCGATGATAAACAACCAGGCCTCTCGCAACCTTATGTGTAAACAAAGGTCCTTTAAGATCTTCAAGGATAGCTAAAGCAAGGTCAATGCCTGCACTAATGCCTGCGCTGGTATAAACATTGTTGCTCTTTATATATAAAATATCTGCTACTACTTTAGCATCAGGAAATTGTAATTGCAATTCCTTCACCCGCCTCCAGTGTGTAGTGCATTCTGTATCTTTTAACAATCCTGCATGCCCCAATGCAAAAGCACCGTTACAAATTGAACAAACAGTGACCTTTTTGTCTGAACATTCTTTAAGCCATTTGAAAAATGTTCTTTCCGCCCTGAATCCAATGCTGCTGACATATTCAAAATCCATTCCGGGTATACAAACAAAATCGCCTTCCTTTAATTTTGCCTCACTAAAATGCTGTACTTTTTCAAATCCAAGGCCTGCGGTACTTACCGGCGAATCTTCGAACTGATAAAATCGAATCTTCAATTCAAATCCATAAAATTTAGCTTCGGTAAAAACCTGTACCGGACCTGCAAGATCAAGCAGTTCAACATGTGGAGGAATAATAAAGGCGATTGTTTGCATAGTTTTTTATTGATCGTTATAATGAAGGTAAGCAGAAGTTGATGCTCCCTGGCAGACAATATACCGTCAATTACAGACAACGAAGTCAGTTTAATAATTCACATTCAAATCATGATTTATTCAGATCGTTTAGATGGCCTGTGAAAATGGGTAGCTGATTCCTTTTACCCTTAAAATTTTATCAAGTTCGTGCAGTCAAAATTTATACCAGGCCCGGAGCATCTTTTTTCAGTAAAATTACCATTCTTCTGGCCTGTATTTTATTTCGAAAATCTGTTTTGAAGATTTCTATCACAGCAGTTTGAATAATGGGCTGCGATTTGATTGAGGGTTATAAGACGATATCTTTCTTATCCGTTGAAAATATTCAGAACATCCAAACAGCGAGATACCAATGTAACTCCGCAACTTAAACTAATCTCCATTCAAGTTCATTTTACAATCGTAAGTTTTATCAGTTGCCGGATCATATATTTTACCGCCGGCATAGACAGCGTCATCAAAAGAGAAATCAGAAACAGTTCTAAACCGAGCGGATCTCTTTGCCTAAGTGATTCTCCTGGATTTTTTTTCCTTTCCCGGCTTAGCCATATAATTGATTCTTCCAACATAATATCCCGCCTTTTGGTATATCCTGATCTTTGAATCTTTTTTGGGCGACCAGTAAATACCATTGATCGTATTGGATAAATTATTACGCTTGGTAAAAACATTTACTGTGGAAATTAAAATATGATTGGGAGTATTAAGTACTTTATCATAACCTGTTTATTTTACGTTGTCGCTTATTTGCTGCTAATGCGAAGGTATTGAAGCCCTGGAGTACACAAAGGCCATAGCCATGTAATAAACAGACACGCTGATCATCAGGCGTAGTTATAAAAAAAGCCGTTCCAATTGGAACGGTCATCGTTTCTACTTTACAATACCTATTTGCAATTTGCACAGGTACTGTTGGCACCGCAATTACAATGAACGCAGGTGCAATTTGGATTGCTGCATGTTACCCTGTTGGCTGTTTGGATGGCATTGTTGGTTGTTTTTACTGATTTCATAATTTAATTTTTAATTGTTATTTGATAATACAAAAACAGACCGGCACAGTAACGGAGTTGTTATGTTAATTTGGGAAAGCGTTTCAGAAGTTTCGGATTAAACAGCATCCAGTGACCGGCGTTTGGATGCACCTATCTCTTTAAAAAAAGACGGGGTTAACCCGGTAATTTTTTTAAACTGTGCCGAAAGATGGGCTGTACTACTGTATTCGAGATCAAAGGCTATCTGTGATAAGGTGAGTTGGCCGTACACGAGCAGTTCTTTGGCTTTTTCGATCCGTTGTTCGATAAAATAATTTTCTATGGTTCGACCTTCAACTGATGAAAATAAGCTGCTGAGATAAGTATATTCATGATTAACCTTACCAGAGAGGTAATGTGATAATTTTATGATACGTTCTTTTTCATCGACTTCGTTGCGTGCCCGTTTAATAACCAGTTGTTTTATCTTTTCAATGAGTCCGCTGCTGCGGTTATCAATCAACTCAAAACCAACGCTACTGAACCTGTTTGATAAGCGCTCTTTCTGTTCGGGTGAAAGTTCCTGCGCTACATGTATCTCACCGAAGATCACTTTATTAAAAGGGATCAATTCGCTCCGCAAAATATCTTCCACAGCTAATAAGCAACGATGGCAAACCATATTTTTGACAAGTAATATAATAGGAAGCATAAGTAAAGTTTAGTAACAGGAAATTAAATAACCATGCGATCCCGGATCGTCCTGGCTGTATTTTTATTAAAAAGGGGGCAGTATAGGCGTAACAAATACGCTCCCATTGTAAAATCAATGGCCAGGCAAAACAGGTCGTAATGTGGTGGAATCAAATCTGGCGTAGAAAGAAGATCATACAGCAGATCCCACATGCCATGTAGAAAATAACCTGCAATTAAAAAATATACATTCTTTTTAACGCCAAAATAAGCAAGGAAGAGAAAGCAGATCGCCTGCGCAGCTGTAATCACTAAAGATAGAATATCTGTCCAGGTAAATCCTACATACAGAAATCCAATTCCCGAAAGTATCAGTGCATAAACAACCGGCTTATCTAATTTCAACAAGGCAAGGATGATTATTACCAGTATGCCCGATGATATTCCTATTAGTGCTGCGTTCATCGTAAATATTTTAAATTGATAATTGCCGATTGTAAATATGATGTTAGTTATAATCGAGCATCTGTTTTAAAACTGTTTAAATTGAGGTGCATATAATTTTGATATTCTATCAAGGTAAATATTTATTTGATATTTATTTAAACCTTCGTTGAACATAACCAGCTTAACATCTCAAAAAATCTGCATCCACTTTTGAAACGATTATTGCACTCGTAAGGAAACAGAGCATTGTTAAGATTTTAAATGGACTTAAATGCATTGTAGCAAGAAGCTGACCGCGATCAGGGTGAATATCTTCTTCATGAAAATTAGCCTAAATATCATTTTCGGAAATAATAAACAACGCTGCGGGTCGCTGGTGAACGTGGCTGACAGGATCAGAGATCACCGCATGTACAGCTGCCAACACATTTGCAATTTTGACATCCACAACCGGTATCACTGCACTTCTTTTCAGCTTTAACAAAGCCCTGCATCAAGGCAACAGCAGCCATTGGATATTTTGCAATAGAATTGCTAAGCTCTGCAGAAGTAGTCTGCATATTTTCCCCAACACATTCATCAGGCCCAATTTCACGCAATGTTGATTTTCCATGATTCATTTCCATCACCACATATACCGGGATCAGTGCTATCAATCCAAATACCTGTAAGCTGAATACTATCTTTTTCATTTTTTCTATTATTTATTTGTTTGTTGATGATGCAAAGTTACTGCGGCATTGCAGGGAGGAAAGGACAGGAAGATGTCAGAAACAGACAAACAACCTATAAGGACAAGCCAGGTGATCTGAGTATATGGAATAACTAAATAATAATTTCAAGAAAGTTGATGGTACCACCAACTTGTTGCATGTGCGGCAACTTTTTTTTCTGATTACTCAGATTCGTAAATAAATGAATGGATGACATTTCGTTCCCGCTTGATGAAAAGCGCAATGATCTACAACAATGCAATAATGCCTGATACTATAAGGAGCATTGAATTTATTGTATTCTTTCTTGCTTTATATATTATTACGCTATGGGGGTTTGTAAAATTTATGATATGGAAGTCAATTGAAAGTAATTCTATTAAACAATCACAGCTAACATGGGATTGAGTTGTTCTAAATGGCGAACATTTTATTGTAGCACTATTTACTTTGTTTGAGTTTCCTTGCCATATCCAATGTATGCTCCAAAGATCTTTTATTTATCCAATCGTTGTGCCCGGTAATGATATATGCAGGTTTGTGACATTTTTGCTGTACATTTTTTATTGTTGTTGCATAGGCCGCCGGGTTGGCATCTGATAAATTACCAAGATCGCTGTCATCAACACTTTTTATAAGGCATCCGCCGTAAAGGATTTTTTCCTTCTCAAACCATATCACTATATTGTCGGGAGCATGGCCATGACCCGGATAATATGTTTGAAATGAATATTGCCCGACTTTAAAAACAGAATCCTTATCTATTAAAAATTCCGCCCGCTTCATACCTCTTTTCTTACTAAGTTCATCAGTCTGCCTGGTAGTATAAGTTTTAATTTCCTGTTGCCGGTAATATTCAAGCCCGCCGGTTCTGTCTTCATGAAAATGTGTGGCAATACAGAGCACAACATGCTGATTGTGCTTTAATCTTATACTATCCAGCAAGGGTTGAAATTGTGTTGTGTCCCATGGAGAATCAAACATAACGGCACCCTCGCCAGTTAATAGGTACATACCGTTTGCTGGTATCTTATCTCCCTTATAATAACTATATGTTGTAAAAACATAAAAGTCACCGGTTAAATGAGTGATCTTCAAATCAGCCAATGTATCCTGGCCAAGTATATTTCCTGAAAAAAAGAAACAACTGATAATGATTGTTAGTATTCGCATAAGTAAAAAGATTATTCTCCAAAAAGCCGGTAACAGATATTCAGATACAAAATATCAATGCATTTAAGATCAGTCAACATAGTATGCCATAAGTTCATCATCTTTTTTCAGCAGCCGGAATAAAAGGCCATTCCTTTTTCATATTCGCCTGCACCATATAGACAATGATGCCGCTTATCAATACTATTAAAAAGCTTCCCATGATCGCTAGACCAGTTGCATAAAAAATACCAAGCCACATGATCGTAACCAATATGATCGGCAAAGGGTATAAAGGCATTTTATAAGGAAGCTTTTGGGTACCGTTTCGTTTACGCAACAATACTACTCCTATCGCCTGCCCAATGAACTGCACCATGATGCGCATGGCCAGTATACCACTGATCACATCGCCCATCCTGAATAATAAACTAAAAACAAAAGCGAATGCAGCCAATACAAGCAAGGAAATATAGGGGAAGTTTTTTGTCGGGTGCAACTTTGCAAATATTTTAAAAAAGGCACCATCTACCGCAGCTGCATAGGGCACGCGGGAATAACCGAGCATGACTGCAAACAAAGATGCAAGTGCAACCCAGAGTATCATTACCGTGCCAACAATAGCTGCTGTATGGCCATAGAGCCTTTCGATAAAAACACTTACCACGAATTGTTTCTGGTCATGATCCTGCCAAAACTTTATTTCCTGCCAGGGTATCACACTGCCAACACTTATATTCATTGCCAGGTAAAGAATAGCAATACCTATCACTGAAATGAACATACTGCGTGGAATATTTTTTCCGGGATCTCTTATTTCTCCTCCTAAATGACAAACATTGTAATAACCTAAATAACTGTAAATGGTTTTTACACATGCCTGTCCGAAAAAGAAAGAGATCAGCATTGTCCAGTTAAACGAGGAAGGCAATTCACGCAATGGTTGTAAAAAATTACCATGGCTGATGCCACCGAAAATGATCCAGCCAAGTGTGCCGATAACACCTATCCATAGCAGCACGCCAATCTTCCCAATGCTGTCTATCTTCCTGTATAATAAAAAGGTTATAAAAATGATCACCACTCCGGAAATGACTTTCTGCTGCCAAAGTTCCAGCGGCACCAGGTAAACAAAATATTGCGCAAAGCCAATAGCTGCAGAAGCTGCTACCAACGGGGCCTGTATAATGGTTTGCCAAACATACAAAAAGCTCATCATTTTACCCGCTCCATTTTTTCCATAAGCTTCTTTTAAAAAATTATAACTGCCTCCTGCCATCGGGTATGCGGCACCGAGTTCACTCCAGATCATGGCATCGATTAACGAAAGTACCGCACCTGCGATCCAGGCATAGAGATACATTCCGCCAATATAACCCATAACGATCGGCAAGCTGATGAATGGCCCAATACCCACCATATCGATCATATTTAATACAGTAGCATGAAAAAGCCCTAACCTGCGTTCGAGGGAAGAAGAAGTTGAAGCCATGGAATAAAGATAAGGGAGAGATAGCAGATAGCCGATACGAGATAGCAGAAACGAGATGCCTGAGGGTTTGCGTTTGGGTACTTAGGTAGTAATGTAGAACAAGGAAAAAGGCATGTTGAATCTTGAAGTGCTGATTTATGATCATGATTCAGCTGGCCTTTTTCCCTGACAATGCAAATTTAAATTAAAGGCCTCAACTATTCGTGAAGCCTGCAAATCATTTTATTCCTTGCATAACCTTTATCCTGCATCTGGCCTCACCCTTTCACCACTCCGTCTTCATCCCTTTATTAAACTCAATAAAAGTTTGCGTCTTATGCGCACCTTCTCCAAAATATTTTAAAGGAGCTTCCATTTCTTTTGAACTCAGGTAACCCGCAAGCGGGGCTGGCCTTGCATCAATGGTGGGAAGGAATACGGTAGTTGGAAATTCCATGCGGCCGAACAAAAAGTATTCTGCCAGTTCATTGCTCTTATGTTGAGCATTGTAACCGTATTTTTTATTGTTAAAAAACAAACTGTCTTTTGATTCAGCATTTAACCGTACCGCATAATAATGCTCATTTATATACTTTGCCAGTTTATCATTTTTATAAGTTGTACGGTCCATTTCTTTGCACCAACCACACCAATCGGTGTATACATCCAGTAAAATTGGCTTAGGTTCCTTGTTGTATAACTGATTCAGTTGATCAACCGTTATCCAGTTGATCTTCTCTTTATTAGGCTCAATAAACGACCATGCTGTGGCTGTGATCAAAACTATCAGCAGTAATCCCGTAACCTTTTTCATCAAATAATTGTTTAGTAGCTTAGACCAATAAAACGGAAAAATAATGCAAAAAATTGTGGTTGCAATCACGGGGGCCAGCGGATCTATCTATGCAAAGCTGATATTAACAAAGCTGTTACAGTTAAAAGACCAATGCAGTGAGCTTTCAGTAGTGATCACAGAGAATGCAAAGCAGGTATGGGAGACAGAACTGGGCAACGATGACTACAAGCATTTTGACCTGAAATATTATTCCCAACAGGATTTTACAGCTCCCTTCGCTTCAGGTTCGGGGCAATATGATACAATGATCATCATCCCATGCAGTATGGGCACATTGGGAAGGATCGCTACCGGTATTTCTAATGACCTTATTACCAGGGCAGCTGATGTAATATTGAAAGAAAGAAGAAAACTGATCTGCGTAGCAAGAGATACGCCCTATAATCTCATCCATATAAAAAACATGGAAACAATTACAATAGCCGGCGGAATCATTTGCCCAGCCACCCCATCTTTTTACAGCAATCCCAAAACAATTGAAGATGTTGCCGCAACGGTGGTTGACAGGGTAATTGACCTTGCCGGTTTGAAAATGGATAGCTTTAGGTGGGGCAGGTAAAGGATATTGAATAAGGAACAAGGAATTTTGAATGATGATCGGAACTACCTATTTCGATCTTACAAATTCTTTGTTCAGTACTAAAATATGCTCCATTAAAAAAGGCTCCCTTTAAGAAGCCTTTCCAATAATTAATTATTATACCTGCTGCCTACCAAGTATTAGGTCACCTGGTATCAGTATTTCACCTAAGGTCCACCACTTCCACCCCCGGATAAGCCTTTGAATCAAATACAAAAGTAGCGTCGGAAATATTACCATTGGTGATCATATTATTTACACTATACGTGTAACGATTACCTGTTTTTTCAAAAACCTTGGTAGTATTAATCGTAGATTTATCGACATAAACCAATACTTTATGAAAGGCTTTTGTTTTGTCGATGGGCGTTAATTCTATCTCCTGCATATTTTTTCCACCGATAGGCACATTACCATTAAGTTTGTAAAGAAAATCCTTGTCGTAAAAATTAGTGAAGAGCTTTTGTGGTGTAATAGAATTTGCAGATGGATCAATTTTATTAATGGTTACTTCTTTGGCGGCCTTGTCGTAAGTCCAGATATTGGAACCATCACAATATATCTCCTGGCCTGTAACGCTGATCCGGTATTTTGTTCCCTTCATATAAACCGTTCCCGATTTAGTGCCGAGGCTTTTGCCGGAAGCATTTTCTATCTTCAAAAGGAACTTAGCCTGTACAGACTTATAAGTCTTGAATTTTGCACTCACGCCGTCCAAAATTTTCTTTGCATCAGGATCACTGCTGCCCATTCCCCTTGGCGCCTGTGCATTTGAACTTAGAATGACTAAAAACATCCATACCAATATGCTGCTTAATTTCTTCATAATTATTATGCTTAATGTATTTTATTAAGGTTTGCAAAGATAAGCAATAGACTGTTTCAGGCAAAAGGCGTTTAAGGAATGCAACACAATAAACTGTTAATGTAAGCAGATAGCTAAAATAAACACTGTTTCTGTCCCGTTAATCGACAAAGAATTTCTATTTTGCAAGCACTTCAACTTTTAATTTCGGTTCAACTCAACTCCTGAACTATTATTCATCGTTTTAATCATTTAAAATGACAGCAAGAAATACAGCCGTTTCTCAACGGGAATCTTATAGTCCATCGCAATTCACAGAATTCTTATGGTGGTTATCTACCGCAGAAAGGGAAATACTTATAGATTCAGTGGTTGACCGCAACCGTTACCGCATCATTGGTATGACCGTTCTGGCAACATGGGCATTTGCAAGTTTCACCTGGATCTATTTTTTCTTCACTATAGTAGATTCCATTCTGGTCGCCGGACTGCTCGGCTTATTCATGGGTTTTATTATTCTTACCATCGACAGGGCATTGATCAAAGGCATTACCAAATTCAATAAAAGAAAATTCACACCACTTTTATTTCGGGGACTACTGGCATTGACGATCGGCACATTCATGGCACAGCCAGCTGTATTGTATATGTTCGGTAAAGAGATAAAATTGCAGACCTCACTCGACAATGAAAAAAAGAAACAGCTGAAGCGGCAGGAGCTGGATGCATTATATAACAATCAGAAAGATGAATTGACAAAACAAAATGAAACCATACAAAAAGAACTCTCAGACAAATATCACGAAGTTATAAAAGCCAGAGAGAATTTTTTGGCTGAATCGGATGGAAGCGGCGGCACCGGTAAGGTCGGGCTCAAAGATATTGCCATCGCCAAACGCAACGAATACCAGAAGCTGGATGGAGAATATCAATCGCTGTTAAAAACCTTGCAGCCAAAATCAGACAGTGCAGAAGCAGCTTTAAGAGGGTTGGAAAATAATATTAAAACTGCTGAAGCAGATTTTACGAAATACCTGAATAATGGATTCCTTACAAGAGTTGAAGCGTTAAATAATATTCTTAAGAATAATTCCGCTTTACAGTTCCGTTATTACCTGATCGTTTTTATTTTGATGTTGATCGAACTCATGCCGGTGATCGCAAAAACCATGTTGCCTTCGGGAAGTTATGATGAAAAAGTAATGCTGCGGGAAGAAATGGAAATTGATATTGCCCATGGAAATATCCGCAAAGAACAGGAATTAAAAGAATTGTATAATCAACTGGCTTTTGACAATGATGCAGAAGTCATTCATAATTTTTTCTCTCTAACAAAAGAAGACAGGAATGAAAAGATGAAGGCATTTAGTAAAAAATGGAAAGAAGAAGATCATCAAAGTTTTGATGGATTGTGGGAGAAGATGAAAAAGGAAATTCTTACGAAGCAGGAGAACTAATGATTTGGAAATGTGCCAGTTTGAAACTTAAATTAACAACGCGGCCATAGTTTTACCACGAATACGGCAAATTATTGGTGCATTTGTGACATTTTAAATTTTCGCTCTTTAAATTTTGGTTTGCTATTTTTGCCGCTATGGCGAAAGCGGTTGGTGACACTCCCTTAATGCAGCAACACAATGCGATCAAGGCTAAATACCCTGATGCAATCCTGTTGTTCAGGGTGGGCGATTTTTATGAAACATTCGGGAAAGATGCCATCCTTGCTTCACAGGTACTGGGCATCACATTAACGAAAAGGAATAATGGTAACGCAGCTTCCCCTGAACTGGCCGGCTTCCCACACCATGCATTGGAAACCTATCTTCATAAATTGGTAAAAGCTGGTTACCGTGTTGCCATCTGCGACCAACTGGAAGATCCCAAATCGGTAAAAGGAATTGTAAAGAGAGGCGTTACAGAATTGGTAACTCCAGGCGTAGCTACCAATGATAAATTACTGGAACATAACAGCAATAACTTTTTAGCCGCACTTCATTTTGAAGAAGATAAAATTGGTATAGCATTTTTAGATATCTCTACCGGGGAATTTTTTATTGCAGAAGGCGATAAGGAATATGCCGATAAATTATTACAAAGCCTGCAACCTGCAGAAGTAATCTTTCAGCGCAACAGGCAAAAAACATTCAAAGAATTTTTCGGTAATGGCTTTTTCACTTACACACTGGATGAATGGATCTTTGCAGAAGCTTATGCAACGGAAAATCTATTAAAACATTTCGGCACACATAGCCTGAAAGGTTTTGGTGTCGAAGGATTGACAGCAGGCATCATTGCTTCCGGTGCCATCCTGCATTATTTAAAAGACACCGAACACCCAAACCTGCAGCATATCACGTCTTTGCAGCGCATCAATAAAGATGAGCATTTATGGATGGACAGGTTTACTGTCCGCAACCTGGAGCTTATCAGCAATAACGATAACAGCCATACACTTTTCAAGACCATCAACAACACGGTATCGCCGATGGGTGCCAGGCTCTTGAAGCGCTGGATGCTGATGCCGTTGAATAATTTGCTCTCGATCAACGAAAGATTGAATACTGTTGAATACCTCGTAAAGGAAACGGATACCCGCAATAAGATTGCGCAACATATTAAACAGGCCGGCGATGTGGAAAGGCTGGCTGGTAAAGTACCGTTAAAAAAAATAAACCCCAGGGAAGTATTACAGGTTGCCAGGGGCCTGCAGCAAACAGCCATCATAAAAGAAATCTGTGCCGCATCTTCTAATGAATATTTAAAAAGGCTCGGCGATTCACTGAACAGCTGTAATTATATGTCGGAAAAGATATTAAAAGAGATAACAGAAAACCCACCAGCTGCGGCAAACAAAGGCGGATTGATCGCCTCCGGCATTCATGAAGAACTGGATGAATTAAGAATGATCGCCAGTGGCGGAAAAAATTATTTACTGGAACTGCAGCAGCAAGAAGCCACCAACACAGGCATCTCTTCTTTAAAAGTAAGTTTCAACAATGTATTCGGTTATTATTTAGAGGTTACCAATCTTCACAAAAGCAAAGTTCCTGAAACATGGATACGCAAACAAACACTCGCCAATGCAGAACGGTACATAACACCCGAGTTAAAAGTTTATGAAGAAAAGATTATTGGGGCAGAAGATAAAATATTCCTGATAGAACAACAGCTTTTCCAGGAATTATTGAATGAGTTGCAGGATTATATTGCGCCCATGCAGGTGAATGGCCATGTGATGGCTGTGCTGGATTGTCTGGGTTGTTTTGCGAACAACGCCTTACAATTCAATTATAAAAAACCATTGCTGCACGAGGGCGATGAGTTGGAATTAAAAGACAGCAGACATCCCGTAATAGAAAGAAATTTACCTGTTGGTGAAAATTATATCAGCAACGATATTTTTTTAGATGCATCTGCGCAACAGATCATTATTCTTACCGGTCCGAATATGAGTGGTAAAAGCGCCATTCTCAGGCAAACAGCCATCATCACCCTGATGGCTCACATGGGAAGTTTTGTTCCGGTATCGGCAGCTAAGATCCCGCTCACTGATAAAATATTTACCCGTGTTGGCGCATCGGATAATTTAAGTGGTGGTGAAAGTACCTTCATGGTAGAGATGAATGAAACGGCCAGTATCATCAATAACCTCACTAAACGCAGTCTTATTTTACTCGATGAGATTGGCCGCGGTACTTCTACTTACGATGGTATCTCCATTGCATGGAGCATTGCGGAATACCTGCATCAATCGCCTTTTACACCCAAAACATTGTTTGCAACACATTACCACGAACTAAATGAACTGGAGAATAAATTCGACCGCATTAAGAATTACCATATCACCAATAAAGAAGTAGGCAACAAGATCATTTTTTTAAGAAAACTTGCCCCTGGCGGTAGTACCCATAGTTTTGGTATACATGTTGCCCGTATGGCAGGTATGCCACCTTCGCTGATCGACAGGGCAAATGAAATCTTATTGGAACTGGAAAACAGCCGGGATGCAGGAAATGGGCAGTCCACTGAAAGCGGACTTTTAAACACTGCTCCAGGTAGCCAAACCATGAAGCAGGTTTCCATGCCGAAAATGCAACTGAATATATTCGATGCGCATTCTGCCACTTTTGAAGAAATAAGGACATTACTCGAAACTGTGGATATAAACCGGCTAACGCCTGTTGAAGCTTTGCTTAAATTGCAGGAGATTAAAGGGAAGATCAAGTAGAAATAATTCGGCCGAAAAGGCGTTTAATAGTTATATAAACTTTTATCCCGTTTTACCGGCAAAACTAACAAGCCTGTTAAAAGTATATTAACCCTTGCAGCATAATTTATATTTCAGGCGTCTTTGAAATAACTTTACGGTGCTTATGATGAAGTATTTTTCTATATCGTTCCTTTTCCTGTTTGTACTGATGCAAAAGCCGGCTGCACAAACATGCACCACACTTGGCCAAACACCGGAAACCGCTTTCCCCGTTTGTGCAGCGGATACTTTCAGGCAAACTTCAGTTCCCGTATGTGGTGGAACTACACTTATAGCACCGGGGTGCACAGGAGCTACACTTAGCGATCTTAATCCTTACTATTATAAATTCACCTGTTTTAGTGCTGGTACCCTTGGGTTTACCATTAAGCCTGTGAATGGAAATGATGATTACGATTGGCAATTATTCGACATTACCAATCATGCTGCTTCGGATATATTTTCCAACAATTCTTTATTTGTTGCCTGCAACTGGTCGGGAGAGTCTGGCAATACAGGCGCCTCTTCTGCAGGAAATTCTCTGATCGTTTGTGCAACAGTCACCGGTCAACCATATCGGCCTTTGTTTAGTTCCATGCCAACGTTAACGGCTGGCCATGATTACCTTTTAATGATCAGTCATTTTTTGGGCAGCGATCAAAGTGGCTATGGACTCTCATTTGACGGTGGTTCTGCTGTGATCGTTGATCCGCTTGATCCGCATCTTACCAGTGCCTCTGCATCCTGCGATGCAACCAAGATAAATATCAAGCTGAATAAAAAAATGAAATGCAAAACAATTGCTGTTGATGGCTCTGATTTTTCGATCAATGCGCCGGGTATCAATATCACGGGTGCAACAGGCAATAATTGCAGCATCCGTTTCGATATGGATACATTGACGCTGTCACTTAGCGGCCCATTGCCTCCCGGTAATTATAATGTTACCATAAAAAATGGAACGGATGGCAATACATTAAATGATATTTGCGATCGCAGCATACCGGCGAATGAATCAGTTCCGTTAACCATCTTCCCGATCCTGCCCACGCCAATGGATAGCCTAACCAAACCAACATGTGCGCCTCAAACATTAGAGCTTGTTTTCCGCAAACCGATCAGGTGTAGTTCTGTTGCAGCAGATGGATCTGATTTTTCAGTAATAGGCACTTACCCCGTTGCCGTTACAGGTGCTACAGGAAATTGTGTTGGCGGACTCACTTCAAAAATATTTGTACAGTTATCAGCACCAATGCAGGTGGCAGGAAGTTTTATCATCAGGCTGAACAGGGGAACAGATGGCAATACCATTTTGGATGATTGCACCCAGGAAACACCGGCTGGCTCATTTATCCCATTTACCGTTAAGGATACCGTAAACGCAGATTTTAATTACAGCATTATTTACGGCTGCCAGTTAAACACGGTTCAATACCTGCACAACGGCAGCAATGGCGTGAACAGCTGGTTGTGGAATTTTGATAATATCCGCACAAGCAATCTGCAAAACCCAATCATTGGTTATACAACTTTTGATCAGAAAATTACCACGCTGATCGTATCCAACGGTGTATGTTCTGATACCGCAACAAGAACCATCTTCTTTGACAATTATATTGATGTAAGGTTTGAAGTCACCTCACTCGTTTGTCCCGGCGACCAGGCATTTATTAAAAACAATACCATCGGCAATATTGTAAACTGGGAATGGGATCTTGGAAATGGAAATACCAGTAATATCAAATATCCGTTGCCCCAAACCTATCAGGTAAGAACGCCCACTTACTCCGCCGTCATCAAAGTGATCGCTACCAATAATTATGGATGCAAAGACACCGCTATTCAATTGGTAAGGGTAATAAACAATTGTTTTATTGCCGTGCCTTCGGCATTCACACCAAATGGCGATGGACTAAATGATTACCTATACCCACTCAATGCATACAAGGCAGCTGATCTAACCTTTAGTGTATACAATCGTTTTGGACAGCGTTTATTTTATACCCGCGACTGGACCAATAAATGGGATGGCACATTTAAAGGGCAGGGTGCAGATCCCGGAACTTATGTTTGGGTGCTCTCTTATATCAATACAGATACTAAGAAAAGGGTGGAACAGAAAGGCACTACTGTATTAATCAGGTAATTTATCAATTTGAAAATTTGTTGATTTGAAAATAAAAGTAATCCTGCATTCATTTTCAAATCAACAACCAGCCAGATCATCAAATCTCCAAATCTTCAAATCTTCAAATTGATTAAGTTTGCAACAAAATAATCATCATGGACCACAAACCGGTTTACTACGGACAATACCTGCAACTGGATAAGATCATTGGGGCGCAATATCCCGTTAGTTTTGAAGAAGGAAAAGAACCCGCTCATGATGAAATGCTTTTTATCATCATCCACCAGGCTTATGAACTTTGGTTCAAACAAATATTATTTGAAGTA
Organism: Chitinophagales bacterium; assembly: GCA_038207305.1. Lineage (GTDB taxonomy): Bacteria > Bacteroidota > Bacteroidia > Chitinophagales > Chitinophagaceae > Ferruginibacter. The sequence goes on from JBBQZY010000021.1 coordinate 26,369, forward strand.
GGTTCTGTAATCGGTATTATGAGCAAACCATCGCTCAACGATAACTCACCTGAATTACAAACCATCGTTCACCGCATGCACCGCGTTGTTACCATATTAAAAGTATTGGTGCAGCAGATAGATATTTTAGAAACGATGACGCCCATGGACTTCCTCGATTTCAGGGATATGCTAAGGCCGGCGTCGGGTTTTCAAAGCTGGCAATTTAAAATTCTGGAGGCAAAGCTTGGATTAAAATTCGAACAGCGGCACGGCCAACAATATTATGTCTCGCAATTGAAACAGGAAGATATTGATACAATCAAAAATGCGGAAAGCGGGCCTTCGGTGATACAACTCATCAACAGCTGGCTGGAACGCATGCCTTTCTTTGATGATAGCAGTTACTGGAAAAATTATCCGCTTTCAGGCGCTTCTGATGCTCATCCATTCTGGGAAGATTATGAAGCAGTTTATACAAGTAGTCTTTCTGAAGGTGAAAAAACAAACATTGGTTTCTTTAAAAATATTTTCTTTAACGCAGATAATAATTCCGAAAGAACCCTATCTGCCAAAGCATGCCGGTCTGCATTATTCATCATGCTATACCGCGGCTACCCAATGCTGGAACTTCCTTTCCAATTATTAGATACATTGCTGGAAATAGATAACCAGTTGGGAAACTGGCGCTACCGTCATATCAATATGGTTCGCCGCATGATCGGTACACGCATTGGCACAGGTGGTAGTACCGGCGCAGGTTACCTGCAGGGAGCTATGGACAAGCACTATATTTTTAAGGAAATATCACAGCTGAATAGCTTCTTAATAGACAGGAGGAAATTACCTGCATTACCGAAGGAGTTGACAGAAAAATTGGGGTATAATTTTTAATGAGGTTACACCAATGTCTTCAGTTTCTCGACAACTGCATCTACTTCTTCCTTTGTATTGTGTTTGCTAAAACTAAAGCGGACCGTTACCTGGTTTGGATTGTTATTGATGGCACGTATCACGTGACTGCCCTGCTCTGCACCCGATGTACAGGCGCTGCCACCACTGGCGCAGATATTATTGATGTCTAAATTAAAAAGGATCATTTCAGATTTTTCTGTCTTTGGAAAACTTACACTCAGCACCGTATATAAACTATCGCCCAGCGTATCGCCATTGAATCCAACAGCTTTGATATGCTTTTTCAACTGGTCGTGCATGTAATATTTCAAGGTACCGATATGTGCACTGTCTATTTCATGATTTTCTGTTGCCAGTTCAAGCGCTTTTGCAAAACCAACAATGCCATAAATATTTTCGGTACCTGCACGCATATTGCGTTCCTGTGCACCGCCGTGCACAAATGGTTTGATACGTACATTTTCATTTATGTATAATAAGCCAACGCCTTTTGGCCCATGGAATTTATGAGCAGCGCCTGTGATAAAATGAACAGGTGTATTGCGCAGATCGAATGGAAAATGCCCTACCGTTTGAACTGTATCACTGTGAAAGATTGCATTGTATAATTTACAAAGTTCACCTACGGCATTGATGTCTAAAATATTCCCTATCTCATTGTTTGCATGCATCAACGTAACCAATACTTTTTCTTCCGACGCAGCCAGAAGTGTTTCCAGGTTTTCAAGATCAATATGTCCATTAGGCAATAATTTTACATAACTCACTTTTGCCATATCCATATTGTCAAGGTATTGGGCAGTATGGCTCACTGCATGATGCTCTATCGGCGAAGTGATGATATGCTTACACCCAAGATCACGTATAGATGCCTGTATAGCAGTATTGCTGCTTTCCGTTCCACCACTGGTGAAAAATATTTCCGCAGGGTGTGCGTTCAGTATCTTTGCAACAGATTTGCGTGCTGTTTCAATTGCCATCTTTGTTTCCCTTCCATAAGAATAAATAGAAGAGGGGTTGCCAAATTTCTCGGTAAGGAAAGGCATCATTGTGTCCAGCACTTGTAAATCTAATGCTGTGGTTGCTGCGTTGTCGAAATAAATTCTGCTCATTGGTTACTAGTTTATAGTTCTTGTTTTAAAGTCCTTAAGAAGGGAAACTCTATTTAAATAAGGTGTCACCCAACTATGAACTACGAACTTGTATTACATAACTTCTTTAATATCCTTCATAATCCTCAAAGCAATATTATTTGCCGTGGTCTCAAAATTACTTTCTGCATAAATCCTGATGATTGGCTCTGTATTGCTGGTTCGGAGGTGCACCCAATCGTTATCAAATTCTATCTTTAGTCCGTCTTCTGTATTTACGGGCTGTGACTTATATTTTTCTTTGATCTTTTCAAACACTTCTTTCACATTGCTGCCATTCTCCAGGCTGATCTTATTCTTACTTATAAAATAATCGGGATAGGTATTTCTCAGTTGCTTGATACTTTTTTTACTATTGGCAAGATGCGTGAGGAATAATGCAATGCCGATCATTGCATCACGGCCATAATGAAGGTCGGGAACAATGATGCCTCCATTACCTTCTCCGCCGATCACTGCATTGAACGCTTTCATTTTATTCACGACATTTACTTCGCCAACTGCACTCGCTTCATATTCACCGCCATGCTTTATCGTTACATCTTTCAATGCCCTGGTAGATGACATATTGCTTACGGTATTTCCTTTCTGCTTAGTGAGCACATAATCGGCTACAGCAACCAATGTATATTCTTCACCGAACATGCTGCCATCTTCGCAAACAAAACAAAGCCTATCAACATCAGGATCCACAGCAATACCCAACGAGGCTTTTTTCAGACAAACTTCCTGGCTAAGCTGCGTAAGATTTTCCGGAAGCGGTTCAGGGTTATGTGCAAAATTGCCATTCACTTCTGCATTCAACAAACTGAAATCCTTTACACCTAGTGCTTTTAATAAAGCAGGTATTGCAAACGCGCCGGTGCTATTTACCACATCAACAACTATGCGGAAATTCGCAGCTGCAATGGCAGCTGTATCAACCCATTTATTTTTTAATATTTCAGCTATATGGGCATCCAGCATCGTATCATCCGTACTGATCTTTCCTAACTTATCTACCGTTGCAAACTGGAATGCTTCTTTTTCTGCCAGCTCAAGGATCATCTTTCCTTCATTACCGCTGATGAATTCACCTTTATTGTTCAGCAATTTCAATGCATTCCATTCTTTGGGGTTATGGCTTGCAGTGAGTATGATACCACCATCCGCATCTAAAAATTTCACCGCCATTTCAACGGTGGGTGTGGTACTGAAGTCAAGGTCTACCACATCAATGCCCAACGAAGACAATGTGGCAATAACCAAGTTCTTCACCATCAGTCCGCTGATACGTCCATCACGGCCTATGACTACTTTTTTATTTTTTGAGCCGGTTTTTTTTTCTGAACCAATCAGCCAGGTTCCATAAGCAGCAGCAAATTTTACAATGTCGAGTGCTGTAAGATTTTCATTTGTCTTTCCGCCGATGGTGCCACGTATACCGGATATGCTTTTTATCAACGCCATTTCAACCAATTTTAGGGAGTGTAAATATAGCAAAGAGTTGCGACACGGGATGCCGGATGAGGATATAGGATACCGGATACTGTGTCAGCGGCTATCTCCGTTTTTGATCTACAAAAATTTCCGGGAAATAAGAGAATATAGTTCCCGCAGATTTTCGCCGATGAAATGCGGCGTAGATTAACGCAGTGACCCTAAACCTTTAAACCTTTAAACCTTATATGATTTTAAACCTTGTTAAGCCGTAACTTCGCTGCATGCAATCATGGTTTAAAAATTGGTTTAACAGTCCATATTATCACCAGCTATATTTTAACAGGGATGAAACCGAGGCTGCTGCTTTTATCAATAAGCTGATCAGTTACCTGAAACCAAAACAGGGTGCCTGTATGCTGGATGTTGCTTGTGGCAAGGGAAGACATTCCCTGCAACTTGCCAACAAAGGCTTTGATGTTACCGGTATCGACCTAAGTGAAGACAGTATCCGGGAAGCACTGCAATATGAAACTGATAACCTGCATTTTTACCAGCATGATATGCGCCTGCCATTTCGCGTGAATTATTATCATTATGCATTCAATTTTTTTACCAGCTTTGGTTATTTCCAAACGCAACGGGAGAATGACAATGCGATACGTACTATTTCACAATCGCTGAAACTTAAAGGAATATTTGTAATGGATTATCTGAATGTTCATTATGCCGAAGATCACATGGTACACCGATCGGAAAAGGAAATTGATGCTGTTAATTTCATCATTACCAAATGGCACGATGAAACTCATTTTTATAAAAAGATCATGATCGAAGATGAAGCATTGCAGGAGCCGATCGTACACACGGAAAAAGTTTCCAAATTCAGCATTGGCGATTTTACAGAAATGTTTGCTTACCAGGGATTACAGATAAAAGAAGTTTTTGGTGACTATAATTTTGCGAATTACTCTATTAATAAATCTCCCCGACTGGTGATGATTGCTGAAAAGGTAAGGGTAAAATAAGGCCTCACCACATCCCTGCTCCAAAATAAAACGGCTAAGATCCACCTACATGTAAATCAGGATCAATTCAAAACTCAGCGACTTAAAAAAAATCTCAGCGACATCTACTTACTATTCTTATTATTCAATAACATCCATCGCGCCGTTTCATAGATAGCATCGGTAAGTTGTGATAAATGTTTTTTGGCTGAATCCTGCTGTACCGGAGTGAGTGGCGGCAACCCGTTTTTAACCGGAACCAGTTCATCTTTTTTGAATCGGATATTCTTTCTGTAGAAATAATCGTCACTCACAACACCTATCCAGCCCGGTGCATGATAGATAACAAAGGCGGCATTTTCTTTTTTAGATGTATCCAGCAGATCGCGGCCCAGCGTGCTGTTTGTATAAGGCTGTTGCAGCATACCGGCAATGGTGGGCAGCACATCTATCTGAGATACGGGTTCACTATGAAGCTGAGGATTTAATAAAGAAGGTGCGTAAAACAACAAAGGAATATGTTCATCGGCGAGGCGTTGCTCCGTCCACGCATTCGGATAAATAGCAGCAACATTTCCTTCTAATCCGTGATCGCCTACAAAAACAAAGATAGTATTGTGGAAATAAGCTTCCTTTTTTGCAGCTTCAATAAATTGCTGAAAACAATAATCGGTGTATGCAAAAGCATTGTATTCTTTTAAAGATTCGAAACCATTTTTATTCAGTTCTTCATCGGGAATATTCTTGCTTACAAAATCTTTATCATCTTCGGGGATATTAAATGGCCGGTGATTGTCGGCTGTCTGGATGATGGCGAAAAATGGTTTCTGTTCTTTGGCAACAACTTTATTGGCTTCCAGGAAAAGATCTTTATCACTAATACCCCACACATTTAATTTCTTGGCATCAAAACTACCTTCCTCATGCAGGTGAACGCCTTTGATATTTTTTATCAGTCCATTAAAATTATTGAACTGACTTCGTCCACCGATAAAATAATATTTTTCATATTCTTCAAAATCATTGATGATGGTACGTTGGTCGACGCTTTCTTCGTTGCGGGTTGCAAACTTACCCAGTTGCACATCAGGTATGCCTGTAAGAATACCAAATACACCTCTTGCCGTACCAAATGTTGGCGAAAAACAACGTTCAAAAAAAACACCCTGCCTGCAGAGTTGATTAAAATAAGGTGTACTGTTCAAAGGGTTGCCGCTCATACTGCTTTTATACATGCTGAAGCTTTCGCAAATAACCAATACAATATTCGGCTGGCTTTCCAGCGCTTTGCTTCCGGGTTGCAACAGCCTTGTATAACTATTTGGTTTGGTAACTGCAGGTTGTATATTTAAAAAATCCACCATCATCCGATAATAATCCTTTGCTCTTGAATTATAATCAGGATCCCGGAAACGAAGTGTAGTAAAAAAATTCTGAAAAGGATTTAATGCAAGGTTGCTTTTGAATTCGTCATTCAGGTTAAAGGCCCTGAAAAAATTAAGTGGCTTTAAGGTAAAAAAACCGTACATGAACCAACCCAGTATCATTAATGCAGTTAGATGCCATCTGCGGCGGTAAGAAAATTTATGAACATTGGCATTTTTGCCTTCCACGCCTACATGTGTTCGCCTGAACATCCAGGTCATCATCAGCACTGCTCCAAACAATGCCAACAATATCCAGACGATGGGATAGCTTTGCCAGATCATCTGCATACTCTCCTGCGGATCTTCTGCAAAAATAAGTGCATCGGCATTCAGCCTTGCATTGATATAAGCGAACTGACCAAAATCTGCTCCATAAAAGAATAATACAAAAAGCGTTAATATGCCGAGGTAAACTGTCCAGAATTTTTTCAACCGTTCACTGTAAAAAGGAGAAAATTTTGGGTAGATCGAAAAAAGGGTAATGGGAAATAAGATAAATGCGATCCAGCGCAGGTCATATTTCAACCCCAGCCAGAATGATGGCAACAGTTCAAGTACAGGAATGCTCTTAGGTTTAAAGAAAATAACAGTAGCGATCCTGAAAGCAGTAAAAATAAAAAGATATATCAAAAACAATTTTACGATCCATTGAATTGTTTTTGATACCCGCCACTTTATAAGCATAATTAAAATCTTCCTTTAGCAAAAAATAGTATAGCCTGCGAAGTTAATTTTTCTTTTTGTTGTTCTGCAGCAAATATTTGGCGGTTTCGTACCATGCGTCGGTCATAAGGCCCATCTGGACTTTTATACTATCTGTTACGGCTGCAACTGGTTTCCCATTCCCCGTAACTGAAACAAATTCCTGCTTACCTGTTTTGAAGTTCCTTAGAAAATAATATTCATCAGAAACCAGCCCGACCGTTTTTACATCATGATCGATGATGAATGCATAGCGTTGTTTCGAAGAGGAAGTATCAAACAGGTTGCGGCCAAAAGTATTATTGCGGTAACTTATTTTAGCAAGGCTTGCAATGGATGGCAGAATATCTACCTGTGAACTTACTGTATGAACCCGCTTTGGCTGAATAAGTTTTGGGGCATAAAATAACAAGGGTACATGTTCGCAGGTAAGCCCTTCATCTGTCCATGCTCGTGGAAAAAGATCAGCAGCATTGCCCCTGATTCCATGATCGCCTACAAATACAAAAATGGTATTGTCAAAATAAGCTTCCTTTTTAACCGCTTCCATAAATTTTCTATAACAGAAATCAGTGTAACGGAATGCATTCAGTTCATCGTTGCTTTCGAACCCGTTTTTTTTCAATTCAGCTTCAGAAAAATTTTCCATCTTAAATTCAGTTCTGTCTTCTGCAGGTATGGTAAATGGCCGGTGGTTATCGGCTGTTTGTATAATAGCAAAAAAAGGTTTTGTTTGCTGCTTTAAAATACCGTTCGCCTCTAAAAATAAATTCTTGTCACTGATGCCCCATACATCAACCTTCTTTGCTTTGAAATCATCCTGTGCATAAATTCGAAGTCCGTTTATATTGTTGGAAAGTAATCCCTGGATGTTTGCCCAGGTAGGATTGCCACCTAAGAAATACATTTTCTCATAGCCATTGAAATTATTGATGATGGTATGCTGATCAACAATACTCGGATTGCGGCTTGCAGTGTTTACCGGTTCAACATCGGGCGTGCCGGTAACGGTGGCCCATACGCCCCGTGCCGTACCAAATGCAGGAGTAAAGCAGCGGTCGAAGAAAATACCGTTATTGCAGAGCTCATTAAAATAAGGCGTGGTATTCAGTGGGTTTCCATACATACTGCTTTTATAGGCACTGAAACTTTCGCAGATGACTAAAACAATATTCGGTTTTTTTGTGAATGTATCGGTGGAATTATACCATCGTTCAAAATTAAATTTATTCGTATCCGGTTTCTGTACATCCATGTAAGCAGCCATCATTGGATAATATTCCTTCAGTTTTTTCTTATCATAGCCTGAATTTTTAAAACTCAATGTGCTGAAAAAACTCTGGAACGGATTAAGCGCCGTACTCGCTTTAAAATCATCTGCAAAAACAAAAGCATCGCTCCAGCGCAAAGGGAATTGTCCGATCTTCCCGAATGTCAATCCGCCTAATAAAATAACAAAGCCAATATAATAACCGATTTTTCTTTTTTTAGGTTGATTGAAGGGTACATTTGAAGCAATACGTTTTATTAATTTTTTATTCCACCAGGTAAATACCAACATCAATGCGATCAGCAGGAATACTATTTTTCCAAGCGGATAAGATTCTGTCATCATATTAAAAGATATGCCGGCATCTTGCAGGAAATTAAGCACCGATGCATTCAATCGTTGTTTCAGGTAATCGTAATGATAAAAATCAGCACCAAGAAAGATGAGTGTTATCAAAAAAATGAATGATATTAAAATATTCCAGAATGGAATTGCTTTACTATTTTTAAAAGGGTTTAGAAAAGGAACTGCACATAGCAACAGTATCCCTAACCCCATCATGGAAATGAATTTAGCATCAAAGCGCAATCCTAATAAAAAAGAAGACCCGCTGAATGGCCTGTTCTCTCCACGGTAATGAAAGAAAAAGATAAACCTGTAAACAGTGAGAATAATCAGAAAACACAACATCACTGACAAGACCCAACGGATAAGCCGTGGTATTTTACCCAAAAAGCCCATGCATATTATTTTAAGCTGCTGCTAAATTAGATTAATTATTTTTGGTAATTAACCGGAAAGCTTGTTTTGGCCACAAAGGCTGGAAGACGCAAAGATGCACAAAGAATAAATGTTTTTTATTCGTGTATTCGTGGCAAATTTCAGTAAATGGCAGTTCGTTGTTTTTGCCACAAAGGCAGGAAGGCACAAAGGTGCACAAAGAATAAATGTTTTTTATTCGTGCATTCGTGGCAACTTTTAGTAAATGGCAGTTCGTTGTTGCCACAAAGGCTGGAAGACGCAAAGGTGCACAAAGAATAAATGTTTATTATTCGTGCATCGTGGCAACTTTTAGTAAATGCCAGTTCGTTGTTTTTGCCACAAAGGCTGGAAGACGCAAAGGTGCACAAAGGGAACATTTTTTTATTCGTGTATTCGTGGCAACTTTTTTTTAATAATATCAGCAGTTATTAATGGATAAAATCCTACAATCAGACAAACAATTATTTAAACTGATAAACGGCCAATGGCACAATGATTTCTTTGATGCCATCACGCCATTCCTGCGTAATTCCAATTCATGGATGCCCTTGTATCTATTTTTATTATTATTCGCCCTGGTGAATTTTAAAAAGAATACCTGGTGGTGGATTTTTTTTGCAGCAGGAACAGTTGTCTTATGCGATTTCCTGAGCAGTGATATCATCAAAGAACATTTTTTTCGGTTAAGACCATGCAACGACCCCGATCTGGCAGACACAGTAAGGGTATTGGTAACCTACAGGCCACAAAGCTCCAGTTTCATTTCTTCGCATGCCAGCAACCACTTTGCCATGGCAGCGTTCTTCTATTTTACGCTTAAGCAATTCTTTGGTAAATGGGGTTTATTATTCTTTGCCTGGGCAGCTGCCATCTGCTTTTCACAGGTATATGTCGGCGTTCATTTTCCGGTAGATGTAATATGTGGTGGCCTTATTGGCTTTGTTTTCGGATATTTGTCCGCAAGATCGTTTAACAAAAACTACGAATTGCTTTAATTATATGGCGGAAATATTCATTTTACTGGGGCTAATCTTTTTGAATGCACTCTTCGTTATGAGTGAAATTGCCCTTGTAAGCGCCCGGAAAGGAAGGCTGGAAGGAATGGCAAACAAAGGCGACCTGAAGGCAAAAGCGGCGCTTGACCTGGCCGAAAATCCGGAAAAATTCTTAAGCACTGCTCAAATAGGTATTACACTGATATCCATTTTAACGGGTGTGTACTCCGGTGAAAAATTCGGGGCACAGCTTCGCCCTTTTATAGAAAAATTTGAGTCGCTTCAACATTATGCAGATACGATCGCAACTACCATTGTTGTAATCATTGTAACATTCCTCTCTATTATTTTTGGCGAACTGATACCCAAAAAATTTGGATTGATAAGGGCTGAAAAAATCTCCCGTATTGTTGCCGGGCCGATGAATATTTTGTCGAAAGTGATGTATCCATTTGTTTGGATGCTTTCCGGTATTACCAATATCATCTTTAAAGTTTTTAATATTTCTAAAGCAAGCGACAGTTCGGTAACAGAAGAAGAGATCAAAGCCATGATATCTGAAGGCAGTGAACATGGAACAATTGATGAAGATGAAAAAGAAATTATTGAAAGGGTATTTCACCTCGGCGACAGGAACATAACATCGCTGATGACTCACCGCACTGATATTGTATGGGTGGATGCAAAAGATACCGTTGAAGCTTTCAAGGCAAAATTTACCGAAATGGTTTATTCAAGTTTTCCTGTTTGTGAAGGGTCAGTAGATGACATCAAAGGCCTGTTGTATGTTAAAGACCTCGTTAAAGCAGCACCAACGGCCCTGTTGGAAAGCCTGATAAAACCCGCATTGTTCGTACCTGAAAATAACAAAGCATACCAGCTACTGCAAAAATTCAAACTTACCAAGATACATACCTGTTTTATTGTAAATGAGTATGGCACTATGGAAGGCATGATCACACTCAACGATATCCTGGAAGCAATAGTTGGTGATGTTCCGCAAACAGGCCAGGAAGAATATGAGATCGTTACAAGGAATGATGGAACATACCTGGTAGACGGGCAAATACATTTCTATGATTTTTTAAGCTATTTTGAAAAAGGCGATTGGGAAGGAGACCAGGATTTCGATACACTGGCCGGCTTCGTGCTTCACCAGCTTGAACATATACCTGTAACGGGAGAAACTTTTGAATGGCGTGGCTTTCATTTTGAGGTCATCGACATGGATGGTCAGCGCATAGATAAAGTACTCGTTAAAATCTCCGAAGAATTAAAAGAAGATATGGAAGAGAATTAAAAACTGAAACTTGCTTTTGATTCAGGATTGGAAAGTTTCGTGCTTTTGCGGCTACCATTCACAGTTACATGTATCAGGTTTAGCTGTTCAGCTTTATATTCATAAAGAATATTGTCTGTTACCATAATATTTTTTACTGAAGTGATGTTATCGGCCTGGTAATAACTACTGATCCCTTCTTCGAGTTGTTCATACCCAATAAATTTCAACTGAACAGTCTTACCATCAACATTTACCTGCAGGTGTTTTTGAACATAATCATTCACCAGTTTATTCATAGCGTCTTTGTCGGCAGGTTTTAAAAGGTCTATATGTGTTTTATAGGCCTGTCGAAGTGTTTTCTCAAAATCATCCGTAAATATTTTACAACTTATCTCCAGCGTTTTTTCTTTGGCGTTGTGTTCTATTTCAGTAACACTTACAAAAATGGGATGCAGTGTTGCTGAACTGCAAAACAATATGAGGGAACACGCAAAAAACCATTTATATAATATTGATGCCATTTAGCTAAGATATTTTCAATTAAGAAGTAGTTTACAGATATTTGAAGCAAACTTAAGATAAAGCAACGGGCCAGACTGCAGCTATGAACGATTTCACATTTTATTTTATTTGGGGATGGCATCATATTATCAGCAAAGATGCCCTGGACCATATTTTATTTATTGTTGCACTGGCCGCCATTTACTTGGCAAAAGACTGGAAACAGGTATTGGTTCTTGTAACTGCATTCACCATCGGGCATTCACTCACCCTGGCGTTAAGTGTATATGACCTGATCAGAATAAACAGCGCCTGGGTAGAATTTTTGATACCATGCACCATCATTATTACAGCTTTGTTTAATTTTTTTCAAACAGATTTCACAAAGCGAACACTCAGGCTTAATTATTTTCTGGCGCTTTTTTTTGGATTGATTCACGGGCTCGGATTTGCCAACAATATCAGGTTTATGTTAGCAAAAGACCAGCAGATCGGCTGGAGCCTTTTTGGTTTTAATGCAGGACTGGAAGCTGGACAAATAGTTGTAGTTGCATTGATCCTTTTGATGGGTTTTTTAGTAGTAACAACTGCACGGCTTAACCGCCGCTGGTGGGTTTGGGCTTTATCGGGTATTGCTTTTTTGATAGCTGTAAGATTAGCCTGGCAGCAGGCAAACCAATTATTTTAAATATCTTTTATGAAAATAAAATTCCTGGTCGCTGCCTTTTTTGTTTTATCCGCTGGTCATTCAATGGCACAGCAAAAAGTAGTCAGATCCAGTAAAGCACTCCGGGATTCTATAGAAAATAAATATGTAAAAAACGGCGCAGAACGGTTCAGCTATTTTTCGCATGAATGGCAAAACTATTTAGATTCAGCCCTTGCCATTACACCCGATAATGCATCGCTCTGGGAACTGAAAAGTATGCCGTACGACAAAAGCAGGAAATATGAAGTAGGTGAAAAATATCTCAACAAAGCAGTAGAACTTGATCCATATGAATATTTAGGATTAAGGGCATTTCAAAAATGCATTTTTTATAAAAAATACAGGGAAGCTTTGATCGATTATGAAGGAGCACTTAAACTGCGAGGAAATTATACAATGATGGAACATCCTTACAGTTTTTACCAGGGGATTTGTTATCTGGGTTTGAATGAATTCGACAGTGCCATGAACTATTTTAATAAAACAATTGAATTAGAAGAGAAAACAGGTGGAGAATCTTTCATTCATTTTATGGACTGGTTTTACAAAGGCATAACTTTAATGGAAAGAGAGGAATACAGCGAAGCCATTATTTATTTTGATAAAACATTGATGCGTTATAAGAATTTTTCCGATGCTCAATATTATAAATCTATCTGCCTGAGAAAAACAGGTGAGCCTGGGGAAGCAAATAAAATGCTGGAAGAAGCGCATTATAATTTTAAGAAAGGATATAGTTTTACAGAAGATAATGCAGTGTATGAAAAATATCCTTATCAATTAAGCGGCTATATGGTACAATACCATGGAAAAGCCATGTAATAAACTGACAAATAAATGATATCAAATAAAGTAACTTTAAGGTCAATCAAAGAAAAAATAAGCCAAATATGAAAAAGTATGCACTTGTAATGTTTTTTGTCACAGCTATGCTGAACTGTTTTGCGCAGGATATAAAAAACAATCCCGGCAGCAACCATGGCAACAGGTTTGAACAGCTTGGAACCATTCTGCCTACACCGAACGAATACCGCACAGCCAGTGGAGCACCCGGTCCTAAATACTGGCAACAACGCTGCGACTACGACATCGTGTGTGAAATTGATGAACCCAACCGCCGCCTGAACGGAAAAGAAACGGTTACTTATTATAATAATTCCCCGGACAACCTGACTTACCTGTGGATACAGTTGGATGAGAACCAACACAGCAGTATCAATAACTCGGGTTACCAGAGTAGCAGTACCATGCAAAAGAATTTAAGTGAAGATGATATTGCCCGCCTGGGCGGTAAGACAGATAAAGAATATGGCGATAATATTCTGAAGGTTACAGACGCAGCTGGTAAGAATCTGAAATATACCATCAACAAAACAATGATGCGGATCGAATTGCCGCAAACCCTTAAAGCAGGGCAGCAGTTCATTTTTAAGATAGAATGGAATTATAATATTATCGAAAGGACAAAATATGGTGGCCGTGGTGGCTTTGAATTTTTTCCGGAAGATGGCAATGACCTTTATACTATGACGCAGTGGTATCCACGTCTTTGTGTGTACAGCGATTTCCAGGGATGGCAAAATCATCAGTTTGTTGGATCAGGTGAGTTCGCATTAACATTTGGCAATTTCAAGGTTGCCATGACCGTACCTGCAGATCATGTGGTGATGGGAACCGGCCAGTGCCAAAACTACCAGCAGGTGCTTTCTCCTGCACAATTTGCACGCTGGCAAACAGCACAGAATGCCAAAGATGTAACGGAGATCGTTACACTCGATGAAGCCAAAGCAAGGGAAAAGCAAAAATCTACCCAAAAAAAAACATGGATCTTCAAAGCTGATATGGTAAGGGATTTTGCCTGGGGCAGCAGCCGCAAATTTGTGTGGGATGCCATGCCAACCTTTGTAGAAGGTAAAAAAGTAATGTGCATGAGCGCTTATGGCAAAGAAGCATACAATCTTTACCGAAAATACAGTACAAAGGCAGTTGCACATACCATCAAATCTTATTCAAAATTCACGATCCCATATCCCTACCCAGTTGCCCAAAGTCTGGAAGCGGCAAATGGAATGGAATACCCAATGATCTGTTTCAACTATGGCCGTTGCGAAAAAGACGGAACTTATAGCGAAGGAACCAAAAATGGTATGTTGGGTGTGGTGATTCACGAAGTTGGGCATAACTTCTTCCCCATGATCATCAACAGTGATGAAAGACAATGGACCTGGATGGATGAAGGGCTTAATTCATTTGTTGAATACCTGACTGAAGAATTATGGGATAATAAATATCCTGTGAGTAAAGGCCCTGCTTATAAAATCGTGGACTACATGAAGCTTCCAAAAGATCAGTTGGAGCCGATCATGACAAATAGTGAGAATATCATTCAGTTTGGGCCAAATGCCTATAGCAAACCTGCAACCGGTTTAAATATCTTGAGAGAAACCATCATGGGAAGGGAATTATTTGATTATGCTTTTAAAGAATATGCCAGGAGATGGGCCTTCAAGCACCCAACCCCTGCCGACCTGTTCCGTACCATGGAAGATGCCAGTGGCGAAGACCTTGATTGGTATTGGAGAGGTTGGTTCTATGGAACAGAACCTTGTGATATTTCATTGGATACGGTGAAATGGGCAAATCTAAATACTGAAGTTGCCGCTCCTCCCAATACCCAGGATCAAACAATGACCCGTACAGTAGCCAAACCAATACTCAACAGTTTTGATGATATTTCCAAGATCAGGAACAGGGAAGA
>JBBQZY010000022.1:0-41102 GCA_038207305.1 Chitinophagales bacterium
TGCCGCCAGCGGTTTTCCGCTACGCTCTCAGTTCCACTGGCTGGCTTTGTAGTTTAAATTAATTTTCGTTCCTTTAACCTGCATCAGCAACCGGCGGAATGAATTCTAATTCCCAAACTTCGGCAAGCCGGTGACGTTGTAAGTAATGCAAAAGAGTCTCTCGTCCTGAAATAGTCTTTTTGAAAAAAATATCATAGCCCTTTCCTGTTGTTTTTATTATTAATCTCTGATTTCTATTATAGAAGATTATGCATTTCATAAATACCGTATTACTACGGTGTTTATTTATAAAATAACAGTAGAAATTACATTTTCTAAAATAATTTCTATTCCCTAAAACTAAACCATAATGATGTTAAAAGCAACTCAATTTTTAAGACAGCAAAAGTTCTATTTTATTGTGATACCCTTATTTTTATTATTTCAACAGGCTTGCAAAAAATTGGATACTAAATCTATTGCTAATGTTCATGATAATTCCTATGTAGAAAAATTTTTTATACCAAAGAATACAAATAATAAAGAGCTAAATCAAATAATTGCACATTTTAAAGCTGAAAATGATAAACAAGATTTTATTGGCAAGCTGCCCTATAATTGTGGCTTACCTATTTGGGATAAGTTAGTAATTCAAAAAAATCAATTTAATACTTTGCTATCTGGGGGCGATAGTTTAATGATATATATAATACCTCTAACGATAAGTAATACAGATCTTTCATCAGTATTAATCGCTAAAGAAATTCCTGATGGCTCGCTATTATTTGAATGCTACACTACTAATGATTATTTATACCAATATATTCATATTAATAGTACAGCTATCGCAAAGCAGATGTTGTCCCTATTCTTTTATATGGAGAATAGAACTTATGGAACAACAAAATTTTATCATATTCCAGCAGATTTGGGTGATCAAAATGCCCTAGTTGAACCTGATGGGACCAAGACTGTGGAAATAAAGGGAGATACTACAGGAGCAACGACCACGTCAGGTTTTGCTCCAGTTGTATGTACAGATTATCCAAATGTTTGCCCTACTTGTCATCATATTCCATGTGATATTGGAGTAGATTATGGGTTCCATACTGTTTGTGTTATAATTGGTATGGGCGGAGGCGGTGGGAGTTGGCCACCATTTCCTATTACTCCACCTGGAGGAGCTGGTGGAAACGGAGGAGGTACTACAGATCCTCCAACATATCCCACTGGAAGTGGTTGTACTCCTCTTGACAAGGCTTGGTATAGTTATATTATTCTTCCTACAAATCCGTGTGACCCTCCTACAATTCCACAACCAGTTGATACAATATTAGCGCCTTGTGCTGATGCGGTTTTTCTACAGACAAGTCCATCATTTTTAAGCTATATGCAAGAATTAAAAGATTCCATTAATGGCAATAGAGAATACGGCTATTTTTTAGCTAGAGATACGAACAATGTTTTTGGCAATACTCCAAATGGATTAATACAAGGACCTCCGAATAAATTGAGCCTTGGGGATTTTTCGAATATTTATATAATTGATTGTATTGCACACTTACATTTTAATACTAATACTGACAGTACTCAGGGACTTTCCGTATTTAGTCCAGATGATCTAATTACAATGTGCGATCAATTTAATGCAGGCAATTTTAGCAATCCAGAAACTTTTTCTATGGTGCTAGTGACAAAAAACGGCACACAGTATTTACTTAAAATAGAAAATCTTACCAAATTTAGAGCATGGTCAATCAAGTATTCTTCTGGATATACACTTAGGCATTCAGCCGAGTATCAACGCAACTTTAAAATTTGGGCGACAAAAAGTAATACTGAAAACGAAAAATTATTTTTAAAATACCTTCAGGAACAAGGTGGAGGAAGTGGTCTGAAACTTTTTAGAGGTAACAGTAATTTTACACAATGGGATCCAATTATGTATAATAACAATACATCTTCGGTTGTAGCAGCCCCATGTCAATAACAAACTAATCCTTAACTTTACAAAACAGTAATTAATGAAAATAACAACTAACATCCTCATTTACTTAATATTTTTTTGCACTACAGCTAAAGCGCAAATGCCTGCACCTAATTCTTATGAAATTAATAATACTTTAGGAGCCTTTCATGGTACTTGGCAATGGGTAAGTGGCACAGACACTGTTAAAATATTTCTTACAACAAAAAAAGTACACATACAAGAAGACAATTATGATGTTGACTTGTTAGTTGGTTGGCATATTTATAAAAAAGGAAGTGTTGTAGTGGAAAGCTCTTATCAACATATTGACAATGTAAATTATAGAAGTATAACACTATGGGATGACGGAACAGCTTATAGCACTAAACTTCAAGGAGGTATTAATGATTTAACTAAATACCCTAAGTATAACATGCTATATGTCACGTTGAATTCTGCCCATACTCAATTAACGTGGAGATGCACTGAATGGGGAGGAAGGGTATACAGCGCAGGTGAGACAGTTCCAGCAGCTGGTGTTACTCTACCTAGAAATATGGTTTTAGTAAAACAGTAGCCTATTTTAGATAGTAGATGGGGTTATTAATTTGTAAATTAATAACCCCTTATTTAATTAGCATACCGAATATGCACTACTTACAACAAAAGTATTTGCGCAACTTCGGGCGGAGGGAAAAATTCTCAGCATTTTTTCTCTGTTCTTCTTTTTTTTCCGGTTGACCGTTTTGCAATCCGCCAACGATTTTTGCTACGCTCTTAGTCGTTGGCTGTTCATTGCGCTCAAATTCAAATTTTATTTTCCTAAATTACATCAGCACCGGGCGGACTCAGAATCAATTCCCTCGCTGCGCAAATACTCAACGTTGGCTGCAATTTAGACACCGGCCGCATACTATCGGAAATATTAACTTGACTAAATCAAATAAAAGAATGAAAAAAAGACTAATTCTACTACTGCTTATTGCTTTCTCAATAAATATCAAAAGTGCATTTTCGCAAACCGGGAAAGTTACAAAATACGAAAACGTTGTGTATGGAATGGCTTCAGGTGCAGCTATGTTGATGGATGTTTATCAGCCTGCCAACACAAACCATATCGGAATCGTCGTGATACAAGGAAGCGGATTTGGAACTTTTGCAACAACCAGCTATAACGAAGATGGCTTAAAAGAATCTTATGCAGATGATGACTATCTTTCAAAATCTGCAAAGGATTTAGTAAATAAGGGTTATACCATCTTTATGGTCAATCATCGCTTTGCTCCAATATTTCATTACCCTACCATTTTTTATGACTGCCAACGGGCGGTTAGATTTGTAAGGTTCAATGCAAATAAATATGGAATAAAACCAGAACGGATTGGTGCATTAGCCCATTCTTCGGGGGCAATTTTAGCTGCTTTACTTGGCGTTAAAGACACTACCATTGCCAATGCCGAAAATGGAATTGACAGTGTTAGTTCCAAAGTGCAGGCAGTTGTTACGTTGGCTGCCCATTTTAACCTTGTGGACATTTACCGTAAAGATGCAAGCGATAGTGTCGTTAAAAGCGACCTTGTTTTTAGTATCTCAAATAAGTTTATGGGAGAGCTACCTCAAATTAAAAAAGGCGAGTTCATTCTATCAGGTAAATTTGCAGATGCCTCTCCAATCTCAAATGTAACAAAAGACGATGCTGCATTTTTAATTTATTACTCTGACAATGACCCTTATGCACCAGTAAGACAGGGTTTTGACATGTATCATAAACTGCAGGAAAGTAATGTACCAACAAAATTAGTTTTAAAATCAAAGAGTGGACATCACCCAGTTCCTGATGTGGATGAGGTTGATATGTGGTTCAAGAAATATTTAAAATAATTGACAAGAAAAAAACTGCAGCCAACATGGGGTTTTGTGCAAGCATGGCAGGACGTTGTTAACTTCGGCTGTAGTTTGCTACCAATCTTTGGTTTCGGCTGGACAGATTTGCAATTGTTTTTTGTAGTCAAAATAAAAAATCGTTCCTTTAATAAGCAACAGTAACCTGCGGACACAGCATCTATTCCTGTACTGCGGCAATGCATTTCGTTGGCGGTTATGCCAATGGAAATCGGTTCTTCGGTTCGGGGTGGACAAACCGGGCTTAAGTAATGCTGTTGGGCTGACGAATAAAATATCATCTACGTAACATTGCAAAACATTTTATACTATGTCAGACATATCAGACAATATAGCTATTTGCGTTTTCTCTTTCTACGAAAACAAAAATCGTTATAACCTTTTAAACACAACAGATGTTAAGGCATTAAAAAATGAACTTCATTATTCGGATGACCGTGATGATGAATTGTTCGTTGGACGGAAAATTAAAATGAAGTCCGAAACAGGGAAAGAAAAAGATTACATTATAACAAGCGTAGGTGCACTATATTTTCAAGGAGACCGATTTAATAACAGAGACCTTATTGGAGATAAATCTGCATACAACGCTCAAATAATGGTTTGGTTAGATGAAACGGAATAAACGTGGGCGTTTGGGTACCGGAAAATTGTGTACTATGGATTTACAAATAAGATTACTTTTTTTTATTTCAATTGTATGTTTCCAAACATCAAACGCCCAAACAAATCCAACGATTTGTCAAGGAAATAGCGTAACAATTTGCCTTGATAGCTTTTATGTGAGTGAGAGCTTTTGTAATTATCCTCAAATCCCTATTAATTTAAAAAATGGCTTAATTGGATATTGGCCGTTTTGTGGTAATGCTAATGACGTAAGTGGTGCTGGAAATAATGGAGTTGTATTTGGTTCTTCTTTGACTTCAGACCGCTTTGGTAATCCAAATAGCGCTTATTACTTCAATGGAATAAATAATTATATAAAATGCCCAGGTGGCAATAATTTTACAAGTCAAAAATTGACAATAAGTTATTGGATAAATATTAATAATTATAATGCTACTTCTGAAATTATTTGTTTGGGAAATCCCTTAAGTACATCTTGGGGTACTGTGAGTTCAAATACCGGTACTGGTTTGAGTTGCGGAACAGGATGTGGAGCATCTTCACCACCTTCAACACCTTCAACTTTTTATACTCCAAACAAGTGGTATAATATAGTACTTGTTTATGATAAGTTAGCTCAAAATTCCGATATCTATGTTAATGGCATATTTATCGGTAACAATATAACCTCGCCAACAATCGGTTGCCAAAACAGTGATATTTATTTTGGAGTTGACATATTCTCAAATCCTGAATACTTTACCGGCAAACTAGATGATATCGAAATGTGGAACCGATTACTTTCACCATCCGAAATTCAAGAAGTTTATACACAAGCAACTAAAGCAAGTTGGCTTAATGGAGCAAATACGAACTGTATAACGGTAAGCCCATTGCAAACTACTTATTATTATTATACAGTTAATACGGGTAACCAATCTTATGTAGATAGTATTAAAGTCACTGTTTTAAATTCAGTTTCAACGGTTGTAAATAAAATAATTTGTCAAGGCCAGTCATACATAGGATATAGTACAAGTGGTTTGTTCATTGATACATTACCTGCTGCTAATGGTTGTGATAGTATCCGAACTCTAAATCTAACAGTATTACCAATTTCAATTTCCACAATAAACACATCGATTTGCGAAGGAGAATCTTTTTTAGGACATACTGTAAGCGGCACTTACATTGACACATTAACTGCTTTTAACGGTTGCGACAGTCTAATTTCAACTAATCTCACTGTGATAAAAACTTGTGCGGTTTATTTTCCATCTGCATTCACTCCTAACAATGACAGCAAAAACGATGTATTTAAAATTTTAAATGCTCATAATTTACTGGAATATAATTTGACAATTTACAATCGTTGGGGACAAAAAGTATTTGAAACAAAAGATTATACCGCTGGCTGGGATGGAATTTATAACAAAGTTCCGCAGCCTATTGGGGTTTATGTTTGGTACAGTACCTTTAATCTGGCAGGCAAAAACAGACAAATGAAGGGAACAGTTGTATTAATAAGATAGAAACTAAAATATAGGACAGAAAGGCACAAACCGCCAACAAAAGGTTTGGCAAAATACGGGCAGACGGAAGTTATCTTCGGCATTTGTATTGTCTCGTTCTGAAATAGGTTGACTACAAAATCAACCAAAATGGAACTAAAAGACGAGATTATTCAGGAGTATTTACTCACCGGTTGTGTCTACCGGAAACTACAGGCCAGGTAGGGCATCAGCCGCAGAACCATTTGAAACTGGGTACAGGTTTACCAGGGTATTCATAACTTGCAGCCTACCGATCTTCAACAAAAACACTACATCAACCCGATGGCGCAGAAGAACAAAAAAAGTGAATCAGCTTTCTCTGAAAATGAAGCGGCTTTGCTGCAAAAAATTGCTACTCTGGAGAAGCAGCTGGCTCACCAGGAACTAAAAGTGGTGGTGCTGGATACATTAATAAATGTGGCTGAAAAACAACTTAACATCTCCATCAGAAAAAAGCCTGGCACCCAACAGTCCAAGAAGTAAAAAAGGTAAAAACAGATTGCAGCCTGCAGAATATTTGCCGGCTGCTGGGTTATACGCCACAGGCATATCACAAAAAACAAAAAAGAGATGTACAGCAGTTGTATGATGAACAACTAATTTTGCAACAGGTTGATAACATCCGTAAATACCAGCCACGTTGTGGAGGTAGAAAATTATTCATTATGCTGCAGCACTTTTTTCAACAGCAAAAAATTGTAATGGGCAGAGATAATTTTTTTAATTTATTGCAGCGAAACAAACTGCTGGTGCGAAGAATAAAACGCAGTGTACACACTACCAACAGCAAACACCACTTTCGCCGGTATCCCAACCTGGTAAAGGATTTTACACCATTAAAAGCCCACGAACTGTGGGTGGCAGATATTACTTACATACCACTCAAAAACAGATTTGCTTACCTGTTTTTAATTACTGATGCCTACTCCAGAAAGATCGTTGGCTTTCATGTAAGTGATGATATGAAAGTAAGCAGTGCAACCCTGGCATTAAGAAAGGCGCTGGCACAAAAACCTGCGGAAACAATTGTGATACACCACAGCGACCGTGGCATACAATACTGCAGCACTGCATATGTACAATTGTTGCAACAGCACCATGCTCACATCAGCATGACTCAAAACGGAGACCCTTATGAAAATGCCATTGCAGAAAGAGTAAATGGTATTTTAAAAACAGAACTCATTAGCAGGTATTTTAATAAAGTGTGTGTGTAGCCCAGGTGCCTTTTTATGGTTCCAAACGGATCCTCTAATATGGCCTGTCTTCGTTTGTAATAATCTGGATTTTGTTTGATGTTGTTATTGTTTGTATCCACTGCATGCTGGTACTCACTGCGGTGGATAATACGTTTGGGTAGCTTAGTGCACTGGCTTTTTAACGGGCAGGTTTTGCAGCCATTGGTGCGGTAAGTTTTAAAACGATAACTGGTTTCGTTGGCCTCTCCTTTTTTATTATGCCAGGTACCCAGGCTTGTAAGTACTGATCCTGCAGGGCAGATGTAACTATCGGTTGGCTTATCGTATTCAAAGTTTTCGGATAAAAATTCAGTGGCTATATGTTTTACGGAGGGTTGCTCTTTATAGGCCACATGCGTTATCATGTTTTGTTGCTGGCAGCCCTGTAGCTCTGCTCCGGTGTGATAGCCTTTATCTGCCAGCAACATTAAGATATCATCGTTTTTTAAATCAATATTCTGTTTGGCCTGTACGGCTGCCTGCTGCAAAGCCTTGCCATCATTGGTGTTGGTGGCTTGCGTATGTACAATAAGGTTGTGTTTATCGTCTACTGCGTTTTGTGCATTATAGGCTACTTCTACAATGATTTTTACTACCAGTATGCTACGGCTATCCATATCTGTTGTGCTTACCTGTCGGTCGGTAGTGGCATCTAGTTTTTTTTGTATATCATCATACTTTATGATGCGCTCTTTAAGTTTCTTAAGACCTTCAGTGATCCTATCTTTCTTAATTTGGATCTCATCTTTGGTCACATCTTGCTGCTTGGCCATCTCATCGAGCTGCTGAAGGTACGGTTGGTTTTTTCTTCTATAAAGCGACGGTGCTTATCTATTTTGGTTTGATTGTAATTATTTTTTTTACTGTTGACTGCTTTAAATTTACTGCCGTCTACGGCGATAGTAGTTTTTCCTAGCAGTCCTGCTTCGCCAAGGAATTGCACATAAATCCGAAACATATTTTTAAGTGATTGTGCATGCCAATTTCTAAAATCGCCATGGTATGGTAGTTGGGTTGAAGTTGTTTGAGCAGCCATTGAAGTTCTATATTCCGCCGGCACTCACACTCCAACTTTCTACTGCTACGGATTTTATTAAGGTAGCCATACAAATAAAGTTTTAGCAATACTGCAGGTTCGTAAGCGGCGCCATTCGCTCTTATGTACTGTGTTGCCAAAGCCAAGCTTTTACAGTTCCAACTTGTCTACAAAAACATCCATAAGCCTAACGGAGTTATCCGCGGCCACCTGATCATCAAGCGTGGCGAAATTAGTTTGATGCCGGCAAGTTCCTGTTACAAAATTAATGAATAGTAATACAGAAATTTTATGCAGTCATTATCTCTATTAACATAGTGTGTATATTTGAGGGAGGGGGAGGTTTTTTCACAGACTCTCGTTGTGTGCCATGCTTGTGGAACCTTTTACTGTATAGGGTTACGCCATTTTTAATCCCGATTTTAGTCGGACAATAATAAATTTCAATAAACAAATAAAATGAATCCTACCGTTAATTTCTATTTTATAAAAGCTAAAAAATGGCAGCAGGAAATCAATCAATTGAGGATGATCATTCTTGACTGTGGTTTGACCGAAGAATTGAAGTGGGGCTGTCCTTGTTACACATTTTCAACAGCTGCAGCAAAAAAGAGAACTAACATAGTATTGATACATGTCTTTAAAGAATACTGTGCGTTGCTGTTTTTTAAAGGAGCCTTGCTACAGGATACAAATCGTGTTCTGATTCAACAAACTCCCAATGTGCAGGCAGCCCGCCAGATCCGGTTCAACAGCGTTCGTGAAATTGCTAAGATGCAGAAAATCCTGAAAACATATATTTATGAGGCCATTGAAGTGGAAAAAGCCGGTTTGAAAGTGGATTTAAAACAAACTACAGATCTTATCATTCCAAAAGAATTTCGAAATAAACTAGATACGATGCCTGCATTGAAAACTGCTTTTAATGCGTTGACGCCTGGCCGCCAAAAAGCATACATTTTTTATTTTTCACAACCGAAGCAGTCTAAAACACGTGAGTCGAGGGTTGAAAAAAGTATGCCTCAAATTCTCAACGGGAAGGGATTAAATGATTAATCAGTTTTATAAAAAGTAGATGAGAAAATTCGATTGAAAAAATATTTTCGGTACTATACATTGGTTAACGGCTCAAAAGGGTAATAAGTAAATACTTATTAATAAATTGATAGAGGTTAAACCTCTGCCCATCTTACTTGAACCATCTATTATCTGTCACTTCAGCAATTTCACATACTTATTGTTTTCCCTGATCATTTGCAAACCATCTGCAAGCGACATATACGATATTCCGCGTTGCTTATGGTTCATCTTGCTAATACGAGCCAGGATATTCAAATGACGGATAATCTCCCTCCAGGCAAAAAAAATAGAATTTTTAGGATCGTACATATGAGTTGGTTCACTGCCCGCACCATTTAATTCAATAATTGAAAAGTTTTTCCCTTGCCGCAATTCCTCCCAGTTTTTATAACGTATATCAAGTCTTCCAAAATAAAAACCATCTATTTGCCTGCACGCTGCATCTATAGCGGTTGTAAGTTCTTCATCGATCATATTACTTGCATCGAGAAATTTTGCACCACGCACATGATTGCCATAAGGAACCAACACACACTTCTCTCCTGCCAACGGAATTTTATTGAAACCTGATCCAATAGTACGTTTCAATATTTCCAGTTGGAGAATGAAACGCTTGTCCTGCTGAAGCAATGTCTCAATTGTTGAAACCCCATCGCCTGTTACCGCTAAAAATTCCTTTTGAACGATACCGGAAATTTTTCCATGCACTTCATTCGGATAACGGTAATAAAATATTCCCACTTCATTTTCATACGGAATAAATTCCTGTACGAGGAAATCAACTTTGGAAGCTGAGATATAAGCAATCAGTTCCTCATCACTTCCAATTTTTTTTACGGCAAGGCCTTGCATACCAATATCAGGCTTGGCAATGACAGGATACTGCAACCCGCTTTGCCCGATCGCTTTTATTACATCTGTCAACAAACTATTTGACTTAAAAAATAAGGTTGCAGGATAATACGCTCCTGGTATAAGATCATAAATCTCTTTTTTCGACTCCAGTAAAAAACCTGCATTTTTTATTGTTGGATTGGAAGTGCTGAAAAAGAAAAAAGAACGAGCCCTGATACCCAACCACAGCCAGTAAAAATAAATAGGTGTATAAACAATGTGAAATGGCCAATACTCCCAGTTAAAAAGTTTTATAAAAAAAGGTCTGTATAATATTTTTTTGATCATAGCTTTTAAAAAGTACCGTTTTGCTGTAAAGAAGAAAAGAGCAGGATTTCCTCAGTGTAGGCTTTATTGTCTTTAAGATCCACGTAATGCATTTTACAACGGTTTTTTTTCAGCGTAACAGCAGTAATACTAACTGTTGAAAGTAACCCATTACGATTCATCAGCAGATCATTTTTTACATCTCCGTCACCTGCGAATTGATGAAAGCTAAAAATTTCTTCCCGGGATGGATGTGGATTTTTACTTAAAAATGTTGCAAACCATTGCTCCCGATTTCTCACAACCGCATTCTCATATAAGGTAGCTGACGACCATATATAAGGTTGATCTTTTCTCAAATACCGGCAATGCTTATTATTTCCATCCCATCTGCATTCATTCAGGCTACCATTAAAAATGATCATAGTGAAGGGCTCAATTCCCTGAAGGTTCATTTGCATGAAATAAGGTAGCGGCGTTACATGTGTAAAAATGTCTAAAAAGATTATCCCCCGGCTTTTAGCGTAAGGAGGTTGTGAAATATGCTTTTCAAAAGCTCCGTTTAAAAGAACCGACGCATCGCCATTTTCACGCATTGCTATCCAGGTTCCACCTGCATCTGCATCTTTTGGGCAGATGATCAGAATCTCATTTTCAACATAACTCACAGGAGGAATGGCCTGTTTACGTGAAAACTTTTCATCACGGTTAGAAGTGATAACATAGCCTTCCCTTACAGGTATGAATGTTACTGTGCACATGATCTGCGGTATTTAATCGTGGAAGTGGCAACCCCAAAGCCTTCGGGTAATTGAATGGCGGAAACTTCATTGACCCCAACCCGGATCAACGCCATGTGATGAACCGTGTGCTCGAGGTTATACAATAACTCTCTGTTATAATTAGTTGGCACAATGACAGATGTTTCAGCATCTTCATCATAATTCGATTCAAGCAACAGCGCTTTATCTGGCTTCTCAACATTATTACAGATCATCTGTAAGAGTTCACTCGCCACCCCCTTGTCAGATTCAATAAGCATATCTCTTTTACGGTTCTCATAATTCACTGTGCCGCTTTCATAACCATTATAGAGACAAATGTATAATTCAATGATATGCCTTACATGCTGGCCAATAGATGCATTGAATAGTATCTTACTGGGCTGTACATATTCTGATGTTGAAAGCTGGTTCAATGAATCTGTAAGTTGGATAAACACATTTTCAGTCACTTTTTTGATTTGCATGAAACGCATATTAAATTTTAGAAATTATAAGAAACTCCCAATCCGAAATTATTTGCTTTGTTACGAAACCTTTCAACCATGGTACCGTCGGGTGCTACCTGCTTAACATTTTCCGTTTTATATTCGATAAAAATAAATTGATAGAGTACTTTAATCCCCCATGTGTTATTAAGTTTATATTTTAAAAAGAATTCAGAATTCAGGCTGCCATGATCATTGTCACCAGTGAGTAACAAGTTAAATGCAGCCGGTTTTGCGGCAGGTTCAATTTTAGTTGATCCATAGCTTTGCAAAATAGCACTTGACTTACGGCCGAATGTAAAACCGATGAGATCAATATTAAAGCCTGCATTCAACCTGGTACTGAAATTATAGCCGAGGTTTATGCTCAGGTTTACAGAATTCGTTAATGGCCGTTGTACCGTTAGTGTATCCTGATTCTCCAGTTTCTGCCCGGCAAAAAATATCACAAATGGAATTGTAGTAGTGCGTGCCAGTTTTGCCGGAGCTGTTGTAAACTCAGTCTTCGTGCCGAAATAAGTAGTCCATCGCAAACCCAACCCTGCTTCCAGCCTTTTATATTTGCCAAATTTCCAATTGTGTACATATGAAGCCGCACCTGTTCCCTGCGAATTGCCAATAGTACCGGTAACATCCACAAACTGGTTAATGCGGGAATGCGGTGTTTGCGCATGAACCACATAAAATAAAAATAAAAAAGTAATAAGTGCAGAACATTTTTTCATCCGGGGTTATTTTAAGTAACAATTATTATTTACTAAATTTTTTAATAAACAGGAGTAAGTCATTTCTGTAAATAAATAACAACGCAGCACAACCAAAGAAGACCAGCAATGCGTATACGAATAGCTGGCCTCCATCATTCTTTACTACGATGCCAAGTTTTGTGAGGTGAAAAAAAATTGCACCAGACATTACACCTAAACCCAGCAATGACCCAAGCCAGGTAGTTTTCGGAAATAAAATAAGTATAGCAGCTATTAATTCAACAATGCCCGAAGCAATCCTTCCCCATGGTTCCATACCAACAGCAGAAAATATATAAACAGATTCCTCCGATGCACTAAATTTAAAGAACAGTGTTTGCAACAGGATAATTGCTGCGATCAGCCGCAGTACCCATACACCTATAATTTTATAATTAATTGTCATATTGTTATTAGGATTAATGAAATATCTTTTGCCAGTTTGCATCAGCATTTTTTCTTAACACAGCTTCATTCTTATTCCATGTTTTGAGTGTGTTATTAAAAAGCCGGTTATAAAAAAGAAAGAGTTTACCTCCTATTATCTTAAATGTTTCCGGATTTATATCCACTTTGGATCCATCACTTCCCATGGCATAAGCACACCAGCCACCATATTGCGGCTCATAAGAAACCGGGGATTTAATAAACGCATCCTTATTTGCTTTTGAGGAGAAATAATATTTTACAGCCCCATAGGCAACCGCTCCTAATTCTTTCTTTCCCTTTACTGCTCTTCCCTCCGTGAAATACGCTACGGGATCATAGCCCTGGATTGCAATACCTTCATCCAGGTTGAAAGCATTTATACGAATAGCATCCTGCGAAAAAACACATATCGCAAATATATTAAACAATAGTAAAAGAGAAAACTTAATTGTCATTATAATAATTATATAGAACAAATTTATATTTGTACAAGACAGCTATTTGTCGGGTAAATGACATTATGAGGTGATTGGGGAAAATTTAACAGGCAGCTGCCAGAAGGCAATTCCGGGCTTTTTATATAAACGCTATTATCAAGGTAACAGGGATTACCGCTTTTTTAGCAAAGTTCTGCATACAGGAATTAAGGCTGAAAAATTAACTACAATTGACAGTTGACGTCTTACTTATCAAGCCCAATCATTTGATATCACAGTAAATAAATACAAAAGATTTTTATTCCAACATCATTCCTGGCTATTATATTATTTATCTTCCTGTTCAAAGGACAGGTATCTTAAATTAACATCCTCACCACAACCAATAGAGTTATCTGCTGATATAAAGGATTCAGATGCCGTTACTTCTGAATATCTTGTAGTGACTAAAGTAAATGGGGGGACTGATACCGTGTTAAATTTTAAAGAATATAAATTTTCTACGGGAACCTATCAGCTGAATAACGATTTCATTAATGAGCCAAATACAAGGTTTAAAATAGTTATAAGTGCTTATGGTCATGGCAATTTCCCGGCTGACGGTATATTTATCAGCGCAAATTGATCAGTTCTTATTTCACGATTACCTGTTCAATTATTTTAGTTCCATCTTCTTTGATAATACTTAATTGGTATGTACCGGCAGCCAGTATATTACCAGGTTTTATGGCCAGTATCCTATTTGGCTGATCGATGTAGATCATATCATTGTAGATGACCTGTGCAAGTTTATTAGTGAGTTGCAGGCTATAATTGCCCTTCAGTTGATTGCCGAAATTTACATAAATAGTTTTATCAGGTACCGGATTAGGATATACGCTAATACCTGTAACATTCGCAGATCCAACCTTTACAATATTACTATACTGAACAAGTCCGCTGCTGGTAACGGCTTTGATGCGGTAAAAACTCAAACTCAACGCTGCTCCATCCCTGTAATTATAAAGAAATGAACCTCCGTTATTTGCTGATGGGGTTAAATTGCCAATAGCAGTGAAGTCAGCTCCATTTTCACTTCGTTCAACTACATATTCCTGCAGATTGGTTTCATTTTCTACTTTCCAGGTTACCTGGTTGCTTTGATCGGTATTCCTATTTGCTGATATTCTCACGATGAAAACCGGCACCACCGTAGCTTGCCGGAATACCAATATAAAACGATCAGCGGCATTGGAAGCAGGTTCTGCACCAATTGTAAAATCGATAAAACTACTATCAGTAAGGCTTATTGTCGTGCTGCTGTTGTTAAACCTGTCGATCAGATATGCTGTCGGGCCAGGCACTATACTGACTGGTGCAAATCTTAACTGATAAGATTGTCGCCTTAAATTCTGCATTTGAAAAAAGATTGTATCACTGTTTCTGATACCATCACGGGCTTCTACAGCTAACAATTTACCATCGCGTGCAAGACCGAAATTCTCTCCGTTGTTCAGAATCTTCGTTGCATCAGATTCATTGACTTCATTTCCCAGTCCATCTTCAAATGCAACAATATTACCATCGGCGATCATACCTGCATTTGTAAATAAAGATGTTAGCAGGAACTGGCGACCTTGGGGAAAATTATCAAAATTATCGGCACCTTTGTTTGTCAAACGGCTACCACCTGCTTTGCAATTTTCATCAAAGTTCACATTTCCACCTGTGGCGTTTCCTTTTACAAATACTGCCTGCCCCGATTCAATGAATGGAGAAGGTACAGCAGCGGGATAATAAGTTGTAGAACTGCCGGCAGTAGGTATATAACCTGCAATAGCGCTGATGGTCTGAAACCCTCCCAAATTCCACGTACCGTTTAGTTTGGGATCCCAAACATAAAACACATTGTTGATGCCGGTGCTTGCCAGGAAAACGCTGTTGAACGCTATTCTGGATGCATAAGGATTACCAAAGCTTTGAAATAAGTTGGCGGAAACAGGTACAGAAGCCGGTGGATTTGAAGGCGTGAACAGCACACCTTTATTTCGCATATTGGTATTGTTTGGCGTACCATTGAATGTGGTAACGTTTCTGTCACCACGAACAAAGATCATATAGCCAAGTTTATTCTGAAGCGAATTTCCGGTACTGGCAACTGCGGTCCAGTTAGCGGTAGGCATATCATAGAACTTAACCGAAGGCAAAACAACGGTTACATCGAAACCTGTGCCCGGGCCTGATAACCAGGTACCATAGCCCGCAGGTGCCAGTCCGCTTTCCTGCCATGATTGAAAATATGTTTGTCCGGTGGTTGGCGTTGCCAGGAACTGCCATGATTTTGCATGTGCGCCGGCATTGGTTCCTGTATTGATGAAACGCTCTACCGTAACATTTCCAATAATATTTCCGGTAGTTAAGACATCCACTCTTCCTGTTGATGTGTCTGAAGATTTAATGGTGAATGGTTTATCATTCGTTGTGCCATCGGCATCTAAAACCGTTGTTCCTTCAACCGCCAATGTATTAAGTACGGAAGCATTGCCGCTGTTTAACTTGGTACCGCTTCCCCTGAAAGTTGTATTAAAGAATGTGATAGGCTGTGAGCCACTGATAGCCGTGGTGGAAGCGCCATCAAAAAAAACAGTACTACTGTCTGGTTTAAATATCCCGTCGTTTTTTATACCCCCCTGGTCAACTACGAGGGAAATAACACCCTTGGCTACAAGCTGTACACCCCCATTTATATTTACAACCTGGGCGAATACAAAACCGGGCACCCTTGCAAGGATGACAAGTATCATCAATATTTTAAAGTGCTTTTTTATCATGGTAAATGAGTTTGAACTGATGAGATTTTAATATAACCGGATCTTTTACATTTTGCTCACGGATTACCCAACATATCAGGATCCTTACTTTTTAGGGTTTCCTGAAGATCGTATAGGTTTTTGTTCTGTTGATCCGGGTTTTTCTTTTATCTCCGCACCCTTCATTGCTGTGTCTTTTATAAAGATGTTTCGGTTGCTTTATCCAATTCCACTATTATTAATCCTTTTCCAGGGACTGATAAAGCTTTTTTCAAGACGAAAAGCTTTTTGGTCAAACATATCTATTCAACCGGTGTCAAAATAACATAAATTGATACCATTAGGCAGCTAATACTTAGCCACCGGTAACTACCAGCTATTCTTCGGGAACATGGCAGGGGAAATGCTTTGTGTAAAACGCTGCATCTTCAGAAAATATCCGAAAACAGTTCCCGTTTGTGCATCTGTGTATGCTCAATACCGGTTCCATATCCGATAATATTTATGATTGAAAAAGGCCGTATTTGATTACTGTAAAAAAAAGATCAATTTTAATGTGACTTTCCGGGTCATTTGTATACTAATTAGAAACAGTCATTGCCTAATGGACCATAAAACAGCGTTTGTAGAAATCATACACAAAAACGAAGGCCTTATTTATAAGGTGGCTAAACTGTATACCAACAGCATGCAAGATGAGCAAGACCTTTACCAGGAAATCGTTTACCAACTTTGGAGATCATTTGATTCGTTTAGAAGTGAATCAAAGGTCAGCACCTGGATGTATCGCATTGCATTGAATACAGCCATTGCACAACTCAATAAAGAAAAAAGAACAGGGGATCACCTGGCGATTGATGAACTGCAATTAAATATCGCTGATACTTCTGATAATACGATGCAGGAACGAAGTGAAATACTTTTCGCACAAATTAAGAAGCTGAACGATATTGAAAAAGGCATTGTGCTTCTTTATCTGGAGGGAAAAACGTATGATGAAATTGCAGGCATAACCGGTTTCAGTTCCAGTAATGTAGGGACACGATTGGGAAGGATTAAACAAAAATTAATATCACAGATCACTTAAATAAAAATATCATGGAATTAGAAGAAATAAAAATTCAGTGGGCCGAAATGTCTTCAGTAATCGAAAAACAAAAAAAATTAACCGACTCATTGATCATTAAAATGACAAAGTCTGGCTACAGGAATAAAATAAACACTATCCTTATCCCAGAGATAGCAGGCGCATTGGCTTGCTTTACTGCTTTTATATTCATACTCCTGAACTTTCAGCAGTTAAACAAATGGTACCTGGTGGTTTGCGGCATCATTGCCGGGATTATTTTATTCATCTTACCAGTTCTTTCGTTAAAAGTTTTATTTAAGATGCGTTCACTGAATATCCGCGATAATAATTATATGCAATCGGTCATGGAATATTCAAAAGAGAAACTAAATTTTGTCTTTATTCAAAAAATAAATTTTTACATGGCGGCAGTGCTGTTGTTAGTGGCACTGCCTGTAATGGGCCAATTGATTGGAGGTAAAGATCTGTTCAAAGAATCAAGGCTTTGGTATTTTTATGCAATTAGCTTCCCATTCTTTTACCTTTTTTCCAAATGGGTTCTCAAGCGGTATAAGAGGTCTGCTAAAGAAGCCGAAAATATATTACTGGAATTGAAAGAACAAAGTTTATAAATCCTTACTGACGGTTGTATTTGCTTGGCAGAATCGTTCTATCGCTAAAATTCAAAAGATTTTTCTTTTTGCCGGAATATTGGGAATACGTCGTCTCCTCTTCCCGGTAAAAACTGTATTTTTATTTCGTGCAAAAGCAAGTATTTAAATTTCAACCCCGGTATTTCATCCTGACAGTTATCCTATTCCTCATTGAAGTACTGATCGCACTTTATATGCATGACGAATTTATCAGGCCAACTTTGGGCGACCTACTGGTGGTTATCCTGCTGTATTGCCTTTTAAGATCCGTTGTTGTTTTACCAGTATTGACAGCTTCCATTTTTGTTTTACTACTTGCTTATACAGTGGAATTTTTACAATACCTAAACATTGTGGAGAAGCTTGGACTGCAGCATTCCGAAACAGCACGAACGATTATTGGTACATCCTTTTCCTGCACTGACATTGCGGCATACAGCCTCGGAATTATTTTTGTGATCATTATTGAGCGCATAACAGCAAAAAAGAGTCATAATTAGCCTAACCTGATGAACTTAAAAATTTACTTTTGCAGACAACAAAATATTCCGTTCCTTTAATTTATACCTTTAATAAAAGCTGATGAAAAAGATCTTCTTATATATTTTACTTTTATCTGCAACAAATTCATTTGCTCAATCTTTAGAACAACAATTGCAGAAGATACAAACATACGAGCAGGCGGAACAACTCATTGGAAAATACCCGAATGCAGAACTGAATAATGTACAGGTAAATTCAAGTATTGATACTTCAGCTTTATATAAAAAATTCTTATCCAAAAAGATCGGAGATATTTTCAGGATAGGCAAAGATATTTATAAAGTATTGACAGATACTTTCCATACTGCTCACCGGGTAAATTATATTTTTTTAGACGGTAGTAAATTATCAACGACGCAAATTGATAGTGTACGTAAGCACATCATCAGCGAATACGAAAAAGGTGTGACGTTTGAAGCCCTGTCTGCAAAATACAATATGGATGGCAATCAAAATTCCGGCGATACCAATTGGTTTACAGAAGACGTAATGGTAAAGGAATTTTCGGACGCCGTAAAGATGCACCGCACTTCAGAAATATTCACTGTAGATGTAAACAATAACAACTGGTTCTATGTTGTCAGGAAAACATTTGAAACACAGCAATTCAGGCAAATGTCGCTTATAAGAATACAAAATAGTGAATAGCAGGGACGGGCTGCTGTGGACTTTCCCGCGGTGAACCGATTTGCCATTATTTTATAATGCTGCAACATCTCCTTTATTTAACAAAATGGCTTGATACTTTCCATCAGAAGCACCTCATGTCATAATACATTTTACCGCAGGAAGCGATACCGAATCTTTCAAATAAAATCCGCCGCCCAGAACCTGTATTGGGAAAATGCCCTGATTCCGTTGTTACCCTCCCCCGTGGTTTCTGTCAGCAATGTGTTTTCTTCGTCTGGGTTTCTTTTCGATAAGGCTATCAGGCGTTCATCATAAGTTCCCGAAATTAATATCAATCACTGCAAGATGTGATTCTGTTACAGACTTCACAACCGAACGGTCTGCATCACCCTGTCAGCCATGCCAATATTGTCTGGCATGTAATGGCCAAATAAAAGTATCGTTATGGAAAGTGTAGCAAGGTTATGATACAGATTCTTTGTTTCCGTTGTTGCATTTTCATGAAGTAGTTTCAACTGGATTTGTGAAAAACAACCCTGCGATTGAATAGCAATAAAAGTCCACTCGTATTTTTTTCATTTAGGCTTTGCTTCTGCTTAAGATCGTTTCAATAGCACGAAGTTCGTCACTGCTAAAACGAATGTTCTTTAATGTGTCAATATTATCATCCAACTGCTTTACTGAACTTGCCCCTATCAGTACAGATGTTACACGGTTATCTTTCATCAGCCAGGCAATGGCCATTTGAGCCAATGTTTGGTTGCGTTGCATTGCTATTTCATTCAATGATTTGATCTGTTTCAGTCTTTCGTCGGTTATTGCTGAAGGCTTTAAGGATGAATCTGGTCTTGACGCCCTGGAAGTCTCAGGAATTCCTTTTAAATATCTATTGGTAAGCATCCCCTGCGCCAATGGCGAGAAAGGAATACAGCCGACACCTGCTTCCTCCAACACATCCATCAGCCCGTTCTCCACCCATCTTTCAAACATGGAATATTTTGGTTGATGGATAAGGCAGGGCGTTCCCAATTCTTTCAAAATTTTTACAGCTGTTCTTGTTTGTTCTGCAGAATAACTGGATATACCTGCATACAATGCACGCCCGCTTCTCACTGCTGTGTCCAACGCCATCATTGTTTCTTCCATCGGCGTTTCGGGATCAGGCCTATGCGAATAAAATATATCAACATAATCCAACTGCATCCTTCGAAGGCTTTGGTCAAGGCTTGCCAGTAAATATTTCCGGGAACCATAGTCGCCATAAGGGCCGGGCCACATCGTATACCCTGCTTTGGTAGAGATGATCAGTTCATCTCTTAAATTACCCGCAAAATCTTTCTTCAATATTTTACCAAAATTCTCTTCTGCTGAACCAGGCTCAGGCCCATAATTATTTGCCAAATCGAAATGCGTGATACCCCTGTCAAAGGCACGATGTATCATTTGCCTGCCCGTTTTAAAATCATCTACTGAACCAAAATTCTGCCATAGGCCAAGCGAAATAGCCGGCAATAACAACCCGCTTTTTCCACAGCGGTTGTATGTCATATCAGTATACCTTTTTTCTGAAGGAATGTAAGTCATGTTGTAATTTTTTAAATGTTAAGCAATTACCATTTCATCTTCCGATGGATAAATTTAGTTAACAATTTTGCTATCTCAGCATGTTCTGCCAGATCCAGGTGACTATCGCTGCCTTTTAAATAACTTTTCTCAAAACTATATATGCTTTCTTATCATTGAGGAAAGATGATATTGGCCATTAATGACTTTGCTTGTTGAGGGCCGTAGGACATGTATGCCTTGTGCTGATCGTGCCAAAGCGAGAAGGACGATACTTTTATAAACAGTGTAATGGAAATGCGGCTGGTCTGTGCATCCCGAATGTTAATCGATACAACGCGATCCATTGCAGAAGTTGCTTACAATTGAGGTTTTAATAATATTTCTAATTTCTACAGGGTATTTAAAAAGGAAAAAACTTTACCCCGAAGGAATTCCGGGAGAACTGCAGTTATGGGAGCCGCATATTTATTTGATGCCTGGTAGCCGGAAATGAATCCTTTGTCACAAACGAAACAGCAATTTTTTTTGACGGTTTGGTAATTCCTTAGCTGCTGAACTTACTAAAATTTAATGCCGCGAATGTAGGAATAATTTTTTCATTCGTTCATTCGTGGCAGCTATCTGTCAGCTATTTAAATTTCAGGTTCAGTGAGATGATATCAGAGTTCATACCAATTGATTTCTGATAATGCCCGTAACGAATCTCCAGTGCATTCAGATGCTGGATATTAAAGACTCCTTTCGGTGGCGCAATCCGAAATCCGGCTCCGTAAAAATTACTCATGAAATTACTGAGGTCGTAATTGCTGGTATAATAAGTATCTGCTGCAACATGCTTTTGGTATGCTGCAAAATAATCGGCTCCCGTTTGTTGGTAGAAGCGGTAAAAAGGCGTGATCGAAATAAATGGCGTAACCTTCACCACAGTTTCTAATTGAACTGCATTGGAAGCAATACCCCAATTATCATGGTAATTTCGATACCAGGCACGCAGAATCAGTTTATCGCCAACAAAATAATTTACTCTAACACCCAGCGGTATCTTTAACCTTGATGAAGGCAGATTCTCAACATGCACTGTATTATCATTAAAATAAACACGGTGAAAAGGCAGTCCTAAATATCCTTGCTGCGAAATAACTTCAGCATCAAATGAAACCTGTAAACGTTTATTAATGATCTGCGCCCAGCCAACGCTACCGCTGAATGAGTTCCGGCTTTTCGATGCATAATCATTACCCTCTCGATCACCGCCTGACCCCGCACCCGGAGAAACTCTTAATTCTACCGGGTAAATAAGACTCACCTGGTCTAAGTATGCCTGGAGCTTCGCAGAAAATTCCCCATTCCTGTTCTTTGTCTTTTGAGAGAAATTGATATTTGCGCCAACAGAACTATAATCGAATTCCGTTGAAAAAGAAATGCCTGCACCAATGGTTGTTCCTTTCTTTTCATTTTCCATTGTCCAACCCAGCGAAGGATAATACCTCGTATCTGCATGCGAAGCAGAAGAAATTGTTTTAGGATCTATTTTATCAGATGATGCAGAAGTATAATGATCGATACCTACTTCCAACGTAAAAATATGCTTTCGGTATTTTTTATCGTACTTACTGATTTTCAGATCAATTGAATTGGAAATATCCGTAAGTTTTTCTGAACCGATACCACCCGTTACGGCAGAATTTTTTCCATCCTGGCTATAATAACTTGATACCAGGTTAGCTTCTTCAAAACTGAGTTTGCGTGACTGGTATGCAGAATCTGTTTGCATATTGCTTTGCGAAAATGCGGCCAGCATACCGATATACATTCCAATTACTGAAAGAAATAATTTCTTCATGAAATAAAGATATTGAGTTGATTAATTACAGCCGCAGCCACCACCGGTCTTCCCTCCATTAGCGCCGGATGCTCCTTCACGATATGATTGAAAATTCAGTTCTGTTTTTTCTATTTTTCTACTGGAGAGCGACATCTCGGCATCGTTCAGTTTATTTTTCTGATATTCTTTAACTGTACTACAGGAACTGAAAAGAAGTGCAAATCCTGCCATCAAAACTGGGCTAACGGATTTTCGCAATGAAAACATTTTACTGAAACTCATTTTAGGTGAATGTTTTTAGATGTATAGATAATATCGTTATCGTCTATGATGATACAGGCCAGCCCTTTAACCTGGTTAATCATATTTAATCCAACTTTCGTGCCCATTATCATAACCGGAGTAGCCATCGCATCGGCCAGTTCTGCACTGGGTGAAATGATCGTTACACTTTTGATACCAGTAACGGGTAACCCGGTTTTGGGGTCGATGGTGTGAGAATACTTTTTACCATCGATCACAATGAATTTTTCATAGTTACCCGAAGTAGCGATGGATGTATTGGTAATTTCCAAATAAGAAAAAGCATTTCGGGCCGCATTGGGATCAGCAATACCGATCGTCCAGGGCCTACCGCTTGGTTGAAATCCCCAGGCACTCAGGTCACCAGCGGCATTTACAATTCCACTCGTTATTCCTCTTTGCTCTAATACTATTTTAGCCCTGTCGGCTGCATAACCTTTTCCTATTCCGCCAAAGCCAATGCGCATGCCTTTTTCTTTCAGGAATATCGTACTGTTATGCTCATTTAAGATCACATTGTTGTAATTGATCAGTCGTACCAACTGCTGGGCAATTTCCGGATGAGGAAGTCTGGTCATATCCTTATTAAAGTTCCAAAGGTCTTTATCCATGGAACCATAAGTAATATCGAATGCGCCTTGTGTTAAATCGGATATTTTTTTTGATCTTAATACCAGCTCAAAAACTTCTTTGTCAACTTTAACAGGTTTAATACCGGCATACCGGTTAACGATATTTGCCTGGCTTGATTCATTAAAAGTGGTGAGTAATTTTTCTATACGCCTGATCTCTTCCACCGCTGCATCTATACATTCATTGGCCCATAATTCGTCATCAGTAACAATACTTATTTCGAAGCGGTTGCCCATTAACTTAATAACTTTGCGGTACAACGATGGCTCAATACATACCGTATTATTTGTTTGCATCAACAACAGCTTTTAACTGGTTTGTGAATTCATCTGCAGAACCCTTTGGTAAACCATCCCATCTTTTCAAAACCTTTCCATTGGCATCTAATAATAATGTAAGTGGAAAAGCACCATCTTTATTATAAATATCTGCCAGCTGATCATTCTTCTTTTGATGTTCTTTTGAAAGCTGGTTCTTTTTTAACCTCGGAAAATCAGCCTTTACCAATACCAGGCTTTCTGTTGCATATTTTTCAAATACAGCAGCTTCAAAGATTTCTTTATGTAAACGTATACAAGGACCACACCAATCTGAACCTGAAAAGTTAAGAAGGATCAATTTATGTTCTGTGCGTGCAGATTGCTTTGCAATTTCAATATCAGTTTGCCAGGTGATAGCCGAGGAAAAAAAACCACCTAAGAGAAGAACGGACAGTAATTTCATAGTTCTATTTTT
The DNA here is from genome assembly GCA_038207305.1 of Chitinophagales bacterium. Lineage (GTDB taxonomy): Bacteria > Bacteroidota > Bacteroidia > Chitinophagales > Chitinophagaceae > Ferruginibacter. The sequence goes on from JBBQZY010000022.1 coordinate 24,153, forward strand.
TACAAATTTTGTGCATTTACCACACCATAAATACAGAATCACAAAAACTTAACAAAAGATTACGCTGATAATTGATCTAACGATTTGTAAATTGTATTCGAACACATAATAATATTCAAACCAATAAAAGAGACTGCGTGATTTTCCAACGTTTAACAAAAAAAATATGATCAACAGCATCAAAGTTCTTGATATAACAATACTCTCCAATAATTGGTACACGCTTAAAAAAGTTACATACGAGTATAATACAAAAGACGGAATAAAGCAAACGCAAAGCAGGGAAGCCTACGATAGAGGTAACGGGGCCACTATTTTGCTTTATAATAAAGAACAGGGAACGGTGATCCTTACCCGACAGTTCCGCTTACCAACTTTCATCAATGGAAATGAAACAGGCATGCTTATAGAAGCTTGTGCCGGCTTATTGGATAAAGAAAATCCGGAAGATTGCATAAGGCGTGAAACTGAAGAGGAAACCGGTTACAGGATTACAACTGTGCGTAAGGTATATGAAGCCTACATGTCGCCGGGTTCGGTAACCGAGATCCTGTATTTTTTTATTGCCGAATATTCAAAAGACATGAAAGTGACGGAAGGAGGCGGTGTGGAACATGAACAGGAAAATATCGAAGTACTTGAAATGCCATTTCATCAGGCTATGGATATGATTGGAAATGCTGAGATCAAAGACGCTAAAACGATTATGTTACTTCAATACATAAAGATTCACGGAATGATGTAGCATAGCAGATAACTGTCTTGCTCATATTTTTCCCTTAAATTTTCTTCTCCTGCAGTAAGAATAACTGCAGGAGAAGAAAAATCGTTTTGCAGGCACAGGTGCTCAATTGCCAATTAAACCCTCTCCCATTACTTCCTTGCTGCATTATTGATCAAAGCATTTGCCTGCTCAACCAGTTTAATAAATTCATTTCGATAACCTTCTTTATCATTACCCAAAGACTTTCGTGCGATTGACAATACATTTGGAAAAGAAGAAGCTGATTTATATTCCGAATTCCTCAACAGCATTCCAAATTCGGCGACCGAAGCGGCAAAGCGAAAATTATCCGACGTATTACTGAATGAAAATGGATTGTCATACACTGCCTTTTCGATCAATTTACTAATCGCCCCAACGGGGGTTTTATAACGAAACTTGATTGTCATGATCTCTTTATTAAATACTGATGGTGATTTTGGTTCAACGTTGTATTTAAGTTTATCAACATCTTTTAAAAACTCACTTTTCACTCCAGCCGGAATTACTTCATACAAGGCAGTTACTGTATGTCCGCTACCCAATTCACCAGCATCTTTTTTATCGTCATTAAAATCTTCTTTTTTCAGCATGCGGTTCTCATACCCCACCAATCTATACCCTTGAACTTTTGCCGGATTGAATTCTACCTGAAGTTTTACATCTTTTGCAATGGTAAACAAAGTACCGCCAAACTCATTCACCAAAACTTTCTTTGCTTCATCAATGCCATCAATGTAGGCATGATTGCCATTGCCTTTATCTGCAAGCTTCTGCATCTTACTGTCTTTGTAATTGCCCATGCCGTAACCAAGCACCGTTAAAAAAACACCGGTATTTCTTTCTTTTTCAATAAGCCTTTCCATGTCATCATCACTGCTCATGCCAATGTTGAAATCACCATCGGTGCACAATATCACCCGGTTATTGCCTTCCTTGTTATAATTTTTGTTGGCTGTTTTATAAGCCAGCATAATACCCTCGCCGCCTGCGGTAGAGCCACCTGCATTTAACTGGTCAATAGCATCCCTGATCATTTTTTTATTACTTCCACTCGTTGGCGGAAGCACAAGTCCTGCTGCGCCGGCATATACAACTATGGATACTTTGTCTTCTTCACGCAACTGTTCTGTCAATAATTTTAGAGAAGATTTTACGAGTGGTAATTTATTTTCTTCATCCATTGATCCTGATACATCCACCAGGAACACCATGTTTGACGGCGGCAAATTTTCTGTTGGTATTTTTTTGCCCTGCATGCCGATCATAATAAGTTGATGGTCGCTGTTCCAGGGACAATCAGCCATTTCAGTTGTGAAAGCAAAAGGATCATCGCCGGTTGGGGTTGGGTAATCGTAATGAAAATAATTGATCATTTCTTCTACCCTTACGCCACCTGCAGGTGGCAACTGGCCTGCATTCAGCATTCTACGTACATTGCTGTAAGATGCCGCATCCACATCAATAGAGAAAGTTGATAAGGGATTATCAGTCGTTTTTAAAAAAGTATTCTCAGCAATATTATCATATTCCTCTGTATTATAATCAGCATCTGCTGCGCTTGAAAAATAAGTGGCGCCGTTGTTCCCTCCAGCAATGGTATAAGCACCCGAAACTTTACCCGCAAACTGATAAACATTCGCAGAGATAGCGGCAAACTGTATGCTACCTGATGTTGTGCTATCTGCTAAAACCATTGACTCAACAGGCTTCAGTTTTTTCAACATAATGTTTACTACAGACCTGTTATTCACTTTTACCTCAGTTTTATCGTAACCAACATGAGAGAATATAAGTGTTGCTTTGCCCTCTTCCAATGTTATAGTATAAGAACCATGCTCATCTGTTGTAGTTAACAACCCTTTGTATTTAGAACTAACAGTAACTGCCGAAACTGGCATCCCCTTTTCATCAGTTACAATACCGGTAACCTTTTTTTGTTTTGTTGAATTAAAACTCAACATGATCAAAAAAACCGGAATAAATAATAAGATTATCTTTTTCATAATAGTAATTTTCAGAAAGATGTAGAAAAGAGCAGGATTACATAAATGGACATTATTTTTTTGGAAGTTGAAAATTTGAGCGAGTTGATTGGTTTGATAAAGTTGTGTGTTCCCTCATTTTCCTTAATTTCGGCATGTGCCTTTCCTTAAAAATATACCGGTAACTAATGCACCTGACGAAGAGCTGGTTCAGTCATACAGGTCAACGGGCAAGCTGGATATCTTATCTGAATTATACCAGCGTTATATGGAACTGGTATATGGTGTTTGCCTCAAATACTTAAAAGAACCCGGCGATGCACAGGATGCAGTGTTAAATATTTTTGAAGAACTGATCAGTAAATTATTAAAACACGAAGTAAATAATTTTAAAGGATGGCTCTATCAATTGTCAAAGAACCACTGCCTGATGCTCCTTCGTTCGGAACAAAAGTTCAAAAAAGTGCAAATAGATGTGTCGCTTATGCAAAATGACGAAACAGTGCATCTGAATGGCGAACTGGATAAAGAAGATAATTTTAAACACCTGAATTACTGTCTTGGCCAGTTGATAGCAGAACAAAAAAACGTGCTGGAACTATTTTACTTAGAAGGAAAATCGTACAATGAGATCGTGACAGTTACAGGCATTGAATGGAATGCGGTTAGAAGTTTTATACAGAATGGAAGAAGGAATTTAAAAATATGCATGGATAAACAAATGGATCAATAATGGCCCTGGAAGACGATATGAGGAAATACGGCGCTGCAGATTTTGAACGCTATTATTCCGGTAGGATGACGGAATCGGAAATGCATGCCCTGGAAAAAGCTGCATTGGATGATCCATTCCTATCGGATGCGCTGGATGGCTATGCTGTTACCAATTCACCCTTGGCAGATATTGAAACAATTAAAAAACGACTTTCAGAAACAGGTGGCCGCACGACCACTCTCCCGCTTAATAAAAGCCCTTTGCTCCTTCTATTACGAATCGCAGCTGCGTTTGTTTTGTTTGGTGGTCTCACATGGCTGTTCTATGAAAATAATAAGATCAAACAGGAGGAAATTGCATCAATAACTGATAGTAGTATCATCAAAGAAAAAGCAGTTGGAAGCCCTGCCGATAGCAACATTAGAACATTCACAAGTGTCGGTACAGACAGCTTGAGTCTCAATGGTACCACTCAACCGAAAACCTACCAGCTAACAACCGCCAACAGCCAGGGATCATCAGCAACACTTTATGCTACTGCAGATACAATCAGATCCGGCAATATTATCAACAGCCTGGATACCGGGGTTGCCGATTCCATTAATAGTAGTCAAGGAACTTATTCTTTTACCCGGGCTCCTGTATCATCTAACGATGCAGAACAGCAACTCGCGGGAAAAGTATCTGGCTTGAATGTGGGAAACTCGAATACTTTTAGAGGAACAGTAACAAACAATAGCGGACAGCCGCTTGCTTTTGCCAATCTTTATTATAACAAAAATAACCAGGGTATAACTACCAGCAAGGAAGGCCGGTTTGAATTTTACAGTCCCGATTCTGCGCCACTTGTTTCAGTTAATGTGGCGGGTTACAGAACTGTTACAATGAAACTCAGGGCCGACACTACTGCGAATTATATAGTAATGACCGAAGCTAAATCAGGGCCAGGCGATGGATTTGCAAACAATAACAATAACTACGCTGTAAAAAGAAAGGATCTGAACTGGAGTTCAGAAAAATATGAAAAAAAGACTGGCACCAGTTCATTATCCTCTCAACGCGTAACGATCACCAATGCAATACCTGTTAAGGGATGGCAGGATTTCTATAGTTATGTGAAAGACAGTCTTAAAACATTGGAGCAACTTGGTAATAAAGCTAACGGTGCCGAAGTGCTTGTATCCTTTAATGTAAATGACGAGGGAGCACCGATCGATGTATCTGCAGGAAAGTCTTTGTGCAATGCCTGTGCAGAAGAAGCTGTTCGCATTATTAAAAATGGCCCCGCATGGAAATTAAATAAGAAGCGTAAAAAAGCAAATGCAGTTGTAAAATTCTAAATAAGTTGGCCATAGTGGAAGAAACCTTGTCGATCAAAAGACTGAAGATCACGCAGATCATTGTTGAGACAAATAATGCCAGCACATTTTTACTCGACCCACTTGACGAATGGCAACCGATTTATAAGCCTGGCCAATTCCTCACATTGCTTTTTAAAACAAGGCATGGAGAAAAAAAGGCGCTCTTACGCTATATCTTCCGCCATAGGGGAACAAATATGCATCACAGTAAAAAGAGTAGAGAATGGGGAGTTCTCAAGCTTATTAATATCGCATGCAAAGAAAGGAGATATTTTATTAACCTCGGGTGTCAGTGGTATGTTTCTATTGCGGGATGATCTCAAGGAAGCAACTCAATATTTTTTCATCGCTGCCGGCAGTGGCATAACAGCCTGCTTTTCGATGATAAAAACACTTTCAAATACACTTTGCTATATCTGTGGGCCATTTGAATACATACGGATGGTGCATATCACTTTGCTGAACCGCATTCCGGCAGCAAATATTTTTAAAGAAAATTCAGCACATTACACCGTCTCGTCATTCCCCGGCCGCCAGATACCTACGCACATATTGCCTGCTATAGTTTACAAAAGTACTATCGGCATTGCCGCTGATAGACAACTTCTTTTTCAACCGGTAATGCATTTATTCAAATCAGGTAACCATTACCCAGGCCTGGTCTACGAATTTCAATGGTTTTTTATCAATAGTTGGCTGCATATTTTTTTATTTCAATGATACCAAATTACCAGATCAAATAGATAACTGACCACATATATACACAGCGAACGTCTGAAAAATAAAAGATTTTAAAAATAGCTAATAATTAACTGCCCATAGTGATGAATATTTTCCGCAGTTTAAAGTCAAGCTGTCATATATAACAGCGTCACGCAACCAGCGAAAAGCTTATGGCATATAAATTGTCTTATGCCCGGTATAAACCAAATAAAAAAAAATGAAAAATCTACCAGTAGTTGTAAGCGCGCTCTTTATAAGTTCAATATTCGCTTCCTGTAAAACCGATGACACTACAGCTAAAGCAGACGCCATGGTATTTTCAGGCTATGTTGACTCTGTTAACAATGTAAAACCTGTGTATACAGAAACACAATGGAAAATAATAGATGACGGATACCAGCTAAGAAATGAAAAAGTGGAAAAGTCGTTAACTAAACTTGACGAAGCTGAAAAAGCAAAAGTAGAGGCTGACAGGAAAAGATATGCTGAATTAAAAGCTAAATATGATGCGCAGCTCAAAGAGAACGAAAAAGCTGAAGCAACACGCCGGGCTGTAAGAAACGAGTTATTGGGAACTGCTTATAATGGCTCTGATTGGGCTTTTGTAACATCCGCCAATGTTGTAAGTGTATATAAGAATTTTGTCGACAGGGTAAGAGATCATGGAGATAATTATACAGATGCGCAATGGGTTGAAACACGAGCACTTTGGCAGGCATTGAATGAGCGTAAAGAAGCAATTAACGGTAATATTTCAGTACTCGATAAAATTACCATCGACCATTTGAAAGTTGCATACCTGGCTGTAAAAGCAGTTAACAAGCCCGTTTCGCAACTCAAAGACAAGTAATAACCCCGAATGATAACACACCACGGCGATCCATCTGGATCGCTTTTTTATTTAGTACCTGCTTTCATACGGGCGATCGTATTATTTGCTTCAATAAGTTTCAGCTTTAGTGCATAAACTTCAGGCTCGGTAACATTTAGCAACGCTTCTGTTTCCTCGTTGCTTTTTTGAAGTAACAGTATATCTTCATCCATTCTTTTGTTGAGCTGTGCAAAAGCCTCCATTTTCTTTGCCAGTTCGGCTTCACGCCTGTAAAGCGATTCCGTTTCACGTTGAAGCCTTTCTTTGCCAAGTTTCTCTCTTTCCAGGAAACCCTCGGTATCCTGTTGCGCCTTTTTTAATTTTACAAACGCCACCGTTCTTATAACCCATGCTGCTATAAATCCTGCCACTAAACCCGCTATTCCCAATATAATTGACTGCATTCGTTGAACCTGTTTTTTTAGGGCTGCAAAATATTTCATTTGTAACAGAATGAAGCATCCTTTTTTCCCCGATTTAAGTGATTCATGGAGCAGATCAGTCTTTTAGGGCCTTTTTAACAGAAATGAACTTTATCCAATTACATCACAATGATAGATTATACTACAAAAAACGGCTTTTAGATTTGCTTACTTTATGACCGTTAAGGAAACTGTTTTGAAAAAATCCATCTTACATGAAAAAAGAAATGAATATCACTGCAAACCTTTATGATCCCGGTTTACTCAAAAACCTGGTGGAAAAATTAGCATCGTCGCATGTTGATTTCGGCTACAATGAAGCGCTTGTTCCTGAAAACTGGACAGCACTCGAAACCTGTGGCACCGTGGCTTATGTAATGGGCACATTTTCATTGCAACAGGAAAACAACACAACAGAAGAATTGAATGTTCCCTTCACAAGTTGCTTCTTATTTACCTGCATTAAAGAAAAGTACGGGCTTTTTAATTTGGAATGGAGTTCGTCCCTCAGTTAACGGGTAAACATAGTTAACAAAGTTAACTTGCTTAACAAGTGGACGGTATCGGATTCGAACCAATGACCCCTACGATGTCAACGTAGTACTCTAACCAACTGAGCTAACCGTCCGTGCGGCAAATATATGTAGTTTGAGGTTTTAATTTTTGGTTTGATATTCTTCCGGTGCTATTCTTTTTAAATGATCTGAATCCTGCGGCCAGGCTTATTAGTCCTGCTCCTTATTTCCGCGTGGATCAGCAGCGGAGGAAAAAATTTACACTTCTCCGTTAGGTTGCTTTTATGAATATACCTTTATTCCTGTCTTCCCATACAATTACCCGTTCGCTTCCTGTTCTATTCATTTTGTTTGACCGCACGGTGGCAGTTTGTAGCCTGCCTTCTTAAATAAGAAAAAATTACACCAGGGTATAATGGCTGATAAGTGAATCTGTTACAAAAAAGAACTTATATTTAGTGTGCTAATGTCATTAATTCAATGACCATCATTGTATTAACCTCCATTTCAACCTTGAATCACCTGCCAACAAATTTATCCGGATAGCCGGATTCACCTTTAATATACCATTTGTGCAGGCAAAATCACTCAAGGGCAATTCAATAGCAGCAATCCAAACCGCGCTGAACGAAAGCATTTCAGGAGGATATAAACCTACGCTTGCGTTTGTTTTTATTACTTCCATTGAAAATGCCGCACCGGTATGCAGCATATTAGATACTGCTGGAATCGCCATTTTCGGGATCAGCACCTCAGAAAAATTTACGGAGCAAGGCCTTGAAGCGGATGATATGGCCGTTTTATTACTGGATATTAAGACGAACTATTTTAAAATTGAATTGATAAATTATCATAGTGGTTCGCCTGTGGAAGCAGCACGGCAGGTTGGTGAGGCAGGTATACGTGCATTCAGAGATCCAGGGTTTATCATCTCATCTGCTGATTTCAGAATGTCGGGAGACGACCTTGTTAACGGTCTCATGGATTCTGCCGGCGAACATGTTACCATCATGGGAGGTGTAGCAGGCAACCCGGCTGATTTTTCAGGAATTGTATTTACAAATGAATCCTCCAGTACCGCTGGGATACTTGCACTCATAATTGACCAGGATAAAATTAAAATAAATGGTCTCGCAGTTTCAGGATGGAAGCCTGCAGGAACAGCGAAAAAGATAACGAAGAGTGAAGGCTCGTGGATCTATACCATCGACCATGAGCCCGCCATGAATGTGATCAAAAAATTTTTAGGAAATGACCTGATAACTTTCAATACGCAATCGGCAGGGCTGGTTCCGTTGGATGCCGGTTACCCTTTACAGTTTCAACGAACCTCCGGAAGTGCTGTGATGAGGCCGGTATTACTCTGGAACCCAACCGATCAGTCAATCATGGTTGGAGGAGATGTAAAAGAATCGGAAAGTTTCCGCTTTTCATTGCCGCCGGATTTTGATGTGATTGATACAGTTATCGAAAGTACAAGGATCGTAAAAGAGAAAGAAATGCCGGAGGCAGATGCGTTGATCGTTTTTTCTTGTGTTGCCAGGCTTGGTTCATTGGGGCCGATGATATCAACAGAAATAGAAGGTTTATCAGCAACCTGGAATACGCCGATGATCGGTTTTTTCTCGCTGGGCGAATTTGGAAAACTGGGTGAAAGCCGCTGCGAATTTCATGGCACAACAGTAAGTTGGGTAGCATTAAAAGAAAAATAGTAACAAATTATAAAGACTTAAAATCGAAAGCATGAAAATTTTACAGAAGATAGCTTTATCGCTGATGGTAATATTATTATCATTGACAGTTTTTGCACAGTTGCCTGTCGCTTCCGGCAACGATACGGTATATGGCGATAGTAAGACAGGGAAATATTTAACCACACGTGGTTTTAAAATGTATTATGAAATTTACGGTACAGGCAAACCACTACTCATCATTCATGGAAACGGTGGCAGTATCAAAGACTTTAGTAAACAAATTCCTTACTTCTCCCAGGAATACAAAGTAATACTTGCAGACAGCAGGGCCCAGGGCAAATCAATTGATAAGGGAAATGCTTTAAACTACGAAATGATGGCCGATGACCTCAACGCTTTACTGGATGAACTGCATCTCGATTCCTGTTATGTAATTGGCTGGAGCGATGGCGGCATCAATGGCCTGTTGCTTGCCATACGCCATCCTGAAAAAGTAAAAAAACTTGCGGTTACCGGGGCTAATTTATGGCCCGATTCAACGGCTGTTGCACCTGCTGTATATCGTTGGCTTGCTGCTGAAGTCGATTCTTTATCCAAAGTAAATCAAACACCTGAAATAAAGAATCAATACAAATTAATGGCAATGATGACCAAAGAGCCAAACATTACCAAAGAGCAATTGCATACCATCAAATGCCCCACGCTTGTAATTGGCGGTGATCATGATGCGCTATTGCCCCAACACACATTACTGATCGCTGAAGCAATTCCTCAATCTTATTTATGGATCATTCCAAATTCAGGTCATTCAACGCCTGTTAATTATGCTAAACAATTCAATGAAACGATAAATGACTTTTTTAAAAAGCCGTACAGAGTTATTGAAGGTTTAGATAGATTGAATTAGGGTAACTTAATTTCTACAACCATAACCAGCGTAATCATGAAAGCAAAATCAATTAAAGGAAAATCAACAGAAGAAATTAAAACAGCACTGCAGGAAAATATGGCTGATGGATTTAAGCCCACACTTGCTATAATTTTTTCTTCTCTCCAATTGGATCGTATAGCAATAGGAAAACTGTTTGATGATACCGGTATTTGCATTTTTGGTGCTACAACCAATGGGGAATTTATTGACGAACAAACTGAAAATGGCGAAGCCGCTATATTATTGCTGGATATAAACACTGATTATTTCACTGTCTTCTTTGAGGAATACCCGGATAAGAATTATCGTGCGAAATCCGTTGCATTGGCTAAAAAGGCATTGGAGAAATTTACACACCCCGCATTTTTAATTTCCTTCAGCAATACGGAAACCGATGCAGAGTCTTTGCTCCTGGGTTTTGAGGATGTCATCGGCAAGGATGTGAATGTGTATGGTGGAGGGGCCGGCGATAATTATACTTTTTCCGAACAATTTGTTTTTACCAACAACAAGGAAAGTACCAATGGCATGGCAGTATTGGTGCTTGATGAGGACAAGATTAAAATAAGAGGAAGGGCAACCTGTGGCTGGAAGGCCGTAGGCACCATACGAACCGTTACAAAGAGTGAGGGAAATCATGTATTTACTGTTGATGACATTCCTGTTTTAGATCTTACTGCAAAATATGGTGGCATTGAAAATGTAAACCCTGAAAATACAGGTCTGATGCTGGAAATTGCCTGTAATTTTCCGCTGCAAATGCAAAGGATAAATGGTGAGCCGGTGATGAGGCCCGGCCTGAAGTTAGACTGGAATGATCATTCTTTTTATTGCAGTGGCTCGGTACCACAGGGCTCTAAAGTACGGTTTTCATTGCCCCCTGATTTTGATGTGGTGGAAAAAGTGATTGCTGATTGCCAGTCTTTAAAAGATAATGAAATGCCCGAAGCTGATGCTATGATCATATTCAGTTGTGCCGGCCGGCAGGTTGCACTGGGGCCCATGATACAGCAAGAGATTGAAGGATTAAAAAATATCTGGAACGTGCCCTTAGTTGGTTTTTTCTCCAATGCAGAACTGGCAAGAGCCAACGGCGGAAATTTGGAAATGCATAACCTCACAAACTGTTGCGTAGTATTAAAAGAAAAATAAAATGAACCAGCATTTACAAAAGATATTAGATTTTATTCAGCAGGATGAAAAATTAACCACTGAAGAAAAAAATGGGCTTACCAAAGCTGCTAAAGCTACAGATAGTGATCTGTCAATTGCTGAATTCAAACTCGACAGAACAGAAAAAGTAAAACGCACCACTGCAATATTATTAGAAGAAACCATTGAAGAGCTTGAACAGAAAAGAAAAGCTGTAGAAGCACAGAACCGTGAACTGGAAATTGAAAAGGCTTTGGAAAAAGTACGGTCAGCTGCATTGGCAATGAAAGAACTCCCCGACATGGTGGATGTTTGCCACATTATTTCAGATCAACTGGAATTACTCAATGTAAAAGAGATACGAAATGTACAAACTGCTATTTTCTATGTTGACAAAGGAACTTATTTTAACTACGAATATTACCGCCTGCATGATAGATCGCTGATTACAGAAGTGGTTTATGTTACACATACTGTTTCTACAGAATTTGCAGACAGGATGTTAAACAAACCCGGGGAACTATTTGCCAAAAGCCTCGAGGGAGCAGCATTAAAAGAATGGTATGCGTTTCAACAAACCACCAACCAGTTTGATGACACACACCTTGCCATTGCAACTTCTTTAAATTATTACTGGTACTCGATAGGGTCTGTGGCTTTAGGAATTTCCACTTATGCGCCGTTAAATGAAGAAGAAATAAATTTATTCAAACGTTTCCGCAATGTATTTGAATTAGCATACAGGCGTTTTATTGATATAGAAAAAGCAATTGCGCAGGCCAAAGAAGCAAGATTAGAAACGGCCCTTGAAAGGGTTCGGGCAGTTGCCATGGCCATGCGAAAACCGGATGAACTGCTGAGCATTTGTGAAGTATTGTATTCAGAACTGGATAGCCTTGGATTTACGGATATGAGGAACGCTATGATCAATATTTACAATGATGAGAAGGAAACTTTTGTGAATTATGATTATTCGGATGCAATCGGTAAAAGCACCAATCACCTCCATTACAATATTCACCCTGCAATTCAGAAACAGATAAAGCAGCTCAGGAGCGCCGATAATGCATTTTCTGAAACAATTTTTGAAGGTAAAGACCTGGAAGACATGAAAACTTTCCGGATTGAAATCGGAGAAAAAGACGATCCTAGAATAAATAATTCCAACGCACTCTACTACTATTTTTATTCTATTGACACAGGTTCCATCGGGATATCTTCTTTCAATACCCTTACAGCAGAAAAACTTGCCATATTGAAACGTTTCCGGAATGTTTTCAGTCTTTCCTACCAGAGATACATTGACATTTCCCTGGCGGAAGCACAGGCAAAGGAAGCAAAGATTGAAGCGGCATTGGAAAGAGTGAGAAGCCGTTCCATGGGTATGCAAAAAAGCGAAGAACTCAAAGAAGTAATAAAAATTGTTTATCAGCAACTCACCCATTTAAAAATTAATCTTGACCACGCAGGTTTTGTTGTTGACTATACTCCGGGAGGCGATTGGCATTTCTGGATCGCAGATGAGCAGGACATTCCTTCTAAAATATCGCATCCATATTTTGAGTCAGTTTGGGCAAATCAATTTAATGAAGCAAAAGGAAAAGAAATTGATTTTTTTGCCACTCAGCTGAATTTTGAAGAAAAAAACAAATTCTACCAGGATCTTTTAAAACATATCCCTGGACTGACGAAGGAAGCAAAGGATTTTTATTTTGGTTGCGCTGGTCTTGGCGCTTCCACTGTATTGCTGGATGATGTGGGCCTGTACATAGAGAATTTCTCGGGTATTCTTTATTCAGATGAAGAGAATGCCACACTCATGCGTTTTGGAAAAGTATTCCAGCAAACCTATACCCGTTTTCTCGATCTGCAAAAAGCAGAAACCCAGGCAAGAGAAGCAAAGATCGAAGCCTCGATGGAACGTACCCGTACGCAAAGCATGATCATGCAACACTCGAATGAGCTGGATGATGTGTTACGTGTTTTTCATGAACAGATTCAATTGCTTGGTATTCATTCTGCCTTTTCTTTTTTATGGTTGCCGGATGAAGAAAAAGATAAACACATATTCTGGGCGATCTGGGAAGAAAACAAAAACAATGTAACAGTTTTTAAAAACAAAGCCATTAATTATCCGCTCGACAGAAATGAACCTGCAACCAAACAATGCCTCATTGATTGGAAAGGCAATGAACCAGTTGTTTCATACGCAGTGCCACCCGAAGGCGTGAAAAATTATTTTGCAGCATGGCAGGAATTAATTGACGGGGTTGAAACGCTAACACCAGAACATTTTCGCAACGGATTATATTATATAGAAGCGTTTATGAAATACGGTTGCTTTGGTGTAATGATGGAAAACGATTTAAACGAAAGTGAAAAAAAGATACTCGGCCGTTTTGCCATTGAATTTGAAAGAACCTATACCCGTTTTCTCGATCTGCAAAAAGCAGAAGCACAGGCTAGAGAAGCAAACATAGAAGCTGCATTGGAAAAAGTACGGTCACGTTCTTTGGCTATGCATGGGAGTGAGGAATTGAATAATGTGGTTATGATATTGTTTGAGAAATTAAAAGAATTGCAGATTCCTGTAACAGCAGTTGGTCTCTCCATTTATATCGAAGGCTCAAAAGATAGGAACATTTATGTGTGCGGCGATTTTGGAAATAGTTTAGCGATCAATAATTATCTCCTTCCGTATTTTGATCATCCGATTACAAATGATTTATACAATGTGCGTGAAAAAGAAATGGGCTTTTTTGTTGGCAATTATTCAAAAGAGGAAAAAAACAGCTTTTACGAATATGTATTTGAACATACTGAATTAAAACATTTACCGTATGAAACGAAGAACATGATTTTGCAAAGCAAGTCGTACGCTGTTGCAATGGCACCGGCTAAAAATTCAATGATTGCAGTTAATGATTTTGAAGGAAAGCCTTTATCAGAAAATGAAGCTGATATTGTGAAACGCTTTGCCAAAGTCTTTGAACAGGCATACATCCGCTTTCTTGATCTGCAAAAAGCAGAAGCACAGGCAAGGGAAGCAATGATTGAAACAGCACTGGAAAAAGTTCGTTCAAGAACAATGGCCATGCAGCGAAGCGATGAACTATCGGGAACAGCAGCCCTGCTTTTCCAGGAATTTAAAAAATTAGAACAACAGGAACTGATACAAATTACCATCGGTATTTACAACGAAGTAAAAAATGAAATAGAATTTCGTGCAACAGACTGGAAAGGTGGTGGTGAGCAAATTGACCGGCCAGCTTATGGAAGTATGGACGAACCTACTTTACTTAAACCTGCAGTTACTGCCTGGAAAGCAAATGCAAAGTCACTGGTGGTTGAACTTTCAGGTGAAGCGCTTGAAAGTTGGGTTGATTACCGCAATAAGATGACAGGAACCGACCTTTCAACCAAATTTGACGGTGGCCACAGAGTAGTTAGTATTGCTTTCTTTTCCAAGGGACATCTATCTCTTTCATCACCATTACCCTTAGCTGCAGAAACAATTAAAACGCTGGAACGTTTTGCTGCTGTATTTGATGGCACTTATACCCGTTTCCTCGATCTTCAAAAAGCAGAGGCTCAATCAAGAGAATCACAAATAGAAGCAGCATTGGAAAGAGTACGTAGCAGAACACTTGCTATGCAAAGATCAGATGAACTTGCTGAAACAGCTGCTGTACTTTTCAGGCAACTCATTCAGCTCGGTATTGCACCCAATCGTTTATACATTGGCATCATAGAAGATAAAAATGGTTATACCGAATTTTGGATAACAGATGAAGATGGTTCTAAAATAAGTTCGGCATTCAAGACAAATCTCAATGACAATCCAACATTTAAAAAAATGTTTGATGGATGGAAGCAGGAAAAAAAATCTTTGGTCATCGATATGCATGGAGATGAATTGAAGGAGTATTTTAAATATCTGGTCAGCATCCATGTGCCATTCAAAGGCGGACTTACACAGGAAAGAAGAATGCAGCATATCGCTTATTTTGCCAAAGGGTTCATTGGTATCGCATCACCGGATAATCAGTCGGAAGAAACCAGGTTATTGCTGGAAAGATTTGCCGCTGTATTCAATCTCACTTTCACGCGTTTCAATGATCTGAAAATTGCAGAAGGACACGCATTGCAGGCAGAGGAAGATCTCATAAAACTACAAACAGAAAAGAAACGTGCTGAAGATGCATTAACAGAATTGCGGGCAACACAAAACCAATTGATCCAGTCAGAAAAAATGGCTTCATTGGGAGAACTCACCGCAGGCATTGCCCATGAGATACAAAACCCGTTGAACTTTGTCAATAATTTTTCGGAAGTAAGCAAGGAGTTGCTGGAAGAAATGAAGACTGAGTTGGAGAGTGGCCATATAGAAGATGCAAAGGAGATCATGGCAGATGTAATTCAGAACCTGGAAAAAATAAATCATCATGGCAAACGTGCCGATAGCATTGTAAAAGGGATGTTGCAACATAGCCGCAGCAGCAGTGGACAGAAAGAATTAACCGATATTAATGCATTGGCAGATGAGTATATAAGGCTTTGTTATCATGGTGTACGTGCAAAGGATAAATCCTTCAATGCAAACATCAAAACTGATTTTAATCCAACACTTGAAAAAATAAATATCATTTCACAGGATATAGGAAGAGTAATGATGAATTTATTAACGAATGCTTTTTATGCAGTTGATGAAAAGAAGAAATTAAACATTCCCGGTTACGAGCCAACAGTTACCGTTAGCACGAGCCGCTCCCCGCTCCTTGGGAGAGGGGTGGGGGGTGAGGTCAGCATTAAAGTTACTGACAACGGCAACGGCATTCCTCAAAAAGTATTGGATAAAATCTTTCAACCCTTCTTTACTACAAAGCCAACGGGGCAGGGAACAGGATTAGGTTTGTCACTGAGTTATGACATTATAAAAGCACATGGTGGTGAAATAAAAGTGGATACTAAAGATGGTGAAGGATCAACATTTACTTTACAACTACCAACAGTTTAATTGAGAATATGCAGGTAATATTTAAAATAGCATTAATACTCTTGCTCCCCTTCGTAGCAAAGCCTCAGCAAAGCAGTACGCACAGCCTAAAAAAGATATTACTAAATGCAACAACTGACTCGGCTCGGCATAACGCCTCGTATAACTTGTATTTATATTTTATCGAAGCAAACAGAGATTCAGCGCTTTTATTTGTCGAAAATCGATTAACCCTTGCAAGAAAAAACAAAATAGCGTTAGCTGAAGCAGCTGCCCTAACCAGCAAAGCATATCAATTCAATGCTTTGGGAAAATACTCAGATGCATTCCAAAACCTAATGCAGGCACTTAGGATTGCAGAAGATCCCACAACAGTGGAGGTAGAAGGATGGAAACTGACCCAATATCCAATGCCCGGCAAAGACAAACAAATCGTATTATCGACTATACACCATGTGTTGGGTGGCCTGATGCGCAATGCCGCAAATTACGAGGAGGAAATACGTCAATTGAAAGAGGCTGTGAGAATTGCGGCTCAAATCAATCATCCGGATCGGCAAATGACGGGAAACATGAATCTTGGAAGTGCCTATTTAAAAATGGGCCAACTGGATTCGGCATTTTATTATGCAACGGCAGCGCAGGTACTTTCAAATAACCCATTAGCACAAGGGTACATAGGCAACAATTTGTTAACCATAGGCGACATATTTTTGGCCAGGGGGGATATTGCAACAGCTAACAAAAACTACTATGAAGGCCTCAAATCTGCGAACAAACAAAACAACCAGTCCGATGTTGCGAACCTAAGTCATAAGTTAT
>JBBQZY010000023.1:0-37731 GCA_038207305.1 Chitinophagales bacterium
TAAGACATATAAAGCGCAATAGCCGACCCTACTCCTCCTCACAAAAAAGGCGAAAATAAAAAAGCGATTAAGCTAAAAATTGATTTTAACTTAATCGCTTTGCAAGTTCTATTCTAAAAACAGAACTTTTTCAGTGCCCCCTTTTATATCGGGGCTTTCTTTTTTGTTAAAAAAATATGATTATGGAAAAATACCCAATTCACTATAGCTCGTTGCTACTTTGTTGATGGCATTTACATAAGCAGCGGTGCGCATATCAGGAATAGCAGGGTTGCCAAGCCAGATAGCCATGATCTCTCTTGTTGCGGTGATCATCGTTTCTTCGAGTCCGCTGTGCACCAGGTCAACTTCTTCCGGTCCGTGCATGATGAATTTTCTTTCATTGTCACTAACTTGTTTGCCGGTCAATCCTTCAATTTGTGAAAGGATATGTGTGTTAAGGTTTTCTGTAAAACGTTTTTCCATACGGCCATAACGCACGTGGCTAAGGTTTTTCAACCACTCAAAATAACTTACCGTAACACCACCTGCGTTCAGGTACATATCAGGTACACATAAAATCCCTTTTTTGATAAAAACCTCATCGGCTTCAGGAGTGCAAGGTCCATTAGCTGCTTCGCCGATGATCTTTGCTTTTACCCTTGGCGCATTTTCACCGTTAATAACATTTTCCAAGGCTGCAGGAATAAGAATATCACATTCCAGTTCCAGCGCATCTGTATTTTTAGCCAGGTTAGTTGCACCCGGGAAATTTAGTATAGAACCTGTTTTTTTCCTGTGTTCAAAAACTTCTTCTTCATTCAACCCTTCCGGGTTCATTATAGCACCTTCATATTCTGCCAGTGCAATTACTTTTGCACCTGCTTCGCGGAAGAATTTCGCAGAATGGAATCCGACATTACCTAATCCCTGTACAACAATTTTCTTCCCGACAATGCCAATTGATAATTCAAGTTTTTTCATTACTTCTGGCATATTACATACCTCGCGGATACCAAAGAAAACCCCAAGTCCGGTAGCTTCCTTGCGGCCGCGTACACCCCCCTGTGTTACAGGCTTACCGGTTACACAGCCTGCGGCATCTATCTCTCCTGGTTTTAATGATGCATATGTATCAACGATCCAGGCCATTTCTCTTTCGCCGGTTCCATAATCAGGAGCGGGAACATCGATGCCGGGGCCAATAAAATTCTTCTTTACAAGTTCGCTGGTATAACGGCGTGTTATTTTTTCAAGTTCATAAACGCTGTAATTGCGTGGGTTGATCTTGATACCACCTTTACCACCACCAAAAGGCACATTTACGATCGCACACTTATAGGTCATCAAAGCCGCCAATGCCATAACCTCATCCTGATTTACTTCATCGCTGAAACGGATGCCGCCTTTGCAGGGAGATTTATGCTGGCTGTGCTGAACGCGATAGGCTTCTATAACTTCGATATCCCCGTTATCTCTTTTTATTGGATAGCGCATTCTGTAAACACTGTTACAGGCTTTGATCTGCTCCAGGATACCCGGGTCAAATTGTGTAAACTTAGCTGCTTTGTCAAAACTTTTTTCTACACTTTGAAAAAAGCTATACGGCTGATTTGAAGACATGTTGTTGGTTTTTTATTTAGCAATAAATATAAATCGTAAAAAGTCAATCTTTATTTTTTTCAAGTCTTGTCATCTTCCTGTCGAGCATCATAACATATAAAAATAAACCCACAAGGATGATCAGGCAAACGGCTACCACTACATAGATCTTTCCATTAGTACGCATGATATTCGCCATTTCAGGTTTTTCCTGTGCAAATAATACCGTGCTCAAAAGCAGGCTGCAAACCAATAATGAAAAACGTGAAAATATCTTATTCATTGATCAATGTTTTATCTCTTAATAACTCTAGCCTGATCTTTAATGTAGCGATCCATACACCCAATAATGTCCAGCCAATAACGGCAGGGTAGAATACCATACGAAGACGGCTATCAATATCTTTAAAATTCAAAGCAGGATTGCCACCTTGACCGCCAGGTGCACCGGGATGAAGGCTTCCAACCAGTCTTGGAATGATCCAAATGCTTGGGAAGAGCATGGCAAAAGCAAAAATATTATACACTGCGCTTATCCTGGCTCGCTTATCAATATCGGTAAAAGAACCCCGTAAAACAAAATAAGCCCCATATATCAATAAAGCAATAGCAGCGCCGATTAATTTTGGTTCCTTTAATATGCCGGCCAATGATTGGCCCTGGTCTGTCACCCAGGTATAGTTCGCCCAAACGGTTCCGGTAGCATAACCGAGTATGCCAAAAAAAGTGCCAACTGTAGCAAAGTTTTTTGCATACAAATCATTGCGGTAGTCAAAACCACGCAGGTATTTCATGCTGTAAATAAAACTTATAATGAACAGGATCATCATGGCAAACCACATGCACACGTGAAAGTATAAGTTGCGGATCGTTTCATTTAAAATGAACAGGTGAGGTACATCCAGTAAAAATCCACCAATAATGGTATAAACCAATAATATGAAGGATAATATTTTCCACCAGTTTTTATGCACTGAGAAGGCTGTGTTTAATTAAGTGGCGCAAAGTTATGGGAAACTGTCACATAGCAAACAAAAAACTTGGGTTTAAAACGTGGTTTAACGACTTCAGCCACCCGGCAGCTATCTGCTTAATCCTTCCACAAATAAGGAAAAAGAATCACGGCCAATACAATCACAAGCAGGTTCATCAGGGCAATAAGCCCGGCTAACTGCAAAACGGCCCCTGGCCTGAATACTTCTGAAAAAGCTGCTTTACTTAACCTCATCAACAGCAGTAATTGGGGTAGTATGACCGGGAAACCAAGAATCGCTATCAATGCGGCATTTTGCTGTGCCTTGGCTGCAATGGCACTCATCAATGTAAAAACAAGACTGATGCTGGTTCCTCCCAATAACACAATACCTGTAAAAAGCAGGCTGTCGGTAACCGGGTTGTCTAAAAAAATAAAGAATAACAATAAACTCACCAGGCTCATGATGAGCATCAGAATGATATTGAAAAAAAGTTTTGCAATGATAAATTCTACCGGCGAAGTGATGGAATAGAAATATAACATCCGGCCTTTGTTTTCCTGCAGGAAACTTTTTGCCACTGTGTTCACACAAACGAATAACTGTATTACCCAGAATAAGCTGTTCCACACATTAGCATCCGGGCTTTGGGGCATGGATAAATACAATACAAAGATGGTAGAAGCGATGTACAACAATATGCCATAAAATGTATGCTGCTGTCTCAATTCAAGCAACAGGTCTTTTTTTAGCAATGCACTGATACGGCTGATCATGGCTGCAAAGTAAAAACTTTATTCAGGGATACCTGCATTTATATTTATATTGTAATACAAAATATTTATTTTAGGATTTACAAACACTCTACTTCCCTAGAACTTTCACTACCATAAGTTTATTGGTATTATTTACGTTTAGCCTGGTTAGCAATTATTCTACACGTCATTGCAAAACTTGATCGCTACAGGAAAAAATATACTTGGCATGGTTGGGCACAAATGCTGTTTGCTATCTTCTTTTCTTATTAATCTCTTTAAAAATGTCTTTTGATGCATCCGCAAGGATGTCTCTTTTTTTATTTGTTATGGGGTATCGTCACATGTCATTCAAACACAATAAATTTTTTTGAAAAATAAAGCAGAATGAAAATGATTTGAGTTGCAATGCGTTAAAATTAAAAAGCTTTAAAAAGGTTACCTGTTATCAATTTTTTAGCGGAATGAAAAAACACGAAGTAAAATTACCGTTAACATCTGGTTAGTAAAATACTCGTTAACGCTGCATGTTGAATAGCATAATAACTATATATTCATTTACCATTTATTATTAATTAAAACACTAATTATGAAAAAACTGTTACTGGTTTTCCTGTCATTCACTTTATTAAATGGAGTGATGGCACAGGAAAAAAATTCCTGGTCTTTGCATACAGATGTCAGTAGAATTACAACTGACAAGGCTGCAACAAGACTTTCATTTCCTAAAGAATTCAAGTTGTATGATTTGAATATCGAACCATTCAGGCAGGAATTATTTGCTGCTGTTGGTAATGCATCAAGACATTCAGTGGTTATATCATTACCAAATGCAGCTGGTGAAACAGAACAGTTTGAAGTGTTTGAAGCTTCAAATTTTGAACCAGACTTACAAGCCATGTTTCCAGAGATCAGGGCGTTTTCAGGGAAAGGTATTACTGATAAATATGCAACCTTAAAACTAAGTATCTCTCCACAAGGGATACAAACAATGGTTTTCAGGACCGATAAAGAAAATGAATTCATCGAACCATATTCACAGGATCATACAGTGTATGCTGTATTTAAATCTCATCGTACCACAGGTACATCAGGATGGAGATGTACCACACAGGAACAAACATTAGTTAGCGGCCTGAATGCCCAGATTGCCAATGCAGGCAACACAGCAAGATCAGGTGGTGATCTGAAAACAATGCGTTTAGCTCAGTCAGTTACTGCTGAGTATTCTAATTATTTTGGTGCAACAAGCGCAGCACAGGTTTCATTGGTGCTTGCAGGTATCAATGCAACGCTTACACGTTGCAATGGTGTTTATGAAAAAGACCTTGCATTACATCTTAATCTCGTTGCAGCATCAACCAATGTTATTTATTACAATGCATCAACAGATCCTTATGATGCTGCAGCAACCGGTGCCGGCGGAACATGGAATGCACAATTACAATCAACCTTAACTTCTGTAATAGGTGAAGCGAACTATGATATTGGCCATTTATTCGGCGCTTCAGGTGGCGGTGGAAATGCAGGTTGTATCGGTTGCGTTTGTACAAACGGATCAAAAGGAAGTGGATTCACTTCACCAGCTGATGGAATTCCGCAGGGGGATAATTTCGATATAGATTACGTGGTACATGAAGTTGGCCACCAGCTGGGAGGAAATCATACTTTCTCTATGACCAACGAAGGTAGCGGTGTAAATAAAGAAGTTGGTTCTGGTATCACCATCATGGGGTATGCCGGTATTACAAGTCAGGATGTTGCAGCACATTCTATTGATATTTATCATGAAGCAACCATCGCACAGATACAGGCAAATCTTTTAACGAAGACCTGCCCGGTGACCACGAGCATCACAGCAAATAACGTTGCTCCAGTTGTTGGGACTCTTACAAATTATACAATTCCAAAAAGCACTCCTTTTGCACTCACCGGGTCAGCTTCTGATGCAAACGGCGATGCACTAACTTATTGCTGGGAACAAAATGACAATGCTTCTTCATCACAAACAGGTGCTAGCAGTGTTGCCAGCGCAACCAAAGCAAGTGGTCCTAACTGGGTATCATTTAGTCCAACAGCATCTCCAACAAGGATATTCCCTAAATTAGCTACAATACTTGCAGGAGCACTTATAAGCGGACCGTTAACAGGCGGCGATGCAGCCACCAATACCGAGGCGTTAAGTTCTGTAGCAAGAACATTAAATTTCAGATTGACTGTCAGGGATAACCATGTGTATAGTTCAACTGCACCTGTATCGGTAGGACAGACTTCTTTTGCTGATATGGTAGTTACTGTAAGTGCAGCATCAGGACCTTTTGCTGTTTCTGTTCCTAATACCGCTGTATCTTATGCAGGTGGTTCAACACAAACAATTACCTGGGCTGTAGCAAGTACAACTGCTGCTCCGGTTAGTTGTGCCAATGTTAAGATCTCACTGAGTACAGATGGCGGACAAACATTCCCAACTGTATTGGCGGCAAGCACACCCAATGATGGAACAGAAGCATTGGTTATTCCAAATACACCAACCACAACAGCAAGAATCAAGATTGAAGCTGTTGGAAATATATTCTTTGATATTTGTAACACAAACTTTACCATCACAGCAGGTTCATCCTGCGGCGCTCCAACAGGGTTGGCTTCATCTTCAATATCAACTACAGGGGCAACAGTTAACTGGACTGCAGTTAGCGGTGCCGTTAGTTATGATGTGGATTACAAATTAACTTCAACATCAACCTGGACAAATGCTGCAACGGCAACAACATCAACGTCAGTTGCGATCAGCGGTTTAACTGCTTCTGCTGTTTACGACTGGAGGGTCAGAACAAATTGCTCAAGCGCATCAAGCGGATATACTGCAGCCCAGTTTACCACGGCCGCAGTGCCAGTTTGTAATGCACCTGCTGGTTTAACATCTTCTTCAATTTCTACTGCTGGTGCAACCGTTAGCTGGACTGCAGTTAGCGGTGCTATTAGCTATGATGTAGATTACAAATTAAGTTCATCATCAACCTGGACAAATGCTGCAACAGCAACAACATCAACTTCAGTTTTGATCAGTGGTTTAACAGCGTCTACAGTTTACGATTGGCAAGTAAGAACAAATTGTTCTTTTGGATCAAGTGGTTACAGTGCAGCCCAATTCACAACAAGCGCAGTGTTTGTTTGCAATGCTCCAACTGCTTTAACATCATCTGCGATCACATCTGGCAGTGCAACTGTTAGCTGGACTGCAGCAAGTGGTGCTGTTAGTTATGCAGTAGATTATAAATTGAATTCATCTGCTGTCTGGACAAGTTTCTCCACAGCACAAACAGCAAGTTCCGCAAGCATAACAGGATTGACAGCAGCATCTTTATACGACTGGAGAGTAACTACCAATTGTACGTCAGGATCAAGTTCAGCAGCTATAGCACAGTTTACTACTGCAACTGTATCTACCTGCACCAGTGCATTTGAACCAAATGAAACACTGGCTACAGCAGCAGCTATTAGCTCAGGTGTAACGAACTCAGCAGCCATCAGTTCTGCTACCGATGTTGATTATTATTCTATCACCACAACTGCAACCAGTAACCTTGTTTACAATCTTGTTGGCCCTTCAGGTGTTGATTATGACCTATACATTTATAATAGTGCAGGCACGCAAATCGGATCTGGTGCAGGATCTACTGCAACTGAAACCGTTTCTTTAAGCAGCCAGGCAGCCGGAACTTATTACATCAAAGTGATAGGATACAACGGGGCAAACAGCGCAACATGTTATACAATCAAAGCCACCGCAACAACTGTAACCGGTTGTCAAAGCAGCTATGATGCTTCAACCAACGGAACAACTGCAGGTGCAGCAACGATCCCCTTCAATACAAATATCACCGGACTTATTAGTCCAAGTGCTGATATCGATAATTATAAATTCGTGATCACAACAGCTGGTACAATTACCTTAACATTGACAACACTTCCTGGTGATTATGATCTTAAATTATTGAATAGTGCAGGTACACAGGTTGGAATTTCACAAAACGGAAGTACTACCAGTGAAACAATCAGCTACACCGCAGCTGCTGGAACCTATTATGCCCAGGTGTATGGATACAATGGCGCTAACAGTGCCACCACCTGTTACACATTAAAAGTACAGTTGGGAACTGCAACGAAAGAAGCTATCTCGCCATCATTTGCCGGAACGGTTAAGATTTATCCTAACCCGGTAAGCAATATTGTAAACATAAGCGTATTGGGTGAAGTGAGTGCAAAGAGCAGTGTATCAATCATCGATGCGAAAGGCATGCAGGTTATGCAAGAGAGGCTGGTTAAAACTCCACAGGCTTTAGACATATCCAGGCTGGCCAATGGTACTTACCTCGTGAGAATAAACAATGGCTCACAGGTTATTACAGAGAAATTTGTAAAGCAATAAGACAAATTATGACAAATAAAAGCCGTTCCATTTAGTTGGAACGGCTTTTTTATTTGACCCCGACAGTGGTTTCAAACCCTATCGGCGTTAAATAAGAATCAACGAAATTATTGGTGAATGCTGTTTTTAAGATAAATGATTTGGTTTATTTGTCAAACCGCTGTCGGGGTTTGCAATCGCCGACAGGGTTACTGCAATCCCCGACGGGGTCATTAATCATTATCGTTTGCACAATGCCTGCAACGAGGCTCATAAATATCTTTTTCTCCCAATAATACCTGTCCGCCACCTGCAACTTTACGATAACTTATATTGGCTATATTGCCACATTTCATACAGATGGCATGTAGCTTGGTGATATAATCAGCCTTGGCAAGGAGGTTAGGCATTTGTCCGAATGGGTTGCCCTGGTAATCCATATCAAGTCCGGCAACAATAACCCGGATGCCCCTCAAAGCTAATTGCTCACATACATTGGCTATCTCTGAATCAAAGAACTGGGCTTCGTCGATGCCCACCACATCTACATCCTGGGCAAGTAATAAAATTGTTTGTGAACTATCAACCGGCGTAGAATGAATGGCATTTGTATCATGGCTTACGATCTTTACTTCATCATAACGTGTATCAATAGCTGGTTTAAATATCTCAACCTTCAAGTTTGCAATCTTAACTCTTTTCAATCTGCGGATCAATTCTTCTGTTTTTCCGCTAAACATACTGCCGCAGATAACTTCAATCCACCCCCTGCGCTCACCTTTCAAATTCGGTTCAATAAACATTATATATATATTTTAAAATTGTGTTTGTAACTTTAATGCCAATACGTGCAAAGATTAAGGATTCTGATCATAGGGCAAAACAAAATTTCGGGCACGATTGCTTATATTTTTTATTAAACTAAACTGTATGGACCGGGTGGAAACCCTCTGTAAAAAATTGCAGGACCAGCTTTCGCAAAAAGCTTCCGTAGACCTGCTTTTGCTGACTGTGCAAATGCTGCAATCGGAATTGCTGCACGCTAAATCCAAGCAGCAACATACTGATTCACCACTTGCCGCAGCCATCAATATACCTGCAAATTTTGATGCAACAATGACTCGGCCGGTGCAGGCTGAAGAGATAGAGCCCGAAGAGAAAACTGTGATGATGCTACAGGTTGATGAGGCTGAACTTGAAGCTGAGCTGGAAGAAATCAAGCGAAATGTGAAGACGAGGGACCAGATCAGCTCTCAAAACAAACCCCAATTGTTATTTGATCCGATCGAAGACATACCAACCCTCACACACCAGGAGCCTTATAGAGAAAAAAATAAGGAGTTACATGAATCAATCGCTGAACAACCGGCTTCCCTGAATGATAAGCTGAAACAGGCTAAGATCGAATTAAGTGATGCGCTGCAGGAAATACCAGTGAAGGATCTTAAGAAGGCAATTGGTATCAACGACAGGTTCCTTTTTATAAAAGAACTTTTCAGGGGAGATGAAGTTATGTATGAGCGCAGCGTAAAGACCATCAACGGCTTTTCTATTTTCCCCGAAGCTGAATATTGGATAAAACGTGAACTTAAATTAAAACTCGGCTGGAATGACGGCAACCCGGTGGTAAAGCAATTTGATCAGCTGATCAAAAGGCGCTTTCTCTGAATATAAGCTAATATTTTATTGGTAGCACCGCGGTGTTCGTACACAAAATCTTTCGCAGCATCACTGGCTTCTCGTGTTTTAGTTTCATCATTAAAAAGGTCGTTGAGTAATTCATCCAGATCAAGCGGATTGGCAGCACTGAATGCTCCACCAGATTCAATGAGTCCAACAGCCTCTGCATATTTTTCATAAACAGGTCCGAAAATTACAGGCTTTCCATAAACAGCAGCTTCCAAAACATTGTGAACGCCGCCCTGGCCAAATCCGCCACCAACAAAGCTGATATCAGCGTACTTGTAAAGTTTTGCAAGCATTCCAATATTATCAATGATCAATACATGGGCATGCTTGCCAATACTGTTATCAATTGCCAGGGCCGAATAAAAGATCGAATTGAAAAATTGCTTTTTTACATCCTGCAGGTTATCTTCAAATACCTCATGTGGTGCAACGATAAATTTTATATCGGGCCTTGTCTTTACAAAATGCAATAGTTCTATTTCATCTTCATCCCAGGTACTTCCTGCAACCAATACTTTTTGATCGCCTATGAATGCAGCGATATGATCAACAGGTTCATTTTTTTCGGCAATACTGATTACCCGGTCAAACCTTGTATCACCTGCGATTGATACGTTTTCCTTAATACCAATAGTTGAAAGCAATTCAACCGATCCCTCATCCTGCACGAACAATTGCTGAAAACATCCTAGCATTGCTTTCCATATACTTCCATACCATTTAAAAAATGGTTGGCGGTGCCTGAAAATTCCTGCAACAAGCAAAACGGGAATATCCCTCTTCTTAAGTTCTGTAAGGTAATAATACCAGTATTCATATTTTACCCATATTACCAGCGATGGATTCAATACATCTATTAATTTTTTAGCATGTAATATATTGTCGGCCGGCAGATAAAATACCAGGTCAGCACCTGCATAATTTTTTCTCACTTCATAACCACTCGGTGAAAAAAAACTCAACGCGACCTTATAAGAAGGGTATTGTTTTTTTATTTCTTCCAGTAAAGGGCGGCCCTGTTCAAATTCTCCAAGGCTGGCACAATGCATCCAGATCGCAGGGCCATCACCCTTCATAACAGGAAAATCCTTCCTGCCCTTTAGCCAAAGCCTCGCTTTTCTATTCCAGGGAGCTACAAGCCGGATACCCACCGAGTAGAAAAACAAGAATAGATTGTAAAGAATGATACTCAAGCAAAAATTTTATGCTCAAAAATACAAGGTTTAGGCTTTAAATCAATTCATGGGGATATATATGATTTAGACATTCAAAATCTTATCTTTGCGCCGTTAAAAAACATGGATATGAGGTCTTTACAAATGGTAGATACTAAGACACAGTATCTTAAAATAAAAACGGAAGTGGATGCTGCCGTCATTGCAGTGATGGAAAGCTCCCAGTTCATTGGTGGGAAACCGGTAGCTGACTTTGCTGAAAATCTTGCGAAATACCATGGTAGTAAACACGTAATACCTTGTGCCAATGGTACAGATGCGCTGCAGATAGCAATGATGGCCCTTGGCCTGAAGCCGGGAGATGAAGTGATCACACCTTCATTTACCTATATCGCCACAGTAGAAGTTGCGGCTTTATTGAATATCAGACCGGTTTTTGTGGAAGTTGATAAGAAAACGTTTTGCATAGACCCTGCTGCTATTGAAAAAGCGATCACTCCCAAAACAAAAGCGATTGTGCCCGTTCACCTTTACGGCCATGCCGCCAATATGGACGCGATCATGAAAATTGCAGCAAAACATAATTTGTTTGTGATTGAAGACAATGCTCAAGCGATCGGCAATGATTATACATTCCCAGACGGATCGGTTAAAAAGACAGGAAGCATCGGACATATCGGTTGCACTTCTTTTTATCCTTCCAAGAACCTGGGTGCTTTTGGTGATGCCGGTGCCATTTTTACGAATGATGACGCATTGGCCTTGCAGCTAAAGATGATCGCATCACATGGCCAGAGTAAAAGGTATTATCACGATGTGGTGGGCTGTAATTCAAGGCTCGATACCATACAGGCAGTTATACTGGATATTAAATTGAAACACCTGGATGAATACATAGCCGCCAGGCGCAAAGCAGCAGATTATTACGATGCAGCTTTTGCAAATAATAAAAAAATAGAAACCCCTTTCAGGGATGCAGATAATAAACATGTTTTTCATCAATATACATTGGTATTGCATGGGGTTGACAGGGATGCATTGAACCTATTCCTGGCCGACAACGGCGTTCCTTCCATGATCTATTACCCGGTTCCTGCACACAGGCAAAAAATGTTTGATGCATTTGGTGGAAGCGATTACAATTTACCCGACACCGATTGGCTTACCGAAAGGGTTATTTCGTTACCCATTCATACAGAACTGGATGAAGAACAACAGGCATTCATTGTTTCAAAAGTGCTCGAATTTATTGGCAGCTAGTCTTTAAAAAATAACTGATACAACATGAAAATTGCAGTAATAGGCACTGGATACGTAGGTTTGGTAACAGGAACATGTTTTGCCGAAACAGGCAACACAGTTACCTGCGTAGATATTGACAAAATAAAAATTGAGAAATTATCATCCGGCACAATAACCATTTACGAGCCAGGACTTGAAAAACTATTTCTACGCAATCAGAAAGAAGGCAGGTTGTATTTTACCACTTCACTTGCCGATGCAGTTGCCGATGCAAAAATCATTTTCCTTGCCCTACCAACTCCCCCGGGAGAAGACGGTAGCGCAGATCTTAAATATATTTTAGGAGTGGCTTCAGAACTTGGCAATTTACTTCACCCGAATGATTATAAAGTGATCATCGATAAAAGTACGGTACCCGTTGGTACAGCTGAAAAAGTAAAAGAAGCCATTTTGAAAACAGCCGCAGCATCTGGCAGCGAGATCAGCAATTCTTTCGATGTGGTTTCAAATCCGGAGTTTTTACGGGAAGGCGTGGCCGTAGATGATTTTATGAAACCAGACAGGGTCGTGATCGGCACCACTTCGGAAAAAGCGATCAAGGTAATGAACGACCTGTATGCACCATTTGTTAGGCAGGGTAACCCAATTATTTTTATGGATGAGAAATCTGCAGAGCTTACAAAATATGCAGCCAATTCTTTCCTGGCTGTTAAGATCAGTTTCATGAACGAGATCGCACAATTGTGCGAAAGGCTGGGTGCCGACGTTGATATGGTTCGCAGAGGTATCGGTAGTGATGAGCGCATCGGTAAAAGATTTTTATTTCCGGGAATCGGGTATGGCGGAAGTTGTTTCCCTAAAGATGTACAGGCATTGGTGCGTTCTTCTTCCGGCGTTAACTACAATTTCAAAATACTGGAAGCAGTAATGGATGTGAACGAAAGACAGAAACTTCACCTGGTTCCAAAAATCAATACATACTTTGGAAATAACCTGGCCGGTCGTCATTTTGCATTGTGGGGATTGGCTTTCAAACCCAATACAGATGATATTCGTGAAGCTCCAGCTTTGTACATCATCGATGCATTGCTGGCGGCAGGTGCAACCGTTAGCGCTTTCGATCCTGAAGCAATGAAGAATGTAAAAGAATTATTGGGAGATAAAATAAATTTTACCGACAATCAATATGATGCATTGAAAAATGCAGATGCATTGATCATCGCAACAGAATGGAATGAATTCAGAACTCCTGATTTTGATAAGATCGGTTCAACATTGAAAGCAAAAGCAATCTTTGACGGAAGAAATCTTTTCGACCTGGAACATATCAAAGCCATGGGTTTTCATTATGAGAGTGTAGGAAGAAAAACAATCGTTAGTAATTAATAATTAATAATTAATAGTTTGAAGTTTGATGTTTGTGGTTTGACGTTATGAACGCCTCAAACAGCCGACATCAAATTTCAAAACTCAAACCATATAAATTGTCTAATACCAAAAGAGTTTTAATCACCGGAGCCGCAGGTTTTTTAGGATCGCATCTTTGCGACCGGTTCATCAAAGAAGGTTTTGATGTGATCGGGATGGATAATCTTATTACCGGCGACCTGAAAAATATCGAGCACCTTTTCAAGCTTAAAAATTTCGAATTCTATCATCACGATGTTTCAAAATTTATTCATGTTACTGGTAAGCTTGACTATATTTTGCATTTCGCTTCACCCGCAAGTCCAATAGATTATTTAAAGATTCCTATTCAAACATTAAAAGTAAGTTCACTTGGTACGCACAATTGCCTTGGACTTGCCCTTGCAAAAAAAGCACGCATCCTGGTTGCAAGTACAAGTGAAGTATATGGCGATCCACTCGTTCACCCGCAGGATGAAAATTATTGGGGCAATGTAAACCCTGTTGGTCCGCGAGGTGTGTATGATGAAGCAAAACGATTTCAGGAAGCCATTACTATGGCCTATCATACTTTTCACAACGTTGAAACGAGGATTATACGCATATTCAATACTTATGGCCCACGGATGAGACTAAATGACGGCAGGGCATTACCTGCTTTTATCGGCCAGGCATTGCGTGGCGAAGACCTTACCGTTTTTGGAGATGGAAGCCAGACAAGAAGTTTTTGCTATGTAGATGACCTGGTGGAGGGTATCTACCGGTTACTCCTGAGCGACTATGCCATGCCGGTTAATATTGGCAACCCGGATGAAATTTCTTTAAAGGATTTTGCAGAAGAGATTATAAAGCTCACAGGTACCAGCCAAAAGATAGTTTATAAGCCACTGCCTGTTGATGATCCAAAACAACGTCAACCTGATATCAGCAAAGCAAAAGAAATTTTAAAATGGCAACCAACGATCAGCAGGGCTGATGGTTTGAAGATAACTTATGAATATTTTAAAAGCCTGCCAAAAGAGGAGTTGAATAAATTGCCGAAAGAATTCCTTCGGAAATAATCGTAAACAATTAACCAAACAATAAAATACCGGATGTACCAGGACCTTTTGGATAAGAAAAAGACATTGGCTGTTATTGGCCTGGGCTACGTTGGCCTGCCGATAGCACTTGAGTTTGCAAAAAAAATAAAAGTGATAGGTTTTGATATCAATGCAGAACGTGTTAAACTGATGCGCAATGGTATTGATCCCAGTAAAGAACTTGATGCCGAAGCTTTTGATGGTTGCGATATTGAATTCACGAACGAACTGGATACATTGCGCAAAGCAAATTTTTTTATAGTAGCTGTTCCTACGCCGGTAGATGAATACAATGTGCCCGACCTGATTCCTGTTCAAAGGGCTAGTGAAACCATCGGTAAAGTGTTGAAGCAGGGAGATTATGTGGTATTTGAAAGTACAGTTTACCCGGGTTGTACAGAAGAAGATTGTGTTCCCATTATCGAAAATATCTCTGGTCTTAAAATGGTAGCAGATTATAAGATCGGCTATTCACCCGAAAGAATAAACCCCGGAGATAAGGAACATACAATCAGTACGATCATAAAAGTTGTGAGTGGATGTTGTGAAGAAAGCCTAGATACGATCGCAAAAGTATATGAACTCGTAGTAAAGGCAGGTGTGCACAAAGCATCTTCTATTAAAGTTGCTGAAGCAGCAAAGATCATTGAGAATACCCAACGTGACCTTAATATTGCGTTGATGAATGAGCTCTCTATCATTTTCGATAAAATGAACATCAATACTTTTGAAGTACTGGAAGCTGCAGGAACAAAATGGAATTTTTTGAAATTTCAACCTGGGCTGGTAGGTGGACATTGCATTGGAGTTGACCCTTATTATCTCACCTATAAATCACAGAAACTGGGTTACGATAGCCAGGTTATCCTTGCAGGACGTGCTATCAATGACGGTATGGCCGACTATGTGGCAAAAAAGATCTTACAACATATCATCAAAAACAATGGCAATGTAAAAGAGGCCAGAGTTTTGGTCATGGGCGCTACTTTCAAAGAGAACGTAAGTGATATACGCAACAGCAAAGTCGCAGATGTGGTAAAGGAATTAAAAACATTTTCCTTGAATGTTGAAGTTACCGATCCGCAAGCAAGCAGCGATGAATTAAAACATGAATATGGATTCGGTTTGGTGAAAGAAATTGGTAACAATTATGACGCCGTGATCGTCACTGTACCGCACAGCGAATATAAGAACCTGGACGATCAATATTTTGCATCTATTACAAAACCACAAGCAATCATTGCCGATCTGAAGGGTACGTATAGAGGCAAATTGCAGAGCAGGCAGTATTGGAGTTTATAGAAACCGATGCTGGATGATGGTTGCCTGATCCTGTATCAGGTGTCCCGTATCCGGCATCCAGCATTAAGAATATGACCAACATTTTTCATACAAAGGACATTAGCAACGATCATTTTTTAGTTACGGGTGGCGCAGGTTTTATCGGCGGGCACCTGGCTGAATATTTATTAAAGCATGGCGCAAAAAAAGTGCGTGTGCTGGATAATATGGCAAATGGTTTTGAAAAGAATCTTACCATATTAAAAGCATATCCTGCTTTTGAATTCATGCAGGGAGATATCAGGAACGAAGCTGTTTGCCAGCAGGCTTGTGAAGGAATAGATTATGTAAGCCACCAGGCTGCCCTTGGTTCTGTGCCACGTTCTATTAAAGAACCTGTTTATTTTAATGAAGTAAATGTGAGTGGGTTCACCAATATGCTCAAGGCTGTGGTAGATAATAAAGTGACGCAATTTGTGTATGCATCATCTTCTTCTGTGTATGGTGATGAACCTACGCTTCCAAAACAGGAAGATAAGATTGGTAATTGCTTATCACCTTATGCAGCTACCAAAAAAACAAATGAATTATATGCTCAGGTATTTGCTGATGTTTACGGCATCAACCTGCTTGGGTTACGGTATTTTAATATATTTGGTCCACGGCAGGATCCAGATGGGGCCTATGCAGCAGTGATACCATTGTTTGTAAAAGCTATCATCAACAGAACGTCTGTTTATATCAATGGCGATGGTGGCCAAACGAGGGACTTTACTTTTGTAGAAAATGCTGTGCAGGTAAATGTAAAAGGAATGCTTACGGAAAATAAAGAAGCATTAAAGAAGGTTTACAATGTTGCGATCGGCGAAAATTTTTCTGTGAATTATCTCTACAATGCCTGCAAAGATTATCTAAATAGCGATTGGGAGCCTGTTTTCAGGGAACCAAGGGCCGGCGATATCAGGAATTCTTTGGCTAATATCTCCCTTGCACAAAAATTGCTGGACTATCAACCAACCAGGAAATTTGAAGATGGTTTGACTGAAACAATAGAATACTTTAAGCAACTTTATTCGAAGGACAAATGATAATGAATAATTTTAACGTTAAAGCAATTATCACAACGCTATTTCGTTTCTAAGAAAATTACGGGTTATCAATTAATAAATTATCAATTACGCTATGCCTTTTACGAAAACAGATTTCCCCGGTTTACTAATATTTGAACCAATTGTTTACAAAGATAGCAGGGGTTATTTTTTTGAGAGCTATAATGAAAAAACCTGCGCAACGGAGGGAGTGGAAATTAAGTTTGTTCAGGACAACCAGGCAAGATCTTCTTATGGTGTTATACGTGGACTGCATTACCAATTGAATCCGCATGCACAGACAAAATTCATTCGGGTGCTTTCAGGAACCATATTAGATGTAGTGGTAGATCTTAGAGACGGCTCTCCCACATTTGGTAAGTCATATTCTATCCAACTTTCTGCAGAAAATCATAAACAATTATTGGTGCCACAGGGTTTTGCCCATGGGTATGCGGTGCTTAGTGAAACAGCGGAAGTTTTGTATAAATGTGATATATTTTATAACAAAGAATCGGAAGCAGGTATTGCATTCAATGATGACGCTTTAAATATTGATTGGATGATACCGGGTAAAAAGCAGGTGATCTCAGAAAAAGATACCCATCAACCACTGTTCAAAGATTGTAGGAATAATTTTGTTTTCAATCCCTAATCACTCTAAACTTTGAGTAATAAAAAAAATATTTTAGTTACCGGAGCCAACGGTCAGCTGGGAATGGAGTTCAGGACATTGGCTGATCAATATCCTGCATATAATTTTTTATTTGTTACAAAAGAAGAACTGCCGATCAACGACGCGATTGCAGCAGCAAAATATTTTTCCGAAAATAAAATTGATTATTGCGTAAACTGCGCTGCATACACAGCTGTTGACAAAGCAGAAACTGAAAAGGAAATTGCTTTCGGCATAAATGGAACAGCAGTTGGAAAGCTTGCTTCACTTTGCAAAAAATCTGGCGCCCGGTTCATCCATTTTTCTACAGATTATGTTTTTAATGGACAGGCTACTGTACCGTATACAGCAACAGACGAAACCGATCCTGTAAATGCATATGGTGCGTCTAAATTGTTAGGTGAAACAGAAGCAATTAAAAATGACCCTGATGCGATCATTATCCGTACATCCTGGGTTTACAGCCGTTTCGGGAAAAATTTTGTGAAAACGATGTTGAAGCTGATGAGTGAAAAAGAACAATTGTCTGTTGTGAGCGACCAGGTGGGCAGTCCTACCTATGCAAATGATCTTGCAAAAGCTGTCATGCAAATAATTGAAAAAGACAGCGATCATGCAGGTGGAATATACAGCTACTCAAATACTGGTGTTATCAGCTGGTATGAATTTGCACAGGCAATAAAAGAAATATCGGGTTCGGATTGTATCGTAAATCCGGTTGCAGGTTCAGCATATCCTACCCCGGCAAAGCGGCCACAATATTCTGTTTTGGATACTTCAATACTCCGCGAAACTTTTAATATTGTAATTCCGTTTTGGAGGGATAGCCTGGAAAAATGCATAGCCCTTTTAAAATAGGCTTTACAGCAATGGCAAACATCTTCACTCGTTATTCTTTATTCCTGACATATACTAATTTTATTCCTGCCTTATCTGTTTCTCTTTTATCTATTTCAAACTGCGGTAAAGATTTTATAAGCGGCGTTAGTTTTAAAAATCCATAATTTCTAGGATCAAAATCAGGTTGTTTTTTTAAAATCAGGTTTCCTATATCACCCAAAAAAGCCCAGCCATTTTCATCGGCGAGGTCGTTGATGGTAGCTTTGATCAACTTCATTGTTTCCCTGCTCAGTTTATCTACCGAAGCTTTGGCTTTTGGTTTATGGACTTTTGTTTTCGTTTCATTTGTTTCAACTTCTTCCACCAACGGAATGATCTCCATGTATATGAATTTATCGCATGCAACAATAAAAGGATTGGGCGTTTTCTTTTGTCCAATTCCAAAAACTTTCATGCCAGCTTCTCTCAACCTTGTTGCAAGGCGTGTGAAATCACTGTCGCTTGAAACGATGCAAAATCCATCTACTTTTCCTGAGTATAGAATATCCATCGCATCAATGATGAGCGCCGAATCGCTGGAGTTTTTTCCACTCGTATAACTGTATTGCTGAATAGGAGTGATCGCATTTTCCAATAAAACACTTTTCCAGCCCGATACGGTAGGCTTCGTCCAATCACCATAAATTCTTTTGAATGTGGGTGTACCATACTTGGCAATTTCTTCCATCACTCCTTTTACGTTGCTATAAGGAACATTGTCGGCATCTATCAATACTGCCAGCCTTATTTCTTTTTGAGTATCCATTACACAATATAATTAAAATCGACTTATAAGCCGCAAGTCACGAACCACCGGCTATTAGCCGCGGGCTGCAATTTACGAGTTATCGGCTTGTTGCTAACAGCTAACAGCTTTTCCCTACTTTTACAGCTTATGCAATCATTCACAAACAAGAGCCGCATCATTGTTACCTGTAGCAACCGCTTGTCGCCTTATCTTCAGCAGGAGATCATAGAAATTGGTTTTAAACCGGTAAGGGTTTTTAAAACAGGTGTTGAATTGGAAGGCAGCCTTTCAGACTGCATCCGTTTGAACCTAAACCTTCGCTGCGCCAGCCAGGTATTATTTTCATTGAAAGAATTCAGAGCACACAATGCAACAGATCTTTACAAAACACTGGTTGAATTTGAATGGGAAGAACTGATCGCTGCAAACGGATATTTTTCTATTAGCAGTAATGTAAGCAATGAAACGATTACTAATAATTTGTTTGCGAATGTAAAAGTGAAAGATGCCATTGCCGACAGGTTCAGAAATAAAACAGGAGAACGGCCGGATTCCGGCCCGGAATTAAATGCTGTTGTGGTGCACTTATATTGGAAGGAAGACGTTGCAGAAATATTTATCGATACCTCCGGCGAAACATTATCCAAACATGGCTATAGAAAAATTCCTGGCAAAGCCCCCATGCTAGAATCTCTGGCAGCAGCAACAATTCTTGCAGGCATATGGGATCGCCATTCGCCTTTTATAAATCCCATGTGTGGTTCCGGTACGTTGGCCATTGAAGCGGCGATGATTGCTACTAACAGGCGGCCGGGATTATACCGCAGCAATTATTCATTCATGCATTTGCTGGGTTATGATGAAAAGTTTTACAGCGACGAATTTTCCAGATTGGAAAAGCAGGTTGTAACCTTAGGAGGGCTGAAGATCATTGCAACGGATATCAGTGAAGATGCGGTGAACATTTCAAAAATAAATGCAGGTATTGCAGGAGTGGAAGAGATGATAGATTTTAATGTGTGCGATTTTGAAGCAACAACCCTTGTTGAAAATGCAGCTGGTGTCGTTTACCTGAATCCTGAATATGGCGACCGGCTTGGTGTTGAAGAAGAACTGGAAAAAACCTATAAGAGAATGGGTGATTTCTTTAAACAAAAATGCAAAGGTTATACAGGTTATATATTTACCGGCAACCTTGAGCTGGCAAAAAAGATCGGTCTTAAGCCTAAACGAAGAATAGAGTTTTACAACAGCAAGATCGATTGCAGGCTTATTGAGTACGAGCTATACGCAGGCACTAAAACAATTCTTAAAGATTAAAGCAGGTAGTTCACTGCCCATAATAATGCTCAAATTGAGTAATTAATTCCCGCCGGAATCATCTATTAATTATTACTTGTATAAAAGCACGATTGTTTTTTTACAGGCACACTATTTGAAAAATGGACCTTAGTATAAACCACCAAAAAATTATTATATGAAACGTAAAAATGTTTTTTCATTATTAAGTGTTGCAATCATTATAAGTGCAGTTGCTGCAAGTTGTAACAATAATGATACAACTGATAGCATGTCCACAACAACAACTGACTCTGCATCTACAATGATGTCTACAGATACATCGAAGATGATGGCAGATACAGCTAAAATGATGACTACCGACACTTCAATGAATAAAATGGCCACTGACAACAAAGGGATGGCTAAGCCAAACCCTGCCAAGAAAGGACTGAAAGGAAAAGTATCGATTGCAGAAAAGCCTGCAGTTAAATCAACAGGAGCAATGGAAGCAGATGCAGGTGGGGTTTATTCCAACGTAGAAGTGATACCATCATTTCCCGGTGGCTACAAAGGGTTGCAGAAATTCTTTGACGATAACCTCGAGTATCCTACTGAAGCCAGCAACGATGGGGTAGAAGGTACAGTGAATGTAACTTTTGTAGTAGATGAGAATGGTAAACTTACGTCACCAGGAGTTGGTGGAGAAAAATTAGGCTATGGACTTGAATCAGAAGCATTGCGTGTAGTAAATAAAATGCCAACCTGGAATCCTGGAAAATTAAAAGGTAAAAACGTAAAGACAACTTTTACACTGCCGGTAAAATTCGTTTTGTATTAATCGGCACTACTGAACCGAATAAAAATAAAAAGAGGCTGTCTCAAAAAGGCAACCTCTTTTTATTTAAGTAAGCCGGTCAACTAATAAGCTATTAAAGCAATCAACCAGCAAACCTTAACTATTTAACTCTCTCTATATAATCTCCCGTCTTAGAATTCACCCTTATCATTTCGCCTTCATTTACAAATAATGGAACGTTAACGGTAGCACCGGTTTCAACAGTAGCAGGTTTTAATGTCCTGGTGGCAGTATCACCTTTCATACCCGGCTCACTGTAAGTAACCAGCAATACAATTTTATCCGGCAATTCAACGCTCATTGGTAAGTCGGTCTCGCCATTTACTAATACAGAAACT
Source organism: Chitinophagales bacterium (assembly GCA_038207305.1). Lineage (GTDB taxonomy): Bacteria > Bacteroidota > Bacteroidia > Chitinophagales > Chitinophagaceae > Ferruginibacter. The sequence continues at coordinate 21,461 of JBBQZY010000023.1, forward strand.
TCCTGTCCGTCTTTTAAAAATTTTGGTGCATCAATCATCGTTTCGGCGACCGTGATTTGCTCAAAAGTTTCGGTATCCATGAAACTATAACCGGTATCATCTTTATATAAGTATTGATAAGGTTTGCGCTCTACTCTTACCGGGAAAACTGTTTCACCGCTGTTCCAGGTTACTTCAATGGTACGGGCATTGTCTACTCCTTTTAATTTAGCCCAAACTTTTGCTGCTGCACGGGCAGTTTTATTCTGGCCAAACTCGATCACTGAATACAAGCTGCCGTCAATTTTAAGTATCAATCCTGAACGGATATCTGCTGTGGTTGCCATAACTGTAAATTAATTTGTGGCTGCAAAAGTAGGGATACTAAATGTAACGGCGAAAACTTAATGGCAGCCTTTTTTTCCATTTATTAACAGGCTGTTTGGGTTTTTAAAATTATTTTTAGCACATGAAAAAGATATTCATTGCCATTATACTGATCACAGGTTTTCAACAAGTTGATGCCCAAACCGATACCATCCCTATTTATCAGCGATTTCCTGATCTGCCTGTGTTTACGATCATGACCACACCAGATAGTATAAAATTTACCAAAGTAGATATTAAGAAAAAGACACCTGCCATCATCATCATTTTTAGTCCCGATTGCAGTCATTGCCAGCTTGCAACCAAAGATCTCTTGGCTCATATTGACCTGTTTAAGAAGACACAAATAATCATGGTATCCTCACTTGATTACAGTAATATTAAAAAATTCTACGAGGAGTATAAGATTGCTGATTATCCCAATATCACCATGGGCAGGGATGGCGCTTATTATTTAGGTACATTCTTTAAGATCAAAAGTTTTCCATCCATATTTGTATATGATAAAAAAGGAAAATTCGTTAAAACATTTGTAGGCGATATCAAGATGGAAGAAGTCGCAGAAGCGCTCTGATATGCTGTTGCCACGAATGCACAAATTAAGTTTGTAAGCTTTGTTATGTGGTGGTCTATTCGTGTAAAAAATGCTTGGCTTTATTATGAATATTATTTTAAAAAGCGCTGGTTCCATACGATCTGATCATTGATCACAATCCGTATATCATAAGTTCCCCGGCCAAGGTTGTCAACAGGTACCTGTATGATCCTGTTCAAGGAAGAAAACCTTTTTCGCGTAAGTACGTAGCCATACATGTTCTGAATGAAAATACTTACCACTCCATTGATAGGATCACTGCCATTGTATTGCAGGTTCAACATATCCCTAACAGGCACCGGGTACATTGTCCAGCTGTTGAGTGGCCGGCCAATGATCACCATGATAGATGTTGAATATGTTATAGCTGCATCCGTGAAAATCTGCAAGCGATAGTAATTTTTATCTGGTCCGGGGTTTAAGTCATAAAATTTCTCCTGTTTCTTTTTACTAAAATCATCCTGATCCAAAACGAAAATGTTTTTCCACGAATTGTTGTCATCACTTCGCTGTAAAATAAAACGGGTGATGCCTGCATCAGTTTGCTGCCATTTTAGTTCAACCTGTCTTTTAGCAGTATTGTATTCAGCTGTAAGGTTGGGATTGATAGCAGCTGCAAAACAAATAATTTGTAGCAAACAAATACAAGTGACAAGGATAAATTTCATTTGGGGATATTTTTTCGCGTTTGCCCTGAGAACGAAAAATCAAACCAAAGATTACAAAGAATAAGTTAAACAAACTTTCTACTACAAGCTGCTGTTTGTTCTACTACACATCGAAAAAATTTGTTCAATAAAGCAGGTGCAAGATTGCCGAATCAGATTAACTTTGAGGAATAATTAATAACAATAAACATTTACACATGAAAGTAACCGTAGTAGGGGCAGGAGCAGTGGGTGCAACCTGTGCTGATAACATTGCCCGCAAACAGCTTTGTGATGAATTGGTTTTAGTAGACATCAAAGAAGGTGTAGCTGAAGGAAAGGCTATGGATTTGATGCAAACAGCCGGGATTGAAGGTTTTGATACCAAGATCATCGGCAGTACGAATGATTATACAAAGACAGCCGGCAGTTCAGTTGCTGTGATCACTTCCGGTATTCCACGTAAGCCGGGCATGACCCGTGAAGAACTTATCGGCATCAATGCAGGCATCGTTAAAACGGTTACCCAGAATTTATTGAAATATTCTCCCGATGTGATCATCATCGTGATCAGCAACCCGATGGATACAATGACCTACCTGGCATTGAAATCAAGCGGACTTCCAAAGAACAGGATCATAGGCATGGGCGGTATCCTGGACAGCAGCAGGTTCCGTTATTTCCTCAGCCAGGCGATGCAATGTTCTCCGAATGACTTGCAGACTATGGTAGTAGGTGGACATGGAGATACAACCATGATCCCGTTGACAAGGCTGGCTACTTATTGCGGTACAGCAGCATCAAACTACCTCGATGAAGCTACTTTGAAAAAAGTGGCAGCAGATACGATGGTAGGTGGAGCAACCTTAACCGGTTTGCTTGGAACCTCAGCCTGGTATGCACCCGGTGCTTGCGGCGCTTCATTGGTTGAAGCCATTGTAAGGGATGAAAAGAAATTGATGCCATGCTGTGTTTACCTGGAAGGTGAATATGGACTGAATGATATCTGTATCGGTGTTCCGGTGATCATTGGTAAAACCGGCTGGGAGAAGATCGTAGATTATAAATTGAACGGAGAAGAACAGGCTGCAATGAATAAGAGTGCCGAAGCTGTGCGAAGTATGAATAGCGTGCTTGCTACCTTAGATATATAATTTTTACAAATGCGCTAATAAAATAACCCGGATTTTCACCCGGGTTATTTTGTTTTATGGGGGTTTATGCCTATTTTGTTAAACATCTGACTGCTTTTCCAATGACTCTGCCGTTTAAAAAACTCTTTTTAAGCATTACTGTGTGCCTTTGTGCAAATCTTTGCAAGGCGCAATTAGTAATTACAAGTCAATCCAATGCCCAGGCACTTGCACAAAAACTTGTAGGAGATGGTGTGTCCATAAGTAATGTAACATTGGTAGCAGATTCAAGAGGAACAGGATTTTTCAATAATATTTCAGGAACAAACATAGGTATTGACAGTGGAATAGTACTAACAAATGGAAGGGCAAAAAGTATCGGTACAGGCGAGGGCGAATTAGGATTAGATGGTGTTAACGGAATAACGATTACCTCTCTCGAGCAAGGTGCTGCCGGAGATGCTGATCTTGAAGCGTTGGTTAATGACCAAACGCATGATGCCTGTGTATTGGAATTTGACTTTGTTCCACTGGGCGATAGCATTAAATTCCGCTACATACTTAGCTCTGAAGAATACCCGGTTTTTGCCTGCTCGAATTTCAATGATGCATTTGCCTTTTTTATCCAGGGCCCCGGGTTTCCCGTTCCAACTAATATTGCATTGATTCCCGGGACCACATTGCCGGTAACGATCAATAATGTGAATGGAGAAGCCTGTACAGGCCTTCCCCAGTTTCCTCAATTTTATGTAGACAATGCCGGGAATGCTTTTTTTACACACAATGGACATACCGTTGTGTTAACAGCTGCTGCAAGAGTGCAGCCATGCCAGACATACCATTTAAAACTTGTAATTGCCGATGTGGGTGACGAACGTTACGACAGTGGTGTATTCCTGGAAGCCAAGAGCCTTACCTCGAATGCCTTTCAACTAACTAACCTCACTCAGGTAGACGGTAGTGGTCAAAGTTACCTGGTAGAGGGTTGTGCGGTGGGTGCATTAAAGATCAGGAGGCAATCTGCTACTTTATTCTCACAAATAATAGATCTTGGTTATGGCGGGACAGCAATCAATGGTATAGATGTACAGACACTTCCTTCATCCATAACGATTCCGGCAAATGAAACAGAAGTATTACTGAATATCTTTCCAATAATAGATAATATACCGGAAGGAATTGAAACATTAAAAATATATACACTTGCTGCCTGCGGAATTGCCACACCTACCGATAGCACCATGATTCAGATAAGGGATTATGATACTTTGGGAATTGCTCCGCACAGAGCTGTTATTTGTCCTGGTGGATCTATACAATTAGCCGCAACAACAGGATATATAACTTATCAATGGCAGGCGAACCCGGGTTTGAGCAGTACTTCTATTATTAATCCTGTTGCAACTCCATTAACCGATAGTACCATATTCATTTGTACGTCAGAAGAAGGAACCTGTCACGGCCGTGATTCAGCTTTTATAGTTTGGAAGAGACTAAAACTGGTTTCAACAAGAGATGTAAATTGCCATCTTTCAGCCACCGGTCAAATTGTTGTTTCAACTGATGCTGAATGGTTACCTGCCGTTGAGTATTCAATCAACAATGGGCCTTTCCAATCAGTTGCAACTTTCAATAATCTCATCGTCGGAACTTATACCATCAAAGTAAAAGATGCAACGGGTTGTATTGATAGCCTGGTTGTAAATATTAACCAGGCATATCCCGATCTGTTGATCACAAATGCTGTTGTGGTGAACGGTTCCTGCACCGGTACTGCTGATGGTAAAATAACGGTTACTGCAACAGGTGGAAAACCAGCTTTGCAATATTCAGTTGATGGCATAAGTTTTCAGAACAGTAATATTTTTAATGTTGCTCCGGGAACTTATACGGTTACGGTGAAAGATAATAACGGCTGTACAAGCAGCTTAACAAATGTATTGGTTCAATTTAATAATACCATGACGTTGAGTATGGGTGCAAGTCCAACGATGTGTGAAGGAAAGAACGCGATCATAACTGCCACAACAAACGGTAGCAGTGTAGTTTGGTCTCCTGCTGCAACATTGAGCAACGCTACCAGTTTAACGCCTGTTGCTAATCCAACAACAACAACACAGTATTATGTAACTGCAACCCTGGGTTTATGTAGCAAAAAAGATTCGGTGTTCGTATTGGTTAACCCGGCTCCTCACGCAAATGCGGGCAATGATTCAACCATTTGTTATGGTGCTGATACACGATTATTGGGTTCTGGTGGGGTGATTTATAAATGGGAACCTGCCAGTTATTTATCAAGTACCGATACAAATAACCCACGTGTTACAAAACCCGCAACCATCACCTATTTACTTACGGTAACAGATGCGAATGGTTGCGTTTCATTGTCAAAAGATGATGTGGTGATCAGCGTTTCAAAACCTGCTAAACTTTTTGCAGGCAATGATACAGCGGTGGCTATAAACCAACCATTGCAGTTAAATGCGGTTGATGTAAACAATACAGGATTTGTAAAATATTACTGGGCGCCATCAACAGGGCTAAATGATCCTTTCATAAAAAATCCGGTAGCTGTACTTACAGCTGCTGACGTATTATTTATTGTTACTGCAAGTACTGCTAACAGTTGCGAAGGAATTGATTCTATCCGGATAAAAACATATAAGGGTCCGGAAATCTATGTTCCTACTTCCTTTACACCCAATGGCGATGGCATAAATGATGTGCTTAGGGCTTTTCCGGTTGGCATAAAATCTTTCACATATTTTAAAGTATTCAACCGCTTTGGACAAATGGTATTCTATACCACCAACCAGCAGGAAGGCTGGGATGGAAGGATCAAAGGTTCTCTTCAAAATATGAGTAGTTTTGTTTGGATAGCAGAGGCTGTAGATTATTTTGGCAGAAAGCTTCAGCGAAAAGGAACTACCACGATCATTCAGTAAATCTCATACTTTTATTTTCCCATTTTATTAACAGGTAATGCTGCAATAAAAATTGCAACTATTTGTTTTACCTCTTTACCTTTAAAAAAACTGTATGAATATGACAAGATCATTTGTTTTGCCAGGGCTTGTATTGCTGGCACTCAGTAGTAGTTCCTGTAAGAATACCGAAACGCCAGCCCCGATCATCCCAACTGGCCCTTCAATCAATTTTGTTTTTAAGTTCGATTCAACACAGATTCGTCTAAATGCACTTGGGCAGCCGTCTACAATACCTGCAGATCATGGAGCACAATCACCTGTATTCAATTTTATGAGTGCACATTATGTAGAGATGACGCCCAATCAATTTACAGGCTTAGGTGCTGGCGCTATTTTATATAAAGCACCTGAAACTTCAGTTGCAGGAGCTAACGCCATTGATTTCAACCAGTCCACTTTTGCAAGCCAGGGACAAACATTTCTAAAGGTTCCCATCAGCTCTTTTGCAGCGGGCACTTACAATTGGTTGCGTGTTTCATTGGCTTACCAGAATTATGATATTAAATTCAGGTCGGCAGGGGTTAGTTACACGGGAACACTTGCATCTTTTATAGGTTTCCGCACCTATGTACAGAATTACAAGATAAAGACTTCCACCGTAAATGTAAATGCTAACAAGGATCAGGGTTATTGGGGCTTTGAAACCAATGTGCCAGGTGTTGGTAGTTTTGTAAATAGTGGTCAGGCACCTGCCGGGGCAACTACTGTTCCCAATCCGTTGTTTGCAACTTCGCCGATACCTGCCGGCTCTTGCCTGGTAACAGGCCAGTTTGCCGCGCCACTTGTAATTACAGGAAATGAAACTGCTGATATTACGATCATTGTTTCATTATCTACCAATAAAAGTTTTGAGTGGAAAGAAGTTTCCGGTCCAGGTACGTTTGATCCGGGAGATGGAGATTTTGCTGTTGATATGGGTATCAGAGGTATGTTACCACACAGGCAGTAAAATATTATTTCTAAAAAAATCCGGGCGAAGTACTATACTTCGCCCGGATTTTTTTTAACTTATGTTTATTTTGTCATCCCGAGCTGGTTTAGCCCTTCATCTGTAGTATGTCAGACAAATGTCTTCTTCGTCGACATGACAGCAACTATGGGACTTTTTCAAGGTCTTACTTAATTAGTTCACCCCATCCACTAACATATCTTTATTGATCTTCATTACAAGTCCTTGCAATACTTTTCCTGGGCCGCATTCTGAGAAATGTGAGGCACCATCAGCAATCATTGCCTGCACGCACTGTGTCCATTTTACGGGACCGGTAAGTTGCGCAATTAGATTTTCTTTTATTGCGGAAGGATCAGTTATTGCTTTGGCAACAACATTCTGATAAACCGGCGAAGTAGGTTCGTTGAATATTGTTTCATTGATGGCTGCTGCCAGTTCTTCTTTTGCAGGGAGCATAAGCGGAGAATGGAATGCTCCTCCAACAGGAAGTACAAGCGCTCTTCTTGCACCAGCAGATTTTAATTTTTCGCAGGCAATATCTATTCCTTTTAATGAACCACTGATAACAAGTTGACCAGGACAGTTATAATTTGCAGCAACTACGATCTCACCGGTTTCATTTGTTACATATTGGCATATTTCTTCTACTTTACCATCATCCAATCCCAATACCGCCGCCATAGTAGACGGATGTAATTCACAGGCTTTTTGCATGGCTTTTGCCCTGATGGAAACTAATTTTAATGCATCTGAAAAATTCAAAGCCTTATTGGCAACCAATGCAGAAAACTCTCCCAGTGAATGACCTGCAACCATATCAGGTAGTATATTACCCAAACTATTGAATGCAACAACGGAATGTATGAATACGGCCGGTTGTGTAATGGCTGTTCTTTTCAGATCCTCATCCGTTCCGGTAAACATGATATCTGAAATGCGGAAGCCAAGTATATCATTGGCATCTTCGAATAATTGTTTGGCCGCTTCATTATTGTCGTACAAATTTTTTCCCATTCCGGTGAATTGAGATCCTTGTCCCGGGAATATATATGCATGTTTCATGTTGTGATTATTATCTTATACAAAGAAAATAAAAAATCCCTCAATAAGAGGGATTGTGATTAAAATATAAAATATTTATCAATGCAGTTTGGCACTGATCAATTTCATGAACTCACTTCTTGTTTCATTCTTTTCGAACTCACCAAAAAATGCTGAAGTAGTTGTAACCGAATTTTGCTTCGAAACACCCCTCATCATCATACACAAATGGGAAGCTTCGATAACAACAGCCACACCCAACGGGTGTAAACTTTCTTTTATAGCAGTCAGTATCTGCTGAGTCAATCTTTCCTGTACTTGTAACCTGCGGCTGTAAACATCAACCACCCTAGCGATCTTACTAAGGCCCGTTATGAAGCCATTGGGAATGTAGGCCACATGCGCTTTTCCATAAAATGGTAACATATGATGTTCGCACATGCTATACAATTCAATGTCTTTTACGATCACCATTTCGCTTACATCTTCATGAAATTTCGCCGATTCAAGAATTGCATTTGCATCAAGCGAATAGCCCTGCGTGAGGTATTGCATTGCTTTTGCTACACGCTCAGGCGTTTTTTCAAGGCCCTCTCTTTCCGGATCTTCACCAAGTAAACCAATCGTTTCTTTGTAAGTTTTTATGAGAGAAGCAGTGATTGCTTCATCATAGGATTCAATTTTTTTATAAGCCATTTAATCAGATTGAAAATGTTATTTTAAACTGGGTATTCTACAAAATTTCTTTCGGTTTCATAAAGCCTGATCTGCAGGTCTAATGTGAAATCAACAGCAGGCCTTAAAATATTGTAAATCACGATCGCAATATTTTCAGCTGTTGGGTTTAGTGTCTTAAAATCGATACAGTCTTCATTAAGATTTTTATGATCAAAACGCTCAATGATATTTTCCTTTACCAGGTCACTGAGGATCTTCATATCCATTACATAACCTGTATCTATATCAGGAACGCCTGTAACTTTTACAACGAGTTCATAGTTATGCCCATGGTAATGCGGGTTGTTGCATTTGCCAAACACCGCGTCATTTTTTGCATCATCCCACAGCGGGTTGGTCAAACGATGTGCAGCGTTGAAATGCTCTTTTCTATAAACGGAAACTTTGTTGTTCATGGATCAAATAAACAAATGAATGATAAAAATGTTCTGCGATTTACCGGCTACTTATTAAAAAAACGCTTTTAAAACAGAAGTGTGCTGTTTATCTACGATGGAATGCACGGCCGTTATCGTACCCAAATGTACAAATTGTTGAAAGATTATCTTTATTCTCCGTAATATTCTACATAAATACGGGGTGTCTCATATAATTTCAAAGCATGTAAGGAAACGTTTGGAGGCAGTTTCGGTGCTAGTTGCTGCCAGACAGCGATCACCAGGTTTTCAATAGAGCAAAGTTTATCTTTCATGAATTCAACGTCTACATTCAGATTCTTGTGATCCAGTTTTTCTATTACGTGCTCCTGGACAATCATGCTTAGTTTCTTTACATCAAAAACAAAACCGGTGCCTTCATCCGGACTTCCTTTCAAGGTTACATGCAATTCAAAATTATGACCATGCCAGTTCTCATTGGCACATTTGCCAAAAACGGCTTCATTCTTTTCCCTGCTCCATGAAGGATTGTATAATTTATGTGCAGCATTGAAATGTTCTATCCTGGTAATATAAACCATCGCTTCTCCAAAATTTTTGCAAAGTTAGCCAGTATTAGGGGAAATATAAAGCATAAGTGCGAAATTTGTAGCATGCAAATCTTATTGGTAGCAGCCTCAGAACTGGAAATTGCCCCTTTTCTTGCGCAAAACCCTGTTATTGATCATTTGATCACTGGTGTTGGCAGCCCTTCGACTATCTATCATCTTACAAAAAGGCTTCAACAGATTGATTACGACCTGGTGATACAGGCAGGAATAGCAGGTAGTTTTGCTGAATCCCCGGCTTTGGGCGAAATCGTACTGGTGGCCGCGGACAACTTTGCTGATCTTGGCATAACAGAAAAAGGCAATTTCTATACGATTTTTGAAAAAGGTTTTGCTGATGAAAACATTGCTCCTTTTACAAATGGCTGGTTAAAGGCCGATGATGAAATATTAAAAGAGTTCTCTGTACAAAAAGTAAGAGCCATTACGGTAAATACTGTAACAGATGAAAAAAACAAGATAGCTACACTTACTTCAAAATTCAATCCGCAGATTGAGACCATGGAGGGAGCAGCTTTGCACTTTGTATGCCTACAGGAAAATATGCCTTTTTTACAATTAAGAAGCATTAGCAATTTTGTGGGTGAACGTGATAAAACAAAATGGAAGACTCATGAAGCCATTGACCGATTGAACCAGGCGTTGGGTGAATTGGTCGGAGGGTTGAGGGTTGAGCATTGAGAAATTTTATAACATTGAAACTATATAGCAATCGAATTGATCAGCTAAACCAATTTTAAAATACACCCAACCAATTAACCATTCCCCCATGAATCTCACGATCGGTTTTTCTCCATGTCCAAATGACACTTTTATTTTTGACGCACTTGTGAATAGTAAGATCGACGCGGAAGGATTGATATTTGAGCCGGTTTTAGAAGATGTTCAAACACTTAACAGCTGGGCTTTAGACGGCAAGTTGGCTATCACAAAACTTAGTTATGGGGTGTTGCCATTGGTATTGGAAAACTATGTGCTATTAAACAGCGGCAGTGCATTGGGAAGGGGAGTAGGGCCGTTGCTAATAACGAACAAGGAACAAGGTATGTTGAATGTTGAGGAAAATCCCATTGCGATCCCTGGAAAAAATACGACAGCACATTTGCTTTTTTCACTGGCTTATCCGAAGGCAAAAAACAAGATTTTCCTGAGATATGATGAAATTGAAAATTTTGTGCTGGAGGGTAAGGGCCTGGGTGTTATCATTCATGAGAACAGGTTCACCTACCAACAAAAAGGACTGATTAAGATCACAGACCTGGGTGATTATTGGGAAAAACAAACAGGTAACCCGATACCATTGGGTGGAATCGTTGCAAACAGGAAGATAAATCGAGCTATTCAACAACAGGTTGACAGGTTGATCAAAAAAAGTATTCAATATGCTTTTAATAATTATCCTGAACTAAATAATTATATACGAAGCCATTCGCAGGAAATGAGTGAAGATGTGATGCGGAAACATATCGACCTGTATGTAAATGATTATTCACTGGAGCTGGGTGAAGCCGGAAAGAATGCAGTGAAAAAGATCATCGCTGTTTATAACAATGTAAATGGAATTGATAAGGAAGTTGAAAACGTATTCGTTGTTTAATTGTTCTCTTTCTTCAATGCATTTGAATAAACTTCCAGACAACGCTTCCTGGCAAATTCATGGTCAACGATCGGTTTGGGGTAAGTGAATTCCTGGAATTCGGGAACCCACTTATTTATATAATCCAAATTGGGATCAAATTTTTTTGTTTGCAGGTAAGGGTTGAATATCCTGAAATAAGGCGCTGCATCACAGCCACTGCCGGATGCCCATTGCCAGCCACCATTGTTTGCTGCCAGGTCGAAATCGAGTAATTTTTCTGCGAAGTATGCTTCGCCCAACCGCCAATCGAGTAATAAATGTTTACATAAAAACGAAGCAACAACCATCCTTACCCTGTTATGCATAAATCCTGTTTCATTTAGTTCACGCATACCTGCATCCACGATGGGGTATCCCGTTAACCCGTTGCACCATTTTTCAAATTCACCATTGTCTCTCCGCCATTCAATATTTTCATAAGCCGGTTTGAATGAAAATCCTTTTCCAACTTGTGGGAAATGCCAGAGGATCATGTGATAGAAATCACGCCAGACCAATTCATTTAAAAATGTTTCTGAAAGATTGGATGTTTTTGCGGCAAGTTGACGAATGCTGATAGTGCCAAATCGTAAATGAATACCCAGTTTGCTTGTTCCTCCTATACCCGGGAAATTTCTTTGGGCAGCATATTTCTTTACCAGTTCTTCGTTCAATTCTTTGGGAGGAAATGGCTGACCGGTTTCTGAAAATCCGATTTGTTTTAACAATGGATTTTTTTTAGCCGGCTGTTTATAGAAATTTTTAAAATACTTTTTACAGGGATATTGTTTTAAATAGAAAGGCTTTAGTGTTGCTTTCCATTTTCGACTGTAAGGCGTGAACACTGTGTATGCTTTGCCATCATCTTTTACGACTTCGTCTTTTTCAAAAATAACCTGGTCCTTGAAAGTTTTAAAGGAAATATTTTTTTCCTGCAGGATAGTTGCGGTTCTTTTATCCCTTTCCGCAGCATAAGGTTCATAATCATGGTTTGTGAAAATACTCGCTACATTGTATTTGCTGATCAATTCTTTAACAGCATTTTCAGGGCTATCGTTCAATATGATTAATGAAGAACCCAATGCAATTAATTTCTCTTGTATGGCTTCCAGGGCAGCATGAATGAATGTAACACGCCTGTCTGTTTTGTTTTCGAGTTTATCCAGTATGTTCGTATCGAAAATAAAAATCGGTATCACAGGTTTACCCGCTTTGAGGGCATGGTATAACCCTGCATTGTCATCGAGGCGAAGATCTCTTCTAAACCAAAAAATATTTACAACTTCCTTCATGGTTAACTTGCTATGCAGATTCAACAAAAAATAAGTGGTTTTGTTTTAGCCAGGGATTCGAATATTTTTCTGCTGATATGATTTGTAAACCTATTTCCTTCAATCGCTGCTACCCAGCGCATATTATAGATAGAATTGCTAAGGAATATTTCATCGGCATTTAATATGTCTTCAACCGTGATGGCTGTTTCGGTAACGGTATATTCAAGTGCTGACAACTCCTTTAAAATGAATTTTCGCATTACACCAGCAACGCAACCTTCCGGGAGAGAAGGCGTAAATATATTCCCGTTTTTTATCATGAATATATTGGCAATAGCGCTATCGCAAATCCTGTCGTGATTGTTTAAGATTACAACATCATTGCATTGCTGTTCTTTTGCAAAAAGGGCGCCCATAAAGTACGGCAGGTAATTATTGTGTTTCAGGTTACTGAAATGATCGATCGTTTTTTTTGCATCCCGGTAGATGCAAAGCTGTAATCCATTTTCATTCAGTATTGCATTCGAATCTGCTATCGGCCATGATTGAATAATATAGATCGGGCTGTGGTTAAGCGTATCAAATAAACCACCATTTCCCCTGTGAATAGAAATACGGACCCTTGCAGTTGCATGTTTATTTTTTTTGATCAACTGGAGAATCTGTTTTTGCAGACTGTCGGGAGTAAAAAGCTTTGGGATATCAAACTTTAAGAGTTGCATTCCTTTCCATAATCTGGAGAAATGTTCATCGAGCAGGATGAGTTCATGCTGTTTGAATTTGATCGTTTCGAAAAGACCATCGCCATACCTGAGACCGCGGTTGTCGGCAGGAATAACCGGTGTTTGTTCTTCAACCAGTTTACCATTAAAATTTATAAAGTTCATATTACTGTAAAATAAAAAATCTCCGTAATTACGGAGATTTTATTTAATAAAATGTGGGGGTCACATTTCTTCTATGATTTTATGTTTTACTGCATACATGATTAGTCCTGCAGTTGTTTTAGAACCTGTTTTTACTTTCAGTTTATCACGGATCGCTTCTACGGTACGTGGACTAAGATCTACCATATCAGCAATTTCTTTAGTGCTTTTTTCTTCGCACATCAACCTTAGTATGGTTGTTTCTTTGTCATTCAGGTGAACATCTTGTGTAGCCATCTGGTGAGGTGCAGCCACATTTCGTTGTTTCAGGTTGCTAAGCAGTGCCTGGTTGGTTAATGAGTTAAAGTAGTATTCCTGTTCAAAACATGTTTTAATGGCTTCGTAGATCACCTCGCTATCACTCGTTTTGGAAAGGTAGCTATTGGCACCCAACTCCATGAGTTTGGTGATCATACTGTTATCGTCAAGCATCGTAAGCATGATAATCTTTGTATCAGGGCAGATCTTTTTAATTTCGGGCAAGGCTGTAATGCCATCCATGATGGGCATTTGTATATCAAGTAGAATGACGTCTGGCGGCAATGACTTGATGAGGTTAAGTAAATGAACCCCGTTATCTGCTTCTGCAATGACTTTTAGGTCTTTTTTGGAACTCAATGCAGTCTTAACACCGGCCCTGTAAAGCACGTGATCGTCGCAAATAATAACTTTTATCGGTTCCTGGTTATCTGGCTTCATAATTTATGAGGTAAAAATAGTGTTTTTTTGGATAGTAAGTTTACTCATGTAGAACGGTTTAAGAATGCCGAAATTATTGGTTGCCACAAGATAGGGTGTAATTACCCTAATGCGTATATGGGGATTTTACGCACAAATTTGCGCTAATGCATAAAAACTATTTTTGAATGTGAGGATTACCGCAGCAAATGATATTTTCCTGGCTAAAAAACACTCAAAATATTTCTCAGGATTGTGTTATTTTATAATACAACAAAGAATGACCAGTATCGGATTTTAACCTGGTCATTCTTTAATTTGATGTTTAGAATGGGGTATGGATTAAATATTATGTTCAAAAATAGCGGTTCGGTGATTTTGGGAAGGGGAAAAACAACGGGGAAATACTGTTTTTTTCTCTTAGAATTATTGAGGTTAATAATTATACTTGTGGAGAAATAGGAATATGAGTAATCATTTTGCCAATATGATTTTTAATTGTCAAGCTATTTGTATAGTCTTATCTTTTATAATAAGTCTTCGATTAATAAGTAATGATAAAATACCATTTTACTTGCAAAGATTTTTTTGGTATCCTACTATCGGGGTAGTTACAATAAGTCTTGCTTTAGTAGCTAATAATCTTTACAGACCTTTTATTTTTTTTGCAAATTTCACCAATAATATTTCATTAATTTTTCATTATTGGTTTTTAAGTTTTTTTATAATCAGAGCTATTCCAAATGTTAAAAAATGTTATTATTTAAAAATAATTTTTGTCACCTTTATTTTTTTAATTGTTGTCTTTTTGTCAAATGATTCTCTGATACAAATAAATACAACTGCATTTGGAATAGCGAATTTTGGTCTTATGCTTTTTTGTCTACTTTATTATTATCAGCTTTTCAATTATATACCTACACTAAATCTTTTAAAAGAACCTTCCTTTTGGATTATTACAGGTATATTTTTTTCTATGAGTGTACATATTCCTATTCTTGTTACAGTTGATTTTTTGCATAGTAAAATTTCAATAGAAATTTATCGATTATTCGCATGTATTTCGATGTTTTGCTATTCAATAATGCATCTATTTTTTATTAAAGCTTATTTATGCGCAATTCGTCTGCAGAAAACTTAACTATTTTTATTCTTGTATGTACCTTTTTGATCATACTTCTGATCAGCTTTGTAACTTATATTATTTATCGCTATCAACAAAAGCAAAATGCATATTACAAAGATCTTAATAAACTTAAGATTACGCATGAAAATGAAATGCTGCAGTCACAGGTGGAGATACAAGAACAAACCTTCGAAAATATAAGCAGGGAAATACACGATAACATTGGGCAAAAGCTTACACTTGCGAAATTGCATTTGAATACCTTGAACCTTGAAAATACTGATAAGGCAGCTGTGCAATTAATCGATTCAGTTGAAATGATCAGTGAAGCTATCAATGACCTGAGTGATATCAGCCGAAGCATGAGTTCTGAAATAATTTTGAATAACGGACTGATCAAGGCACTTGAATTTGAAGTTGCCCAATTGAATAAATCAAAAGTGTACTGCATTAAATTAGCTGTTTATGGAGAGTCTGTTTTCCTGGATACTCAAAAAGAACTCATACTTTTCAGGATCGTACAGGAAGCGCTGAATAATATTATGAAACATGCTTTTGCTACGGAAATAATCATTTCATTAAAGTATAATATAGAATTTGTAGAACTGGATATATGCGATAACGGGAAGGGATTTATAAATGGCGATGCTTGCAAAAAGGGTACTGGTATGGCCAATATGAAAAGGCGTGCAGAATGGCTGAAAGGTAGTTGCCATGTACACAGTGAACCAGGAACCGGAACCACGATAAGGATTGAAATGCCTATACATGAAAACGAAGGAAATATATAAAGTCATATTAGCAGATGACCATGTGCTGCTAAGAGATGCACTGGCAACCTTGATCGATTCTTTTGAGGAATGCAGGATCATGGCTGTTGCATCAAATGGAAAAGAACTCGTCAGGATCATAGAAGCTGGCCAGCAGCCGGATATAGTTGTTTTAGACCTCAATATGCCCGAGATGGATGGTTATGAAGTGGCTCAATGGCTGCAGGAAACATATCCTGCTGTGAAAATACTGATCCTTACAATGTATGATTCCGAGATCGCTTTGATAAGATTATTGCAGGTTGGGGTTAGAGGTTTTTTAAAAAAAGATATTCATCCTTATGAACTGAAAACGGCGCTTTTATCAGTGGCTGATGATGGTTATTACTATGCCCACAATACTACCGGTAAACTTGCTTCCCTGTTTCAAAAGAG
>JBBQZY010000024.1:0-32550 GCA_038207305.1 Chitinophagales bacterium
CTGAAAGGGCTGGGCTGGGAAAAAATAATTCACCCCGATGATTGGAACCACAATAAAGAAACCTGGCTGAATTCTATTAAAACCGGTGAAAATTTTCAACTCGAGCATCGCTTCCTTCGATACGATGGTATATACCGCTGGCACCTGAGTCGCGGGATTGCACAAAAAGATGAAAGTGAGAAGGTAACCGTTTGGCTGGGAACGCACACAGATATCGAGGAACAGAAAATAAAACAGCAGCAAAAAGACGAATTCATAAGCATTGCCAGTCACGAAATGAAAACGCCACTTACCACCGCCAAAGGCTACCTGCAACTGCTGGAACTATCGCTGGATAAAACCAACGATGAAGCAAATGCCTATGCTAAAAAAGCAAGTGAGTCGGTCAACAGGCTCAATGAACTTATCAACGAACTACTGGATTCGAGTAAACTCCAGTTTGGTAAACTCGACTATAATATCAGCAGTTTCAATTTTAATGATATGATCAATAATGCTGTAGATGATATTCAACATGCATCCAACAAGCATACAATCGTAAAAACCGGCAGTATCAAAAACCTGATTACAGGCGATAAGAACAGGCTGCAGCAGGTGGTTATTAATTTACTCAACAATGCGATTAAATATTCCCCAAACAGGAAAGAGGTTTACATACACTGTGAACAGAAAAATGATGAAATACTATTATCTGTTAAAGACAATGGCATTGGCATTTCTAAACCAAATCTTGAAAAAGTATTTAATAAATACTTCAGGGTTGAGGAACATGCCGTTCATTTTCAGGGCCTCGGCATTGGCCTGTTCATTTCTCATGAGATCATAGAAAGGCACCAGGGAAAACTGTGGGTAGAAAGCAAGCCCGGGAAAGGAAGTACATTTTATTTTACACTACCCCTGAGCAAAAATTAACTGAACAAAAAAACGGATTATATTTGCAATGCCTAAAAAGCATATACCTGTAAATATGAAAAAATGCGTACTGATATACGATGATGATGAATCAATATTGTTTCTCTGCAAGGCTATTCTATTAAAAAATAATTACCGGGTTGAAACTATGTCACATACTGACGATGTAGTAAATGATATTGCGCTTTTAAAGCCTGATATTATTTTGATGGATCTATGGATACCACAGATCGGGGGCGAAGTTGCAATCGGCATTATCAAAGACAACCCCGCAACAAAACACATTCCTGTAATCGTATTTTCAGCCAATTCAGATATAAAGGAAATCTCAAAAAATATCCATGCAGAAGGATATTTAGAAAAGCCTTTCAACATAGAGTTGTTGAAAGAAACAATTGAGAAGCATATTAATGATCACCGTGGGAAATAATTTCCTCATACATCCTGTCATTCAATATTGGTATATGTACTATCGGTTCCAACATGTAACGATATGCCCAGATCCTGGAAGGATGCACATAGATCTTTAATGGTAGATTCTATTTCACTCGTACTGCTTCTCATGATGTCGTAATATATGTGTTGATTCTGTAGTGCCGCGTCAGATTCCAGTAACTCAAGGCATAATTTTATATTGGTCAGGGGATTTTTAATCTGCGAAAGCATGTTTATCATACCCATTTCGGCAATTTTTGATGCTGTGTTCATAAGTAATTATTTTATACAATAGACCATCGGGTTTATTCTTGTGCTGACGGATTTTATTACTGGCCAGGGAAGGGATATTATGAATATATCAACATGTAAGCCAAATTGCAATTGCGGCTATGCCAGATTCCCACATGAGGGGATAGAAAACTTAAAAGACTGTAAATAGTTTAAGGAAGAGGTGGTTTCCGGCTAAAATTGCTACGGCGATGCCTTCCATACATTAACAAACAGCATGAATAATTTATTAAATAACAGCGCATGCATTACATGATCTCATTCAAATGCTGCTGGAGATCGGCATCTGTTTTAATTAGTACATCCCTCGTTTTACTGCCCTGGTTTGGGCCTACAATGCCGGCAGCTTCCAGTTGATCCATCAGCCGGCCTGCACGGTTATAACCAAGCTTCATTCTTCTTTGAAGTAAGGAAGTGCTACCGCTCTGGCTGCCAACAATAAGCCTGGCAGCATCTTCAAACAATGAATCTTTATCATTAACGTCAAAATCCCTGCCCTCCATTTCTTTTTCATCTACATATTCGGGCAGCAGGAATGCATCGGGATATCCACGTTGATCGGCAATAAAATCCACGATCTTATCTACCTCGGGGGTATCAACAAAAGCACATTGAAGCCTTACGATATCTCCGTTATAACTGATCAGCATATCACCTTTACCAATTAGCTGTTCTGCGCCACCTGCATCCAGGATGGTACGGCTGTCGATCTTACTGCTCACCTTAAACGCTATACGTGCAGGGAAATTAGCTTTAATGGTTCCTGTAATGATATTTACAGATGGCCTTTGTGTTGCAATGATGAGGTGAATGCCAATGGCCCTTGCCAGCTGAGCCAACCGTGCAATGGGCATTTCCACTTCTTTTCCTGCAGTCATGATAAGGTCGGCAAACTCATCTACCACCAATACAATAAATGGCAGGAACTGGTGGCCTTTTTCCGGATTCAGTTTCCTGGCAATGAATTTTTCGTTGTACTCTTTAATATTTCGGCAACCCGCTTCTTTCAAGAGGTCATACCTGTTATCCATTTCAATACACATGGCATTCAGTGTATGGATCACTTTTTTTGTGTCAGTGATGATCGCATCTTCTTCGCCCGGTAATTTTGCCAGGAAATGTTTTTCGATCGTACGATAAATACTCAGCTCCACTTTTTTCGGATCTACCAATACAAACTTCAATTGCGATGGATGCTTTGAGTATAGCAGGGAAACCAGGATTGCATTCAACCCAACAGATTTACCCTGGCCGGTAGCGCCTGCCATCAACAAGTGAGGCATGCTTGCCAGGTCGACTATAAAATTCTCATTATCGATCTTCTTACCAATGGCAATAGGAAGTGAGAAATTATTCTTTAGGAATTTTTCAGATGAAAGCAAGGTCTTCATGCTCACCAATGTCTTTTTTGCATTTGGCACTTCAATACCAATGGTTCCCTTACCCGGAATAGGCGCAATGATACGTATACCAAGTGCCGCAAGGCTTAGGGCAATATCATCTTCCAGGTTTTTTATCCTGGATATACGTACACCGGCGGCAGGAATGATCTCGTACAAGGTAACGGTCGGGCCTACCGTTGCAGAAATCCGCTGGATATTGATATCATAATTTTTCAGTGTATTGATGATCTGGTTCTTGTTGTTCTCCAGTTCAGCAGCATCCTGTACAATTTTTTCACTGCCGTGGTTCTCTAACAGATCGATCGTTGGATATTTATAATCACGGAGATCTAACACCGGGTCATAAGGTTTTAACTGATGCACTTTTTCTACGGTCATCGGTTCTTCCACAGGTTTCTCTTCAGCAGTTTTTATTTCAAGCTCTAGCCCGGAGGGAACAGTTGATAGCGGTTTCGTTTTTTGAGGTGCCAGCGCCACTGGTATTTCTTCTATTTCCACCACGTCCAGGGGTTTTTCTTTAACCGGTTTCTGATCTACTACGTGCTCTTCTTTTTCAACAATGGTCAGTTCGTGGTTATGATCAGATTTATCGGCCGGTACATTAGCCATTGCAGCATTACCTTTCATTGTATTCACTTTGATAATAGCCTCGAGGCTGTTATCCTCGTCGGGCCATTCTTCCCGCGCAATACTTTCTATTGCGGGTACCGGTTTAGTTTCTGGCTTTTTACCCATCGAAGGTATTTTGAAATCAGGGTTAAAGCGCCAGATCACGTAAGCCAGGAAGGCAACTGCAATGATACCGATGGTACCTATCTGGCCGATTCCCCGGTACATCCATTCCCTGGTCATATCACCCACAGCACCTCCCCATGGGAATGCATTACCATTCATAATCACAGCAGCAGTAATACTGATCAATGGCAACCCCAGCAAAATATATTTTATATTTCTTAATACTGAGAAAACCTTTTTTCCGAAAAACAAATTAACACCGAGTACAAAGAACAGACTGCAGATGAGGTAAGATGCAACACCAAACCCCTTGTAAATAAAAAAATGAGCGATAAAGGCACCGAACGTGCCCATAAGGTTGGCAACTTTGGTATCTGTGCCAATTAGTAAACGGTAACCATGCTGGAAAACCTTATCCTGGTCTTCATCCCAGGTAAACAAGTAAGAAGTAAATGCTATAAAGAATAGAATCGACAACAGCAGGCAAATACTACCTGCTATCTTATGGGTACGTTCGTCCTTGAGTAATTGTTTTACTTCGATCTCAACTTCCTTTTCCTGCTTAAGTGTATCCGGCTTAACAGGTTCCTCTTTGGATTTTTGCGATTTTGCTTTATTGGCCATCTGTAACAAAGATATAAAAATCAAACAGTGATATTACTAACACGCAAATTTAAGGACTGTATGTAGTATGAACGAATTTATGTAGGTTTGACAGCAAACCAGCCGTTTTGAAAAGAATTATTTTCACATTACTGATCTGCCTGCTTCTCACAAGTGCTTTTTCACAGCGTGGGGCCGACAGCCTGGTAGTAAAAATAGATTCGCTGGGCAGTTCTTTAAACATTGAAAAAAATACCTTCATCTATATTGACAGCGCCGGCCTATACCCGGCCGGCGATATACCATTAACTGCATTTACACCGCTACAGGATTTTGCCGACAGGAAGGATGTGCCGAAACGGCATTTCAACAAACCACTCTACCTGCAGTTCAGCCTGCAGAACGTTTCAGGCACGCCGCAGGAATTTTATTTCTACCCTGGCATGTTTTACGATAATATAATGCTTTATCAAAGAACTGCAAAGGGATTAGAGAAAATCGCTGGTGCCAATTCTAACAAGGGTGTGGTTTACCTGAAAGTACCAGCAGGGAAACCCCATACTTTTTTACTGAAGTTAACATTTTCCCAAACTGAATATGAACGCATCAAAGCAGTGATCGTTAACCCTGATTTTTTACAAAATTTCATCATGGAATTATCCAATTCCCACCGCGACAAAAGGATCGCCAGTTATATATTATGCGGTGTGTTGCTCATGATGATATTATTTACACTGGTGAATTATTTCCTGAGTTATAAAATAGAATTTTTGTACCACTGTGCATTTTCTGTCTGTATGTTCTTCCTGATCTTCTTTTCATCTTACCTGAACAGGATGCCTGGTTGGTTCACTGCGTTTTTTATGAGTTACCTCGACCTTATTTTTCTGATCGTGGGTACTATATTTTACCTGGCATTCATCCGCAGGTTTTTAGATACGAAGCATAACCATGTGGTGCTTGATAAATTATTTAAGGTAGAAGCATGGATACTGGCCGTTTTAATGTTGGTATTCACTTATGTTCATTTTACGAATGGCACCAGCATCCTGGGGATGATCATAGAGAACTCCATGAAGATACTGGCCCTGCTCATTGGCACTGTATTTATCGTGAAAGGGCTTAGGCATAAAGACAGGTTGATGCAATACCTTGCCATGGGAAGTGCTGCCCAGATTTTCTTTTCCATCATTTCACTGCTTATCATTTTAACAGGCGTTTATACCAGTTCCCTGTTAACGTCGGCGCTGTTCTACTTTGAGTTGGGTATTATCATGGCAGTATTTTTCTTCCTGCTCGGATTAGCATATAAGAACCGTCGCGACCTTATTGAAAAAACACAGGAACAGGAAGCTACGAAACTTGAAGTAGAGAAAAAGATATTTGAAACAAAACTGGCTGTAATCAATGCACAGCAGGAAGAACGTAACCGTATTAGCGCAGATATGCATGATGACCTTGGTGCTGGTATGACCACGATCAGGCTATTCAGCGAACTTGCCAAAAGCAAGATGGGAGATACGGCGATGCCGGAAATAGAAAAAATCTCAACCTCGGCAAACGAATTGCTGAATAAAATGAATGCCATTATCTGGAGTATGAGCAGCAGCAATGATACGTTGGGAAATATGGTGGCCTATATCAGGAGTTATGCATTGGAATATTTCGACAATACAGGTATCGATTGCCGCATTAAATTACCTGATCAGTTGCCGGAACTGGTAGTAGCTGGTGAAATAAGACGCAATGTATTTTTAGTGGTAAAAGAAGCATTGAATAATATTGTTAAACATTCAGGCGCTACAGAGGTGATGATAAATTTACAACTGGAGAACAATGCTTTATCGTTGACGATTCATGACACTGGCAAAGGCATTGATTTTGAAAAAATAAGGCAGTTTGGAAATGGCCTGAAGAACATGAAAAAAAGAATGGATGAGGTGGGAATTGAATTTTATATTGAAAATGATCATGGAACCGTAGTGAAATTGTTGAGGAGTTTGGAGGGATTGCTTTAATAAGGTTGGATGTTTAGAGGGTTTAGGGTTTTGTGGATTTTAATTCTTTTTAAAAAATGAGATGAATAGTAGCAGCCAGCCTCCGAGAAAAGACAGTCCGCCGAAAGGTGTAATCGCCCCGACCCATTTATAATTTGGTGATACCATGGCCTGTAGCGCTGTTAAAAAATACAATGAACCGCAAAAGAAAATTATTCCCACAATAAAAAACATGCCTGCCCAGGCCGTTGTTTTAAATTTGAAATCCTTGTACAAAATACCGGTAATAATCAATGCAAAGGCGTGGTAAAACTGGTAGCGCACGCCAGTCTCAAAAGTTGCAATGGCATGATCGCCGATCATTCCTTTTAAAGTATGTGCACCGAATGCGCCCATGGCAACCGATACCATTGCAATTAAAACACCTGCTCTTAAAAATCCTTTGTGCATAATTAATATTTATACTTGTTATGGCAATATCCCTTTTAAACTATGCACTGTGAGTGTTTCAGCATCCAATGTCATTTTTGCTTTGCAATAAAAAGGGGTTCGTTCTTTTAATTTCTGTTCAATAAAAAAAAGCAATTCAGCTTCATTTACATTTTTGATGAGGGGTCTTTTTTCTTTTTCATCCATTACATTCTTGAGAATATAGGCTGGTGATGCTGAGAGATAAATGGTAATGCCATTTTCGTTCATCCAATCCATATTATCGTAGAAACAAGGTGCCCCGCCCCCACAGGAAACCAAACAATGTTGCTGCTGCAACTGATCCCTTAAAATACTTGCTTCCTTTACCCGGAAATATTCCTCTCCTGCTTTTTCAAATATATCAACAACGCTTTGCCCTTCTGCAGTCTCAATCAATTCATCTACGTCAATAAATGACATACCATGCAGATCTGCCCATTGCCTCCCCCAGTGCGATTTACCAGTGCCCATGAACCCTATTAAAAATATCCTTGGCCCGTGCATACCGAGAGCAGCTTTTTGTGTTGGTTCCATTTTCTATGTTGGCTTTGTGGGTACAAAGGAAATGAATTAAGAAGAGAATGCCACGAACGCAGGAATGAAATCAGTGAATCTGTGGTAGTAGGTTCAATAATGCTACTAATATTATTTTGCTAACCGCTGAGAGCGCAGGAAACGTTGTTCGGGAATTAACCGGTCTGCATTATTCGTTTAAACTAGCTGTTGTTAATATTTTTTCTTCTTAAAATCACCCCGCTTCCAGGCCTTGATGAATTCATTCCATGCAAAGGGATTGAAGATGTTTTGTGGAGCTACCTGCCCGGAGTAGTACAATTTATTGGCGCTCTGTCGTAAGTATTGATTGGAAGCTTCCCTGCCATCGGAAGGCAAGCCAGCTATCAATACACGCCTCGTAGCCTGGTCATTGTTGTTGCGGGCAACCGTAATATCATCATCGGGTACTTTGGTTGTTACAAAATCCCGTTCAAACTGTTCCCTGCTTATTCTTGGTTTGATAATGGTTGCCGGAAGAAAAACAGTATCATTTGTCATCAACTGAATAACACTGTGCTGGTTGCCCAGCAGTTCTTTGGGAATATTTACCAATTGCGGCTTATAACCGATGCTTGAAAACTCTACAACATCTCCTTTTAATACTACGATACTGAATACACCACGATCGTTCGTAATGGTTCCGCGATTCTGCCCTTTTACCACAATACTTACGGCAGGAATACCTTTCAGGCTATCGGCGGTCATGACCACCCCAAAAAGCTGAACGACCGAATCCTTGAAATTTTCAAACTGGGCCCTGGCTGCTACGGGTGCTATGAAAACAAAAATGAAGATGACAATGTATCGTAAAAGTATTTTCATACGTTGGCCAGCCCGGGTTATTTAGTTTTAAAAATGTCGCTCAAGCTGTTGCTGTACAAGTGAGTGACACAACAATGTTGAAGAATGAACAAATGCCTGCATCAAAAATAACAACATTTCGTAAATGATAAACAAAGTAAGGGTTTCAATGGCTAAATTTGCAGTAGAAAAATGTTTTTTAACAAATAATTGAACCATGACGAAGGAAGATGTATTGAAAGCGTTAAGCAATGTGCAGGAACCCGATCTTGGGAAAGACCTGGTAACGTTGAATATGGTGAAGGATATTGCAATCGATGGCAATAAAGTTTCATTTACGGTGGTATTAACCACGCCCGCCTGTCCACTGAAAGATATGATTAAAAATGCCTGCATTAATGCCGTCAAAATATTAGTGGATAAAGAGGCCGATGTAACGGTGAACTTTACGAGCAATACAAGCAGTAACAGGCTGGATGGCAAAACGATATTGGGTGGTGTAAAAAATATCATTGCGGTGGTGAGTGGAAAAGGCGGTGTTGGCAAAAGCACCATTGCCGCAAACCTGGCAATTGCACTGGGCGCAAACGGTGCAAAAGTTGGATTGATGGATGCTGATATTTATGGCCCAAGCCAGCATATCATGTTTGGTATTCGTGGTGAAAGGCCGATGATGAGAGAGAACGGTGATAAAGGTTTGATCGTACCAATTGAAAAATTCGGAATAAAAGTGATGAGCATTGGCTTGCTGATAGATGAGAAGCAGGCTGTAATCTGGCGTGGACCGATGGTTAGCAGTGCCATCAGGCAATTTGTAACGGAAGTAGACTGGGGTGAACTGGATTACCTGGTGATAGATATGCCACCGGGCACAGGCGACATTCATTTAACGATGATACAAACTGTTCCCGTAACAGGTGTGATCGTTGTAACAACGCCTCAACTGGTTGCATTGGCAGATGCGAAAAAAGGTATTGCCATGTTCGGCCAGGCGCAACTGAAAGTACCGGTGATCGGGTTGGTTGAGAACATGAGCTATTTCACACCGGAAGAATTGCCTGATAATAAATATTATATTTTCGGAAAAAACGGCGGTAAACATTTAGCAGAAGAATTTGACATCCCTTTCCTCGGACAAATACCATTGGTACAAAACATCCGGGAAGGTGGAGATATTGGTGTGCCAGTGATGGTAAGCGATGATGAAATATCAAAGGCAGCTTTTGAAGAATTTGCAGGTAATGCAGCCCGTGGTATTGCCATGCGAAATGCCAATATGGAGCCTACGAAGATACAGGAGGTGCTGGTGTAAAATTTTGAACATGTGTAATGAATATTTGACAAGAAATATTGAAGGATAAACTGGGCGTTCCAATTTTCATTTCAGCATTCCTTGTTCTTTGTTCGATATCATAACTTCTACTCTAAAAAATCATGAAAATTATTTCCAAAACGATATTGCTTTGCTTCATCTTACTGGCCTGTAACAATTCAAAAAAAATGAGCGAAAACAATAAAGAGGCAATAAATACTCCTACAGGGGACAAGATTTTTTTTGATAAACAAGGCCATCGCGGCTGCCGCGGATTAATGCCCGAGAATACTATTCCTGCCATGTTGAACGCAGTGGGCATGGGTGTTACTACTTTAGAAATGGATATTGTATTTACAAAAGACAGGAAAGCGATCTTATCGCATGAGCCATTCTTCAATCATGAAATAACAACAAAGCCCGATGGGACTTTCATTGATGAGAAAGATGAAAAAAATTACAATATCTACAAAATGGACTATGAGGAAGTAAAAAAATATGATGTAGGCATGAAACCACATCCCCGTTTTCCAAGGCAGGAAAAGATGAAAGTAGTTAAGCCATTATTGAGTGATGTATTTGCAGCGGTTAAGCAGGATATGATGACAAGAAGAAGGCCCTTCCCTTTTTATAATATTGAAACAAAAACGACCCCTGCCACAGATGACATCTTTCATCCCGGGCCGGCAGAATTTGTTGAGTTGCTGATGCAGGTGATCAAAGAAAACGCAATGGAAGATTATGTGATCATACAGTCGTTTGATATAAGGACGTTGAAATATCTTCATGCGCATTACCCCACCATTAAAACTGCATTGTTAATTGACGAAAATGATACACGAAAGCTGGGAGAACAACTTACTGAGCTTGGTTTTAATCCAACAATTTATAGTCCGCATTTTTCATTGGCAACCAAATCTCTTATTGATCAATGTAAATATTTAAAAATTAAAGTGATTCCCTGGACAGTAAATGATAAAGAAACGATAGATAAATTAAAAAAGATGGGTTTTGATGGGGTCATTACTGATTATCCGAATCTGTTTAATGAATAAAATACCTGGCCAAAAAGACACCAAACGAATGACCAATACAAAAAAGGATCTTTTCCTTGTGCATCTTTCTGCCTTCTTGGCAACGTTGCTAATTCGCCGTTGGGCATCCATATCTATCCCTACTGCCAAACTTATAAGCTATTCCAATTGTAAGGCTTGAATAATGATCCTTCATATTTGGATTTGCAGCCTGGCTAAACCCATCCAGGTAATCTGTACGCATTAAGCGATACGTTCCTTCTATATTTGCAACTAACCGGTCTGATATATTATACCGAATACCTCCACCAACAGGTATCACGGCAATTACCTTTGGAGGTGCGGTAGCAACATCAGTAGCAAGTCCCCTGGTAACCGACGATTCAGGGCCAAAATATGCCATATTAAAGCCGCTGTAATCTCTGGTAATATTTACGAAAGAAACCCCTGCACCTGCAAAAACATAAGGCTGAAATTTCACATTATCATAATTGGTTCCAAAAACGTTCCAATGCACCGATAGTCCCAGTTCTTTCACCGAAGCATTAAAAGCCAGGTTGCGATGCTGCCTGAATTTTGGTGTATTATAAATAGATTCATCGGCAGCAATTTTTGCCATATTGAACATCAGCCTTGCAGAAAAAGCGCTGCTGATAATTCTTGTTACTGAAAGGCCAAACCCAGGCCTGATCGTTTCAACGGAACCAATGGGATGTATGGTAAGATCACCCTGGTAGATATATGCCCCCGCGTTGATACCTGCTTCCCATTTAGGCAGGGTTGCCTTTTGGGAAACCCCGTCATAAGAAATAAAAAAAACAATACTGAAAAAGAAAGAACGTGTAATGGTTGCTGCAAACATTGGATAGCATTTTAGTGAATAAGAATAAATCCAATGTATAATTGAAGAATAGTTGGCTTATTTAAAGTTGATAATTACTTGTATCAACGTAAAAAAGCAAAAACCCTGCTGATTATTGTGCGCTAACAAATATTTAACGACTTCACAGCGGCCCGGTACGAGAGTGATGGCGGGTGGTCTTGATCAAATAAAAAAATGTTTTAATAAAGAGAAAAATGCACGGGCTGATTAATTGTTGCTAATCGCTATCCCAACCACGCTTCAGCATTTTTAAAATTAAGTTTATCAGAAAGTAGCTTAGAGAAATTCATGGACTCTATTAATTTTCCTGGATGATGTTCACCCAATGGAAAAGGATAATCACTCCCTAAGCAGATATTGTCTTCACCCATAATATCTATTATAAAGTTCATCGCTTTTTCATCATGCACCAGGCTGTCGATCCAGAATTTACCGATATAATCACGGGGATTGATTTCATTGTCGATGGCAACAAGATCAGGGCGCACATTGAATCCGTGTTCTATCCGGCCGATCGAAATAGGGAATGAACCACCGCCGTGGGCAAAAGCAACTTTCAATTGAGGGAATTTTTCAAACACAGCTCCAAAGATCATCGAACAAATAGCCCGGGAAGTTTCTGCAGGCATACCTACCAGCCAGGGCAGCCAATATTTCGACATCTGGTTCTCTCCCATCATTTCCCATGGGTGAACAAATAAAGAACATCCAAGTTTTTCAGCAGCTTCATAAAAAGTAAAGAACCGTGGGTCACTTAAATTGATGCCGTTTATGTTACTGCCAATTTCAAGTCCTGGCATTTTTAATTCTTTTACACAACGTTCCATTTCCTGTATGGCGAGGGCGCTGTCATGCATCGGGACTGTGCCGATGCCGATAAAACGTCTGTCATCTTTTGCAACCGTATCAGCAATATGATCATTTAAGAAACGGGAAGTCTCCAAACAATCTTTTGGCTTTGCCCAGTAATTAAATAAAACAGGAATAGTTGATAATACCTGGATGTTAACATCCGTTTCATCCATTTCTTTGATGCGGATTTCTGCATTGAAACAATTCTCCTCCACTTCCCTGAAAAGCTTGTCGCCTTTCATCATGCAGGCTTTGCAATTCCGGTGTTCAAGATGAATGAATTCGCCATATCCGAATTTCTGTGCCCAGTTGGGCATCTTATCGGGCATTATATGTGTATGAATGTCGATCTTCATGCAGCAATTTTCACGCAAAGATGCAAAGAAAACGCAAAGTCGCTAAGATAGTTTTCCGCCTTTGCACAAACCTTAGTGCCTTTGCATGAAATATATTAACCTTTCTTGACGGGTGGCGCCATAACTGATCCGCATTTATCACAAGTCCTTTTATGCTCATCAGCATAAAACCCTTCCATAACCGGCGGCAATTGTTTTACTATATCAGAAACATGCAAATGCTCCTCATATAATTTATTTCCACAGTTTTCGCAATACCATAAAAAACCATCTTCTTCGGTTTCTCTCACTTTTTCAATCACCAGTCCAACAGTATTGGGGCCACGCTGCGGCGAATGCGGCGTTTTGGGAGGCAATAAGAAGATATCGCCTTCATTGATGGGAATATCTCTTTGAACACCATTGTCGATGATCTTTAATACAATATCACCTTCTACCTGGTAATACAATTCTTCACTTTCATTGTAATGATAATCCTTACGGGCGTTGGGCCCGCCAACTACCATCACGATGAAATTCTCTGCATCTTTATACACACATTGATTGCCTACAGGAGGTTTTAAAAGATCGCGGTTATCGTTGATCCATTTTTTCAGGTTGAAAGGAGCTGGTATAGCCATAACAAACAATTTAGACGTCTAAGTTAGGAAAAGATGCCGGATACCGGAAACAGAAGAAGTTCCTTCGATGCCCAGGTTCGTGCCTGACAAGCCAGCACCCCTTATTAGAAATGTTCGCTGGCGACAAGAGCCCTGAAGTTGACCTTGCCTTCCCAACTTTTTACATTTCACTTCTCACTTTTCACTTTACCTTTAGACCATGCAACTGGATATTCCTTTTCACCTCGAAAATTTTATTGGTGGAAATTTCATCGGCCCACTAAGTGGAAAATTTATTGACAATGTTAACCCGGCAACAGGTACTGTTTACGGACAAATACCCGACAGCAATAAGAAGGATATTGAAGTAGCACTGCATGCAGCACAAAAAGCATTCCCGGCATGGAGTACAACTTCAGCCGAAAAAAAATTCATTATCCTCAATAAAATTGCAGAACTGGTTGATGAAAATATAGAAGCACTTGCATTGGCAGAAACAAATGACAATGGCAAGCCTTTGTGGTTAAGTAAAAAAGTAGATATTTATCGTGCTGCTGCAAATTTCCGATTCTTTGCAACCGGCCTCATGCACTTTGCATCAGAAAGCCATTCCATGGAAGGCAAAGCAATAAACTATACGGTTCGGCAGCCGGTGGGAGTTGTTGGCTGCATTTCACCCTGGAATTTACCACTATACTTATTTACCTGGAAGATAGCACCTGCATTGGCTGCAGGAAATTGTGTGATCGCAAAACCTTCGGAAGTAACACCGGTAACAGCTTTTCTGTTCGCAAAAATTTGTAAGGAAGCAGGGTTGCCCGATGGCGTATTAAATATTGTAAATGGACTTGGCCCAACCTGCGGAGAAGCCATTGTAAAACATCCCGGTATTAAAGCGATATCATTTACAGGAAGCACCAGGGCTGGTGAACGGATCGCATCCATTGCAGCACCCTTGTTTAAAAAATTATCACTGGAACTTGGCGGCAAAAATCCTACGATAATTTTTGCAGACTGCGATTGGAAGAAGATGATGGACACAAGTATTCAATCTTCTTTCAGCAACCAGGGGCAAATATGTTTGTGTGGCAGCAGGATATTAATAGAACAATCCGTTTATGAGCAATTCAAAACTGAATTTGTTGAGCGAACAAAAAAACTAACTGTTGGAGATCCACTTGATGAAAATACAAAACAAGGTTCTATTGTAAGTAAAATGCATTTTGATAAAATTATGAATTGCATTGAAATCGCAAAACGGGAAGGTGGAAAAATACTATCGGGTGGTAATGCTGTAAAATTAACAGGCCGCTGTGAAAATGGCTATTTCATTGAGCCAACAATCATTGAAGGGCTTGGCCCGGATTGTAAAACGAACAGGGAAGAGATCTTCGGACCTGTTGTAACACTACAGCCATTTAGTACAACAGAAGAAGCATTGCAATTGGCGAATGCAACTTCGTATGGGCTTGCATGCAGCATCTGGACACAGGATATTTCAAAAGGATCTATTGTTGCGTCAAAAATAGAAAGTGGAATTGTTTGGATAAACTGTTGGTTACTGAGGGATCTTCGCACTCCTTTCGGTGGCATAAAAGACAGTGGTGTTGGAAGAGAAGGTGGCTGGGAGGCGATGAAGTTTTTTACAGAGGCGAAGAATGTTTGTATTCAATTTTAATAGCTGCAAAGAATATAGTCGCTGAAAATTATCTTTAACACTTTTGTGAATTATTGGTAAAAATATGAAAGAGATCATTAATACAGAATCCGCAGCAAAGCCACTTGGTGCATATCCGCATGCCAGACGAGTAGGAAATTTATTATTCTTATCCGGCATCGGTTCACGCAGTGCAAAAGATAATTCAATACCAGGCTTGGAATTGGATGCAGCAGGAAATATTACCAGTTATGATATTGAAGCGGAATGCCATTCCGTTTTCGCAAATGTAAAAGCAGTGCTTGAAGCCAGCGGCAGCTGTTGGGATAAGATGGTGGATGTAACTGTTTTTTTAACGAATATGAAAGTAGATTTCCCGGTTTATAATAAAGTTTATGGAGATTATTTCAAGGATGTAAATGCATGCAGAACGACCGTTGAAGTAAAAAGTTTACCAACCTCCATCGCAATTGAGTTAAAAGTAATAGCAACGATAGACTAACAGTATTTCAAGTAATCAATATGAATTATCAGAACACATTGGCCTTTGCGAAAGAGATAGATCAAAAAGATCCGTTGAGATCATTCAGGGAGAAATTTTATATACCGATGATAAATGGTAAAGAAAGTATTTACTTTACCGGAAATTCATTGGGCCTTCAACCCAGGACAACACAGGATCATGTTTTGAATGAACTCGAAGACTGGGCAAATTATGGTGTTGAAGGGCATTTTCACGCAAAAAATCCCTGGGTAACTTACCATGAAATGTTCCCTGAATTACTTTCAGAAATTGTGGGCGGATTACCGGAAGAAATTGTGGTGATGAACCAGTTGACGGTGAACCTGCACATTCTAATGACAACCTTTTACAGGCCAACCAAAGAACGTTATAAAATTATTTGTGAAGCAAAAGCATTTCCCTCCGATCAATATGCTTTTGCTTCACAGGCATTGATCCATGGCCTCGATCCGTCAAACACAATTATAGAAATTTCGCCAAAAGAAGGCGACCATACACTTCAAACAGCAGCTATTTTAGAAGCCATCAAAGAACATGGAAATGAAACAGCACTTGTTTTATTTAGTGGGGTAAATTATTATAGTGGACAAGTATTCGACATGGAAGCCATCACGAAAGCTACTCATGAAGCAGGTGCTTATTGTGGTTTCGACCTCGCACATGCTGCAGGAAACATCAAATTAAAACTACACGATTGGGATGCAGACTTTGGATGCTGGTGTTCCTATAAATATTTAAACAGCGGTCCGGGTGGCGTTGCCGGAGTTTTCATTCATCAACGGCATGTCACTGATACGAAGTTGTTACGCCTTGCTGGTTGGTGGGGACAGAACAAATCCAATCGTTTTAAAATGGAAAAAGATTTCGATCCTATTCCAACTGCAGAAGGCTGGCAACTCAGTAATGCGCCGGTATTGAGCATGGCTGCACATAAGGCTTCACTTGAAATTTTCCAGGAAGCAGGTATCGATAATTTAATTGCAAAAGGAAAATCATTGAGTGATTATTTGATATTTATATTGAATGAAATCAATAAAAAGGCTCCTGAAAAAATCATTGATATTATTACCCCTGTTGACGAATCTGAAAGAGGCTGCCAGGTTTCCATGCTGATGTTAAAAAACGGTAAAACTATTTTTGAAGCATTAAAGAAAGAAGGCGTGATCGCCGACTGGCGTGAACCGAATGTGATTCGTGTGGCGCCTGTGCCGCTCTATAATAATTTTGAAGACCTGTTTAAATTCGGTGAGATCATTTGGAAAGTAATCGCATAAAAAAAGCTGTATGAGTAAGAAAAACATCACGATCATTGGAGCAGGACTTGTTGGCTCTTTGCTATCAATCTATTTGTCGAAGCGTGGCAACAAAGTTACTATTTATGAACGCAGGCCTGATATGAGAAAAGAGGCAATGAGTGCGGGACGCTCTATTAACCTGGCATTGAGCGACCGCGGCATCAAGGCTTTGGAAGAAGTAGGTATCATGGATGAGATCCGGAAGATAGCTATTCCCATGCACGGAAGGCAAATGCACAATGTTGATGGTAGTACTGCATACCAGGCTTATGGAAGGGAAGGGCAATTCATTAACTCAGTTTCAAGGGGTGAATTGAACCGCATGCTAATGGATCTTGCGGAAGCAAATGAAGTACAGATCCGCTTTAATGAAAGATGTGATAGCATTGATAAGAAAACAAACACTATCTCTTTCGAAAACCTTGCTCACCCGCAGGTATCCGAAGTAAAAGCCGATCTTATATTTGGAAGTGATGGTGCTTATTCTGCAGCAAGGCTGACATATCAATTACAACACGACCGCTTTCAATACAACCAATTCTACATTGACTTTGGATACAAAGAACTAACTATACCTTCAGGTGACAACGGTAGTTTTCTCCTGGAGAAAAATGCCTTGCATATTTGGCCACGAGGTAATTTCATGCTCATCGCATTACCAAATATTGATGGAAGTTTTACATGCACTTTATTTTTCCCCTTTGAAGGTGACCCTTCCTTCAAGTCGCTTGACACAAAAGAAAAAGTAAGAAGTTTTTTTGATATAACTTTTGCCGATGCTTCGAAACTGATGCCAACACTGGAAGAAGATTTTATTAACAACGCTACTGCATCGTTAATAACCGTAAAATGTTTTCCCTGGATCAGAACAGATAAATTCGCATTGATCGGCGATGCGGCCCATGCGATCGTTCCCTTCTTCGGGCAAGGGATGAACTGTGGGTTTGAAGACTGTTCTGTATTAAACAAACTGATAGATAAACACGATGAAGATTGGGGATCGGTTTTATCAGAATATCAAACACTTCGCAAGCCAGATGCAGATGCCATTGCAGATCTCGCATTGAATAATTTTGTAGAAATGCGTGACAAGGTTGGAGATCCGAGGTTTTTATTACAGAAGAAAATTGAAGCTAATTTCAGCTCAAAATATCCAGGCAAATGGTTACCTGCTTATGCACAGGTTACATTTAGTCCCCAGATACGATACAGTGATGCATTAAAAAATGGTACAAGGCAGGAAGCGATCATGCAAAAAGTAATGGCGTTGCCTGGTATTGAAGAAAAATGGCAGAATGAGGAGATCGAACAAATGATACTTGAACTCCTAAAGTAGATTGCCACAAAGACGCTAAGACAGTAAGAAGCACAACGAGCTTTGTAATACTTTGCGTTCATGGAATAAAAACAAGATATGTACAAACTCCCTTATTTTACCGAAGCAGACGATGAGAAAGTAGTTGCGTTCATGAAAGAAAATGCATTTGCCATCGTAACAGGTATTGGAGAATCATATCCGGTAGCT
The DNA here is from genome assembly GCA_038207305.1 of Chitinophagales bacterium. GTDB lineage: Bacteria > Bacteroidota > Bacteroidia > Chitinophagales > Chitinophagaceae > Ferruginibacter. The sequence goes on from JBBQZY010000024.1 coordinate 18,240, forward strand.
TCACATTTGCCGTTGAATTTTGAAACAAGGGACAAAAGAATTTTTCTAACCGGTCACCTGATGCGGAATACTGATCATCACAACGGATTTAAAAAAAATGAACATGTGCTGGTAGTGTTCAATGGCCCGCATTGCTTTGTGAGCGCCGAATGGTACCACAAGCCATCTGTTGGAAGTACCTGGAATTATATTGCTGTGCATGTAAAAGGAAAGATCAAATTTCTGGATGAGAAAGGCACTTTCGATGCCGTACATGCTATCACGAATAAATATGTAGGAACCGGTAATGCTGCATCATTTGACAAATTACCGCAAGACTATATCGAAAGGCTTATAAAAGCGATCGTAGGTTTCGAAATAGAAGTAACAAGCTTTGACAATGTTTTTAAACTAAGCCAGAACCACGATGAAGCTGACAGAAAGAAGATCATAAAACATTTGAATGAAAGAGGAGACTGGCAGTCGAGAGCCATTGCAGCAGAAATGGGAAAAAATATGACCAATAAATAAATTACAATAATAATTAATTGTAAAAAAACAACAATGCATCGCAACGTTTTAATTAAGGAAATAAATACTAAAAGATCTTTTCTCTGTGTAGGATTGGATACAGACCTGTCAAAAATACCTGCTCATTTAAGATCCAGGCCCAATGCTCTATTCGAATTCAACAAGCAAATCATTGATGCAACACAAGATCTTTGTGTTAGTTATAAAATAAACACTGCTTTTTATGAGGCATTGGGCCTAAAGGGTTGGGAGGCCATGGAGCAAACCCTGAATTATATTCCTTCCACCCATTTTAAAATTGCAGATGCCAAACGTGGTGATATCGGAAATACTTCTTCGCAATATGCAAAGGCTTTTTTTGAGACGATGAATTTTGACGCAATTACGATAGCGCCTTATATGGGAGAAGACAGTGTTCGTCCCTTTTTAGAATATGAAAATAAATGGGCCATTGTGTTAGGATTAACAAGTAATAAAGGAGCTAATGATTTCGAGATGCTCAAAGTTGTTGACCAGGCCAGCAGCAATCAATTTTTATATGAGAAAGTTTTGACAACTATCAGTATGTGGGGTAATACCAATAACCTGATGTTTGTAACAGGCGCTACACAGGCCAGTGAATTATCCAATATCAGGAAAATTATTCCTGATCATTTTTTATTGGTACCTGGTGTTGGTTTCCAGGGTGGAAGCCTCGAAGAAGTAGCAAAACACGGATTAAATAAAGATTGCGGATTGTTGGTGAATGCATCCCGTGCCATTATTTATGCCGGTGATGATGAAAATTTTGCATCCGAAGCCAGGGAAATCGCATCCCAATACCAGGCAGAGATGTCGGACTTATTGTAAGAAACATTCAGCACTTAAATCTATCGTCAAAGAACGTTGCCGCGAATAAATTTCCAACAGCTATTCGTGCATTCGTAGCATTATTTTACAGAGAAGATTCAAAAATAACAATTACCTGAATGAGCCATGCCACGAAGTCATCTTTGTTCCTCTACCTATAAAGAGGGTTGAGGTGAGGTAAAATTTAACGAATGTTTGCCGATATCAATTGAGAAAGTTTCCCGGCCCATTTTTGATATTCCTTAGCCGAAGGATGCAAACCATCCACCGCTAAAAATTCAACATTACCTACATCAGTCCGCTGATCGTCGGTAATATTGATGAAATGAACTTTAAAATTCGAAGCGATTGTTTCACAAACTTTATTATAAGCATCAATTTCTGTTGAAATGCTTTTTGCTTCCCGGTCTTTTGCAAAAGGGGTTAAGCCCCAATCGGGTATACTCAATACATATACATTAGCTGAAATGCCTGCTGCAAACTGTATCGCCAGCTGCAATAGTAATTCAAACGTGTGTTCAAATTCAGCAACTGTTCTGCCGCGATATTGATTATTCACACCGATCAACAAACTAACAATATCATAGTTCGATAAAAAAACTGTTTGTCCGATCGCAGCAGACAGTTCATCTGTCGTCCAGCCGGTTTTGGCAACAATTTCCGGTGCAGCAAAAACATGTCTGCGATATTCAACCCCAACAGTGGTTGGGCCAGCAGCTTCCAGCATTCCCATCTTTCGAAGCTGCTGTATTGTTTGATAAGGAAATGAGTCCGCAAGCGGAACCTGCTCTCCTATTGTATAACTGTCGCCTAATGCCAGGTAAGAATACGTTTTCATGCTGATGTAATTGCTTTATTTTTTCTACTAACCGCCGACAGGGTTTGCAAGCGCTGTTGGGGCTAAGTTTTTTATCCAATTTCTACAGATCAATAATGGAATGATACCAACGATACCAAAGCTACAATCAATAACAATATGAAAAACAGGAATCTGCCTGATCGAACCGGCGATCAATGCAAGTGGGAATACTGCAATGCAGCATAGTATCTGCCAGTCGATGATCCAGCAGTTTTTGACAGGATCTTTCAATGGACCGATGAAAGACAATGCAATCACAAAATGTGCAAAGGCTAGCCAGTCGTACCCATAAGCGAGGAATGGATATTTTACATTTGTATCAACCAAGGCCAGGTAACATGTCTCCAACCAGTTGCCGATTTTATCGGGCATCACATCCTTATATTGCATCAGCCAGTGCAATCCTGTTTCTGCCGGCATGGCTGTTGCGCCACTTAGGATCAAGGCAATCATAAAGAACAAGATCATTACCCTGATCTTTGTTATTAGTTTCATGAAATCAATTTAATATAATAACAAATGAAGAAAACGAATGCACGAACAAAAATGACTGGCAGGAAATGAAAAATTTATTCTTCTTTTTCAGGTTTCCCTTTTTTAAGACTCCCATTGGGTTCTCCATACCAAGGAACGATATCAACTGCAAATAAACCTGCTGCAACCGCAGGATCAGTAGCAACTATTTGTTCCGCTTCTTCTTTTGTTTTGCAGTCGAAAATAAAAATACCACGCCACGAAAAATCATTCTTGCCAAATGGGCCTGCCACTTTTAAAATGCCGTCATAATAAAGTCTTTTCATGTTGGCCATATGACCCTCAAATAATTTTGCTTTACCTACAGAATCAAAATCCTGTTTAGGCCCGGTTTTGATCATTAAAAAAAAGAACAACTGAATTCTCTCTCGAGGAGTTGTTGCTTTTTCCGAATTACTCAACAGGTTTCGTTTCTGTTTGAGCAAGTGTATTTAACGAAAATAAAATAGACATCAAACCAAGGATCGATATTTTTATAAATCGTTTCATCGTTTGTAGTTTTCGTTAAAAATACAAAAGGCCCGTAACATAATTACGGGCCTTGGGAAAATTAAAAACAAACTTAGCTATATAGATACGGTTTTTGCCTTTGATTTGGATTTCTCTTTCTTCTTCTCTTTATCCTTATCTTTAAAATCTTCTTCACTTGTTTCTCCGATAATAATAGTCGAAAAATTGCTCTTTACTTTTATTATGCTATTATTGTTTCCTGTTTTACTGGTAAACAGGTGATCGACCTGTTTACACAGATCTGTTTTAACCAGCCGCCGAAACTTGTAAGGTATTCAAAGCCACACAGGTTCCGGAATGCATCTATGAAACTTTCCTGCAATACATCTTCTGCTTCCGTTTCATTGTTTAATATTCTCAGGCAGGTATTGTACATTGCCCTGGCATAACGCTGGTATAACTCCTTAAAGGCAAGGGTATAAGCACGCTTACAGCATTCTACCAGTTCGTCCTTCTGTACCATTGCCGTTAGTTCCAAAAAAAATGTTTTAATAATAAGAGACGAGACTTTTTGCCCAATGTTGCATGTTGTTGAAAAAATAAGTAAATATCCCCGACAGCGGTTTTCAACCTTGTCGGCGGATAATACCGGAATTCATTATAGACCCGTTCCTGTGGCTGATAGTCAGCAACAGGATTTGCTATGAAACCATCGAAATAAACAAAAAATTTCCATCTGATTTAAGCTAATTATATTTGCGGTTTATATGGCAGGCCAGGTGGTGTCCATTCTGGGTAAAACATGATATGCTGTACAAGTGAGTGACACAACGATACTGATTAAAGTGATACTGCCGGCAAAGTAAAAATTAATAAACGAGTAAACTTATAAACTACAACGATGGCTGTTAAAACCGACAATTTTCAATCTCCCGATTATTTTAATGTAGATGATTTGCTGACCGATGAACACAAACTCATTCGTGAAAGTGTACGCAATTATGTAAAAAAAGAAATATCACCGATCATTGAAGATTATGCACAGCGTGCAGAATTTCCGCAGCAGATCATAAAACAAATGGGCGACCTCGGTTGCTTTGGTCCTACTGTTCCGCAACAATATGGCGGTGGTGGTTTAGACTATATCAGTTATGGTTTAATGATGCAGGAACTTGAACGCGGCGATAGTGGTGTTCGTTCTACTGCTTCTGTTCAGGGAAGCCTGGTTATGTTTCCTATTTATCAATATGGCAGCGAAGCACAACGAAATAAATTTTTACCAAAGCTGGCGAGTGGCGAATGGCTTGGTTGTTTTGGTTTAACAGAACCTGATCATGGCAGTGATCCCAGCAGCATGCTTACCAATATCAAAGATGCAGGCGATTATGTTATTTTAAATGGAGCAAAGATGTGGATCAGCAACGCACCTTTTTCACAGGTTGCTGTTGTTTGGGCACGCAATGAACAGGATGAAATACAAGGTGTGATCGTTGAAAGAGGCATGGAAGGATTTACCACGCCAACCACACATGGCAAATGGAGCCTACGTGCAAGTGCAACCGGCGAATTGGTTTTCGATAATGTAAAAGTTCCTAAAGAAAATATTTTACCAAATGTAAAAGGCCTGAAAGGTCCGCTGGGTTGCTTAACAAAAGCACGTTATGGTATTGCCTGGGGCGTCATCGGCGCTGCCATGGATTGTTATGATACAGCTTTAAATTACAGCAAAGAAAGGGTTCAGTTTGGCAGGCCGATCGGTGGTTTTCAATTGCAACAAAAGAAACTGGCAGAAATGGTTACTGAAATAACCAAAGCACAATTACTAAACTGGCGCCTTGGTGTTTTAATGAATGAAGGAAAAGTTACACCGCAACAGGTAAGCATGGCAAAAAGAAATGCCTGTGAAGTGGCAACAAATATCTGCAGGGATGCACGCCAGATGTTGGGCGGTATGGGCATTACAGGCGAATATCCTGTTATGCGCCACATGATGAACCTGGAAAGTGTGATCACTTATGAAGGAACACATGATATACATTTACTTATCACTGGAATGGATGTTACAGGGTTGAATGCTTTTAAATAAGCTCAGCAGTTAACATGCTGATTGGTTGGTTTTGTAGCCAGCATTTGTAATACTATTAAACATCGTTGCGTCGCACGCTTGTACAATTAGTTCGTTGGGCAACAATAAAAATTAAAAATTAATGCCTGGGCTTAAATGATTTGGCCTGTATTGCTCCGGCCTGTATTGCTCCGGCCTTCAGGCTGGATAACTAAAACAAAACACACAGGGCTTTAGCCCATTTTAAAAATATTCTTATGATCAACAATGTAAGTGTAATCGGCGCAGGAACCATGGGAAACGGCATCGCACATGTATTTGCTCAGGCAGGCTTTAAAGTAAATATCATTGATGTTACCCCAACCCAACTGCAACGGGCATTGGATACGATCACCAAAAACCTCGACAGGCAATTGGCGAAAGGAACTATTACAGAAAATCAAAAAAAATCTACACTTGCCAATATCAGCCTGGTTAAAGATTTGTCGGAAGGCGTAAAAAATGCCGACCTTGTTGTAGAAGCAGCTACAGAAAATGTAACACTTAAACTCGAGATCTTTAAACAACTGGATATACTTGCACCAGCAGGCTGTATCCTTGCAACAAATACGTCGTCTATTTCCATTACAAAAATTGCATCCATTACAAAAAAGCCAGGCAATGTGATCGGTATGCATTTCATGAACCCCGTTCCTGTTATGAAACTGGTGGAGATCATCAATGGCTATGCAACTAAAAAAGAAGTTACCGATACGATCGTTGAACTTAGTAAACAACTCGGTAAGATACCTTGCGCCGTAAATGACTATCCTGGTTTTATTGCCAACCGCATACTTATGCCAATGATCAATGAGGCAATATACAGTTTGTATGAAGGCGTGGCTGGCGTGGAAGAAATTGATACCATCATGAAACTTGGTATGGCACACCCAATGGGTCCTTTACAACTCGCTGATTTTATCGGACTGGATGTTTGCCTCAGTATTTTAAAAGTATTGCACGATGGCTTTGGCAATCCAAAATACGCTCCATGCCCGTTGCTGGTAAATATGGTAATGGCTGAGAAATATGGTGCAAAAAGCGGCGAAGGATTTTATGTGTACACGCCGGGCAGTAAAGACCTGGTAGTAAGTGGACAGTTTAAGTAATTTTCTAAAACTCATCAATAGCTTCCGGATGAAAATAACACAGCTCATAGCTATTATTTTCCTGTGTGCAATTTTTGTAGTATTGGCATCCATGTCAACATTTAATGAAGCTAATATTACACTTCATATCACCGATACTTTTTTTATCCTTAGTTACAAACAGGTCTTGTCGTTTTTGATCAGCTTTATCATGTTGATCTTTTTCTTAAGATTTATTTTTCGTTCGGCAAAGCAGAAAAAATCAGTTTGATTGCATTTTTTAAAATTTTATTCGACAATGGAATACCCGAAACTTTTTATGTTACTGCTCGGCTGCAAACCTACTGGCAGAAATACAGAGCAACATGATACCCTTTTTGTTATTGGCAATTCGTTAAAGGATACCATTCCACAGATAAATGATTTTTGGCCAGATGGAGGCAAAATTCATATAGATGCATGGAGAGAAATAACTTCTGTAGATGGATTTACAGTTACTGTTATTCCCAAGACCGGCATCATTCACAACAATGCACAAAAATTATTTTTCCTTAACCTCGGTGGTTATAAAGAAAATGAATTCGAAGAATTTCATTATAAGTTATTGAGCATTTCAGCTGATAAAGCGGGTGCAATTATGCAGGCAAAACAAACGGCTTTTTATAAGCATACAGGCTTCAAAGGAGCCGACTCTCATATTGATGATAAGTATGGCGTGGATGTTGATGATGTTTATTTGATAGAGGATATTCTTCCTGCGGGAATAAAAGAAAAATTTCACATACTTGTAGAAAGAACTGATGATGTTCATAAAAAAGAGGATCTAATGAACCTTGGATATTTTAAACTAAATAATTTATAGCAACTTCTTATAGCATCATGACAATGCCGATATCTATAGACACAAAAGACAGATCTGTACGTTCACTATTGTGGTTTACGCTTATCACTTACATGATCCTTCTCACAAAATTCGTACTCTTTAAGAAGTCGCCGGGTTATATTAAAAATCATTTTCTACATCATTATAGCCTGGGGATGGCTAAATCCAACCTATGGCATGGCGCACACCTCGTGCCTTTTCACACGGTTAAAATGTACCTGGCAGATAACATGCCATTGAAGTATGCTGTCATCAACCTGGCAGGAAATTTTTTAGGCTTTATGCCTTTAGCAATTTTATTACCGTTGTTATTTAACAGATTAAGATCAGCTTCAGCAACAATTCTCTGTGTTTTCCTCGTAAGTCTGGGTTTTGAAATATTTCAGCTTATTACTTTATTAGGTGTTTGTGATATAGATGATCTTATATTGAATACGATGGGAGGTATTGCAGGTTATATGGTCTTCTGGTTCATGACTAAATTCTTTGTTATACATTAAAGAATGGCTTGTAAGGCACACATAAATTGTATTCATTGATAAACAATTTTAAATCATGTCAAAGAAAGAAAAAGTCGTTGATGCCTACATTACAAAGTCTGCTGATTTTGCAAAACCGGTTCTCAATCATATCAGGCAACTTGTTCATGATGCCTGCCCGGAAGTTGAGGAGAAAATGAAATGGAGTTTTCCTCACTTCGATTACAAAGGAGAAATGATGTGCAGCATGGCCGCATTCAGGCAACATGCTATTATGGGATTCTGGAAAGCTTCACTGATGAAAGATGCAACTTTAATGCTTAATGCCCGGTCAGAAGAATCTATGGGGCATCTGGGAAAACTTACTTCATTGAAAGACCTGCCTGCTGATAAAAAAATAACCGGCTATATCAAAGAAGCCATGAAGCTGAATGACCTTGGTAAAAAAATTCCTTCAAAACCAAAACCGGCAGCGAATAAAGAATTAATTGTACCGGACTATTTTCTTAAAACAATTAAAAAAGACAAAAAAGCATTCCAGTATTTTGAAAATTTTTCTTACTCCCAAAAGAAAGAATATGTAGAATGGATAACGGAAGCCAAGGCGGATGAAACCAGGAATAAGCGTATGGAAACAGCCCTTGAATGGATCACAGAAGGAAAAATAAGGAACTGGAAATACCTGAAAAAATAAAAACTTATTTTACTTTAGCCACCAGTTTATAGGAATCATCCAGCATTTTCATCAATTGTTTTTTAATCAATCTTCCATCTACAATTACCGTGTTCCAGTGTTTTTTATTCATGTGATAGCCAGGCAAAACAGTTTCGGGATATTGTTCTCTTAAATTAATGGCTTCATCAGGATTGCATTTTACATTGAATTGCAGTGGTGAAGCCGTAAGCGATACCAATAAAAAAACTTTGGCTTTCACTTTAAAAACCAATGTATCTTCTCCAAAAGGAAATCCTTCTGTTACATTTTCTTTTTGTAAAACGTATTCCCTCAATTCTTCGGCGTTCATTGATGTTATTTTGGGTGAACGGGTTGATAAAGTAAATTTAGTTAATCAAGTTGAATAGGTTGAGGGACTTAATAAAGTTCTGAACAGTTAACATTATCAACGCCATAATAAAAAATGGCCCGCCTAAAAATAGCGGGCCATTCTATTAAAATCATACAACCATTACCTCAATATGGTAAGATCGGTTTTTACTGTGGCTGTTTTTCCGTTTACCAGCAAGAAATCTATTACCGCATAATATGTTCCGTCTGGCACTGATTTGCCCTTGTATCTGCCATCCCATGTATTGTGATAATCCTTAGACTCAAATACAGGATTACCGTACCTGTTAAATACATGTACCGAAACATTTTTAAGACAATCGAATTGATCGTACACCTTCCAAAGATCATTGATACCATCACCATTTGGCGTAAAGGCATTCTTTACTTTGATACAATATGGAATAACTGTCACTTTAACATCGTCAAAGGCTGTGCATCCAACATCATTTTTAACGGTAAGAATATAGGTGGTGGTGGTAATAGGTTTTGCGATTGGTGCAAGTATAGTGGTTGAACTTAACCCATCAGCAGGCGTCCATAAATAACTACTTGCCCCCGTAACATTACCAAACAACTGGGTAAAGTCTCCAGAGATGATAGATACATCCGGGCCCGCATTGACTGTTACCGCCTGCTTAACTGATATGTCAACAACATCTGTTTTCGTACATTGGCCCAATACAGCTGTTACCGTGTATTGCGTATTGACTGTTGGATTTGCTGAGGGACTGGCGATCGTTGAATTATTCAAAGAACCTGCCGGAGACCAGCTATAACTTGCAGCATTGCTCACTGTGGTCAATTGAATGGTGGCGCCGATACAAATGGTTGTATCAGATCTTGTCTGAACAGTGAGGTCATTTGTAAGTGGAACAACAACGCCAGTTAAGGTTTTGCTACATCCGTTGGCATCCTTGATATTAATTGTGTATGTACCATCAGTAACGGTGAACACATTGTTTGTACCATATGTGGTGCCATCTGAACTGTAGGTGTAGGCTACAGTTCCACCGGTGGCATTTACAGTAATGCTTCCGTTTGGCGTTGCAGAGCAGGTAGCATTTACAATAGCTGCTGTTGCGTCAAGTACCAATGGCTCTGTAATTGTGATCACAGTATCCCTGATACAACCAGAAGTCAGGTCTTTAATCCTTACAGGATATGCACCTGCACTTAACCCTGTGAACACATTGCCTGCCTGGTAAGTAACGCCTGCATTTAGTGAATAATTAAAAGGACCTGCACTCCCGGATGGAGTGATGGTAAAGGCTCCGTCTGTGCCTCCGTTACATTTTATATTGGTTACCACTGCTGGTGTATTAATAGCATTTGATCTTACCACACGAATAGTATCTGTACCAAACACAAAGCCATTTGGATTAGAGATATCCTGGTAAGTAGATTTAACGATATAAGTAGTTGTGGTAGTTGGACAAACATTCGGGAATGCAACTTCGAAAGTACTGTTTCCTATGCTTGTTGTATCGCCTGTAGAAACCAGTGTTCCTGCAAGATCGAACAATTCAACTTTGCGGTATAAGGTTGGCCCTGAAGCAGGAACAAACCTCCAGCTTTCATTCATATTAACGCTACCCCATGGTGGATCAGATACTCTCCTGTTCGGTGCCATGATTGCAGCATTGCGGTTGTAATTCTGCATACCAACCATTGCTTTACCATTATTCCAACCAGTACATATTTGTTTGCTGGTTATAAATACTTCTGCAATACCCAATCCCTCATAAATAACAATCTGGTGTGTATTTTCGATGAGATTGTTACACGATGTAAGGAACAATGGTACTTTATAAAAACTCAATATCCATTTGCGGTGAGGTGCTGTGCCAACCACTTCATACTTTATACGTTGCGTTGGCGAAGTAGTGTAAGCAGGATCAAGATCGTGGTATGGCCCCATGATCAGCGCCCTGTCATATCCGGTATTAGGCAAATCTCCTGCAGCTGTACTGTAATGGCTGAAAAGGCCAGCCCTGGTAGCATCAAAACTAATATAACCATTTGTACTTGCTACAAGTGAGCTATAATTAGCTCCATAAAAAGGGAAACTAAAAGGAAGATTGATCACACCGGAATAAGTATCATCAACGGTAAGGCTTGTTGGTGTGCCTGGAAGACCTGGATCTACATAGGGTGCATAACAGCCACCCGGTGCGCCGCTGATAGGATTTATCACATAGCTGTTCGTTGAAGAACGCACGTCCGGTATTCTGGATTTCAATATAATACAGGCCGCAGAACAGTCTGTAATAAGTGTATCTCTCGGGCATGCAAATGAAAAACTGTTCTGAGCTTTTGTTTGATAGCCCATCACCAATAAAAAGGTCAAAGCTAAAAAGTAAAATTTTCTCATGTTATTTAATACTTAATTTATGAATAAAGAAGCCGCTTTAGAATATTATTTGTTTAACTGTTTTTTCGCCTCTTCAAGTTTTTTATGCAGCTGGCCAGTTATTGTATGCCAGAACATTACAAAATCGGAAGCAAGGCTGAATAGTGGATAAGTGAAGGTTGCCGGTTTATTTTTTTCAATGAAATAATGGCCTGCCCATGCAAATCCATAGCCAACAAAGGGTATTAGTAAAAAGAACCACCATTTACCGGTAATAATACCGGCAGCCAGGCAAACAAAAAAAAGCATTGTTCCCAAAAAGTGAAGAACCCTGTTCTTTGCATCTCCATGCTCTGTCAGGTAATAAGGATAAAAACTTTTAAAATCCTTATATTTTTTTTCAACACTCATTTTTTATTACTGGCAATTGATCATTTTTTCTTAAATCCAAACTGCAACCCAATTTCGTGTGCACCAGTTCCACCGGCATAAACACTAACCGGTGTCTCATAATAATCATAAGAATAAGTAAGTCTTACCCTTTGCAGAATCTTAAAACCTGCCTGTATGCTCCAGAATTGCTTTACTCTCCAGTTCAAAGCCCACCATATCTTATCCTGATAATCTACTTTTACACCAAAATCATATTCACTTGGAGAATGTTCAATTACCCTTACCAACGCATTGGGGATGATATAAATATTTTCACCAGTTTGGATCCTGTAATTGGCCATAAAATTATAATGACGGTATAATTTGCCACCTTCTTTAGAATTTGGCACATTGGCAAGTTCAAGTTTAGATTGTATCAGCTGGCTTACGGCAGCACCCACGGTCAATTGATCATTTGTCCAGTACACACCTGCACCGGCATCAATGCCCAGTTTTTTGTCTTTTCCACCCAATATCGGATCATTGGGTCCTAAAGCATCGCTTAATTTATTCTTATCTATTGCAAACTGCAATGCCCTGATCTCCAGCCCAACCCCTAACCTGCTTTTAGCACCGGTTTTAATATGATATGAATAAGCAAGTTGAATACCTGTCCGGCTGGTTGGACCCGTTTCATCCCTATATATATAAGCACCAATCCCAGCTTTCAGCTTTTCCAGCTTAAAATCACCGTAAATCATGTAAGTACGTGGATTACCAGGAAAAGAAGACCACTGGCTGCGGTAAGATATACCAACCATGCTTTGATCCGACATTCCTGCTGCCGCAGGATTATACATGGAGTTGTGCTGGAGGTATTGGCTCATGAAATGCAATTGCTGACTAAATCCAGAAGTAGTTAAGCAGATCAATGAGATAAGAGTAATAAATTTCTTCATAATCGATTATTAAGGGAGTTCAAAGTACTTAAAAATTGTTAAAACCACGTTAACTTACCCAAGTTATTTTTTAAACATTACAATATTTTAACCAACTCTACGTTGCGCAAGTCATTTAACCGGTGAAGTACTTCTTCGATCCGGCCATTAGGAATACCCGCTTTTATCTGGGAAAATAACTGAAGATCCTGCTCTATCATATTGCAATTCCCATTTTTTAAGACTTGTATCACGTCATTTACCTGGGTGTAATCGAACCGGATCATATAAATCTGTTCAACCTGCTTCTGTATAATGGGTATCGTCTGCAAAACAAGTGCAGTAACGGTTTTATAGGCATTGATCAAGCCGGGCACCCCCAACAGGGTTCCTCCAAAATAACGAACAACAACAATCGCGGTATTGGTCAATTGGCGACTGTCTATCTGCCCGAGGATGGGTTTACCGGCTGTTCCCGAAGGTTCTCCATCATCACTCACCCTGAAATTATCCCCGGTTAATCCAAGTCGGTATGCAAAACAATGATGAACCGCTTTGGAATGCTCTTTTTTCAATTGCTGCAGAAATCTTTTAAAGGCGTCTGCATTTTCAACCGGACAGGCATAGGCAATGAACTTGCTTCCGCGGTCCTTAAATTCTTCGGATCCGGTCCGGTCAATTGTATAATAATATTCAGCTGGTTTCAAATCTGATTGTTTAATTTGCCATGAAGCTCTTTAGCGGTTTGAATAAAAACATATTTCATCAGTTAGCAATTGTTGTTTTTTAAAAGCCGGCACATCGCCTAAAACAGGCGCAGCAATGCCGTTTTCGATGTTAAGTGATTTATTTGTAATGACCCTTGCTTCATCCCAGCAGTTGGCATTAATAAATGATTGCAACAAAGTGGCTCCTCCTTCTACGATGAGGGAGATGAGGTTACGTTGCCTTAGTATATTCAGCGTTACAGCAATAGTATCTTCGCTTTTGCCTATTTGATAAAAACTATTATTTCCATCTTCTTCCTGCTTTATCGTATTTATTATGATGGTTTGAATAGTATTGTCGAACAAGTGCAGGTTGGCAGGCAACTTCAAGTGTTTGTCTATTAAAACTCTCACAGGATTTTTTCCTTTCCAAAGCCTGGTAGTGAGTGACGGGTCATCGTGCAAAGCCGTTGTTGTTCCAACCATGATAGCTGCTTCTTCGCTGCGCCATTTGTGCACCAGCCGGTTGGTAATATCATTGCTGATCTTTGCAGGATAAAAATCTGCATGAGCGATATTGCGATTGTTACTTTGCGCCCATTTCAATATAATGTAAGGCCTTTGTTCTTTATGAAAAGTAAAAAAACGTCTGTTCAGGTAAATGGCTTCCTTTTCAAGGATTCCTGTAACAACATTTACTCCAGCGTCTTTTAATTTTTGAATCCCTGTACCATTTACCTTTTCAAAAGGATCGGTACATGCGATCACAACAGTTGGAATTTTGTGATGGATGATCAGATCGGAACAAGGCGGCGTTTTGCCCACATGATTGCAGGGTTCCAGCGAAACATACAAGGTACTTTTTATTATTAAATGCTGAAGTGCTGCGGGTACACTGTTGATGCAATTCACTTCTGCATGCGCCTGGCCATATTGCCGGTGATAACCTTCGCCGATTATCCTGCCTTCATAAACCAACACAGCGCCAACCATCGGGTTAGGTGCCACGTTACCGGAACCCAGTTCTGCCAACTCCAGACAGCGCTTCATGTATGTATCATGTGAATGCAAGTGGTCAAAATTAAGCATAGAAAAATAAACTATGTTTGCGATGATGAC
>JBBQZY010000025.1:0-29049 GCA_038207305.1 Chitinophagales bacterium
CGAACCTGAATTTCCTGGTGGAAAAGATGGCTGGAGAGATTTTCTAACAAAAAATCTGGATGCCGGCATGCCTGTTGATGAAGGATGGAAAGCTGGTACTTACAAAATCGTTGTAGACTTTATTGTAGATACAGAAGGAAATGTGAGTGATGTAAAAACAGCCGATCATCCCGGCAGTAAAACGGCGCAACAGTGTGTAGACCTGATTAAGAACGGACCTAAATGGATCCCGGCGGTACAAAATGGAAAGAAAGTAAAAGCTTATAGAAAGCAACCGATCACATTTGTGGTATCAGAGCAATAATATTATCGGGATGTGACTTTGCCAAAGTTCCAGACTTTGGCAAAGTCACATCCCGATCAATAAACGATCTCTTCATCCTTCAATTTGATCAGCAGCTCTTTTTTATCGCTCGCTTCTACCCTGCCGATCACCTGTGCCTCAATATTAAATGACTTCGCCGCATTGATCATTGTGTTTGCATCGGCTGTATCACAATAAATTTCCAGCCTGCAGCCCATATTAAATACTTCATACATTTCCCTGTTGCTGCTCCCACTATTTTGCTGAATGATCGTAAAAACCGGCGGAGGATCGAATAAATTATCTTTGATGATCTTAAAGTTACCTGGCAGGTATTTCATACATTTTGTTTGTCCGCCGCCGCTGCAATGGATCAGGCCGTGTATCTTATCAAAATTCTGTTGCAATAATTGTTTCAGAACAGGGGCATAGGTGCGTGTGGGACTAAGGAGTAATTTACCGATGCTGGATGCAGGATGCTGCGAACCGGATACAGGATCCGAAAGTTTATGATTCCCGATATAAACCACCTCCTCCGCCAAAGAATTATCGTAACTCTCTTTAAAATTTTCAGCATAAAATTTACTGAGCACATCATGTCTTGCAGATGTAAGTCCGTTGCTGCCAAGTCCGCTGTTGTATTCAGTTTCATAAGTTGCCTGTCCGTAACTGGCAAATCCAACGATCACATCACCTGCTTTTATCTTTTCATTGCTGATGATCTTATTCTTTGGCCATCGGCAGGTCATGGTTCCGTTCACGGCAACGGTGCGTACTACATCACCAACATCGGCTGTTTCACCGCCGAGGTAATGAATGTTTACACCAAATTTTTTCAATGCATCAAAAAGTAGCTGAGAGCCGTTGATAACCTGTTCCAATATTTCGCCTGGGATGAGTTTTTTATTCCGGTCGATGGTTGAGTTGAATACGATGTTATCATAAATGCCGACACACAATAGATCATCCAGGTTCATTACGATGGCATCCTGCGCTATGCCTTTCCATACAGCAATATCACCGGTTTCTTTCCAGTATAAATAAGCAAGGATACTTTTGGTGCCTGCTCCGTCGGCATGCATCACATTTACAAAATTCTCATCATTGCCCAGGTAATCTGGATATACTTTGCAAAAAGCGTTTGGAAAAAGCCCCTGGTCTAGGTGCTTCGTAGCGGCATGCACTTCTTCTTTTTGGGCAGAAACGCCCCTTTTGTCGTAAAGGCTCATAGGTTGCAAAACTATATTTCAAATCCCAATTATCCATTAATAAATTATCAAGTAGTTTTGCACCGCCTATATTATGAAAGTATACAAAAACATAGATGAACTTCCGCCTTTTAATAATGCAGTGATAACCATCGGCACCTTCGATGGCGTTCACCAGGGGCACAGGCAGATTATAAACCAGTTGTTAAAGGAAGCAGCAGCAATAAACGGAACCCCGATTCTGATAACTTTTCATCCGCATCCTAAACAGGTGGTGGCATCAGCTCAAAAGCCGATTTATATATTAAACAACCAGGAAGAGAAATACGGACTTCTACATGATGCCGGTATCTCTAATATTGTCGTGGTGCCTTTTACAAAGGTATTTGCAGAGCAGCCGGCAGAAAATTATATCAAGGATTTTTTGGTAGAAAAATTCCAACCACATACCATCATCATTGGTTATGATCATCGTTTTGGAAAGAACCGTGCAGGTGATTATCAACTGTTGGAAAAAGAAGCACCGTTATTTGGATTTGTTGTGAAGGAAATACCGGAACATGTGCTGCAAAATGTAACGATCAGCAGCACGAAGATCAGGGAAGCATTGCTTTCGGGTGATATTGAAACTGCCAATGAATTTTTAGGGTATTCCTATTTTTTCAGTGGTACTGTAACGGAAGGAAATAAACTGGGAAGAACCATCGGGTATCCTACAGCCAACCTGCAGGTGATGAATGAGGAAAAACTGATCCCGGCAAATGGAGTTTACGCAGTAGAAGTTGTTGTTGAAGGAGCTGAAACCGTTTACAAAGGCATGATGAATATTGGTGTAAGGCCAACTGTTGATGGAACCACAAGGGTTACCGAAGTCAATATTTTTGATTTTGATGAAACTATTTATGGTAAAACGGTAAAAGTTGCACTGAAAAAAAGATTGAGAAGTGAAGTGAAATTCAACGGGCTTGATGCGTTGAAGGAGCAGTTGGCGAAGGATAAGATTGATGCTGCTGCAGCGTTATTATAAAATAACGGGCAGGGAACAAGGAATTTTCAAAGAAGATCGGAATCGAAAATTTCATAATTCGGAATTCCTTGTTCAGGATTTCTTACTCCACCATCATCTTCACCACCATCTCTTTCATCAATGATGCCCCGGAAGTACCGGTATCGCCTACCCCCACTCCTTTGAGATTATACTGGTGCAGTAATAATAATAATTTTTCCATCCCACTGTATCCATAATTCTTCATCATATCGTGTGCCTGCTTCAATGAATTTGGATTGTAATAGAAAAATGGCTTCAACGCTGCATCACTTTTATCATTCATCCCATACACAGCGTATACTTTACTGAAATGCGAATACAATGCAGGCAATGCCATTTGAATCGGAACTGCTTTGGGATTGCTCTCAAAATAATTAATTATTTTAATTGCTTTGGCAAGATCTTTTTTAGAAATGGCTGCAAGCAATTCAAATACATTGTATTCTTTGCTGATGCCAATGTATTTTTCAATATCATTTTCATCAATATCTTTTTTATTTGCCAGGTTCAAAGAAAGCTTGTCTATTTCATTGGCGATCCTGCTGAGGTCGTTTCCAATATGTTCTTCCAGCAAACGAATGGCCTTCGACTGCATCGTGTAACCCTTTGTTTTCAAAAGCTCGGCGATCCAATCGTGTACCTTTTCATCCTTGATCTTTAAGGATGTAAACGTTTCCGCATTCTTTGAAAGTAATTTAAAAAGCTTTGTTCTTTTATCCAGTGTTTTGGTTTTATAGCCAACTAAGAATACTGTAGAACTGAGTGGCGATTCTATGTAAGATTCCAGCTTCTCAATATCTTTCATGTGCTGTGCTTCTTTCAATAGCACAACCTGGCGCTCTGCAAACATCGGGTAACGCTTACATGCATTTATCACAGAAGCCCAGTCTGCATCCCTGCCATAGAATATTGTAAGATTAAATTCCGATTCCGATTCGGAAAGCAATTGATGTTCTGCGAAATTCATTAGCAGGTCTATATAATAATCCTCTTCGCCATCAAACCAGTACAGTGGTTTAAAATCTTTTTTCTTCCAACTACTGATTATCTTTTCTGCACTCATGAAACTGCTGTGTATTTAAAAGTGTTAAATCGTAATGGTATAGGGTGTCAATTGTAGGCAATTTGGCATAATTTTCGAAAACTTTTTATTACTTTTATCATAATCAGCAAATATCCGGCTAAATGAGGTAAACAATAAAATTGTTGCCCAAAATAAGTGAAAATAACCTATAAATCCTTTAATCATGGCTTACGAAAATTTCCCGGAATCAGAAAAAAAAGAGAATATTGGTGTGCCTGATACTTCTAACAATAATTTGCGCAGTGTATTAATGGCTGTATTGGTTGTTGCATTATTGGGCACCTGGGGCTATATTATCTGGGACAAGAACAGGGAAAAGGAAAAAGATACGATGCAGCAAAATCTCATCAGCACCACGTCAACACAACGCGATGAACTTCAGAAAGAACTCGAAGATGCTACCCGCCGTTATGATATGCTTAAAACTTCCAACTCAAAAAAGGATAGTACCATTTCCGCAAGGGACCGGGAAATTGATGAGAAAAGATCGCATATACAAACCTTGCTGGCAAACGTAAATGCCACAGAAGCACAGCTTAAAGAGGCAAAGGGATTGATCTCTTCACTTAAAGGAGATATTGACGGATACAAGGAACAGATCACACTTTTAAAAGGTGAGAACCTTCAATTGAACCAGGAAAAAACATTGGTAACAGAAGAACGCAACCGGGCACAAAGAGAGTACGATTCTGCCCAAAGTGTTATCAGGGGAAAAGAAGACATCATCAATGTTGGTTCTACCCTTCATGCTTCTAATTTCAACATCATTGGTATCAATGAAAGAAGTGATGGCAAAGAAAAAGAAACCTCCACGGCTAAACGGGTTGATAAATTAAGAATATCATTCGACCTTGATGAGAACCTTATCGCTCAATCAGGAAAGAAAGATATTTATATATGCATCACTGGGCCCGATGGTTCCCCGCTGGCTGTAGAAGCGCTGGGCTCCGGCAAATTCAGTACAAGGGAAGGCCAGGAAAAGATTTATACGCAAAAGATTGAAGTTATTTATACGCAGGCTAAAAGACAAAATGTAAGCTTCGACTGGAAACAGAATTCAAATTTCGTTACCGGCAATTATAAAATAGAAGTCTTTAATAACGGCTTTAAAGTTGGAGAAGCAAGCAGACCTTTGAAGAAGGGAGGCATTTTTAGTTGGCTTCGGCTAAAATCGTTTAATGTGGTTTAAGACGCTTAAAGTTGATTAAAATTGAATCTTTGAAAAAAAAGGGAACGTTAACGATTTTTCAACGGCTATTAAACGTTGTTCTAAAACAATGCTCGTATAGACGCTCTTCCTATATGCACCGTTTTGGAAGTACCTGGTTTTCTACCTTCGTAATTCAGGCTCATTTCTATATTACCTGCCAGGCGCTTGGTGAAATCAATGTTCCATAAATAATTTTTACCGGGTAATAATCCATCCAGCAATATATAACCAACCGTCGTATTAGATGCACCCGGATAAGCGCTGAAGTTGATCTGGTTATATGTAAACTTTGCAGTGATGCTGCTGCTTGAAAGAATATTGTATTTTATTTCGGCAGTGAGGGCATGGTTACCGGAACTTTCCATAGAATCGATCCTGTTCTTCTTCTCAGCATACGCATATCCTACAGCCACACGCAAATTTGATTTATAAACATACGTGATATTCGGCTCTATAGCATTCTGAATAATATTATAATTCCTGTTATCAAATTTCACCCCGCTTGTACCAAGTTCATTTTTAATTTGTTTGAACACGATGTTACTGACAAAATTCCTGCTAAGGTTGATACGCACCCGGCCAAGCAAGGTACGCAGATTGCGACTTTCAAAACCGTATGCCAGCAATGCTTTGCCGGTTGACTTGCTATGTGTAAGTTCAAAACCCCACTTACTGCTTGTGCGATTGTAGAAAAAGGTATTCGAAAAATAAGAATTCAGGCTGATCAATGTTGTATCTACCAATTCCTGGCTGAATGGATTGAATAGAAATTGCCCCGTTGAAATATTCTTTTTACTGATCTGCAATGCAGACGACGTGCTTGATCTGACCAGGAATTTTTTAATCCCCCTGGCTGTTCCCGGTTTAATAACTGCTTTGGGATCTATGTCAATGCTGTAATTGAATTGCAGATAATTAGCTTTCACATATTGATTGCCGGGTGTATAAACCCTAATGTATTTTTTTTGATCCTGGAATACGGCGATCTCGAATTCATTCAACTCTGGTATGCCGTTGTTGTTATAATCGATCCAGGTGTAAATACCCTGCCCCGCCGGCACTTCTACGTAAGTGTATTCGCGTTTTTGCTCCTGGCCCGATCCTAGTTCGTACAAAAAACTTCCATTTAAAAACCCTTTCCACACGCTCACAAAATATTCAGCCCGGCCCAGGAGACTTTGATCTGCTTTTTGCTTGCTCAGGGATTGATCAAGTACCTGTAAACGACGATAAGTAATGTTCAGCTTCAATTGTTGATTTTCATTCTTTAATAACTCGGTAAAGAAATTATAATTATTGCTTCTGTCTGCAGGCTTTAAAATCGTTTTACCTGGAAGCTGGTCGTTGCGGTGATAATAACTGATACCCCACTTATTCAATTTGGCTTCATTGGATTTAATATAAAACTCGTAAATATTAAAAGAGAAACTGGCCAGCGTCAAGGTATCTGAAGCCTTATCAAAAAGTTTGTTATGCTCGCCGGTATATTTTATACCCAACTGTATTGATCTTAATTTCTTAAAGTCCTTTTTCAGGTCGATCGTTGGCCTGAAAAAATTACCTCTTTGCCGATCGCTGTTAAAATTTACCAGGCTTATCCTGCTTGTCAGCTTCCAGTTTTTGAAGGCATTATATTGCTCCAGTAAATGGCGAAAGCCATTGTAATGATCACTTCTGTTATAATTACTGATCTCGTAACGAAGCCTGTTACCCTTGTTATCACTGATCTTTAAAGAGGCATTAGATAAATTTTCATCAGCAGCGGCTATCTCATAAGGCAGGCTCCAGTCGCGAAGGAATTCTATATTCCGCAATCGCTCCAATGGCCTGAAACGTTTTCCAACATATTCATAACCTGCAATAGCTTGGAGCAACAATGGCTTTTTAAATAGTTTTATTTTTTTATCATCGCTTTGGAAAGTGAATTTGGCAGCAAAGCCCTGGTCATCGCCTTTGTCTTTTGAAGAGAACAGGTTTATGTCGTAGGTACTCACGGCAAACTCGGTGCTGAGTTTTGTTGTTGGTGAAAAAAGATAATCGGCTCCCAACGATATCACCTGTAATTTCTTTGGCGTAACCAGTAAGGTAACCGGCTCCCAATCGCCAAGTTTTTCATTGCTGGTATTGGGTTGAATCCATTCAAATGTTTTGCCGTTGGTGGCGTTGATGATTGGCCTGTAATTTCCTTTGCCGGGCCCCAGGTAAGTAAAAGAAAGACTGTACAATGTATCCAGCGGATTTACAGAAAGCACAAAGATGGAATCATGTACCGTGCTATTGTAAAGCGTGTCCATCTTCTTATACAATATTTTTCCCAGGCTAAAAGTATCGCGGATTGCATTTACGTAGTATGCGTTGCCGATGGTATCACCAATATCGGCCAGGAATTGCTTTTGCTTTGAATCCAATGTTTGATCAATGGCAGAATTCTTTGCATCCACATTCGAATAAAATGCCGCATTCAGGAAGAACTTATTTTTAAAATTCACTTCATCGGTTGCGTAGATCTGTGAATTTAAAAAGTTGCGGTCGGCATATTCAAATTCTATTTGTATACGCCTGTCTTTGGTGATAAGTCGCTTTGGCGTAAAGGTAAGTTCGGCTGTATTGTAATTGATCACGTAATCCTGGTCCTCTCCCCTTTTCAATAATTCACCATCAATAAAAACCCTTTCTGTACCTGCAAGTACAACAAAATACAATTCATTGTTTCCTGCCCGCAACCGGTAAGGGCCCTGGTTCCCTTCCAGCGGAGCAATAATATTCTTCGTGAATTTTCCTTTGGCAATGGCTCCGCTGGCCAGGAATGAGTTGTAAATATTTTTACTGATCTTATTGTCTGTAAGAAACGATACACCCTGCAACCGTTTATAAAATTTAAGAAAATAATTTTTACTTTCCCTGATATCAATATCACCAAAATTGGCCTGCCAGCTGCGTTTTTTTATTTGCAGGTAGATCCGGTCAAAATCACGTAGATCCTGGGTATTGCCATCCGGTTGTATGGGAATATTATTATCGGTAACGGCAGCGGTTAGCTCCAGGCTATCACCGATAAAACCATTCAGCTGAAGGTTTAGGGTAGAATTTACTACTGCGTCCTGGCTATTGCCAAATGAGATGGCTCTGCCGATACTTCCTTCAGATTGTATTCCGCCAAAATCTACAAATGGATTTGCCTGTTTGCCACCCAATCGCACATTAAATGGCTTATCTGCTAAAAAATTATGCCTGATGCTGTCATAATTATACCGTTGGGCAATTGCGTTCAGCTTTATAGGAAAAGACCTGTAAGTCACCAGTACCGAATCATGCGGCGGTTTGCTGAGCCAATGCAACAGGGCGTTCACTTCATCCAGTTTGTAATAAGCAGCAGGCACATTTGAAATGGAAAAAGTATTCGGGGCAATACTGATTGTATCGATCTTCTGGAAAGCATCTTTGGTAGAAATATATTTTTTACGAAGATTGGATAACGGTACAGGTTTTTTCTGTGCATATAGCGACTGCAAAACGAACAGGGTAAGAAAAAGTAAATATATCCTTTGGGGTTTCAATCTTTAATTTAAAGTGATGCTTAAAATTAGCATTTATTATGAAGATGCTGCTTAATGCCCGAATGCTGCAAATAAAAAATACCTCCTGCAAGAGAAGGTATGTATATAACAGTCAATTAACTGAATTATTGCTCGTCTGTTCCCATCCCCGCGTTCAAATACTCCCTATTCATCTTGGCGATATAGGAAACAGATATTCCTTTAGGACATTCGGCTTCGCAGGCATAGGTGTTGGTACAGTTTCCAAAACCTTCTTTATCCATTTGTGTAACCATATTCAGCGCTCTTGATTCTCTTTCCGGATCGCCTTGTGGAAGCAATGCCAACTGCGATATTTTAGCGCCTACGAATAACATGGCACTACCGTTCTTACATGTAGCAACACATGCACCGCAACCGATACAGGCAGCAGCATTAAAAGCCTTGTCTGCGTCTTTCTTATCAATAGGAATTGCGTTTGCATCCTGTGCATTACCTGTATTAACGCTGATATAACCACCGGCCTGAATGATCCTGTCGAAAGCAGCACGGTCAACAACCAAATCCTTTATAACCGGAAAAGCCTTGCTGCGCCATGGTTCTACAACAATGGTATCGCCATCCTTAAATGCACGCATGTGAAGCTGACAGGTTGTATTCTTTTGCCATGGGCCATGCGCCTGTCCGTTGATATACATACTGCAGGCACCGCAAATACCTTCACGACAATCGTGGTCGAAAGCGATAGGGTCTTTTCCTTCAACGATCAGTTTTTCATTCAGCACATCAAATAACTCCAGGAAACTCATTTCCGAAGAAATATCCGTAACCTTGTAAGTGTCGAAATTTCCTTTGGCCCTGTTGTTCTTCTGGCGCCAGACTTTCAGCGTTAAGTTCATGTTGCTATGTTCCATAAATTCAATTTGATGATTTGAAGATTGGCTATTCATCAGCACATTTCCAAATCGGCTAATTTTCAATTATTTATAACTACGTTGAGTTGGCTTCACAATCTCAAACTCCAATGCTTCTTTGTGCAGTTCCCAATTGCCATCTGATTTTAATTCCCAGGCGGCCACATAACTGTAATGGTCGTCATCGCGTTTTGCTTCGCCATCTTCAGTCTGGCTTTCTTCCCTGAAATGCCCACCACAGCTTTCATTGCGGTCCAATGCATCTATACACATCAACTCACCGAGTTCAATAAAATCTGCCACCCTGCCTGCTTTATCAAGTTCAGGATTGAATTCATTGATCTCGCCGGGAATCTTTACATCAGCCCAGAATTCTCTTTTCAGATTTCTTATTTCGTCGATCGCCGATTTTAATCCTGCTTCGTTGCGTGCCATACCACATTTATCCCACATGATCTTACCGAGACGTTTGTGAAAGCTTTCAACAGTTTGGTTTCCCCTGATGGCCATCAATGTATTTATCCGGCCACTAACAGCTTTTTCAGTTTCTTCAAAAGCGGGATGATCTGTTGGTATTGCATTGGTTCGGATCTCATCAGCCAAATAATTTCCTAAAGTGTATGGAATAACAAAATACCCGTCGGCAAGCCCCTGCATCAATGCAGATGCACCAAGCCTGTTTGCTCCATGGTCGCTGAAATTTGCTTCACCCAAAGCATATAAGCCAGGAAGGGTGGTTTGCAATTCATAATCCACCCAAAGTCCACCCATGGTATAATGCACTGCCGGGTATATCCTCATCGGCATTTGATATGGATTCTCTCCTGTTATCTTTTCGTACATTTCAAACAGGTTACCATATTTTTCTTCAACTACTTTTTGACCAAGGTCCCAAATTGATTTTTCTTCTGCTGATTCATTGCCTGTCTTACCCGCTTCAATTTTTCCGTAGCGCATGATGGCATCTTTGAAATCGAGGTAAACAGCCATTTTCGTTGTTCCTACACCGTACCCTTCGTCGCATCTTTCTTTTGCAGCTCTCGAAGCCACATCTCTTGGAACGAGGTTTCCGAATGCAGGATATCTTCTTTCTAAATAATAATCTCTTTCTTCTTCAGGGATATCAGTTGCTTTCCTGTTATCGCCTTTCTGTTTTGGTACCCATATCCTTCCATCGTTGCGTAAACTTTCACTCATCAACGTAAGTTTACTTTGATGATCGCCGCTAACCGGTATGCAGGTTGGATGTATTTGCGTAAAACAAGGATTTCCGAAAAATGCACCCTTCTTATGTGCTTTCCATGCAGCAGTAACATTGCTACCCATGGCATTGGTACTCAGGTAAAAAACATTACCATATCCACCACTACATAACAGCACGGCGTGGCCGAAATGCCGTTCCAGGTCACCACTGACAAGATCCCTGGCGATGATGCCTCTTGCCTTTCCATCTATCATCACCACATCCAGCATTTCATGGCGGGAATACATTTTAACATTGCCCAATGCTACCTGTCTTTCAAGGGCACTGTAGGCTCCTAACAATAATTGCTGCCCTGTTTGTCCGGCAGCATAAAAAGTTCTTTGTACCTGCGTACCACCAAAAGAGCGGTTGCTCAAAAGGCCGCCATATTCTCTTGCAAAAGGAACACCTTGTGCAACACATTGATCGATGATAGATGTACTTACTTCTGCCAACCGATGTACATTGCCTTCTCTTGCACGGTAATCGCCGCCTTTAACGGTATCGTAAAATAAACGGAACACAGAGTCGCCATCGTTCTGGTAATTCTTTGCTGCATTGATCCCACCCTGTGCAGCAATACTGTGTGCACGGCGTGGACTATCCTGGAAACAAAATGCTTTCACTTTATAGCCCATTTCGCCCAGTGCTGCAGCTGCGGAAGCTCCTGCCAGTCCCGTTCCTACAACGATTACTTCCAGTTTGCGCTTGTTGGCCGGGTTCACCAATTTCACATGCCCTTTATAATCATTCCACTTTTCATTCATTTCACCCGGTGGAATTTTTGCATCTAAAGCCATATAGGTAGGTTGGTTTATTGTTAATTGGTTTATTTGTTAATCGTTACGCGTTTGCGGGTTGATCAATTTATCCATCCCATGTAAATTGAGATCGGCATCGATGCGAACAACAAGCATATTACTACCGAATATAAAACACCTATTGTTTGGATAATCGGTGTATACTTTTTGTGGTTTATGCCGAATGTCTGAAATGCACTTTGGAAACCATGCAGCAAATGCCAGAACAATGAAATAACACCCAGCACATAAATGATCACCACTAAAATATTACCCTGGAAAACTGTTTGCATCTCCAGGTAAAGGTTGTGAGCTTCCTGGCCTGCATAATCACCTAAGGTTGTAGTTTCCAATGCATGCACATTCGCCATACCGCCAAACCTTGATGGAACCCAAAAATGATACAGGTGCAATATGAGAAACATTAATATCAACGTACCCAGCAGCCCCATACTTCTGCTGTACCATTTGCTGTTCTTCTCAGCCTTATTCACCGCATACTTTACGGGCCTTGCTGCATTGTTCTGCGCCCAGAGCGTAAGTCCTTGTATTATATGTAACAGCAGGAAAACAAAAAGCCCGATCTCCATCGTACGGATGAGGAGGTTGCTGCCCATGAAATGTCCCCAATGATTGAAGGTTTTCCCGTTATCATTAAAAAATATCATGGAATTGATCAGACAATGCACGATCAAAAAACTTATAAGAAAAAAGCCTGTAAGGCCCATTGTGAATTTTTTCCCGAGAGAAGAAGTGAAAAAATGTTTCCAGGTCATAAAGCAATAGTTGAATAAGTAAATGCTGCCGCAAAAATACGGTGTATAAGCCAAATAAGAACTGATTAATGTTTTTTGTTAAGACTTGATGCCATATAAATCATAGTTCTTTAATCAAGCCTTTTAATCATTTCATGATCTATTAATTGAAAGATCACTTCGGGTTTCAATGTACGCCATTGAGGAAGTTCAATCATCTCCACATAATTTGTGAGCCTTGCCTTTCTGAAATCATACTTGCTTTGTTCGGGCATGTCGACGATTACCACCCAGCCATGATCATCTTCGAGTTGTTCTTTCCATTCCTCATAATAACTATCGTCACTGCTGTGAAAATTAAGAACGTTCTCTGCAATCAAAACAAATTTAGTTATGCCTTTTGTGTATAACCGGTCTGTTACGTCCCGCCGCAAAGTCATGATATCATTTTCAATAGCATCGTTCCATTCGCCGAATAATTCTATGATCGCAAAATGCAGTTCATAATCGGTGTAAAGGAGTTTCATGTACAAAGTTCTTGAACCGAAATCATCCCATTGCGGGTGAATGAAATAATTATAAAGTGTTTGGGAATATTCAAATTCACTGTAAGAGCGTCCATAGAATGGCGACTTGCTGTCTTCTTCGGCTGTGTATAAGTGCCTCCAGTTATAAAAGGGTTCTATGTCCTGCATCTATGTTTGTTCTGCCGCAAAATTCCGATAAAAAAATTAAAATCAATGAAAGAGTTGCCACTGATTTTTTAATAAATATGCCACGTATGCGCGAATAGGAATTGGGAAGAGCCCACAGCTGGTACTAAAAGCTGCATACGCTTGCAGCATTAACATACTTCCCCATAACTTATTAAGGTAAAAATGCAAAAGTATGATTGGCATTGGCATTTATATTCTTCGTATAATTTTCTACGGAGGCAGGAATAAGAACTTACTAATTAAACTGTTTTCATATTCATGCATTGGTGGCCGGTTTTCCTTTGTGGTCTGGCCAAAAAAAGAGGCTACCTAATGGCAGCCTCTAGACTTATTAACCCAAAATTATATTTTACTGTATCATCACTTTTTCTGTGATCACAGTTTGCTTGTTTTCATCGATAACTTTTACCAGGTACATTCCTTTTGCAGGCCTTGAACTAAGGTTTACATTTTCAGTTTGTGTGCCTTTGGTAACGCTTACAACTTTTGATTGCAATGACCTTCCGGCAAGATCCGTTAAAATGATTGTATATATTCCTTCTTTCTGGCGATCAAACAATACATTGAAAGAAGATGCTGTTACAGGATTAGGGAATACTTTAGCTTCGCTGTTGTTTATTACCGGCGACAATTTAGAATCAGCCATGGAGAATTTATTCGCAGCGTCTGCTTCCTTCTGCAATAACAAATTTGACCCTGCAAGATCAGATGCGTTGTATTTTACATCAGATCCCTCGATCTTAACCGCAGCCAGATCAGCTAATTTTAATTTGAAATAACCATCGAATTTATTTGCACTGCAGATAACGATATCACCTTCCGTATTCACTGCTGCCGCGTTGGTTGTGTAACCTGAAGGCAAACCGGTAATAGAGCCTTTGTATGTGGCAATGCGGCTTTCAATATCGATCACGAAAACCTGCTGGTTTGCAGAGATCACATATAATTTTCCAAATGCATCGGCAACCATATCACCACCCCAGCTGCTGCATTTATTGTGAATTGAAATGCCTTTGCTGGATTCAGCATCCACAATATTACCAAGATCAGTTACCACCGGTGTTTTAGCTGTCGTAAACCTTACCAGGTGATTACCATCATTACTGATAGCATAGCCGTTGCCATCAGCGCCAATTGTCATACGTGTAATATTGGTTGCTTCATCCCTTGGGTCATTGGCAACCTTTAATACTGCTGAACTTTGTGTATAGAATTGCGGTGTTTCATTTTTGATGTTCAGGTCAACCCAACGCAATTCACCCATCCGCATTGGAATGAAGAATAATTTATTTGACCTTTTATCATAGGCTGCTGCAGCAACCATGGTGCTGGTAGGATAATCCTTTGCCCCGATATTATTTGCATTGGCAACCTGGTCAACAGATTTTTTTGTAGCGATATCTGTCAACACAAAGTTTGACTTGCTACGCTCGAAAATTGTTTTTGTAACCTGGCCGGTTCCCAGGTCAACTTCCCGGATGTTCATCCAGAGAAAATCATTGTTACCGTCGCCGGTAATTGCATAACCCTTATTGGTTTGTGCATTGGATGCAAGAGCAGCGAGCATAAATCCTGAAGTAAGTAGAAGTTTGATGTTCATAAGTGCGTTATTTTGAAGTGAATTATTAATCTAATTTACTATAATACTGTGATGGTTTCAAAAAATTTTTACAAATGGTGATTTTCTAATAATTTCTTAACAGACCCATATTTTAGAAGCAATTCCCGGGCTTTTCCATAATCTGAAAGCTTTAGGTGCTCCATAACCATCTTTACACCCCTGTCGATCAGCTTGTCATTGGTTAACTGCATGTTCACCATTTTATTGTCTTCTACCCTTCCCAGCTGTATCATTACCGACGTGGAAATCATATTTAGAACGAGCTTCTGGGCAGTACCGCTTTTCATGCGGGTGCTGCCGGTAACGAATTCCGGGCCAACAACAATCTCAATGGGATGGTCTGCCGAAGCGCTTAAAGGCGAATCGGGATTGCAGCTAATACTCCCGGTAACAATCCCGTTTTTCCTGCAAAGCTCCAATGCATGGATTACGTAGGGTGTTGTTCCACTGGCAGCGATGCCGATGACTACATCAGCTTCCGTTATTTTGTGTAATTGCAGGTCGGCCCAACCCTGTTGCGTATCATCCTCGGCAAATTCCACAGCTTCGGTGATGGCAGTATTTCCGCCGGCAATAATGCCGATGATAAGATTGGCAGGCACACCAAAGGTTGGCGGACACTCGCTCGCATCTACAATACCTAACCGGCCGCTGGTTCCAGCGCCGATATAAAACAGGCGCCCACCCACCAGCATCTTGTCTGCTATAACAGTTACAATTGATTCAATAGCCGGAATAATGGCTGTAATAGCGTCCGGCACTTTTTTGTCTTCCTCGTTGATATGCGCCAGCAATTCCCCCACACTCATCCTTTCAAGATGCCGGTACAGGGAATCAGACTCCGTAATTTTTTTGAAAGACATGGGTCGTCAGCCGCGATTTATTTATGAAATTGTATAAGCCCTTCCATCGGGTCTTTTAATACTTTGCCAAGCTGCAGTTCGTAGGAAAGGCACATATAGGACAGTATATCCCTGAAACCATAAGCGACACTTCCCACAAAATTGATGGGCATAGTCCAGCTTTCCCGGTATTTATAAATGTGGTTGAAGAAAAAGTCGTTGAAACCGTCCTCAATGATATTTTCAATCATATAATGTCCCCTGTTTTCAACTAAAAAAGATGCGAAACCCGCCATGTACCTGTTCGGCAAGGGATGTTTATATACCGCATCTAAGATCTCATTGGCATTGGTATTGAATTTTGCATTAAAGCGATCCATCAGGTCGGGGTCGAATGTATTGTAAAGAAAATACTGGATCACTTTTTTACCCAGGTAAGCTCCACTGCCCTCATCGCCCAACACATAACCAAGGCCCGGACTATTCTTTACAATCTTTTTTCCATTGTAAAAGCATGAGTTGGAACCCGTACCCAGTATACATGCGATGCCTTTACTGTTGCCGCACAATGCCCTCGCCGCACCCATCAGGTCATGTTGTACAGCGATGGTTGCTTTTCTAAATACGGCTTTAACAGCGTCCTTTACGATCTTAACATTGGCAGGATTGCTGCAGCCGGTACCATAGAAGAATACTTCTTCCACTTCCGCATTTTTGATCTTAGGTAATAATTCTTTCTGTAAAACTTCTGTTATCTGTGCCCCTGAAAGGAAGTATGGGCTGAGGCCCTGGGTATTCAACCGCTTCTTTTTATTCCCCTCAAGCAGGCACCATTCTGTTTTGGTTGACCCGCTATCTGCGATTAATCTTACTGACATTCTGTTTTATTTAATTCATCATCAAGGTAAAACATTCAAGTCAAAAACATACAAAAATTAAAAGGTTGATAACAAAAATTTACCTTCGCAATCCAAATTGTCCCGCAATGCCTGCGGGATAAATTTATAGAGCACTATGGAACAGAAAAAAATACAGGTTTGGTTGCCGCTGTTTTTCAGTATTACAATGATCGCCGGCATATTCCTCGGCTATAAAATGAGGGATGAAATACCCGGCAAAGGTTTTTTTTATAAGGAAAAACGCAGGCCCATACAGGAAGTGATGGACCTGATACAAAATAAATATGTAGATACCGTTGATATGAACAACCTGGCCGACACGGCCATCCATGCAATGCTTGCCAAACTCGATCCTCATTCAGTTTTCATCCCTGCAAAGGAACTGGAGCAGGTAAATGAAGAAATAGCAGGCAGCTTTTTCGGCATCGGTATTGAATACAATGTTTTCAACGACAGCATGCACGTGATCAACGTATTAAAGGATGGGCCCAGTTTTAAAGCGGGTATCAAGACCGGCGACAGGCTGTTGAAAGCTAACGGAATCATCATTTCAGGTAGAAAAATTCCAACAGATTCTATCCGTACAATACTCCGGGGAACGATCGGAAGCACCGTTGATGTAGTAGTGCTGCGGAGAAATAAAATACTTACCATACAGATAAAAAGGGATATGATCCCATTAACAAGCATTGATGCGGCTTATATGATAGATAGTACCAGCGGTTATATCAGGCTCAATAAATTTACCCGGCAAACCTACCGTGAATTCATGCAGAACCTCGAAGTATTGAAAAAACAGGGCATGCAAAATATGATACTTGACCTCAGGGGAAATGGCGGTGGCGTATTGGATGAAGCCGTAGAAATCGCAGATGAATTTTTAGACGGTGATAAACTGGTTACCTATACCATCGGGGAACATTACCCGAGGAAGGAATACCGTTGCCGCAGAGAGGGCCAGTTTGAAAAAGGAGCATTGGTTGTATTGGCCGATGAAGGAACTGCCAGCGCCAGTGAGATACTGATCGGCGCATTGCAGGACTGGGACCGTGCTACTATTGTTGGCCGGAGAACATTCGGTAAGGGTTTGGTGCAGGATCAATTTGACCTGAGTGATAAAAGTGCGCTTCGCCTTACCATCGCCAGGTATTATACCCCCATTGGCCGCAGCATACAACGCTCGTATGCCAGCGGTGGAAAGGCTTATTATGAAGAGATCAATAACAGGTTCACAGACGGAGAAGTTTTCTCTGCCGACTCGGTTAAGAATGACAGCAGTAAAATATACAGAACTGCGGGTGGTAAAAAGGTATTTGGTGGTGGTGGTATATCGCCCGATTATTTTATAGCAGCTGACACCAGCCGGATGGGCACTACGATTACCAGGATATATTTAAAAGGACTGCTGAATGATTATGGTTATAAATTCTATATCGCCAACCCCGGCCTGAATGAGCGGTATAAATCAGTTGGCGATTTTGCAAAGTTGTTTCATATGGAGGAATCAAACTGGAAATTCTTTGAAGGATTGGCAGGCGCCGATTCTATTGATCTTAAAATGTTGAATGAAAAAGAAAAAATCTATTTGAACAGGGTGCTTAAGGCCTCGATCGCAAGACAGCTTTGGCGCAATGAGGGCTATTTTGAAGTTAACAACCAGGAAGACAATGCAGTGCAGAAAGCAATGGAGCTATTACACAAATAAAAAACCTCCAACGGAGGCTTTAAATCAACTTGTATTAGGTAGTTGTGTCAGGTGTTGGTTAGCAACAGATAGCTGAATTTTAATGTTTTTTTCGTGGATATTATTGGATGATTCTTACGTAAAATTAAGGCCATATTATTTTGCAGGGTGTAGTTTACGATGCCATTTGCTTATAGTACTAATACTACGTGGCCAACCAACAAAGAAGCCCCCGGTGAGAGGGCTTCTTTAATGTGTTTCAACAAGCAGCAAATCGTTAGCTGTTCATTGATCCGGTTTGAGGTATGTGTTTCATAGGTATCGGTAAACGGGCCATCACCTGTAAATAAATACAGTACGACAGAGAACAAAGATGCAAAAACAGAAAAAACTTCTTTGTCAATGATCTTGTTAAGTATGTGTAGAAATTTTTCGAGTGATAGATTTTTGTATGCCTTATAAAAAAGAGGAAGCTACCCTGGTGAAGAGCCGTTTATCGACTGATCACTGCTTTTTCATCGGCCGCCATTTCATATAAGTTGAACTTCTCCATATCCATTCTACCGAGCCATAGTTAAAATATTTTAGCCATAGGTGACTGCCTATGATCTGAAAAATAAAAACGACCAGCCCAAATAAAGTATAATAAACGGGGCCCATGGTACCCATGTAATTAAGGCCGGGATGCAGAAAGAAGATGCTGCCAATAATAGTATGAAGCACGTAGTTGGTGAAAGCCATTTTACCTACCGGCGCCAGCACAGCCAATATTTTTTTTCCGAAAGCTGTGTTAAAAGCAAGTGCGAATACGCCGACATAAGTTGCCGCAAGCGGTGCTACGCCAACAGCATAAGCAATGGTTCTGTAAAGGCCACGGATCTTAAGGTCGTTGTAAGCATTGTCTTTTGTTTGCATATATTCTGCCAGCATAATAATTTGCTGGTAAGGCGATCAGGATGCCGAAAGCGATGATATAATAAAGTAGCTTTTTATGCCCGGGTAATTTTTTATAAGAGCCTGATCTCCCAACCACCACTCCTATCAGCATTATTCCTAAAACTTTCCATATACGGCTTTGAAAGAACAGGTCGCCATAACGGTAAAAAAAATCCACTAAATGACCTTTCAACAGATCAGGCAAGGTGGCGTGCTGCATAAATGCCTGGTATGATTCATTGCTGTTCACGCCGCATAATTTCCACCCCAGCCTATCACCGGTATCGAAAAGTAAAAATGCCGGGTAATTCAAAAACATGAAATGCATTTTTAGTGCATACAATAATACCGGCAGCAGAAAAAGTATAACACCGGTGATGAGTGCGGCTTTGTTTGAAAGCCGTGTTAGTGGTAATAATGCAAATCCCAATAAAGCATAAAAGAAAACGATATCTCCCTGCCACAACAATAAATGAAAAGCGCCCAGCAACAGCATCATGAATAATCTTCTCCGGATAAACAACAGGGCCTTAATGACTTTTGATTCTGAGCGAATCAACTGCAGTGCAATGCCTCATCCAAATAAAAAACTAAAAATGGAATAAAATTTCCCTTCGATGAACATGTGATGCAGAAAAAGCATTTTACCATCCCATCTGGGCAACAACATGCGCCCGGTTGCAACATCATCTGCAAATCCGTAAAAGGAAAATCCTCTCAGGTTTGCAATAAATATCCCCAGTATAGCAAAGCCACGCAGTGCATCCATGAAAATTTCTCTTTCTGTTGTTTTTACGGGAGATAATGATTCCATCTTGAATGCAGTGTCGGTTGTGATCAAGGTTAGGATAAAATAAGCATGAAAGTAATAAATTACATGTTCCTATTTATCAACGAATATGCGTGAATTGAAATTGAATTGATTACAATTGTAAATGCCTGGTGAAAAATTAATTAAAACCTGTATCCTAATCTAAAAAAACTCATCTTTGAAAACATTTTATCATGAAACAAACAAAGCCCGACTTATTTTTCCGGATCGGAAATTTACACGCCTTAACCAAACTAATTGCCAGTTTGGCGATCGCCATTGCGGTCTTTTTTATTGTCCGAAACGCCCCCGATTGGCCTACACATTTTATGATCGGCTGGAATAGTTTTACCGGCATAATGATAATTTTGAGCTGGATAACATTTTTTACGCTCAGGCCGCAGGAGATAAGAGCAATTGGACAGGAACAGGATCAGTCCAGAATTATAATTTTTTCAATCGTAGTATTTTCAACAATCGCAAGCCTTACAACGGTTTTTCTTTTACTTACCAAAAACCCAACTGATTTCCAGTTGTTGGTTGGCATATCAGGGATGCTGTTATCCTGGGTATTGATACATACTATTTTTGCATTACGCTATGCACATTTGTATTACGGCAACGATAAAGACAACAAACAGCTTCATGCAGAAGGGCTGGAATTTCCAAAAGATAAGAAACCCGATTACCTCGACTTTGCTTACTTTTCTTTTGTGCTTGGGATGACTTTCCAGGTTTCGGATGTGCAGGTTACTTCAAAAAGGTTAAGGCGTTTGGCGCTGATGCACGGGATGATCTCTTTTTTATTCAATACTTTCATCGTTGCACTTACAATTAATGTAATTGCAGGGTTGAGGGAAGGTGGCAGTTGATTTAGTTACTGATGGGTCCGGGACAGCTTCAACCTGGTCATCACCATTACTTAATGAACGCCAGTTGGGTTAATGGTTGGTTAAGTTGACGAGGCTTCAAACCAGCATCAACTGAATTAACTTTCGCCCCCCTCAACTTTCTATCCCGTTAACCCCCATCTATTTCCCCAAACTCCCAACCCTTACTTCATTACTCAGGAGCGCTCCAAAAAGTTTCCATCGTTTATTAAGGTCCTTTACTGTTCCTCCATTAGATTCTATATGATTCTTTACGAGTTCCTGTCCGTAATTATAATTGATAACATAGCTGCGGTATTTCTTGATAAAACTAATCGACTTTGTTGCGGTTTCTTCATTTAGCAAACCGTATCCCGTCAGCCACCGCATAGCTTCTTTTTCATCCATGGTCTTATTGATCAATCCACGGGCTACTTCGTTGCGCACAAAATTCAATGCTCCTTTTAATGCCAGTGATTCGAAATAAATATCAAGCCCGGTTGTATCCAAACCTGCAAGCGGTAACAAGCTTTCTTTTGCAAACTGATTTTTTTCTTTTCCCGGAAATGCCACTTCTATACCGTAATTGGCGCTACCTTCTGCGATCAATGATTGCGGACTGAACAACGGGTACAGTGATACTTCTACCCAACCTTTATCACGGTAGAGATTTTTTTCGAGCAACATATTGTACACGTGGTGGCCGGGGTAACTTTCGTGGGAGGCAACATCAATGGCGCGTTCGATGAATATCTGCAGGTCGGTATTTATTTGTATCAGGCTGTTGAAATTCCCTTTGTACCAGTTGTATCCACTCCAGGGTTTATCTTTTACAAACTCCAGTGAAAAGCTTTCTGATGCAGGCAATTCATAATGAGCCATCGTTCGCTTACGGGCTTCTGCAATAGCTGTTTTAAAAACGGTGTCCAGTTTATTTTTGGGAATGATAAAATGATTGGCCATCGCTTGAAACCGGTCTGCAATGGTTCCCTTACCGGGCAATGCACGATCAAGCCTGGCCACGATCGCTTTAAAATAATCTTCATCATGCTTCGGTGCTATAACACCAAACAGCTCTTTCGATTCTTCATCAAAGGATGCTGTTTCACCTGAAAATATTTTAATACGCCGACTGAACGCAATGAGCTGATCTGTCATCCAACGGGCACGCATACCAGGTGTATCGTTTTTATCAGCACTGTTGAATTGCTTCAACGCTTTGATCAAATGATCAACTTCCTTTAATAACCTATCCTTTGGAAAAACAGCCTGTCTAGGCGCTTTCGATCTTAATGAATCCGGCCCATAATAAGCATCTACAAAATCAGCATCATATTCACCAATCGCCAATCCGAGTTTTACATATTGTTCTGCAAGCTTGTTAATAGTTGTTGCAGGTTGGGTTTCCTTTTTGGGATTGCAGGAAATAAATATGACCAGGAGGAAAATATGTAGTAGCTTTTTCATAGCTGCAAGGTACAAGCCATCAGCCAACTATTTTATATTGAAGCGTTGTTAATTATTCAGCATCGCTTAGCCTGAAACCTGCAGCTTTTGTCGCTACAGCTTCTCATCATGCAAACTCACATCAAGCCCTACCCTTTCTTCTTCTTCGGAAACACGCAAGGGAATAATAAAATTCGTTACTTTCAACAGCAACAGGGTGCCGAAGAATACGAAAACTGAAACGGCAAGCATACCGATGAGGTGAGCCACGAATAATTTTGTTTCTCCATACAACAGGCCGTTATCAACTACTGCAGAATTAACTCGGCTGTTTGCAAATACACCTGTCAGTAACATACCCATCATACCTCCCACTCCATGGCATGGAAATACATCCAGTGTATCGTCTATAGAAGTTTTTGTTCTCCATTCTACCATGATATTACTCACCACGCTGCTTAAAATACCCACAATAAGGGATTGTGGTATGGTAATAAAGCCTGCGGCAGGTGTTATGGCAACAAGCCCGACAACAGCACCGATGCATGTTCCCATGGCACCTGGTTTTTTTCCACGCACTACATCAAAAACGATCCAGGTAAATGCTGCTGCTGCCGAAGCGGTGGATGTAGTGGCAATTGCAATTGCTGCCAATGTATCTGCATGAAAAGCAGAACCTGCATTGAAACCAAACCAGCCAAACCAAAGTAACCCGGTTCCCAACAACACATAGGTGATCCGGGCAGGATTGTGTGCGGGCTCATTTCTTTTTTTCAGGTATAAGGCGCTGGCAAGCGCCGCCCATCCGGCGCTCATGTGTACAACAGTTCCACCCGCAAAATCGAGTACGCCCATTTTGCCAAGAATGCCATCAGGGTGCCAGGTGGCGTGGGCCAGTGGACAATAAATAAAAATACAGAACAGTGTAATAAAAAGAATGTAAGAAGTAAATTTCATCCTTTCTGCAAATGCACCTGTGATCAGTGCCGGGGTAATGATCGCAAATTTTAATTGATAAAGTGCAAATAATATAAAAGGAATGGTGGGTGCAAATTTCCATGCCGGTCCATCCACAACATTTCTCATCAGAAAAAAAGTGGTTGGATTGCCAACGATACCGTGAAATGAATCACCGAAGGCCAGGCTGAACCCAAACACAACCCAGATAATGGAGATTACTGCCATCGCGATAAAACTTTGCAGCATGGTGCTTAATACATTCTTCCTGTTCACCATGCCGCCATAAAAAAAAGCAAGGCCGGGTGTCATGATCAATACCAAGGCAGTGGCGGTAAGCATCCACGCAGTATCCGCAGCATTGATGTTCTCTGTATGTATTTTCCCCGGAAGATTCGGAAATACAAAGCAGAGGATAACAATAAAAATGAGTAAAGAAAAAGTGATGAGCGCAAATCTTCTTGTCATATAACTTTGGTTTGTTTGGTTAAGTTATAGCAAGCAGTGAAACGAAAGTAAATATTTTTTTTGAAAAGACACCGGATAGCAGATGCGGGAATCATGATACAAGGTGCAGGATGCAGAATGATCCTTATTACCGAATGCCTAAAGTGTAATGATGCTTCCTGTATCCCGTCTCCTCCCGTTTAGTCTCCGGGGTGATACCTTCGCTCCACGTGCTGGTCCACATCTTCCTTATAAAATAAAACGTCTTTGAACTTCCCCTGGGTGTACATCAATGCCTGGTCATTAAAATGGGCTGAACCTTTATGCCCGCTCTCTCCTCCTGCCAGTAAGGATTTTGCTTTTATCCTTTTTCCAAATTCTACCGCACAGATAAAACTATTCCCATGCACACCATACCGTTTTTTTGTGTTGGGGAAATAAATAGCGGAATAGGATGGCAGCATACCCCATGCTGACGATACAAACCCAACTGGTATGCTTGGCTGCGAATCGTTGTATTCAGCATTTTCAAGTTCAGCCTTGTTGGAAATTCTTTGAAAACGATTGATCTCTCCCCACGGCACCTGCCATTTGCCCTGGTCCTGTTGCAGCTTTTTGATGGCTTTTTCAAGTGGTTCCAACAATTGCATAGGCGTAGCATCCAGCAGGAATTTATCAATGGCTTCAACCATGCCCGCCCCGGCATTATATGTAGGGGAAGACAATATCCTGGCTATATTATCTCCCCATTCAATAGCAAGCGTGGTTGCAATCGAATGCTCATCGGAATGAAGATCCCAACTCCGCAATATTGCTATTGGCGCTGCCAGGTTTGCAAAACTACTGTCGGTCTTACTTATCTTATCATACGCATTCACCAACGCGGGTACAAGTTTTTCAAAACCTGCTATATAGGTATCATAACCTGCGGCTATAAGTTTGTCGAGCGTATAAGCGTTTTCGCTTTGCAAAACCCTCACGGCGTTGATGCCACGAAAATTCTCTGCATCGGGAGCCATGTAGGACGGATAATCTTTTTTCTTCGGACTGTTTTCGCCCGCCACGGTAAATGGAGTGGAATTACAATTTTGCAGCCATCCGTTTGCAGGATTATACAGGTGAACGCCTTCGTTGATGCTATGCAATCCCTGCCAGCTGGTTGCTGATGTTGTTCCATCAACAGGTCTGGTCCAGTTGAATGAAATATTGCGTTTCGGCATAAAATTACCATGCCAGTAGGCGATATTACCTGCTGCGTCGGCATATACCGTATTGTTACTTGTGTTAGCAAGCAATCCCATTACTTTTTTATAATCATCAAAACTTTTAGCCTTGGTACGCTGCCAGCATTGTATTAAACCTTTCATGTTGCGGTTGTTGCTGGCGAGGCTGATCCATTTACCATTTCTCTTTGCCATCACAGGGCCATGGCCGGTAGCATAAATATTGAAAGACTTTGTTTTTAATTCATTTGCTTCTGTGTACTGAATGGATATCATTTGTTCTTTAACGGCATATTCTTTTTGATCAAATTCATAAACATAATGACCAGCTTTCGCTGAAATTTTTTCTTCATAAAGATCAGCAACATCAGCAGCACTTGAAGTATGCATCCAGCCGCAGAATTCATTAAAACCCTGGTACACGAAAAATTGTCCCCAGGTAACAGCGCCATAAGCATTCAGCCCTTCCTCACTCACAACCTGTACTTCGGGCCTGAAATAAAAAGTAACATGCGGATTGATATACAGCATGGCATTTCCTGTTGCCGACTTTGACGGAGCAATGGCGAAACCGTTAGAACCGGTTGATCTGTCTACTTCATTTTGTAACGGCAAGGCTGTTACTTCCTTTCCCGAATAGAAACTTTCCAGTTCTGCTGTGGAAACATCTGCCGTATTAATAGCCCCGATACTACCATCGGTCCAAAGCAACGGATACCATGGTTCAAACCTGTTGAGCAATGCGGGTTTTTCTCCCGGGTGTTTATATATATAATAGTTGATGCCGTCTGCAAAAGCATTTAATAATTTTTTTAACCATGAAGGCGCTGCTTTAAAATCTGCTTTTGCTGCCGAACTATCTATCAATATTTTTATCAGGAGGTCATCATACAGGGAAGCCTTTCCCTTCAGTTCCGCCATCCTTCCGAGTTTCCCAACATAATTCAGTTCTACCCTTTTAAAATCATCTTCACATTGCGCATACATCAAACCAAATACTGCATCGGCATCTGTTTTACCATATATATGCGGTATACCCCAATTATCCCTCGTGATGGTTACCTGTTGCGACTGGCGCTGCCAGTTTTTTATTTCATTGGAAGAAAAATGTTGGGCTGATAAAACCGAAGGAACCAGCAACACGAAAAACAAAAAAGATCTTTTTATGGTCAGGCTTAATATGAATCTTTTCGGCATATAGCTTTAGTTTGGTTTGCTAAAGTTATAGTAATCTGAACAGGAATGTAATGGGCGTTTTTGATGCCATATAATGATAGTGCTCATTTAATAATTGTCAATTTTATCTATTTATTCTCATAACAATGGCAGCTGCATCATCGTTCAGGAATTTAAATACTGCGGTTTCTGCAACAGCTATCCTTCCAAAAGCGATCGTAATTGCAATGGCTGAAATAGCGGAACTAAAAACACGGCACGGTGCTGTTAGCGGTTAAATGCGTGTAAATAATAGTATCCCGTATATTTGCCGCAAATTTTAACGATATGTGGCTAAATAACATTCTTGAAACGATTGGCAATACCCCGCTGATCAAATTGAATAAGATCACCAAAGACCTGCCTTGCACTGTTCTGGCAAAAGTTGAATATTTCAATCCCGGGAATTCTATTAAAGACAGGATGGCGTTGAAAATGCTGGAAGTGGCCGAACAGGAAGGAAAGATCAAACCCGGCGGTACCATCATTGAAGGTACGAGTGGCAATACAGGTATGGGACTGGCACTGGCCGCATGTGTGAAAGGATACAAATGTATTTTCACAACTACAGAGAAACAATCTAAAGAAAAAGCAGATATTTTAAAAGCCGTAGGTGCAGAAGTAATTGTTTGCCCTACGAACGTAGAACCCGAAGATCCACGCTCCTATTATTCTGTATCAAAACGTTTGGCAACGGAAGTTCCAAATTCGTGGTACGTAAATCAATATGATAACCTGGCAAACAGGCTGGCGCATTATGAACAAACCGGGCCTGAGATATGGGAACAAACCGAAGGAAAAGTAACGCATCTCGTAGTTGCAACGGGTACAGGTGGTACCATTGTGGGTACAGGAAAATACCTGAAAGAAAAAAATCCCAATATTAAAATATGGGCCATTGACAGCTACGGTTCATTGTTGAAGAAATATTTTGAGACAGGAGAACTTGATCAGAAAGAAGTGTATCCATATATAAGCGAGGGTTTCGGGGAAGACTTTGTACCGCAGAACTATGATATGACGGTTATTGATGAATTTACCAAAGTAACAGATAAAGATGGCGCTGTGATGGCCAGGAGAATAGCCAAAGAAGAAGGTATGTTCTGCGGATACAGCGCCGGTAGCTGCTTACAGGGTTTATTACAGTTGAAGGACCAGCTAAAAAAAGATGATGTAGTGGTATGTATCTTCCACGATCATGGCAGCCGTTATGTAGGAAAAGTTTACAATGATCAATGGATGATGGAACGTGGTTTCCTGGATGTGAAGACATTTAAAGACCTGATCAGTGGCCGTGGAAGTCAGCGTACGATCACGATCAGTCCGGACGAGACAGTAGGAAAGGCAATTGAAATGATGAAGCAATATGATATTGAGAATATACCTGTATTTAAAGGCGATGAGAATTTGGGAGCTATTTCTGAAAGCGGATTATTCAATAAAATCCTCAATAACCCCGATCTGAAGGATAAGCCTGTGAGCGAAGTGATGGAAAAAGCATATCCGGAAGTTGCTTTTGATACCCCTGTTGAGCGTTTAAGTATTTTCATCAACAAAGAAAACGGTGCAGTATTAAGTAAGGATGAAACAGGAAGTTTCCATATTGTAACCAAATACGACATCATTCAAAGCCTTACAAAATAAAAGGAACGTTATTGTACGATTTCAACGAAACATAATACCATGCTGCATCTTAACCGGTGCAGCATCCTTTTTATAATCAATCCGCTTTGATGAACCTAGGTATTTTTACGATAAGCAACCCGTAAGATGCACAGTGAATTGTACGTTTGATACACGTCAAACAGGGTATTTACTTCATCCTTAAAATAAGGCAAAATCGCTCTTGTATGGGGCCGGTTATCGTCGCATCTTTGTGTCAGAAGTTGATTGATAGGAAGAAATATCAATCAGTATCCAAAGATCCAGAAAAACCAACAGAGTTTACCAATATCTAAAAACTCGAAAGAAGAAAAACCTAACATCCAATATCAGTCAACTTCTATTTAAAAAAAACAACGTCATACGCTTATAGATCTTATTTATCCCGATGAAAAGCTAAATTGATCAAGCCTGTGAAAAACCAAGAATACAATATCCTGCTTATGCTGTAAAAAGCGATGATAGCAAAAAAGACCAAAGACCAATATCCCAAGCCTATGCTTTAAAAAGCGACAATGGCAAAGAAAGACCGAAGAAAACCAATATCCCGCCTATGCCTTAAAAAGCGATGATGGCAAGAAAGACCAGAAGACCAATATCCTAAATGCCTATGCTGCCAACCACAGCGATGATGGCGAAAAACCAAGCGCACTGAAACCAGGATAAACTTATTTTACAATATGAGCCCCCTCAGAAAAGTAAAGAGTTCCTGAATCCAACCTTGAAAAGTTGGTAAACACACAACTTCCACTCTCTTTTGCATAAAGCAGGATATGGTGGAAGTTTTTTATTGCACCTCCTTATCATTTCAATAAATTAATGGGCCTTACCTGGCAAATGAATAACCAGCTATGTAAATATTTTTTTTAACTCTAAAAATATATTTACAAATCTGTGCAAATTTTTGTGCAAATTTTTTTTGTACAAAAAAAATCGCACAGATAATTTTAAAAAAGCTGCATATTCCCCGATCACAAATTCTCCGCCGATACCGGCTTATGTTAGCCTGGCGCAGTGAACAAGATAAACCAGCATTTACAGAGAAGTACGATATAACTGCCATTATCTTTTACGTGTTGAATGATCACGTGGAAATTTTCACATCAGTAAACGATTAAAATTGCCCAAAAAAGAGCTGGGTTTAAGATAGAAATAGCCTTTAACAGCTGTCATTTTCGAATAAAAAAACGGCCTATGTAAAACTACCCATCCGGGTATTTCTTCTTAAAAAAGCAATTCTTTGTTTTCGGGG
Organism: Chitinophagales bacterium; assembly: GCA_038207305.1. Classification (GTDB taxonomy): domain Bacteria; phylum Bacteroidota; class Bacteroidia; order Chitinophagales; family Chitinophagaceae; genus Ferruginibacter. The sequence continues at coordinate 28,683 of JBBQZY010000025.1, forward strand.
TTAGTTGAAGGTTTAGCAGGCACGTGATTCTACGATAACCTTAGAAGTACTGTAAATAAAGGGTTGCAGCGGATTTACAAGCATAAACCAGGGCATAGAAACTTTACGATAGTACGTATTTATACGAGTGCGAGATAAGTATCTCTCCCTGCTTATTTTAGGTTGATATACGATTCCACCTGTAATTACAACAGCTGCAAAAAAGAGCAATATCGCTCTTGCACAGGCACTTATTCCGCCGCATCTTTGTGTCAGAAGTTGATTGATAGAAATTAAATATCAATCATTATCCAAAGATCCAGAACAAACCAACAGAACTATCCAATATCCAAAAATCCGAAAGGAGAAAAGCTTAAATCCAATATCA
>JBBQZY010000026.1:0-26549 GCA_038207305.1 Chitinophagales bacterium
CAGGAATTACTTATATTCAGAATAATACAGGAACTGGTAAACAATATCATCAAGCATAGCAATGCAGGATTTATACATCTTACCCAAAACGCCAACGGAAATAATTTATACCTGAGGTTGCACCATGATGGTAAAGGAATCGTTCAATCTGAATTTGATAAATTAAATCACAGTGCAACAGGTCTGGGCTTAAAGAATATTGCCAGCAGGATGAAGGTATTGAACGGCCGCATATTTTTCGAAATAGATCCAAGCCAAACCTATTATAAAGTTACCCTGGAAGTTCCTAAATCCCCTATTGTGTAGGCTTTTAAAAGAATAAAGCCCTCTTACTCAACAGTTATAAATTTCAATTTCATAATTTCATAGCTTTATCTGGATTTCTTTTTGTTAAATTTGCTTACAAACTATGGAGTCAAATCAAATAAAAGTTGCAATAGCAGATGATCATAAGATTTTCAGAAAGGGAGTCATTCTGTCTATGCGGCCATTTATGAACATTAAATTTGTGATGGAAGCAGATAATGGAGAAGACCTGCTGCAGAAGATACCTGAATCAATGCCTGATGTTATTTTATGCGATCTGAGAATGCCTATTAAGGATGGTATCGATGCAACTAAAAGTATTACCAAGAATTTTCCAGGTATTCGGGTTATCATTCTTACCATGTATGAGGACGAAAGGTTTGTAGGACACCTGATGGATTGCGGCGCGGCAGGGTATTTATTAAAAAATACAGAGCCGTCAGAGATCAAGAAAGCAATCATGGATGTAATGCGTACAGGATTTTATCTGAATCCTTTCGTAAACAAAGTGCTCATTAAGAAAAATTACTCCAAGCAAAAATTCAATCATAACCTCAGTTCCGAAATCGTGTTAAGCGACCGTGAAAAAGAAGTACTTACGTTAGTTTGTATGGAATTTACGGCAACTGAAATTGCACAAAAAATGGATATCAGTGCAAGAACGGTGGAAGCCATTAAAGATCGTTTAATGGAAAGGTTCGGCGTGAAAAACTCAGTAGGGTTGGTTTTTTACGCTATGAAGAACCAACTGATCGACTAAGCGTGTGTCATTATTTTGGAGCTTATTTTTTTTGACACAATGATGTGTCAATCTTAGATCTTTTTTTTTCTTGACACAAAAAATTGAATGTTGAATAAATTGTCACAAACAGTATTCTCCCTGAAATTTTAAAAAAAGCTTTCATTAAGATCAGAACAATCCAAATAAAGTTGAGTCTATATTATTAATGATCTGCCCAAGATCTTCTTCCTTTTCAGCAAACTTATTGTTATCGGCATCAATGATCAATAAAGGCCCTTCTTTGTAGCCATCTATCCAGGCATTGTACAATTCATTTAATTTTTTCAGGTAATCAAGCCTGATATTTTCCTCGTATTCACGTCCACGCTTTTGTATCTGTCCAACCAACGTTGGTACCGATGCTTTCAGGTAGATCAACAGGTCTGGAGGTTTTACCATAGATTTCAACGTTTCAAAAAACCTGTAGTAGTTATCAAAATCACGTTTACCCATCAGGCCCATATCATGCAGGTTTGGCGCGAAAATATTGGCATCCTCATAAATGGTCCTGTCTTGTATAATGGTTTCAGTGCCCCGCTGTATTTCAAGTAATTGATTGAGCCTGCTGTTAAGGAAGAATATCTGTAGGTTAAAGCTCCACCTTGGCATGTCTTCATAAAAATCGTTCAGGTAAGGGTTATGGTCTACATCTTCAAATTGCGGTATCCATTTATAGTGCTTGCTCAACATCTCGGTTAAGGTTGTTTTACCCGCACCGATATTTCCTGCTACTGCAATATGCTTCGGTTTTTTTGTTTTTGCCATATTCCCTGTTTGTATTTAATAGCTACGAAAGTATTGAATAAAAATCCACCTCAAACTGTTTTTTTGATTTTCATAAAAAATAGTTCAATCCCATGGCATCCCTTACAATTCTCATGGTTTCAGCGGCACTTTTCCTTGCTTTTACTGCCCCTTGTTCCATAACTTCTTTCAGGTATTTTTCATTGTGAAGAATGTCGTTAGCCTTCTCCCTGATAGGTGAAATGAATTTCACCATATCCTCAGCGAGTTGCTTTTTCAGATCGCCGTACCGTATTGTACAGTTATTGAAATTTGCTTCCTGCTGTTGTACGAAATCTTCACTGCTAACAAGTTTCATCAGCAGGAAAATATTCTCAATGAAGTCGGGCTTTACTGAATTATTTTCAACAGGACCACCATCTGTTTTGGTTTTCATGATCTTTTTACGAACGGTCTCCTCGTCATCAGCCAAATAAAGCGTTGCATTCTGGTTCTCGCTTTTGCTCATTTTTCCGCTACCATCCAATGCAGGTATCTTCACCAATTCCTGGTTAAAATTATAGGCTGCTGGTTCAGGAAAAACTTCTCCGTAACGATGATTAAACCTGTTTGCAAATGTTCTCGACATCTCAAGGTGCTGCTCCTGGTCTTTGCCTACCGGTACATAACTGGCCCGATGCAATAAAATATCTGCCGCCTGTAATACCGGATAGGTGAGCAATCCGGCATTTACATTTTCCGGACTAAGCCTCACTTTATCCTTGAAGGTGGCTGTTTTTTCAAGTTCACCCTTATAAGCCAGCATATTCAGGTACAGGTATAATTCTGAAGTCTCAAATATATGGCTCTGGCAAAAGATAGCGGCTTTGTTCGGATCCAGCCCACAGGCAATGTTTTCTGCAAGTACCCTATGAACATTTGACTTGAGTTCTTTTGTATCTGGATGGGTAGTCAGTGAATGCAGATCAGCTACCATGAAGTAACATTCATATTGCTCCTGGAGCCTCACATAATTTCTTATCGCACCAAAATAGCTTCCCAGGTGCAGGAATCCCGTGGGGCGGATACCGCTCATGACAATATCTTTTGGAAGTTGGTGCTGCTTATTTTTTGAAGAGGTAGTTTCTAAATTCATGTTATAAATGTAAAAGGGCGAAGATAACAAAACTCAGAGGGTATATAATATTTGATCCGGGTTTTTTAGCTGCCCGCTTATATAAAATCATAGCCTCTCTGAAATGAATACTTTATTTTTGTTTTATGGAAATCAATGATGCCCTGATAGATAAACTGGCGATGCTTTCCAGGCTCCATTTTAATGAGACTGAAAAAGCAGCGATAAAAAATGACCTTGAAAAAATGATCGGTTTCGTAGACAAGTTAAATGAACTTGACACTACGGGTATAGAGCCATTAATGTATATAAACAACAACCTCGATGTTTTAAGAGAAGATGTGGTTGTGCAGGAATTTAGCAGGGAAGTTGCCTTGAAAAATTCGCCTTTGAAAAATGAGCAATTCTTTAAAGTTCCGAAAGTTATAAATAAATAGTTTACTGGTTTATTTGTTCAAAGTACGCAGGATATCCCGATACTAATAAACTTTCGAACCATTAAACCAATAAATAAGTAAACCAATAAACCAACATGCAAGGCATTATTCATTTGGAAGATATTCGCAAGAGTTATTTTTTGGGCAGGCAGGAACTTCCTGTGCTTAATGGCATCTCGTTAGATGTTTATAAGAATGAATATGTAGCATTGATGGGTCCAAGCGGTTCAGGCAAATCAACTTTGATGAATATATTAGGCTGCCTTGATTCTCCAACCGGGGGAAAATATATCTTAAATGGAAAAGATGTAAGCAGAATGCCCGATGATGACCTGGCTGCGGTAAGAAATAAAGAGATCGGTTTTGTATTTCAGCAATTTAACCTGTTACCTCGTTTAACAGCGTTAGAAAATGTAGCATTGCCCCTTATTTATAGTGGTATTCCTAAAAAGGATAGAAATGAAAGAGCCGAAGCAGTATTGGGTAAAGTAAAATTGCTCGACAGGATGCACCACAAACCAAATGAATTAAGTGGTGGCCAGTGCCAACGTGTTGCTATTGCCCGTGCATTGATCAATGATCCTGCGATCATATTGGCAGATGAACCAACCGGTAACCTAGATTCTAAGACTTCCTACGAGATCATGGATATACTGGGTAAGATCCATGCAGACGGAAATACTGTTATCCTGGTAACCCATGAAGAGGATATTTCCCTTTTTGCCCGTCGCATCATTCGTTTGAAAGATGGACTGGTTGAAACTGATAAGATCAACGAAAATCCTATGGTTGTTGAGCAGGCAGTTTTATAGGTTTCAAACCTTTTTAATTAAAAATTGTTCCCCTAAAATAATCCTGCAATCACGATAAATTTTATATGGCATTTAAGATATATACCAAAACAGGCGATCTTGGCAAGACCAGTCTTATCGGTGGAACAAAAGTTGCTAAAAGTCATTTGCGTATCGAAAGTTATGGTACAGTAGATGAACTGAATTCATATATAGGATTGGTAAATGACCTTACGGAAGATGAAACTTCAAAGAAAATGCTGAAAGAGATCCAGGACAGGCTGTTTACCATTGGATCATCTCTTGCCTGCGATCCGGAGAAAGAACCCCTGATGAAAATCCCCGATCTGCAGGAAGAAGATGTTCTTTTACTGGAAAAGGAAATTGACAGGATGAATGAGGCACTTCCTGAAATGAAATCTTTTATTTTGCCAGGTGGCCATGTAGCAATTTCAACGATTCATATTGCCCGATGTGTTTGCAGGCGTGCAGAAAGGCTTTGTGTTCATCTGCACCAGGAAAATATGTTTGTAGATCCGCTGGTAATAAAATACCTGAACCGGCTTAGCGATTACCTTTTTGTTTTGTCAAGATATATCGGGCATTTATTATCGGTGCCCGAAATTCCATGGAAGCCACGTTTAAAAACTTAATGCTGTTTTGAGCTTGAACTTGGTTTAAAAGCAACCTGAGGCTGAATGGGATTTTTTTATTGTGCCCTTTTTTTACTTCATTGTTTGAAGTTGGTTGCTTTTTAAGGTCACTGGTATTTTCAACTGTTACTTCATTCGTTTTTACTTTCTTATTATTTTTTACAAAGCTCTTTAAATGCTTCACTTTATAATACTATGCCATAAATAAATTCCCCAAAAAAACAGGGCATACCGTTTGTTGACAGTTATCTTTAATTATGGAAAAGCAATCACATTTACCGTTTTACCTGAAGTTTTCGCAGATCATCATCGGACTCGTAGCTTTTTTTTATGTACTCTATATTGGACAGGAGATCATTCTTCCCCTGATCTATGCCACCATTCTTGCCATACTTCTAAATCCGCTGGTAAATAAATTACACAATAAAAAGATCAACCGGGTCATTGCTATCCTGCTGGTATTGCTATTAGCATTCATCGTTTTAGGTAGTCTTATTTATTTTCTCTCTTCCCAGGCAACCATGTTCAGTGATACTTTTCCCTTACTTGAGAAAAAATTCAATATGCTTTTTAACCAGGTGGTAGGATGGTTTGCCGATACTTTTAATGTAAGCACGCGAAAAGTTGAATCATGGATCAACAATGAAAAAACTGAGAGCATGAAGGGAGGCTCTGCAGTAATAGGTAAAACATTGAATACGATCAGCAGTGTATTGGTGATAGGTTTTCTGCTGCCTGTTTATATATTTATGATACTTTTCTACAAGCCTCTGTTACTGGAATTTATTGGCCGTCTTTTTCCCGCCGATAAACATAAAGCTGTTGCAGAAGTATTGTTAGAAACCAAATCACTGATTCAGAATTACCTGATAGGGTTATTATTAGAAGCGGTTATTGTTGCGGTGCTGAATTCCATTGGACTACTTATACTTGGAATTGAATATGCAGTATTATTGGGTATAATCGGGGCATTGTTAAATTTTATTCCATATATAGGCGGTCTTATTGCAACTGCATTGCCGATGATAATTGCACTGGCCAGTAAGTCTCCGGAATATGCGATCTACGTGTTAATTGCGTACCTGCTGGTACAATTTATTGACAATAATTTTCTGGTTCCTAAGATCGTGGCCTCAAAAGTTAAGATCAATGCGCTGGTTTCAATTGTTGTTGTATTATTGGGTGGCGCGCTTTGGGGAATTCCGGGTATGTTCCTTTCTATTCCATTAACAGCCATCATAAAAGTAATGTTCGACAGGATTGAGCCACTAAAGCCCTGGGGATTTTTATTAGGCGATACAATGCCATCTATTGTTAAGTTTAAAGTTAGCATGCCAAAGCGCATCGCTACGATAAAGGCTGAAAAAAAGGAAGAGACAAACTAAACTTTTAAATTCATTTTTCCATCTTGGTGAATTTCTATATTTTTGCAACCCTTTTGCAGGGTATTACAACAAGCGTATTTCTGTAAATGGATAGTTGTCGGGGTAGCTCAGCTGGTTAGAGCATCGGATTCATAACCCGAAGGTCGGCAGTTCAAGTCTGCTCCCCGATACGAAGCCCTGGTAATTCAGGGCTTTTTTATGTGATATATTTAGAAAATATGGAGTACTGTTTTCCATCAACTTCTGATTGATCTATTCCTCAACATGTCGTTTATTTTATTTTGTGCGTTTTTCTGATACACACAAAAAAAACTACACATCAGCAGCTCGGGGATTTACTTGCGATTTGCTGAAGGCCTACCTAGTAGCAAATCAAATTAATTGAAATAAAAATCCCCCTGTAAAGGGGGATTTTACTATAAAATGTTTAAAAATTAATTCGTTATAATTTCAACAGTATTCTTTTCACCACTTCCTATTTCGCAAATGGTTGTGATCCTGTCTGCACTGATTCCTTCTTTCTCGATCAAACGTTTTTTGATCGCTTCAACCCTTTTCTGACAAAGGGCTTGTGAAGATTTAGAAGTTTCAGGATGTCCTTTGATAATGATTCTTGAATCAGGTGAAGCTTTCATTTTTTCAGCTATCGTAGCTATGGCTGCCTTTTCGTCATTACCTAAGGCTGGACTGTTATTCTTAAAATCGAGACTTGGATACGCCACAATTGGTTTATTCGTATCATTATCGCCACTGGTACCGACATTTTTGCAACATTCAGGATCGGGGCATTTACCTACGCCATCCGCATCAACTGGTTGGCATTCGGTAGGGGTGATCAACTGCTTATCCTTGCAATCTACAACACCATCACCATCTGTATCTCTCATTACACCTTGAGCATCAACCGGACAACCAGCTGGCGTATTTGGTTCTTTGTCGAACAAATCAGCTACGCCATCTCCATCAAAGTCATCCAGACCTTTTTGCTTTGCAGCCAGGCTGTCTACTTTATTTGAAAGATTGTTGATCTGTGTCTGCAAGTTGTTATGTAAACGAGCTACCGGATTGTCATACATTAACTGAGGTTTCGACTTTTTTCCGAAAGCGAATTCAATACCCAGATGGGTATAAGAGAATTTATCCTTTTTAGTTGTGCTGCTAAAGCCAGTTGGTACGCGCCAGTACGCAAATCCATCCAGGTTATCACCATCTACAAAATACATGGTATAACCCAGGTCAAGATTCATCATATTGGTAAGTTTAAATCTTACACCCATTGATACTGGCATAATCAATTCAGTAATATTTTTCTTTTTACCATATGGGTAATAAACAGGTGTAGTAGAACCTTTTGGAACTACTTTAACATCCCAGTTAGCCAACCCTGCTCCAATACCTACATATGGAACCATCCAGTTCTTCAGATTCATCCAATTGATATTACTGAATGTGTAAACAGCGCTTAAAGAACCCGCTACGTGCAGATTTGTCTTAAAGGAAGTGTACGGCTTGGAAAGGTTTAAGCTATCTGTCCCCTGCACTTTATCCTGGTTGCCACTAAGTTTACCGCCAATGAAATCAGCCTGCAGTGCCAAAGCGTGCGTAAGCTGGTATTTTAGATTGAGACCATAGCCAAAATTTAGCAGATTCTTTGTATAGTCATTAGATCCACCTGCAATTATGGATGATTTTAACACACCCGCATTGATGCCGACTGAAAACTTTTTAAAAGGTTTGCTACCTGAAAACGGCTTAATGGCATTATCAGGTTTTTGAGATAAAACAGAAAAAGCAGACGCGAAAAGAATCACAAAGAGCGTCACCTGCTTTCTAGGAATTAGAAACATAACAGTAAGGTTAGGTATCATGAATAATGCGGTAAATATAACAAAATTCACTAAATAAAATGCCAGACGGCAAAATAATAAAGAAATGTAACGATGTACACAGCGGAAAACTAACTTCGCTTACTGCTCGTCATAGTAATATTATCTTTCACATAAGTTGCCTTTAAGAAGAATCTACTACTTTTGCCCAAAACAGCAAGTGAACCAAGTTGATTAATGCGCACGTTTAGGATATTTTAAGATTCTTATGAATATTTTGAGCTGCGGCTTGCACCCTGAAACGGCTCTAAGGCTTATGAAAGTAAATGCGTTTACAGGTGTGTTATTCGTTGCTGTTCTTTACTTTTTTGACTACTAAAACGGTCATATTCTGTTGCTTTATTGGTCACAGTGTGACTGAGGGAGGCGAAGCCATGAATATTACTGCGTTTATACATTACAGGTATATGATGCAGTTGTCTGGCCGTAAAAAAAATTATCTATAATTGTCTTTAAAACAGCAGTACTTTTTGCTTATGTTACATTTAAACAGCTACCGGTTATTCTTTTTCATCCTCATTTTTCCGATGCTATATATTGTTTCCTGTACGGCACCGGCTAAAGTGGTTTACATGTATAATCTAAAAGATACTGCGTTAAACAAAAAGGATACTATGCTGGCAAGATTACGCGTAGCGCAACTCGATTTCGAAAACCCGATTCAGAAAAACGACCAGCTTTGGATTACTGTTGGCGGAAGTAATCTTGCAGACCTGGTGGTAGTAAATTCAGCAAACGGGATACCTGCTGGTGGGGCACCTACTAGTACTATAACCGGAACCTCCTCAACAGGATACCTCGTAGAAGCCGATGGAAAGGTTAAGTTGCCTTACCTGGGCATGATTCGGGCAGAAGGTCTTACCAGGCTTCAACTGGAATCTTTCCTGACGGAAAGATTTAAAGAGTATACTAAAAACCCTGTGGTGAATGTGCGATTTCTGAATTATAATTTTTCCGTACTGGGCGAGGTTGCCAAACCGGGAAGATTTAATATGCCTACCGAGCGAACCACCATTTTAGAAGCACTGAGTATGGCGGGCGATATAAATGAAATGGGAAAAAGAGAAAATATACTGGTCGTACGAGAAGTAAACGGACAAAGGGATTTTGCACGGGTAAACATCCTGTCAAAAGACCTTTTCATGTCGCCTTATTATTACTTAAAGACCAATGACGTGATATATGTAGAACCTGTGAAAACGAGGTTCATCGCGAGAACCGGCGTACCTCAATATATCAGCGTGGTAGCAGTGGGTATATCTTTGCTACTAACAATTGTAAATCTTATTAAGAAGTAGTTAATTTTTCAGCATAATGACAACTTTCAATTCTGACTTTAATGCACCTAACGATTCACTGGACCAAAACAACGACGTAAAGCGTGTAGTATACAGGATATTACCATTTTGGCCGTTGATTGTATTTGTAATAATGGCCTGCATTTTCTGTGCATTTCTTTATTTACGTTATGCTATACCGGTATATGAAGCAAATGCCAGGGTGATCGTAAATGATGATTCGCAGCAGAAGAGCGCCAACTTATTGGAAGCATTTAAAATAGACACCCGTAATTTATCAAATGAAACAGAAAGAGAACTGGAAGTATTGAGTTCTAAAGATTTGCTTAGAAAACTGGTGGTTAAATTGCAATTGAATGTTCAGTATAGCCAAAAAGGCTTTGTGAGAGATGGACAGTTTTATAACAACCTTCCTTTTGATATAAAAATTGAAGAACCCGATTCCATCAGGTCAAGATTTTCTGGTGAAGTAAAGATCACGAATGATAAGATCAGTTTCCTAGGACAGTTATATCCAGTTGATACACCTGTACATACCAAATTCGGTAATGTACGCTGGCATGTCAACAAGGAGTATAGTGATGCAGCCAACGAAAAAGTTTTTCTCACTATACTTCCGGTTTCATCAACTGTTTTGGGGATAAAAAATTCATTGTCGATAAAACCGATCAGCAAACAATCAACCATTCTGCAGCTAACTTATACTGACCAGATTCCAGGCCGCGGAGTCATCATACTGGAAAATCTTATCAATTTATATGGTAGTACAACCGTTGAATATAAAAGAAGGATATCAGACAATACACTTCGTTTTTTAGATGAACGTTTAAGGCTCGTGGCAGATGAATTGAGTGGTGTTGAAAAGAACCTTCAAAGCTTTAAATCATCACAAGGGATCGTTGACCTGGGTGCTGAAGGAACTTTGTTCCTTGATCAATTGAAACAAACAGATGCAAAGATCAGCGAGCTTGATGTTCAGCTGGAAGTGATCAAACAGATCGAACAATACGTAGCCAAAAGAAACAGCAGTAACAGCGAGATACCGGCAACATTGGGTATCGCTGATCCTGTTTTAACCGGCTTGCTAAATCAGCTATTTAAAACCGAATTCGACCTGGAAAAACTTAAGCAGGTTTCAGGAGGGAAAAATCCACAGATAGAAATATATGAACAGGAAATAGCCAAACTAAAGCCAAGTATTTCTTCCAGTTTAAATAACCTGAAACTGAGTATGACAGCAAGCCGTGCAAGGTTACAGGCAGACAACGACAGGCTGAGCTCTACACTTGGAAAAATTCCTCAGAAAGAAAGATTATTACTTGATATAAGCAGGCAGCAGGGTATTAAGAATGCTATTTATACTTTCTTGTTGCAAAAAAGGGAAGAGTCTGCAATTGCTGCAGAATCCATTGTTGAAAATTACAGGGTAATAGAAAAACCTGAATCCGCAGGAATTGTAAAACCTGTTTCACAAAGGATATATACCATTAGTATCATCATTGCCATCATTCTCATCGTTGTTTATATCTACTTTAAAGAATTTTCAAACAGCCGGTTGCTTTTCAGAAACCAGATAGAAAGCAGGATACAGGTACCTATCGTCGGGGAATTAATATACCAGCAAAACGAAAGTAAATCACCCTTGGTTGTCGGCGCTGGCAAACGTACACTCATTGCTGAGCAATTCAGGGAACTAAGAACAAACCTTGGTTATATAACGGCAAATATTGCCGGAGAAAGTAAGGTGATCCTGATTACTTCTTCAATACCCAGTGAAGGAAAAAGTTTTGTTGCCATCAATACTTCAGTTAGTATCTGCCTTACAGGTAGTAAAGTAGTATTATTGGAATTCGATCTGCGCAAACCAAAGATCAGTAGTGTGCTGGGAATCAAGCGTGAACCTGGGTTGAGCAACTACCTGATTGGTAAGGCCACAGAAGCAGAGATCATCGCTCCTCATCCGGAGATACCCAATTTTAGTATTATACCTTCAGGCCCGATTCCGCCGAACCCTGCAGAACTCATAAGCACAGCAAGGCTACCGGAATTATTGAAATACCTGAAGCAGCATTTTGATTACATCGTGATCGATTCTCCACCGGTGGCATCTGTAACAGATGCCAAAATATTGGCTGGATTCGCAGACATGACCCTATACATCATCAGGCACAATTTTACCGATATTAGTTTCCTGCAACTGATCAACGATAACTACCAGAAAAAATCTTTCCCTAACCTGAATATTGTATTTAACGGAATCGGTAAAAAGAAGATTGTTGGTTATGGTTATAGCAAAGGCTATGGTTATGGCTATGGTTATGGCTATGGTTATGGCTATGGTTACGGCTACGGTTACGCAGAGACCAATAAGAAAAGACCATTCTGGAAAAAGTTGCTTGGAATGAAATAGAATTTTATTCACAAACTTCATCCCTTTTTTAATATAAAATCTCCTTGAATATCGGATGTATATAATTGCTGAAATAGCACAGGCGCATGATGGCAGTTTGGGCATAGCGCATTCTTATATTGATGCATTGGCTGATACAGGTGTGCATGCCGTAAAATTTCAAACGCATATAGCAGAAGCTGAAAGCAGTGTCCATGAGCCTTTTCGTATTAAATTCAGCTATGAGGATGACACACGTTATGATTACTGGAAACGAATGGAGTTTACAGCAGAACAATGGTCCGGGCTCAAAATGCATTGTGAAGAAAAAGGGCTTGAATTTATTTCTTCACCGTTTAGTTGCGCAGCAGTTGACCTGTTAGAAAAACTGAACTTAAAAAAATACAAAATTGGAAGCGGCGAAGTAAGTAACCTGTTAATGTTGGAAAAGATCGCACGTACAGGAAAAGATATAATTCTTTCATCAGGAATGAGTTCACTGGATGAACTGGATTCAACCATTGCGTTTTTAAAACCTTTTGGGAACAATCTTTCTGTACTACAATGCACCACGGCTTATCCAACAATTGCAGGTCAATGGGGACTGAATGTTATACCTGTTTTGAAAAAACGCTTTAACCTGCCAACAGGCTTTTCTGATCATAGCGGTAATATATATGCTTGTCTTGCAGCTACAGCATTAGGAGCTGAATTACTCGAATTTCATGCTGTATTTGACAAGAAAATGTTTGGGCCCGATGCTAAATCTTCACTGAACATTGAACAAATATCTACATTGGTAAAAGCTGTGAATGAAATCACGACAGATTTGCAGACAGCTAATAATAAAAACTCCAGTGAAGGATTCGCAGCGCTGAAAAAAATATTTCAAAAATCACTTGCAGTTAATAAAGACCTGGAAGTGGGGCATGTTGTTTCTTTCGATGACCTGGAAACAAAAAAGCCAGCAGGTTATGGCATTGAAGCAAAGGATTTCAGAATGATCATTGGAAAAGTGTTGAAACAAAAAAAGACTGCACAGGATTTTTTGCAATACAACGACTTCGAATAGAATTACCGCTTCGTTACTAAGCCATTTAAGAAGAAAAAATTAAACCTTTTATATTCTTGCGTTTCCACAGTTAAAATAAAAGATTTCTCAATTTATTTCATGAGTAAAAGAAAAATTTGTGTAGTTGTTACAGCAAGGCCAAGTTATAGCCGTGTAAAAACAGCTTTACAGGCAATCAAGGACCATCCGTTGCTGGAACTTCAACTGGTAGTGGCTGCTTCTGCACTGTTAGACCGGTATGGAAGTGCGGTGAACTTTATTGAAAAAGACGGCTTTGAAATTACTGCCAAAGTTTTCAATGTACTGGAAGGTGAAAATCTTACCGCTGCAGCGAAAACTACTGGCATAGGTATCCTCGAATTATCTACAGTTTTCGATAATATAAAACCCGATATCATTGTAACCATTGCCGATCGGTTTGAAACGATGGCTACAGCCATTTCAGCTACCTACATGAATATTCCTTTAGCGCATATACAAGGCGGTGAGGTTACCGGTAATATAGATGAAAAAGTAAGGCATAGCATTACCAAGTTGGCCGATTATCATTTTGTGGCATCTGAATCTGCCAAAGAGCGTGTTATTAAACTGGGGGAAGATCCTGGTTTTGTTATCAATACAGGATGCCCATCTATTGATATGGCAGCAGCAGTTGCGAAAAAACCTGCATTGGATTTTGATCCATATAAAAAATACGGCGGTGTTGGAACAAATCCAGATCTGTCGGATGGATATATTGTTGTAATGCAACATCCGGTAACAACAGAATATGCAGATAGCCGGAGGCATATTGATGAAACGCTTTTTGCAGTTAAAGATCTTGATACGCCGGTGTTATGGTTTTGGCCAAATGTTGATGCAGGTGCAGACGGTACTTCATCGGGTATTCGTTCATTTCGTGAAAAATACAAGCCTGGCAAAATGCATTTCTTTAAAAATATGGAAGGTGAAGATTTTCTCAGGCTGCTTGCAAATGCAAAATGTCTCATAGGGAATTCAAGTGTGGGTATCCGTGAGTGTGCATTCCTGGGCGTTCCGGTTGTAAATGTCGGCAGTCGCCAAAACAGGCGTGACCGTGGTGAAAATATTAAGGATACAAATTACGATCGTTCAGAAATAACAAGAGCTATTCAGTATTGGTTGAAAACCGGTAAAGCACCCACTTCTGATGTTTATGGTGGTGGAAATGCCGGTCAGCAAATTGCCGACCAACTGGCAACTATGCCACTTCGTTTTCATAAAACTATTACTTATTAATGAAGGTCATTGCCATCATACCTGCAAGGGGAGGTTCAAAAGGTGTTCCCGGAAAAAATAAAAAACCGGTAGATGGCAAACCGTTGATCAGCTATACAATTGAAGCTGCACTGCAAAGCGAATTGCTTTCAGCTATTTGGATAAGTACCGATGATAAAGAAATTATTGAACTGGCGAAGGAATATCCTTCAGTAAAAATACATGAAAGAGAAGCATCTCTGGCAACAGACGAAAGCCCGGTTACGGATACGGTGAAACAGATCGTTGAGCAATCCGATTGTGATGCGATCATGTTATTACAACCAACTGCACCTATTCGTACGGGTAAGAATATTGATGATGCGATCAGTTTATTGCAATCAGCTTCAAAAATAAACTCGGTTATATCAGTGGTAGCTATGAATGATATTCATCCTGCACGTATGTATTGGAAAAAAGATGATCAGCTTTCATCTATTCTTCCTGAATATGAACAAACGAGGCGACAGGATATTCCGCCGGCATATTATCGCAACGGATCCATTTACCTGGTAAGAAGAGATGCTTTTGAAAAAGAACAATCAGTTATGGTAAAGCCAACCATGCCATACATAATGCCACTAAATTGGCTGTTGAATATTGATGAACCCCGGGATATCATCATTGCCGCTGCATTGATACCAGCCTGGAAAAAAGGGTTGCTCGGATGATCGTACTAAATGCAGAACCATCTGGTTACAGTGAAAAAGCAATCCAACGCTGGCAGGAAAAAGGTTATACTTATCAGTCGTCCAATTGGCATGAAATAATAAATACTATTTCTTTTGAAGGAGTGCATATTTTGATCGTAAGGCTTGCAAAAAAAATAGACGCATCTATTTTAGACAAATTTCCCGGACTGGTTTATCTGGTAAGTGCAACAACCGGGCTTGATCATATTGACCAGGATGCTTTAAAAGAAAAAAATATAACGCTGGTTTCATTAAGAGGACAGGATGATTTTTTAAGAACCATTCCTTCAACCGCTGAACATACCTGGGCATTGTTACTGGCATTGATCAGGAATATTCCTGCTGCAAATGAAGATGTAAAAGCAGGTAACTGGGACAGGGATAAATTCCGGGGCTATCAACTAAAAGGGAAAAAAATAGGCATTGTTGGTTTGGGAAGAACAGGGAAAAAAGTGGCTGCCTATGCAACCGCTTTCGAAATGGAGGTACAGTATTTTGACCCTTATGTAAATGAAATCGTTTTTTATAAATGCAATACACTGGATGAATTGCTAAGCAGCAGCGATATCATCAGCCTTCATGTTCACCTCAATGAGGAAACAACAAACCTGATCGGGGAACATAATATAGTTCATATAAAAAAGAACGCTTTACTTATCAACACTTCCCGTGGAAATATCCTGGATGAGACCGTCATTTCAAACGCATTAAACTCAAAAAAAATAAAAGGTATCGCAACCGATGTACTCAGTACTGAACTGGAAGGTATTAAATTAAGTCCGCTGTGGCAGGCACAGCAAAAAATGGAAAATGTTATCATTACCTCACACCTGGGTGGTGCAACCTGGGATGCTATGTGGGCCTGCGAGGAATACATTGTTGATCTGATATGAATAGAAAAATAGACATCGCCTATATAATCTCACATGGCTTTGCAGCAAGAATGCTTTTGCAAACCGACCTGTTAGGGAAATTATTACAAAAAGGATATAAAGTTGCAGTTATTACACCTGCAAAGAATGACGAGAACCTGTTGAATTATGCAGCAGAAAATGGCATCGAGATAATCGAATACAACCCGGTTTCTTCTTTGTGGACAGGCGAATACATGCGATTGCGAAAATATCTTTTTGAAGATATAAAAAAGAATGCTGCATTATGGGAAAAGCATTTGCGTGACCTTAATATCGCCAGGCAACGTTCTTTTCTCGCAACATTTAAGATAAGAAGCTATTACCTGGTTCATGTATTGATGAATAGGTTTCCTTTCCTGAGAAAATTGTTTGCAGGTTTTGAAAGAAGGTCGTTGAAAGATCCGGTTGCAACAAAAATCCTCGAGGAACTAAATCCACGTTTATTGATTGCAACATACCCGATGAACCTACCCGAGAGCCGGCTTCTATTCGCAGGTAATAAATCAGCTGGTGTAAGAACCACCATTCATTTATTAAGTTGGGATAATATTACCTGCAAAGGTTATTTTCCACAGTTGGCTGATAATTATATTTCCTGGGGCAATATCATGAAGCAGGAGTTTATAGAATATTATAAAATACCCGAAAGCAAAATATACAACACAGGTGTTCCTCATTTCGATTTGCATAAAGGTACCAGCGGTTCTTTCGAGTATAAAGAGATAATAAAACAAAAAGGGCTCGATCCCGAAAAGCCATATATCTTTTTTGCATTGGGTTCTCCTTACTTTTCTCCTACGGAAATTGATATCGCTGAATGGCTGGCAAAAAAGATCGGGCAAAAAGATTTTGGCGAAATGCAAATGGTGATCAGGCCGCATCCGCAGAATTTAAGCGACAATGCGGCTGATAGTACCATGAAAGAAAGATTAAGATCAATGCAATCAGCGTCGGTTGTAATTGATTGGCCAAAAATGTTGAAAAGCAGCAGCCTCAACTGGAGTATGCAAATGAGCGATATGCTTGAATTTGCATATTTACTGGAAGGCTGTAAATTGTCGATCAATTCCGGCTCAACCGTATCGATCGATTCTTTGCTGCATGACAAACCGGTCATCCAGCCTCTGTTTGATGCCGCAGGCGAACTTCCCTGGTGGCAGTCTGTTAGAAGGGTACTGGATTACAAACACTGTAAAAAACTTGTTGATCTTGGTGGCGTAATTGTTACCCATGATTTTAAAGAATTTGAAGGAGAGATCAGGCACTATTTGAATGATCCTTTATACCAGTTAGAAAAAAAACAACAGGCAAGATTCGAAGAAGTTGGTATTAACGATGGAAAATCTACGCAACGTGTAGTAGCTGCTATCGAAGAAATAATCAACCTGTAATTCTTAAAAAGGAAAATACACCAAAACCTGCAATAATGAATAATGCCGACAAGCTCACGCTCATCAAAAAAGTGAATGCATCCGTTAGCCGAAAATTTTCCGCAAGGGTAATTCGTGGGATTAAAAATTTTTCCAAAAAAGGGGAGGTGCAAAAATTGCTCAGGGATACAAATGTAAAATTTGCAGCAACAGAAATATTTACCGGCGATACAGTTAACATTGTTGTACCTGATAATGTTTCTACAGCACTTTACCTGAACGGTTGCTTTGAAGCCGATGATACAAAAGCTATGATTGAATCGTTGAACGAAGGCGATACTTTTATTGATATCGGTGCACATATCGGTTATTACAGCATCATTGCCCACAAGATGGTAGGAAACGAAGGCCATGTGATCAGCTTCGAACCCACACCTTCAACGTTTAGTCTGCTGGTAAAGAACCTGGCGGGTAAGAAGAATGTGAAAGCAGAAAACCTGGCCGTATATTCAGTACAAACGAATATGGAATTCAATGATTACGGATTGAAATATATGGTTTTCAATTCCTTTAAGAAAGCAAGGCTGAATGACATAGACCTGGTTGCTGAGCATATCAATGTGCAGACAACCACGCTTGATAATTATTGCAGGTTAAATAATGTGAAACCTTCCTTCATTAAAATAGATGCAGAATCTGTTGAATTGCATGTGTTACAGGGGGCCATTGAAACCATCAAAAAATACAAACCGAAATTCATGATCGAAGTTGGAGATTTTGAACATATAGAAGCAGGAAGTTCCCGTAAGATAATTTCGTTCTTAACAGAGCAGGGTTATGATGTATTTGAACACAATGGCAATTCTTTTGTGAAGCACAATATCATCGACACAAGCTACCCAACTTTGAATCTTTATTTTTTTCCTAAAAAGTGACAATCAATAATAAATAACCATTTAAAAACCATTCAATAAAAATGGAAACAAATCAACAAAAAGAAACACTTAATTATTTTGATGCCTTTGCAAAGGATTGGAAAGAAAAGGCACAGGGTCAAAAAATATCCAAGGTTAATGTCATCAGTCAGCGAAACAATTATGTACTGGAAGTGATCAAAGCACGTACAGAAAACATGAAAACGATGGACATTGGTTGCGGCACCGGCGAATTGGTTCACGATATAGCCAAAATGGGTATAAATGCAGTGGGCCTCGATTTCGCAAATGAAATGATTGTGCAGGCCAGGGAGATTGCTGACAAAGAAAATATCAGCAATGCTGAATTTATCTGCGGATCAGCTTTCGATTATCCCATCGAAGATGAATCGCTTGATGTAATATCTGCCAATGGTTTCATTGAATATATCTCACACGAACAACTCGATCAGTTCTTAGCCATATCTTATAAAAAATTGCGCAAGGGTGGTTCATTGGTTTTCGGATCAAGGAACAGGCTCTTCAATCTTGTGTCAATGAATCAATATACATTGGATGAGATCGAAAATGATTGCATTGTAAAATTGGTAAAGGAATCTGTAAAGGTTGCTGCTATGAAAGACCTTTCAGAATTGCAGGAAACAGAAGCAATCGAATTAGAACATTCCAATAAAGTACATGCGGATACAGGTATAGCTGTAACAACCCGCTTTCAGTTCACACCTGCACAGCTTGCACAAATGTTGCACGCTAAAGGATTTACCGTAACCGGTTTGAGCCCCGTTCATGTGCACGGCGTATCACCTTCTTTTGCTGCTGATCACAAAGAGATTCATTACAACATTTCTAATTTATTAAGCGAAGTAACGAACGAAGAAAAGCAGAACAGGTATAAAATGATTCCTTTTGCATCTTCTTTCATGATACATGCTGTAAAATAGTGAAGGGATGAACAACAAGGTTTCCATCATCATGTATCATTATGTGCGGGATCTGAAGAATAGTAAATTCCCGCAAATAAAAGGATTGGATGCATCATTATTCAACGAACAGGTGAATTACCTGCAGAAGCATTATTCTTTTATAACGATGGATCAGTTGATCGACAGTATTGATAAAAATACACAATTGCCTCCCAAAGCTGTATTGCTTTCATTTGATGATGGCTATACAGATCATTATAATTTTGTTTTACCAGTGCTTACAAAAAATAAAATTCAGGGCTCATTTTATCCGCCGGCAAAAGCCATTATGGAAGGGATTGTACTTGATGTAAATAAGATACACTTCATCCTCGCTTCTATTCCGGATAAAAATATATTGATAAAAGAACTCAATGCCCAACTGGATGAATACCGTAAACAATACAACCTGGATTCGAATGAAAACTATTACACCAGGCACGCTGTTGCACGACGGAGAGATAATGCAGAAGTGATCTTTATCAAACAAATGTTGCAGGTAGTACTGCCTGAAGAATTGAGACTAGTCATCTGCGATCATTTATTCAATAAATATGTAACAGAAGATGAGAAGGCATTCAGCCGCGAATTATATATGAATGTTGATCAACTCAAAGAATTAGGGCAGCAAGGAATGCACATCGGCAGTCATGGTTATGATCATTACTGGTTAGGCTCACTTTCAAAAGAAAAGCAGCAGGTTGAAATTGACCGGTCATTGGAATTCCTGAAACTGGTTGGTTCAGATACCAATCGGTGGACGATGTGTTACCCTTATGGTAATTACAATGAGGATACACTCGCCTTATTAAACAACCGCAGTTGTAAACTAGCATTGACCACAAAAACGGCAATTGCGGTGCTGGACAATTATAAGCGTTTTGAACTGCCCCGCATGGATACCAATGAAATACCTGTTAATGCAACTGCAGCAACAAATACATGGTATGAAAATGCATGAATAAATAGATAATTTAATCGTTTGAACCCCATCAGCCGCATTTTTTATGTACTACGATGCTACTTGCTCGGCCAACGGTTATTTAATACAAGGATCGCATTCATTGGCAGGAACATTACCGTGCAGGCAAATAAAAAAAATCTTTTCTTTTCAGGATCAGTATCCGTTCAGGATAATGTTTTCATACAGGGCGATGGGAAATTCACCATCGGTGATAAGTCGATGATAAAAAGAGATGCTTATGTTATTTTCAGCAAAGGGCAATTAACCGTTGGCTCTAATTCAGCGATTGGAAAGCGTTGTGAAATTGCTTTGAATGGAGGAGAGATCATCATAGGAAATTTTGTGAGGATAGCATCCAATGTGTTTATTACAAATGCCAATCATGAGTTCTCAGATGTAAATGCTCCGATCATGAAGCAAGGTGTGGTAACGAGAAATGTGATCATTGAAGATGATGTCTGGATCGGGCATGGCGCTATCGTATTGCCGGGGGTTAGAATCGGTAAAGGAGCCATCATTGCAGCAGGATCAGTAGTTACAAAAGATGTAGCTGCCTTAACGATCGTGGGTGGAAACCCCGCACGCTTTATCAAAGAGAGATAGAATAATTTATAAAATTAAATTCATTTTGGGCCTAAGCAGAATACGGAAATCTACAAGCATTAAGGATGGACTTGGTTTCCTGGGAACAGGAATAGCATCGCAGGCAATTATTTTTCTTTCAAATATCTTTGTAATACGTGCGCTCGGTCCCGAATTGCGTGGTTATTATTCTTTTTTAGGGATCATTGGTTTTTTTCTCGTTCCTATTTTTTCTTTTGGCTTCCTGGCCGGGTTGGGATATTACGTTTCTTCCAAAAAATATCTCCCGGTCAATATCAGCAAATCGGTCATTGTTATTGCGCTTTTAAGAAGCGCAGTTATCATAATGATTGTTTTGTTGCTCAAATATTTTAATCTCCTGGGCGAAACTGGTAATAAATTATCAGTCTGGTACCTGCTGCCCGTGCTCCTTACATTCCCGCTCAACATGATCAAGGAATCCTTTCACAGGATCCTCTTATCAGATTCTCAGTATGCAAAAGCAAACAAGCTTAGCATTGTTTTTTCCATCACTTCACCCTTGATCGTTTTTGTATTGGTGGTGGTTTTTAAATTAGATTTTACGGGTGTTGTAATTGCTATTGTTGTTTCCAACATTATCAATTTCTTTGTGACGATCTTTTTCGTGAATAAACTTTATACAGTAACAAATATCAGGAAGCCTTACGATAAAGTATTTGTTAAGGAAGCTTTCAGTTATGGTATCAGGGGTTGGATCGGCGATATAGCAGTAACAACCAACAACAGGGTAGATCAACTGATACTAAGTTATTTTCTTCCACCGGCATCACTTGGTGTGTATTCTATTTGTGGAAGCATCGGTCAGATGTTGTGGATATTGCCGGGTTCTATCAGGCAGATATTATTTAATAAAAATGCAGAGTTGGAAAAAGAAGCAGACAGGAAAGCACTCACCGCCAGATACCATGCTTTCTTCATGGTAACCGGACTTGTAATTACAGGGGTGTTCATCATCCTTTCAGGTTTTATTGTCAGCTTTCTTTATGGCAAAGATTTTTTACCTGCAGTCGTGCCTTTGCAGATATACCTTGTGGGCACTGGCATTTACATAGGAACCATGATCCTTACAAAATATTTTGTAGGTGCGAAGCAGATCATCATTAATTCATACATACAACTTTTTTCTGCAGCTATAGGATTGATAACTGCTTTCCTGCTGATCAGCCGTTACGGGATCATCGGTGCAGCTATATCAAGTTCATTGTCATATATAGCTTCTTATTTGTTATCGCTTTATTTTTTCAAAGACTTTAAGCAGATCGCAAATGGCTTTGTGATGTTCTTTAAAAAAGGATTGTGAGTTGCCAATGACAGAAGGATCTATAGTAAGGCCGCCGATGTATAAAAAAGGAAAGACACTTTTTTTAACCATAGCATATCCGCCAAATCCTACAGCATCAGCAGTAGTTCACCGGCATCTGCTCGACCAGTTTGATCCTAAAAGTTTTGTAGTGATAACCGGTTTTTTCCCGGGAGCTAAAAGGGCAGAAGTTCCGAAAGAGGTGCGCCGGCATTTTATTTACCTGAGCTTTGAATTCTTCTCTTCAAAAGCACACAGGATAATTGCCCGCATGCAACGAGTAACTATTCCGTTGTTTTTAAATTTTTATATCTGGCTTATCAAACCAAAAAGGATCATCATCGGTTATCCCGATCTTTATTGGTTGGATATTTGTTCTGCTGTTGCACTTAAAAAAAATATACCCTTCATTCCTTACCTGCATGACACTGTGCTTGAAGCAACTTATTTCAGCAGGTCGAAGGAACTGGCGGGCGAAGTTCAGCAACGGATATTCAGCAAGGCATATAATATTGCCGTGATGAGCGAAGGGATGCAAGCACTCTACAAAAAAAAATATCAAGTTGATTCTATAGCCTGGGAACATATATACCCTGAACAACCGGTAATATTTAACGGCGAAAAAGAAAACAGGGCGCATTGGTCGGGTGATGTTTACGAAGTAAATTACAAAGCGGTGATACGATTGAACGCTGCGCTTGAAAAAATGGGTATCCGGTTCTCTATTTCAAACGGAAAGACAAGAGAGCAATTGGGTGCTTATGGTATCAAAGGAACACAGCTCCAAAAAGTTTATTATCCCAGGCGGGCAGATTACTTAGTACAATTAAGTTCAGCTAAAATATTATTACTCGGTTTGAACTACGCCGGCGAATGTGCAGTGCATGAAGACGAACTTTCCTCTATATTCAGTACCAAAACGCCTGAATACCTGGGTAGCGGTAGCCTGATCGTTTATCATGGCCCGAAACATTATTTCCTGGCCAGGTTCCTGTTGGAAAATGATTGTGGTATTGTGATAGATACAACCGATGAAAATGAACTATTAACACAATTGAAAAATATTATTAATAACTACGATTCTTATTCCGATAAAATTAAGAACGCTGCAAATAGTTTACAACTGTTTAATGCAAGCCGCATAAGCCGTAAACTTATCAGCACGCTCGATGCTTAAATACATTCCATATAAAATTTCCAGGCAGGCAACTTTCCTTGCATTGTATCTATTTGCTTTTCTATTCCTGGCCTTATATGGGCGGCAGGGATTTCAAACATTGAACCAGGTGATCCTATGGGCATTCGGACCGGCACTGGCTTTCTATGTGCTGGAACCTAATTTTGGAAAGCTGCATAAGATACCAAGAGAATATTTTTTTTATGTAAGCCTGGTGCTCTTTGCTTTTTTCGGTTTCCAGAATGTGCAGGATGAATCAGGCTTCTTCAGGTACCTGCAGGTATTTATTGCCAACTTTGTTTTGATGATCGTAGTATTTTTTGCGATCAACAACATTAAGGAATGGGTACTTGCCTGGAAAGTGATCGGGCTGGTAGGCCTGATCGTTGCAATCGTTGGTTATTTTATTGAAGCGCCGTCGGTACAAACAGATGAATACTTCAGGCTTTCCGGGATCACCGGAAATGCAAATGGTACAGCCAATTATGCAAGGGTAGGCGTGGTGGCAGCACTGATCATAATGCAATTAACTACCCAAAAATATTGGAGAGCCGCTTTATGGGCTGTGATCGGATTTCTTGGTTATACCATCCTGTTAACCGCATCAAGAGGGAATTTTGCAAACCTGGTTTTTATCGTTGGAGGCTATTTTACATTTAAATATTTTAATGGTTGGCGGTTGGTTTTTTTACTGTTCCTGCTATTCGTTTTTGGTAACCTGATTTTATTCCTCGGTGAACAGTTCCTCAGTGGGTTCTATTTATTTGAACGGTTAACAAGAAATGATAGTGTATCATCAGCTCTTGATGATGAATCAAGGTTGCAGTTATATGCCATCGCATGGAAATATTTCCTGGACTATCCTTTGTTCGGTGTAGGACTAAACCAGTTTCATATTTTTTCTGAAGGTAAGATCACCCATACCGATATTTTAGATATACTTGTTCAGCTGGGTATATTTGCAGGAGTTATCTATGTATCCATTTATGTAAGCGTATTCCGCAGGATATTAAAACTCAGGAATTATTTCAACAATTCAAAAGACCTGAGGATGTACCAGATCATTTTGCTTTGTTTTATTTCCGAAATATTATTTGGATTCAGCAATCCCAATTGGTTCACTCAATTGCAAATGGTGGTATTAAGTTTGGTGATCGTATATGTTACCAAGATTGGCAATACCAGTGAAGGAGTAGTAAAGAAATAATAATTCATGAGTTCAGTTACAAGGATATTAAAAACAAATGATGAATTAGCGGCCTGGGATGAGTTTGTGGATGAAAATGCAACTGGAACCATCTTTCACAAAACGAACTGGCTGAAACTGATCAATGCTGAAATAGAAATTATTACAATCTGGGAAGAAGAAAAAATTAAAGCTGGCGTTGCATTGATCAAAACAGTTAAGAATGGCGTTGCAGGTTTTCATATTCCACCCTACACACAATATTTCTCCCCGCTGTTCGCAAAAACGAAAGATCAGAAGCATTCATTGACAGAAGAACATGAATCGATTAAACTGCTTCTCGAAAAAATAAAAGAAGCCAGGCATATTGATTTTAAACTTCCACGTGGACATCAATCTATATTGCCATATCATTGGATGGGATTTGAATCTTCTGTTGGTATTACACACATCATTACAGGTAAACTCGAAAATTATTTAGCCGACCTGAATAAAAATAAAGCAAGGGAATTAAAAAAACTGCTTGCTATGGAAAATGACGGTGAAATCAGTATTGAAGAATCCGTAACTGAATCAGAACTCTTACAGCTTTTGCAACATACCGGTGAAAGAAAAAAATTTGATGCCAAAGCAACACTGGCAGCATCATTGGTTTTAAATTCAGATAACTCATTTGCAAAAAAATATCTTATCAGGTCAAAGCAACATGGATTGATCGCTTTTGGATTTTTCCCTTATGATAAGCATGCTGTTTACAATTTGATCAATGCATCTATAAGAGTGAGCGACCCGGTTTTAAAAACAATTAATTTATTATTACTCTACAAAGCAATTGAATTTGCACTCAACAGCGGAAGGACTTTCGATTTTGAAGGAAGTATGTTGCAAGGTGTGGAAGCATTTTGCCGTTTAATGGGCGGCGCACAGGCTCCTGTTTACCGCGTGCAGAAATCTTCCTCCTTGCGTTATTCTATTTTAAGAGCAGCCAACCAAATTAAAAATGACCGGAGAAAGACTTAAGATATGTTTTGTAACGAGTATGCACGATTGGAATGATGACCGCATATTTGAACGTGCTGCGGTAGGGCTTGCATCACTTGGGCATCATGTCACTTTCGTTGCTCCTGCAGAAAAAGATATGGTTTCGGAAGGCGTACATATCAAAGCAATTCCCAAAAGAAGCCGTTTAAAAAAACATTTACATGGGCCGGGAGAAGCATTCCGGGAAATGAAAAAGATAGAAGCAGATATCTATCATTTCTATAATCCGAACATGATGTGGAAAATGCGTGGCTGGGCAAAAAAAGGCCATGCTGTTTTTATCGATATACATGAAAATTATGAAGCAAGGGTGGATGCATTGCCTATGCCATCTTTCCTGCGAAAAAAAGCAGTGGGTTGGTATCGCAATTTAGAAAACTGGTTTTGTCGTTCTTACAATGGTGTTACGGTTGTAACCGCAACCATGGCAAAAAAAATGACGCCCAGTGGAACAGCAGTCTTGGTTGTTGACAATGTGCCTTATTTAAAACGACTTAAAAACGTTCAACTGGCGCAACATAAAGATGAACGGCCTACCATCATAACATCTGGTTCGCATTCTGCGGCGAGAAATTGCATCAAAGCTGTGGAAGCATTACCAGCGATCGTAAAAGAAGTCCCGAATGTAAAAATGAAATTTGTAGGAAGGTTTCAGCCTGTCTCTTACGAACAGGAATTGATCGACAAAGCAAAAGAACTGGGAGTTGCAGAAAATTTTGAAACAGCAGGCATGTTACCCTGGCTTGAGAATTTTAAACGCATATCATCCGCACACGTTGGTTGTGTATTTTACAACGACAACCTGAATAACCGTGTTACACTTCCAAACAGATTGTATGAATACATGTATGTTGGACTTGCAGTATTGGGTGAAGATTTTCCGGAAGTGAAAAATGTATTAACCAGCAATAATTGCGGCGAAGTAGTTAACTCACAAAATCCGCAGGATATTGCTGATAAGGCGATTCGCCTTATAAAAGATCCACATCAACTGGAACTGTATACAAAAAATGCAAGGAAAGCTATTTTAGAAAAACATAATTTTGAAAACGCTTTAACCCAATTGAACGAATTCTATTACAAACACCGTTAATGAAATTATTATTTGATACAGCGCTTTTCTTTGAAAAATTAACGAAGGGCGAAGTACGCAATGCACATAAATTATTAGATAAGGCCGACAACGCAGGAAGGAAAGAAATCGAAGCATTAAAGAACGAAGCATTTCTGAACCTGGTTAAACAGGTTTATAC
>JBBQZY010000027.1:0-26241 GCA_038207305.1 Chitinophagales bacterium
GCAAGAAGATGCAGGAAGATGCAGGAAGTTGCAGCAAGTTGCAGGAAGATGCAGGAAGTTGCAGGTTTGGGAATGTTTAGAAAGATTTATAAGGGTTAGGAAGGAAGGTCTGGAAAGACTTTACAGCATAAAAATACCAAGACTGGATTAGGCGGACTGCCCTACGACGGATCTTCAATCTGGCAGGAAGCGATCACCGCATTGAGTTGGCCGGATAGGGGAGCTGTAGATTGCCGAAACCGACAATCAAAAACAGGACAACGCTCTGATGGAGATTCAACATAAAATAAAATTTGATATTGGGCCCTATTGCGAAAGTCTTTGTGTTATAGGCAACCAATCCGAACTTTATAATTTTCGAATTCTAAGAAAAAAGCATTGTACCTTCAATAGACGGGGCAGCTGAAAACCGAATAATAGAGTAAGCATATAATTAAATTGACTTAATAATGAAAAAAGTAACCTTATTAATAGTTGCTTTAATATTCACTAATATTCTTTGGGCCCAAGATACAACATCATTTAATTTCATATTTAATCATTTAGCTCTTTCTGTAAAAGATGTTAACCGCTCTGCTGAATTTTATACAAGAGTTTTAAAACTTCAGGAAATTACAAATCGAACTAAAATTGAAGGAATTCGATGGTTCTCATTAGGTGAAGGGAAAGAGCTGCACCTTATTTCAATAATAAAAGAAGGGTTTACGATTAACAAAGCAATCCATTTAGGTTTGACATCACCAGATTTTGATGGTTTTGTAAAAAGGCTCGAAGTCTTGAAAATAATTTATTCAGATTGGCCTGGAGCAGTTAATAAAGTTAATTTACGTGCTGATGGCGTCAGACAAATTTATTTTCAAGATCCAGACGGCTATTGGATTGAAATAAACAGCGTAGGACAAAAATAATTTTACGGTAAGAGGCCCATAGCAGGCTGTTTACCGCAATTTGTGCCGACAGCTACATCCGCTGCATTATTTCTATATTCTTCAGTTGTTTTCGTACTGACAGGCTTTGTGGTTTAAGTAAATTTTCGTTCCTTTAACCTGCATCATCAACCGGCAGAACGTATTCAAATTCCCAAACTGCGGCAAGCCGGTGACGTTTACGTTTACTCTTTGGCGAACCACTAACTTTAAATCAACATGCAAAAAAAGCTCATTGATAGTTTACCTTTTGTTTCTTACTCAAAAAAAACTTTCGAGATTAATGAAATGGATGCTCGTTGCCAGCACTTTTTTGAATGGATGAATACACGTAGAACGGTTCGCGATTTTTCGGATAAATCTATCCCTGAAAATATCATTGAAAATATTATTCTTTCTGCGTCCACTGCACCTTCAGGCGCACACAAACAACCATGGACATTTTGTGTTGTAAAAAATCCTGAAGTGAAAAAGCAAATCCGCATTGCTGCTGAAAAAGAAGAAAAAGAAAGTTACGAAACACGAATGACGGATGAGTGGCTTAGGGATCTGAAGCACATAGGAACTGATTGGCATAAACCATTTTTAGAAACCGCTCCCTATCTTATTGCAGTTTTTAAAAGAAGCTATGAACTTGAAAAAAATAATTACAAACATCAAAATTATTATGTAACAGAAAGTTGCGGCATTGCCTGCGGGTTTTTGCTTACTGCAATTCATAATGCCGGTTTGGTTGCATTAACGCATACACCAAGCCCAATGAATTTTCTAGCCAAGATTTTAAACCGTCCGGAAAATGAGAAGCCTTTTTTATTAATCCCAGTTGGTTTTCCTGCTGAGGAATGTTGGGTTCCAGATCTGCAAAGAAAAAATATTTCAGATATTTGCGTTTGGATATAAAGTGTCCAAAAAACAACACAGGTTCCGGTTCAGAAACCCACAACAGCTTACAAACAAATTTGCGCAATTGTGGCATACGGAAGTACAATCAACATTTTATCGCTACCAATACGCAACCTTATCTAATCGAAATTTACGATAGTGCGACCAATACGTTGCTTTATAGTTGCAGCCATATTTTTTCGCCAACCAGTACTTCATACATTTCAATAAATCCAATCGTACTCAATGTTGGCAACTCATATACAATAAAAAGAACTCAAACTATAGCAACTTCAGTATTGGATCTAATTTGCCGGGTAATCATAAACCTTAACCAACAAATAGGCTTTCCTATTACTTTTGGAAGTATGAAAATTACAAGTTCATCCTTCAACAATCCTTTTTCAGCGCCCAACGCTATATTACCTTACATAGATATCGTTTTTGAATAAAACTGCTACCAACAAAACCATTTGCGCAATTGAGGGCAGAAAGTTGGCTGTTCGAGGGCTGAAGTACGAGGGATCACTGGAATAAATTATGATGCAAAAAAATGCAGTACAAAATGCTAACGAAGATTGATAAACTCCATTTGGCAATACAAACGCTTACCCAAAAGCTGGAAGTAGTTTTATCTCATTCCTGTATAGAATGATTTTCTTACTGTTCTCCAGGTGTTTCAATAACCTTGAGATCACAACTCTTGAAGTGGCTAATTCATCGGCGATAAGATAATGCGAGGCTTTTATTACACTGGATCCACTCAGTCGTTGTTTTTCTTTTAAATAGGAGATAAGCCTTTCATCTAACTTATGAAATGCTATACTTTCAATCGACTTTAATAATTCTATAAAACGTTCGTTGAAACTTCGCATGATATAGTTTTTCCAACTGGCGTAGGTACACAGCCATTCATCTAATTTCAGATGTGGTATTGCAATCAATTCAACATCGTCGTCGGCAATTGCTTTTACTTCGCTTTTTTTAGCTTCAACACAACAACTGTATGCCATGGAGCAACTTTCACTGCTTGATAAATAATAAAGCAATATTTCATTTCCGGTTTCATCAAGTCTGTATACTTTAACCGTTCCTTTTATGATAATCGGCATCATCCGGATGTATTTACCATAATCCATGATCAGGTCTCCTTCCTTGAAACTTTGCCAGGTGCCAAACTGCTGAATTTCCATAAGCAACTTTGGTTCGAAAACATTTTTTAGATTATCTAAATTCATGTTACTGTTTAAAAATGATAGTTTAATACGAAGTTGTATTGCAGCATGTCTACTTTATTAATAACAAACTTGTTGTTATTATATGTTTCACCATCTTTTGATTTCCATACTACTAAAAACTGCGCATCCAGCCCTTTAAGCATGTGGGCAAAGGTATACCTTATATCTGCATTTATTTGTGTGTAAGAAGGTAATCCATATTTGTTCAGTGCATAATTCTTTACGCCGGGCAGTTTATAATAGCCTGCTGCCAGCACTGTTTTGATTCTTTGTTTTGGCATATCGTAAGTTAGTTTCCCCATGAATGCATGAACATCACCCAACCCTTCATTTCTTTCCCTTGGCAGGTTGGTTAAGAATGGTTCAAGGCCCCATTCACGGGGAGATAAATACCTGCTCAGGGAAGTAATGCGATTGTAATTGAGAGCGATTTCCCATTTTTTATTCTTCCATCCCAATCGTGTACCAAATGTTAATGCGTTGGTTCCTTTTGCAAAGTATGTTTTTGCCTGATCGCTGTTTCCACCGTCATTCATTGCAAATTGTTGTACAGTTTGCATGCTGAAAAATAGCAGTCTGCCATTTTTTAACGGAATGCTGTAGTCCATTTGGAACATGCTCGTGTTAAATATATTTTCAACAAACATATTCTCTGCCTTGATTTTAATATTTTGTGCAATCGCGATATCAACTTGTATTAAAGCAATACCATTGCTTTTTACATTGTTATAATATCCGGATTTTGACCCATCTGGATTTACGCCGGTTGAAAAAACGCCGATTGATTCTCCTGGTTTGTACCAACTGGTTGTGCTTCTTGGCGATATAGCCCAAACCCAGCCCAATTGGATATGTAGCTTCTTGATTGCATTCAATTCAGCCCAAATACCATTTACGGCTGTAGGCCGCATACGGCCATCCTGTAGATTAATGAAAGCGCCATTAATTAATTGCCTGCCTATACGAATGAAAGAATTTTTAAATTGATAGCCTACATTAAATTCCTGCAGCAGGATCAAATCTCTTTTCTTTGAGGGTGCTGTTATATCAAATAAACCGATCTCATAGCGGTTGTTTTGTCCCGTTAGTGTATCTGGTTTTGAGAGGTTGGATGAACCGATATTGATGATATAGGAGCCAGCGATTGCGAATTTAAAGTTGTGAAATTTTAATATTTCATATTTGATTTCTCCACCTGCTGCATTCGCATAATAATCCGTTAGCCCTTTTTTATTATCGGTTGCCATAAAGAAATACCGGAAGTGCCCTGCAAACCGGCCGGATGTAAATGCCTGCAAAAGGGAAACTGTGTCATTTTTCGAATTTGACATTAATTGGTTCTCGTTCGGTAATATATCCTGCGAAACAGCTATAAATATTATATGTAAGGCCGAAAATGTTATGACTATCTTTTTTATCATTGTCTGATTCAACATTGCAGTCATGCTTTTTAAGAATGACCCAATCAAAATACAAGTTGCCAAAAGTATATTATAGCAGTTGCGTATTTTGTAACAAAGGTTACAAAGGGGGAGTGTTACAAATGTTACCATACAATCATAGCAGTGGAGATAGTTTTGCGATCTCAAATTAGACTATGATAAATAATATGAATAGGGATGGAAGAATTCACAAATGGATTTTTACGATTCTTTTTGGATGTGGGACACAGTTCATTATTGCCCAGGACACAACAAGGCAGCTGTTACTGAACGATGCCATTCAAATAGCCATGCAACAGAACAGGCAAATAAGGCTTGCCAAAAAAGATGAGAAAATAGCACAGTCACAATACAAACAAACTGAAGCAATCTGGTTACCACAGGTAAACCTTTCTTATTCAGGATTTGTAACCAATCAACCCTTGAGTGCATTTGGCTTCAAATTGCAACAGTCAGACTTGAAACAGTCAGATTTTGACCCCGCCATTCTTAATAAACCAGGTGGAACAACAAATGTGTTGACGCAACTAAGTGTTCAACAGCCGTTATACAATCCTGATCTTACTTATATGCGCAAGGCTGCTGCAAAGCAGACTGAGATGTATGGCTTTCAAACACAAAGAACCGGGGAGGCTGTAATAATGCAGGTTACCAATGCCTACCTGCAGTTAGAATTTTCATATGAAGTAGTTAAGGTGTTGGAAGATGCAGTAAAAACAGTAAAGGATATATATCGCTTCACCAACGACCGCTATCAACAGGGCCTTTTACAAAAATCAGATTTGCTGAATGTAGAAGTGCAGGTGAAAACTGCAGAGACCAATCTTGCGGAAGCTAAATCACAGATTGTAACCGTATCTGACCAGCTCGCGTTATTGATGAACAGCAGCAGTACAGTTTACAAAACTGTTCCTGTTGTTATAGAAGCTGCCAGTTTACAGGATTCTGTACCTGCAAACAGGGCTGACATTAAAGCTATGCACCTAGCGATGACAGCTTATGATCTTTCAATCAAAAGTACTAAGATGTCGAGGCTTCCCAAACTAAATGCATTTGCCAATTACCAGTTGAATGATAAAGCATTATTTGGATTTGGAGCAAATGGTTACATGGCGGGGCTGCAGGTTTCATGGGATATTTTTAAAGGCAACCAGTCAAAAAATAAAATGGCTACACAGGTTTTGGAGAAAGGGAAAATACAGGAGCAACTCGAAAATAAAATTGCACAGGACGTGCTGGAAATCCGTAAAGTAAAACGCCAGCTCGCGGATGTTGAGTATCGCATTTCCCAACAGTTGTCAGCTGTAGAATCTGCTTCCGAATCACAAAGAATTACTCAGAACAGGTATGGCCAGGGGCTTGTAAATACCATGGATGTACTAACGGTACAAACACAATTAGCTCAACAAAAAATGCTTTACGCTCAAGCAATTTTTACAAAGAAAACCATCATCACCTATTTAAATTTCTTAACCACTGCAAAATGACATTCAACGTAAAAAGACATAGTATGCAATTCCATAAAATACAGGTAGCCATCGCTGCTTTGATCATGTCGGTATTAATGACCGCCTGTACCGGCAAAGAAACGAAAATGCAGGAACAGCAGGCAGCCCCTATTTTAGTTCAAAGAGAAATACCTGCCGGCACATCATCGCCAGGTATGATTGAAGCAAGCGGGCAGGTGGAGTCCATTCGTTCGGCAAATATAAGTACCCGGGTAATGGGTTATATTACTCAAATAAGCGTGAAAGTAGGTGATAAAGTAAGTGCTGGTCAATTGTTATTTAGTGTAAACAGTACGGATATATTGGCAAAAAAAGCGCAGACCGATGCGATGATCACACAGGCCGATGCTGCAATGGGTAGTGCACAAAAAGACTACGACAGGTTTACGGTGTTATATAAGCAGCAAAGTGCTTCAGCAAAAGAGCTGGATGCAATGACATTGCAATATCAATCTGCCAAAGCCAATGCAGACGCGGCCAGGGCTTTGCGAAATGAGGTATCAGCCCAATTAGCCTATACAACTGTGGTGGCCCCATTCTCCGGAACTATTACACAAAAATTAGCTGAGGCAGGCAGCCTGGCCACTCCCGGAATGCCTGTGCTAACCATTGAACAGGAAGCAGGTTTACAGGTAAGCGCCTCTGTTGCTGAAAACCAGATAGCATCAGTAAAATTAGGAGATGATGCTATTATGTCAATTGAATCTGTGAATAAACAAATTGCCGGTAAGGTAACCCAGATAAATCCATCCTCGCAGTTCACAGGAGGCCAATATGTTATTAAACTTTCAGTGCCTTCAACAGATAACAAACAACTTTATGCAGGTATGTATGTGCATATTCAAATACCCGTAAAGAACAGTTCAATTGCAACCACTGCTGATTCAAGCGCAATATTGATACCATTAAAAGCAATCGTTAACCGGGATCAACTCACGGGGATATACACCATAAGTTCTCAAAACACCGCTTTGTTACGCTGGGTACGTTTAGGCAGCACAATGGGAGATAGGGTTGAAGTACTTTCCGGTCTAGCAAAAAATGAAAGTTTTATAGTATCAGCCGATGGCAAATTATATAATGGCGCAGCAGTTAAAATAAAATAACAAAAATGGAAAAAGGATTATCAGGTAATATAGCGAAGGCATTTTTACAATCAAAACTTACCATATTATTGATGGTTGCATTCCTGCTCATAGGCGGTTACGCCACCCTGTTAATACCAAGGGAGGAGGAACCACAGATACAGGTTCCAATGGCAGATATTTTTATTGGTTACCCCGGAGCTTCTCCCAAAGAAGTGGAAACAAAAGTTGCGGCACCAATGGAAAAGATCATCTCCAGCATTAAAGGAGTAGAGTATGTGTATTCCACTTCTATGAACGGGCAGGTGATGCTGATCGTACAATTTTTTGTAGGCGAAGACGTGGAACGTTCATTGGTTAAACTTTATACTGAGTTGATGAAACACATGGATGTAATGCCGCAGGGCGTAACGTTGCCACTGATCAAAACAAGGTCAATTGATGACGTGCCGGTGCTTGGTTTCACTTTGTGGGGAGAACACTATGATGATTACCGGCTGAAATTAATTAGCCAGGAACTGTCCGATGAGATCAAGAAAGTGCCGGATGTAGCTGAAGTAAATATCTCCGGTGGAAGGAGCCGTGAAGTAAAAGTAGTGCTGAATAAATCTTTAATGGCACTCAATGGCGTAGATATGTTGGGCATTGGCAAAATAATACAGGGTGGAAACGTACAGATGGAGGCCGGAACCTTGTTGAGGAGTGACTCAGCTTTTACAATTCAAACAGGAGATTTTTTAAATACTGCTGAAGATGTTGCTTCTCTGGTAATAGGGATGAAAGCCAATCAACCGGTATACCTAAAACAGGTGGCTAAAGTTGAAGAAGCGCCATCTACCCCATCACAATATGTTTATTATGGTTATGGAAAAGCTGATAGCGCCGGATACAGCAAATTCAAGTCTGCATATCCTGCTGTTACGATATCCATTGCCAAGAAAAAAGGAACAGATGCCATGAAGTTAGGAACTTTGTTAAGCAGCAAAGTGGAGCAATTAAAAAAAGATTTAATTCCTTCAGATGTGCAGGTTTCTGAAACAAGAAATTATGGTGAATCCGCTTCTCATAAAGTATCAGAATTATTGTTTCATCTTTTCATTGCTATTGTGGTAGTAACGTTATTTGTGATGCTTGCAATGGGATGGCGTGGTGGATTGGTAGTCTTTCTTTCAGTGCCGGTAACTTTTGCGCTTACCCTGTTTTCCTACTATATGATGAACTATACCCTTAACAGGATCACGCTGTTTGCATTGGTATTTATCACGGGTATTGTAGTGGATGATTCGATCATTATTGCAGAAAATATGCACCGGCATTTTAAAATGCGAAAGCTGCCGCCATTGCAGGCGGCTATCTATGCCATCAATGAAGTAGGCAATCCTACTATCCTTGCAACTTTTACGGTGATTGCAGCAGTATTACCCATGGCATTTGTATCGGGCTTGATGGGCCCGTATATGAGCCCGATGCCTATCGGC
Source organism: Chitinophagales bacterium (assembly GCA_038207305.1). Taxonomy (GTDB): domain Bacteria; phylum Bacteroidota; class Bacteroidia; order Chitinophagales; family Chitinophagaceae; genus Ferruginibacter. The sequence goes on from JBBQZY010000027.1 coordinate 8,560, forward strand.
GCTTCTATTGCTATGATGCTTTCTTTGATTGTTGCATTAACGCTTACACCTTACCTGGGGTATATTTTTCTTCGTGAAAAAGAGAAGCATGGCGTTGAACATAAAGATCATGGAGGAATGCTGTTGGAGAATACCCGTATCTATAAAATATACAAAGCTTTTATTCATCCTATGTTGGAAGTGAGATGGAAACGCTGGGCATTTATTTTGAGCACTGTGGTTATTTTATTAGGTTCTATGTTGCTATTTTATACAAAATCGGTGGCTGTAAAAATGCTGCCCTTTGACAATAAAAATGAATTCCAGGTGGTAATTGATATGCCGGAAGGAACCACACTGGAAAAAACACAGGCAGTGGCAGAAGACCTGGCAAATTATGTAGCAGCCCAACCCCTGGTAAAAAATTACCAGGAATACGTTGGTACATCAGGTCCCATCAGCTTCAATGGTTTGGTGCGGCATTATGATTTAAGAAGAGGTAATAATGTAGCAGATATACAGGTTAACCTGGTAGATAAAACAGAGCGTAGTAAACAGAGCCATGAAATTGCAAAAGAAATGCGTGGCCCTTTACAAAAAATTGCCGCTAAATATAATGCCAATGTTAAACTGGTGGAAGTTCCACCGGGACCGCCCGTATTGTCTACATTGGTAGCCGAAGTTTATGGGCCGGATTATACCCAGCAAATAGCCATTGCCAAACAAATAAAGCAAATGATAAGTAACACATCAGACGTGGTAGACGCTGACTGGATGGTGGAGGATGATGAAAATGAATACCGGGTATCTGTTGATAAAGAAAAAGCGATGCGTTATGGAATTGCCACGGCGCAAATCTCAGCAACGGTACAGGCCGCCATGTCGGGTATGCAAACGGGTAACCTTAATCAACCTGCTTCTTATAACCAGGTGCCAATCCGGTTACAGCTAAAGGATGGAGACAAGAGCAATATCAGCCAGGTATTGGATTTACAGGTAAGCGGAATGCAGGGGAATATGGTGCCATTGCGTGATGTGGTAGCTGTACGTTCCGTTCCCAGGCACAAAAGTATTTATAGAAAAAACCAAAAAGAAGTGGTTTATGTGGTTGCTGATATGGCCGGCAAACTGGAAAGCCCGTTTTATGCGATTTCAAAAATGTCAGATAGCCTGAAGCATATCAAACTTCCGGCAGGATATGCTCATATCAGTGAAGAATATACGAAACAGCCGGAAAGTGGCGATCAATATTCGGTGAAATGGGATGGAGAATGGCAAATCACCTATGAAGTGTTCCGTGACCTGGGTATAGCTTTCGCTGCAGTGATCCTGATCATTTATATGCTGATTGTTGGATGGTTTCAGAATTTTACTGTTCCACTTGTAATGCTTGCCGCCATTCCACTTTCCCTTATCGGAATATTATTAGGTCATTGGGCGTTGGGAGCTTATTTCACAGCAACCTCAATGATTGGCTTTATTGCCCTCGCTGGTGTGATGGTTCGAAATTCAATTTTGCTGATAGATTTTATCAACATCCGCATCCGGGAAGGGATTCCGCTTAAACAAGCTATTATTGAAGCCGGTGCTGTAAGAACTACGCCAATCCTGCTAACGGCCGGCGCCGTGGCACTGGGTGCAGTGATTATTCTTACAGATCCTATATTTCAGGGGCTGGCCATTTCACTGATCGGCGGCACCATAACATCTACTTTTTTAACCCTCCTGGTAGTACCACTATTGTATTTTAAAATGATGCGTGGCAAGACCAAATAAAATTTTCAATATGAAATTACTTACCGTAACAGCACTCAAAGAATACAGCGAAAAGGTAACAGCTATTTTCAGAAAAGCAGGTATTCATGTATTTAGTGCAACAGATATTATTGGATTTAAAGATAGCTCGGACCAAAATTTAATAGACAGTTGGTTTGGTATGAGTGATGCCCGCTTTGACGCTGTATTTTTATTTTCTTTTACAGATGACGAAAAGGCAAATACAGCCTTACAATTTATCAGGGAATACAATCAGGAGAATCCCGGAGATTTTCCGCTCAGGGCTTTTATTCTCATGGTAGAAAACTCATCACATTAAACCAAAAAACTATGAAAGAAAGCATTGTAAGGGGAGTAGCGGGTACTTTAGTTTTAGTCAGTATACTATTGGCATATTATGTAGATATGCGTTGGTCGTGGTTGGGTATTTTTGTAGGAGTTAACCTGTTACAGTCTTCGTTTACCCGCTTTTGCCCACTGGAAATAATTTTAAAGAAAGCCGGTGTTAAAGACGATGAAAAAGGGCGCTGCTAACCTAGATTAACCAGATGCAACCAGGGATTAAAATACAATTTTTATCCCTGGTTTATTTTAAGTAACAGCCTTATAATTGTAAAAAAAACCGATCTTAAACGAGGAGGCAAAAAAAGAGAGGGAAGCTGAATTAATCAACCTCCCTCTTTTTTAATATGGGTCCCGTTTTATTTTACAAACTGATTTACATAATCCCATGGCCCACCGTTTATAACATTGGTGAATCCATTTTGTTCTAAAATAGACTTGGCCTGTCCGCTTCGTCCGCCACTGCGGCAGAATACAACAATATTCTTTTTGTTTTTAAATTTTTCAAGTTCAGCTGGTACTCTATCCAAAGGGATATTAACCGAGCCTTTCACATGGCCTTCGGCAAATTCTCCAGCTGTTCTAACATCAACTAAAAAAGCACTATCACCAATAATACTTTCCAGGTTTGCAGTGGCTGCGCCACCAAATAGGTTTGAAAGTTCCATAGAATTTATTTGTTTATATGTTGTTTAATAATGTTAATCAGGCCTGCTTTAGGCACTACGCCACTTTGCCTCCAGACCTGCTTGCCGTTTTTAAAGAGGATCAGGGTAGGTACTCCCTGGATCTTATATTGACTGGCAGCTTCGGGGCTCTTATCCACATCTACTTTTATAATAGTAGCTGTTTCACCCAGTTGCTGCTTTACATCTTTGAGAATAGGTGCCATCATTTTACAAGGGCCACACCATTCTGCAAAAAAATCCACCAATACTGGTTTTTCAGATTGTATTACTTCGTTGAATGTCATAATAATTGAATTATTCTTTTACCGCTTTATTGTCTTTTTTAAAGATGCTTATCAGCAGAGCACCCATTAATGCTCCATACAATGAACTGTTGACAGGCTTTGAAGTTATAGCACATGTGCCGCTTGAACAGCCAATAAACTTCCAGTACATATAGCCGCCAACAGCGCCTGATATTGCACCAATGAAATAGAGCTTGTTATTGTTAAACCACTTCTTCATAACCAATGTCTTTTGTAGTTTGAGACGTTTTGTTGGTTGGCGCATTACATCCGCCGGCTCCACAACAACCTATATTAAAAACAGCCATACCGGTAAATAATAGTCCTGCAAATCCAAACATAATATCTTTAGCGAAAATACCCTGCACAACTATTGCAACGCCAATAACAAGGCGTAGAAACCTGAATAAATTCCAATTATTTAAAATAGATTGTTTCATATTTACTTTCGTTTAATCCTGTTTACGATACTTTGCCAATTGCACAGCTGACATAAGATTTAGCTTTGTTAAAAAGGCTGTTATTCCCTTTTTCCGGATACCCCAATGATGCCAGCTTATTTACAATTTGCTCCCTTACTAATGTTATCCCAGATACACAAACTTTATCTTCGTCTTTAAATATATCAACATTGGATACTCCATTCATTTTTATCAGTGCCGTTTTAATACTGTTCATGCATCCGGCACATTTTATGTTTTCTACAAATATTTGATGTGTTGTCATTTTTTTAGCTTTATAGCACAAAATTAATATTCTTTTGCTGTTGCAACGGTAACAAAGGTTACAGAAGAAAGCTGGTAGCTGAATAGGTGATTTTTGGCAGGTAAAGTATATTATTATGGTGCTTTTCTGATGTAAACTTTAATTATTGAATTGGCTGCTTTACTTTCTTTGCCGGTGTTACTCCAAAAAATATTCTTATCACTGCTGTTTATTCCTCCGGTAATGTATCCAATGAGTATTTCTTTAGCTGGCAGATCGGTTATATCGGCAATGCCGTTGCTATATTGCTTTGCATCAGCTGAAAAAATAAATTCAGCTGCTGCACCTAAATATCCCGGCATTTGTATAGGTAAATATGATTCTGTTATCTTGTTGTTTATACGACTTATTACACTAATGGTTTTGGTGAACGGTACATCGCTATTTGCAATGATCTTTCCGGTATTATCCGGATAGTATCGGGCAATACCACCCCAAAAAATACTATACATGGCAGCGGATGTTTGTTCAAAGATGGGCAATACTGCACAGTGATAGTTGCTCAACTTCTGCTGAAAATTATTATTGACCTCGTAACCTCCTCTGACAATATCTACAAAGTTTGTATAAGGTAGGTCTTTATCGTATTGGAATACTCCGGAGAACATGGTAAAACCTAACTCGCCATTTTTAAAAATTTGCGGTACTAAATTATAATCTCTTCTATGTAAGTTGATGCTGTCTTTTATGGTTGAGTAACTGGTAATTATTGGTTGATTGTTCTCATAGCCAATAGTAAATTTTCTGATTTCATTACTGTATTGCTGTACAAAGCCTGGCCCATGATCAGGCCCCATGGGATTGTACATGCCATCAAATCTTTGCCCGCCCGCTAATAATAGCGTGTCGCCGGTTTTAGCAAGCCTGCCCCCGGTTATCGCCATTCTTTCATCCTTAATTTGTACAGCCGTATTTGTAAGTGGCTGTTTATTTATTATCGCATTGATAGTTTCTTTAATTTTTATTACGGTTAAATATGGATATGTAATATGGTCTAATGCAGTTTTACTGTATCCGTAACCACCTGTCAGGATCAGTTCATTCCCAACTTGAAAAAACGCCATGTTAGTGCTTTGCAGTTGCTCTTGTATGGATGTTGGGAATTGTTGCAGCGATTGTTTCCACACTTGCTTTTTCACCGGATCAACTACATAGAGGTATTCGTTCTGGCCTTCTTCATCAAAACTTGCCCAGGGTTGCCGGCGGTGCAGCCCGTCTTTTCTGCCTCCTGCCAATAACCATTTGCCCTGCCAGGTAGCATAAGCAAAAGATTGCAACGCAGGAAAATCATTTATTGCCATTGGCTCCAGGCGAAAGACAAAGGGTGTTTTGTGATTAAGTTTCTGAGCGATTGTAAAAAGCGATAGAAACTGAAAGATAACAGCAATGCTAAGGTTTTTATTCATTTTATTTTTATCGGTGTTTTGTGAACAGAAGCCAGTAATTCAGGAAGGCTGAAAGTAAACAAAAACAGCTGCCGTTACCGTAACATTTGTTACAAAAAAAGAGTAGCCTGGCTACTCTTTTTTTTGGTTTTCAACTTAAATAGAAGTTATTTAAAAATATGCTGCAAACTCATTTATTTCTCCGGAGTATATTTTATACAAACAACATGTGGGTACCTAACCCGCTTCCCTGTTTATAAAAATCTCCTACAGTGATCACACCATTTATATCGGCATACATGTCTTCTTTTTTATAGTGGAACATTTCCATTGCTAATTTGCAGGCCCAGAGTTTAACACCCGATGCCACCAGAATGTCAAGAAATTCATGCACACCAGGCATGTCTACTTTTTCCATCTCTTTTTTCATCATGGAAGTAGCCATAGCCTCCATTCCCGGCAGGCCACCCAGCATTGTAGGCATGTGCATGGCAGGGTTGCCAACGGTTGCTACATGCAGGTGTTCAAGTTTTTTCTTATGAATGGCTTCAAGCCCGAAGAAGGTAAAAAACATTTCGGCTTCTATTCCTTCCATTCTTGCTCCATTAGCCAATACAAATGCGGCGTATACATTTTCAAGTGTAGCCTTGGAAAGAATGATCATCATTTTTTTTATTTCGCCATTAAATTCGTTCATGATATTTTATATTTTTATTGGTTAGATACAACTGGCAGGTTTAGGGACACCTGCAATTTTTGTGGCTGTCTTCAAAGGAGCAATTGGAAATAGTGCATAAAATTCTTTTATATCCACGACTCCGCTTTTTCCTATTTTCCGGATACTTAACGGCACTTCTTTTTTAAATTCGTCCTGCAGATAGTTGATCACTTCCCAATGGCGGGGTGAAAGATCAATGTTCACATCTTTTGAAATAGCTTCTCCTATTTCTTTATTCCATTGGGAGAAATCTGTCATATAACCTTCTTCATTAACCTGGATTGGTTTTCCGGCAATTATCTTTTCCATATCATTTATTTTAATTGTTAAGCAAAATGTTTTCCCGATTCTTTCATAGTAGCACTTACAAAAGGGATATGTGTTCCTCTGAGTAACACATTCCAGTATATCCATTTAAAAGCAAGTTTACCCATATGGTTCATCCTGCTTTCTTTCAGCAGCCTCAGTGGTCCGATGCCCGGGAATGGGAATTCGCCTTCAACCGGTTCATGGGTATAATTGAAATCAATCAGGAGAGCTTTCCCGTTTCCGGTTTCAATAAAGCAATTGGCATGTCCGTCAAATTCTTCTTTGAGCGGTTCTCCCTTTATAAATTGCAGGATATTATCGGTAAGTATCTCTGCTTCAAAATGTGCTACTGAACCCGCTTTTGAAGCGGGAATATTACTTGCATCACCTATCACAAAAATATTTTTATAGTTAAGTGATTGCAGGGTTGCCTTGTTTGTGGGTACATAATTCAAATCATCACCCAGTCCAGACCTTTCTATTACTTCATCTCCCTTATTGGTTGGTACCGTTACAAGCAAATCAAATGGAATTTCCCTGCCTCCATAATCAATGATCTTTTTGTTTTCATTATCCACTTCAGCGATCGCAAAATCAGCTTCAATGTTGATATTCTTTTCATGAAGCAGGTGATCCAATGCTGCGGTAGCTTTTGGTTTTGTAAAGGCTCCGCTTAATGGAGTAACATACGTGATCTCTACCTTATCCCTTATATGCTTGTGTTTAAAATACGAATCTGCAAGAAATGCAAACTCCAAAGGAGCCACCGGGCATTTAATCGGCATTTCGGTAATATGCACTACCAGACGACCGCCCTCCCAATCTCTCAATTTGTTTCTTAAGGCAACGGAACCTTCAAAGGTATAAAAATCAAATACCGATTTTTGCCATTCACTGCCTGTCATTCCTTCAACTTCTTCCGGAGCGATCTTGGCACCGGTTGCGATGATGAGAATATCATATGGAACAAGGTTTCCGTTTTTCATCTGTACCTGGCTCGTTTCTGCATCTATTTTTTCAATCGCTGACGAGATGAGTTGTACCCCATCGGGTATAAAATCCTTTATGGGCTTTACAATTTCTTCCGGTTGATAGATATCGAATGGAACAAAGAGGTATCCGGGTTGATAATAATGTTCTTCTCTTTCGTCTATAATGTCTATTTTCCACTCCTTCATGTCCAGTTCATGATGCAGGTGGTTGGCCATCATCGTGCCGGCAGTACCTGCGCCAAGAATTACAATTCTTTTCATAACCGTATTGATTTAAGTTGTTATTAATGCCGGAGCAAAATTTACCCCGGGCGGAAATACTATGATTGATTTACATAAACAACGGGTTGGTTCCATATCAACTTTTTTAATGCTATTGTAAGATGATCAGATGACAAATGTATACCCAGGCTGATCAGGATTGTGTAACTTTTATAACATTAAACCAAAATATGATAAAACTCATATCAGCCTGTGATTCTTACCTGTTTCGATGGGAATAATTTTCATGCAAATTAAGAGCTGCAATATTGTTATAACAGGATATTCAATTTGATTACCTGATTCAACGAAAAGAACAACCCCGGATTGCCTTTGCATGCATTTGCTTTTTGTTTAGAAGGGAAAAGCTGTGGTAAAAATTGCTGACAGTAGAAGCAATATTCGTGAAAACTATTTTTTGAAAATTCCTGAACTTGGTTTTACAAACTGATAGTGCCGGATATTCACTCAACAGTTAAATGAAAAAATAATTTGCGGCCTGATTGTAATTCTTTTTATTTCTTTGCGGGGCAGGTATTTAATCCTGCCAACGAGTAAAGCGGGCAAAAGCTTACCAGGCTGGTTAATACAAAAACTACTCCTGATACAACGAGAATTATTCCGAAAGCGCCTGTTGCAATACCACTAAAATAAAGGTAGGCAAATATGGCGGCCACTAAAAATCGGGTGATTCGGTCGACAGTACCCATGTTCTTTTTCATGATTTTTATTTGGGGGATTAATTAAGTTCATGTTGATATTTTTATCTCTAAATAAGTTACGCTGTTCCTTTCAAGATCTTATTCCAGTATAACCAGGGTAATAATTTTGTTTTCATGATCCACATGCTCCATCTTGGCTTAACCTGATCAAAGGGGAAGGTCATTTTTGGATTGCCGCTGTAATCAAATTCTGCGAGCATCAGTTTACCGTATTGAGTAGGAATAGGGCAGGCGCTGTATCCGTCGTATTCCGCACATACCGGCTGATTATTTAGAACTGATAATATATTCTTCACTACAACCGGGGCTTGCTTACGTATAGCAGCACCGGTTTTTTTCGCCGGGGCATTGATGCAATCGCCCAGGGAAAAAATATTTTTGAAACGAATATGCTGCAGGGTGGCTTTATTAACTTCTACAAAACCAAAAGCATTTATGGGATCTGCGAGTGGGCTATTCCTGATAAAATCCGGTGCAGATTGTGGCGGTACCGCATGGCACATATCAAATTTCATTTCTTTTTGTACAGCGATACCTTCCGCGTTTTTTTCTTCATAATATACGGTTCTGTTTACACCATCGATTGAGTTTACATTTACTCCGAAATGAGGTTTAATGTTATCCGTTTTTATTAATTCAGTAAGTGTTGCTGCATATTCCTTTACATCAAAAATAACTCCAGCTCCAGATAAATATTGCACATTACATTTATCTAAAATGCCCTGCTTACGCCAGTAATCACATGCCAGGTACATTATCTTATGGGGTGCTCCGCCACATTTAACAGGTCCAACCGGATTCGTGAATACCGCAGTGCCGCCTTTGAAATTTTTAATCAACTCCCATGTGTAAGGTGCAATATCAAATGAGTAATTACAGCTTACATTATTTTTACCCAGGGTTTCTTTAAAGCCTTTTATTTTATCCCAGTTCAGCTGGATACCCGGGCAAACGATCATCGCATCATACTCATAAGATGCTCCACTTTTACATACTATGCGATTTTCTTCAGGAAGAAATGTTACCACAGCATCTTTAATCCAGGTGCTGCCTTTTGGAATATAATCCTTTTCGTTGCGCGCAGTTTTGTTGATGTCAAATACGCCTGCACCTACAAGCGTCCACGCAGGTTGGTAATAATGTTTTTCCGAGGGATCGATGATACTGATCTGTAGGCTTTTGTCTTTTTTCAAAAGCTGTGAAGCTGTGGAAAGTCCGGCGTTGCCACCGCCCACAATAATAATTTTTTTAGCAGGCATATCGTTTCTGTTTAAAGGCTTTTAGAAATTGGTGAAATTATTGTTCACCCATTAACTTTAAAAGTTGAAACTATTCTTTAATTATACTTTTTTCGGTATCATTTGTTACACAGGTAGATTTTTTTGGAAATGCTTTTAAATTGTGCCTAAGTAGATCTTATTATTAATGAAACCTGGTTTGTAGACATGTTGTTAATAGACAAATGGGATAATTCTCCGGGAACGGGTGCTATAGTTTTTATACTCATCAAATTTTTTATTTAGCATTTCTTCTTCCCAATTCAATTTTATTATCAGTACGATAGCCAATGCAATTGCCATGCTTAATCTTATCCATGTGAAATGAATTGCCAATAGCCCCGCAACTCCTGATAAAATAGCAGTGTACATAGGATGCCTGATGTATTTATATGGACCGGTTATGATTAATACCGCATCGGATGCCGGAACAGGCGATATACGCAATTTACTTTTCTGCATGGACATAATAGCCCACACAATCAATGTAATTGCTGATAATATTAATATTCCGGATATAATAGAACATGTATAATTTGACGTGGTAAATAGTAATAATCCTATCAATAAGAATTGAAGTGCAACGAGGAGATTTGATTTTAGATGACTGTTCAAATAATATATTTACAAGGTTATTGCTGATCGCCCGTATTAATCAGTCACATTTGTAAGTGTATGATTTTAAAATTCGGATTTTTCAGCTGTCAGTAAATTCTCTTCTATTATTTTCTTAAAAGTATGTTTAGGAAAGGCACCCGGCTGCATCAATGGTTCACCGGCTGCGTCAATGAAAAGAATAGTTGGAATGCTTTGGATTCCAAAGACAGATGCTAATTCCTGCTCTATATCTGTATTTACTTTATAAATAACGATCCTGCCTTCATATTCGTTGGAAAGTGCCTCCAGTACCGGAGCCACCATTTTACAGGGACCACACCAGTCGGCATAAAAATCAATAATAGCAGGTAATACGCCCTGGTATTTCCAATCCTTTACAGTATCATAATCAAATACCTTTTCTTTGAAATCCCGTGTGCTAAGTTGTATTGTTGGCATAATGTATTTTTTTGTAAAATTAAGATTGTTAGTTTGAATGAGCGGTTACTTTTGTTACTTAATAACATACCGACTGCCGCTTCACAGGCTACGCTGGGTTACAATTGTTACACTATTATTGATTTTATATATCTTCCTTTACATCAGGCATTAAACTTTAAAAAGATGAAATATATAATTATAGGCGGTGTAGCTGGCGGTGCAAGTACTGCAGCACGTTTAAGAAGATTAGATGAACATGCTTCAATTATTCTGTTTGAAAAAGGTGCTCATATATCCTATGCCAATTGTGGACTGCCTTATTACATAGGTGATGTAATAAAAGACCGCAATGAGTTGTTTGTACAAACAGCAGCATCCTTCAAACAACGTTTTAATATTGATGCAAGAGTATTAAGTGAGGTTATTGCTATTAATACTGAACTGAAATCCGTTAACATTAAGAACATAATAACCGGAGAAGAGTATGAAGAAACCTATGACAAGCTGGTACTGTCTCCCGGGGCATCACCCGTTCGCCCGCCTTTACCGGGCATTAACAGTGAGGGTATTTTAACATTAAGAAATGTAACCGATACAGACAGGATCAAGGAATATGTACAACGATTTCCTAACGGAAAAGCCGTTATCATTGGTGCGGGATTTATTGGATTGGAAATGGCAGAAAACCTGCATCATTTAGGAATGAGCATTACAGTGGTGGAAATGGGCGAACAGATCCTTGCACCAACGGATTTCCCTATTGCAGCCATTGCACAACAACATATAAGAAGCAAAGCTGTTGATTTAAAACTGAAAACGGCCGTTACCGGTTTTGAACGTACCGAAAATGGATTGAAAGTGTTTTTAAAAGATGAGGATCCTTTGGATGCAGATGTTGTGATATTGTCGATCGGTGTTAAACCCGATACAAAACTGGCAACAGATGCGGGATTACAACTGGGTAGTGCAAGGGGCATTTTAGTAAATGAATACCTGCAAACATCAAATGAAGATATTTATGCTGTGGGTGATGCAATTGAATTTATTAACCCCATCACTGGAAATTCAATGCCGACTTATCTTGCCGGGCCGGCTAACAAGCAAGGAAGAATTTGCGCCAATAATTTAGTGTTGGGCAATCTTCAGAAATACAATGGCTCTATCAATACTGCCATTGTTCAACTGTTTGATATGACGGTTGCGGTTGCAGGCGTTGCCAGCAAACATTTAAAAGCTGCAAATATTGCACACCTCGTATCAACAACACATAGTGGTTCACATGCAGGTTATTATCCCGATGCTGAACAAATGACAATTCAAATTACTTTTTCACCAGAGGATGGAAAACTATTGGGTGCCCAGGTAATAGGTAAAGATGGCGTTGATAAGAGAATTGATACATTGTCTTCAGTAATTCAAAGAGGAAGCACTATTTATGAACTAACTGAATTTGAACATGCCTACGCACCTCCTTATTCTTCAGCAAAAGACCCGGTAAATATGGTTGGTTTTGTTGCCGAAAATATTTTACAAAAGCGATTGGTTGTTGTTCCCTGGACAGCGATAAATCAACTTGCCAAAAATGACATTTTGATCGATGTTCGGGATGAACATGAATTTATTACGGAACATATACCCGGTGCAATCAATATTCCTGTTGATGATCTGCGGAGAAGGATGCATGAGATCCGTGCTGATAAAAAAATTTATATCTATTGCCAGGTTGGTTTAAGAGGCTATTTGGCGCAGCGTATATTGTTGCAAAACGGATTTAGAAATGTATTCAATATTTCAGGTGGATTTAAATTATGGAGCGCATGTAATGCTGAATCTGAGTTACCAGTAAAAAGTATTTTAGAAGAAGTATAAAATAGAAAGTGAATCATTCATAAACTATCAAAAAAAATAAAGTATGTTACAATTTTTAAAAAAGATGTTAGGTATTGGTCCAGGTACCAATTTTCAGGAATTGATGCAGCATGGTGCTGTTATCATTGATGTTCGTACGGCAGCAGAATTCAAGGGAGGCCATATCAAAAACTCCATAAATATCCCGCTCAATCAGCTGCAGTCGCAACTCTCAAAAATAAAAAAGGATAAAGCTGTTATTACCTGTTGTGCATCAGGGATGAGAAGTGCTTCAGCCAAAACTGTTTTAAAGTCTGCGGGATTTGCCGAGGTTTATAACGGTGGAAGCTGGATGGGATTGCAAAACAAAATAAGGTAGTCAGCGTCTGCTTAAAACAGCAGGCTATTTTACAGCAACCAATCTTATTATGTCAGATATGCCGCTGTGGTATTCACCTTCATTCAAATTGGTGTGAACGTTTTTCAGGTATTGAATGCGGGTATTCCGGAAATCATCTGAGAGCATGGTATCCGTGTATAACATGGGCTCATCTTTAGGACCGCCTGTTGAATTGCTTAATTGAAGCGGATTATATGCCTCCAGTATAATGGTGCCGCCGGGCTTTAATGCGTTGACGCATTTTTGGTGAATCGTTCGCCTGGTTGCTGTTGGAAAATGTGCAAAGATCAATGCAATGGCATCGTATTGATCTGTTCCGAAATCAAATTCAAGCGCATCAGCAACCTGATAATTTACAATCACGTTATTGTCGCTCGCTAATTGAAAACATTTTTCTTTACCTTTTTCACTTTGATCAAAAGCATCTGCCTCCCAACCCTGTACTGCAGCATATACTGCATTTCTTCCCTCACCTTCACAGGGTAGTAATAATTTACCTGGCTTTAATTGATTGATTTGCAGTTTAAAAAACTCATTGGGTACTTTGCCATAAACAAACTCTTTTTCGGCATAGCGCTCATTCCAAAATTTTTTCATTAAACAACTTTAAGTTAGTACAAATTAAAAGCAGGTAAATTTAATAATATTTTTTTCGGAATTTCCATGTGATCTTCCTTAGCCTTGTCAGTTTTTTTTGAAAACATGATGCCGGGGTTTGAATTATATTTTATGAAAAATGACAGACACTCAGGCTTGCAAAACGCATGTACCAATGCTGAAGGATAACGGGCATAAAGGCCTTTGTCCAGCGCCACCAGAACAGCAGCCTACCTCTATCTCTAAGTGTTCATTAATATGAGCAGGGCAATGCCTGTGCATTTTCCTGAAATTTTTTTGATAGGTTGATTGTGTACTAAATATATCACAGGTTGTGGGATGCTTTTTTTTGAAATAATGATGTCAGGTAATTCATAATTTAATGTGAATTGGAGTTGTTTAATAATATACCCCAAAGCGAAGAATCTACACCTAACATGTAAAACCTTACGGCAACTCGCTTCCAAAAGAGAGGGGCCAAACCTGCTGACTATCCTGGCTTTCATAAGAACATGAAATTACTGATGATATGTACATTCTGAATATCCAGGCGATTGGATCACTTTAAATAATTACGGCAGCTATCTGGCTGTCATTATTATTCTTATATTTTTAACAGCAAGCCATTAAAGCTCATTTAAGTATTACGCCTTCATTACTTTACTCTGGCACACATATGCTGTTTTGGGTACAGCGGTTGTGCTGATCGCTTTAAAGCCGCCGCCAACTTCTGTAAAATGTCTGTAGCCACGGGCCTGTAATATTGATGCTGCTATCATACTTCTGTAGCCACTTTGACAATGTATATAAAAGTGTTCGTCCGGATTAATATCCTTTATCCATTCGTTGATATAAGCCAATGGACGATTGTACGCATCTTCAATATGCTCAGCTGAATATTCTGTTTCTTTTCTTATATCCAGAATTTTGTCTTTTGCAATATCTACTTCGCCGGCAAATTGTTCCGCACTGATCCTATCCACCACATCTACATCTTTGCCTGCGTCGAGCCATGCGGCAAAGCCACCCTGCAAGTGTCCTAATAGGTTATCAAAACCCACACGGCTTAAACGGGTTACAGTTTCTTCTTCTTTACCTTCATCGGTAACTATCAATATGGGTTGTTTTACATTTACAATCATGGCACCAACCCAGGGAGCAAAATCGCCATTCAAACCAATGTTTATTGATTGGGGTACAAAGCCTTTATAAAAATCGACCGATGCCCTTGTATCTAATATCAATGCCGTTGTATTTTCTGCTGCTGTTTCAAATTCACCGGGGGTTAAGGCTTTCATACCATGTGTTAAGACAGATTCAAAGCTTTCATAACCTTGTTTATTCATGGCTACATTCAATCCAAAATATGCAGGAGGTGGAAGTAGCCCTTCAGTAACGGCTTTTATAAACGCTTCTTTGTTGGGTTGATTTAATGCATAGTTCATTCTCTTTTGATTACCCAATGTATCGACCGTTTCTTTCATCATGTTTTTACCACAGGCACTGCCGGCACCATGTGCAGGATATACAATCACATCGTCAGCCAATGGCATTATTTTATTCATTAAACTATCGTAAAGCAAGCCAGCCAGTTCCTCCTGGGTCATGTTTGCCGCTTTTTGAGCCAGATCAGGGCGGCCAACATCTCCTAAAAACAAGGTATCACCACTGAAGATACAATGGTCTTTACCCGTTTCATCTTTTAATAAATAGGTAGTGCTTTCCATCGTATGGCCAGGTGTATGAAGCACTTTTATGGTAATGTCTCCAACTTTAAATTCTTCGCCATCTTTTGCCGAAATACAATCGAACGCACAGGTGGCATTTGGCCCATAAACAATTGGGGCTCCTGTTTTTTTACTAAGGTCAACATGACCACTTACAAAATCGGCATGAAAATGAGTTTCAAAAATGTACTTTAGTTTTACGTTGTCTTTTTGTAATCTGCTCATATATGGTTCAGTTTCACGCAGCGGATCAATGATCGCGGCTTCGCCATTACTACTAATGTAGTAAGCACCTTGTGCAAGACATCCGGTATATATTTGTTCGATATTCATAATCGCAATTTTAATTGTTCTATGCAAAAATGCTTCATGTTTTTGGTGTTTATGGTAACATTAGTTGCATTCATTAAATTTAGTTAAAGTGCCCTCCTGGCAAGGTACCAATCCACCATCTCCAAATCACTTTTCTTTCTTTCTGCAAGGCCTTCAATTGTTTTAGGCGCAGGCACAATTACTTTATCACCTGGCTGCCAGTTAAGCGGCATGGCACATTTGTTTTCATCAGATGTTTGCAGTGCTACCAATGCTCTTTTAATTTCTTCCATATTTCTCCCCACGTTTAAGGGATAGTACATAAGCAGACGAACCTTTCCTTCGGGGTCAATAATAAATACAGCCCTTACTGCGGCCGTTTCACTTTCACCAGGCTGCAGCATGCCGTATAGTTTAGATACAGCCATGCTAATATCTGCCACGATCGGGAATTCAAACAGCACAGCCGTTTTTTCCTGCACAGCATTTACCCACGCAATATGGGAGTGTATGCTATCGATGCTTAAACCCATGAGTTTGGTATTATGCGCAGCAAAAAAATCTTTCTCTTTTGCAAAGCCAGTCATTTCAGTAGTACATACCGGAGTAAAATCGGCTGGGTGCGAAAAGAATATCACCCAACTACCTTTATTATACTCAGAAAATTTCAATGGCCCAATGGTAGTTATTGCTTCAAAATCGGGAGCCTGGTCGCCTATACGTGGCATAGTGTTCGTAATGCTGTTTTCCATGTTTATTATTTTTAAAATTTGATTTAAATAACTAAAACGATTGGTAGCATTGGTTACATCGTTTGTGCCGGTACCGAATTAGAATCAATGCCTAACCGTTGTAAAGAATATTTCTTTTATGATAATGTAAATACCCATAATCAATACGAACCAGCCAAAGGCATTTTTCAGTTTCTCTCCATCTATCTTCCGCGCTAAAAAACCACCAATGAAGATTCCTGTTACAGCTATCAATGTAATAGTAAGTAGAAATTTCCAATCAATTTCAAAATGTCCGATATCGCCGGTAAAACCGATCAGTGAGTTAAGTGCAATGATCAGGAGCGATGTGCCAATTGCCTGTTTCATAGGCATTTTTATGAGCAGCACGAGGGCCGGAATGATCAGGAAACCGCCGCCTGCTCCCAGGAAACCCGTAGCCAGGCCAACAGCAACGCCATATAATAATAGTTTAGGCAGTTGAGTTGTGTTGCTCTGACTGGAAACAACTAAGCCGTTATCGGTAGTTTTTTTCTTTATCATTGCAATGGATGCCATGAGCATTAATACTGCAAACAGGATCATTGTTGCCATTGACTGGGTGATATGAATATTACCTTTTGAAAAAAGCACAGCAGGAATTGCAGGCATAAATATTTTTCTTGTGATAAAAACTGTTGCTATTGAAGACACCCCAAAAAGTAATGCAGTTTTAATACTTACCAGTCCTTTACGGTAGTTATTAAAAGCGCCTACCAATGCTGTAGACCCTACAATAAATAGAGAATAAGATGTAGCCAATACCGGGTTAACACCCATAACATATACCAGGATTGGCACCGTTAAGATAGATCCGCCACCTCCGATCAAACCCAATGAAATGCCTACCAATGCAGCCAGAATAAAACCAAGTATTTCCATTTAGTATTTTTTTCCGGTACAAAGTTGGTGTAAAGCAGGGGAAATGATTGTGATAAAAGTTACACAGCCTGTTTGGCATTATGATTTTTGGGCACCGATTAAACCGGAATGCATGATTAATTCCCTGATATTGATCTCCGTGAGAGTACATTTTTTTAGTAGCCAACTGCCTGTAGCATGGAAAGATGTTTAATTTTTACAAGGCCGGATGAAATATGCTTTTTTATGTCGGTTGGATCGTTTTAAAAAAAGCTATTAAGCTATTTAACTTAAGCTTCGATCTGCGGGTGTGTTTAGCTGTTAAATGACATGTTTATACTTATAAATAACAATGAACAACAGCTTTTTTAAACAGCTATGCGGGGAAAAACTGACCAAAGGAGAAATAGCTACGATTGTTGAAATTGTTAAGGCAGAAATGAAAAGAAATGGTAAGGAAGCTGGAAAATATAAAATAGCATAGCTATTATTTTTATTCTGAAAGTAACTGTTGGTAGTTTGAGGTTTTGCAGCCTGCTCTTTGGCTCAGGTTCATACAGGGAAGCTGGTTGGATATCGGGTGTTGAAAATTCAAGTTCGGCAGGGTGGGGCAGCAGGGGTTGCTGTTGC
>JBBQZY010000028.1:0-18038 GCA_038207305.1 Chitinophagales bacterium
AATATTGAATTACCGCATGAACAGTACTCAAATTCCTACATGGATAAATGGGTTACCATCAAATATTTTTTTGTTCGTAAAACCCTGCTTTCAAAATATTCTTACGCCTTTGTGGTAATGCCCGGTGGCTTTGGTACACTCGACGAATATTTTGAAGCCATAACTTTAATGCAGACAAAAAAGATCAGCGATTTTCCTGTTGTTATTATGGACAAAGAATTCCACAAAAACATTATTGCTCATATTGAAGTGATGAAAGCAGCAGGTACTATTTCGCCGGATGATACAAAACTTTTTTTCTTTACCGATTCTGTTGATGAGGCCGTGGCTTATATCCAGGATAATACCATCAAAAAATATAACCTGCGGCCTGCTAAAACTGTAAAACCGTTCAGGTGGTTGGGAGAATAAATTGCGTAAGGAATATTTTTAGCTGAGACTGATCTTTTCGGCTATGTCAGCCATATCAATTCCGCTATGGCTTTCTTCATAAACACAGTCGCCGTTTTTTATCAGAAGAATTTGTGGCGATTCATGACTAATAGCAAAAACCTCAGCTATCTTATTTGAGAGTGAACGCTGTTTGATGAGATCAAGAAAATGAAAATCGGCAGTTTGCGGTTGATCACTTCTTTCCAGCCGGCTTTTAGCCATACTGCTGATGGAGCACCTTGTGCTGTGTTTGAAAATTACCTGGGGCCTGGTTTTGGATAAATCAATTAATTCCTGAAGTTGCACATCGTTTTCTAAGTCATTCCAGTTCATGAATAAAATTTCAGGTATTAATGTATAATTCCTTCGTTCATCGGGCAACCCGATTTACGGCTGGGACTGCAACTGCTGATAACAGCGGCAACAGAAATTAACAGCAGTAAAACAAAAATTACTTTTTTCATCATTTTTCTTTTGACTTTAAAAAACCTATCATTGCAAAATAACTTTGCAAAGATAATTTACGAAACGTAAACGGAGAAATACAATTTATATTATCTTGAGTATTAATTTTATAAGGAAAAACCGGAAAAACTCCAGATTATCACTTTATAACCTTAAAACATCATCAAATCCATCATGTTGCAACTAAAACGTCCTATCGCCTTTATCGACCTTGAAACAACCGGCGTAAGCCTTAGTACCGACCGTATTGTGGAAATTGCCATTATAAAAATTTTACCCGATGGCAGCAGGCAGGTAAAACGGAAACTTATTAATCCCGAAATGCCCATTCCAAAGGAGTCGGGTGATATACATGGCATTACCGACGAACAGGTAAAAAACGAACCTACATTTAAGCAGGTAGCCAACGAAATTAAAATGTTTATTGATAACTGCGATATGGGTGGCTACAACAGTAACCGCTTTGATATTCCTATTTTAATGGAAGAATTTTTAAGAGCCGGACTGGAGGTTGACCTGACTGATCGAAAGATGATAGACGTACAGCATATCTTTTACACGATGGAACCACGTACACTAACTGCTGCCTATAAATTCTTTTGTCAGAAACAATTGGTAGATGCGCATAGCGCAGAGGCAGATGTGGATGCAACCATAGAAGTACTGATGGCCCAGTTAGAAAAATATGAAAGTCTGGGCGATTCTGTTGATTCGATATTAAAAACCATTGGCCAAGAAAAAATTGTTGACTATGCCCGCAGGTTTAGTTTTAATGATAAAGGCGTTGAAGTTTTTAATTTTGGCAAGCATAAAGGAAAAACTGTGGCAAGCATATTAAAAGCCGAACCGCAGTATTATGATTGGATGATGAGGGGCGATTTTCCGCTTCATACCAAGCAAAAACTTACCGAAATACTTAACCGTAGCCTGTTAAAGAATAATTAAATACCCACTGTATAAAATCTGTTGATAACGCAATCCCGTATTTACTGTAAATTTGGGCGTGTAAATCAAGCATAGCGTTTGGAAAAACTAGTTATCATACCAACATTTAATGAAAAAGAAAACATCGAAAAAATCATCGATGCGGTAATTGGTTTGCAATTGAATTACCATGTACTTATCATTGATGATAATTCTCCCGACGGAACAGCCAGTATTATTAAATCACTTTTGCCCAAATATCCCGGGCAGTTATTTTTAGAAGAGCGTACCGGAAAACTTGGCTTAGGTACCGCATATATCTACGGTTTTAAATGGGCTATCGAAAAAGGCTACCGTTTTATTTTTGAAATGGATGCCGATTTTTCTCATAACCCCAAAGACCTGGAAAGACTTTGTGTTGCTTGTAAAGAAGGGGCAGGCGTGGCCGTTGGCTCACGATACGTAAAAGGCGGTGCCGTGGAAAACTGGCCTGCCGACCGCATCATACTTTCAAAAGGTGCATCTGTGTACACAAGAATAATTACCTGGATGCCGGTTATGGACCCCACGGCCGGGTTTGTATGTTACAAGAAAGAAGTGCTTGAGGCTATTAACCTCGATGGAATTGTTTTTGTAGGCTATGCCTTCCAGATAGAAATGAAATTTGCCGCCTGGAAACTCGGGTTTAAGATAGAAGAAGTTCCTATTACATTTATCGACAGGCAACTGGGTGCCAGTAAAATGAACAAAGGAATTATTAAAGAAGGCGTGCTGGGTGTATTGAAATTACGTTGGCAAAGCATCTTCAAAAATTACCGTAACAGGGTAACCAATAAAGACTATATCGAGTCTCCTGTATTTCAACAACAGAATGCATTGTTTGAGAGTAAGTAATTTTATTCACTCCGAAAGTGGTTTCAAACACTGCCGGTTCCTGGAATGAAATCCTATCTTTTCCTGAAACTTTTATTCCCTTGTCTTAATTTTATAACAGCAAATATTGAATAAGGAATTTCCAATGCAGACGTATGGTAATCCGGTTGCAATTTACCTTTCTTATTCTGTTGCCTTGACCTGAATGTTGCGCTGCTTGTATAAAACCACGCAGCGGCGGAATGTCAGCGCCGTTAGGCAGAGACCAGACGGCGGCAACCAACTGGTTGACTATCGGCTTGAAAGAATTCGGGAACAGCAACCTGGGCAGCAATAACGACAAATATTAAACCAGGAACCTGGAATTTCCAATACCTAAGTATGGCAATCGGGCTACAATACAACATTCATTGTCTTTGTTATACATGCATAGTCAGGAAAACCCTCACAGGACTTTTGAAATTATTTCCTGCCCAAACCTGCATTTTCCTGCATCTTCCTGCATCTTCCTGCATTTTCCTGCATTTTCCTGCATTTTCCTGCATTTTCCTGCATCTTCCTGCATCTTCCTGTACCGGAAGTTTTCCAAAGTCGCATATTTGTTCCCGGAAAAGTTGATGTAAAATATCTGCTAAAAAATAAAATAGGATGGGCCGAGGCATGGTAAAAGTGGATGTGACAAGATCAACAGCAGTTAAAAAATGTCACAAAAATGTGACAGGAAAAAAACAGGAAAAAAATTGTCACACGGCCGGTAGCCGGTTAAACCAATGAAAACAACAGAGCGGAAATCAAGTCATCGTTATGCTGCTATAGATCCAGGAACATTACAAGTTGGGTTCCCGGACTTTTCCGCAACTACTACTATTCTGCCATATTCCATTTAACGGCCGTTGGTATTTGCAACCTCCGGCAGGATATCGTCATTATTTAAACGCCGGATGAAACTGCTGCAAAGTATTCCTCAGGTATTCCCTGTCTAAATGTGTATAGATCTCTGTCGTGGTAATACTCTCATGGCCCAGCATTTCCTGCACTGCCCGCAAATCAGCGCCTCCTTCTACCAAATGTGTTGCAAAAGAATGTCGCAATGTATGGGGAGAAATATTTTTGTTGATCCCCACCTGTTGCACCAATGCTTTCAGCATTAAAAATATCATAACACGGGTAAGCCTTTTTCCACGGCGGTTAAGAAATAAGATATCTTCCTCTCCTTTGTTTACAGGTATATGTGTGCGGATTGTGTTCCTGTAAATATTTATATGCTTTATAGCATCAGATCCGATAGGCACCAATCGTTCTTTATCACCTTTACCGATCACTTTTATAAATCCAACATCCAGGTAAAGACAGCTTATCTTAAGGTTTACGAGTTCAGATACCCGGATGCCGCAACTGTACATGGTTTCAAGGATGGCTTTGTTTCGGCCGCCTTCCGGTTTGCTTAGGTCAATAGCTGCGATGATAGCTTCTATTTCTTCAAAACTGAGAATATCAGGAAGCAACCGGCGGAGTTTAGGTGCTTCCAGCAATACGGTTGGGTCTGTATTACTCACCTGTTCCAGCAAACAATATTTATAGAAACTTCTTAAGCCTGATATGATCCTTGCCTGCGACGTGGGAGTCATCCCCAACTCATGTATCCATTGAACAAATTTCTCTAAATCCTTGAGTGTTATATCTCCCGGCTTTTTCAGGTCATCCTTGTCTAACAGGTAAGTCGTTAGCTTTTCAATATCGTGCAGGTATGCGCCAACGGAATTATCAGCAAGAGACTTCTCCAGTTGCAACCATGCTTTATAACCCTTTTTATACGCTTCCCACATAAATTACGCTCCGATCTTATTTAATATGATTATACAATTTAATTAAACATTATTTTCGCTGTTCAATTATTTTTCAATTTAAAAACAATCATGCTTCCCGTAAACTTCAGGTCTTACAGAAAGAAACTTTCCCTGTATAGAAAATCCTTCCGCAGTTTTTTAAATTTTACGGAAAAGAATGCCGTTAGAGGAATTGATAAATTGTCGTTAGCTGTTGAACCATTGGTGTGGGCTGAAATTGATTGCCTTTCCTGCGCAAATTGCTGCAAGACGATGACACCTACTTTTACGCCGCAGGATCTGAAAAGGATCTCGGCTCATTTTAATCAGACACCGGAAGAATTCAGAAAGAAATGGCTGAAGAAAGACAGTAATAAAGACCTGGTAAATAAGATCCAGCCCTGCCAGTTTCTAAACCTGGCTGATAATAAATGTTCTATTTATGAGATAAGGCCTGTTGACTGTTCAGGCTTTCCCCACCTTTCTAAAAAGAAGTGGAGCGAGTATGCACATGTTCACAAGCAAAATATCGATTACTGCCCTGCTACATTTAAGATGGTAGAAAAGATGAAGGTACTTGTAGAGGCCAAGATCGGATAAGCTTACAGGTATACATCTTCAATAAGGAAATACTCAGGCTCATTGCCTGGCTTCATCACAATAGCAAGTACATCGAATTGTATCCTTTTCCATTGCGGGTATTGGTAAAGAAATTCTGCAGACGCATCTATCAGGAACTTTATTTTTTGTTTTGTTACATTTTCTTCCGGATATCCAAAATCTGAAGAAGTTCTTGACTTCACCTCGATGAAATGCAACATGTTATTTTTGTGTGCAATCATATCTACTTCCAGTTGTTTATGCCGCCAGTTTCGGTGCAATATGATATATCCTTTTTTTACAAAATATTCTTCTGCAAGCAACTCTCCCAAATTGCCGGTATCACGGTTGTTTGCCATTTGATAAAATTAAACAATTAGCTTAATCAACAGCATGAGGATAAATGGCCATAAATGAATAAGAAATGAAAGCAATTATTACTTATTTTTGCTCAAATGATACAGATGATGAACAAACAAAATTCCGGTACGATATTGATCGCCCTTGTACTTATACTGGCTGCTGCTGTTTCAAGGGTTTTGATGTACCCTCACAATTTCAGCCCGATCATTGGCATGGCTATCTTTTCAGGCGCAGTGATCAAAGACAGGAGATTGGCTTTTGTTTTACCGATTTTATCAATGTTCGTATCTGATGTAATATTTGAAGTATTTAATATAGCACCTGGCTTCTGGGGTTGGGGACAATTGGTTGGGTATGGCATTCTTGCCCTGATCACCGTAATTGCATTTAGCCTGAAAAAGATCAATGTGATAAATGTGGCTGTTTATGCTGTAGTCTCTTCTGTTATCTTCTTTATATTATCCAACCTGTCTTTTTTTATAATCGACAATCCGGTTTATCATACCTATACACAGGATACCAATGGTTTTATCCAATGCTATGTGCAGGCATTGCCATTCTTCCGTATAAGTCTTATTGCTGATCTGGTTTATAGCGGGGTTCTATTTGGTTCATTCTATGCGATCACAAATTATATGGTGAAGAAACCGCAGGTAGTTGCCTAATGTATGAGGTGAGATTTTTGATCTGAAATGGATGATGTATGATTTGGGGTTTGCATCAAACCTCGAACATCAAACTATAAACTTTCCTCATACCCTTCATCTACTGCCAATTCTTTTCCATCAGCAGCAGCCGTTGCCAATTCATCACAACGGTTATTATAAGGGTTATCAGCGTGGCCTTTTACCCAAACAAATTTCACATTAAAGGATCTTGCGAGTGCATAGTATTCCAGCCAAAGGTCTTTGTTCTTTTTCCCTCCCTTAAAATCTGTGCGAATCCAGTTGTTAAGCCAGCCTTTATTGTTAGCATTCACTACATACTGGCTATCGGAATAAATGGTTACCGGTAAAGTATTTTTTTTGATGGCTTTCAATCCTGCGATCACCGCCAGCAATTCCATTCGGTTATTGGTAGTAAGCCGGAAGCCTTTTGATAATTCTTTGCGATGTTGTCCCGACAACAATATGAGCCCATAGCCACCCGGACCGGGATTGCCACGGGAAGAACCATCTGTAAATATTTTGATTTCGCTCATGGTAATTTTCGAGATGACATCTTTTTATTTAGGAGATGACATCTTTTTTTTAAAAAGATGTCATCTCCTAAATATTTTAAACCTGGAAAACCCCTGTCTTAAATTCCGCCATATCAGCATTGTTATTAGCCGCTGCAATTCCTTCAGATATTACACGCCTTGTTTCGCCGGGATCAATAATCTCATCAACCCACAGGCGTGCAGCAGCATAGTAAGGAATGGTCTGACGGGTATAATCCTGCGTGATCTTATCCAGGATCTTCTTTTCCTCCTCCTCTGTAACAACCTGCCCCTTTGCTTTTAAAGATGCCACCTGTATCTGCAACATTGTTTTAGCTGCCTGCTCCCCGCCCATCACAGCTATCTTTGCCGTGGGCCATGCATAAATAAACCTTGGGTCATAAGCCTTGCCGCACATGGCGTAGTTGCCCGCGCCATAGGAATTGCCCACAATGATTGTTATTTTAGGCACCACAGAATTAGCCACCGCATTCACCAGCTTTGCCCCATCTTTAATAATTCCCGAATGCTCGCTCCGGCTTCCTACCATGAAACCGGTAACATCCTGCAGGAATACCAGCGGTATCTTCTTCTGATTACAATTTAAGATGAACCTTGCAGCTTTGTCCGCACTGTCATTATAAATAACACCTCCCAATTGCATTTCCCCTTTCCTGCTTTTCACAATCAGGCGCTGGTTGGCAACAATACCTACGGCCCATCCATCTACTCTTGCATAACCACAAATGATGGTTTTGCCATAATCTTTTTTGAACTCATCAAAACTTTCGGCATCCACAATACATTCGATGAGCGATTCCATATCATAGGGCTTTGTATTGCCTTCACTCATGATACCATATATTTCTCCTTTATTTTTCTGCGGTTGCTTTGCCGCTATCCTGTTGAAGCCGGCATTTTGTGCAGGTCCAAGTTTACCAATAATTTTTTTCACCTGGTCGAGACATGCTGCTTCCGTCTTGAATTTATAATCTGCAATACCTGATATTTCTGTGTGTGTTGCTGCACCGCCCAATGTTTCATTGTCGATATCTTCACCGATTGCAGCTTTCACCAGGTAAGGACCGGCCAGGTATATGGATCCCTGCCCTTCTACCATGATTGTTTCATCACTCATGATGGGCAGGTATGCGCCGCCAGCTACACATGCACCTGTTACAACTGCTATCTGTGTGATACCCATGGCGCTCATCTTTGCATTGTTCCGGAAAATGCGTCCGAAATTTTCTTTGTCGGGAAATATCTCATCCTGCATGGGAAGAAATACACCCGCACTGTCTACAATATAAACAACCGGCAACCTGTTTTCCATGGCAATTTCCTGCATACGCAAATTCTTTTTTCCTGTAATCGGAAACCATGCACCTGCTTTTACCGTTTGGTCGTTTGCAACAATAACGCATTGCCTGCCGCTGATATAACCAACACCGCCAACGGTACCACCTGCCGGACAACCACCATATTCCTCATACATTTCATAACCGGCAAAGCTTCCGATCTCTATAAACGGCTTATCAGCATCGCACAGGTATTTTATACGATCACGTGCAGTGAGTTTATTTTTTTCTTTTTGCTTTTGAATGGCTTTCTTTCCTCCCCCCTCGTGAATCTTTTCCAGTTCACGCTTCACACGGCTCCATGCAAGTTTATTGGCATCTTCATTTTTATTGAATTCTATGTTCATATTATTGTAAGTATTATTTAACAGCAGCAGGTTATAAATGCAATTTTACGGTTTTAAATTTAAATAAAGGAAGATGGATACCGGATAACCGATAGCAGCCCGCACTGGCATCATTTGGATCAATCACAAATAAAAAGATCGAAGCAATGCCCCGATCTGTTGTACTTACTACGACAATTAACTAAACGATATAATTCCAGCCATGTATATCGGCAATCCCGCCTGTGCGGATGCCATCCAATTGATCTTTTAGTTTGAACATGATATTTTCCTTATGATATGCAGGCAGGTTAAAATCAACTCCATGTATATTGATCGTTTTGATTGGTGCCACTACAGCGGCCGTTCCTGCACCAAATGCTTCAGTAATGGTTGCATCGTTAAATGCCTTTTCCAATTCTTTAACAGAGATGGGGCGCTCCGCTGTTTTTATACCCATGTCGTGTGCAAGTGTAAGGAGTGAATCCCTGGTGACACCATCTAATATCGAATCGGATAAAGGGGCTGTTACCAGTTCTCCATTTATTACAAACATTACATTCATCATACCTGATTCTTCAATGTATGCATGATCCCGGCCGTCGGTCCACAATACCTGATCATAACCTTCCAGCCTCGCCTGCCTTGTTGGATAATAAGCAGCACCATAGTTTCCACCGCATTTTGCAGCACCTGTTCCTCCTTTTGCAGCACGAACATATTGTGTCTCTACTTTTACTTTAATTGGATCTGCATACAAGGATGGCACCGGACCCGTGAAAATAATAAAGCGGTACTCATCAGATATCTTTACGCCAAACCTTGCTTCACTGGCGATCATGAAGGGGCGAAGGTAAAGCGCATGGCCGGCTTTGGAAGGAACCCATGCTTTATCAAGTTCAACAAGTTTTAATAATCCTTCTGTAAATATTTCTTTCGGAACCACTGCCATGCACATCCTTTCCAATGACTTCACAAAGCGATCATAGTGGCGGTCAATCCTGAATATGTTAATGCGGCCATCTTCCATCCTGAAGGCTTTCATGCCTTCAAAAACAGTCTGGCCATAATGCAATGCGAGTGTGGATGGGCTCAGCGACAGGTTTGCGTAAGGCATGATCTCCGCCCTTTGCCACTCTGCATTATTGAAATCACATACCAGCATGTGATCTGATACATATTTACCAAATTCAAGTTGATCAAAATCCACTTCATCAATTTTTGAATGGATTGTTTTACGTACGGTGATGTCTGCAATCGCTACCATATATAGTTGTGTTTAAAGTTTAATTTTTTCTGTTGATGATAAAGCCGTTTACTACCTGTTGATGCCAGCCCTGGGATAAAATTCCATTGCACCGGCTACAGATAATGAAAGTTTCATTGATTCATCAACTGCATTTGCTTTTGTCAGTTCTATTTTTTTGTACCAATTCACATTTTTTGAAATGCATCGTCTACCGCATTGACTGCCAGGTAACAGCTCCGGCAAAATATGTAAGTGCACGTGAAATGCCCACCAGTTTTTGTTCATGCCAGGCCATTGAAATTAAATTTGAATCTGCATAAGTTTTTTATCCGCTCCTGCTGTGTTGCTGGCCCTGGCAAACCGGAATTATCATACAATCTGATGAGGTCTACAGTAGGTGGATTGATAACAATTTTGTAAACAATTTCCCTATTCGTTTTATAAATCATGGCATGTACATTTCTCTATTTTACTATAGCACGAATAGCGTCGTCTATATCAATAATCATTTTTACATTAGCCCTTTCATACACAGCTTTTTCAACTTCCACATGGTGAAAACCAAGTTTTTCGTATAATTTAATAGCACCTGCATTTTTTGTATTTGAATAGAGGATCACTTTATCCGCACCCAATTCCCTCGCTTTTTCAAAACTTGCATAACTCAATGCTTCTGCAATTCCTTTACGCCTGAAATTTTCATCAACGGCCATCTTGGTGAATTCATAAATAGTTTCGTCTACTTTTCGCAATGCCACTGTTCCGGCAACTGTTCCGTCGTATTCGGCCATCAATATGGCACCCCCCTTATCAAGCAAAGCAATACCCGGATTGGTAACCACAAACTCATCAACAGGTTCCATTATGAATAGCGCTTCAATCCATTGCCTGTTGAACTTTTCAAAATAAGGCTGATGCATTGGTTCGTAATCAATGATCTTCACCTTTTCAATGTTCTTTTATTTGACAGGGCAAAATTTGTACATTTTTTTTGAAAAAAACAGATTCAGATTTATTATTTTTGACTAGATCAGATTTAGTGCTTTCTACATGAAAGCTGAATATCGAGGATTGTATATTGAAACTAACATTCCGGTTTTTTTCTAAACACGCATTATTCAATGCTCAATATTCAATTGAATCATTATAGTTCAATAAAGTGATGCACTGGAAGTGAGTGACACAACGTTGATACCATGAAATACTAATGTTGAAAATAAAAAAATAGATATGCGAAAATCAAATTTTAATGGAGATGATCATCTTTACCTGCAGGTTGCAGACGGCCTTGAAAAAATGATAGCAGATGAGATATTGCGTATCGGCGACAAACTTCCTTCTGTTCGTGTATTGAGTGAAGAATACGGGATTAGTATGGGAACTGCATTCCAGGCTTATTATCATTTAGAAGGAAGAGGGCTTATTGAATCAAGGCCGAAGTCGGGATATTATGTACGGTTCAATCATCGGCGTTTCCCTGAAATGCCCGATACAACGCAGCCTGAAGTGCTATCGCATGAAGTGAGTGTGAATGACATGATCAAAACGATCTATACAGATATTGTTGCAAAAGATGTAGTGAATTTTGCGTTGGCAGTACCGGATGCTTCGTTGCTTCCTGCCGCCAAATTGAATAAGTCTGTTGTGTATGCTTTGCGTAATACAAAAGATCATTGCCTGAATTATGAGAACACACAGGGCAATGTTGAGCTCCGGCAACAGATCGCAAAACTTGCTTTC
The DNA here is from genome assembly GCA_038207305.1 of Chitinophagales bacterium. Classification (GTDB taxonomy): domain Bacteria; phylum Bacteroidota; class Bacteroidia; order Chitinophagales; family Chitinophagaceae; genus Ferruginibacter. Next base: position 11,358 of record JBBQZY010000028.1, read on the forward strand.
AACTGGGGCGGCAAAGTAAATCCCGACGAAGTGATCGTTACCTCCGGTTGCCTGGAAGCCATCATGATGTGCCTGAAAGCAGTTACAAAATATGGAGATACGGTGGCAGTAGAAAGTCCTACTTATTTCGGCATTAACCAGGCCATTGAAAGCCTGGGAATGAAGGTAGTTGAAATTGCATCAGATCCCGTCTCAGGCATTGACCTGGTTTATTTACAAAAAGCGATAAAGAAATCGAAGATCAAAGCATGTGTATTCGTTCCCAGCTTTAATAACCCTTTTGGAAGTTGTATGCCGGATGAAAATAAAAAAAAGCTGGTAGAAATCATCAATGCTCATAATATTCCGCTCATAGAAGATGACATCTATGGTGAATTATATTTTGGCAAAAGCCGTCCACGTACCTGTAAATATTATGATACAAAAGGCCTGGTGATGTATTGCTCTTCCCTTTCCAAGTCACTGACACCCGGTTACCGAATTGGCTGGACGATACCGGGTAAATTCTTTGAGCAGGTAAAGCAGATAAAACGCATACAGAATATCAGCAGCCCTACCCTTACACAGGCTGCGATGGCTCACTTCTTAAAACATGGCCGTTACGAATATCATTTAAAAACGTTGCGCACAGCATTGCATACGCAAAGCCTTCGTTATGTACAAGCTATTATAAAATATTTTCCTGCAGATACAAAAGTTTCACGCCCGCACGGGGGGTTCATCTTATGGCTTGAACTGAATAAAAAAGTAAATGCCTTTAAACTTCGTACCGAAGCCATGAAACATTGTATTTCTATTGTTCCCGGAAAACTATTTTCTGCGAGTACAAACTATAGCAGCTGCATCCGCATATGTTTTGGAAAACCATGGAGTAAGGAAACTGATGAGGCACTGATGGTATTGGGGAAATTGATAAAGGGGATGATTGGGTAGTGGTGGGTTTGGTCTAATGATTATTCGTTGCGGGATACGGGTTAGCTGCTGTAAAACTTTGTTATCTCCATAAACTTTTTAACGTATTCCTGATACAATTCAATCCGCAAATGAGCTTCTTCAGCGGTTAGTTTGTTATTTCATACTGGATACAATTAAAAGCGCAAAAACAAAAATGCAATTTGCAATTGAAAAATATTATTAACCAACAAAAACATATGTATGGAAAAGAAATTATGGAGCATGATGGATAGGTTGTTTATTATCCTGCTTGCGATATCCGGAGAAGAAGTCGGCGACGATGTTAATATCAATCATATTTTGTAAGCAGTTTTGATCTGATGTTTGAGGTTTGATGTTTAGGGTTTGAGATTATCAATAATTAGTTACTAAAAAATATAATAAAAATAATTCAGGGCCTTGTGCTTATGACAATGTTTACCACTTAATACAATAGACAGCCTTTTCGGGGAAGCGGAAGCATTATTATTCCGGCAGGAACAATAGAAATCTGTCTTCATGGTTAGGGGATTTCTCTTGTTCCAGGTGTGAGGTATCCGGCCTTAACATTCTTACAACTGGTAAATATTATTCTTGATTGCATAAACCACGATACCTGCGCTATTCTTTACCTGCATTTTTTCCTGGATCTTTTTCCGATAGCCCTCAATAGTCCTTACACTGAAGTGGAGTTCTTCCGACATTTCTTTATTGGAATATTGACGGCATATCAGCTTAATGACTTCAATTTCCTTCTCCGTAAATGATATTCCTGCTTTATCCTTGTAGGGATTGAAGCGGCTGTTGGCCATCATTTTGATCAACTTATCGGATGTTTGCTTACAATAATAGATCTCCTGCCTGTTAACTGTTTTAATAGCGTCAATGATCTCAGTTTTATGTGCATTTTTAAGTAAATACCCCTTGGCACCAGCTTCCATCATATCTATTACCAGGTTATCATCGTTAAACATCGATAAAGCTACGACGTAAATTTGCGGGTATTTTTCTGATATGATCTTTGTTGCTTCGATACCGTCCATTACAGGCATCCTGATATCAGTAAGCACCACATCGGGCAAAAGTTTACCGGTAATATTAACCAATTCAAGGCCGTTTGATGCCTCACCGATCAATTTTATTTCGTCTTGCTTTTTCAACAAACCATTAAACCCATCCCGGAATATTTCGTGATCATCTGCTAAAACGATTCGTATGGGCGCATAAGTTGATTTCATATACTTTCTGCCGTTTAGGTTAAAGGTATTTCAATAGTGTATTTGGTTCCCTGCCCCGGCTTTGATTCTACAAACATATCCCCTTCCATTACTTCGGCCCTGTTTAGCATGCTGCGCAAACCAAGGCCTGTACCCTTGTATTTCATCATTTCATGATCGAAGCCTTTGCCGTTATCCTTTGTAGTAAGTATTAGTTTATTTGCTTCCCGCCTGAATTCTATATTCAGCAAACTGGCTTTGGCATGCTTGAGTGTATTGTGTATGATCTCCAGGATGAGCCTGTAAATATTGATCGACTTTGCTTTATCAAGTTCAGGTATACCGGTATGTATAAAATTTATTTTAAGATCTTCGTTCTTTGATATACCGTCGATATATTCTTCGATGGCATACAACACGCCTTTTCGTACAAGTGTACCTGGCATCAGGTCGTTTGAAATATCGCGGATCCGTTGTATCATATCATCTACATAAGTAACAGCCTGCTCAACTGCGTCAAGGTCTTCCGGTGCCGCATCCAATCCACTCAACTTAAATTTAACTGCAAAAAGCAAAGGGCCCAATTCATCGTGCAGATCGGCGGCTACCCTGCTGCGCTCGTTTTCCAGCGTGGTTATTTCTGCACCTATCTTCTCTTTAAAAAGCCTGCTGTTCTTTCGCTGCTGTTGTATAAGCGATATAATAAAATAAATAAGAATACTGCCTATAACGAATGCCACTATGAGGATGGCAGTATAAATTTTTGTTTGCTGGGCATCCATAAAATGGCTACTGAGTATAGTAATATAGAAATAAAATTTGTAACGGTGCTAATAGTTTGCATTTTCAATGCTATATCCGGATTTTCTCCAATACCATAAATCCAGAAAGATTCCGACAATACACTAAAGGTATAATACATCACAAAAGCAATGCACAATATAAAAGTGGCGTTCTTCAACAAATTTTTACGCTCAGTCACAATTAGCTTATTTAATATACTTATGCTCATCAGGCTAATCAGGAATGAATAGCCGATTTGAAAATTTGAACTATAATGAGCCGTTATCTTGAAAAAGATCAGTGTCTCCAATACCCAACCGATTATCAAGGTTGCAGTCATCATCGGAATCAAAACTGGTCGACTTTTAAACAATCCCCAATTTTTAAACTGCCATAGCAATAAAAGAGATTCCAATAACATATAAATGTTACCATTTACAATATTATAATGCCCGTTTAACGCAAGACTACAACTAACTATCTCATTGACCAAACCAATCCAAATGCAATAAACAAAAGGATAATAGCCTTTGCTGATTTTAGTAAATCTTACAAGCCCAATTATGGCAGGAATTAAAATGCACAGGTTCAACGCCATTTCGTAATAAAACTCCATAATAATTAAAGGCAATTAACTATTTAATGGTGAAGATGGAGGACATAGCGCGGGACATCTGGTGCCCTTTTCGATAATAAGAGAATCTCCATCCGACAAAATATCTTCATTCAGACTGTTAACAGCTACTACAATTATATGCACTTTCATTTTATTATCCATACTATAATACAACCTTAGCCCCTGGCAATTGGGCTGCGCCAGCACGGCATCAAATACTTCGCGGTTAAAGGTTTCCGAATAAGGTAATATATCCTTGTGCTGGAAAAGAGGATCAAGGATCTTCTCATTATTTCCCCGATAGTCTGTTGTCATAGAAATAGCTTCAGGAAGCGTAATAGATTGCTGTAAGCCCGGAAAGGGCGGCACTTGAATACTCATGGATTGTAGGTTTTTTGGGTTGATGGAATTATTAGTGGGTGAAATATAGTGATAAATGCAATATTAAACTGCGTAGTATTACGGTATTTAGTTAAGTAGTAAGTGCAAATAGTTCCGTGCTAACAACATTTTATATAAAGACTTTATGCATGATCTTTATTTAAGTGAAGAATAGGAAGGAAATGTAATTAATTGCTTATCATCATAACACATGCCACATTGGGTACTTACATCAGACTGGTCGGAATATGAGGCAAGAAAAGAAAATTATGATGAGCGGTATATTTATTCCTGTGAGGAAAGTTGGGAAGTAGATTACCTGGTTATTAAGATCATGAATTTTAACAGGGAACTATTGGAAGAAGAAATCAAGGCAGCAATTTACTGTTCCTGTAAAAAAATAAAAGCCCCGAGATCAAGAGCTGTATTTGTAATATCAGTAATGGAAAGATTAAGGGTTTCATTAGAAAATATAACACGCATACACAGCATATAAGTTCGATTAGTTGGCCCGTTTTTGAACCGTACCCCGTCCTACCCACGGAAGCCCAACTTCTTTACTAACATGCCTGTTTTTATAAATGTAAGTTATAAGAACAGGCATGTTTTAGCTTTACCAATAGCTCGCCGCCTTAGAATAGATAGTCTTCCAGGCCTTAGCCAAACCTAATATCCCATTTAAGTCATATCCTACCTGATAAGTACAACATTGCCCCGCATCATTTTTAACTCACCTTTCCTGTCAATACCCTTAATGGTCCAGACATAGTTATCGATCGGTTGCTTTTTTCCTTTGAATGTTCCATCCCAGCCTTTTAAGATATCACTTGTTTCATAAACCAGTTGTCCGTACCTGTTAAAAACCCGGAAGTATTCCATGCTTGCTATACCAACAGCTGTAGGTCGGAAAATATCATTCAGGCCATCCCCGTTAGGTGTAAAGGCTGTTGGCACATAAAATGTCGGGCCCTTGAATACCCGGATATTCACTGTGTCATAATCGGCACAACCGATATCATCTTTTACTTCCAGAATGAACCGGGTATCAGAAGTTAAAATAGCAATTGGATTTGCAATATGAGCATTATTGAGCGGGCCGGCGGGTGACCATTCGTAAGCTATTCCTCCGCTTCCATTAAGCTGGTAAGGCGCATTGTATTCCGCGTTCCCGTCGTTGCCGGCATTTGCAATTACCTGCGGCTGAATTACAAGATCAACAATGGCGGTATCTGAACAGCCTGCGCTGCTTATGGCTAATAATTGATAAGAGCCTGCAATTGTTATACTATCCGGACGAACAACTGCTACCTGGTTAAAGGTCCAGTTAACCAACAGACCCGCAGTATTATACAAATTATTAAGGTTTGCAGAACCTCCAAAACATATCCGCAAGGATTTATCTGCACCAAGTTTTGGTGTAGGATTGACGGTTACAACAATTAATGCACGCTGGCTTTCGCAACCCAGGCTGGATTGGCTTACCCAGTATTGAAAGGTGCCTGCATTTGAAGTAGAAGGTACAGGCGCGGTGGATGACCCAATGCCACCTGTTGCAGTAGTATACCAAATTAAATTGCCGGTAGCCACCGCAGTGAGTGGTATTGATGGTTTATGTTGACAATAAACAAGTGGTGAAGTAACGGTAGGTTTTCCTGCTGTTTGATTAATAGTTAAATTAAGCTTTGCAACAGAATCGCAACCAAGATAACTGGTAAGGGTAACAGCATGGGCACCTGCGGTACTATAGGTTTGCCCATTCCAGCTAAAGGGTAATTCGCTGCTGCATATGGTTATATTGGTAATACTGCTCACAACTGGATTTACTGTTAAATTTAATCTTGCAATGGAATCACAACCGCCTGCACTTACCAAAGTAACCGAATAATTTCCCGAAGCATTGTAAGCCTGGGCATTCCAGTTATAAGGTAAATGATTGTTACAAACACTGGCATTGGTTGCACTGTTAACAACAGGATTTACAACCAGGTTTAAAGTTGCAACTGAATCACATCCATTACTACCGGAAAGTGTTACAGTATATGACCCGGTGGTGGAATAACCCTGGCCATTCCAGCTATACGGCAGTTGATTAGAACATGTAGTGATACTGGTCGTACTTGTTGTAACAGTTTTTACCAGCAGGTTCAACGTTGCGATTGAATCGCATCCATTAGATCCTGCAAGTGGTACGTTATAAATTCCTGCTGATGAATATGATTGGCCATTCCAGCTATATGGAAACTGGTTTGCGCAAATACTTGTATTGGTTGTACTGGTTGTAACCGGCTTCACTATCAGATTCAACGTTGCAACCGAATCACATGCATTGGATCCGGTAAGTGTTACTACATAAGTTCCAGGGAGAGAGTATGATTGTCCATTCCATGAGTATGGAAGCAAGTTTGAACAAATGCTGGTAGTGGTTGTGCTGGTGCTTACATTGCTGATACTAAGATTCAATGTAGCGGTTGAGTCACATCCTGTAGAACTTGAAAGCGTTACCGCATAAGTTCCTGCTACAAGGTATACCTGTCCATTCCATGCATAAGGAACTTGATTTGAACAAACTGCAATATTCGTTGTACTTGTTACATTCGGATTCACATTAAGATTCAATGTCGCAATTGAATCGCAACCCGATGCACTTATTAATGTAACTGTATGCGGACCACCGGCTGCATAGGTTTGCCCATTCCAGCTAAAGGGTAATTGGTTAAAGCAGATCGTTGTGTTGGTGGTACTTGAAAGAAT
>JBBQZY010000029.1:0-15609 GCA_038207305.1 Chitinophagales bacterium
CGGCCGGCACATCCTTGGCGGCGCGATGTTCGACTACGCCGAGCGTGCCGCCGGGCTTGAGCACGGCGAAAAAGCCCGCGAACATGCCTTCAGCTTGCTTGGCCATGCGCCAGTTGTGCACGTTGCGGAAGGTCAGCACAGCGTCGGCGGAGCCGGGTTTACCGAACGCGGGTTTTGCCGGGTCAATCAAGACCAGCGACGCAGGGCCATACACATCGGCGCGTGCGGCAAATTTGTCGGTGAGATTTTTCACGCCGCGCTCGGCGCCGGCCTTGCCTTTGTCGCTGGTCGCCGCGGCCGGATCATTGACCGCACCCAGATACTTGCCCTGGTCGCGCAGCAGCGGCGCGAGCACCTCGGCATACCAGCCGCCGCTCGGCCACACTTCAATTACCGTCTGCGTCGGCGTGATGCCGAAAAACGCCAGCGTCTGGGCCGGATGCCGGAACGCGTCGCGGGGTGGGTTCTTGGGATCGCGCCAGTCGCCTTTGAGCAAGGTTTCGACGGCGGCGGTGGTGGCTGGCGCGGTGGTGGCCGCGGGCGACTTGGCGACGGCGACGCTAGCGAGCACGGTGGTCGCAAGGGCGAGGGCGAGGGGCAAACGGCGCATGGCGACTCCGGGGAATGTGAGCGGGAGCGCGAGGCTAGCATGGGCTGGTGTTAAGTCCGTGTGGGAGTGGGTGTTTGTGGGAGCGGGCTCCTACAAGCTCCCACCCAAAAATCGGCTTCCAGAGCACCCACCACCACGATAGCTGCTGTCTATCGCAGCCATGCTTAGAAATGACTTCACCTATCAGGTCCCGTGGGTCCAAGATCAAGGAACACACGCCACCCCCTCCCCCGGAGAGACCCCATGTCCAACGAAGCCAAATGCCCCTTTCCCCAAGGCGCCAGCAGCAACGCGCGCTCCGGCACTCAGGGCAATTCAAGCTGGTGGCCCGAACAGTTGAATCTGAAAATCCTGCATCAGCAGTCGGCGCTGTCCAACCCGATGGCCAAGGACTTCGACTACGCGGCGGAATTCAAAACGCTCGATCTGGATGCGGTGGTGAAAGACTTGCATGCGCTGATGACCGATTCACAATCGTGGTGGCCGGCTGACTATGGCCACTACGGCCCGTTTTTTATAAGGATGGCCTGGCACAGTGCCGGTACCTACCGCATAGCCGATGGCCGTGGTGGTGCGGGATCAGGCGCACAACGCTTTGCACCGCTAAATAGCTGGCCCGACAACGCAAATCTCGACAAAGCCCGGTTGCTGCTTTGGCCAATCAAACAAAAATATGGTAAGAAGCTTTCCTGGGCCGACCTGATGATACTTACAGGAAACTGCGCTTTGGAATCTATGGGCTTTAAAACTTTGGGCTTTGGTGGCGGACGTACCGATGTTTGGGAGCCTCTGGAAGATATTTATTGGGGTGCTGAAGCCGAGTGGTTGGGCGACAAACGCCATTTCGGTGACCGCGATTTGGAGAATCCGCTGGCTGCTGTACAGATGGGTTTGATTTATGTAAACCCCGAAGGCCCCAACGGAAACCCTGATCCGGTTGCATCTGCCCGTGACATTCGTGAAACTTTTGCACGTATGGCTATGAATGATGAAGAAACAGTAGCACTCATTGCCGGGGGCCATTCATTTGGCAAAGCCCATGGCGCTGCCGACCCAGGTAAATATGTTGGTAAAGAACCTGCAGCAGCAGGCATTGAGGAGCAGGGGCTGGGCTGGAGTAACAGCTTTGGCAGCGGTAGCGGAGAAAATACCATTACCAGCGGACTGGAAGGAGCCTGGACAACAACGCCAACAAAATGGAGTAACAATTATTTTGAAAACCTGTTTGGCTACGAGTGGGAACTTACCAAAAGCCCGGCAGGCGCACACCAATGGAAACCAAAAGACAATGCAGGCGAAGGTTTGATACCGGATGCACATAACGCCAGCAAGCGCCATGCACCTTTTATGCTTACTGCCGATCTTGCACTGAGGATGGACCCGACTTACGAAAAAATATCAAGGCGTTTCTTCGAAAATCCTAATCAGTTTGCAGATGCTTTTGCCCGTGCCTGGTTTAAACTAACACACCGCGATATGGGACCCATAGTACGTTACCTGGGCAAAGAAGTGCCAACAGAAGAACTGATCTGGCAAGATCCGGTGCCTGCTGTAACGCATAAACTGATAGATGATAATGATATCGCCACGCTGAAAAGCAACATACTTACATCAGGGCTTTCTGTTTCTAAATTAGTCTCAACTGCATGGGCTTCGGCATCCACCTTCCGTGGATCGGACAAACGCGGCGGAGCAAATGGGGCACGCATTCGTTTGGCCCCACAAAATGACTGGGCCGTAAATAACCCCGCTCAATTAAATGATGTATTAAAAACGCTTGAAGTAATACAAAAAGAATTCAACAACGCTCAAACCGATGGTAAGCAGGTATCGCTGGCCGACCTGATAGTATTGGGAGGATGTGCAGGTGTTGAGCTGGCTGCAAAAAAAGCTGTACACGATGTAATTGTGCCATTTGCACCCGGCCGCACTGATGCTACGCAGGAGCAAACCGATGTGGAATCTTTTGCTGTACTTGAACCCAATGCAGATGGCTTCCGCAACTATGCAAAAGCTAAATACACAGTATCTGCCGAGGAAATGCTGATAGATAAAGCACAACTGCTTACACTCACCGCACCGGAGTTAACTGTGCTGGTTGCCGGTATGCGTGTGCTGAACACAAATTTTGATAATGGTCAAACAGGTATTTTCACTAAACGCATTGAAACACTCAGCAACGACTTCCTGGTGAACCTGCTTGATTTTGCAACCAAATGGACTGCCATTTCCGATGCACAGGATATTTTTGAGGGTCGAGACCGCAAAACAGGCGAATTAAAATGGACTGCCACAAGGGTTGATCTCATCTTTGGTTCTAACTCAGAATTAAGAGCACTGGCCGAACTATATGCCTGCGCCGATGCACAGGAAAAGTTTGTAAATGATTTTGTGGCAGCATGGGCTAAGGTTATGAACCTTGATCGCTTTGACCTGCATAATTAAGAACAAAATATAATTGTAATAAAAAAGTGGCTCTATTACAGGGCCACTTTTTTTGTAGACGATCTTTCTGAAACACACAAAGGTATCTGGCAGTAATAGGGCAGGGGGCGACAGTAGTACTGGAAATAAACAGGTAGTTGTACGGATTTTGAGCAGGTAGTTGGCGATAAAATCAGCAGGGTAGAAGGGATGCAGGAACAATAACTTATTAACTGTGCTGTATGTTTATGTTCCTTATCTTAGTAAAAATTAAGCAGTAATGAACCCGATTATATTTTTTGCAACAATTTTGTTATTAGTATCCTGCAGCAACTCGCCGCTGGTTAGCCACCTGGAAGACAGCGACAACGTAGTAGTGCAGTTTAAGCAGCGTGGTAGTGATACAACGCTTAAAAAAGTAACTACCACCGAAGCCCATGCCATACAAACCTTGCTGCAGTTTGCCGATGGTGAGCAAACTGACCAGTACAAGTGTATAAGCGATGGTGATATATTGTTTTACAAAAAAGGCGTGCTGGCAGGCGATATATCTTTTAACTTTTCGGTTGATGGCTGCCACCATTTTCTGCAGCAGGTTAATGGAAAACCCGTGGCCACAAAAATGAGCAACGAAGCCGTTGATTTTTTAATTGCGCTCGTAAATCAGAGTAAATAAGGGCGGTGCAGATATAAACTATAAGTATTGCATTAACCAGATTTTTGCTTCTTTATCATCCGTAAAACTTCTTAGCGGCCTTTTTAATGCGAAAATTATATTCATATTATTAAACGAAATTGTTGCTTTCAGTTACTCATTTCCTAGCTTAAAAATTTTCCCTTGTAAAATTGTCAATTTTGCGTTTGTATCAACATTAATATTTTTGCACCCCATGCCTGTTGCATTTACAATTGGATAATAATTGGGGGCGTTTACCTGCGGGATAATAACATCCTGTAACAAAGTAGGTACGCCATTAGGGCTCCAGTTACCCGGATTGTTCCAATCTGTTGAAATGCTGCCAACCCATGTAAAGGTTGTTGGTATCTGCACAGCTACATCCGACTCCCACAAACCACGGCCATTGGTGGCAGCCCTTATTTTACCGATGCCATAAGCTATCTCTAATTCTTCCACATCTACATTTGGCAGGCTGGTAAAATATGATTGCCAGGTAGCAGCGGCATTGTCTCTGAAATAAACACCAACATCTGTTCCCACATATAATCCATCATTGGATGCATTTTGATAAACAATACAATTAACAGGAAGATTAGGTAAACCACTTGTGTAATTAACCCAGGTATGACCTGTATCAACAGACATCCAGACTTTGTTAGCAGCACTGTAACCAGAAAATGTTACCCAGATTTTTGCAGGGTCCATATTACTTGCAATTACTGAAGTAATGCTTGCTGAAGCTACGGGCAATGTACCGGTGCGATCCACAAAATTATTTCCATCAGCTGCTATAAATACCCTGTTCGATTTTGCAGCATAAATAAAATTAGTGTCAGAAGCTGAATAGGAGAGCGATACTAAATTGCCGCTACCACCAGTTAAATTCCCCAGTTGCAAAAAATTTTGTCCCCCGTTAAAGGTGCGCCACAGTTGTGCCTTTCCAACAAGCAAGGTAGAATCTGCTTTTGGGTTCATTATAAAAGGAGTTATCCAGTTGCCGGTGGAATTAACGCCGCTGCCTCCAAAATTGCAGATTGTATTAGTAAGCGGAAAATTATTGTAGGTTACATAAATCCGTCCTTTTACAGATTCCAGATAACGAATGGAATCATTATCATGTTCATAAATATTTTCAATACCATCTCCTGTATTGCGGTAAAAGATTGACCAGCTGCCAGCTTTCAACATTTGCGTGTACATATCCTGATTGCCGGTAAGTATGGTATAAGGATTTAGTGGCGATGTACCGAGCTTATATAATTGTGCTATCTGCAAACCTTCATTTAATGGAGTCCATGAAACACCGCGGTTTGTTGTTTTAAATACGCCACCATCATTGCAGGAAAAAAATGCAGAGTCCTGATTAGGTAAAAATTCTATAGCATGATGATCGGGATGTACATAAGGAATAACGCCACCGTTTTCGCTGGTTATCTGTGTCCAGTTTACCCCACCATTTACAGATCGGTATATATTATTAGCAGCCACAAGTATGGTATCTCTGTGAAGCGGCGAAACAGACATTGCCAGATTGTACCATGCCTGCGAGCCGGAGATGCCTGATAAAATGGCTGGGGTGTTAGATTGGAATGTAAAATTATCGCCAGCATCTACCGAACGATAAAAGCCATAAAAATCTGTTGTACCCGTTTTTACTGCCAGCACATAAACATAGTTCGGGTCGGCAGCTGTAACGCCAATCTCTAACCTAGCCACATAGGCACTTGATGGAAGGCCTGAAGTTATAGCAGAAAAACTGCTTCCGCCATTTGTAGATTTATAAAATGTGCCCGCAGCAAATACGCCGCTGGTTGCGTAGATAGTATTTACATCACCGGGTTTATATTCAATATCAGAAAACTGACCAGATTGTACCGAAGTCCAATTGGTGCCAGCATTTATAGTACGGTAAATGCCAGAGGTAGTAGCGGCAAATACGGTATCGGGATGAATTGGATTGATGAGCAGTTTGTAGATACTAACGCGGGAACTCGGTGACCAGTTTAATGTATTACTGGCAAGCGGCCAGGTAATACCGCCATCCGTGGATTTAAGAATACCAATAGAACTTATGGTTAGCTGAGAACCGTTTCCATTCGCATCACCGGTTGCCAGATACATTATTTGTGGGTTTAGCGGATTTATAGCAATATCTGTACAACCTATAACAGGCAGATTATCGGTATTGCTACTCCAGCTTGCACCGGCATTTGTAGTTTTCCATAAGCCCCCAAGTGGAGCAGCTAACCACATGGTATTGGTATTAGTGGGATCAAAGTGAATAAAGTTTACCCTGGCACAACCGGCATAGTCGCCAAAATTAGAAATAGAACCGGTGGGGCCCAGTGCTGTCCAGTTGGCAGCACTAATAGCAGCTAGATTTTTATTGCTGTTGCTGGCTTTTAAGTAATCCTGAAAATTGTTGAAATTATTTGAGGGCAGTGTTATATCTCCTGATGGAAATACTCTTGGTGCCATATGATTTTCCCAGCGCTTAAATTGAGCATAACCGGCAAATCCTTCTTCCTCCAAACTGTCTTTAGAAAATTCGCTTTCTTTTGCATCCTGCATCTTTTCATACCGTTCAAATGCCTTTTGTATCTCATAAAAATTGTTAAGCTTCTTACGGTCTGCCTGGTTTTTTATTTTAAAATAAGGGCTGCTCATCCAGGGTTGTGCCCAGGCATTTACTCCGATAAAAAGGAGGATGGCTAAAAAGAAATAATTTTTCATGGTATCAAGGATTCTTTTGATAATTCAAATTTATGGTTTACAACCAGTCTTACCTATTTCTAACTTAATTTTTTAACAACCGCTCCATTTGCTGTTCCAGTTTTTCAATTCTTCTGTTCTGCAATTCAATAATTACCTGTTGCTCTTGGATGGCTTTAATGGCAATCACACTAAAGCCTGCATAGTTGATGCCATAATAAACTGTTTCATCTTTTTCATCTTTATTAATATGATCAATAGGAGAGACCAGCTCAGGAAATAATGGCATTACTTCCTGCGCAATGAAACCAATAGACTTTTGATGGCCGGGATTCCCATTTACATATTCATATTTTTTGGGTGTCAGTAATTGCAACTTATCCAGCAGGGATGGCATACTGTTGACATTGGTCTTTACCCTAGCATCACTCAATTGCACATAGGCACCGTCAAAAGCAGCAACATAAGCTTTATCTGTTCCATTGTAGGAGAATCTGAATCCGTTATGTGAATACAAATCCCAGTTGTCGGCAATGGTAATATTATTCCGCAGCCTTAGCCCTAAAAGATTACTGGTCTGGTTAATGTGCAACGGGTAAGCAATGGTAGAGGCATTGGGATGATTGATGCCCACATAACTGTTGGAGCCGGATGGATTTAATATCAGCTTACCATAGGAGACTCCTGAGGCACTGTTTGATTGTATATAACTGTAACCTCCACTCTGAGCTGAAATACCCATTTCCATTGTTGTATATCCTCCGCTGTTTTTATTGGTTCCCAGTAAAATACTACCGGCGGCATTGGGATTTACATGTAAATCTGATTGCGGATTATTAGTACCGATACCCACATTAACATCTGCAGTTGCCCCATTCACACCATTGATGGAACCAAGTATCATGCAATTGCTGCAGGCCGCCTGTGAAAATGAGCCGACTGCTGTAGCATTCGTAAGATTGTTAGAAGCCACATCAGCCTTAAATCCTATAGCGGTATTCTTAGACCCAAGTGTATTGGTGTAAAGTGCCTTAGAACCAAGTGCGGTATTTGAAACAGACTGGCTTGCAGTGGGCGAACCAAAACCGTTAAAATACAAAGCCGAATCACCAACGGCAACAAGGTTGCTCTTCGTATTGTAGCTCAATGCTGCTACCCCAACAGCAACATTACTATTCCCAACGGAATTCCCACTCAGTGCATAAGTACCTATCGCAGTATTATGGCTGCCGGAAGTATTGAAATACAATGACTGAAATCCAAGTGAAACATTGTTTGAGCCTATGCCATTGAAAAGCATATTGTATGACCCAAAAACCGTATTCCTGTTCCCCGTGCTGTTGGATGCAAGTGATTGGTAACCGCCCGCAGTATTATCGATGCCCGTAGTATTTGCAAATAATGATTGATAACCTATAGCCGTTAAATCAAAACCAGAAGTATTTGCATAAAGCGATTGAGAACCGGTTCCTACATTGCCATTACCTGTTGTATTATTATATAAAGCCTCATCTCCAAACGCGGTATTGTAACCTGACGTATTGTTGAATAAAGTCTGATAACCAAAAGCAGTATTCCTGATCCCCGAAACAAGATGGGACAGTGATTTGGATCCAACTGCAGTATTGAAAGTAATACCCTCACCTGTATATGCCCGCATGGCAGAATCGCCGATAGCAATGATGTTGTTTCCACTTCCACTAACTTCTAAGGCACCGCCACCTATCGCAATATTACTATAACCTGAAAAATTATGATTGAGCGTCAGGTAACCGAATGCATTATTATTGCTGCCGATAGTATTATTAATCAAAGCGCCATAACCTATAGAATTATTAAGGCTTCCTGTTGTATTATCCTGCATTGCCTGCATTCCAATACCTGTATTCAGATGTCCTGTTGTATTATTTTGCAAGGCCTGGTATCCGATACCTGTATTGCCGTAACCTGTTGTATTTGCATAAAGCGCTTTGGAGCCAACCGCAGTATTATAGATTGAATGAAATAGTTCAGTAGCGCCGATTCCATTATTAAATAAGGCCGAATCGCCAACAGCCAGCAGGTTTGATAAATTTACATTTGAACGTAATGCATTAGCACCCACTGCAACATTACTAAACCCTGTGGTGTTGCTAAAGAGTGCTCCAAAGCCATTGGCTGTATTACTGCTGCCGGTAATATTATTTACCAGGCTATTGGCACCGTTAGCCGCATTAAAGCCGCCGGTAGTGTTTAAGAATAAGGTATTGATCCCTGTAGCTGTATTTAGCAATCCTGTAGAATTAAAATGCAGGGCATCCACACCTGTTGCTGTATTTTGAGTGCCTGTTGTATTTGCCAGCAAGGCATTATACCCGATTGCAGTGTTATAGCTGCCCAAGGTATTGCTGTACAATGTTTTTGAACCCAGCGCCGTATTATTTATCGCCTGAACAGAAGTGGTTGCACCGGTTCCGTTATTCAATAATGCAGAATCACCAACTGCTACAATGTTGGAACGATTCGTATTCAGATACAATGCGTAATTACCAATGCCAACATTGCTATAAACTGTTGAGCTATTATTTCCGGCATTTAACCCCCAATAGCTGTTACCGGTCGTTCCGAGGAAGCCGGCACTGGTATTATTTATTTTGAACTGAAGAGACACATTATCTATTGTACCAATAAAATTGGTACCGGAAAACGTGTTTGAATTGCCTCCCAACAGCCATGCTGATTTCAGACTATTGTCAGCAGCAGTGATGGCCACCCAGGATAGTGACGAGGAATTATAGTAATAAAATCCCGGGCTTACTGCAAAGCGGCCACTTCCTGCAGTTGCCGTATTAAAGACCAGCAATGTATTTGCAGGTGATGGTACGGTAGTGACGTCATTGGCACCGCTTAGTGCAACCCTCGGTATTAAAAGGCCCTTATCTCCTGACCGTAGCTCCAGCAGTGAGCTTGCATCAGGTACAAGCGTGCCAATACCCACGTTTTGAGCCTGTACTATGGCATGGAGAAATAAAGTGGCAAGTATTGCTATTTGTTTTTTCATGAAATTATTTTTACGATAAATTTTATGAAAATTAAAATCAAAATGAATGCTGTTTGAAATGATGTACCCTATGGTAATGTTTCATTCCCCTGCGGTTAATAATCCTGTTTATCTTAAAGCACAAAAAGAAACTAAGCTACATTTGCATCACCCAAATTGATCTTTTCCCTTAAAACATTAAATACATTTTTTTTCATTCTTCTTGATATCGAAATCATCTCGCCTGTAATTAATTCAATTTTTACTCCATCATATTTTTGAGTCCTTTTAATATATTTTATATTCAGCAGGTGAGAATTATGCACCCGTATAAAATGGTGCAACTTCAGTAATTTTTCAAAATGATACAAGACTTTGGCCACAACGAGACTCCTGCCATCTTTAAAATATATCTTACTGTAATTAGATGAAGCCTGTACCCTCACCACTTCATTGGTACACACCGATTCAGTACCCTTACAGGTGGCAATAAATACCACCAGGCCGGAGTGACCGCCATCTGTTTTTTGAGTTAGTACATTTG
Organism: Chitinophagales bacterium; assembly: GCA_038207305.1. Lineage (GTDB taxonomy): Bacteria > Bacteroidota > Bacteroidia > Chitinophagales > Chitinophagaceae > Ferruginibacter. The sequence continues at coordinate 9,989 of JBBQZY010000029.1, forward strand.
TGTAAAACGTTTGCATAATGTTGGATTTTATATTTATTAAAGATTTTTTTAAGCGTGCTTGTGTATTATCTGGTTTTGTATCAACAAGCCGGTTTTATAAGGCTCAAGTATTTCTCTCACCTGTTTTTTAGTCAGCAGGTCTGCGATATCTATTGCATCAAGGGAATCCGTAATCGCATGGGAGAAATCAAAATTCACCTCCCGCTCATCATAATCCAGTATCCCATTTAATATCTCGTAGACTGCATAAAAAACCTTTTTAACCACATAAGGAAGTTTCCAGTAACCATCGGCCAGTGCCATTACCGGACCAATAAATTCATTTTGATATTTTTTCAATCCGGTCAATACCATTTTCCCGGGTGTGATTAATAATGTAAAATTGCTCTTTAGGTAAGTCAATGAATTGCACAATAAATCTTTATTGACATGGTAGCCGGATTCATTCGCATTTTCCTTATATATCAGTATTCCTTTTGCTGCATATTGTTCCCATACAGGGAGCGCCTTTTCAGCTAATTCAATAGCCAATTGTAATTGTGCATCATGGTGAATACCTGTCCACCAGGGATCTGTTGTCACCAGCCGGGTTAAATACAATTCCTCACTTACCTGTATATCTGAACAGGAATGCAGGTCTTCTTTAATGCCTGTTCTTTTATGTTCATCAACAATAGACCTGCAATAAACCAATATGAAGACCGTTACTGCAAATACTATAACGAATATGATTTCAAATACAGGCATACCTTATTTACTTTATACTTATGCAGTAAAAGTATGCAGCAGTGATTGCAAAAAAATAGCCAAGTACCCATTAGCCGGTATGAATTCCCGGGAGGATGTGAAAGTGTGCCTGGTGGTTCAGGTAAATTTATCAGCCCTTTAAAATTATCTTCAGAAAATCATCTTTTCTACGGCGGGCAACATCCAGTTCCGTATTATCAGTCAGTATAACCTGTCCACCTTCGCCCCTGATATACTTTTTCAGGTAATTCAAATTGATAAGGTGTGATTCATGAATACGGAAAAAATCAGTTGCAGGCAGTAATTCTTCATAATCTTTCAGCGGGCGGCTCATCAACATCGTCTCTTTATTCTGTAAATAAAATTTTGTATACCTGCGGCTTGCTTCACAGCGGACGATATCATTGGTTTTTATCACAGAGAGCCCGTCAACAGCTGAAAGTATAATCGTCTTATCCATAGCAGTTTTGCCGCCAAGATTATTATACAGCACTTCATATCTTTCATTTGATTTTTTCTGATGAATAGTTCTCTTGCATTTTTCTATAGCATTACGCAGGTCCTCTTCATCAATAGGTTTCAGCAGATAATCCAAGGCGCTTAAGCGGATGGCTTCAATGGCATATTGGTCATAGGCAGTAGTGAAAATCACTTCAAAATTAATTTCCCCAATCCTTTTCAGCATTTCAAATCCATTGAATTCGGGCATTTCTATATCAAGAAAAACAAGCTGCGGCTTATTTTTTGCAATACTTTCCATTCCTTCCTGCGGGCCGGGGCATACGTCGATTAAATCTATCTCCTCGCAGAAACGGTCCAGCATGAGCGTAAGTGTTTTACGGCTATTGGGTTCGTCTTCAACTATAATTGCTCTTATCATTTCTTAATTATGGGTTTGGCTCTCATTAAACATTTATTGGTACAGATACGATAACTTTTGTTCCCGTTGCTTCACCTTGTTCATTTTTTTGATCAATGATGTTTATCCCCGCCGGTGTGTTTTCATTTTTCCTCAGCGCCATCAAACGTTTCATGGTTATTTCCATTCCTATTGACCGATGTGCTGTATGATTTTGCCTTTTAAATTCCCTTGCTTTTTCTCTACCTACTCCATTGTCTTCTATGATTATTTCAAGCCAGCCCGTGTGTAAAATAAAAGATATCCTCACAAACCCTTCCGACCTTTTGTGCAAAATACCATGAAGAATCGCATTTTCGGCAAACGGCTGAACCAGCATGGACGGTATTTGTATCTTTTCTCTGTCTATTCCGTTATCTACAATTATCTCATACTTTAACCTGTCCGAAAACCGCAACTGCTCCAGGTCCATATACAGTTGCAATAATTGTATCTCTTTTGCCAATACAACAGTACCGGACTGTGTATTGTCCAATATGAACCTGATCAGTTTGGAAAATTTACCCAGATATTTTTCCGCATTCGCGGCATCATTTTCGATAATGAATGTCTTAATAGAATTTAATGCATTGAAGATAAAATGCGGATTCATCTGACTGCGCAGCGAAGCCAGTTGCACTTCTGCCAATTGCTGGTTGATATCAGCCAACTCAGCTTTCTTTTGCCGGAGTGACTGTTCACTTTCTATTGATTTGATCTTATTGGCAACCAATGCTGCTATGGTAGTAAGTATCTGTAAATGCCGGGCTGTAAAAAAATTCTTTTCATGGTGTTCAGAATCTATAATTCCGAGTAATTCATCATTATATTTTATAGGAACAGTGATCTCACTTGAGCGGAACATTTCATCCATCCGGTACCTTTCATCAATAGTGGTATCCGGGATTATGACCGCTTCCTTATTTTGTATCACATAACCGATCACTCCCTGCCCGGGCAAAATATCAAATGGCCGTTTTGTTATTTGTTCCGGTGAACCTTTTGGGCCATAACCCGAAACCTGTATCATTTTTGTTTTGTCGGCATTCCATAAATAGATCATGCAATCTACAAAACCCAATTTACCTATCAGGTTTTTAGCCACGTCCCACATCACTTCATCAGTGTTATTCATATTTGATAAAGAAGAAGAAAAATAATTGCTGATCTGTTCCAGTTCAAGCTGGCTCTTGTATTTCTCAGCAGTTAATGCCTGCACTTTCAGTTTTTCATCATTCACCGTCTTTATATTTTTTTCCCGCCATTTTGATAAACCAACCAGTATCAATACAACAGTTATTCCGATAAGAATCATGAACCAGGGCGTTTTCCAAAAAGGAGAGCTGATAATGAATCTGATACTGGTTCCTTCTTTATTCCAGACCCCGTCGCTGTTGGAAGCAGTTATTCGCAAAGTATATGTGCCGGGCGGAACATTCGTATAAGATGCGAATTTCCGGGTCCCGTTTTGAACCCAGTCCTTGTCAAATCCTTCCAGTTTGTAAGCAAACCTGTTCTGTTCAGGATGATTAAAACTCAAAGCAGCCATTTCAAATGAAAAAGAATTTTGCAGGTAATTCAGGCTTATCTCTTTTATTCCATAGAGGTTCTGTTCATGGCCAGCATCTTTATTACTTATATTCAACGCCGTGATCTGAACTTTTGGTATATAGGTAAATGTTGAAATTTTTTCCGGATCAATAACTGAAAAACCTTTTGTGCCACCAAATAATAATTCTTCTGACGGGGTAACAAAAACTGCATTGTCGTTGAATTCATTTCCCTGCAATCCGTCCTTTGCTGTATAAGTATGAAAAATTCTGGTTCCTAAATCTAAAACTGCTAGACCATTCCAGGTAGATATCCAAAGCCTCCCATTTTTATCAAAAGCCATTGCTTTCACCGAATTACTGGGTAATCCATTCTCTGTTCTATACCAGGTGATGTTTTCGGTCTGTTCATTCAAACAACATAAACCTGATGAAGTCCCGATCCACATCTCTTTTTCTCCTCGCTGTACAATACAGGAAGCTGGAAAAGGGAATTTCTTTAAAATATTATAATGGCTATCCAGTTTCATAAGGTTATTTCCGGATACCCAAACATGATGGTACCTGTCTTCAAAAATCAATGTATAATAACCAGGAGGAAGCTTTGCTATTTGCTTGTTGTTAAACTGATGTTGAAAACTGTTGCTGCCTTCATCATAAATATTTAATCCATGATTTGTTCCAAACGCAATTCTCCCATCGTGAAGCTGGATCATGGAGTAAACGACAGTCCCGGCAATAAAATCCTTTTTACTTTCATCAAATCGTGGAATATCAAAACCCCTTGCTTTAGAGGGTTTGCCGGTATATACTGTAAATTTTTTTGTAGCCGGATCAAACCTGTTCAATCCCTCATAAGTTCCTATCCATAATTTACCCCTCTCATCTTTCAGGATATCGTTTGTAAGGTCACTGCTGATGCTGAACGGCTCCTTGCTATGCATGTAATTGACAAAATTATTTTTCAGCAGGTTAAATTCGATCAATCCCCTGTCTGATGCTGCCCAGTAAAATCCGTCATTATCTTTAATAACTTTCCGTATATCATAATCATCCATTACGGTATTTGAAGGGTATTGACGGAAATAGGAGGTGAAATTCTGCAAGCGGATATTAAATCTGTCTGCACCATTTTTTTCTGTCCCCACCCATACCATACCGGATTCATCTTCATATATGCAGGTCAGTGAGTTGTCGGATAGGCTTTCGGTATTACCTGTAATTTTAAAGTATGAATGAAAGGCTGATGACTTACTGTCAAATAAAAATAAGCCGCCGGTCTCAGAACATACCCAGCAATTTCCTCCTTTATCAAACATAATCTTACTGATCATGGGGTTTCTTCTTAAGCCACCCGGGTTCTCGGGTAAAACGTAATGCTGAAAAGATCCCTTAACCGGGTCAAAAATGTCTAATTTATTACCAAACATTACTGCATATAATTTGCCGCTACTGTCAAAAGCAATGGAAATAATATGAGGTTCGGCCGGGCTTGCGGTATTGCCATCTTTATGATCATAAATGGTAAAGCGGTGTGTAGCAGTATTAAATGATTCAAGCCCTTTATGTGTTGCAAGCCAAAGATTTTCTTTTTTATCAACTGCCATATCAATTATGCGGTTGCCGGCATAATTATCAATTTCAGTTGCCTCCTCAACACCATAATATGTAAAATTATTTTTTAAGGCATTCCATTCAAGTAATCCCCCTCTTGTGCCAATCCAAATTCTATGTTGATCATCTTCCTGGATCGCTGTAATATTTTTGAGCCCACCTGTACCTTTCAGCTTTTTTATTCCTTCAAAAGAATAAGACCTGAACCGGTTAGCCCTGTGATCATAACTGCAAAGGCCGTCGTCTGTGCCAATCCAGATTATTCCATTATGGCTTTTAAACAGGCACTGAATATAATTGCTTTTAATACTGGTTGAATCTGCCTCATTGTGTCTGAAAACTTTTATTGTAGTCCCATCAAACCTGTTCAAGCCGTCTTTTGTCCCAAGCCACATAAATCCCTGGTTGTCTTGTACCATTGCTGTAACCGTGTTTTGAGATAAGCCCTGCTCGTTGTTTAGATGCTGAAAACTGATAAAAGAAGCAGGAGACTGAGAAAATGAATTGTAATAAGCAAAGACAAAAAAAATAATAGCACATGCTCTCTTTACACAAAAAAAGGTCGATTGTATATTTTGCAGGATGGTATTCAATATCATAATTGAACTATGCTCAAAAATAACCAATATAGGCGGGATTTGATAATCCCTGATTGCGATAATACAGGCTAAATAAATAAGTGCATCCTTTAATTGCAATTGTATGTACCCAACGGTGGACATCAATTCCCTGACGGCGGTTATTCAAATTCCATATTGGCCTTACAGCCTGTTACTGCAACTACACTTCCCAAATATATACACAATGTTAAT
>JBBQZY010000030.1:0-10971 GCA_038207305.1 Chitinophagales bacterium
AAAAGCCAATCCCAATACCCAAACTATTGAGATAGAAAATAAGAAAGCTATGATCATCTATCCAAATCCTGTTGTTGGAGAAAGGCTTCAGCTATTGTTTACAGCAATGCCCGAAGGATTGTACACGGCAAGATTATTGAATAGCTCAGGCCAGTTGATATTGAATACCCGGTTACAATGCAGTGAAGGCGATAGTAATGTAGCGATCCCTTTACCTAAAAATATGGCACATGGTACTTATCAATTGGACATAGTTGGGCCGGGTAATATTAATTCTATTCAAAAGTTTTCTAATTGACCGGAATTTTTTTATTAATTGTTAGATGCTGAAGAATAAAGGTCTTATAAAAAACGATAGTATATGGAGAAACATAAACTTTCCAAATTATAAATGTAGATAACACAATTTATCAAAGAAGATCAACTGGTAATAATTATTGCCTGCCGGTAAACAAAATTCTGCTCGAAACCTTTTGTTCTAAAACTTAAATTTTTCTTTCATTTTAGCAATGAACATTTCCTTTTTTCTTCTTGATACCTCAACTACCACATTATTTGACATCAGCACACTGCCGCCTTCTCCCCGCTGGTATTCTTTTATATGATTTAGATTAACAAGATATGACCTGTGTATTCTTACAAAATCATTTTGCTCGAGCAATTGTTCATATTCCATGATTGACCTTGATGCCATAACTTTTTGACCATCGGAAAGGTAGAACACAGTATAGGAGGCTTCTGACTCACAATACAAGATATTATCTAACAATACAACATGAAAACCTTTTAACGATGAAATGCATAACTTCATTTCATCGTTTTTTTTATGTTGCTGAAAATTATACAGCAGGGTTTCTATATTTTTATTGAGTGAGCTGTTGGGGATTTTTTTTTCCACTCTTTTTACGGCATTTATCAATTGATCCTCATGAACTGGTTTCAGAAGATAATCCACTGCACTGTATTGAAATGCCTGTATACTATATTCGTTGTGAGCAGTTACAAAAATTATTTGAAACAGAATTTCATCCATTTCTGAAAGCATGGACAAGCCTGATTTTCCCGGCATGGCGATATCTAAAAAAACCAGGTCTGGTTTTAATGCTTCAATCTTCATCTTTGCATCATCAGCATTTTCGCAACACGCAATAACCTGTACTTCGGGACAATGAAGTTCCAGTATTTTTTTAAGCGTATTTATTCCCCTGGGTTCATCATCTACTAAAATTGTTTTTATCATGCAGTGCGGGTTAATCCACATCAAGTGGAATGGTTAAAGTAGAAACAGTACCGTTATCAGTAAATTTATTCAGGTCAGACTTATCAGAAATTTTAAGCTTATATTCCAATGAGAATTTTTCATTTAATAAAATTATTCTTTTATTAATATTTTCAATTGCCAAAGAATAATGATCTTTTTTATTGTCTTTTAATTTAAGGGATTCTTTTATGCCAATACCATTGTCTTCAATGATACAAAGTAATTGCTGATCCTGTTGGTTAAAACGAATTATTAATTTCTTTTCTCCTTTTTTTGATTGTAAGCCATGCCAGATGGCATTCTCAACCAATGGCTGTAGCAACATCGGAGGGATCTTTATTTTTTCCGGTTCTATTTTTTCATCAATTTGTATATCGTAAGTAAAATTATCAAACCTTATTTTTTCAATTGATATATATCTTTCAAGGTGGTTGATCGTATTTTCGAGGCTGGTAAATGAATGTGTAGACTGTTCTAACGTGTCTCTTAACAATTGTGCAAAAGTACTGAGATACCTGGAAGCTTTTTCTTTTTCTCCCACTAATATCATTTCTTTAATGCTGTTAAGACAGTTAAAAATAAAATGAGGATTCATTTGTGTATGAAGCGCTTTTATTTCAAGTTCCCTGAGTAACTTATCCTGATCTGTTTTGTAACGTATATTATTGATTCTTTTTCTTAAGGCTATATAAATTAGTACTGTCAGTGATAAGCAGGAAAGTAAAATAAACCACCATGTTTTCCAAAATGGAGGACGAATGATAATAGTTAGTAATTTGCTTTGATCTGCCCATCTCTTTGAAAGAGATACCAGTTTAATCTCTAATTTATATTTACCTGGCGCCAGGTTATCTAGGTAGATGAATTGATTGTTTTCAGTATTTCTCCATGATTCATCAGCATGTAACCTGTATAACAAAATATTATTTTCTGCTGCATCAAAATCGAGGTTGCTGATTGCAATGCTCATATTATTTTGACTATAATTAAAAATCAGTTCTTTGTTCGGGAAATATATTGTACTATCATTTTCCAGTGCCACTGTTTCTATGGTAAGCTGTGGCACTGGCAATAAGTTGTTGCTGACATTGAGCGGTAAACACGCAATCACATCATGATAACCTACCCATATTTTGTGTTGCGTACTATCATAAAAAAAACCACTCGTAATAGTGCTTTCAGGCAAACCATCCGCTTGTGAATACACTGTAATATTATTGGTTACTACGTTTAATATATTTAGTTTATTTCCTGTTGCAACCACGATTTTATTATCAAAACATTGGGATAATGAAAGAATAATATCACTGCTTAGTCCATTTTTTGTGGTGAAGTGTCGGAAACTTTTTTCTTTAATATTATATTTAAGCAGGCCATTCTGCTCGGTTGCTATCCATAAATTATCAAAACTGTCTGCAGCTAATCCCATAATATGGTCTTCAAATTTCCTGTAACCAGCAAATATTGTAATGGATGTATCAAATTGCTGGCTTGCATGATTAAACCTGGTGATGCCACGTTCACCCATCCATACATTGCCATGTATATCTTCTGTAAATAGATGAGCTTCTGGTAATGGGAAAAAATAAGGAAATTGATTCCTGCAGATTATTTCAAAATTATTTGTTACGCTGCTGTACCGTATAATATGTTGACTATCCCTTGCTTCAATGCCTAACCAGCTGTTGCCTTTGGTATCAGTATAGCAACTGCTGATTCCTTCTACGTGATATTTTTTCAGATCATTGTTATAGATACCTGTTTTACCCGAATTGATATCCAACCAACCCAGGCCAAGTCTTGAACCTAGCCACAGTGTGTCTTTCGTGTGTTGGGTAATAGAATGGATACTGTTCCAACTACTAGATGCATCCTGGTTTAGAAAGATCATTTTCTTAAAAGACATATTAACCGCATCCAGTTGTACAATGCCATGTTGACTTTCTGTAGTTATATAAATATCTTTTTTGTTCACAAGAATATCCTGCACAATTGGTATTTTGTTTCCCTGTTTTTCATCTATAGGAACTTTAAACTGTGAGATGGCTTTACTTAAAAACTGTTGAACAAACAGGCCTTTATTAGTACCTATCCAGTAACGGTTTGTTTTGTCAACAAAAATGTAATTGCATATATACCCGGTAAAATATTTTGTTCCATCTGAATGTACTTTTCCAGAAAGTTTGTCTGTATGTAAAATTGAAAATCCACCGTCTCCAAAAGTTTGGATCAATGTGCTATCATTAGCAGCATAAAGTTTTCCTGGCCAATCATAGTCTATTTTTGTAAACGGTAAATAAGATTGAAGGATTTTTTTCTTTTCAAAATTATAACTATAGATACTATCAGAATGCTTATCTGTTTTATAGATCCATTGTTCAGTTTTTAATTCTGGGATACCTTTTTTTGGAAATTTTGAAGGAGGTAAGTACTGTAACATTGCTGCGACATCAGCTTTGTTGAGGAAATGCCTGTTATCGATGTCAAATATATCCGCACCAACATCATTGTGATATGCAAGTATTTTGTTGCCAGGTAATAAATACAACTCTCTGCCATAGCGCATAGTACTGCCAATATCTTTTGCCGTAAAGTTATCATATCTCCATACTAATTTCCCGTTATAAGTAAACCAGTAGAATCCGGTATTCGTTGCACAAAAATAGCCTGACCCTTTTATTTCCAGTATATCCCAGGTTCTATTTAAATAGATGAAAAATGCCGTATTATCAGGGATCGAATAATTTTGAGTTTGATATGTGCGGGTATCTAAAATCTGAAACCCTTCATCGGTAATGATCCCAAGCCTGTTTTCACCTAGATTTTTAATTCTGAAAATTTTGTTGTTCTGAAGAGAAGAAGGGTTATTTGTTTTTATGAATTTTTTAAAGCTGCTGCCGTCATACCTGTTTAAACCATCGTGTGTACCGATCCAGATATAGCCCTGATCATCCTGATTTATTGAAGTAACAGTATTATCGCTCAGGCCAGTATTGATGTTTACTGACCTGAAATCTTTTTCATTTAGCTGAGCATGTCCTGCCACAGGTGAAGTGGCCAAAAGCAATATAATAATATACTTCATTAAATAGTGCATGTATCGTTGTTTGCTAAAGTTGAATTCTGAAAGCTATAAAATTATTCAATGTCCAATGGTATTAATAATTTCGCAATAGTACCACTGCCGGAGTGATTTTCTGAATCTGCTTTATCTGTGATAGTGAGTGAACATTCAATATCAAATTTCTCATTCAACAAAGCTATTCGATCCCTGATATTAGCAATAGCAGTTGATTCATTTTTTCTTTTCAAATTACCTGAAGATGATTTAGTAATTCCCTGGCCATTGTCATCTATGATGCAACATATTTTGTTGTTTTCTTTTTTCAGTTCTATCAATAGTGTTTTATTACCCTGGTTAGATTTTAATCCGTGCCAGATAGCATTCTCCACCAATGGTTGCAGCAGCATAGGAGGTATCTTTATTTCAGCAATATTGGTCTTGTTGTCTATTTTTATCTTGTAAGAAAAATCGTCAACACGTATTTTTTCCATTTGAATATATTTTTCCAAATGAGATATTGATTGCTCAAGGCTTATAAAAGTATGCTTAGACTGGTCTAACGTTTCCCGTATCATTTGGGCAAAAGAGCTGAGGTACCTGGATGCATTCGCATTTTCTCCAGTCAGGATCATTTCCTTCATACTGTTCAGGCAGTTGAAAATGAAATGCGGATTCATCTGGGCGTGAAGCGCTTTCATTTCGTAAATCGAAAGTTGCTTATCAACCTCTGCAATGCGTCGTATATTTTTTATCCGCAGCCTGTACAACAAAGCAACCAACAACAATACTATAATGATGCAGCATACCCTGAACCACCAGGTAGCCCAAAATGGGGTATGAATGATGATCTGAATTGTTGCCGCATTTTTACTCCATATCCCTTCATTGTTAGCTGCATTCACAACAAATATATATTTGCCTGCCGGTAAATTGGTATATGGGGCAACGGTAGAATTTCCGGCATCAATCCAGTCTTTGTTTATACCTGATAATTTGTATCTGTATCTGCTGTAAGCTGTTTGTATGAAATTTGGTGCTGCAAATTTAAATGTTACAAAATTTTCATAATATGCAAGGTTTATCGATTTTGTAAAACTAATATTTTCTTCAGTTACATATTCCTTGTTCATTACACTTATACCTGTTATAAATGGGGCAGGAGCGTACGAATTAAAGGGTATCTTTTCAGGAAAGAAACGTGTAATTCCGCTAACCCCACCAAAGTACATAACCCCGTTTTTACCTCTGGCACAACATGCGGTATTAAATTCACTACCCCCTAATCCAAACATAGCACCATAATTGTAAAATGTTTTTTTTGCAGTATCAAAACAACTGATTCCGTGATTTGTACTTACCCATAATTTACCCCGAGCATCGGGGAGTAAAGCATAAACAACTTCATCATTAAGGCCGTTCATCCTTCCATACATAGTTGCAGAAGTTTTGTAATAAGTTGCGCAATTGATGAGGCCATTATCGGAACATAACCACAGCTCATTATTAATGATACTTATATACCGGATGGTGGGACATATTTTTTTTACATTTTCATAGTCTTTAAAATCTCCTGTGATATAATTGTAGCTGATCAAACCAAGCCCTTCGGTACCTATGAGTACTGTACCTTTAGTTGTGTCATTAATTTCAGCCATGTTTATGGCAGCTATTTTATTCATTTTGGCATAATTACCCGGATCTGCAATTGTTGCCCATTTATTTGTTGTTAGATCAAAAAGGAATAATCCATTATTGCCACCTATCAGCAAAGCATTTTGATGACGGAGTTTGATAATGGTATTAAATGATTTATAGAGGGCCGATGAATCGGGTGAATAAGATATAAACGACTCGTTGTTCTTTTTGCCAGTTACATATTTACATAGCCCGGCAATTGTAATCACCCATAACTTGCCTTCATCATCTTTGGCAAAACCCCTAATTAAATTATGAATAAGAGAGTTTTTCCTTCCTTCTTCATGCACATAAAATTTAGCGGAAAAAAAATTGTCATTAGATTTTATCATGCCTCCTGCCTGCGTGCCTACATAAAAATCACTGTTAGTATCATAGTGTAAAGCATTGATCATGTTGTCGGCTCTTTTTTGTCCGTACTTATTTTCAGTGAAAGAAATGTTTTGAAAATAATTTTTATTTTCCGAACATTTCGCAATACCAGCACCGCTAAGCCCAAGCCATATTACGCCCTGCATATCTTCAAATACATAGATAACGTAGTTTCTTTTAATGGAATAGTTATCCCTGTCATCATGTTTGCCGTTACGAATCGTGTTTGTAATATAATCATACATATATACGCCATTTTCCGGCGTAGCTACCCATACATTTCCTTTAGAATCTTTTTGAAGGTATTCGATTTCATTTTCCAACAATCCCCATTGTTCCGAAAGGGTTGTTATCTGCTCCAGGAGGTGAGGCGTACCATTAAGCCCTAAGCGAAAAATACCTTTGCTATTGCTACTTATCCACAACTCACCATGTGTAAAAACAAAATCCCGGAGTTCTAAACTGCCAGGATACTTTGGTATAAATCGCTGAATATTAAAAGGGTTAAACTGTTGACCGTCAAAAATAAAAAGATCATCATCAGTACTGATACATACCGAGCCAAGTTCATTCACAGAAAACCTGCGCAATTTTGTATCAATGCCAACCGGTAGGCTGTATTTTTTTATTGATTTTTTCTTTGCATCAAAACAAAATATTTCATCATTGTCGGTTCGTATCCAGATATTTCCATGAATATCTTTTTTGAACCCAGTCGTATATTTTTTGTCAACAACAGCATCAATTTGAAAGTAATTTCCCGGTGAGAAGAATTTACCTGTTTTTGGCTGATAGATGCTAATGCCTTGTGCTGTGCCGATCCAGAGGTTACTGTTGTTATCCGTAACAAGGGCCTTTATGAAATTATTACAAATAGAGTAGGGCGAATTGGTTTTTTTATAAATCTTTATATCATATCCATCAAAACGGCAAAGCCCATCCTGTGTACCAAACCACATAAATCCTTCAGTTGTTTGGGCAATACTATACCCGCTGTTTTGAGGCAGTCCATTTTCGGTAGTATAATTCTCAAAACGGAGGGGTAGGGTTTGTGCGCTGGCATTAAAAGCCATACCTGGCAAAAACACACATAAAAACGCAACTATTTCCCGTAGCAGTCCCATACGCTAAAAGTAGTAAATGAAATGATGTAAAATACTGTTGTATATGATCTCCAAAATGATCGCTACCACTAAAGTTTAAAAAGCCTCCGTTCGTAAAAAAACTGCCGCCGTTCGGAAGTTGGCCTTATCCTAAAATAAACTAAGTTATAATTTGACGTTGAATTCTTGTATATCACTCATTATTTAATGCCACAATCCACTTTCCTTTTAATACCACATCTGCATTTAATGCTGAGTTTATGAATGCGATAATCGGCTGTAAACAGGTAATGTATACTACTGTAGTGGGCGAAAAACCAGGTTTGTAATAGAGAAATATCGTATAGATAACGGGATGATCAGACCTGCTAAAGTGCTATGTATTGGCATTTTTAAGCTGGAATTGGTAAATGAATCAGGGGAGGAAGCCATTCCGGGATTTTTGATTTAATAAGAGATATATCAAAAGAACAATTATATTTTTTCGTCATTAATTAAATTAAAAAAATCTATATGAAAAAAAGATTATTAAATCTTACCAGTTTAATGCTATTGGGTATCCTGCTACTGACAGGCTGCAAGAAAGAGGTGGAACCCGCAACACATGTGGATCAGGCCGCGACTGAAAACGGGTTTTCAGGTATTAATAACTGTCGTCTCACAAAAATATGGTACAGTCCCGATGCCTATGTAAAACTTCATTACAATTCCCATGAACTGGCAGATAAGTGGATTACGCATTTCAGTGATAATACGGAAGAAGTGTATGATATTGAATATGATGCCAGCAAGAGAATTAAGAAGGCAACCTATTCATATGCAGGAGAGTTCCTCAATACCATACGCTTTTTTTATACTGGAAGAAACATAACAAAAGAAATATGGTATGACCCTGCTGGTGAAGAATTCATGACTATTTACGACAGCTATAATTTCTTAGGTCAGATCACCAAAAGAGAAAATACATTGGGTGTAAAAGTATTGTTCTCCAATAATTTGATCGGTAATACTCCGAGGATTAAAACTTACATAGATGATGAATTATCGGTTGCTTATGAATATACATATTATCAACCCAACCCAAATCCATTTAAGGCAATCCCGGGCATCCCTTTTGGATTTCCATATATGGAACTCACATTCAGTAGCTGGTGGGAAACCAGTGAGAAAGCAACTGAATACATTGATGCTGTTCCAACGGTTTTATATGCTGACGATCCATCACAGACTGTTTTGAGTTTTGGTTATCGCCATACCCTCACTTCTATATTCGACTACGATTATATTAACGAAGAATCCAGGACCACCGGGTTTGAATACGAAAACTGCGGCTCCGTTCATAATGTACCAACCGATTCCAGGCCTGCGCAATATTCAGGAAAGCAACAATCCCGTTCGATATTGCTTGAATTATCCAGGGCCATGCATACCGGGAAAAACAGCAAACAAATAAAAGAAAACCTGGTAAAATTAAAAGCAACATTGCATAAATAGCAGGTTCACTTAGCATATTAATTTATAACAAGGCTAATGATTTTTTTGTCAAACATACACATCCGGATATAATCCAAAATAAAATCGATAATAGTTAAAAATGAAATGGTGTAAATGCTCTTGTGCACATTTAACAAAATTATGATTGCCACTAAATGCTTAAAACACCCCGTTTATGAAAGAGCTGCCGCCGTTCATTAGTTAGACTTACATTAAAATAAATTTAGGCATAATTTAATAGTGAATTAGTGTAAATGATGGTTTCGTTTATTGCAATAATCCAATCTCCCTTTTAATACCGCTTCTTTATTTAAAGCTGAATGTATGGGAATAATTATGCGTTGTAAACTCGTACAATACCTATTGGCAGTACTCTTCATTTTATTAACCGGGAGTGAGGCAGGAGCAACGGTCAGGTTTGTAAAACCAGGAGGCCCAGGAACTGCGCCATATTCCAGTTGGGGCACTGCCAGTAACGACCTGCAGGCAGTCATCAACCAGGCTGTGGCTGGAGATGAGATATGGATTGCTACGGGCACTTATAAACCGAATAGAAGAGCCGATGCGCTTACTATAATAACTGCTTCGGATCGTTACGATGCTTTTGTTTTAAAATCCGGGGTTAAAGTATATGGAGGTTTCATAGGTACCGAAATATTTTTAAGTCAGCGGAACAGCAGCACACACCTCGTAACCCTTAGTGGAGATATTGGCGCAGCGGTTATTACAACAGATAATTGTTATCATGTAGTTATCTCAGCTGGCATCGCCAGTGCTACCACTTTGCTGGATGGAGTTACGATTTCCAATGGCAATGCAAATGCTGCAGTTATAGTAGCCAGTATTACGGTTAATGCTTTTAGCATAAGTCCGCGGTTTGGAGGAGGGATGTATAAAGTGAGTTCAAATACAACGATCACGAGTTGCAAGTTCAGCAGGAATAATACTTCCGTTTCAGGTGCCGGCGTATATGAAACGCTGTCAGCTGTTACTTCTGTTTACAATAACTGCAGCTTTACCCAAAATACCAGTGCAGGTAATGGTGGCGGGTTGTATATACTAACATCCAGCTGCTTGTATCAAAACTGCAGCTTTACGGGCAACGCTGCAGTGAATGGTGCCGGTATCTACCTCAGTGGTAGCGGGGCTCCGGCGTTTACAGGAAATAACGTAACAACTAACAGTGCAACGGTTGAAGGCGGCGCAGTTTTTATTACCGGTACCGGTTCTCCGTCATTTGATGATTGTACTATAAACAGCAACACTGCGACAAGCAATGGCGGGGCCGTTAGTAATGTTACATCAGGCGTGTTATCGGTTACGGCCTCCGTTTTTTCCGGCAATACATCCGGCAGTGCCGGCGGCGCTGTTTACAACAATAATTCTCCAGCACAGCTAACCAATTGCCTGTTGTCGGGTAACCTTGCTGCAGCTGGTGGCGGCATCTGGAATTCAGCTTCAAATGCAATTATCATTAACTGCACTATTGCAGGTAACAGGGCTACCGTCCAGGGCGGAGGAATTGCCAATGCTACTTCTAATCCAACTATCCAAAACTGTGTTGTGTATGCGAATACCGGCGTACCTAGCAGTACCAATGCATTTTACAATACAGCTGCTACACCTTTAGTGGAATATAGTTTAATTGAGGGAGGCTTTACCGGCACCGGAAATGTAAATTTAGATCCGCTGTTTATCACTCCCATTGTAGCTTCTGCTGCACCCACCACTACGGGTGATTACCGGGTGCAAAAATGCAGCCCGGTATTAAATGCAGGAGAAAACGCAAACATTCCTGCAGGAATTACCACAGACCTGGATGCCAATCCCCGAATCAATTATGGCTTTGTAGATATGGGTGCTTATGAAAAGCAATTGCAGTTAGCCGTACCTGATGCTGCCGGAATTGTATATGTTGACTTTACCAAAAGTGGTGATGGAAGCAGTTGGGGTAATGCCGTTGCAGAACTTTCAGATGCGAT
>JBBQZY010000031.1:0-9444 GCA_038207305.1 Chitinophagales bacterium
CATGATATTGCAAAGAACTACGACAGGAAAGAGTTTGCAGCATTGGTGAATGATAAAAAGGCATTTAATGATGGGGAAACTGCAAGCACTGTTGCAGACGATCTTTATAATGAGCTTTTCCAAATGGAACCAACAACGATAATAAAAAGAGTGATGTCTAAGACTGGCAACATCATTTTTGACGGCAAAGATATCAGTACAGCTGTGAATACATTCCTCCAAAACCTGGCCGGTGATTTCAATATTAAAACCACTTCTGTATACAAAGCTTTTGAAAATAAAAAGGCTTTTAATGATATACCAAATGACCATCAGGAAGATGTAAAAAAATATATGAAAGCGCTGCAACGTATAACCGCTATCAGTTCCGTTGAAGATGCAGTTCCGTTATTGGTAAAAAATAATTTTACGTCTGCATACCTCATCACCCAATTACCCAAGCAGCAGTTCAGAGATACCATGAAAGGAAGCTTTGAAGAAAATGATGTCAATACAACTGTGCTGGATGATATGTATGTAAAAGCCGAAGACCTTGTAATACGGAACGAACAAGCGCTGGCAGCAATAAGAGAATTAAAAGATTTCAGGGGTAATCTCATGATCGGTGGCAATAATCATACTTCAAAAGAAAAAAACATTGAACTTGATAATGCTATAAGGGGCCATAACCTTAGCTGGGACCTGTTATTTGGCAACGCAGATTATTGTGAATGCGGGGAATGTACATCCGTATATAGTGCTGCAGCTTATTATGTAGAATTGCTGCAATATTTAAGAAATAACAATTTAGATAAGTATGAAAAGGGAGACCTCTCTATAAGAAAAGATACAAAGGAAGTAAGCGGTACGCCATTGGAGAAACTGCTATCACGCAGGCCCGATCTGGGTTCGCTGGAGCTGACCTGTGCAAATACAAATACCATTTTGCCGTATGTAGACCTGGTGAATGAGGTAATGGAAAAATATGTTATCAATTTAACTTCGTTACCAATAAAACTTCCCGACAATGATAGTTTGTTAAAGATCAAATCCTTCCCTTCGTTCAATGTATCGGAAAATCAAAACAATGCTGAATTACTTGCATCACCCCAATACACAGAACAAAATGCATATAAAATACTTAGTGAAACGCTGGCTCTTTTTCATCTGCCGTACCATCAACCTATTGATGCTATCCGGGTATATCTTGATTTTTTAAATTCTGGCAGGTATGAATTGATCAAAACATTTATAAACCCAAGGGATAAAATTAATGCATTACAACCAGGTAAAGAAGGAGGTTTAAAATCCACTATTACAAATGACCTGATAACATATAATCAATCAGAATATCAGAACAGTGTACTTGATGATCTATATAAACAATATCAGCAAAGGGCTGCAGATGCAGAATATTTATGCCTTAACCCGGCTGAATATGCAATAATCACCAACGAATCATTTGTAAGCAAAGAATATTGGGATACACAACATTTTCAAGATTTTGAAGACGGCAGCAATGACATACATAGTCATGGTATACATACTGATGTTGAGTATAGGGACAAGATCGGCCTTCCTCCCGTTAGAAAATATTATGGATATAATGATGACAATGAAATGCTCAGTAAAGATGAAACAGAGAAGAAGGGTTTATATTTTGTAAAAGAACAATTGCTGGCAAGATCAGGCATTACTTACGCAGAACTTGAAGCAATAATGAAAACAAATTTTATTAACCCCAACGTTTCCCAAAGTGGCATCCGTATCGTAGGAGACGAAATTGATTTGACCGGAACATGCGACCCGGACAGCCTAAGACTTAGTTTTGGGCTACCATTCAATGCAATAAACCGTTATGATAAATTTCACCGTTTTATCAGCCTTCAACGCAAACTCGGTTGGACTATCGATGAAGTTGATAAATCAATTTCAACCGATATAACTCCACATTACTTACATGACCTGGTGGCGATAAAAAAGATACAGGAAAAAACGGGATTGGAATTGGTAAAGTTGCTCTGTTGCTGGAATGAAATCAGTACTGCAGGGGAAAATTCTTTATATAATAGATTATTCCTCACACATAACCTACTTGCGATGGATGATGTATTCCTGCAAAGTGCAAATGGGAGGTATTTGGATAACGCAGGAACAATAGCAGAACACCTTTCTGCAGTAATGGCCGCATTAAATTTATCTGCCGCCGATATCGAAGCAATAAAAAATTACAGGTCACTTCCAGATCCGCAACTGAATATTTCGAATCTGTCACTCTTATACCGTTACCGGCTGTTGTCAAAAACCTTTGGACTTCGGATACCGGAATTTATTAAACTTGTTGAAGTATTTGGCGATGTGTTTGAGAATGCCCATACAACACTTGTGTTTTTAGAACAATTGCAAAAGCTGGAAGAAGCTGGTTTTACGCATGACCAGTTAAGCTATATCATTGTAGGAAAAGATGACCTTACCAGCTCATTGATGCCATCACGAAAAGAAGTTATTGTATTGGCAAAGAAAATATTCGATGGTATAAATGAGATCGAGTTGGCTCATGCCGATCTTCAAACAGAAGTTCCCGGGACCACTGCTGAAGAAAAGGCAACCACAGCATTAGTAAGGAATAAAGCCCTGTTATTATTTGAGCCTGAAACTGTTGAAAGTATCATCAGTTTGCTGGAAATAGATAATCTCTTTACTGCTTCTGTGCCTGCCGGTCTTGATTTTACAGAACCATCCGGGCCACATTTCACTTCAAAGTACTTCAAAGAAAGCGGTCTGTTTCAGATAACCGGAGTGCTGAGTGGCTTAGACATAATCAATTTGAAAAATTTAAAAGACAACCAATCCCCTCCTAAACCACTGGGCGACCTATGGAATAATGCCATTGATAACATTGTTGCAAAACAAACTGCTATCAAAACTAAGCAGCAGGCGAATATAGAAGTTTATGACAGGGAATTGGCTGCCTTTTTAAACAATTCAATTTCACGGGATGTAATTGTCGGTATTAGTTTTTTATTTACGTCTGCTTCCCAAAAAAGATTGATCTTCCTCGATGCTTTTTTGCCCTATCTGAAGGATCAGCTGAGAAGAAAATTAATATTTACTTCTTTGGCCGAACAAACCGGTTTAAGCACGGAGCTAACAGAAGTTTTAGTTGCTGATATTTTAAAAGAAGGGACTCAAAGTTTATATGATAGCCTGCTGTCAGTTACTGCACCTGGTATTTCGATTCCTTCGTCGTGGTATGGCAAAATTATTCCGCAGGCAGATGATGATTACACTTTTGTTATTAATTCCGGGTCGGATCGAAAATTCAACATATCCCTCGACAATATTCTTTTGATTGATCATCAGCCAGAACCATTACCCGTTAGAGTAATTGAATTGCAGGGTACAGCACAAAAATTACAGGCAGGCAAGGTTTACCAGTTATCATTGGAAGGCATTAGCCTTGATGAACTTTCCTGGAAAACAATAACAGCAAGCAAGGATAAAATCCCCCTCAAAGTATTATTGCCCGATTTTAAAATGAAACATACAAGATTTGCGTTGGCGCAGCTGGCAAAAACGAATATCCTCGTCAATGTACTTTCCCTAAGTGCGGAAGAAATTGTTTATTTCAATAAACGATCAGATTTTGATGACATTAATTTTAATAAAATTAAGCTGAATCAATTATTAAGATTGGTTGATTATTGTACACTTCGAAATTCTCTTCCAAAAGCAAAGATCAATATGCTGGAATTCTGGAAATTGCTAAGCAATACTCCGATTGACCTAAGCCAGCATATCAGTGACCTTACACACTGGAATAAAAACAATATCAATAAATTGATCTCACAAGGGCATTTTAATTTAACAGTCAACGATTTTAAAAATGAACAAACACTCTTAAGACTGCAAAATGCACTGGCAGTTGCAGATAAAATCGGGGTGGATATTGATCTGTTATTTGAATGGACATTACCAGGTGCTGATTTTAAAGCGTTAAAAGCAATAGCAGACAACATTCAAAAAGCGATACGTTCGAGGTATAACCAAACAGACTGGGAGCAGGTGGTTAAGCCTTTAAATGACCAGTTACGCAACAATCAAAAAATTGCGCTCATCGCTTACCTGCTGCAACAGGAAAATATAAAAACTGCAGGTATAGAGGATGCAGATGGCTTGTTTGAATTTTTTCTCGTTGATGTACAGATGGATACCTGTATGGAAACATCCAGGATCAAACAGGCGATCTCTTCGGTTCAGTTATTTATTCAACGGTGTTTTATTGGTTTGGAAAATGGCATCTCTCCCGATCTGCTTGATCGGGAGAGATGGAAATGGATGCAACGTTACCGTGTATGGGAAGCCAACCGGAAAGTATTTCTATATCCTGAAAACTGGATAGAAAGCAACCTGCGTGAAGATAAAAGCCCTTTCTTTAAAGAACTGGAAAGTGAGTTACTACAAAAAGACATCAACAAGCAAAATGTAGAAGATACGCTAAAAAATTATCTCTATAAAGTTGATGAAGTAGCCAACATGGAAGTGATTGGGTTATATATTGAGGGCAATAAAAAAGATAACAAGTGGAACCAGGATTCTAAACTGCATGTCTTCTCCCGCACCCGGAATGCACCCTATTTTTTCTATTACCGCTACTTAGCACTAGATGAAATGAACTGGTACCCATGGGAAAAAATGCAAGTGGATATACCGAGTTATGATGTGGAGGATGAATATGGACAAATTACAAGTAATGGATGTTACCTTACTCCGGTGGTTTGGAATGGAAGGCTATTGATTTTCTTTCCTCAGTTTACGAAGAAAACAAAACCGGTAAATAATTCAAACCAAATCCCTAAAGCTGACGCTCGAAGTGGAATCGTAACAATTCCAAAACCCATAGAATCTTGGGAAATAAAGATGGCCTGGAGTGAGTACACGAATGGAAAGTGGACGCAAAAAAAGTTAAGTAATGATGCAATTTATGATGAAATAGCATTTACAAACCCAATATCGTCAGGCGCTAATCAAGTCTCCATTTTAAAAGCAAATATGGAGGAGACTAAGAGAATTTACGAGCAAAACAAAACAAATGCTGCTCTTATTCGTGCTGAATACGCTAAAAATAAAAGAGAAAAAGTACAAGCATTACAACAAAAAAAAGGCCCCCCTGCTTTAAAAGGTGGTGCACTTGATAAAATAAATGAAAAGATTTCAACCCTTACAGAGAAAATTGAAGAAGCAGAAGTTCGATTTATTAAACCAGAACGTACTTCTCATTCAAATTATTTGAAAGCATTAGATGATTATATTAGAGCTAATACCACCGCCACATCAAATATTAAAACAATTAGTTATTTTTCAGGATATCAGTTTATTCCTGGCCTGGCTGAAAAAAGCAGTCTTTTAATAATAGGTGTATATAATTATTCTTCGCCTAAGGGCATTTTTGAATTTTCAGGAGGAAAAATCCAGTCATTAAAAAAACTGCCTCCAAATGAAACAATCGTCACGAATTATTTTCATTATTTTAATTCAACTATTTTATCATTACAAAAAACAGGAAATACAGGTTACTTTCCATTTCAGGAAACTTTAGAAGGGACTAAATTCGTTAATAGAATTAATTTTTTTAATCCCTTCACAAATGAAATGATCAAAGAAATTAATATTAATACCGCAAGTTTTTTTTCTATCCTTAATAAAAATATTACCGACAATAAGAATGATGCTTTTGAAGCCTTCGGCGGTTTAAGCAACCATTATTACCATGAGCTAAAACGCCCATATTCCCTCTACAACTGGGAACTTTTTTTCCATACACCCATGTTGCTGGCAGATGCATTAAGTAAATCTCAGCAATTTGAAGAAGCCATGAACTGGTTCCATTATGTATTTAATCCAATGGCGAAAGGAGAAAAGGATAATCGTTTCTGGCAATTCTTCCCAT
This sequence comes from Chitinophagales bacterium, assembly GCA_038207305.1. GTDB lineage: Bacteria > Bacteroidota > Bacteroidia > Chitinophagales > Chitinophagaceae > Ferruginibacter. The sequence goes on from JBBQZY010000031.1 coordinate 5,930, forward strand.
TTACGGAAATTAATTCACTAAATATTCTTGAACAGATATTTACCCGATTGACTGCAAATACTTATGATGACGCTGTCAGTGCATGGAGAAATAATCCTTTCATGCCACATATAATTGCACGTGACAGGCCGGTTGCTTACATGAAATGGGTAGTGATGAAATACGTAGATAACATTATTGCCTGGGGTGATTATTTATTCAGGCAGGATACCATTGAAAGTATTAACCAGGCAACACAATTATATGTGCTGGCAGGGCATATTTTAGGCAACCGACCACAGGTAGCTACGACGCAAATAAAAAAAACTTCGCAAAGCTATCTCTCCTTATTGAGTAAATGGGATGCTTCCTCAAATGCGATGTCTGAACTCGAAACAGCGCTGGTACATCATTCTTCAACACTGTCATCGGTTGCAGTAACTACAAGAGAGGTAGTTCCAACATCAAATATTTATGGCAGTCTTTCATCATTATATTTTTGTGTACCAAGCAATCCAAAATTGCTGGGCTATTGGGATACTGTTGCAGACAGGTTATTTAAAATACGCCACTGCGAAAATATCGAAGGCGTGTTCCGCAAACTGCCTTTGTTTGAACCGCCAATCGATCCTGCTTTGCTTGTAAAAGCTGCTGCACAAGGATTAAGTATTGCGGGTGTATTGAATGATCTAAACAGCAGCATGCCTAATTATCGTTTTTATTACCTATTACAAAAAGCACTGGAGTTATGCGGAGAATTAAAATCAATGGGTACTGCTATACTTTCTGCTATAGAGAAAAAAGACAATGAGGCAATTGCACTCATACGTGCAAAACATGAAAGCAGTATGCAGAACCTTATGATTGAGATTAAAAAGCAGCAATTGGAGGAAGCGGGCATGGCTTTGGAAAACTTACAACAAAATCGTAAGTCACCGGAACACCGCATGAAATATTATCTGCAATTAATTGGTGAGGATACAGGAAAAGTACCAGGATCTGATTCGGGTTTTAATGAGATAGCTAATTCAATTGAACTACCTATTAATGAAAGCGGTTTGAAATTGATAAAATATGAAAAGGAAGAGATGGATAAATCCCATGAAGCAAGGGTTCTCCAGGATGAAATAGGCCGAAAAGAATTGCTTGCCAGCATACTGCATTTATATCCGAGTATCAGGGCGGCCACAGAGCCTTTAGGATTAGGGGCAAGTGTAGAATTCGGTGGCCCAATGTTAGGAGGTGCCATGCAGGCCTGGGCCAAGCACCTGCAAAATAATGCTAATGGTATTAGTTATGAAGCAACCAATGCAGGAAAAAAAGCAGGATTTCTCCGTTCCATGCAGGATCGTGTAATGCAAGCTAACGCGGCCGGCTACGAGATCAAACAAATTGACAAACAAATCCTTTCTCAGCAAATACGTATTGAAATCGCTAATCAGGAAATTACCAACCAGCAAAAACAAATAGACAATGCGCAGGAGATAGAAGAATTCTTAAAAAACAAATACAGCAATGAAGAATTGTATAGCTGGATGAAAGATAGTTTAAGCAGTTTGTATCACCAGGTATACAGCCTTGCATTTGACCTGGCTAAAAAGGCGGAAAAAACCTATTGCTTTGAAAGAGGATTGACCAGTTCTAATTTTATCAATGCCGGTTATTGGGATGCAGGCCGCAATGGTTTGCTAGCCGGTGAACAACTCTATGTTGGTTTAAAACAACTGGAAGCTGCTTACCAGGAGAACCGTGGATATGATTACGAGATCACTAAACATATTTCATTAAGGCAATTAAACCCACTTGCCATTTTACAACTTAAACAAACGGGTAAAACAGAATTTTCCTTACCAGAAGTATTGTTTGACATGGATTACCCCGGGCATTACAAACGACGTATAAAATCAGTATCCATTTCTATTCCCTGTATTGCCGGGCCCTACACCGGTTTAAACGCCACGCTGCGCTTGCTGGAAAATAAATTCCGCAATTCCGCCATTGCTAACAATGCAACTGAGTATTCGGAAAAGACAGATGGATCAGAAAATGGCTTCCATGGTTTTATAATACCAATCAATGCCATAGCCGTTAGTTCCGGCCAAAATGATAGTGGTATGTTTGAACTTAATTTCAAAGACGAACGCTATCTTCCTTTTGAAGGAGCAGGTGTGATCAGTAAGTGGCAGCTTGAATTACCTTCATTTAGACAATTTAATTATGATACCATTTCAGATGTGATCATACATGTGAGATATACATCTGTAGAAGGGGGTGACAGACTTAAAAATGTAGCTGAATTGAGCGTTACAGCTTTTAACAGTACGCTTAACGGGATCATTAAGGAAGCAGGGTTGTTTGCCATGATAGACCTAAAACATGACCTGCCCAATGAATGGTTAAAGGGAAAACAAACCGCTCTCACAGAACCTGAATTTATTTTATCAAAAGATAAGATAAAAGAGTTCTTGCCATTTTATGCCAGCATTAAAAATAAAATTGAAATGATAATGGTAGTTGTTGAAACCAGGGATAACTCATCTGTTTTAAAACTAAACGATGAAACTTTTAAAAAAACCGGTACTACAAATGATCCTGCTCAAATATTTAGTGCAGAAATAAAAAACATTGCCCCTGCCATCTTCCCTTTAAGCATTACTAATGATAAAAAAGGTACAAATGCAATTATCAAAGCATGGGCAATTGTAAAATTTACTGTTCCAGTTGTATAAGAACAGTCGTGAAAAATAACTGCCAACGTCAACGGCTTGCCGCCGGTTGGGCATTAGAATTAGTTCACCTGGTTGCTGATGAAAGTTAAAGAAACGAAAATTTACTTAAACAAAAAAGCCTGCCAGCGGAACTAACAGCTTAGTGGAAAATCACTGGCGGAAAAGTTACCTGTCAGCCCGAAAACAAATAAAAATTAAAGAAATAATGCCGGGCATGTAGCTATCGGCTCAAATTGGGGTAACCCGTTTGTTAACAGCAATTTCAATGATTAAATGTGAAATTAAATGAAGCGATATCTTGGGCCCAAAGAATATTAGTGAATATTAAAGCAACTATTAATAAGGTTACTTTTTTCATTATTAAGTCAATTTAATTATATGCTTACTCTATTATTCGGTTTTCAGCTGCCCCGTCTATTGAAGGTACAATGCTGTTTTCTCAGAATTCGAAAATTATAAAGTTCGGATTGATTGCCTATAACACAAAGACTTTCCAATAGGGCGCAATATCAAATTTTACTTTATGTTGAATCTCCATCAGAGCGTTGTCCTGTTTTTGATTGTCGGTTGCGGCAATCTACAGCTCCCCTATCCGGCCAACTCAATGCGGTGATCGCTATCCTGCCAGATTGAAGATCCGTCGTAGGGCAGTCCGCCTAATCCAGGCTTGGTATTTTTATGCTGTAAAGTCTTTCCAGACCTTCCTTCCTAACCCTTATAAATCTTTCTAAACATTCCCAAACCTGCAACTTCCTGCATCTTCCTGCAACTTGCTGCAACTTCCTGCATCTTCCTGCATCTTCTTGC
>JBBQZY010000032.1:0-8277 GCA_038207305.1 Chitinophagales bacterium
GCAACAGCAACCCCTGCTGCCCCACCCTGCCGAACTTGAATTTTCAACACCCGATATCCAACCAGCTTCCCTGTATGAACCTGAGCCAAAGAGCAGGCTGCAAAACCTCAAACTACCAACAGTTACTTTCAGAATAAAAATGATAGCTATGCTATTTTATATTTTCCAGCTTCCACACAATTTCTTTTCCATATCTACTTTAATAATTTCAACAATCGTTTGCATTAGTTCTTTCGGCTGTAGTTCGGCTAATAGCTTTTTTAAAAGGGCTGTTGTTCGTTATAACTTACAGGTATAAAGCCGCAGCAGTAGCTGCTGGTTGGAATTTATCTTTTTTTCAACAAAAGTAATGTTGAATGGATTTTCAGGCTTCACGTTAAGCAGAAAGCATTCCCCGAGCCCTGCTTGAAAATTTTCATTACTCGTTCACGTCCATTTTTCATACTTTACGCATCAGCCCTCGCATAGCCAACTGTCTGCCGGTACAACTGTGGCGAAACTTCGGCATTAACCTTAAAGAAACGGCTGAAATAATATTCATCCTCATACCCCAGTTCCCAGGCAATTTCTTTAACAGTTTTATTCGTCAGGTAGAGTTCTCGTTTAGCTTCAATGATTATTCTTTCATTGATAAGATGAGACAGCGTTTTATTAAAATACGATTTTGTGATTTTTGCCAATGCTTTTGGAGTGATGTACAACAGTTCTGCATAGTCAGCCGGGGAGTGTTTGGTCTTGAAATTTTCCTCAATTGCATCCTTCAGTTTTTGCAAAATAAAGGGCTCCTTGCTGGCAGTATCGTTTTCCGGAACCGATGGCTGCTGCTCAGCTTTCAGCCTTGCAGCAGAAATTAAAAATATCTTAAGGTAAGAAACCAGCAATTCATACTGCGCCAATGCAGGATTTTGCATTTGTATTTTGATTTGTTCACATAGCATGTCGAAAGTAGCGGCCGAGGTTTTATCTACGTTAACAAAAGGCGGTTGATAAATATTGTTATACAAGATACCGTTACAGGAAATCTCCTTATGGTGTTTATATATACAAAAGAATTCGGAATGGAAATAAATAGCTAAGCCTTTTATTGGCTGATCAGTGGTAAACATGAAGGGCTGATAGGGCGCAAAGGCAAAAAGTGTATTGGCATCAAAATCATATTCCGAAAAATCTGCTTTTACTTTGCCACTGCCCTCTTTCACAAAAATGAGCGAATAGTAATTCTGACGCTGCAGGTGGTCAAAAAATCCATTGTCATCAAAATAGAACAGCTTAAAAGCAAGGTTTCCATTTTGAGGATTTACTAAAGAAAAGGTTGATTGATTGAGCATTAATTAATTTTGATATTTCTTAAAAATGGTTGTTGCTATATGACCTCCGAAGCCGAAGGTGTTGCTCATGGCGATGGTGATTTCCTTTGCCTGCGCTGTTCCTAAAGTTAAGTTGAATTTATCTTTATAAATGCCCGCTACGTCAGTTGTATTAATCGTTGGCGGAACAATATTTTCTCTGATGGCCTTTATACAGATGATTGCTTCCAGGGCACCTGCTGCACCAAGCAAATGTCCGGTCATGGATTTAGTGCCACTGATGTTCAGATCTTTCCGTTCACCAAAAACCCTTGCAATTGCTTTCAATTCGCTTTCATCACCCAGCGCTGTGGAGGTAGCGTGGGCATTTACGTAATCTATTTGCGATGGTTGTATTTCCGCATCCTCCAACGCATCCATCATCCCTAAGTATGCTCCTTCCCCTTCGGGATGGGTGCCCGTTAAATGGTAGGCGTCTGCCGCCATACCCGTTCCGGTTATTTCCGCTAAAATTGAAGCACCCCGATCTAATGCGCTGTCCAAACTTTCAACAACCAACGCACCAGCGCCTTCGCCCATTACAAAACCATCCCTATGTATATCAAATGGTCTGCTGGCAGCCTGCGGATTTTCATTGCTGGTTGATAAGGCTTTTGAAGCATTAAATCCACCGATAGAACTTTCGTTAATAGGAGCTTCTGAGCCGCCGGTAATGATCATATCCGCTCTTCCCAACCTGATATAATTACAGGCATCAATAATGGCGTGGTTGGATGAAGCACATGCCGAAATCGTTGAGAAATTGAGTCCCCGCAACCCATGCCGGATTGAAATAACCCCTGATGGAATATCAGCAATCATTTTCGGAATAAAATAAGGATTAAATCTTGGCTGACCGTTGCCCTTTGCAAATTCAATCAATTGGTCCTGGAACGTTTGTATGCCGCCATTGCCCGAACCCCAAATGACTCCGATTTTATTTTTATTTAATTTATCAAAATCTATGTCAGCATTCTTTATAGCTTCATCGGCAGCAGCTATTGCATACTGGGTAAACAAATCATATTTCCTAGCTTCGTTCTTTTCAAAATAGTTTGCAGCATTAAAGCCCTTAACCTCTGCAGCAAACTTTGTTTTGAAGTTGCTGGTATCAAATTTCGTGATGAGATCTACACCGCTTTTGCCGGCAACAATATTTTTCCAGCATTCGTCTACTGTATTTCCCAATGGGGTAATGGCACCCATACCGGTCACCACTACACGTTTCAATTCTTTTATCATTTAATTTGTTCCTTTAATTTAAATTTTAACGCTTTTACTTCAGCCTCCAGTTTTAAAACGTATGCCCGTTGCGGGGCAAATGCCAGCTCAATTTCTTCTGCCGTGTAACGGGGCGTGATATGCTGGGGACAATTCCAATCGTAGGCTTCAATATCAAATACCATCATACGTTCGGGGCGGAATTTGTATTCCGTTAAATCCAATAAACTGTACAAAGAAGGATCATCTTTTAATTCTACAATAGATGCCTTTGCAAAAATTTTCAATCTTGCCCTGGCAGGATAATCAACCATTATCAACGCCACCCTGTTGTTGGTTGCCAAATTACCAACGGTAATGTATTGCATGTTTCCTTTAAAATCTATAAACCCGATCCGCCTGGAATCCAATACCTTTAAAAACCCTTTTGGCCCGCCCCGGTGTTGAATATACGGGTACCCACTTTCCCCAATACTGGCCATATAAAAACTATCCCGCTGTGCTATAAAATCAATTTCATTTTCAGTTAACCCATCAACGTAATTATCCCGTTCCATCCTTGCATAGCTTGCCCTGCTACCCAGTTTTTCCTGCATTGCTTTTACCGCTGCAGAAAATGCGACTGCTCCAAAATTTTTTGCCATAACGTTTTTCTTAATTCCATAAAAGAGACTGGCTTAGTTGAATCTGTTTTCGATTGTACAGTAACATGCCGGCATCTCTCAATTCGTTTAACAAGGTGCTTACCGTTTGTCTTGAGGCTGCTATTGAATTGGCAATATCAGCGTGGGTAAGGTAATTATTTAGTACTATCCTGTCGCCCATTTTATTGCCATCTGTTTGTGCCCAGTTTTTAAAAAAGTGAATAAGCCGGGATTTAGTATCACAAAAAGCCAGCTCGGAATGACGTTGTTCCAGTCGCCCTAATTTACCTGTTACCATTTTAGAAAATGCCGTCAGCATGGCCAGGTTGCTTTGCAGTAAATATTGAAAATCAGCAATGTTGAATACTGCAATCAGAACATTTGCGGTGAGTGCCTGTGCATATACATCTGGATCCGAATTCATTTCCATGCTGAGGTTTCCAAAAACATCCGGGGCAGTAATGATGTCCTTTATCAGTTCTGCGTCATCATTGCCAAACTGCGCAATTTTTATTTTACCATTCACAAGTACGTATACTTTACTGAATTCCCCATACCCGAATTGTATGATCTCACCACGATAAACAGTTCTTAACCTCATGAGTGATTCTACCGCTGTTATTTTATGTTCAGCCAGGTTTGCAAATAGTGGATGACTTCGAAGTTTTATGTAATCATTTTCTGTTGTCATATAAAGATGTTTGAGTATTTTTTAAAAGAAAATCTCCTGGTAAAATTATAATCATCCAGCCTTGCTGTCCTTATCCTGATCCGGGCTGCCGGTTTTTTCTTCCTGGCTCAAAACTCTATCCCACAGCGTATCCCCACATTCATCATAAATAACAACTTCTTCTTTAATTGTACTATCAGCTATGGAAACTGGTTCAGGCATTACAGGCGATAACGCTCTCCCCTCATCCTGCCTTTTTAAATTGTTCAACATAAAATATTTTTTTACAGTTATAATTTTCTGTCAGATTCTTTAATCGCCAAATCATTGATGCTGGCATAACGCTTTCTCATTAAACCATTTTCATCAAACTCCCAGTTCTCGTTGCCATAAGCCCTGAACCATTGCCCTTCCACATTCTGATATTCATACTCAAACCTCACGGCCATGCGGTTCTCCCTAAAACCCCACAATTCTTTTTTAAGTTTGTAATTCAATTCCTTTTCCCACTTACCTTTTAAAAATTCTTTCACAGCTTCCCGTCCATTAATGAAGTCTGTTCGGTTGCGCCACTCGGTATCAACAGTATAAGCCAGGCAAATCCTTTCAAGATCTTTGCTATTCCAGGCATCTTCAGCTAATTGAACTTTTTGTAAAGCGGTTTCTAGAGTAAAGGGTGGCAATGGTAGTTTTTGTTCCATGATTTTATTTTTTATGATAAACAATCTGTAGTTAATAAATTAGCCCGGAATAATAATTTTGAAATTTCTGCTTCCAGGGACTGTTGTTTGTCTTTCGCATACCAAAGGTGAAGGCCGGTTGCATAATCAGCCGCTGTTGGTGGATATGACTTTAATTCCTTCACTAAATTCTGTGCAATTGTTGGCCGCGGGCCCCATATGGCTGTAACATTAAAATACTGATCCAACTGCAGCAATTTTGGAATAGAGCGGGTTCCATCTGTGAGGCAGGCATCCATCAATTCCGGGTTTTGATCGCGGTATACCAACTTCATTTCAATCTTTCCCCCGCTTAATTCTGATAAGGCATTAAACACCGGTAATATTTGCGAAGCATCACCGCACCAATGCTCAGTTAAAACCAGCCAATACATTTTCTCCTTGAGCGCTTTAAGCTTTTCAACAATCGCTGAGCCGGGATTATAAGTTTTTTCTACCCTTACCATCCTGTGCTGATTAAGGCTGATGAATGCCCTGATTTTCAGGTCGGTGTTTAAAGCCAGGTCTTCAGCCATTTGCTGCTTGTATTGGTTGTAACCAACACCCTTTTCAAGATAAGCGGCGTAAGCAGACTTTTTGGGGAGTATATTTGCTGTTGTTGTCATTGTTTTTCTTTTACCATACAAAGCTGCAACTATAATCTGCTTTTATAAATGGAGAATGAACGCAAAGGGATGGACAATTTTCGTTGGACCTATTTCAATTTTTTTTTGCAATGTTTCGCCAATGAGCAGTCCTGAAGTATGAATTTTATGCACGTGCATACGAAACCATTTCACGGTATTTTTGCGGTGATACCTGGGTATTGACTTTAAAAAAGCGGCTGAAATAATATTCATCTTCATACCCGAGTTCGTAAGCAATTTCCTTTATTGCCTTATTGGTAAGGTATAGTTCCCTTTTTGCTTCTGTTATGATGCGATCATTAATAATGCTGGAAATTGATTTATTGTAATAAGCCTTTGAAACCTTACCCAAAGTTTTGGCGGTTACATAAAGCATGGCGGCATAATCGCTGGGTGAATGCTTGGCTTTAAAATTTTCTTCAATGGCATTGATAAGCTTTTGCAGGATATAAGGTTCTTTAACAGCCGCAGCCTTTTCCGTTTCAAGCTGTTGCTGTTCCATTTTTAACCGGAGCGTATTAATCAGCAATATCCTTAAATATGCGCCGAGCAGATCGTGCTGAGCCAGTGAAGTGTCTTGTATTTCTTCGGCTATCTTTTCACACAACATGTCGAATGCCGTTATTGAACTGCTGTTGATCTGCACAAAAGGCGGCTGCGTAATATTATTGTACAATACTGTTTTAAAGGCTTTTTCTTTTTCGGGTTGATCTGCGAAAAGAAATCCGGCGTGAAAATTTATAACTATTCCTTTGATCGGTTTTTCGGAAGAAATAAGGTATGGCTGAAACGGCGCAAAACTTAACAACGAATTTTCCCGGAAATCAAATTCAGAAAATCCGGTTTTCACCTTTCCTTGTCCTTCTTTTACCCATATAAGTGAGAAATACTTATTGCGTTGTAACTGCCCCAGGAAACAGTTTTCATCAAACTTAAAAAGATTGAATACAAGGCTTCCGTTTGTATTGTCTACCAGTGAATAATTTAACCTGTTGTGCATGATTGTATTATTTAAACAAATGGATAATCCGATTATTTGACAGCGCTTTCCAACTTCGAAATAAATGACTCTCTTGATATCAGGCCAACTACACAATCGATGACAACCCCATTGCGATAAAAAAAGATTGTAGGCAAATCATTGACAGCAAATTTCTCTTTTAACAAAGGAGCTTCATCAATATCAATCCTGTAAAATGAAGCAACCGTTTTAAACATCTCGTGCATCTCCTCGTAAACGGGTCCCATTATCTGGCAGGGGCCACTCCATGCTGCACAAAACCGTACGATGTGGAAACCGCTGCTGTTTATAATTTTTCTGTCGAAAGCACCGGATTCTTTTATCTTGACGATGCTATTTTTTTTGTTTGGCATAATTTATATAGCCAAATGAGGTGCCAATTAATTTACCGGCTGTCAAAATTTGATACAACTCAATACAGTAAACACTTTCAGCTTTTTAAGGAATGAGTATCCCCTACACATTAGCCATTTTATTTTCCTGATATATCAGGAAATTCATTATATTTCATGAAAATTTCAGCGACTTATTTGAATGCCGTTGCTGTTTTTATTTTTCTTACTACGCTATATCGATTTCAGTGAAAATATATTTTGGGAATATTGTCGGGACTTAAATTGTATTTCTTTTCTGGCTTATATAACTTTTTGTCCGGATGTAGTGATGGACTCATAATTATCGCAGCGTATAAAAATTTTACAAATGGCAAAAAAAACTGTATTGGATTTTAACACGAATCCAAGCCTTATAAAATTCGCTTTTGAAAACCTTCAGGAGGCAGTCTTCTGGGCAAATGCCAAAAGGGATATTTTCTATGTGAACGATACTTTATGTAAAATGTCGGGTTATACTAAAAAGGAGTTGATGTCAATGAACCTGCGTGATATGCTGCCACCGGATGTTGCAGCTTACGACAATGCGCTTAATTGCTTAACCATCACTTACGAAGTAAAGTATAAACACAAGACAGGCTATTTATATGATGTTGAAGAGAGCGTTAATTATATGGAATACGAAGGCCAGAAGATAACCTGCACTTTTGTAAGAGACATAGCGCAGCGAAAACTCGCTGAAGAAAAGTTAAACCTTGCCAATAGCAAATTAGAGATATTGTTGAAGGAAAGTGAAGAGCGTTTCCGTGATTTGTTTGAAGAGGCACCGATTGCCTACATTCAAGAACAGCTTGATTCCCGTTTTATTAAAATTAACCGTGCTGCAATGAGAATTCTTGGAGTGAGGGCAGATGAAGTTACTGATACCTTTGGCAAAACACTGATAGCCGATCCCGCTGAAGCCCAGCGGCGCATTAAAGAAATTCATGAATCAGTGGGAAGTAGCACAGACACGGATGGCGTCATCTTCGAACTTCGCAGGAAAGACAATGGTAAGCCTATTTGGATTCAATGGTGGTCTACACCAGATGCTGGCGGACAGTTTACACGTACCATGTTTATAGACATTACGAAGCGCATACTATTGGAACAAGAACGGGCAAAATTACAGGCACAGAATATTTATCTTCAGGACGAAATAAAACTAACCCACAATTTTGAAGAAATTATAAGCAAGAGTAAAAAATTTCATAAAGTATTGCAACAAATAGAACAGGTAGCTTCTACAGATGCCACTGTGTTGATTTTAGGCGAAAGCGGAACAGGAAAGGAGCTACTGGCAAGGGCTGTACACAATATCAGTAAAAGAAATAAACGTCCGCTGATAAAAATAAACTGCGCCAATTTACCAGCCAATTTAATTGAAAGCGAATTGTTTGGCCATGAACGGGGGGCCTTCACCGGCGCCATGGACCGAAAGATCGGTCGATTTGAACTGGCCGATGGTGGAACTGTTTTTTTGGATGAGATAGGCGAATTACCCGTGGAATTACAGGCAAAATTATTAAGGGTATTACAGGAAGGTGAATTTGAACGGCTTGGAAATCCCAAAACAATGAAGGTAAATGTCAGGGTAATTGCAGCTACTAACCGTAACCTGGAAGAAGCGATTGCAAA
>JBBQZY010000033.1:0-8154 GCA_038207305.1 Chitinophagales bacterium
CGTCTTTGCTATAGGTATATGGAGGTATACCACCGGTGCGGTAAACTTCTATTGATCCATCAGGTGAACAACTGCTCGCATTCCTTACAAAAGGAGAAACAACAATTGCAGCAGCAGCATTTACAGTGATCGATTTGGTACCAACGCATCCTGCAGCATCTTTTACATAAGCTGTGTAAGTACCCGCAGCTAAACCTGTGAAGGTATTACCTGCCTGGTAAGGGCCCGCAGCAGCTGTAAGGCTATACGTGTAAGGTGTTACACCAGCATTACCATATAAAATGACAGAGCCGATATTACCGCAGGTACTTGTATTGCTACCACTGTTTGTTACAAATACGGTGAATGCATTTTCAATATGAATATTACTCAGCGTAACAAAACCACATCCTGCAGCATCAGTTATGGTTACATTATAGAAACCTATTGGAAGGTTTGTTAAAGATGAAACGTTGCCTGGGTCAGGGAAAACTGTTGTTGCAGGATTACCAGAACCGGTAATGCCTGTCCAGCTGTAATTGTAACTTCCGCTTCCGCCAGCAGCCGATAACGTTATGCTTCCATCATTACCTGCGTTGCAGGCACTTATATTTGTTTTAATAAATGTTGCAGTTAATGTACCTGGTTGTCCGATTACAATACCTGTCAATTGATTTGTAAAATTATCTTCATCCTTAACCGTTAGTGTATAGGTTCCTGCTGATACGCCCGTGAATACATTTGATAACTGGTAAGGGAAACCAGCAGTACCGCTGAGGCTATATTGCAATGTTCCGTCACCACCGGTTGCGCCAACTGTGATGGTTGTTGTACCGCCATTGCAATTGATCGTACCCGGGTTGGCAGTCAGGTTTATGATCGGAATATTAGTGATCACACCACTGTTGTTGTTTACGAAACTGTAAGTATAGTTGTTGCCGCTGTTACCATCTGTTACGGTACCTGCGGGAGTAAGTATTTTACCGGTTCCTGCATTCTTTGTATCGTAGGTTTCAGTAAAGCCTGCGATATCTCCTCCCCATAGGTTACCCAGTGTGATCACCGGTATTGCTGCAGCACTTGTTGTGCCATTGTAAGGCCTGTTATTGAAAGAGGCTGTTACCTGCAATGGCATCGGCGTGATATTGCCTGAGGCTGTTGGTTGTGCAGTTAAAACATAAGCGCCCGCATCCTGACCAGGGCTTGAAAGTGTTACCCCTGCAACGGTTACCGGTTTGCCCGTTCCAACATTTTTGTTGTTATAAGTACCGCTTGCAAGTCCTGCGTTGATGTTTACAAAATTACCGTTTACGATACCATTGATAACAGCAGTGTTAAAATCTACTGAAGCGGAAGTGTTTCCGTTGTACACTTTTGAGATGATGTTCACACCGGTAATGGTTACTGGCCTGGCTGTTGCAAAAACATAATCGTATACAGCCAAGGGGATAGCTCCCCCCGGGGCAGTAACCTGTAATGCACCCGCTGAAACCGTTCCGGGGTAATACCACATAGAACCGTTGTAGGCAGCTGTTCTAAGGTTTGAAATCACGGGGCTTCCCTGAACATCACCTGCAACATAGGTCATTGTTGGCGTATGGCTTCCTGTGAACGTACTGCCCGCAGGTTTGGTTACAGACCATACCCTGTTGATGCAATCTGCAGTAAGTAAACTCAGCGATGCAAAACCGGTTGCTGAAGATATTCCGGTCCTTGTTGAAACACGTAGTATGCCGGCTGTAAATCCTGTGCCCGAAATATTAAGGTTTACCGGCGCATAATTAGATGCATCGCCTACCGGGAATCCCCAGCTGCTTGCTACCGAGATATTTCTTTGCAGGTTACCATTTACCCAACCGTTTATTGCTGAAGCCCCACTAATAGAAAATGCTGTAACAGCATTTGATCCTGTAGTCAACAATGCTTTTGATCCGCCATTGGCAGCGAAGAAAAGTATTCCTGTAATATCCAGCAGGGGGGCATTCACTGTTACACCCGAAGCAGAACTGTTATTGATGGTCAGGTTATTCATGGCCGTTACCGACCCGCTACCTGGAAAACTTTGCGGCGCGGATCCTGCTAACTGAATCGTACCATTATTGGTAATGGTTCCTCCACCGGTAAAGGCACCTGTGATGGTGAGTGTTTTACCTGCGTCCACGATCAACGTTGAACCTGCAGGCACATCAAGATTGCCCAATGCCTGGTCTTGTGAAATCTGCAATATTCCACCGCTGGTAAGTGTTACATTGTTTCCGGCGTTGATTGTATTTATCGCATTGAGTTTTAGTGTGCCATTACTTACTGTTGTTAAGCCTGTAAAAGTATTAGCGCCTGTTAATACAATAGTACCTGCGCCTGTTTTCGTCAATGTATTGGGTGTTGCGCCGTTGTTTGAAATAATTCCGTTCACTGTAAATATCTCGGAAGTATTTGCTACTACCGATACCGTTGGGGTATTAGCTACTTCAACGAGCGTATAAACAGCATCTTTATTTGAGCCAAGATTTGCAATGCTGATCTGCCTGATCGTACCGCCGCCTCCACTCATTGCATGAACATTATAACGTGTGCCGCCAACTACCTGCAGATTAAATTCCTTGTCTGAAACCATTTCAATTTCATAAGTTATACCAGCTACAAAGCTTGCAAAACCAGGCATACCCGATTGGGTGGTTCCGTTGCCATCTACCAATTGCGAAGCGCTCTGTCCACCTTCGTATTCTACCCTCAGGAGTGCATTGGAGCTATAGCGGTTGAAGCCTGATCCCAATCCGTCAAAAAGATCCGTAGTGTTTCTTAAGGCGAAGCCGATCCTTCCACCGCTTTCAATTCCATTTCTTCCACCACCGTCGGGTGCAGTGAGCCGGATGATCAGCTTTTGTCCAACCCTTAATGCTTGCTGGGTACCAGCGGTTGTTCCATCGCTGGTAAGCAATCGTGCGTTTACCTGTCCGTTACTGGTATTACCTGTTCCGAAAGAAAACAACCCGGGCCCACCGGTTGCCTGGTAAAACCCTGAACTCGAATTCCAGGATTGTGTCCAGTCGCCAAAAGCTGTTGTGTAAACCTGGGCGTTTGTAAAAATGGAAATCAATGTTAAAATAACAGTTGACAGTACAACCATTACCATCTTCCTCGATTGAGGGAAAGTAAAATTATTCATATGCAAGCGTTTTGTTTAAATGTTAGAGTCGTTAACCTGTAGTTTTTTTAAAATAAAAGCAGTTTAAAAAGATATTGGAGCAGCAATCAAAAAGTACGGGATGTGTAAATTTTACACATTGTAAAGATCAAATATATGCATTCAGGTTTAAATAACAAATGATTGTTAATTGAAATAACAATTGGGAACTGGTTTTTGAGACAGAGATGAGGCGGCGTATGTTTGATATTTGAATTAAGGCAGGCGATCAAAAATTAAAATTGAATGTTGAGCATTGGATATTGAATATTTAGCAATTCAATATTAATATAAGCCGTTGATGCGTATGAGGGATGAAGCGAATTTCGTTGCGCTGCTTTGAACCCTCCGCCCTGATGCCTTATTGCTTCTACGGCAACGGCACAAAGACCCAAAAAAAGCCTTCCGACAGGCCTCGTCAAAATCCCTTATCTTATACTAATCGGAATTAAAAAGATTGTCCATGGCTATCACGCAAAGATCTCAAAGGAGCAATGTCGGGCAGAAAAAGATACGCAACCTTAAATTGGTCGTACAACACGTTCACTCCGTTGATTGGTGTCTCAACAAAAGTGCCCGGAAGAATTTTTAATCCTGATAAATATATAAAATGTTCTTCCAAGGTAGTGGCTTTCAGTATATAGCAATTCAATGAGCGTCTTTTATTTGACGCTGTAGGAGCCTCCTACATTACAGGAAACTTATACGGTCTTAAATTCGGTGTTTACCATGAATCCTATAAACAGGATGCTGCTTCGCCCTAAGCCGCTACCAGGTTCTTTCATTTTTTTTATCCCTATTCTTCCGAACACCTATCGTGCGCAGGAACCGGAGCATCAATATCTGCGTTATCTGCGGGAAAAATTTAATACATTTCCAGCAGATAGCGCAGATAAACGCAGAAACCTCCAAACCCATAAACGATCTTCACCCTGTTTCAGGCAAAGATCGCAAGGGAGCAACGACGCTAAGAAAAAGATAGCAAATCTTTAATTTCTCAATAGTATTAAGACAATCAAGCATTGGGAGCATAAAAAAATCCGGAGCAAGTCCGGATCAGATTAATAATTAATTATCGTGTACTTATTTAATTCTCAGACCTGATTGCTGTTTTGGAAAGATATAAATAGGGATTAAATTCGGGGAGCATTTTGCGCAATATAAAAGGAATGATCTCATTGTTATGAGATAAAGCTTCTGTTTCCAGATCGTCTAACAATGAAATGAAATCAGTATTTGATTCACTGCATTTTTTTGCTTTTAAAATTCTTGGGTGATCTGTTTCAACGAATTCTTCCGATTCTTTGAATAATTCTTCAAACATTTTTTCACCCGGCCTTAATTGTGTTTGGATGATGGCTATATCCTCTATCGGCCTTAAACCGGCGAGTTGTATCATCCTGGTAGCGAGGTCCATGATCTTTACGGGTTTACCCATATCGAACAATAAGATGTCTCCCGACTTCCCGATTTTTCCTGCTTCCAAAACTAATTTGGATGCTTCCGGTATTGTCATAAAATACCTCGTGATTTCAGGGTGGGTAATGGTTATTGGCCCACCTTCCGTTATTTGTTTTTTGAACGTTGCAACAACGGAGCCGGCAGACCCTAATACATTACCAAACCTTGTGATCACAAATTCTGTAACAATATCACGCTTGTCGCTAAGGGACTGGATATACATTTCTGATATCCTTTTTGTAGCTCCCATGATATTGGTTGGGTTTACTGCTTTATCTGTAGAGATCAGTACAAATTTCTTCACATTATAGAAACTGGATAGCTCGGCGATCAGGCGGGTTCCAAATATATTGGTGAGAATCGCTTCGCAGGGAAACACTTCCATCAATGGAACATGCTTGTAAGCTGCGGCATGAAAAACGATATCGGGCTTGTGGCTCGAGAATACTTTTTTCATACGCACTTTGTCCCTGATAGATGCTATTTCGACATTAATGTTGAGGTCGATATTCTTTTTCTCTTTTCTTAATTCGTATTCCAGGTCGAACAAACCAGATTCAGACTGGTCTAATAGCACCAGTTTTTTGAATTTCACTTTTGAAAGTTGGCGGCATATCTCGCTACCGATAGAACCTGCGGCACCTGTAACCAACACAGTAGCGTTTTCATAAGTTCCCTGTAGAATATCCTTAGGTAAAATGATCTCATCCCTTTCCAGCAGTTCTTCGATATTAAGTTCTCTCACCTGGTTCTTTTGAAACAATCCACCGGCCCACTGACTTGCATGTGGAATTACGTTGATCTTAATATTTAAAGGAGCGCAGAGATCTGTAATGGCAATCTTCCTGTCGACTGATAATTTATCAATACCAATGAACAATTGTGTTATTCCTTTATCCTTAAACAAGTCGGATAATTTCTCGTTAGATGCATTGTATATAGGTAGGCCGGCAAGATTCTTACCGATCTTGGAAGGGCTGTCATCTATATAACCCAATACGACTGTCTTATTTTTTATATCCTGTTCCAACACTTTTTTTGCTACCTGTCCCATAGCACCTGCTCCATATATGATAGCCTTGTGCATGATTCCGGTTTTTGATACTGCCTTAAAATAAACCTCTTTTACCAACAGGCGGAAAGAAACGAGAATGAAGATGACACCAAAGAAGTTTATGAACAGCAAACTGAGGGGAACTGTTTTTTCAATAACTTCATTCGTTACAGTAAAATAAATAACCAACCATATAGCAAACTGTAATACTGCAAATTTTACGATGCGAAATATGTCATTTATCTCAGAATAACGGATGATTCCTTTATAAATCGGGAAGACAAAAATACAGCTTAGAAATACCAAGGCATTGATTGACAATACCGGAACAAAATTTATAACATGCGGAAGATCAACTAAAAAATGGCGAACTAAAAAATAGGAGAATAAGAAAATTCCTGTGATGAGGGCTAAATCGCAAATAAATATAATCCACCGCGGGGCAAACTTGTTTAAGATCCGTTTAGGCATAATATTAATGATTTGTTTCAAAACATGGTGACAATGATCACCCTTTTACCGGAACAAACTTTTAAAACCCGGCCTTTTTTAAACAAAATGCCCGGGAACATATCTTTTCATTAGGTAGCAAATAATGAACAAAGTTATTCTATATTTTGGGTTTTACTTCAATTTTTTCAAAAATCATATTTTCATCATCTGAAGTATTGGACGTATTATTAATTAGTAATAAACTTTGATTTGCTTATTCAGCAATCCATTTATCATGCCAATAAAAAATAATAATTAAAGAAGTTTATAAATGGCCGGGAGAGATTGGCCTGGGGAAATTAAAAAGGAGAAACCGTTTTGAATATTATTTTAAAATAATTTGCCAGGGTTGGCTTTTCAATGAAGAGCATGTTCAGCTTTATTTTTTCGGGCATCACTTCTTCGATATAGGTTTTTTCCGGCTCTGCTGAAGCTGCCAACAATTCATTTTCGTTCTTATAGGCGATAGAGGCCATATCTGTAATACCGGGCCTTACGGTGAGTACTTTTTTTTGCAATGGGGAATACAGGTCAACATATTTGCGTACTTCAGGCCTGGGCCCGACGAGACTCATTTGCCCAAATAATACATTGACCAATTGAGGAAGTTCATCCAGTTTAAATTTTCTAAGATAATAACCTGCATTGGTTATCCGGCTATCCCTGCCACCAACGGTAAGCAAGCCGGCTTTGTCTGCATTTATATGCATTGACCGGAATTTCAATAAACGGAAATCATGATCATTAAGTCCTACCCTAACCTGCCTGTAAAAAATGGGGCCACGTGAATCTATTCTTACCCAAATAATAATGAGCAATAATAGTGGAGAGAGTATGAGCAACCCGAAAAAAGAAAAGATAATATCACATAGTCGGATCATGAATGAATGATAGTATGATATGCATTTGCGACTGACTGTATGATATAATCAACCTGTTCGGTAGTTAATTGTGGATAGATGGGCAGTGAAATTTCTCTTGAATAATTGTCGTATGAACGGGGGAAATTCTTGATATCATAACCACGGTTCTTAAACAATGTCAACATGGGCATTGGAATAAAATGAACATTCACTGCTACGCCGGTTTTGCTGATGGCATCAATAATGGCATCACGCTGTGCCTCTGTAATATCTTTTATTCTGAGTGCATAGAGATGGTACGATGAAGTGCGCTTACCATCATCCTGCGGAGGAACCTGCGCCCAGCCCAGTTGTGAAAATGCATTTGAATACTGATCGAAAACACGTTTGCGTTCTAACAGCAATCCATGATCATATTTGCGTATCTGTGCCAATCCAATAGCAGCGCAAACATCAGGCATATTTATTTTTAAGCCCAGGTCAATGATATCATATCGCCAGCCACCGGCCTTTGATTTTGTAAAAGCATCTTTTGTTTGTCCGTTCAAAGTCATGATTCTTAAATAAGCGTACTCATCTTCGTTATTAAACGGGGCAGGCAGGTTGATGCATATTACGCCACCTTCAGCAGTAGTAATATTCTTTACCGCGTGAAAAGAAAAGATGGTGATATCGGTTAGAAGGCCCGTCTCCACTTCATTTACTTTAGCGCCGATGGAATGTGCAGCATCAGAAAGGATCAATATCCTGCCGAGTTTTTTTTGGTTCTTATGGTTGCTGTTGAATTTATTTTTTACAGCAGGTTCATTTACCAATTCGTTGATGGATTGATAATCGCAGGGCCAGCCGGCGATGTCAACAGGCATGATAATTTTTGTATTGACGGTGATCCTGTCTCTTATCAATTGTATATCCAATGTAAAATCATCATTGATGTCTACCATTACAGGTGTAGCGCCGCAATGCAACACAGCAAGGGCAGTTGCGCTGTAAGTATAGGCAGGGATGATCACTTCATCACCGGGTCCTACACCAAACCATTTCAACATGAGCATGGCACCGGAGGTCCATGAATTCACACACAAAGCCTGCGGCGCACCACTAAGTTTGATCACTTCCTG
>JBBQZY010000034.1:0-7047 GCA_038207305.1 Chitinophagales bacterium
ATGAACCTCTTAGCTGAGCAGCAGCATCCTGTTTGTAAAACCAATGGTAAAACGGAATTTAATTCCATAGGAGCTTCGGGTAATTCAGGAGATTCCTACGGAGTTAAATACAGTACGTTTATTAATTTGCTATAAACAGGAATCCACTACATGGCAAGAGCGTTTTAAATTTTTACCAGGACTAAAATTCTTCACAACACATATGGTGGAGACAGGAACTATAGCGGAGTGCCGCAAAAAATATTAAAAAACTCCAACCCGGGCGCCTCTGCCAGATCATACATCTATTGGAATGATATATACACGGATAACACAGATCGCCTGCCCCGATTTCTTTCGGAGGCACAGATTTCTTCATGTTACTTTGTGGCAAATTCTTCAGCACAGATCATACATCTTCCATCAAAAATGATACTGAACCTGCACCCCGATATTCCTACCCGCCTCACGCACATCAATGGTTTTCACCAGCGAAAGCTGATTAAAATATCCTTTGTTCAACAGGTTGGTACAAAATACGGTGAAGCTCCATTTATGGTCTCTTCCTAACTTAGGTGTAGCTCCGATGAAAATATCTGCGAGAAAATAACCGTCCGTGCCTTCTTCAAACTGCGCAACATGGCCCTGCCCGAAATAATTACTCAACTCGACAGTTGCATACAGGTGCTGCCATTTTTTACCGGCTTCTTTTTTCCAGGTAAAGGCTGTTATGATTTTACCCGCCGGAATATATGGCAGGTAGCCGCCGCCGTTTGTTAACCTGCCACTGAGAAAACCTGCTTTCAAAGATGCTTCCAGCCATTTTAATTGTGCCGGGTGCACATTGATCATGGCTTCAATACCGTCTATTTGCGCATCATGCTGTGTCCAGCGATAAACCCGCAGGTCGCCAACAGAATCACTACCAGGGTTTATATAAATATAATCATTGATCGAATTGATATAACCACCCAGCGAAGCCGTTACCGATGGGCCATCATATTCAATGGCAGCATCCGCTTCAATATTCTTTTCCATCTTCAGGCTATTGTTACCCAGTTCGAAACGATAAGTGCCTTCATGCTTTCCGTAAGAAGTAAGTTGTGCATAGTTGGGAGCCGCATAACCATTGGCTGCATTCAGCTTCAGGTTCCATTGCTTTGTTGGATGAAATACGAAACCTGCTGAAAAAGAATAAGGCGTGTAGTTCCTTGTCAGTGCCTGCTTTGGTGCCGGAAACGCCGGTACAACCGGGCCGGCATTGCTAAGCTTTGCATTGGTGGTAAACATTTGCAGGCGATGGCCATCTACCCGTATGCCATAAACGAAGTTCCACTTACGCAGGTCGGTATGCCCTACTGCAAAAGCACCGATGGTGCTAACATGGGCGTCGGGTACCAATACAAAATTCCCTTTGTTCATATTGTTCTGGTAGAAACCCTGCACGCCTGCCGTGATACCGGTAGCTTTCTTTTTATTGCTATGCCATTGAATATCCCCGGTGAAGGTTTGAAGGTTCAAACCAACGCCCGGGAATTTTGATTTGGGCAGGGAGTCGGGTTCAAATTCTTTGCGCTGGTTGAACTGGTAACCCACATTCACCGTTAGTTCACTTTTACCGATCTTAAAATTATTCTGCAGGCTGATGATATGGGTAACTACTGCCTGGTAAGGCGCTTCCATTTCATAGTCACGCTCTTCCGCGGGTTTTACGCCGCCCGTTGTATCGCCTTCATCTTCTATGATACCCAGGTTCTGGCTATACAAACTGTAGGTAAGCTGGTGATTGCTTTTTGCAGAATTGAAGCCGATCATTCCTTTGAAGGCAACATTGTTAAATTTTGAATTCCCTGCAAGTGGCTTGTCTTCTTTCGCTGCCAGTGGTTTGTTTTTTTCTTCACCTTCACCCTGCACATAATTGGCATGCATGGCCATAGAAGCGTCGGCGGTAAAATAAAAATTATTTTTTGCGCCGCGGATACCAGCACTAACGTTACCGCCTATACTATTACCGAAAAAACACAACCTTGCATATCCGTTCGTTTTTTCATTTTTACCGGGCACCTGTTGTTCCAATACTATGGCACCACCCAGGCTGTTAGGAC
The DNA here is from genome assembly GCA_038207305.1 of Chitinophagales bacterium. Classification (GTDB taxonomy): domain Bacteria; phylum Bacteroidota; class Bacteroidia; order Chitinophagales; family Chitinophagaceae; genus Ferruginibacter. Next base: position 2,085 of record JBBQZY010000034.1, read on the forward strand.
CATAGATCAGAGCAGCGGGGCCGTTGATGATCGTTACCTTGTCATAACCGGTCTCAGAAATACCGATATCATGACGATCGTCCCAGGTCTGGTTATCGATCCGTGTACCGTTTGCGAATAGCTGGATATGATTGAATGACAAGCCGCGTATAACAGGTTTATTGATACCCGTGCCTGAACTGATGCTGCTTACCGAAGGCAGCTGCGCCAGTTGAAGCATCAGCTGCGGGCGTGCAGTGCGCAGGTAAGCCGGTAAATGAACTACCTGTAAATTATAAGGAATGTTAGCTGCAGGCCGTTGGCCGATAGCAGTGATAAGCACGGTATCACCCTGTTTATATTGATTGGCTGAAGTATCTTTTTGGGCAAATACCCCGTTGCATGCCAGCAGCAGCAACAGTAGAATATTTTTTTTCATGTAGATCTTTTAAAAATGACGGTCGTATGCATACCAGCATACAAATAATAAAATAAGATTCTTGTCTGACTAATTGCCTTAAACTCCAGCTGCACCTATATGACCTCACCCCAACCCCTCAGTAAAGGATAGGGGTTAGAACCCTCAGCCAGTAAGTATTGTAGCGTTGTAGCAGCATATTAGCCGGACTAGTGCTGATAAATAATAATAATGTAGAATGATCAGCAGGATCGTGGAGGAGGTGTACTCATTTCCTTAACAGGCGATGGATAAAAACAGGCAGCCACAGGCCAGGGTATTTTGTACCGGTATTGCAACAGTCGTAGATCCACCGTTGGCGCCGTACAATAATAAAGCGGTAGTATAGAAAAAGTTGTTTTTCCCTGAGTAGTATGTCCGCCATTTTGATGCTTATGCAACAGGCTGGCAATCTTTTTATAATGAATGCTCCAGTCGGTTTCATCGCTGTCTTTCTTCAATACTAATTTTACCGTATTCCCGGAAACGGTGCTGCTTTCCACATCATACAGGTCGCCATCGATCACTAATTCTCCTTCCTCATTTTTTAATTCAGCCAACTTGGTTTGTTCAATACTGATGCTCATCAGCTCACCGTTTTTCTTCAACTGCTCTGCAAGAAAATAGGCATGTGCCAGTGGCTTATAGTAATGCCAACAGATGGAGGCCATTTGTATCAGCATATAAACACCTAATAAAAAAAACGCAGCAGTCTTCCTCATTACAGAAACGTTGGTAATAAAATCGCTGGTAAGATAAGATATTATTAGGTATACCAGCTTCCATATCCATGCCATGGGGGCCCGGCACACGCAACAATACAAAACCTGGATTTGTTTTAGAGGCACCAGGTGATTCCTTCAAGTTCTGTTTAATAAATGGTTATTTTATGATCGGGAACATTTGCGTTGGCAGGGGTAATGATTCATTTCGCTTTCCAAAATCTCGCGCAGAGCCCGCTGTCGGAAAAAAATATTTATATTAGCTTTTGTTATCAATATAAAATAAAAAGAATGCCTCCGCAAATCAGCATCCTCGGCGCCGGCATCGCAGGCGTTACCACTGCCATTGCGTTGCAACAGGCCGGATATTCAACAAGGTTGTTAGAAGCTGCTGCTGCTATCAAACCGGTGGGTGCGGGGTTGGGTTTGGGTGCCAATGCCATGTTGGCCTTTAAAAAGCTGGGTATGATGGAGGAGGTAGTGCAGGCAGGCAGAGTGCTTCCTTCCTTTTCAATATTCGACCGCAAGGGAAAACTGATCACCCGTACAGACAGTAAAAGGTTGAATGCTAAATATGGCATCAGCAATTTTACCATTCACCGGGCAGCATTGCATCAACTACTGCTATCGAAAATAGATCCGCAAAGCATCCTCCTGAATAAAAAAGCCATTGATGTCATTCAGCACGAAAACTCCGTCAGCATTCTTTTTGAAAATGGCAGCCGGCTGGACACGGAATTCCTGGTAGTTGCAGATGGCATCAATTCGTTGGCAAGGAAAAAATTATTACCTGCGGTAATGCCCCGATATGCCGGCTATACCTGCTGGCGGGCTGTGATCAACAATGCCACGCTGCAGCTGGCGGAGAGTTCAGAAACATGGGGCACGGCAGGCAGGTTTGGCATCGTGCCGCTGGCTGATAACAAAATATACTGGTTCGCCTGTGTAAATGCTGAACACAATGATGAACGTTTCAAAAATTTTGGCGTTAGCGATATCCTGAACCATTTCAAAGATTTCCACCAGCCGATCCCTGCCCTTCTGGAAGAAACACGCAATGAAGACCTGATCTGGGGCGATATCATCGATATTAAACCGATCAGCCGGTTTGCATTCGGTAATATTCTCCTCATCGGCGATGCCGCACATGCCACCACTCCCAACCTGGGCCAGGGCGCCTGCCAGGCTATTGAAGATGCGGTTATACTTGGCAGTGAGTTAGGCAAAACGCCCGATATAAAACTGGCTTTTAAAAACTTTGAACAACGCCGTTTGAAAAGAACCGCTTTCATTACCAACAGTTCATGGACCATCGGCAAAGTCGCCCAGCTGGAAAATAACCTCCTGGCGGGCTTGAGGAACCTGGCTTTCCGGTTAACACCTGATCGTGTTAATGAAAGGCAGTTGTCGAAAGTTTATGATGTGGGTTTTGATGGGTGATCATCACCCCTCAGCTCTGGTTAGTGCTTAACGAAACAAAATTCCCTCTATCTATTGGTTCTTGAAAGCACGATGAATGTTCAGAGAGTTTTTTGTTTCATAAATAATAACCATCGAATTATAGAAACGCGGATAAGGCACCTCAAGCAGACAGGGTTGCGTTTGCAGGTCAAATACCCAAGGTTTCGTACCGGAAAAGTTGTACTTGTTTCATCGTGGGGTAAAGGCACTGCGATAGAAATAATGCCTGTCTAAAAAGAGTCCTGTGTTCATCCTCAATAAATACTGTTTTGGTAAATAAATGAAGGAACGCTTCTTTTTTCGGAAATAAATTTTTATGTTAGCGTCATAATTCGCAACCTATAAATTACTCTCACAGTATTTTTTCTGAATTTTTTTGTGCATGCATTGTTTGGTTTAACTGAACGCCGTTAATTTTTACAATTATGGGTATTGCAATGGTATTGCGACTACGCAAAGTATAAGTGTACGCTAAGTGTAAAAAGGGTGTTTTAGCGGTTGACAACGGCAAATGATTTTTAAAAATTTGTACTGTAGGGACAAGATAAACCGGGAAGCCGAAAACGGGATTAAGAGTAGGCAGCTAATTTTTTATTATGGCTATAAAACACATTGACCTGGAGGACAAATATATCCCTAAAACAAAAGATAAAGATATCATTGTTGAGGTTCTTATTGGGGACGCTGGTGATGAAGTTGGTTCATACTCGGTTTTCCTGGGTACAGACTTTATCAGTTCTGATAAGCCTGCAAATCTTGGTAAAAAAGAAAATGTAAAAGGCAAGAAAACGACCATAGTCGTAGTGGTTCCTGATGTTTTAAAACAAACAAACTGGACGAGCATGACTGTATCTATCAAAGAAGGGAAAGGGAAACCTACTGAATTCGGGCCTTTCAGAGCTGAAGTGGAAGATCACCTCGATACAGCCATTTACACACTAAAACTGTCGCACCAATGAAAACCCGCCTATTAAAAATTATCACTTCAAGCATATTCTTATGCCAAACATTACATGCACAGGATAGCATTTCAAAACTAACCATTCCGGCAAGCCCTGCCTTTAGCATTCTTAATTATGAACCTTCAGCCATCATGCGCCCCTCTAATGTTAAGAGCCTTGCAACAGACGTGTTGAATTCTTTTGACAGAAATGGTAAAATATTAGTAAATCTAGGCTTAGAAGTTTCTCCATACTGGCTTGGCAGCCATCCGAAATTAAAAATGGCAGATTACCTTAATCCTGGTGTGGGTCAAACAGTTTTACAAAGCTTTAGTGTTTCTGCAGCCACTGTAAAAGATTCAGCATCTGGAGATAATAAACTTGGAGTAGGGTTTCGGTTTAAGCTATATAATGGGGAGCCTGCAAAAAGTCTTGAACTGGCTGTAGGAGCCAGAGAGTTGAAACTGAGTAGCCGGATAGTTGGGATCATAGTCGGCGTAAAAAGTGGGGTAATTTCCGGAGGAACTGATACAAAGCAAAAGGCTATTGATGCTATTGAAAGAAATCTCCTGGCTGCAAAAGTTGATAAAACAATAATTGACGATTTTAAAAAGGAGGCAGATAAAATTAAAAAAGATTTCCCTACGGAGGACCTTTCCACCGTTCAACTTTTCCTGGACAAATTATCTGAGGAAAGGGTTGAAGCTTATAAAGAATTACAAACAAAAGTTTCAGACCTCATCTACGAACGAAAAGGTTTTATCATAGAGTTTGCGGGGGCATCAGGATTTAATACATCTAAAAGCAATAGTGTTGAAAAGATAGGCTTTTGGGGAAATGCTTCTTATTTTGTTTCAAACGACGATCTGTTTTCTTTTACAGCCAGGTACATCTGGCAGAATAGAGATACGCTAATTTCAAATTTTGATGCAGGATTCGGATATTTAAAAAAGACCAATAAGTTTAATGTTTCTGTTGAATGTATGTTGAGGTGGTATAGAGCAGACATTCCGGATGTGAATGGCAATAATCAACCGATAACACGTGCAGAAAAAAAATTTACATATCGCCTTGCAGCACAGGGCTCTTATCTTATTTCCAAAGATATCAGTATCAATTTAAGTTTTGGTAAAAATTTCGATTCGCCATTTATTTCCCGGTCAGGCTTCTTTTCTATTCTCGGGTTGAATTACAGCATTTTTAGTAAAGAGCCATCCAAATTAAAAAACTAATCAGAAATAATCATGCATCTAAACCTTATTAAAGAGTCATCAATAAATCCATACTGGCTTTCGAAGTAAGCTGGCCGCCGGTCGCTGGTTTTGATGTGTATAATAAAAAATACAGGAAGCTTATCATACCAGACTCCATAGATACAAACAGTGCTGTAACGATATTTTAGT
>JBBQZY010000035.1:0-5483 GCA_038207305.1 Chitinophagales bacterium
CCGTTTTTACAGCTATAGAATTATTGGTACAATAAATGATATTACTGTTATTGGTTTTTCATAGGATATTGGATTTTCATACGGGACTTGATTTCTATCATGTCCCCTTTTTTATTTTATAGACCTTATCATCTTTCTAGCCAAATCGCCAGAGAAGTATCCTTTTTAATATTTCTCATTATTTTTGACGCTAAATCATTCAGGCGTATGTCTAAATTTTTAATTGTGGGATTGGGAAATGCAGGTGCTGAGTATGCCAATACAAGGCATAATATTGGCTTTGATGTAGTACATTCATTTGTTTCAAAGCATGGCGGCATTTTCAAAGAGTCGAGGCTTGCATATATGGCAGAAGTGAAATGGAAGGGCAAACTATTCGTTTGTATCTGTCCTACAACTTTTATGAACCTGAGTGGCAAGGCATTTAAATACTGGATGGATAAAGAAAAAATTGCACTGGAAAATACACTCACGATTGTTGATGACCTGGCATTACCGTTAGACAGGCTTCGGTTAAGGGCAACAGGAAGCGACGCAGGCCATAATGGACTGAAAAATATCCAGCTGGTATTGGGTACCGATGCCTACCCGAAGCTTAGATTTGGTATCGGGAACAAGTTCCCCGTCGGTATGCAGGCAGATTTTGTATTAGGCAAGTGGCTTTCAGCGGAAATCCCTACAGTTAAATATAAAATTGATAAATCGGTTGAAATTATTGAAAGCTTTGCCAGTATTGGCTTAGAACGAACCATGAGCAATGTAAATAATGGGAGTTATTTGCCATTAGAATAAATAAAACGTATATTGTTTTTTTAATGTGTTTTTCTTTATTTTCGTTGTATAAACCAAACCCATTCTAAAACCTGACGTTGCCATGAAGATTATATGCATTGGACGAAATTACGCTGAACACGCCAAGGAGCTTGGTAACGATGTCCCGGATGAGCCGGTTGTATTTATGAAGCCCAAGAGTGCCCTTTTACAGGTGCATACACCTTTTTATTACCCGGAATTCACCAATGAACTTCATTATGAATGCGAACTGGTATTGCGTGTTTGTAAAAACGGAAAATATATACAGGAAAGACATGCTGCCAATTATTACAACGGTATTACTGTAGGCATCGATTTTACCGCAAGAGATATACAGGAAGAATGTAAAAAGAAAGGGCTGCCATGGGAAAAAGCCAAAGCATTCGACAATTCTGCGGCGGTAGGTAAATTTGTTGATATCGCACCTGGAATGAACATGAAGAATATAAATTTCTCTTTAAATAAAAACCAGGAACAGGTGCAGAAAGGTAACTCGGTAAATATGATATTCAGCTTCGATAACATCATTGCACATATTTCCAATTATTTCTCTTTAAACATTGGCGACCTGATATTTACCGGCACACCCGCCGGGGTAGGGGAATGTGTTGTAGGAGATGAACTGGAAGCTTTTATGGATGATAAAAGCCTGTTGAAGATGGAAATTAAATAATAAGTATTCAATTTTTTTATATGATCCCTTTCTATTTTTTGAAAGGGATTTTTTTATCCACTAAATCGCTTAGATTATAAATGATGCTTGCCTCTACGCAACTGTGTGGTTGAACTATTTCCGCATTCATTATCAACTATATTAACGCTATCTCCACGGCACTTCCGCCACATGCTTCTTCGCCGAACGCAACATATTCATTTTCGTGTCCATATCGCAGATAAGTTGCTGCCTGGAATATTTTTTTACATCAAATACATTACCCGTAAGTTTTTCATTTTGTTCCAGCTGATCCAGGCATACAAAACAGCGACTGAAAATTCCGATAGATAAAATGTTTAAAAATTTATGTGTGTTTTTTTGGGGATAACCGAGGTTAAAAGCATCAGTATAATGTTCTTTTAATTTATTGCTAAACAGGCTGCGAAGTTTGCCGATATGTGTTTCATCGGTTACCAGTGTTTGAATGCCTGCTTCCCTGTCTTTATAAACATCAAAAATATCATTGGCCAGTTGCATGACAGCACCGAGATCGTAGAGCAGTTTTTTTTCTTTGCCAATGGCTTCAGGAGAAAATACAGTATGGTAAAAAAGCGCTGAGCTTCCGCCTTTGTAAAAAGTAATCCGTTTTAATTCTTCTGTTGAGAGGCCGCCGGCTTCCTGTTTCTTACTTTCTACCTGTGCCTTGTACACATCAAACAACGCATCCTGAAGCAGTTTTTTATCCGGTGCATTTTCCAAAGCCTTCTTATAAAAAATATCAAACAGCTTTTGATTGGAACGGGTGGTTGTTAAGGTTTTGTCTATTTTGATCAGTTGTTCAACAGCATCATCGGATAAATAATCCTTGTCGAAAAAATCATCAAACAAACCTGTCATAGCACCCTGGCAGGTACTTGCCCAACGCGCTGCAAGCGACATTTCGTTTCCATGTAGTACACAGAAAGCCTCACCGAGTATGGCTGGCACGGCAAGTCCGTAGTAACCGTTTATCTTTTTTATATCTGCATCTCCCAGGCTTCCGTCATTGTTGCTAATGGCATCTTTTAATATGGGTGCAATATACTGGCCAAGGAATTTTTGCTGTTTCCTGATATTATTCAGCACTCCGGAAATAGTTCCCGGTAAACCAATTGTTTTCGACAATATGTGCAGATGCGTCATGATATAGAGTGAAAATAAATTAATGAAGAATCTCATTCATCATAAAAATCGATGACAGCGCCGAAATAATTCTGGTCCCATCCTTCCGAAATATTTTCAAAATCTTCATCAGGGATATTGGTATGCCTCAATTCAGCAGAAGTACCTTTTTTGGCAGCATGTAATATGATAGTAACGATGGATGGTTGTTCTTGTTCTCCAAAATACCATTCCTGCACAATTTTTTTATCCTGCACGAGTTCGATATTCGTACCGGTAATGCTTCCATCAAATAAGGAAAATTCTGCACCGGGTTCCAATGGCATTACGGCTTGTTCACCGCTCCATAGCTGTATGGTGGCTTCATTGGTAAGGGCGTTGTACACATCTTCAGGTGCTGCATCAATGCTGTAGTATTTTTTATAGTCTTTCATCAACCGGGATAATTAACATTTATTGAAATGAGTATTCCTGTAAATTTGAATACAATTTTTGGTATAAAAAACAGTTTATTTTTAAACAGCCGCCATCTATCAGAGAAATCCAATTTAATAACATGAAAATATTCAAACTCCGCTACTGGATCTTGCTGGCGATCATACAGTTTCTATTCATCAGCAATAGTTCTGCCCAGCTTAAAGAATATAAGCTGAATGCCAAGGGTGATACCATCAATGCCATGAGCCAGGCGGGACAAAAGCAAGGTAAATGGGTGGTGCATACCGATGAGATAAGGGGCAATCCAGGTTACGAGGAAGAAGGCGTCTACAGAAAAGGGGTGAAGGACGGGTATTGGCGCCGCTATAATCTGGAAGGCGACCTTATAGCGGTGGAGCACTATATACTTGGTGGAAAAGATGGCCTGCAACAATATTTCACTTACCTCGGCGACCTGGAGCATGAAGAGAACTGGAAAGGTTATAATCCTGATTCTCCTTATGATACCGTTGCTGTTTATGGAACAGGGAGCGGGGAGATCATTGATTATAAGATCGTAAAAGCTGAACCTTATAGTGTGAAAGATGGCGAATGGAAATATTATGACCCGGGCTCGGGTCGGCTTATCAGAAGCGAACAATGGTCAAGGAATAACCTGGTTGTGCCGAATGCTCCTAAAACTGAGGTTGCATCAGGCAAGCCTAAAAAGATAGAAAAGACAGCTGAGATGCTGGAATGGGAAAGAAAGAACAAAGGGAAGAAGCGGGCGTTAAGGGATGGAAGGACCGGGATGTAGGCAGAACGGTTTCAGGTTTAAGGGTTTAAAAGTTTGAAGGGTTTACTGTTAGATGTTCGGGTAATTGTTATTTAGCAGATAGGTATACAGTTGAACTTCTGCAGATAATATTTTACAATCATTATTTTACGTTTGATTGACCTGATTTTATTTGATATAAAAAAAGCTGACCGGTTGGATCAGCATTTTTTATATCAAATATTTTTTAAAACTTATTGCTTAATTAGTTTAGTGCTATAAAGAATCTGTCCATCTTCATCAATAACCTGCAGGATATACATTCCCCTGCTTAAATTACCGGTTTCGATCTGGGCTCTGGAAGAGCCTTTGGCAACAGTTATTTTCTGGGTGTTAACCTGCCGACCGGTATTGTCGAATAAGCGGCTGCTAACATTCTGACTGCGATTGCTTAAGAAATCAACCGTGATATTTGCTATAAAAGGATTTGCCAAAACAGCTACTTCGGTTTGCTCAATAGCAAGTTTGTAAACCACCGTTGTTGAGTATTTGGAAGTACCATCTTTATCAACCTGTTTGATCCTGTAATAGTTTGCACCAGCACTTGGTTTGGCATCGTATACTGCATAGTTTCTGGTAGTACTGCTATTTCCGGCGCTCTGCCTTCTGCCGATACTAACCCAGCTAACACCTGCATCGTTGCTTTTTTCAATATCAAAATAGTCGTTGTTTGATTCTGAAGCTGTGCCCCACAGAACATTCACGCCTGTTCCATTTTTCTGGGCAGCAACGCTGAGGAATTTAACAGGTACCGGGCCACCTTCGGGGCAGCTCGACAATTTAATATCGTCTAATGCAAAATCATTTCCGCAACCGCCAACGGTTTCATCAGATAAGGTGAACCTGATCCTCGTTACCTGAAAATTACCTGTAGTGGGTAAAACAAATACGCCTCCAGCCTGAACCCATGTTGGTGTAGCTGTTTCAGGAATTGGAGCAGTAGTGATAGGAGAATTTTGCAGTTCTATCCAGTTATTGTTTGCATTCCTGTACTCAGCCTTGATAGTTATCTGCGGTAATAAAGGGTTCGCACAAGTACCAGGAATATCCACATTCATAACAAAAAAGCTCACTGCATAAAAACCTGCAGGATAACCAGCGCCAAAGTTTACGCCTTTCCTGTAGAAATTACCTGCTTTTGCGTTTACTACAAGTGTTCTGCCTTCAAGGTCGTTCGGGGTATGATCCGGAGATTTATGCCAGCCAACGTTCTGATCTGTATAATTGATAACACGATATGAGCCATTTCCCAACGGTCCATTGTATTGATAATTTTGGTTTATTACGTTTGCATTTGTTACGGTATTGGTACCGGCGCCAAAATCTTCGGTGAAGTAAGTAACCTCATTGTTGCAAAAAACCTGTGCTGATGATTTGACGGAAGCTAAACATGAGGCAAACAAAAAAGCGACGAATAAGCCTTTGGAAAAGCTATTCATTTTTAAAAGTGTAATTTTTTTCATAATAGACCGGTTTGTGTAGAGTTAAACAATTTTTAATGGCTGATTTCAGGGATCTAAGAAATAGTTACACTAGAAAACATACATACAGGGTAGTGATGTACTTTTAAAGAGATAGTGATATTGGTGAGGATTGGATAGG
>JBBQZY010000036.1:0-4702 GCA_038207305.1 Chitinophagales bacterium
ACACTTAAGAACAGGATCAAAAAGTGGGTTTCCAACGAATTGTTTATGCCTGCATTTAATTTACAAAAAGAAAATGCAGTGCAATACCTCGATACGATCAAATCAAAAGGCAAAACGCATTTGCAGGGTTATGTTTCAAGCCTGTATACTTTGGCAACTTATGCAAAGGAATTAAATTACAAAGGCCTGCAGATAAAAGGTGCTTTCACAACAGCCGAACAATTGCCCATCGAACAGGCTGCTTTCATCAGCGAAGTATTTGGTTGTGATGTGAAAGGATTCTTTGGATGTGCCGAAGTGAATTGCCTGGGCTTTCAAACCAACATGGGCGGTCCTTATATAGTGCCCGATGAGATCGTTCACATGGAAACGATCAAACATCCTGTTTCAGGAGCCGAGAATAGTTTTTTAATTACGTCTTTATATAATTATCGCACCCCATTGATTCGATACTTAAATGGTGATACAGGCATTTTACAGCAAGGCGAAAAATATACACAGATAAAAGAATTGAGCGGCCGTTCTGCCGACATGTTTGTAAAAGCAGATGGCAGTTTCATCTCTTCTATTCTGGCAACACAAACCATGCAGATCAGCGGACTTACAGAAAAAATAAAACGTTACCAGCTGATACAGGAAAATCCTGCTGATATTATTTTTAAATACGAACCTTTCGCAAACGATCTGAGCGATGCAGAACGAACGCACCTTATCAGCGTTTTTCAAAAAAGACTGGGAACAGAATTCAATATTAACTTAACAAGGTCGGATGAATTTGTAAGATCAAATTCAGGTAAACATCGGTTGATGGTGAATAATCTTAAGCAATGAAAATTACAGAGCAAGTAGTAAAAAGATACGGCTGGCTGGTTACTTACACTAAGTTTTGGATCAGGGAATTCAAAACACTTACGCCCATGCCGATGATGGCAAGACTTAGTATGTGGACGAAAGGTTTCTTTAGTGCAGCCTGGTTTCGTTACGAATTTTATTTGAAGAAAACAAAGCCGGCAGATTATGTTTCAGATTACCAGGAAAATCTAATTGCTTCCAAGATCAACAAAAAGAACGTTTCTATTTACGTAGATGATAAAGTGATCTTCCCGTTGTTCTTTAAAAATTTCTGCCCGGTGGTTGATAACTTTGCATTCATCAACAATAAAAAAATTGTCCCTCAATCAACCGAAGTTGTTTTTAAAACATTTGATGATGTGTGGGATTATATAAAAACCAAAGCCGACATTATCATAAAACCCATCGGAGGTTCAAGAGGTGGCAAAGTGAATGTTTTTAAAAATTCAGATGATCCACAAAAAATTTTTATCAACGGAATTTTGAAAGGCAAACAGGAATTCATTGATTATGCTTCAGAACTGGATTTTAATATTATCTGTCCGATGATTTACCAGGCAGATTATTCAAAACGTTTTTATCCTGCAACAACGAATACAATCCGGTTGCTTACAATGGTTGATCCTGAAACAAACAAGGCCTTTATTGCACATGCCGTTCAACGCATCGGTACAAAACATTCTTTTCCGGTAGATAATTTTGCTGTTGGTGGAATAACTGTCGATATAGATCTTGATAAAGGTATTTTAGGAGAAGGTTCTTATATCATTCCAACGGAAAGCAAAAAAGTTTGGTACACAGCGCATCCTGAAACAAAAGAAGCCATCGCAGGATCTCCCATTCCCAATTGGGAAAAAATAAAGGAAACCATGTTGGAAGTTGCCAATTCAGTTTCATTTTTAAAGATAATTGGCTGGGACCTGATCGTAGTTGAAAATGAAAAAGGATTTGTGCTGCTGGAAGGTAACAATGGCCCTTGTTTTAAAGTGCACCAGTTGCATGGTGGATTTAACAAAAATCCACAGATCAAAAAATTCATGAAATTTCATAAAGTAATATAATGGGGGCTTTTTTATTGCTAAAGCAAAACGCTCCTGGTTTTGCAGCCTCAGCAGCGCTGGAAGTATTTGAACAGATGGGATTAAAAGCGCCGCATGAATTCCACATTGCAGGTTACAAATGCTGGAGTTATAAAAAGATAAGATCTGAAGAAGATCATTTTATCGTTAGCGGAAACAGCCTGTTGGTTTGCGCTGGCACAGCTATTTACCAGGGTTCCAATGAGCTCCAACATAGCCTGCAATTAATACTGAATGACCTCCGGAACGGTACTTTCAATTACAATAAGATCAGGGGCAGTTATACATTGATCTATTCCGGCGATGGTAATTCTATAAAATTATTGACCGACCAGGCCGGTATTGCGAATATTTATTTTGATACCAATGCTGATATTATTTCCAGTTCATTCATGGCGGTGATATTTGGTATGCAAAAAAAACTTACGCTGAATAAATTCGCCGCAGCAGAAGTTATCACCTGTGGCAGGCAGATCGGCCCGGATACACTCTTTAATGAAATAGCAAGAGTAGAAATAAGCCTTGTAGATAAGGTCGGTGAAATAGAAATTGTAAAAGATAAAACAGCACTCGGCTTTCCTGAACAAACAACCGTTTCTTTTAATAAGGCGGTGGATGAGCAGATAGCTGCCATCGATGATTATTTCAAAGATATTCAGCAATTCGGAAATAATTATGGGGTCGATTCAGGCCTTACGGCAGGGCACGATAGCCGTATGATGCTGATAGAGATCAGGAAGTATTTTAAAAATTTCCAGATACATTCTTTCTGGCGCAAAACGAAAGACCTTGAGCTTACTATAGCAGAAAAAGTGGCGGAAACGGCCGGGCTTCAATTAAGGGTGATACCAGGCAAACATCAACTTGATAAAACAGCACAGCAACTGGAAGAAACCTTGCTAAAGTCATTGTACTTTTACGATGGCCATATCCGCATGCATTGCTTCCTGATGGAAGATTATCATACCATTGAGCATCGTTCAGAAATATTGGGTGATAAGAAACTTGGTATAAACGGAATTGGCGGTGAGCAATACAGGAACGAGTGGCATATGGAAATGCCGTCATGGAGTGTGGATTATTTTACAAAGTATGCATTAACCTACCATCTTGCCGGCCGTTGTTTTACCGACAGTAAATTTGAAGCACAATATTTTGATTATTTAAAGACGAAACTTCTTAAAAAATTAGGATTGGATATCAATGCAAAAAAAATATCCAAAAAATATGTTCAGAAATATTACAACGAAGTATACGTGGCAAGCCTGATGGGTGTTCGTACCAATGCAGAAAATGTATTGGGCCATTTTGTTACACCTTTTATCGATCGTCAACTGACAAGAACTTCTTACAAAGCTTTACCGCATCATGGTATTTCGTTCGATTTCCAGCAAGCGATGATCCGTAAAATGGATCCTGAGCTTGCATCGGTTCAAACAGGTTATGGGTATAGTTTTACAGCAGGTGAACCGGTTAAAAAAAAGCTGAAGTATCTTTTAAAAGAATTCACACCGGTGGGCATGTATCAAAATAAACTTGATAAAAAATTCGAATCATCAGGTAACAAAGATTTTCAACAATACATCAGTAATTATAAAATCTTTGATGAATCGGTTAAATTTATGCGGTCATTTAATTTGCCATTGGATGAAAAGATATTCACCTCACGTCCCGATATCATGCCGGTATATTTAAGCCTGGCCTATTTTTTATATTACCTTTCTAAAAAAGATCGACTGGAAATTTTATGAGAGACCTTTTAGAAAAATTTAAAATGTATTGGGTGAATGACCCGGATTACTGGAAACTCACCGATCAGGCTAAGAAAAGCCATTATGCAATTGCTTATTACCCGCTCTCATTCCGCGACAGGCTTTACCAGGAACACTACAAAGACTTTGATGAAAAAGGTTTGCCGATGTTCCCTTCTAAAGCAGGTAAACTTGTACATTTTTGTACGGGTATGTGCTCCTTTGCTTTTGCACATTGGGAAGAATTTCTAAATACGGGAAAGCAGGAACATGCAGATCACATAATAAATGTAGCAGACTACCTGATAAGCATGGGCGAAGTGCAGGAAAATGGTTCATTGATGGTACTCGATTATGATAGTGATGAAAGAGACAACGGTGCACCATGTGCCATGAACCAGGGCGAAAGTATCAGCGTATTATGCCGGGCTTATTGTCTTACCCGAAACAATAACTACCTCGATGCAGCTTTAAAAATGGCAATTCCTTTTGGATATGACTATGGTGTACAAGGTGTAAGGGGCAGGTTGGAAGAAAACGATGCCGCCTGGTACCTTGAAGGGGGTAAGAAAATTTTGAACGGCCATAATTATGCATTGTTCGGACTTTCAGACCTTGTAAGTATTTCTCAGCAGCAATGGGTAAAAGATCATTTGAATACAGGGATAAAATCTGTGGTAGATTCTATTGAATATTTCGACAATGGTTTTTGGACCTGGTACTGGATCAACAAACCATTGTACATAGCCAGTGCTATGTATCACAACCTGCACATCTGCCAGTTAAAAGCGCTGGCAAATTTATCCGGTGAAAAGAAACTTGAATTGTATGCCGAAAAATTTGCAGACTATGCAAGGTCACCTTTCAGGCGTGCAAAAGCAGGCGCTTATATGTTAATAGCTAAAATAAAGAAGAAAATAGGTTGAGCGATTCAAAAATAAATGTGGTTTACCTGGCAAGTGGTTATCCAACTGCTGATAATCTATCACACGGAATTTTTAATCAGCGTGCGGTGGAAGC
>JBBQZY010000037.1:0-4658 GCA_038207305.1 Chitinophagales bacterium
CAACATTGGCCAGGCATGGTATGGGCTTGGGGATATGAACAATGCAAAAAAATTTCTTGAGTCGGCCACTGCACTTTACTCCTCGCATTCGATGGCAAATCTTACGCTCAGCAACATTTATAAATCCCAGGGAGATAGTGGAAAAGCAGTAGCTGCACTGCAGGCTTCGATAAGAAAATGTTATACATCCGAAAAAGAAGAAAAGTTGAAAGAGCTAGGTTACGAAATTGATGAAGACGATATTGAATTTCCTTATCCACTGGATGAAGATCTTCTGGGCATTGATCCATTTTGGAACGAATTCCCACCAATTCCCGGCAACGTTACTGAATCTAAAATGGCTGAAAAACAGTGGGAAGCATTTAAGGAAGCATGTGATTCACTTCTTAGTCAGACAAGAGCGAAGGAAGCGGAGGCGGAGGAAAGAGCAAAAGTCTTTATGGCAAAAATGAACGACCCTGAGTTCCACCAACCGGTCTTGTATATGCATAATAATCAACCGCACAATGTAGCTGAACGAAAGCTTATCCTGGCAACTATTCATAAGAAATCAGCTTTATCAATTGAAGAGGTAATGGTTATGGCAGCAAATACCTATCATAACACTACAACAGAAAGACTGAATGCACTCCAAAAAAAGCATGATACGGAATTAAGGAATCTACCCAAGAATCACAGTTGCGATGATGAAATAGCTATTCATAACAATTTCCTGTTTCAGGCTAAAACCGTTATGGATGAAGGAACTGTGGCAGTGAAGAAAGTTTATTATCAGAATAAGAAAAAGATCAGGACTTTCATCAGGCTTATCGGTTATTCAACATTAAATGATTATGGCTCGGTCATGAACCAGTTCAGCCATGAAGTCTGGAAAGCAAATCAATGGATTTTTACCTACCAGGCAAACTTCATATCGTCTTTTAAATCACTTATTGACAATCCTGTATTGTATTATCCTTGCACAGAAACTCCCGAAGTACCAAAGCAAACAAAAGTATTGCCGCAATTTAAAATACCGGACTGCCCGCATTCTGCAACAGTGAAACTCCCTGTTGGAAAAATAATGGAAAGATGCAACACAATAGACATTGATTCATCAAAACTGAAAATGAGGAAAAATAATTCCCAGAAAGGAGAAGTTGAACTGACTTTTGAAGACCCCATATTAAAATCTGTCGATGATGGCCATTTGGAAACAACGATTGGTGACGCAGAGCAAGTAACTCCTGACGAAGTACAACAAGTTATAGATGAAATAAAGAAATCAGCAGCTAACGGTCCAGAACAGGGTCAATCAGCCGATCCATCCAAGAACGGAACTATTGAAGCTGATGAAAGTGGCCATATTCTAATAAATACGAACAAGATCGATGGACGGTCAGGAAATAACAGCAACATTATTAAAAGTACTGTTAACAGCGGTATTGGTAGTATGGGATCTTACACTGGTTTTGGAGGAAGAATTTCGATATCACATTGAACCCTTACCTGAGTTATACTTTTAAAATATTAAAACAAATGAAAAAACAAATCATCATCCTTCTACTCATCCTTACAACCGCATCATACTTATATGCCCAGGATACGCCTTGTAACGATAACGTCATCATGAATACAAAGGGCAAATGGATCAGGCCCAAAACCAATCCATATATTCCTACCGATAAGACAAATTTTACTAAAACACAGGAACTGGCCATTGCTGCAAGGATGGAAGAAATGTACAAAATGATGCTTAAAGTCATTCCTGTACCCATGGGTCTTGACGGAGACTGGAAGTATAGAAATTATGATGACCGGTTTGCCAGTAAAGTGAAATACATTACCACCCCCGATGGACAAGTACAGATGGAATTTGTAAAACTAAACCATTTATCAGGCTATGATTGTTTATGGCACTTTTGCGATTTAGTGTGCTATGATGGAAAAATAGTCGGCGGTTACCCTTGCGACGGAACAGCAGCAATAGCGGTAACAGTCAATAATTTTGAAGCATTACTTACGGGAGAGTTGGCGGATAATGATGTATTAATTGACGGTCAAATAATTAAAAGGAAAGAAACAGTACAGGGATCATGGAAAGGTTATGATTTGATGTGGGAAGGCGGACCGGGAAGAGGGTATCGCCGCGTTTTGATCCACAGGAAGGGCGAGCTACCCTACACACCGGTAACACGTAAGCAATACCTGGACAGGGCATTGATTTACCTGAATAAGTTTTATGATGATATGATAAAAAGTTCTGACCAGGTACCTATGCGTTCCCTGGAGGAACAGGAAGCGCTGAAAAAGAAAACCATTGAAGGGTATGAAAAAACATATGCAAAAGATGCAAAGAAATTAAAATCTGCTGTGGATTATTTTTTAATGTCCTATCAAACCGACCAGCAGCGAAGAGATGAGCAAATGAATAAAATGGTAAAAGAAAAAAATAATGCGCTAAAAAATATCCGGGATGAATTGGAGAAAACTACCAAAGAAGGATTGCTTGATTCGCCGGCAATTGTTACTGGTGGTAACTCTGGGGGTTTTAACCCAGGTACACCGGTATTCAGCACCGAGGAAGAAGGTGGCACTATGCTGGTTACTGAAAACCTTAAATATCTCAGAAAAGACCTTCCCGCGGATGTTCCGCAGTTTATTGTTTTATACTGGCAATGGAGTGATTCGAAGCAAGACAAAAATCTCAGGAAGTTGTTTGAAGAAAATTTCGAAGTGGAAAAATTGCAGGCGATGATTGATAAATAAAATGTTGAAAATGAAAAAGCAAATCATCATAATAATTTCACTTGTCATCTCTTTATCAGCCTGGGGACAAAATACGATTGCAACAACCACCCCCTGCGATGATGCATTGCTACAGAAAACTCCCGGACGATGGATTAAAAGCAGCGATAATGGTGCAATGCAAGGTAAGATTTGTTACATATATATTTTTCACACCTAGCTGAATATGGGCCATTAACTGCGTATATGCTTGGACGAACATTGGGAGTTCCGATGGAACAAATTAAGTACAGCCTTTTATTATTTAATGTTTGTACGATTAGCGAAGTATGGGTTATCGCTTTTTTGGAAGTTGCTAAGAATAGCCAGGGGAAAATCCACTTCAACCGCATTGGCAACAATGTAAAGATCCGATTGAGTATAGATTTTCATCAGCTAAATTTTATGAAACCGGAGAGGATGAATTTAAAATACTTACTCATTATATGGATAAATTATGACTCGTCCTAAAAAAAGTTTACAGGTTAATAGATAAATCCTGCAATAGGTTTACAGGATCAATTTCATTTTTCTTTTCAAAAGTACCTGGTTTTTTAAAATAGTTTTTCCATAATCTGTGATGATTTATTTTTTTATTGTTATGTAATTGGTTTGGAGTTAAGTTGCCGATGCTCATGTGTGGCCTGTTATTGTTGTACAGGCTGATAGCTTTTTGTAATTGTTTATTTGCTTCCGGTAAATTGCCGGTTTGATAGTGGCTCAGGTATTCTTCTTTGATAATTCCATTGACTCTTTCAGCTACAGCGTTTTCTAACGGATCTCCATTTTCGGTCATACTGATCCTGATGCCATTGTCCTGCAATAGCTTTACATATTTGTTGCTGCAATACTGTATCCCTCTGTCGCTGTGATGGGTGAGCTGCAATGGCACGGCAGCCCCTTCAAGGGCTGCAAGGGCCATTTGCAGCGCCCGAATGCTTTGGATAGCTTCCATTGTTTCTGCAACATGATAACCAACAATTTTACGGGAGTAGGCATCTGTGATTAAACTAATGTAAAGATGTTCACCTGTAGATATTTTCCAATAAGTGATATCGCTTACCCATAATTGGTTGATGGCTCCGGGGATAAAATTCCTGATTAAATTAGGGTACTTTCTAAGCCAATGATTGGAATAGGTGGTTTGTACTTTTCGCTTTCTTTTCTTTACCAGCAGCTGGTTGGCAGCCAACAGGTCAAACAAAGCATCTCTTCCCATCTTTATACCATGTTCCATCATAAAGGGCTGAAGCATGTCATACAGCTTTCTGGTGCCTATTATTCTATGTTCTTTTCTTATAATCATTACTTCCTTTAATATTAATAAGTCAGCTGTTTGAACGCTTTGCGCTTCCCATGAATGCTGATAATATGCCTGACGGGTAATACCAAATAACCTGCAAATACGCCACAGGCCTACCCTGTAGTATTTGCATTTTAATTCATGGATTATTTGGTATTGGGCTTTTTTCTGATCGGGATTTTAAGCTCGGTTTCTGCTATCTCTATCATTCTTCGATAGCCCTCAGCCAGTAACTTAGCATCTTCCAGCTCCTTTTTAAGAAGCTCAATTTGTTGTTGATCCGGGGTTAATGAACGGATGTTCTTTTTGGATTTATTTGGCAATGGCTGAAAATTTTCAATGCCAATATACGCACTTCTTGTTCGTCTGTTTATACCAGGTATATATCCCAATTGTCGCAGCCAGTCATGAACCAATGAATGATGACTGAGGTTGTATTTGTCAACACATTGCCGTAATGAAAGGCCATTTTCGATATGTTCTTTACAAATCTGATGCTTGAGTTCAAGGCTATAAAAGGTTCTTCTTACAAATTCATTTGAATTATACATTTACACTTTTTTGTGTAAACCTATTTTAGGACAAGACA
>JBBQZY010000038.1:0-1558 GCA_038207305.1 Chitinophagales bacterium
GGTTTGTGGCCCGTAATACCATTCAGCATATTTCATATTAACCCCTGACATTTCAGTCAGTCGATCATACCTCGGAACATTGCTTGAATTTGAGAACTGCATATTTAACGTCGTAGTATAATTATCGGTTGGTTTGTACAACACCTTTCCCAGGAGATCATACTGCGAATATCCTGAACCCTTTTGGATTAATGGGTTATCGTTTTTGGTTGTAACATCAACTCCGTCAATACGCTCAGCGTAATACAGCCGTTTTCCCCAGTCGCCATATTTGCTGTCGCTTTTACTCCCAATGCGTAAATCACCGATTTTTTTGGTACTAACCCCTAACAATGCAGCTATTTTTTTTCCGCCGACATTGATATTGTAACTTTGTGAAAATTCATTTGCTGCAGAAGAATACCTGAGCAGAGCATTTCCAGAAGTATAGGTTTTTCCGGAAGTGGATAAAACTGGATTCCTGGTATAAAAATGCAATACTCCACCCATGGCATCACTACCATAAATCACTGAGCCTGGGCCATGTACAACTTCAACACGGCTTAAAATATTGGGGTCAATGGTAATAACGTTCTGAATATGGCCTGCGCGATAAATAGCATTGTTCATCCTTACACCGTCAATAACCATTAGTACACGGTTGGTTTCCATTCCTCTCAGCACTGCGCTACCTGCACCCAACTGACTTTGCTGAACATATACAGTTCCATTTTGTTGCAATAGATCTGCCGATGTTTGAGGATTTCCAAACTGTATTAACCGTGAAGGAATAACATCAATCCTGACAGGAAGATCGCGGTATTTCTCTTCTACTTTATTGGCTGAGAGCACGATTTCATCCAGGTTGATTACAGCAACGGTAAGTGAAAGATCAGTTGTTTCAGCTGTAAAATAGGATCTTTCGAGCACTACGGGAACAAATGACACATGCGAAAAGGTAATGATATCAGTGCTTTTGAATTTCGAAAGATCTGCAATTCCTTTATTGTTGGTGATGATTGAAACTGAATTATCTGCATTGTAAATATGACAATCACTTACCGGTTGCAGATCCGTTTTACTAATTACATGAACCTGCTGGGCAAATGCTGTCGTTGAACAGAGGAGTATTAAAAGAGTTATTATTTTTTTCATCATGAAAGGGATAAATATAAGTATATCAACTCTGATACAAAGGCATCAAAGTTGGAAAATTAAGTCCCTGGCTTTGATTAAAATTAGCACATGCCAGAGGAAAATAACCAGATAATTAACAAAGAGATTGCGGAGGCGGAAGGGATATCTGTATTTCAGGGTCTGAATACGTGACCATATCAAAAATTAATAATGGGAAAATATAGTTCTCTAAAATAAAGGTTGTATTGGCGTTTAAAATGCCTGTTTTGATTATTTTTTCAACGATTTGCCGGCTCTTATCCTGAACCGGCATTTGCTGTGCCTGCGAATTGAACAGCCTTGTTTTCGAAATCAGCGTTTCTTCTTCACGATCCCAAACACAGAAATATTTTATTTGCCTGCCATTATCAATCTTTCGGACAACATCATATAACTTCCCATC